>CAVUNX010000008.1:0-311950 GCA_963742945.1 uncultured Solirubrobacterales bacterium | reverse complement strand
GATGCGCAGCTGCTCGGGCTCGGCGATATTGGTTCCGTTCAACCCCCACCACACCATATTCCCGACTGCCTCGTGCTCGCTTATGCGTCGCGCGAACGTGCCGTGGTTGAGCCGCCCCATGTCTCGGAACTCGTCCCACAGGTCGAAGTGACCATCGATGTTCAGGAACCCAACCTTCGCGCCGGGCTTGCCGGCACGCACTCCCCGCGCGAATCCGATGAACGAGGGGTAGGGAACGAAGTGATCCCCGCCGAGCACGACCGGCATCCCACCGCGCACCGTGATCTCGGCGACGGGCGCGGCGATCGCCTCGATCTGCGCGTGGACATCGCCCTGGTGGATGCGCACGTCCCCCGCGTCGAACAGGCGTGGCCGCTCGGGCACCGTCCATACGCGCCCATCGGAGACATTCACATAGCCAACCGGCTCGGTCTGAAGGCCGTAGTAGCCGGCCAGGTACAACGACGCCTCGCGAATGGCGCGCGGCGCATAGCGCTGGCCGTTGCGCCCCAGCGTCCACGAGTCCAGCGGCACTCCGAGCACCGCCACCGAGCCCCGCGGGATCTCCTCGGCCGCCAGCGCGGGAGCGCGATAGAAGGTGGAGGGCCCCGCGTACCAGTGAACGGTGTCCCGCTGAGGCATCAGGCCCCTCCCCCTTCACTGCCTGTAAGTGAGTGGCATCGTGGGCGAGCGAGTCGGGTTGGCGACGAGGTGTCGCCTGCGATCGTGCAGAAGCTCGCGGCTCGCATGGGGGCGGCCGGTCGAATCGAGCTCACTTGCAAAAGAGCTCCACCGGCACCTCGTTGAGAATCTCGGGCCCGTCCTCTGTGACCAGCACGTTGTTGCCAAGCATCATCGTGGCACCATCGCTGTAGGAGAGGCCCGGCTCCATCGTGATCACCATTCCCGCCTCGATCGTGTGCGGATCCCCACGCATCAGACTCAGCGCCCCGATCCAGATCGGAGGGTATGCAATCTCCATGCTGAAGCCGATCCGACCCCACGTGTTCTGCTCATAACCGCGATGGCACTCCTCGACGAGCTCGACGATCTCGGCCACGCTTGTCCCGGGGCGCAATGCCTCGGTGGCGCGGCGCAGAGCGTTCTCGACCACCTCATAGAGCTTTCTAACCCGCGAGGAGGGCTCTCCCACGACGACCGTTCGCGAGATGTTGCAGTGATAGCGACGCACCACCCCGCTCACCTCCAGATAGACCACGTCGCCGTCGCCGAGCACCTTGCCAACAGGCGTCCCGTGCAGCGTGCCGCGCGCGTCCACGAGCGTCGGATAGGCCGGGAACTCGCCTCCGGCGTGAGCCACCGCTCCCTGTATGGCGGCCATCACATCGAAGTCGACCACGCCTGCGCGGATCGCCTCGATGCCGGCCGTCACGCCGGCGTCGGCGACGTGGGCGGCTTTGCGCAGCAACGCGATCTCGGCAGGACTCTTGACCAGGCGCAGGTCGTCGAGCTCCTCGCACACGTCAACCATCTCGGCATTCGGCAGAGCGCGCATCAGCTCAAGCGCGTAGCGTGGCTTGAGGTGGTAGCTGGAGAGGTTCATGCCTATCCGCCCCGCCCCGTCCAGGCCCCGCTCGCGCAACACCTCCAGCAGAGGGGCGGTCTGATCCTCATACGTCCAGATCGTGCGAATGTCGCCCACCCAACATGTCTCCTCGCACAGCAGCAGCTCGGTCCTGTTGCACAGCTGCGTGAGGGGAGCCCCATCCGAGACCGGCACCACCAGCACCTGAAAGTAGAACGCGCTGGTGGGCTCATAGCCCGACAACCAGTTGTAGTGCTCGGGTTGTGTGAGCAACAGCAACTCGACGCCCCGCGAGCGCATCCACTCCCTCGTGCGCGAGAGCCTCTCCCGGTACTCCTCGAGCGCGACCGCCATGCGCGGGGCGAGGCGGCAGCCCCCCGGCGGGCCCGGCTCGGTCTCGCTGGTCACGGACAGCTCAGCCATCTGCTCACCCTGTCGCTCCCTTTCGCGCCTCGGTCACCGCACGATCGTACGGCTCTGCTCGCGCATGAACTGCGGAAGATAGTACGGGCCGAGGCCCCCCTTGCCTGTGAAACCACTTGCCTTCCACCCGCAGAACGACTGCGATCCCGGCCAAGCCCCCGTCGTCGCCCCCGTGCGACGGTTCACATAGAGCACTCCGGCCTCGACCCCATCGAGGAACTCCTTCACCTCGCCCTCGTCCTCACTGAAGATCCCCGCGCTGAGCCCGTAGTCGACAGCGTTGGCCTCGCCTATCGCGCCGCCAAGGTCCCCAACACGCTCCACGGTCACAAACGGCAGGAACAGCTCGCGACGAGTCAGGGCATGCTCGCGGGGCAGGTCGCACACGACGGTCGGCTCGACGAAGTGCCCTCCCAGCTCGACCCGGCGCCCCCCCATCACAATCGTTCCATCGCCACGAGCGCTCGCAACGCTGTCCTCGAAGCGCCTCACCGCCCGCTCGTCCACCACCGGCCCAAGCGCCGCCCCACGATCCGAGGGGTCTCCGACACGAAGAGCTCCGGTGAACGAGCGCAGCAGCTCAAGGAACTCGTCATAGACCCCCTCGACCACAATCGCGCGCGAGCAGGCGCTGCACTTCTGCCCGGAGAGCCCAAACGCCGCTCGAGCCACTCCCTCGGCCGCCTTCTCCAAGTCTGCGTTGGCCGTCACGATCGCCGGGTTCTTGCCGCCCATCTCGGCCAGCACGGGACGCGTCCAACGACCATTCGACAGAGCCTGTGCGATCTCTCGCCCGACCGGCACCGAGCCGGTGAAGGCGATTCCATCGACGTCGCCCGCGACGAGAGCGCGGCCGGTCGGGGCTCCGCCGTGCACCAGGTTGAAAGCCCCCGCGGGCAACCCCGCGGCGGATATCGCCTCGCCAAGCAGACTCCCCGTCCAGGGTGTCGCCTGCGAAGGCTTCACGACCACCGTGTTGCCGGCAATCAGGGCCGCCGTGAACATGTTCACGGCGAGGGCCGCCGGAAAGTTGAACGGTACGATCACCCCGAACACGCCATAGGGCCTGAGCACCTCCAGATTGCTTTCGGCCGGGGAGAGGCTCACCAGCGGTGAGGTGAACCCCCCGGCCGCCTCGATCGCGGCGCAGTAGGTCTCGATCAAATCGATCGCCTCCTGCACCTCGGCGATCGACTCCTCCCTCGTCTTGCCCGTCTCCAGGCTCACGACGGCCGCGAGCTCGACGTGACGCTCACCGATCGCTCGACCCGCGGCGCGCATGTGAGCGCAACGCTCGCCGTAGGACAGGCCGCTCCACTGCGCCTGCGCCCTACGCGCCGCCTGCGTCGCCCGCGCCACGGTCTCGGGGCCGGCCGCGTATGTATGGCTGAGGTGTCCGTCTGGATCGGACGGCTCGCGCCGCTCGAACAGCTCGCCCTCCGCGACGGGCTCCCCGGCGATGAGGTGGGCAATGGGGCGGGGCGGGGCCGCGCGCGCCTCGGCGAGGCGCCCCTCGAACTGCGTGTCCAGGGCGCCGCTCAGGGCGCCGCCGGCATAGGTCAGACGCTCCCTCACGTTGTCAGCACCTCGCGTAGTTCGGACCTTGAATATTCAGTTCTGAGTAGCTCGGCATCCTTCCAGATGCTGAGCCCCCACCAAATGTGCTTAAGCGTAAAAACCCGTACATGAGTATAAAAATGGCATGGATAAAGGGGATACACACTGCCCACCAGGCATCAGGAGGATTGGAGGCGGGAATGTCCGGTCGCGGCTTGGCCTCTGCGCTCACTCGGCCACCGAGCGAGCACGGTGCGAGTCGCTGTTCGCGATTGAGATCGTCGGCATTCCCAAGTATGATGACTGTTCAACAGAGGTGCACCCATGTAGAGGCACCTCCGGCACATACGGATAGGGGCCAACGCACAGATGCCTAGAGTAAGCTCGAATTCTTCCAAATCAAGACCAGAAGGCGAGTGGTCGATACCGAGCCTCCGCGAGCCACGCTACTCGCAGTCGCTCGAGCGTGGGCTTGCGATTCTCGGCTGCTTCACACCCGAGCGTCCCGTGCTCGGAATCGCCGACATCGCCGACGACCTCGGGATGAGCCGCTCCACGACGCACCGTTACGTCATCACGCTTGTGGCTCTCGGCTTCCTCGAGCAGGGCGCCTCGCGCAAGTACCGTCTCGGCCTACGCGTCACAGACCTCGGGATGTCGGCGTTGAACTCGACGGGTCTGCGCGAGCACTCCCGCCCATACCTCGAGGAGCTGCGCCAACGTACCTCCTACACCGTGAACCTCTCGGTACTCGACGGTCCCGAGATTCTCTATGTCGACCGCGCACGCAGCTTCCGCCGCGGACAGAACAAGATCGACATGAACCTGCGCCCAGGCTCGCGCCTGCCCGCCTACTGCACCTCGATGGGCAAGGTCCTGCTGGCCAACCTCCCCGAGTCAGAGCAGCGCGACCTGATCGGCAACATGACGCTCGCCCGTCGCGGCCCCAACTCGATTACGAGCAAGAAGGCCCTGCGCACAGAACTCGAGCACGTGCTCGAGGAGGGCATGGCCGTAAACGACGAAGAGCTTGCCCAGGGCCTGCACTCGATCTCAGCGCCGGTACGAACCGAGTCGCGCGAGGTGGTGGCAGCTGTGAACATCGCGGCACACAGCTCGATGATCTCACTCGAGGAGCTCGTCGACGCGCTCGGCCCACACCTCGTGTCCACCGCCGACAACATCTCCGCCCGGCTCGGCTACCGTCGCGACGACGAGCAGGGCTGAACACTCAAGGCTGGGGGCTTCCACCGGCCGGCGTCGCTCGCAAGACGACGCCGGCCGGCATTTGAAAGCGGGCGGCGTACCTCGGTTGGAACAGCACGGCCCGTCCCGCTCGCATACGCTACGCCCGTATGACGACCTCACCTGGACACTTCGCGGCCGGACTCTGCGCACTTGCGCTCGTTGTGGGGCTCGCTGCCTGCGGTGAAACGGCATCGACGAGCAACTTCAAGGGCGAAAGCCATAGTGTCGCCCAAACGGTCTCCGACCTACAGAGCGATGCCACGGCGGGCGATCAGAAAAAGCTCTGCCAAAACGACCTGGCAGGGGCGCTGACCGCCCGCCTGAGCACCGCCGGTGGGTGTCAGGCGGTGCTGAAGAAGCAGCTCCATGAGATCGACGCCCTCAACATGACCATCGAGTCGATCTCCGTGAACGGCACCAGCGCGACAGCGCATGTCAAGAGCACCTACTCCGGCAAGAACCGCATTACCACCCTCACGCTTGTGAAGGAAGGCCCACGCTGGAAGATCTCAGGCCTTCAGCAGCCGGCACGATGAGAGACGCCTGGGCCTAACCGGTCAGGCCAGCGAGCGACCGTACTGGCGCTCGTAGTACTCCCTGTAGTCACCTGAGCGGATCGGCTCCCACCACCAGGCGTTGTCGCGATACCAGGCGACCGTCTCCTCCAAGCCCTCGGCGAAGCGCACGCGCGGCTCCCACCCCAGAGCCCTGACCTTCTCCGAGGAGAGCGAGTAGCGACGATCGTGCCCCGGGCGGTCGGTGACGTACTCGATCAGCGACTCGCCGGCCCCGGTCAGCTCGATGATGCGCTTGACGACCTCGAGGTTGGGGCACTCGTCTGGGCCACCTGCGTTATAGACCTCGCCGGGTGCCCCGTGCTCGAGCACCTGCCCGATCGCCCGTCCGAAGTCGGTCGCGTGGATCCAGTTGCGAACCTGCATCCCATCGCCGTACACAGGCAGCGAGTCACCGTGGAGCGCATTGAGGATCATCAACGGGATCAGCTTCTCCGGGTACTGATGGGACCCGTAGTTGTTGGACCCCCGACAGATTGTCGCCGGCAGGCCATAGGTGTGGAAGTAGCTCTGCACGAGCAGGTCGGCGCCCGTCTTCGTGGCTGAGTAGGGCGAGGAGGGACGCAGCGGAGAACTCTCGGTGAACGAGCCGTCCTCGATCGAGCCGTACACCTCATCGGTGGACACCTGCACATAGCGCAGCCCGCGCACGCGGGCAGCCTCGAGCAGCACATAGGTCCCAAGAGCATGCGTACTCACAAACGCGTCGGGCTCGGCGATCGAGCGGTCAACATGCGTCTCTGCCGCGAAGTTGACGATCGCCTCAGGGGAGTGGGACTCGATTACGCTCGCCACCGCCCGCGGGTCCTCGATGGCCCCGTGCACAAAGCTGAAGCCAGGGGCATCGGAGAAATCGTGAAAATTCTCCTTGCGCCCCGCATAGGTGAGCTTGTCCAGGACCACGACCTCGTCCCCATTCTCCCGCAACCGCAAGCGGGTGAAGTTGGAGCCGATGAACCCCGCCCCGCCGCAGACCAAGAGCTTCATGCCCGCATCATCCCATTCCGGGCTGCGAGATACCCCGCGAGCCCATCGCGCCAGTCGGGCATCGGGATGACATCCGCACGCTCGGACTCGATCGCCGACCACGCCGGCCGGGGGGCAGGACGTTTCATCTGTGCCGTCGTAGCCCCCTCGACGCGACACCCCATCTCGGCCTGGCGGAAGATCTCCCTGGCGAACCCGTTCCACGAGACGTGTCCGGCACCCGCGAGGTGCACGAGACCGTGGACCTCCCGCGCGACCAGCCCGAGCAGCGCCGGGGCGAGGTGCCCGGTCCACGTGGGACAGCCCACCTGGTCATCCACCACCTGCACGGACTCGCGCTCTCCCGCCAGTCTCAGCATCGTGTCCACGAAGTTGTTCCCCTCCGCTCCGAACAACCACGAACTACGCGCCACCGTGTGCCGAGCGGACGCCTCGAGCACGAGCCGCTCCCCCCTGAGCTTCGTCTCGCCGTAGACCGTGCGAGGGCCGGTCGGATCGGACTCTACGTAGGGCCTCGGCTCGCCGTGCTCGTCGAGCGGAGCCCCCCCGTCAAAGACATAGTCGGTGGAGACGTGCACGAGTGGCACACCGGCCGCGGCGGCGGCGCGCGCCAGGTTGCCGGCTCCCTCTGCGTTGACGATGCCGGCCGCCTCGCGCTGTGACTCGGCGCCATCCACGTCGGTCCACGCCGCGCAGTTGATGACGGCCTGCGCGCTCGACTCGCCGACCGCCCGCTCCACCGACTCCGCGTCGGTGATGTCAAGCTCGGCACGGGCCGGCAGGATCAGCTCGTGGCCCGCTCGCGCGCCGGCGCGTGCGACGTCGGCGCCGAGCATGCCGGCGGCGCCTGTGACGAGCAACCTCATCTCGGCATGCGGTCAATGATGGGCGCGGACGAGGCGACCGGGAACGGTCGGTCGGGTGCGCCGCGGGAGCCCATCAAAGGATCGAAATGTCCGAGTTGTCACCCACCATGAAACGATAGGCCCTCGGCTGGCGATCGCCGCGGCGAACCGTCACGTTGCGCCCCAGCAGCGAGGACTCCATGCGCCCGTCGAGGTCGCACACCGAGGAGCCCGCCAGCAGGATCGAATGCTCCACCTCGGCGTTCGATATCCGGCAGTCCTCCCCGATCGCCGTATAGGGGCCTATGTAGCAGTCGCGCAGCACCGCTCCGGCGCCCACAATCGCCGGGCCGCGCACGGTGGTTCGCTCCAGGCGCGCCCCCGGTTCGATCACAACCCGTCCGTCCACCTGTGAGTCGATCAGCTCCCCCCCGACCGACTCGGTCAAGTTGTCGAGGATCAGGCGGTTGGCCTCGAGCATGTCATCGAGCCGTCCCGTGTCCTTCCACCAACCGCGCACTATGTGCGGCTCGACTCGTCTCCCGGCGTCGACGAGGTACTGGATCGCATCGGTGATCTCGAGCTCGCCACGCCCCGACGGCTCGATCGCGCGAGCGGCGTCGTGGATCTGGGCGGTGAACATGTACACGCCCACAAGAGCCAGGTCGGTGGCCGGCTCGGCCGGCTTCTCCACAAGCCTCATGACTCGGCCGATCTCGCCGGGCGCCGCGTCAGCCAGCTCGGCCACCCCAAAGTTCTGTGGGTCTGGCACGGGGGTGAGCAGGATCAGCGCGTCGGGCCCATGCTCGCGAAAGGCCGACACGAGGTCGGAGATGCCCCCCTGCAGGAGGTTGTCGCCCAGGTACATCACGAATGGGCTCTCGCCAAGGAAGGGCTCGGCGGTCAGCACCGCGTGGGCGAGCCCCAGCGGCTCATCCTGCACGATGTACTCGATCCGCACACCAAAGCGAGAGCCATCCCCCGCTGCCTTGCGGATCTCCTCGCCGGTCTCGGGGGCGATGATGATCCCGACCTCGCGCACACCGGCGGCCGCCATGGCCTCGATCCCGTAAAACAGCACCGGCTTGTTGGCCACCGGCACGAGCTGCTTGGCGCTCGTGTGCGTGATCGGGCGCAGACGCGTGCCCTTCCCCCCGGAGAGGATCAGTCCCTTCAGAGACTCCATTCGCCGCACAGCCTAGCGGCAGACAGCCTTCTGGACGGTCCTCGCAATGCGGCCTGTTGACGGATGGTCCGCACCGACCGGCTAATAGACGCCCGCGAGCTTGCGATGGTCCCAAGTCGCACGCCGCCGCTCCACGAACTCCAGCGCCACGCGCTTGGCCGCCTGTGCCTGCACCATGGCCCCCACCTCTTGTGGCAGCTCGTCGACCGGGGGCTCCCCGCGCGGGGACGCATAGCGCATGAAGATCTCGTGTCCGAGCGCTCCCACGGTCTCGATATCGCGATGGATGACCACCTCACACTCGAACATCGCCCCACGCAGCTCCTGGTACTGCTCGCCGGCCTCCACCTGCAGCGTGGCGCGCGGCTCGCGCTCGAGGTTGCGAACCTTCTGTGACGCCGCATAAGTCCATGCCCATACCCGCGGGCCCGTGCCGGCCTCGTGCGGCGGAGAGGACCGGTCAGCCTTGCCTGGAACCCGCAACACGTACCACAGTGGCATCAGGTGTGGCCACCCGCGCGGGCCCGTCGTCGCACACGTAACGATCCGCTCCCCCGCGAGAAACGAGGCCAACTCCGCCCCGTCCATCTTGATCTGCTCGCGGCGGCTCATGAAACGCCGGCGGGCACCGCCCGCAGGCGCCGCACGGCCGCCAACACCGCCTCGCGGGCATCCTCGGGCTCGAGCACCGCCGCGTCTCCAGCCTCCTTGAGCACCTCTCGCACAAGCCAATCGGTCCCGGCGAAGCTCAACTCGACGACGATCGAGCCGTCCACGAGCTCGTCGCTCACACGCCGCTGCTCGCGCGCCCAACGTGCCCGCTCGGGGGAGATCCACACGCGGGCGGTACGTGAGGCCTGCACCTCCCCGGTACGCATCCAACCATCGACTTCGGCAGCCGGATCGACCTCGGCGCGCGGCTCGAACGTCTCGTCTGTCACCTCGGCGCGCCTGATGCGGTCCAGGCGGAAGTGGCGCACGTCCTGCTTCTCGGGGTCAAACGAGGCGACATACCAACCCTCACGCCCGTTCGTCAACGCATAGGGCTCGACACGCCTCAGCGAGAACTCGTCCTCGTTCTCCTTGTAATAGTCGAGCTCAACCAGCCTGTGCCCGACGATTGCGCGGGATATCGTGCGTGCCACCTCGGAGTCGTCGCTCCTCGCATGGGCCACCTGCAAACCCTGCTCCATCGGGTCCTGCCCGAGCGCCGCCACGATCTTCTCGCGCGCCGAGGCAAGCGACCCCTCCGGGATGTGCTCTCCCACCAAGTCGATCGCCGCGACGAGCGCCTTGGCCTCGACGGGGAGCAACCTCGCCGGGCGGTCGAAGTTGTCGCTATAGGGCTCGGGGTCCACGTCGATCTCCCCCACCTCCTCGAGGATTTCGGCGTACAGCACGTAGGAGCCCCCACCGAAGTTGACGACGTTGAGTACGTTCACGTCCTCGCGCAGCTCCTCGCCTGAGAGCTGCAGCCGCTCGCACACCTCCGCGATCTTCACGCGCTCCCCCTTCCTTCCGGCTTGGATGAGGATGCTCGCGAGCGTCACGAGCCGCGCGAAGCGCTCTGGGCGGATCGCCGCTTCGCTCTGGGTATCGCGCTCCGCGGCGGCGGCCCTGCGCCCCGCCCGTGCGGCGGAAGCCCCCGCGGAGCGGGTGGGAGATCCGATCGACTCTTCGATCGCGGGGACGGCGGCTGCCAGCTCGAGCTCCTCGGCGTGACGTTCCTCCAGCAGAGCCAGGCGCCGGGCGAGTTCCTCCACCAGCTCGGGTGGGCCGAGCAGTCGCGCGTGCTCCCCGAGCCCCAGCACCCATGAGACGATCATGCGCGCGTTGGAATAGCTCGTACGCAGCAGCTTGTCCTCGCGACCGTGCTCCTCCCCACAGGCCGCGGCGATCTCTGCGTAGCGCCCGAAGTGACGTTCGATCTGCCAAGCGATCCGCTCGGACAGGAGCACCTCGGCGACCCCCTGTTCCTCGCCGAGCTGCCACTCGGAGCGGTTGGCGTACTCGCGCGGGTCGAAGTCCGCGGGACGCCTGAAGTCGTGCTCGGCCTTGGTGGCATAGGAGACCTTGCCGCGAATGCGCGAGAGGCGAAACACGCGGATGGCCTCTCGCTCGTGCGCATGGCCGAGCAGGTAGAACTCGCCTCCCTGAAAGAGCAGGTGGTATGGGTCCACGCGTCGTGACCCCACCTCGTCGCGCGCCATTGTGTAGTAGTCGAAGGTGATCGTCTTGTTGCGGAAAATCGCCGTCTCGACCTTGGCGAGGCGCACGGAGAGCTCGTGCCCGCCGGCCGAGGCGGTGATCCCGAGGGCCACGGGGCGCTGCTCGGGGGCACGCAGGGGGCTGGGACGTCCCCAGGTGATCTGCTGCAGCGCGAGGCGCAGCGGCTCGGCGTAGGCAAACTCCCCGTCGAGCAGCTGAAGCGCGGCCTGCAACGCCGCGAGCTCTTCGTCTGAGAACTCGATCGCGGGCAGGTGGAAGTTCTCGGGGCGCAGCGAATAGTTCTCCTGCTCGGCCGCCCCATCGGCGGGTCGGTCCACGGTGAGCTGGATGCGCAATGACTCGAGCTCTGAGCGGTCGGCGTAGAAGCGTCGCGCGAACGCGTCCTCGTTCATGCCGCTGTATCCCTCCACGTCGCGCCTTATCTCAAGTGCCGTGACCGGCCTGCGCTCGGCCATCAGGTACGAAATCAGCGACAGCTGGCGGATCAGCTTCTCGGTGTCCTTGGCCATCACCAAAGAACCATAGAACCCGGTGGCGAGACGTATTCGCGTGGGTGCCGGCGCGCTCGCTATTTGCGGCTTTTTGCGACTCCCCCAGGACCCTTTCGCGCGCGAAACTCAGGCAGCTTCGTCAGTCAGGCAGCTTCGTCAGGCGGCTTCGCGCGCAGACTCCTCGGAGGGCTCGGGGGCCTCGCGAGCGCTGAACCATGCCCCCGATCCGATCGCCCTGTCGAAGCTCGACCAGCGCGCCCCGGGAGCAAGCTCCTTCTCGATCCGATCGAAGCTCCCCAGCCGCCCACCCAGGTTGTCGATCATGTGGACGAGCGTCGCCTCGCGCGTGCACGGCACAACGGGGCTTCCGTGCTCGAGCGAGCCGTGGTGGGAGAGGATGATGTGAAGCACCCCCCACGCCAGCTCCCGCGGGAAGCCTTCTATGTCCTCGATGGCCCGGCGGATGCGGTAGTACCCGAGCGCGATCTCCCCGTGCAGGCGACCGAGGTCTGTGAGATCGATGTTCTGAGGGTCCTCCGTATAGGCGTCGAGCTTGCCGATGTCGTGCAACAGCGCCCCCGTCACCGCCACATCGCGATCGATGCCGGGGAAGGTGGCCGATATCGCACTCACGCTCTGGGCGACCCCGAGACAGTGCTCGAGCAGCCCGTGACGGTAGGCCTGGTGGTAGTACTTGGCCGCGGGGGCGACCTCATAGCGTGCCCACAGCGGCGAGCGCTCCCCGAACACGTACTGGAGCAGGGCGCTCAGGTGGGGATCGCGCACGGTTGCGATCAGCTCGCGCAGATCTGCCTCCATCTGCTCAGGCGTACGCGCCGGGCCATCGAGCAGATCCTCCAGTGAGAAGCTCCCCGGCTCGGCCGGCGTAAGCGAACGAAGGTTTATCTGTGGGCCGAAGCGCGGGTGCACCGTGTAGCGACCGTTCACGTGCACCGGTACCCCTGGGGTGGCCAGGCGCTCCATCTGGACGAGCTCCTCCCAAACCATCGACACCACAGCCCCTGTGCGGTCGCCGAGCTGCAGGCGCAGGTAGTCACCGCCATCCCTGCGGGAGCGGCGCTCGATAGCGCGCACCACCAGAACCTGATCGATCTCTGCGCCGTCTGAGAGCTCATTGACGAGCATGACTTGGAAGGTAGACCGGTCTGCGGACGGCATCCGCCCAAATCCCGGACACCCGTGCACCTAAGTGTCCAATTGCGACCTTTTGATTTGGCCATTCGACCCATAGACGTTTCTACTTGCCTCGCCTAGTGTGTCGAGTTGTGTAGGACATAGTTTCCGCTTTTGTGTAGCAGGCAGTTTCCACTCTTGTGTAGCGACTGTTTTCCACGAGGGGAGTCTCCACAACAGGAGGACCGGGACATGAGGATCGAGACACAGACATCACCACACAGAATCGCAACAGGGGGACCGCCACGATGACGACATCCGAGGAGCAGAGGCTCAAAGTAATCAGCTGGAACGTCAACGGCATCCGTGCACGCATGCCGCGCATCGCGGAGATGCTGCGCAGGGAGCGGCCCGACATGGTCTGCCTGCAGGAGACCCGCTGCCCTTTCCGCCACTTCCCCCACAAGCGCCTGGAGCAGCTCGGCTACCGCGCCCAGCACAGCCCCGGCCGGCGCAACGGAGGCGTGGCGATCCTCGTGCGCTCCGATCACCGCGTCACCCATCGCTGCCTCTCGCTCGCCGGCCAGCACGACCTGGCACAGGGACGCTGGCTCGAGACCACCTGCGCCGGGCTCACGCTCGGCTCGGTCTACGTTCCCGCCGGCCCCACGCGCCAAGAACTGGACGACTCGGGCAAGCTGGCCTTTTTGGAGGCCGTCGCCAACCAGGCCTGCCGCGACCACTATCACCCGCTTCTGATCGCCGGTGACTTCAATGTCGCGCCATCCGACCGCGACGTCTACGAGCCCACCTGGCTCGAGGGCTCGTACCACACCGCCACCGCCGAGCGCGAGGACCTGCGCCGCATCCTGGGCGACGGCGAGCTGGTCGACGTCTACCGCCACCTACACCCCGACGACCACGGCTACACCTGCTGGGACCAGCGCGATGGCCACTACGCACGCGACTACGGCCTGCGCATAGACCTCGCCCTGGCGAGCAGCCGTCTCGCCGAACACATCACCCGCTGCGAGGTCAAGCATGCATACCGGCAGGGACGCCGGCCCTCCAACCACGCCCCCCTCGAAATCGAGCTCGAGGGGATGGGCGAGTGTGAGGACTGCATGGAGAGCGCGATTGCCGCCTAGTGCCATGGGATGGTCAGGCGCAGGCGCCGGCCGCCCGACCCAGCCATTTGCGAGCGCACCACTCATAGGCGCCCGCGAAAGAGCGATCGTCGCGTCCCGCAAGTTGCGCGACCGGCGACCCGGGAGACCGCACGGACGCGACGCGCCTCTTGTCTCCCCAAAAAACTCCCACCGCCCTCGCCCCTCGGGGGCGGTGGGAGGGCCTACGGCTCCAGGCGGTTGGGCCCTCGATACAGGAATGTGACCTCGCGCACGTTTTCTTGGCCCAGCATCTGCATGAGCAGGCGGGTCAGCCCGAAGCCAAAGCCCCCGTGCGGGGGTGCCCCGTAGCGGAAGAAGTCGAGGTAGTACTGGATCGGCTCCACCTCCACCTTCTTCTCGCGCGCCTGCTCCAGCAACTGCTCGTAGCGGTGCTCGCGCTGGGCCCCGGTCGTGAGCTCGATCCCGCGCCACAGCAGATCGAAGCTCTTGGTGAGCGTCGGCCGATCCTCGTGGCGCATGTGGTAGAAAGGCCGCACCGACGTCGGGTAGTCGCAGACGAACACGAACTCGCTTCCGGTCTGCTCGGCCACGATGGCCGACAGCGCCCGCTCGCTCGGTGGATCGAGGTCGTGATCGGGGCCAGGCACCTCATGGCCGCCGGCCTTCAGCAGGTCCTTGGCGGCGGCCGAGCTCATGCGCGGGAAGGGAAGGTTCGGAGCGCCCACCTCCACACCAAAGGCACTTGAGATCTGCTCGCCATGGCGCTCGGCCACAACCCCGAGCACGTGCGTCAGCCACCGCTCCTCGAAGGCCATCACGTCCTCGTGGGAGTCAACCCACGCGATCTCGACATCCACGCTCGTGAACTCCGTGTCGTGCCTGGAGGTGAAGGACGGGTTGGCCCTGAACACCGGGCCGATCTCAAACACCTTCCCGAACCCCCCCGCCATCGCCATCTGCTTGTAGAACTGCGGCGACTGGGCGAGGTAGGCGGTGCGCTCGAAGTAGTCAACCTTGAACAGCTCAGCGCCCGACTCCGAGGCGGACCCCATCATCTTCGGGGTGTGGATCTCGATGAACTCCTGCTCGCGCCAGTATTCGCGCATCGCATGCTCCACTGTGGACTGCACCTCGAAGATCAGGCGCCGATCCGGACGGCGCAGATCGAGGTAGCGCCAGTCGATGCGCTTGTCGAGCGTCGACTCGCTCGTCACCGGCAGTTCGGGCTCAGCTGGCGACTCCACGGTCAGAGACGCGAGCTGTACCTCAAGGCCCCCGAGCTTCACACGCTCGTCGGCCACCACCAGGCCGGCAACCGTCACAGCCGACTCGGGGGTCAGCGCGGAGATCGCCACGTTCAGCTCACTCGGCTGCTCCTCCTTGCCCACTATCAATTGGGCCAGGCCGGTCTCGTCGCGCAACACCACGAACTGCATGCGCTTCTGGTCGCGCACGGCGTGCACCCACCCCCGCAGCTCGACCGTCTCGTCGAGGTGGGATTTGAGATCGGCTACAGCAGTGCGCGCCACGGGACGGGCAATGCTATTGCAGCGCGATCCCCTTGGGCTGGTCGGCCCTGCGGTCCTCCACCTCCACCCCGCGCGACTCGCGCTCAGAGCAGTGGGTGGGACAGTACACGCCGCGCACGCCCCCATCCTGTGCGCCAAACGCCAGCCACACGCCGCTGCGCCAGGGGAAGTAGAAGAAGCCCTCCCGCGTACCTTTGAGCTGCATCTCGCGCTGCCATGCCTTCAAGACGACGCTCGCCGGGATACGCGAGCGGCAGTCGCGCTCGTAGGCGGGGTAGCCGCTCCACACGCACTTCATCGGCTCCTCAACCGCCTCGGGCGATTGGCCCTCGGCCACCTCGATCGGAGTCCCCTCGGTCACCTTGGGAGACCGCACCTCCGTCAGGCGAGCCGGTCGTGATCGGAGTTTGTGTGGCTCGCTGTGATGTCGTTCTGGCTTCATCTGCCCGTCTCGGACGACACGCGGTCGTACATCTGCCCCTAGGAGGTCTATACGGGGTCTACGGCAAGTTGCATGGGTGTGGATGCACCCACATGTCCACACTGGACGATTGTTCTACCGTGTCAAGTACGCGCGCATGCAGTTCCTCTTGCGAGCGACTCATGGAAGCAGGCGCTCGGCCAGGCCGTGGGGATCCATGCGGGCAACGCGCCAAACACCCGAGCGACTTCGATCGAGGCGCAGCTCGGGAGCGAGGCCGAAGGCACAGGCGACCTCGACGGCGACCCCGATCTGGTCGGTCTCGTCGGCGTGGGTAACAGCCAGCGCATTCGCACCCAGGGGACGCAGTGCCTCGAGCAACTGCGCGGCCGCGGTGGCGCCAAGGGTGGCGGGCAGCGCGACCACCACCCGCTGTGGCTTGAGCTCCCCGAGCAGACCCGCCAGCTCGCGGACTCCCGCCTTGTCGGCCGGCGACAGGCGGGGGGTGTCGATCACGAGCAGGCCTTCGCCCCGAACACGGCGCAGAGCCCGTAGCGAACGCTGCGCGCCGATCGGGGTGGGCCACATCACGTGCGGGCTGAGCAGCAAGTGCAAACCGGGGCGCTCGTCGTTCCACGTGAGTGCCGCGTAGCCGGCTGGAAGGGTGCCGGCGCGACGGTAGGCGCGCATCAGGGCGGCGCAGCAACTCGTCTTGCCACTTCCGCCCGCCCCCACGACCACTATTGCCGCGCCCGCGATCGGCAGCGCGGGAGCGACGGGTATTCGCTGTGCGAGGGCTGCCCGTACCCCACGCGCCAAGCCCGCTCCGGGCGTCAACGGGAGCACGTGAGCGCGCGCCGCCTCGATCGCCTCGCGTGCGAAGGCCTCGCTCATCCCGAAGCCGACCAGGCGCTTCTCGACGCTCACGCCCGTGCGCCCGGCCCCGCGCGACGCGGGGGGCACGCTCCAGGGCTCTTGCGCGACATTTGACCTTCTCGACACGGGCTGCGCCTCCGCCGAGGCGAGCGCATCGGCAAACGAGCTCGTGACGTGCACGGAGGTGCGCTCGTCACGATGTTGGGCGGGCGGGCTCGGCTCGCGGGGAACCCTCGTCTCCTCAACGGAACCGGCCATGGCGAGCGCGGCGAGCTGCTCTGTCACATAGGCACCCTGGGCTGTCAGGGTGCCGCTGCTTGCGATCGGTTCGACATGGACACTCGCGGGCGCGACCGGCTCGTGCACGTAGGACGGGGCAGGGGTGACAAGAGGTACCTCCAGCAGAGGCAAACCCGGCGCGAAGGAGGGCTCAGAGGCCGGTTCATCCCCCGCTTCGCCGTACACGTCGATCCGCGGCCCCCCGGTAACTGCCTCGAACTCGACGAAGGAGCGCTGGAAGAAGCCGAGAATCCCACCCGTCAACCCCTCCCGCCGCCGCAGGATGATCGCGTCGGGACCGAGCTCCCGCTGAATCCTCGGGATGAGCTCGTCCACCGAGCTCCCGCGGTAGACGCGGGCTTGGCTAGGAGAGCTCATGCGTGGATGACTCCGATGGTTTCAACATTGATTCCCGGTGCGATCTCGTCGTAGGAGCACACGGCGAGGTGCGGCTGGGCTTGGGCGATCAGCCTGCGCAGGTGACGCCGGGCGCGCGCCGAGCAGAGCAAAGACCGGTCGAACCCCGCGACTCCTATCGCGTGTATTCGAGCCCTGTCGCCAATCGCCTCCACGATCGTTCCGAGATCCCGGATTGTGGTTGACCCCAGCTCTCAGGGGCCGCGCGTTCCGGTCACGCCTGAATTGCTTCATAATCATGGTCGATGCCGCCGCCGAGGCGGATGCGGACGCCCTTCGCTGGAAATACCCACCGGTGAAGCCGCGGATGTGTCGGTAGAGCAAGTCGAGGGAGATCCCCAGTGAACGATGCGGCGAACGAGCCCGAGCCCGCCTATCACCTCTTCCTCGACGCGGATGAGGTGGCGGTGAGTGTCGGCGCGCTGCGGCTGCTCATCTCCGACGAGGCCCACGAGCCTCAGATCCGCAAGCTCGCGCGAGATGTCTTGACGAGCCTCGCGGGGACCGCCGACGAGCGCGGGAAACTGACGGTGCCGCTCAGCCCCGAGCAGATGAAGATCACCCACAGCGCGGTCAAGCTGCTGCTCGACGACCTCGGGCGCGGGCAGGCCGATGAGCGCGAGATCCTGAGGCGCATCCTGGGCAAGCTTCCCGACGAGCACACGATGCGCGCGATCAAGCTCGCGTAGCGAAACCGCGCGAGCTGGTTAGGCTTAGCTCGCCTTGACAACGACCAACCGACCAATGAACGCGGATGAGCTACGCGCGAGCTTCCTCGACTTCTTCGTGGAGCGCGATCACCGCCTGGTGGGCTCGTCGAGCCTGGTGCCGCGAGCATCCGACGGCGCCGCTGTTCACAAACGCGGGGATGGTGCAGTTCCTACCGGTGTTCTTTGGCGAAGAGACAGCAGCGCTCCGCCGCGGGCGACCTCCGCCCAGAAGTGCCTGCGGGTACGGGGAAAGCACGACGACATAGAGATCATCGGTCGCAGCACGCGGCATCTGACGTTCTTCGAGATGCTCGGGAACTTCAGCTTCGGCGACTACTTCAAGGCCGGGGCGATCGAATACGCATGGGAGTTTCTGACCGAGACGTTCGGTCTCGACGGGGAGCGCATGTGGGCCACGGTGCACACGAGCGACGACGAGGCCGCGCGGCTCTGGCACGAGCTCGTGGGTCTGCCGGGCGAGCGCATCCAAAGAATGGGGGAGGACAACTTCTGGGAGATGGGCGCCACCGGCCCGTGCGGTCCCTCCTCGGAGATCTTCTACGACAAGGGGCCGGAGCACGGCCCCGAGGGCGGCCCGGTCAAGGGCGGCGAGGAACGCTACGTCGAGATCTGGAACCTCGTGTTCATGGAGTCCAACCGCCTGGAGGACGGCACGCTCGAGGCCAGCTGCCCAAGCGCAACATCGACACGGGCGCGGGCCTGGAGCGGATCCTGCCGATCGTGCAGGGCAAGTCCTCGGTATTCGACACCGACCTACTGCGCCGGCTGATCGGCTCGGCGGAGGAGCTGACGAAGTGCGTGTATGGGCGCGAGGAGGAGGACGACGTGAGCCTGCGCATCGTCGCCGACCACGCGCGCGCGGTGACGTTCATGCTCGCCGACGGGGTGGTTCCCTCGAACCTGGAGCGGGGGTATGTGCTGCGCCGCATCATCCGCCGCGCGATGCGCCATGGCCAACGTGTGGGCGCGCGCACCCCGAAGGGCACAGGCGAGGGCATGATGTCCGCGATGGCCGCGGCGGTGGCCGAGCTGATGGGGGGCGCCTACCCCGAGCTCGAGCGCTCGCTCGACATGGTGAGCGACATCCTCGAGCGCGAGGAGCACCGTTTCGTGGAGACGCTCAGCCTGGGGCTGGGCATGTTGGAGGGTCTGATCGATGGTGGCGTCGCCGTGATTGCAGGAAGGACGCCTTCATGCTGCACGACACTTACGGGTTCCCTGTCGAGCTGACGGCCGAAATCGCGGCGGAGCGAAAAGTGGGCTTGGACATGGAGGGCTTCGAACGGCGATGGGCCGCCAGCGCGAGCTGGCGCGCAGCGCCGCCGGCGGCGGGAGCCGGCGACGAGCAGGAGAGTCAGGCGACGGGTCGCCTGGTGGCTGAGCTGGATGGGCTCAGCGCCCACCGAGTTCCTCGGGTACGAGGAGACTGAGGCGCAGAGCAAGCTGGTGCGCGTCCTTGAGGCACCCGATGGCGAGACCCTCGAAGTGTTCGCGGAGAGGACCCCGTTCTATGCCGAAAGCGGCGGCCAGGTTGGGCGACACCGGCGCGATCGAGACAGAGACGGGCAGGGCGCGCGTGATCGACACCGACAGGCCGCTGGAGGGGATCGTCCGCCACCGCGTGCAGCTCGAGAAGGGCACGCTGGTGGAGGGCCAAGAGGCAACGCTGCGCGTCGACGAGGACCGGCGCGACGCGATCAAGCGCAGCCACACCGCCACGCACCTGCTGCACTGGGCACTGCGCAAGACATTCGGCTCGCAGCTGCAACAGCAGGGCTCGCTCGTGGAACCCGACTATCTCGCGCTTTGACTTCAACCACCACTCGTCGCTGAACGACGAGGACATCGCGCGGATCGAAGAGCTCGTGATCGGCGACATCCTCGGTGACGAGCCGCGTGGAGACGACCGAGAGCACGCTCGAGGAGGCGCGGGCCGAGGGGGCGATGTCGTTCTTCGGCGACAAGTACGGCGAGATCGTGCGGGTCGTACGCGCGGGCGAGCACTCGGTCGAGCTGTGCGGCGGCACGCACGTGCACCGCGCTCGGGCGAATCGGAGCGTTCGTAGTGCGCAGCGAGTCCTCGGTCGGGGCCAACCTGCGCCGCATCGAGGCGCTCACGGGCAAGGCGGCCCACGAGGACCATCGCCGCGCGCGTGGGCTGCTGCACACGGCGGCCGAGTCCCTGCACGTGGCGCCAGAGTCGGTGCCGGAGGCCATCGCTCGCCTTCAGGCATCGCTCGAGCCAGGAAGAACGCCAGCGCAAGGCGCTCGCCGCGGAGGCCGACCGTGATCTGGCCTCCACGCTCGCCGAGTCGGCGGTCGACGGAAGCGTTGTCGCCCGCCTCGACGACCGCGACCAGCAGGCCCTGCGCGTAATCGCCGCAGAGCTCGTCCAGCGCCAGGGCGTAAAGACGGTAGGGCTGATCGGCTCACCCGACGGCGAGGCTGTCGCGATCGCCGTGGCCATCGACCGTGAGGACGGCGACGCCCCCGCGATCGTCCGTGCCGCGGCGAAGGTCGTCGGTGGGGGCGGCGGGGGCAAGGACCGCCGACTGGCCGTCGGTGGTGGGCGCGACGTGAGCGCGATCGAGAGCGCACTCCGGGTGTTGCGCGAAGCGCTGAGCGCTAGCTTGCCTGCGTGAGCTCCTCCAGGCGCCGGTGGGCGAGCGCCACGGCCATCGCTCCCTCGCCGACGGCGGCAGCGACGCGCTTGGTGGAGCCGCTGCGAACGTCGCCCGCGACGAACAGGCCGGGCACGCTTGTCTCGAGCGAGAGCGGGTCGCGGTCGAGCGGCCACTCATCCGGGCGGCGCCCGTCGTGCAGCAAGTCAGGGCCGGTAAGGACGAAGCCGGCCGCATCGACGCGCACGCCGACGTCAGCCGTCCATGCCGTGCGCGGACGGCCGCCTATGCACAGGAACAAGGCCCTCGCCGCCACGCGCTCGGTTGAGCCGCTCGAGTTTCCCAGCGTCACACCGGCGAGCAGATCTTCATTGACATCGACGGCGATGATCTCAGTCCCCAAGCGCACGTCGATCAGCGGGTGGGCCTCGATGCGCTCGACCAGGTAAGCGGACATCGACTTGCCAAGACGCTCACCGCGGACGGCCATCGTGACGCGGGCTCCGGCGTTCCCAAGATTCATGACCGCCTGACCGGCGGAGTTGCCCGCGCCCACGACCACCACGGGGTCGCCCCCGCACTGGGCCGCCTCTGAGCGCCCGGCGCCGTAGTAGACGCCGCGGCCGAGCAACGCCTCGATGCCGTCGAGCTCCAGGCGCCGCCAGTCCATCCCGGGAGAGGCGATCGCCACCGGAGCCCGCACCTCATAGCCACCCACGACGTCGAGCGTGAAGGGCTCCTGTCCACCGCCGCGACTTCCGCTCACGCCGCGCATCAGCAGGAGCTCGGCACCGAAGTCTTCCGCCTGACGGCCGGCGAGCCGAGCGAGCTCAGCGCCCCCGATCCCGCCGGGGAAGCCGAAGAAGTTCTCGATCAGCGACGTGTGCGACGCCTGGCCTCCGGGGACGTTGCGCTCGATCACGATCGTCGATAGGCCATCGGATGCGGCGTACACCGCGGCTGCCAAGCCGGCGGGTCCTCCCCCGACGATCGCCACGTCATAGCTTGTGCGCGACGGCGCCCGGTCAGGGCTCCAGGCTTCCACCACACGCTCGACCGTCGCGACGGGGATGAGCGCCTCCTCCTCGATCAAGACCGGCAGCTCGGCGTCTGGGACTCCACGAGCGCTCAACAGCTCGATCGCCTCGGGGGAGCCGGCCTCGAGCCACTCGTACGGCTGGGCGGTGCGTGTAAGGAAATCGCGCAGGCGATGGTCCTCGGGCGCGAGTCGACGGCCGACGACCGTCACCTTCGGGCGAACGGGACTCACTGAGCCGGCAACCGCAACATCAGCTCATCGAGGTAGCACCAGCTCCAGTCCTCCCCGGGCTCGGCAGAGCGGATGATCGGGTGCCCGGTGTCGTGGTGATGGGCTGTGGCGTGACGCCCCGGTGAGTTGTCGCAACAGCCGATCTGCCCGCATGTTTGGCACATGCGCAGGTGAACCCAGCGCCCACCGGTGGCAAGGCACACCTCGCAGCCGGCAACCTCCTCGGGCAGGTCGAGGACCTTTACCGAATCGAGATGCCCACAGCCCGCCATCGTCACAACTTATCCACGTATCAGCCTGTCTTGAACCGTGCCGCCTCCTCCGAGCCACCGGTCGCGTCGCCGGGACTGTAGGAGTGGGCGCCGGCGCCCGCGAGCTTGCCGCCGTCGACGATCAGATATTCCTCACGGATGGGGCGCCCGTCGAACCAGCACTCGAGGATCTCGCGGGTGCCGGCGGCGTAGCGGGCCTGGGCGGAGAGGGTGGTACCGGAGGTGTGGGGGGTCATGCCGTGGTGGGGCATCGTGCGCCAGGGATGGTCTCCCGGGGCTGGTTGGGGAAACCACACATCGCCGGCGTAGCCCGCCAGCTGGCCGGTCTCACACGCCCGTGCGACGGCGTCGCGGTCACAGATCTTGCCGCGGGCCGTGTTGATCAGATAGGCGCCGCGCTTCATCTTGGCGATCAGGTCAGCGTCGAAGAGGTTCTCGGTCTCGGGATGGAGGGGAGCGTTGATCGTGACTACGTCGCACACCCCCACGAGCTCCTCGACGGTCTGATGGAATTCGACGCCGAGTTGCCGTTCGAGCTCGGGGTGGAGCCTGTGGCGGTCGGTGTAGTGCAACCCGACCTCGAACGGGGCGAGGCGGCGCAGCACGGCCGAGCCGATGCGCCCGGCGGCGACGGTGCCGACCTGCATGCCCTCGAGGTCATAGGAGCGCGCGGCGCAGTCGGCGATGTTCCAGCCGCCTTCGACCACCTGCTCGTAGGAGGGGATGTAGTTGCGCACGAGCCCCAGAATCATCATCACCACGTGCTCCGCCACGCTGATGCTGTTGCAGTAGGTGACCTCGGCCACAGTGACGCCGCGCTCGATCGCCGCTTGGAGGTCCACGTGATCGGAGCCGATTCCAGCCGTCAGCGCAAGCTTGAGATTCGGCGCCATGGCGATGCGATCGGCCGTCAGGTAGGCGGGCCAGAACGGCTGGGAGATGACGACCTCGGCGTCTGGGAGCTCACGCTCGAAGACGGAATCGGGGCCGTCCTTCTCGGAGGTGACGATCAGCCGGTGACCGCGCTCCTCCAGGAACTTGCGCAACCCCAGCTCGCCCGAGACGCTCCCGAGCAGCTCGCCGGGGATGAAGTCGATCCGCTCGGGCGTGGGTGTGGTCTGCCCGTCGTGGTAGCGCTCTATCTTGGGGATGTCCTGGCGGGCGTAGGCAGGTGGATACCCGTCGAGGGGGTCCTCATAGAGCACGCAAAGCACGTTCGCCATGGCTTCGAGCCTCCTGGAAACTCAGGTGTAGGAAGCCAGTACTGTACCCCTCCTTGGGATGGCCCGGATGGGCGAGATCGACGCCAACGACGATCGCCTAAGCGACGAGCACGGTCTTGACACTCTGGCTGTCGAGCAGGTGCTCGTGCAACACACGGGGGGCATCGTCGAGCGCCGCCACGTTGGTGGTGACAGTCTCGGGTCGCAGGCCTCCCGCGGTCATCAGATCGAGCACATCGGGGATCAGGGCACGCACATGTGTGCGCCCGACGTGGAGGGTGGCGTTGCGGATGTACATCTGCAGAAAGGGGATGCGGGCATGGCGGTGCAGCCCACCGGAGCTTGAGCAGATGCCGTCGGGGGCCGTGGCCTTGAGTGCCATCGGAAGACCGTCGACGCTGACGTCAGCGACAAGTGGGAAGGGAGCCATGCCCCGCAGCTCTCGCGGATGCAGGGCCTGCATCCCGAGCCGCTCGGCATGCGCGCGAACGCCCTTGCGACTGTCGGCGAAGTACACGCTCCGTGCACCCATCGCCTTCGCGATCAGGCCCGTGTAGAGGGGACAGCTCGGGGTGAACAGCGAGCGCTTCCCGCCGGCCCCGACGACCAGCACGCGCGCGTCGGGGTCGGTCGCGAGGACTGCCGGTAGGTGGGGGCCGATGTGACGGTAGGCGTCACACACGTTGTCGGCGACGGAGGCGGCGGCCGCGGGGTCGATCCTCTCAGGGAGCGCGACGAGCATGGCGTCGGCGTAGGGCACCGCGAGCTCGTCGGCGAAGGCGCCGCCCCAGTGGCCGCCGGCGAACCCGAAGCCGTACATGGACAGCGGCGGGACACCCGTGCAGCTGCCGGTGTGGCCGGTGTGACAGGGGAGACAGGCTCCACAATTTATTTGAAATGGCACGATCACAAGGTCGCCCGGGCGCAGTGTCATTACCTGGCTGCCCACGCTCAGGACCTCCGCCACGCATTCGTGCCCAGGGTGAAGTGGCAGGGGGATCTGCGTGGCGCCGAGCAGCACCGGGCAGTCCATGTCGCAGGTGGAGGAGGCGATTGGATGGACGACCGCCCCGAGCGGCCCGGGGGCCGGGGGGGCCGCCACCTCACGCCAGCGCAGCGTGGCTCCGGGGGCGGCCGTGAGCGCTCGCATCCCTCGTCGCCCGCCTCTGGTGCCTCGCGCTCGGTTGGCCACGGTCGCCGTCGAGCGTCGCAGTCGCTGGACTCTGTCGCGCTCCAGCGACAGCCGCGTCGCGGTGAAGCTGTCGGGGGAGAGCATGCCGGCGTAGTGGCGTAGCCATCCACGAGGGCGACGATTGGTGCGCTGGTGGGGTCCGATGTTGCGGATGTGCACCCCTAGCGGTCGGCTTGGAGTACGCGTGATCTCGCTGTTTGAGCTGACGCGATGGGGGACCATCGTACTGCACTCCCCTTCACCGTCCGAGCGCCGGGAGCGGCTGGTAGAGCGTGATCACATCGGCAAACAGGTCGCCCCGCTCGGCGACCCGCCGCAGCGCATCTTCTACGGGGAAAGCCAGCGATGCGGGGGTTGCGTCGGTGGCGCACCGCTCCACCTCGCCCCAGTCCACCGGCGTGGAGACCTGGGGACGCGCCGTGGCTCGCAAGGAGTAGACCGAGACGGTCGTCTTGTGCTCGTCGTTCTGGCTCCAGTCGACGAGCACCTTGCCCGAGCGGCGCGCCCTGGACATGCCCGATAGGACGAGCTCCGGGTGGCGCCGTTCGAGCAGGTCGGCGACGGCGTGGGCGAAGGGCTTGGTCTGTTCGTAGGTCACGTCGCTCCCGTTCAGCGGTACGTAGACCTGCAGGCCCTTGGCTCCGGAGGTCTTGGCAAAGGCGAGCATCCCGAGCTCGGTGAACATCTCGCGCAGCACGAGCGCGACCTGGCAGCACTCCACGACGCTCGCCGGCGCGACCGGGATCGAGGTCGAAGAGGAGCGTCCGTGGGCACTTCAGAGCCTCAGCCCGTGAGAGGAAAGGGTGCAGCTCGACGTCGGCGAGGTTGGCCAGCCACACGAGCGTGGGGAGGTCCTGGCACAGGCAGTAGTCGATCTCGCGTTGGTTGCTCTCGCTCCACACCGCCGTTGTCCGCACCCATTCGGGGCGATGCCCGGGGCACTGCTTCTCGTAGAAGTACTCCCCCTCGACACCGTCGGGGTAGCGCTTCAGGGTGAGCGGCCGATCGACGAGATGGGGTAGGAGCACCGGCGCGACCTGAGCGTAGTAGCCGATCAGGTCCGCCTTCGTGAAGCCGGTCTTCGGGAAGAGCACCTTGTCGAGGTTGGTGAGCTTGAGCGCTCGCCCCTCCAGTTCGACCTCCACACCGCCACGTACCCGGCGAGCGCCCTCGATCAGCTCCCGGATGTCCGCGGCCTCCTTCCGCGAGGAGGCAGGACTCTCCGGGAGCGGCTCCGCGCGCTCACGCACCACCTCCACGGCGGGCTTGTCCGCGCGCAAGCCCTTGTAGGAGGACTGGCGCAGGAGCCCCCCCTTGGTCCACTGGCTGAACTCGACCTCGCAGACCAGTCGCGGCTCCACGAAGTGCGAGCCTCGCGGGGGCTGGCGCCCGACAAAGGGGGAGTCACGCCGCGCGAGAGGCCCCAGCAGCCCCGCCAGGCGCTCGAGCTCCTGGGCGTCAAAGCCCGTCCCGACCCGACCCGCATAGCGCAACTCGCCGTTCTCATAGATGCCGGCTTGGAGGGCGCCGATGCTCAGGGAGCGCGATCCCTTCCCCTCGGTCCAACCACCGATCACCACCTCCTGGCGCCGGGAGTGCTTGATCTTCAACCAGCTGTCGGACCTGCGCCCCGGCGCATAGCGCGAATCCAGGCGCTTGGCGATCACACCCTCGAGCCCCTGCTCGCGCGTGGCCGCGAGCAGGGCAGAGCCCTCGCCGACATGGAACGCCGGCGTGCACCAGCGTTCACCGTCGAGCCTCAGGGCAGCCAGGCGGGAGCGACGCTCGGCGTAGGGCAGGTCGAGGAGGCTGTGCCCGTCGAGCCACAGCAGGTCGAAGAGGACGTATGTGACAGGGGTGGCCTGCGCGCGCCTGCGCACCGCGGCCTCACCGCGCAGGTGCATGCGCGACTGCAGCGCCTCAAAGCTCGGACGACCGGTGTCGTCGAAGGCGACTATCTCACCGTCGAGGACCGCCGAATGCGAGCCAAGCTCGCGGTTGAGCGCGCGCAGCTCCGGATAGGCGGCGGTCACGTCGTTGCCGTTGCGGCTCAGCAGCCGGATGCGCCCCGGC
This sequence comes from uncultured Solirubrobacterales bacterium, assembly GCA_963742945.1. Classification (GTDB taxonomy): domain Bacteria; phylum Actinomycetota; class Thermoleophilia; order Solirubrobacterales; family Solirubrobacteraceae; genus Palsa-744. Next base: position 285,695 of record CAVUNX010000008.1, on the reverse strand, counting down.
AGGGAGCGCGCGATCGCCCTGACCCCGTCCCACTTGACCTCAAATGCCCACTCAGGCTCCCGGGCCGGCAGCGTCGCGAGCCTGGCGAGCATCGGCTCTATGAAGTCGGGGATCTCCTCCGCCGTGGGATCGATTGGGGGGTCCATGCGGTGGATCATCCAATCCTGCTCCCCACGACCCGCGCGAAACAGCGCATAACGTCCTCGCAGTCGCTCCCCGTGGAAGTCGATGAGGATCTCGCGCGTGGCCCACTTCTCACAGGTGTACGTGCCCCTATCCCAAACCCTCACCTCCCCCGCCCCATAGTTTCCAGGCGCGATCGTGCCCTCGAACGCGAGGTAGCTCAGGGGGTGATCCTCGACGTGTATGGCCTTGCGGTTGTGCTCGGGGTCCTCGGGGATCCCGTTGGGAATAGCCCACGAGGCAAGCGCTCCGGCGTGCTCGAGCCGTAGGTCCCAGTGCAGTCGCCTCGCACGATGCTCATGCACCACGAAGCGCGCGCCGGCGGCCTGCCGATCCAAACCACCGTCCGGCTCGGGCGTCGTCTCGAAGTTGCGCTTACCCCTGTACTCGCCGAGCTCGCGTGAGCCGGCCTTTCCCTCAGTGCCCATGGGACGCAAAGCTACCCGTCGAGGCCCGGTACTTACCCCACTCGTTGGGCCCAGGGAAGCCGCGATGGCGCGACCCAGATTCGAACTGGGGACACCACGATTTTCAGTATCGCCCGTCGCCAAACGACCCGCCGTGCGAATCGTAGCAAAACCCCCGTGTTTGCTGGCATTTTGAGAATCCGGCGGAGCCGCGACTCGTCGGTGGTCGCCGCTGAGATACCGGCGGATACCTGCGGATTCCGGTGGGTTTGTGCCGCGATGCGGGGGTCGGCGACACAAACCCCAGCCGGGACTGGGGGCTGATAAAAGCCCGGGTGGCGCTGGCAGGGCCTGTCACGATGGGGGCATCCCTTGGGCACTCAGGTAGACATCGAACAGCTCGCGCGCGCATTCATCGCGGAAGCATTTAGCGCACTGGAGCGAGAGCACATCATCCCGACCCCTGTCTACCACCCCTACGTGTCGGTAGGCCGCGACTACTACGGCGACACCCTGCGCGGCGTGGAGGGCTATCGGCCCCTTCGAGGAGGCTCTTGAGCGTGCCTACCCGACCCGCTTTGCGGAGCCACTGAAACGTCGGCACTCTGAGTTCGCTTCCCATTACATCTTCGCGCTGTTGGAGGCATGTGTGGCGCGCTGTGGACTAGAAGACAGCTTCCAGACCGATGGGACGCTGGTAGCCGAGTCGATCAGGGAGCTAATCGCGACTCTCGACTCGGACACATACGAGGTCGTTTGCATCCGCCACGCGAGCAACCTGAGCACAGCCGACCTTGAGGAGGTGACGCTCGGGCAGGTCACGGTCATCCCAGAGCGCAGCGACCGCGAGTCTCTGGAGATGCGTGCGCAGCACGAGATTCCTGGCGCCGCGCAGACGTGGAACCGTGAGGAACCGCGTCCCTACGCCCCTCCCCACAGCTTGCTGGTCACTCGCGAGCGCACCGCCGATCTCGACGACGAGGCGGTGGCGAGCAGTCTCTCTGCACGTCTCAGTCAGTTCATGCTCGTGACGAGGCTGCTTACGGCATCTACCGCACACTTCAACTATGAGCTCATCGGCTCAACGACCCGTGTCGCACGCGTGGCGCCGCGGTTCGGCCAGTGGCGGCAGGGCCTACTCGGTCTGCCGTTGCGGCGGACCGAGCGCCTCCGCCACGAGCTTGAGCCCGCGTTCGCGGCACTCGGCGAGCGACTGGACAGGCTTGACCCCGGACCAGAGGGCACGATCGCGACATCCTTTGAGGTCGCCCTCTCGATGTTCAGCCGCTCCCACCGCAACGACAGCGAGTACGAGCATCTCGTCGACCTTGCGACTGGCCTTGAGGCCGCGCTGATCGGTTCGCAGAAGAGCACCGACTCGGTGACGCTACGGCTCAGGAGTCGATCAGCGGCGCTGCTCGCGACAGCCGAAGACCCGGCGGGCGTGATCTTCAAGGATGTTGGCCGGCTCTATGAGCTGAGATCCAAACTGGTCCACGGCGGTCGATTGTACGAACGCGAGATCACGAAGCTGATGCGCGGCATCTCAACAGTGCGCCAGGACGAAGGGTGGCTGTTTACGCTTGCGTCATGCACGGATCGGCTGCGTGATCTGCTTCGCCGCGCGATCCTCGCACGGCTGATGCTCGCGGACGAGCCAGAAGTGATCTGGGCGCTAGATAAAGACAGCGGCGTCGATGCCGCGCTCGCCGATGACCAACTGCGGGCGAAGTGGCGCAAAGGCTGGCACATGCGACTCGACGCCATCGAGGCGGGCTTTGCGGCCGAGCGCGCACGTCCCGCGGTTAGCTCGATCTCACAGGACGACCAATGAGTGTTCTGCGCTTGGTCAGGCTCATGTCCGCGACGCTATCGAACCTTCGGTGCCCTCGCGAGCCCCAGCTAGCCTAAACCTATGCCCTACCGAGGCTTCACTGGAGTGGACGCGCTCTCACGGACAGTTGCGGGCTTTAGTCGCTAGGTCTCCTTTTGGGGTTGTGATGGTGGTGTTCTCACGGTTGTGATGTTGGTGTTCTCATATTCCTCTGGGGAGAGGTATCCGAGCGTTGAGTGTCGTCTCTGGCGGTTGTAGAACGCCTCGATGTAGTCGAAGACGGCCGAGGACAGATCGCGTCTGCTCGGCCATGGCTGGCGGTGCACGAGCTCCTTCTTGATGGTCGCGAAGAAGCTCTCCGCGACTGCGTTGTCGTAGGCGTCGCCCCTGGATCCCATTGAGACAGCGATCCCTGCGTCGCGGGCTTGCTGGCCGAAGCCCAGCGCGACGTATTGCGATCCCTGATCGCTGTGATGGACGAGCCCTGGCTCTGGCCGGCGGCGGTGCACTGCCATTTGAAGCGCGTCGGCGACGAGCTCGGTACGCATGTGCTCGGTCATCGCCCACCCGACAATCCTTCGGCTGTAGGCGTCCTGCACGGCGGCGAGATAGAGCCAGCCCTCCCAGGTCCGCAGGTAGGTGATGTCGGCGACCCACAACACGTTCGGGGCCTCGGGCCTGAAGTTCCGTTCGACGAGGTCATCGGCGACACGGACGCCGGGAACACGGATCGTCGTGCGGCCACGCTTGACCTTTACGAGTCCAGAGATTCCGACCTGGCGCATCAGCCGGCGCACGCGCCGGCGAGAGACGTGGATGCCCTGGCCGAGACGAAGCTCCGCCTGAACCCGACGAGAGCCATAGACGCCACGTGCCCGCTCGTGGATCTCGGTGATCCTCGAGGTCAGCCACGCGTCACTTAGCGCCCTGTCCGATGGCGCCCGCTTCTCCCAGCCATGGAAGCCGGATCGGCTGACGCCGAGCACTTCACACATCACAGAGACTGGGAAGCTGGCCCTCTCCGCCGAGATGATCCGATAGATGCTCACCGGGTCTCGGTCTCCGCTGCGAAGAGAACCGCGGCTCGCTTGAGGATGTCGCGCTCCTGTTCGACACGCTTGACCCGTTTGCGAAGCTCCCGGAGCTCTTCACGCTCCGCACTGCTCAGCCCGTCGTCGCGTTCTCTGCGATCGAGCTGGTGGCGCTTGACCCAGATATGCAGCGACTGATCGCTGCAACCCAAACTCTCGGCTACGTCCCGAACACTGCGGCCGGCGAGCACCAGCTCGACAGCCTCGCGGCGAAACTCCGGCGGATACGGCCCTCTCGTTCGTGGCATAACGGACATCCTTTCGCGTCCCAGCCACTAAAGCCATTAGATGTCCGTCAAAGCGCGTCCACTCCATCACATCTCACGAGCTAGGGCTACTCGTGCCAGCCACCGGGGAGCAGGCAGATGCAGACCCGCCACTGGACGCCATCGTGTACCTCAGCCACCGGGACCTCGCCAGCGGCGACGTGTTGCAGGAGCCAGACCTCGTTGAACGTCTGCGCCAGCTATCAGCGGAGGACTGCCTGCTGTCGATCGCGCACCTGAGCACTCGTCTCGCCGCAGAGACGCCCAGGCGAGAACGCCCGACTACAAGAACGGCTCGTGCAGGAGGTCTTTGGCGACGGCCAGCTTGGCCAGGCACTCCTCCAGCGGCTGCGCGACGGGAGTAACCCGACCAAGGTCTTTTGCGAGCAGCAGCTCGTGCATCTCGCGCGGCTGGTCATCCTTCACGCTGACCGCAGGCGACGCGATGACTTCGGCGCCGGAGCCCTGCGCGAGATATGGGGAACGTGCCTGATCGGGGTGACAGACCTCCTCGACACCGGCCTGAACATAGAAGACGATTGTGAGCGGACAGCGTGGGAGATTCGGCAGTGCTGCCTGAACTACCACGAGGACCAGCTACCAGTGACCGCGCTCCACCACGAGGTCTACCGAGTCATCTGGCCTCAGCTGAAGAACAAGCCTGCGAGAGCGGTCGAGGCCGCGTTCGTGCGCCGCGCCGGGATGCCGATCGCCGACTACTTCACGGTTGGCGCCGCCGTACTCGCGCGCTTCCTCATCCGAGGGGCAAACGAGGACAGCCTGCCGGGCATTGAGCCCGCGCGCGCGTTCGCTCAGGCGACGATGGCAAGAGAGACTTGGGAAGCGTTCTTCACGCTAACAGGCCGTGACGTCGATGCGCTGCGTGACGAGCTGCTTGCTGAGGCGAAGCAGTACGGCGAGGGCACCTACGGCTCGCTGACCTTTGAGCGGTTCCCGCTGGTCGAGATCGAGCCGGACCTCTTCGTGCCGCTGTCAATCACCAGCCTGCGCCGCCGTGTCTCCCAGGGCGTCTTTCACATTCTGAGCGAAGCCGCAGTTGCCGACGGACGTGACCGCCGTTACTACAGCTCGATCTTCGGGCAGGCTTTCCAGGAGTCAGTCGAGGGGACGTTTAGGCGAGCGGTCGAGATGGAGGGTTCGGGTACCACGGTCACCGCGGACGTGCCCTACGGCCCTCGCTCGCAGCGTCGCGACTCGTCAGACGTGATCCTCGAATACGAGCGTAACCCAGTGTTCGTTGAGGTCGTCTCCGGCCCGCTGCAGGCCGGCACGACTACGCGAGGCGACCTGCAGTGCTTCAGCGACGACGTGGACCGCCTTGTCGTGAAAAAGACCGAACAGCTCGACCGTTCCATCCAAGATTTTTTCAACCGTCGTCTGGAGTTGCCCGCCATCGACCCTGCGCTCGTCGCGCACGCGTGGCCGGTCCTCCTAACCTCCCATCCGTTCCCGCACACTGACTACGTCCTCAGAGCGGTCGACAGCCGGATTCGCGAAAAGAGTTTCCTACAACAGGAGCGGGTAGGGTCGCTGGCCATCGTCTCGGCTGATGAGCTTTTCTTCTGCGAGGGCTTCATGCAAAAGGGCACCTCCTTCCTCGCCCTCATACGCGGCTGGAAGTCCGGGCCGATGGCGAATGCGCCATTCAAGAACTACCTCATCGCGCTCGGTCACGGCCGGGCGCCTTCAAGCGACCACTTCGTGCGGCGATTTGCCGAGGCCAATGTCGACTACATGAGTCGGATGCTCGGCCAGCAGCACAGCGTCGAGAGCGTCCTCACGAACATGCGGCCCCAAGATTGATCTATACGGATGGCCTCTCCTCGGCATCGCCGGGGTCATCTGTGAGCTACGCCCTCGCCGATACGGGCGACAGGCACACCAGTCGCGCCAGGTCCACCAGACCGGCAAATCACCTGCATGTGAGGCCACACGAGAATTCTCGGTGGGCGGAGGGCTCTTGGCGGTCCTTATGACCGCCTGTGGGCGCTCGGCTCCGTAGACCAGATCGCGACTATCGCTATCGCGTGCAGGCAGAACCGGCAGCGGAGGTGCGGGCCATCGCTTCCGCTTATGTATGTGCGCTCGTGAGGGGGCCTGCTCGCAGCTCGATCAGCCCACGGGGTTCGACCTCGACGACGTCCTCGCGGGACGGCTCGCGCGAACCGCCGCTGACATACTGCTGCCTGTGAGCACGACCCGCGTCTGCGGCTGTCCGAGCCCGAGATGTTGGAGCAACTCGGGCGGGAGCTTCTGGGAGACGGCGTCGGCTTCGGACCCGAGGATCCCGATCGGTTCCGCCGGTTCGCCGAGCGCTGGATCGAGCAGCAGCTCGGCGACATCCGCGCCCGAATCTGCCACAACGACGACATCCGGGCGATCTTCCAGAAGGATATGCAGGACCGGCTCGACGACTTCGGCGCGGTCGCCGATGTCCTGGCCGGGCTCCGCGGCAATCCGCCCGTGACGATGCTCGCGATTGTGCTGCTACGCCGCGGGTTCGAGACCGTGTGCGGCTAGTACGAGCGCGATCAAGACGGCCATGATGAGGCGGTCAGGCTTGTCCAGGCCTTCGAGGCGGGGACTCGCATGGAAGCTGTCCTGTAGGCTGAAGAACGTCAGGCCGGTGGAGCCGTCCAGGATTGCCGCTCGTCGAGCGCCCGCGACCTCGAAAAGCGCCAGTGCCGATGGCAGCTCGTTGTTGATGATCAGTTCGACGGCGGGCAGCAGCTCCGGAATCTTGTCGGCCGTCCACTCGTGCAGCGCATGTTCTGTCTGCTCCCGCGACATGCCGTGCATCTGGTCGTAGAACGCGGTTCCGTACAGCATTTTGCCGACCGCGTCAGCGTGCGTGAGGGACGGGTCGTCGGAGAGGAGCGTGAAGTGCGGATGCTCGGCATACGCCCGCCAGGAGTGATCCGGTAGCGGCTCGGAGAGCGTGCGCGCACTCGCCAATGACAGCCTGGACCCGCGCGACCACGTCTCGGCGTCTCGGATCAAGGTCCGCTGCTCACCCGTCATCAGGTGCGCCCATCGATCGGCGGCCGGAGGATGCGTGACCGGCAGTCGCACGAACAACGCGTGCTCGACCGCCTCAAGGGCCGCTAGAGCGTTGCGCACGCCCGCATACAGGATCCGAGACAGCCAGACGCGTTGCGCCCACGACGCCAGTCCACCGTCGCGGCTCGGGAGACGGAGACGCTTAAGCACTTCAAAGGCCAATCGATCGGCAGCGTGCTCATTCTGGTGCAACTGTGCCGGATACATTTCGCGAGCGTCACCGTGACCGAGTACGAAGTGCGCCATCTCGTGCGCCACGACGAACTCCAGCGCGTACCCGTTGTAGAGCTCCGCGTGCTTCGCCGCCACCTCTGGCAGAACGAGCGTCGGCTTGTGCGGCGCATCGAGGAAGAGCCGGCACTGTATGAAGTAGTACCGCAGGGCGGCCACAGCGGCGCGAGCATCGGCACGTTTAGCGCCCGGAACGGACGACAAGTGGCGATTGGGATGCAGCCAGTGCCGCGCCCGCATCGGCATCAGCCACACATTCACGTAGCCAGTCAGCACCACGATCCCGATGAGAGTGTCCGAGAGCATGGCAAGCCCCGACCCGTCCGGGAACGCTGTCAGCGACGCCGCGGCGGAGGGGTCGGACAGCACACCCGTAATCATCCCTGTTGGATTCCGCTCAAACTCGCCTGCCTCGACGAAGGCCTGAGCGATCTTGCCGGTGACCATTCCGAGCCCCATGTCTTCCAGGGCATCGTGCGATTCGAGGAACTCGACGTTACGCGCAAAGAACGGCGAGCTCCGGAGCGTCTTGATCTTGTCCGCGGGGAATGCACCCGCCGCCGAGAGCGCCTCCCAACGTCGCTGAGCAAAGGTCGGCTCGTCGCTCATGGGTTGAAGGATCGCGTCTGTGTGGGACGGCGCGGTGAGCACTGGCGCAAGGTCAGACCAGTTCGGCGAAGGCATCCTCGAAGTGCTCGCCGATGAGCTCGTTGCCGCGGAAGAACAGGCCGACGACCTCCATCCACTGCTCGTCGCTCATAGGCCCGTCCACTCTCCACAACTTCCGCTTCCGCTCATGCGGGCCGGGCAGCGCCCGCGGATTGGTCGCTGTCGGCCCATATGTCTCGGTGGGGTAGCGGACGATCTTCCCGTCCACATGCGTGAACTTCCTCGTGCTCGTGTCGCGCTCGGCATGGAGCTCGCGGTTCAAGACAGCCTCAAACGGATCACCTGAGCGATCCTCGCTCGGCTTGAGCTCTTGTATGTAGAGGCGCTTGACCGGATCGGACTCGTTGTCGGCTCGGGCTTTCCAGTGAAACCAAGTGCCGAGCAGCGGGTGCAGGAACGCCTCGGCCTCGCCACGCTCGCCAGCGGCGTGAAACGAAGATCCCTGGTCGTGACGATCAAGCGAGTCGAGCGCCTGCGGCGTGAGCTTCAGCCCATCCCAATAGTCTGCGAGCAACCGCTGTTGCAGTTGGTCGCGTCGGCCTACACGGTAGGGATCGATCGCGACGTACACGGCCAGCACCGGGTCCTCAGAGAGTTCGGCGAGCGCTCCCAACAGCTCTCGGTACTCGGCCAGGAACGGGTGAGGGAACAGGGTGCTCTCGCCGACGAAGAACGCGGCATTTTCCGCGACCCACGGTTCCTCGATGTGCGTTGGCGTTAGGCGCATGAGCCCGTCGGTCAACGTGTCGTACAACGCGGGATGCTCGCCAAAAACGAGATCTCTGCGGTCGGGCGCCAGTAGGGAAGCGAGCGTCAACTCATGCTCGGCGTCGACGATCGCGTGGTGGAGTGCGGCGAAGGCGCAGAGCCGCGCGTAGTCGGCGTCCGATTGCGCAGCCTTCACCCGGTCAGGCACCCATTCGCGAAGGTACCCAGCGTGCCGCCGAACAGCGGCCTCAAGCCCAGGGCGATCAAGGCCAGCAAGATACTCGCGGACGAACGCCTCGACCTCGTCCTTCTCGACGCGGTGCGCCGGGTAGGCGCCCTCGTTGAAGAACTCCCACGGATCGAAGCGCACAGCTCCAAGCGCAAGCCTCAGCAGCGCAGACTCACGGAGCTCAAACTTCAACGAATGAACCGCCCAGTCGTGTCATAAGAGGATTGTCGCAGCCACCTCAGCTGGCCGCATGACTGGCAGCGCGCCTCTACGCGACCCACCAAGCCCGGCTGGTCATGCGAGGACGCGACGCCCGGCGCGGAGCATCTACTCGAAGCTATCCGCAGCTGCTGTGCGTGGCTGTCGAGCTTCGACAGACATTTGATGCGTTAGGCGACTTCGGCTACCTCCAGCGGCAGGCGATCATCATCCGCTGCACCTGCCCACGTGAGGCGGGGGCCCGCCCCGACGACTGCCCAGGTCTCGGGAGGCAGATCCGCCTCCCGCAACCACACCGTCCAGGGCAATTGCGTAGGTCGCAATGCGACGATCGTCGCGTCCGGACCGAACTCGACGGCATCAAAGACCGCAAGGCGTGACTCCACAAATGCGTCGCAAAGGTCGATCGCGAGACGGCCGGTTCCCTCTACCGTGTTCGCGATCTCTGATGCGCTTAGGCCGAACTCTCCACGGCCTTCCATCTGTTTTCCTCCCCGATGCCACGCGGCAAGCGAAGCTACTTCCCGCGGAGTAGTCGGCGTCAATTCCGTCACGCCGTCTGCGATCCACGCGACGTCATTTCGGTTGACCGTGAGACCGCCGTGCTTATATGCGTAGAAGTAGTCACCGAACTGGTCCCAGTCGGATGCGAGCACGCCCAAAAGGCGGCGCAGCCGGTTCTGAGTCGCGGCGCGAGCCCGAGCGAACCCTTTTTGGACCTCCTCGGTCAACGATGCCACCACCCCAAGGTTCTCAATGACGTCCTCGATGACGCCGGTGGCAGGATTGATGCCGCTGTAGCCGGCGAGCGCATCGAAGTAATCGGAGTCGCGCTTGTGTATCCGCTGCCAAAATGACGATGGTGTCCACCCTGAGTACACGGTCGCCTTCACGTAGAACGCGAGGTTCCCAAACGGTTCGGTCCACGCCGTCGCGAGGTAGGCGAAGTCCTCAAGGGGCTGCATCGCCTCAGCGATAAGGCCGAGCAGCGCCATATCGGCACGCCCGCTCGGGCCATCCGCAACTGTCTCGGCGAATAGGTCGGCTGCATCGTCGATCGCGGCGATCCGCGTCGGCAATGTCTGCTCGCGCCACGAAAGAAGAAATGCGCGTGACGGCAACATCACCTTCTCGACCGAAGGCCACCCGTCTATCTGGAGTTCGGACATCATCCGGCATTCTCCTGGCCGACCATCAACTCCAGAGCCGTGCGGGTGACGTTGTCGAGGTACTTGATCGCGCGAGTTGGCATCGTCGCGCGGTAGCTCTTCATTATCGAGCCAGCCTGAGCGTCAGCCAGCTCGATCGTCACTTGGATAGCGACTCGGGCGTGGCGCGCAAACGCCCCAACTGCGTGATCGCCGAGCCGCAACGTAGTGCGATCCGTGACGACCTCGTTGCCCCTCACCTTGGACGTCACGGCCACGGCATAAGGCTCCGTCTGGTGGCGAATGCCAGCGGCGAGCTCACCGGCTCCTGGAGGACCGTTTATATGCGTGCCCGCGATGACGGGGAATCCGTGCATAGTGGCCTTCGCCACGTTCCGATGTTCGAGCCACAACCAAGCTGCCCGCGCGAGCATGTCGCCCCAGCGACGCTCAGAGTTGTCTCGAAGCCAAAGCAGCCCGCGGCGCTGGACCGCGTCTCGCGCCTGGCGTTCGAGGTCAGCCTCGCTTGGGAGCCGGAACACACGCTCAATGACCTCTGTCGATCGCGACGCGACGCGCGAGAAGGCGGAGTCAAGGTCAGGGAGCTTTGCTGTCCGGAGGCGCTCCCAGGGCTCTGGGCCGTCCAGTGCATGAAGCAGAAGTCCCAAATCCTCCGCCGCGAGTAGCGCTCGCTGGAGAACGAGAAGACCGAGTCCGCCGGTCTCTGCAGTCGGCCGCCCTTCCTCTTGCGCCGCTAGGAAACGTTCATGAGCTCGCGAAACCGAAATACGTCGATGCTCACCCCGTTCGGGCGCACCACGAAGATACGTGAGCATCGCGAAACCCCCGCGGCACTGCACGTATGCGGGATCTGGATGCTCAAGCGTGATCGCCAACTGCATAACACGAGTTTCGCAGCCATCCCGGAGGCCACAGACAGAAGAACCAAACCGCGGTCAGCACCTCGATCAGGCGCTGCACTCAACCGCAACCACCCATACATGAAGCATGAAGCCGCCTCGGTCCCGAGGTCTGGGACCGGGGCGGTTCGTCCTTCCTTCAGGCGGCCGTTCTCGTCGAATCGTTCGTCGGCGCCTGGAGCGGTTCGAGACCAGCCTCGCGCAGGAGGTGCATGAGGTCACCGCGGCGCTACTCCGCGCCACCCGGGCCGTACACCAACCAGCCACGACAAACGCCGCAGCGCCCCGGCGGCACAAGCCAGGTCATCGCCAGACACTCGAACACGCCAGAACTCGTTCTCAGAGCATCACGATTCCTGCCGTCTGTTGCTTTTGATTCAAGGATCGCGGTTGAGATCGGCACTATTCGTCAATACCGCATAGACAAGCCATTTGTCGCCCGAGCGAGCTATCCGCAAGACGCGCCGACCGCGCTCAAGACACAGGTTTGGGCCGGCGTTTGTGTCGGCAACAACGCCACGCGACACAAACGGAGCCATTCGGATAGCGACCATTATCCGAAAACCCGCCCATTTCCAGCCACTTCCCGATGGCCAGACCCAGATTCGAACTGGGGACACCACGATTTTCAGTGGTGGGGCGACCTGCCTGACGCGCCGTGCGGAACCTAGCAAAAAGGCCCGTGTTGTTGGCATTTCGCGCTATCCCCGGCGACAGCGGCGGGCCGCGCGGCCTGCCGAGATACCGGCGGATACCCGAAGATGCCGGGGGGTTTGGGCCGACGAGCGGGGTCCGTCGGCCCAAACGAAACAGGGCGGGCGGCGGGCGCCATGCCGACCTGATCGACCCGATCGGCTTCGAAGACTTCCTCGCCGGCGCGGCCGCCGAGCTCGACTTCCGACCTGCTGCTCGAGGCGAAGGCGAAGGGATCTGGCGCTGCGGCGCCTGCGCGACCAACTCGGCGAACGCGACTGGCGCTGGGAGGAGGGCCGGCTGCTCGCGCCTCAGTCCTTGGAGGTCAGCTCGCGGAGGAAGCCAGGGAAGCGGCCGGCGCCGAAGTCGAAGTAACGCGCCCAGTCGGGGACGATGCTGATCCGCGCCATCCGGTCGTAGGTTTCGCGGCAGGCCTCTTCGAAGGCGGCGAGCTCCTCGCCCTCCATCGACTTCGCCGCTGCCTCGAGGTACTCCGGCACCGGGCCGTCGACGACCTCGATCTTTGCCTCGCCGCGCAGCAGCAGGGAGCGCGCCGGGCTCGAGGTGTCGATCGTCAGCGCCACCCGCGGCCGGGCGCGGAGCGCCGCGAACTTCGGCGCGGTCGGGTGCGTGGCGAGGACCACCGCCTGGCCGGTCCAGAGGAAACCGATCGGGATTACGCGCGGCGTGCCGTCGACTCCGTCGTAGGCGAGGCGGGCGAGCGTTGCCGTACGCAGGATCTCCTCCCCGGCGTCGAGCTCGGCTTTCAGTTGGGTGGCATTTGCCTGGGTCACTTCGGTCTTCCTTGCCCGTCATCAGGCTTGGGTTCTGCTCGAAATTAGCGGCGAAGGGCCAGTTCGCGGTGCGACGCAATATTTCTACCGCTCGCCAACCAAAGGCCTCCGCATCAGATACACGTCGTCAACGTGATAATCCCATCCAGCAAACCCGCCCGTAAGTCAGAGCAGGAAAACAAGGTAACCAAGGAAGGCCGCGGCTGGCACCCGAAGGGCTAGGGAACGCGCGCCGCTCGGGAACTCGATGACGAACTGAGCCGCTCTGTCGCATTAGTAAGCTGGGAGTGGCTGCCTTAAGGCACTACTCGATTGGAGGAACGCCTCGACCGCTCCATCGCCAAGTCCGCCAAGCGCTCAGCGCCAGGCGCGACACCGCTCACGAACAGCAACACCTACCCCTCCTGGAAGGCAAGCCACCCCGCGCTGGAGACCGTCGACCTCGACGCGAAGAGCATTCATCCACAGAGCCGCGTCGAGCATCAGGTGTACCCTGGCGTTCCCTAAGAGTGAGCCATTCACCAACCGAAGACGAACTATGAGCGCCACACTGCAATTCGACGAGGACGCCTCCCGGCGCGTAGAGAGGATCTACACCACGCCCGATGTCATCGAACAGCGCCAAACGATCCTGCGGGCACTCGCGCTCCAGCCCGGCGAGCGCGCGATCGACATCGGCTCGGGTCCTGGTCTACTCGCGTGCGAAATGGCCGTTGCTGTCGGGACCGGCGGGCGGATCTGCGGGGTGGACGTCAGCGAGAACATGCTTGCCCTCGCCAGGGCGCGCAGACCACCAGCCGGCAGCGGCCCGATCGAGTACCAAGAAGCTGGCGCGCACACGCTCCCCTATGCGGACGCGAGCTTCGACGTCGCAGTCTGCACACAGGTCTACGAGTACGTCGATGATGTTCCCGCCGCGCTGCTGGAGCTAGGGCGGGTGCTGCGCCCGGGAGGCCGGGCGCTCGTGCTTGACACCGACTGGGACTCGATCGTATGGGCTTCGAGCGACAACGAGCGCATGGACCGGGTGCTCGCCGCGTGGGAGGAGCACCTCGTTCACCCTCACCTGCCGCGTACGCTCACACGGCTGCTGCGCGATGCTGGACTGGAAGTCACCGACCGCCAAATCGTGCCGTTGTTCAACGCCGGCTATGACCCCAACACCTACAGCGCCGGAATGCTTGAGCTGATCGCCACGTTCGTACCCGATCGCAACGGCGTGAGCGAGGCCGAAGCCACAGCATGGGCACAAGACCTAACCGAACTCGGCCCCAACTACTTCCTCAGTCTCAACCGCTACCTTTTCCTGGCGCACAAGCCCACCTGACGACCGGGCAGGTAGCCGTCACCCAGGAGCAGGAGAATCGGGCAAGCGTCTCAGCAGACGCACAGCTCGCTTGCGCTCAGGACGAGGAGGAGAGGCTGGCGCTGCTGGTCGAGCACGCTCGCTCGCACAGGCGAGTGCGGGAGCGGCCGTCGGCGCTACTGACGGTCGGAGTTCGTCCCAAGCGAGAGCTTGGTGCGTCGGGCTGGATGCTCCCGCTCTTGGTCGGCGGCGGCAGTGAGCCGCGCGGCGGTCCCAGCCATGATCCTCGGCACGGCAGGAGTGGCCCTGCCTCTAGAGTTGGCCCTACTGGGGTGGCGGTGATCCGCGGCCTGAGTGCGAGGATTGTCTGATGGACGCTGACGAGCGACTGCGTGCTGGCCGTCTGGCGGCGCAGCGGCTGACGCCGGCAACGGCGTGCAAGAGCGCCGAGGAAGCGGCGTTGGCTGTAATCGGCGTCCAGGCTCAGGATCTGCGCGCCGCGGCTCTCGCACTGCGCTCGCGCGTCCCCGGCCTCACCCGAAGCGCCGTCCGCGCCGCGCCGCTCCTGCGCACGTGGACGGTCCGCGGCACGGTGCACCTGATTGCGGCGTCCGATCGCCCCTGGCTGCACGCGCTATTCGCCAGGCGAAATGCCCGCGTGTTCGGCGCGCGCTTCGCGCGCTTCGGCATCGTGGAGGAGGTAAACGCCATGCGCGGGGACGTCGTTGAGCTCTGCGGCGAGCGTCCCCGCGACCGGCCGTCGCTGCTGCGCGCGCTCATCGAGCGCGGCCACCCGTCGCTCGAGCAGGGTCCGATCAACACATTCGTTCCGTGGCTCTCAACGCAAGGTCTTATCGTCACGGACGTCGCCGGCTTGCTGCACGCGGCCGACCCGCCCCCTGCGGTCCACCCCGACGAAGCACTCGCGATCCTTGGCGCCCGCTACCGCGCAGGCTACGGCCCCTGCGACGCGTCCGATCTCGCGAAGTGGTCCTCGCTGCCCATCACACAGGCGCGCCGGGCGCTCGAAGCCGCCGGACCGCCGAGCGACGTTGACCTGTTGCCCACCGATGACACACCGCCCTGTCTGCTGCTCGCCGCTTTCGACACGCTCATGCTCGGCTACCGCACTCGCGAGCCATTCGTCGTCGCCGAGGACGACCATCACATCCTGAGGGGCGGTGGGATGCTCAAACCCGTCGTACTCAATCGCGGAGCAGCAACGGGTACTTGGTCCATCAAGAAGGGCCGTCCCGAGCCGGCGTGGTTCGCGCGGCCCACCCCCGCTCCGGCGCTCGCCCGCGAGACTGCGGACATCGAACGCTTCCTTGCATCCTAGCTGCGGGTAGCTCTAGTCACGGCGTCCGTTTCGTCCCGCAACGCCCTCGGCGCGCTCATCGGGCGAGGATTCCATACGCGAGCGCGTCCCATCCAGGACTTTTTCAACGGCGATCTGAAGTTGCCCGCCATCGACCCTGCGCTCGTCGCGCACGCGTGGCCGATCCTCCTAACCTCACATCCTTTCCCGCACAGGCTAGCGTTGGCGCGATGCCCAGGATTCCGTTATATTCTATGGATCGTGCCAACCTCCGCTGTGGACATGGATGACGTAGCGCGGGCCGTCGGACCGCTAGCTACCGAGCACGGCGGTGCGGTGACCGTCGCGCAACTCCGCGACAAGCTCGGACTTTCCGAGCGCACCCTTCAGCGAGCCCTCAGCCGTCTGGTTGCGACCGGCAGGGTCTTTCGTCTGAGCCGCGACCGATACGCCGACCGAGCGTGGGGCGCTTCACCCAGCAGCGCGCCGGCGAGAGAGATCGTGCGCGTGATCGAGCACCTGGAAGCCGATGCGCACCTCTCGGGCTATGACGTGCTCGCCGGCTTCACCCACCAGTTCGTCTTCGACTACCCGCACCTCGTCTGCTGCCACCCATCACACGCCGACGGTCTCGCCGCAGCGCTGGCGAAGAAGAAGTTCGTCGTCCTGCCCGCCGGGCCTGGCGCGGCGATTGACGCTGCCGTACAGAAGACGGTGCTGCTGCGCCGCCAGCCCGCGATCCACTCTCGTGCGCTGGTACTGGGCGCGATCGCGACACCCGAGAAGGCATGGGTTGACCTGCTGCGCGAGACACGCCGTAGCGCAGCGCCATTTGACTACGGCGAGCTCGGACGGCTGCTGCGTGCGATGAGTGAGCAGACACTCAACCTCCGGGCGCTTCGCTCCTACGCTGCGAGGCTCGGCTACCAGGACTGGCTCGCCGCCACCATCGGCCAGCGCCCGCCCAATGGACCAGCGCAACGCCGCCTCACAGCGGGCTACGCCGCGTGAGCATTCCCACAGCACATCTCTCGCTGTTCAAGGCCGACTGGATCGGCGACCCCGACCGGCTGAAGGCGCTCGCCCGCCACCACAAGTACAACGACCTATTCACTGCCGAGCTGGCCGCATGGTGCGCAGAGGTGCACGAGCACCTCCACGACCTGGAGGACACCGTCGGCGTCGAGCTCCTTCTCATGGGCGGCAATGCGGCGTCCCTGCGCTTCGACGCCATACAACAGCGCGGCTCTCGCGACAACGACTACCTCACGACCGCGAGCCACGCCGACATCGGACGGCTCATGTCGCTGCCGCTCGAGCTGCACGACTTCGTGTGGGAGGTGCTCAGCAACGGGACGACGCCACTTGCCGAGCGAGTCGCCAACGCGTACACAACGCTCAGCTCCGCCTGATCCCGTATCGATCCCAGACGGTGTTATAAGGGGTTTAGCGGGGTTTATCGAGATCGCGTAAACCCTGTAAAACTCGGTCAAACGCCCAGGAAATCGAACTGAGGACATCACGATTCGAACTGATGTTATCTTTGATTCGAGGCTCGATACCGCATAGATAAGCCATTTGCCGCCCGAACATGTTCGTACGGCTTCTCGAGACAGCCGACTGGGTCCGGAACAGGGCACTATTGTCAAGGGTTTGTGCCGACGTTTGTGCCGACGACGGCGCTCATCGACCTAACGGAGATGGCGCAGCTATCCCAAAAACCCGCCTATTTGCAGGGCTTTCTAGTGGCGAGAGGCGGACTTGAACCGCCGACACCTCGATTTTCAGTCTAGTGCCGCTGGGCCTGAAAATGCACCGATTTGCAGGCGGTTCGCTAGAGCAGGCACCCCGGACATGCCGTCGGTTTCCTGGGGATTTCTGTGGGTTTGGGCCGGGAGGTGGGCATCCCCGGCCCAAACCCTGATCGGCCCCGATCCACGGATGGCGAGAGGCGGACTCGAACCGCCGACACCTCGATTCAGGCGTCAGCCCACCTTGGCGCTATGTCAGCGCACGCCTCAAATCTTCCTCGCTGATCCCCTCGACCTGAACGAGCTTGTCACGGGAACCGGCACCGCGGATGACCGCGACGCTGCGCAGTGCCACACCAGCGCGCTTCGCGATTAGGCGGCAGAGCGCCGCGTTTGCCTTCCCATCCACCGGCGGGGCGGTCACGCGCACCAGCAGAACACCATCGCGCTCCCCGGAAATCTCATTGACCCGAGCCCGAGGAACCAGACGCACAGCGAGCCTGCAGCTTTCCATGCTGGACATGATTCAACTCTGTTTCGTACAGAAGCGACGACCGTGCGCGAGTGGGAGTGTCATTGGCCCACACCTTCACTCGGCGGATCGCCGGTGTCGGGTACTGCGGCACCCGCTACGACGCGGTTGCGCCGATCGCCGAGGTGAGGTTCGCTTAGTTCCTCCGAGTCCTTCCAGCTGTGGGTTTGCGCGGCGCCCGCGGTCGCGGTAGTTCTCGACATCACAGCGAGCGTCGTCGCGCCTGGCCCATTCATGGAGGCAGTACGTGACCGACCCGAGCTGTTGTGTTCTACCCCTACTCTCACGACCTCACCGCGTTCTGCGACCAGCTCCTCGCCGCTGGCATCGAAGCGAGCCGAGGTCCAGGACGGCAGACCCGGCCCGCGACCAGAGATGCGCGTCCCGCGACGTGCCTTCCGCGTTGCGCGAGCCATACGTTGAAGCGTTTGTGCTCTCTGCGCTCCCAGACGAGGAGGGCTAAGGGCCGCCCACTGCGGTCATTCCTCCACGAGCGATGTGACCAGCGCCATCGTCGCCGAGGCTCGCGCCAGGCTAGGCGCCTGATCCTCGCGGCCGTGCTCGCCTGTGCCGGGCAGCGCAGTTGCGTTCAGCTTGGTGTGGTCAGCTCGCCGAGGACGGCCTGAGACTCTGTGAGGCTTGAGGTCAGGATCTGTCTGGAGACTTCGAGGAGTTGGAAGATGCGAGGGTCGCGGACTGTGTAGAACACGCTCGTGCCCTCACGGCGGCCCTCGAGGATGCCGTGCTTACGCAGGACGCCGAGATGCTGGGAGGTTCCACTTGAGTCCATCTGGAGCTCGTTCTGGAGATCGCCGACGGTACGCTCGCCGTCCTTGAGCAGCTCGAGGATGCGGACTCGCACGGGGTGCCCGAGGATACGAAAGAACTCTGCCTTCATCTGGTAGACGGCGCGTCGCTGAACCGCCTCGCCGGTGGCATTGCTTGGTGAACGCGGGCTCATGCGGTGGGGCCTCTCTTGGTTGGGGGCAGCTCGATGCTCTCGAAGGGCGGACCTGACCGTCTTATAAGATTAGGATATAACCTGGTTTTTGGAGCGTCCTGCGGCTTCACACATGAGGCCGAGCAGGGCATCGGCGATCTGTTGCGGGGTGGGCGGGCATCCTGGGATACGCAGGTCTACTGGCACGATGTCCTCTAGTGGCCCGGCGAGTTGGGAGGGGTCTCCGAGCAGGGCGCAGCCGATCGCACAATCGCCGAGTGCGGCCACCAGACGCGGCTCTGGCATCGCGTCATAGGCACGACGCAGCGGCTCCACCATGCGCGTCGTGATCTGCCCGGTGACGAGCAGCACGTCGGCGTGGCGGGGTGAGGCCACGAGGTTCAGCCCATGGCGCTGCATGTCGTAGTAGGGGTTGGCGGTCGCGGTCAGCTCGTGCTCGCAACCGTTGCATGAGCCGGCGTCGACATGGCGTAGCGCCAGCGATCCCCGCCGGCTCATCGCTTCAAGGGCGACCTCACGCCGCACGCCCCGGAGGTGTCTGAGTAGCACAAACATTTGGTCTATCTGTCCGCGCAGGCGTAGCAGAGCTCAAAGCTCTTGTTGATGAGGGGAAAGTCCGGGAGCAGATTTTCTCGTGAGGCATGTGCGACGGCGGGCCAGTTCACGAATGAGCCCGTGCGCAGGTGAAAGCGCTTGATCGTGTTGCCGTTGCTTTGCACGGTGCAGACCGTCTCACCGCGCGGGCTCTCGACACGGCCGACGCCGATCTCTCTCGGAGGGCCGTTCAGGTTTTTCACCGCGCCCGGCGCGATATCAGAGCTCAGTAGCTCATCGAGTATCGCGAAGCTCTGCACCAGCTCGACCTCGCGCATCTGTAGGCGCGCGGCGACGTCCCCGGTCGCGTGCTCCGGTGTCACGGGGGTGAACTCGCCGTAGGCGAGGCGCGGGCTTTCGCTGCGGGTGTCCTGACGCACGCCGCAGGCACGAGCCGGCGGGCCGACCGTGCCCAGACGGATCGCGTCCTCCTTCGTTAGCTGCCCGACCTCGCCGAGACGGTCCTGCACCGAGGCTGCGAAGTGCAGCTCCCGCCAGATCGCGCGCTGCTCATCGTCCAGTGCCCGCAACTTCTGGCGGGCACTGTGCGCGTCGGCGTGGCCGATCCGCAAGCTGCTGGCGGCCAGCGTCACAGTGTCAAACAGGAAACGGTGATTAGTGAGGCGTTGGTTCAGTCTCTGCGCGCGCTCCTTGAAAGCAGCAAACGCCATCGACCCAGGCGCGAAGCCGACACCGGCACAGATCGCCGAGATATCGTTGAGGTGGTTGTAGAGACGCTCGAGCTCAAGCAGCAGGGTGCGAGCACGACGCAGGTTCAGATCGGGCGCCAAGCGGAGCATCGACTCGCACGCCTGCGCATAGGCGACGGTGTTGCTTACCGCGCAAGCCGCGCACGCGCGGCGGGCGTAGGCGAGCCCGTCATTAAGTGGGCGGCCCTCGGCGGCGATCTGTAGTCCGCGGTGCTTGTAGAACATGCGCAGGTCGAGGTGAAGGATGCGCTCGCCGACGACGGTGAAGCGGAAGTGCCCGGACTCGATCACGCCGGCGTGGATCGGCCCTACCGCGACCTGATAGGCGTCGTGCCCCTGCGCGGGGACTGTCCACGCCTGCGCCGCTGCCGGATGCTCCAGCAGCGGCCTTAGCGGCTCGTGCCCGTCGAAGTCGATGCCGTAGCAGTCGTGCGCCTCGCGCTCGTCTCGCTCGGCTGCCTGGAACAGATCAACGAGAGTGTCGAGCCTTCCGCAGGAGACGGGGGTGTAGAGGACATGCTCGCGGCCCCCCTGGGCGAACACGCAGTTCACCTGCAGGCCCTCTGCTCCGTAGCTCGCGAACAATCCGCAGAAGCGCGCGCCCGCCCGCGCGTGAAGCTCACACGATGAGCGCCAATCAAGCGAGTAAACGCGCTCTACCCATACCGGCGCGAACGGCCCGGCCGTCAACTGCTCACTCCCGCTCATGCGAGCCCTCCCATCAAGCTAGCGCCCGCGCCTGAGTCAGCAAGCAGATAGGCACCGGCTGAGAGCGCCAGCAGCCCGAGGGTGAGCCCGACTGCAAGGCGGCCCGTGAGTCGCACCGTTCGCCCGCTGGGCCAGCGATGGCCGTGGCTCTCACCGGCGAGCGTCTCGATCAGCGCATGCGCGAGACCGAGGAACCCGAGCGCCATCAGTACCGCGGCGACCCCGACGACCGCGATCTGATGTGCGGCGATCCCGCCAAGCAGGATCAACAGCTCGCTGAAGAACAGCGGCGAGGGCGGCAGGCCGCTGAGGGTCGCGAGGCTCACGCCAGCAGCAGCGGCGACCGGCGGGCTCAGCGTTCCGAGTCCGCGTAGTGCGCGGTGGGCGCTCTCAGGATCGTGGCGCAGCAGCGGGATCGCGGTGTAGAACCCAAGCGACTTCGCCAGGGCGTGTCCGGCGAGGTGAATAATCACGCCGACCGTCGCCAGCGGCGAGGCGAACCCGATCCCGAGCGCGAGGATGCCCATGTGCTCAAGGCTCGAATACGCGAGCAATCGCTTCCATGCCATCGGCCGCCACAGAAATGGCACCGCGACCGCCAAGGAGGCGAGTCCGAACGCGAGCATCAGATGGTCCGCGAGATGATGCGGAACGGCAGGCCCGAGCGTCAGCACTACGCGCCATGCGATCAGCATGACCGTCGGCAAAAGCGCGGCGGAGAGCAGCGCGCTGACCGGCGGCGGTGCCTCGCTGTGCGCGTCGGGCAGCCAGTTGTGTACCGGCGCCCACCCGATCTTCGCCGCAAGCCCGACGAGAATCAGGATCAGCGCGAACAGCGCCGTCTGGTGTGGCAGACCGTGTGCGTGGCGGGCGATGCTCTGCCAGTCGAGCGTCGCGAGCGTCCCGCCGTGCGGTGCCAGCCCGACGAACAGGATCAGGATGCCCAGCAGCGCGACGGCGAGCCCGAAGGTTGTGAGCACGAGGTACTTCCAGCCGGCCTCCAAGGCGTTGCGCCGTCCGCTATAGGCGACCAATAGTGCCGATGCGCCCGTGGTCGCCTCGATCAATAGCCATGCGACGCCGAGGTTCTTCACCAGCGCGAGGGCGAGCAGAGCAGCCCAGAACAGGTAGAACGCGGTGTAGTACCAAGCACGGGCTCGGCGGGCGCTGAACAGGCTCTTGCCTGCACCGGCGAGGTAGGTCGGTGAGGCCATCGCGCTACACCAGCCGACGACCGCGATCACCGCGAGGAAGCACGCGCCGGCACGGTCAAGGAGAAACCACGAGCCGTGCAGCCCGCGCGCACCATGAACGAGGCCGAGCACGCTCGCCGTGAGCGCTACCACGGCGGCGACGCTCCCACCGATCACGTTCACGCGATCGGCGCCACGCGGAGTGCGAGGCACCCGCACCAGCAGAGCCAAAGCGACCGGGATAGCCGGGACGGCGATCAGCAGCGCGCTAGTCACGCAGCGCCTCCAGCAGAGAGCTGTCGCCGCTACTGAGCTGCTCGTGGATCTTCGCCGCGAAGGCCGCCGCGACCGACACGATCACCACCAGATCGAACACGAGTCCGAGCTCGATGAACACAGGCAGCCCACCGGGTAGTGAGAGTCCGGCCAAGTAGATTCCGTTCTCGGCGATCAGGAACCCGAGCGCCTGGAACAGCACCGCGCGGCGCACGACCGCAGTCAGGATGCCGAGCGCCAGGACGCCGACCGCGGCGTGTTCCACACTCGTGTTGGTCAGGCCGAAGCGGGGAATCAACACCTCGATTGCGAGCGTCGCCGCGACAGCGATCGCCAGGCGCCCCAACGCCGGGATCTCGGTCGCGATCAGGCGCTCCTTGCGAGCGCGACGCACGGTGAACAGCAGCAGCGCCGGCAAGACGATTGCCTTTGCGATCAGCACCGTCCCTGTGACCGCGAGCGCAGTCGAGGTATGCGACCCCTGCGTCAGCGCGTAGAGGCCAAGCCCGAGGGACTGCGCCGCAACGAGCAGGATCGCGACTGAGCGACGCCGCACGACGATTACCGCGAGTGAGCTGATCACAAGCCCCCACGTCACCGCGCCGGTCATCCGCCGCCTCCCGCGAACCAGCTCGCCAGGCCAAGGAGACACAGCGCCAGCCCGAAGCCGAGCAGCAGCGGGACGCGCAGCACCCGCATCTTCGCCTGCACCGTCTCGCACACCGCGAGCGCCACACTCAGCCCGAGCACGCCAGCGGCGAGAACTGCGAGCTGCGCGAGGAACGGGCCGGGCTGCGGAATCAGCAGCTCGCACGCGAGCACGAGCATGATCCAGTGCCGTGCCGCTGCCGCCCATTGCAGGTAGGCAAGCTCACGCCCCGCGTACTCGAGCAGCGGCCCCTCGTGAACCATCGTGAGCTCCAGATGAGTATCGGGATTATCAACAGGCTGGCGGCCCGTCTCAGCGACTATCACCAGCGCAAAAGCGGCTGCCGCAGCCCAATGCGCCGGTGTTGACCGCACCGATGAGAGCCCCGCGGCGTGGCTCAGCGAGACCAAATCGGTGCTGTGTAGCGGCAACGCGAGCAGCACGAACACCAGCAGCAACAGTCCCTCTACAAAAACCGAAAAGGTGAGATCCCGCGCGGCGCCCATCAGGCCAAACGCGCCCGCCGTGTCCCACGCGGCGAGTGTCACTCCGAAACGAGCCAGGGCGAGCAGGCCGACCAAAACGAGCGCGTCGTTACCCAGCCCCCAATCCGGAGCATGGCCGCCGATCGGCAGCAGCAACAGCACGAGCGCGCTAGAGGCGACCGCGAGCGGGGGCGCGAGCGTGTAGATCAGGGTGTGAGGTTCCGGTGCCACCCCGGACTTTCCCCACAGCCGGCGAAGCTCCCGGTAGGGCTGGAGCACCGATGGCCCCCGCCGGCCCTGTAGACGCGCCTTTAGATTCTTGATCAGCCCGACGATCCCAGGCGCACACAGAACGCCGCCCACGATCTGAACGGCACCCGCGATCAGTGTCGCGGCGCTCACCCGAGGACCCCTGTTCGAGCGAGCGCCAAAAGGACACCCAACAGCGCGAGCAGATAGGTCAGATAGGTGCGTAGGCTGCCCGACTGCAACCGTCGCGCGAAACCCGCGCCACGCAGCGCTGCACGCGAGACCGGCCCGTAGAGCACTGTGTCAAACAGGTGTGGAACATCAGCCTCATAGGAGACCGTCTGCACGACTCCCGAGCCGGCGCCGAGGCGCACCTCACGGCGCGTTCGCAGGAGCGTGTCCAGCACTAGGCGCAACGGCTTGGTGAACCCCGCTGAGGTCCACTGGAGCCCGGCTGCCGGTGGCTGGCCGCACGCCCAAGCCGGAGCTGGACTGGCACGGCGGCTCCTTGCCAGTCTTGCGAGGCCCGCCACTAGGACCACGAGCGCCAGCGCCAGCGCGAGGGTCGGCAGCGACCCGGTGCCGGGCACGTCAAGCCCGGCGCTACGGGGCAAGCTCACCCGGCCAGGCCCAAGTGCAGCGAGGGTAGGCACCAAGAGCCCTGGAACTACGCCCAGCGCGACGCACGCCGCAGCCAGGAACATCATGCTCGCCCGCATCCCGAGCGGCACCTCTGTGGCCTGCGCGCTCTCCGGGCGACGAGGCAGGCCCAGCAAAACCAGGCCGATCACCTTCACGAAGCAGTACAAGGCAAGGGCCGTGGTGCCCGCGAGCGCCGCGGTCCCGAGGGCGCCCGCGAGCGCAACCCCGAGGTGGCTCGCCACCCCGAGGTGTAGTAGCGACTGGAGTGTCAGCCACTCCGAGGCAAACCCGTTCAGCGGCGGCAACCCGGCTATCGCCATCGCGCCAAGCGCGAACGCCGCGCCCGTCCACGGCATCTGGCGCAACAGTCCCCCGAGGCGATCGAGCTCCAACCCACCAACAGTCTTTGCGAACGCGCCCGCGCCGAGGAACAAAAGCCCCTTGAACAGCGCGTGATTGAGCGCATGAAGCAGCGCCGCGCCGAACGCGATCGCACTCCACATCGGCTGACCGATGTCGCGGAACACGAGCGAGGCACCGAGCGCGAGCGCGACGATCCCGACATTCTCGATTGAGCAAAACGCGAGCAGCCGCTTCAGCTCGTGCTGCATCAGTGCGTAGAGCACACCTCCCACGCACGACATGCCGCCAACCGCCATCAGAGTGATGCCGACCCACAACCCCGGCGGGGTCAGCCACTCAAACAAGACACGCACCAGCCCGTAGAGCGCGAGCTTGATCATCACGCCCGACATCAGCGCCGAGATGTGCGCCGGCGCGAGCGGGTGCGCCCGCGGAAGCCAGGAATGAAACGGCATCAGTCCCGCCTTCGTGGAAAAACCGATCAGCGACGCGCACGCGACGAACGTCGCCAGGCTCCCACCCAGAGCGTTCCCTCCAAGCGCGCCGTCCCGGGCCAGCACGAGCATCGAGACCCACACGCCGGCACCACCGATATGCGTGATCGCCAGATACACGAACACCCCGTGGCGGGCCTCACGATCCTGACGAGCGAGCAGGATCGTTGCCGCCGGAAGGAGCGTCATCAACTCCCAGAAACCCAGGAAGGTGCTCACGTCCCGAGCGGTCAGAAATCCCACGAGTGTCAGTAGGAACAACCCGGTAGTGGCGGCGAGTGCGCGGCCCTGGCCAATAGCGCCCAAAGAGTCCCGCGCGAACAGCGTGGCCGGCGCCCCGACGATCGCGACGATCAGCAGGAAGAATCCACTGAGACCATCCACGCCAAACGCCGGGCGCACGCTGCCGTGAAAGCCGGCGCCCACGGTGTGCCCGGAAGCGAGCACCCATATCCCGGCGCCACCGAGGCACACCGTGCCGAGGGACTGCACGGCGAGCCCTGAGCGCGGAGAGTGCCAAGCCGCCGACACGAGCGTGCCCGCGAGAAGCACCAAGACCCCCGCGAGAGCCAGCGCCCCGGCCGGGGCCATCAGGCGCTCAACACGCAGAACAGGATGGATCCACGCGCTAGTCCCAGCAGAGATGCTTTAGGTGACGGTAGGTCTCCCAGGCATCCGCGACGCAATCGAAAGCATCCACGGTCACTGCGCCCTCCTCGGCTACGAGCGCGATTGCGGCGTCGAGCGTCGCGGGGTCGCTGTACTCAAGCAGCGTCATCGCGGCCCGAGGGGCACTCGAACCACTCTCCAGGACATCCCGGGCGAGCCGAGCGTCGTAGCGCTCAGAGACGGCAGGCCGCGCTTTTGCCTCTCTCAGCGGCATCGGTCGCTCATCTCCGAACTATGCATTACTTATTATCCTACCATCTTCTAAGATTAGAATAGACTGTGCTGCGTGTCATACGGGAGCGTCTTCTACCGTGTCCGCGATCCGCGGACGTACCGGCTCCTTGAGCTCTCAAGGCTGCTCCCGAGCTCTCACTTCCGGTACACGCAGATGTTGCTTGATGACCTAATCGACGCAGGCCCGACCAGACCGATAACGCCCAGCCCAAGAGCAGCAGCGTGAGCGCTCGCTCCCCCGCCGACACCTCGATTTGCGGTCGCTCGATACCCGCAGTTGCCCGCGGTTCAAGACTGGCTGACCCGCCCAAGTCCTGAACGCCCCGTTTCACGAAACGCCCATGCTCGGCTCCTGCTTGGGGCAGAGAAGCAAGCGTTCTGGGGCGGCACGAACCCGGACTGCTCTCTTTCGTCCCAATCGAGCGCCTGCGGCTTGAGCGCAGATCCGCCCGCTTCCCACGCGGAAGTGGAAGCGCCGGTTGCAGGCTCGATCTCTAGCTGACTTGGTCGGGCCCAGCGCCCCGGCCACGCTGTCGCGCGACGGGGGCTCACTCATGATCACGAGTCCCTGAAAGGTGAGCCTCTGCGTGCACACCGGCCGACCCCGCGGCAGCGAGGCGCTAGGGTGGTCTTGTGGGGGAACGTCCGTTCGACCAGAGCAGTGCCCCGCGCTTCGGCAGTCGTTGCCTCGCAGCACCCTCCGCGTCTCGCAGTGCACATACCCGGAGGTGAACAAAGACGGCCACAGGGACCCTCAAGTGGTTCAACGACGATCAGGGCTGCGGGATTCATCACACCGGATGACCCCGGCAAAGACCTGCTCGGAACTCCACAACAAGGGACGGATAGACATGGCCTCGAGCGGCAAGAAGAAGACCACGATGGCAAAGCTCACCCGTGAAAGCAGGCTCCGCGAGCGTCGGCTGGACAAGCAGGCCAAGAAGGACGCGCGCAAGCAGGCGCCGGTACATCACACAGACCGCCCCGGTGACACACTGAACGCAACGACCGGTGAGTCAGCCGATCCGGGCTGAACCGATCGAGCCGATCCCTGAGACGTCCCTTGCGGAGCGTGTTGTCGCCGACGAGCTGGAGATCGACGGCCACCCGCGGATCGTCGCAGTGCTGCGAGCGGCCAGCTGACGGCAGCTACGGTCGCGCCGCTGAGACCGCCAGCGACGTAGCCTGATCGTCCGCGAGCAGGACGCGACCGGTCGACCTTGCCCTGCGTGAGGGATGGCTAACCTGGGACACGATGATGACCACAGCAGAGCCGATGACTGCACGTGGCGCCCACTACACGGCGCTGCTTGAAACGATTGACAATCAAGGTGTCACCAAGCTGCACGCGAGAGAGCGGGAGCAGCTGCTGGAGGCCGCCGACGCCCTGCTGTTCGGCGAGCCTGAAAACCGGCGGCTGCTTCGAGCGGCTGAGGACTTGATCGAGTCCTTGGAGACAAGTGAGCGCTGGTTGGTCGAGAGCTGTGACCAATTGCGCGAACACTTGTACGGCTGTGATGCTGCGGCTGGCATAGCCTGAGAACTCGCTGCGCAGACATCGGGGGTTGGTCGGTGATGGGGGCGGCCGAGGCCGCCGGAATCACCGACCGCACAGCGCAGCGGTGGATGGCGCGCTGGCGCGCTGAGGGCCCCACGGGCTTGCTCGACCGCTCCTCGGCACCGAAGCGAATCCCGCACAAGACACCACCGGAGCGGGTCCAGGAGATCATCCGATTGCGGCGTCTGCGGATGACCGCCGCGCAGATCGCGATGGCCTTGAAGATGGCGCTCTCGACGGTTTCGGCGGTCTTGAAGCGTGTTGGGCTAGGTGTAGAACCTGAGCACGTTGTTCATCCGGGCCTCCTTGGAGGCTGGTTGGTGTCGAAGCCACCAGTTCCAAGGAGGACACCGGATGAAGTTGCACGCTAACGCTCGTCTCAGCGTCAAGGGCCGTGAGTTGCTGGTTGATCGTGTCGAGCACGTTGGCTGGTCGGTGATTCGGGCTGCCGATGCGGCCGGGATCAGCGAGCGCACCGCGCATAAGTGGCTGGCTCGTTACCGATTGGAGGGAGCACCTGGCCTGCTGGATCGCTCCTCGGCGCCTCTGCGGGTAGCCAATCGCACCGAGGAGCGACGCGTTGAGGCGATCGCTGCGCTACGACGCTTGCGGATGACGAGCGCAGAGATCGGCGAGGTTCTCGGGATGGCGCTCTCGACGGTCTCATGCATCCTCACCCAGATCGGGATGGGCAAGCTCGGCCGCCCCTCGGGCTTGAGCCCGCTGTGCGCTACGAGCGCGCTCGTCCGGGCGAGTTGATCCACATCGACGTCAAGAAGCTCGGGCGCATCCAGGGCGGCGCCGGGCACCGCGTGCACGGCAAACGCTACCTGCAGCGCCCAAGGACCAAGACCAACGCCGCTGGTCAACGCGAGAACCAAACGGGATGGGAGTACGTGCATATCGCGATCGATGACGCCCCACGCCTAGCCTACGTCGAAGTTCTCTCCGACGAGAAGGCCGTCACGGCCGTCGGTTTCCTCAGGCGAGCCATCAAGCACTTTCACAGCTACGGGATCACCGTCGAGCGTCTGATGACCGACAACGGCTCGCCCTACCGCTCAGCAGTGCATGCCATCGCCTGCCACACGCTCGGCATCCGCCACCTACGCACCCAACCCTACCGCCCCCAAACCAACGGCAAGGCCTGTGTCTTAGGTTTGGGGTTGCCGTCCGGTCGGGCGGTGAGGCTCCCCGCACCTGCTGGTCTGACTCAGGGATAAGGCATGCCGTGATGGTGTGGGTGGGGTGTCCCGATCGGGACACCCCACCCAGCTCGCCGTTGTTGGCCTGCGCTCGATTTGTCGGCCAGTGGGTTGCGGGCGGGCCGGCGAAGCTGACTTGATAGGAGACTCGCGTCAATGTGGCTGCATCGACACAGAAGCGTCGCTCGCCGGCCCGGCCTCGACTCTACCCACCAGACAGGAGGCCACCTTGATCGTTGGTATCGACGTTCACAAGCACAACCACGCCGCTGCACTGATCGATGACCGCGGGGGTGAGATCGCGACACTGATCATCTCGAACACCCCGAAGGGCTACCGCGACCTGATCGACTGGCTTATCGAGCATGACGCAGCGGCCGCCGTTGTTGGGGTTGAGAGCCCCGGCAGCTACGGGCGCTGCCTTGTCACCGCGCTCGCGGGCGCCGGCTTTGAGGTGCTCCAGGTCCCGGCGTGGCGCACCCACCGCGAGCGCCATCGACGCGGGCCGGGGAAGACCGATCCCGGGGACGCTCTCTCGATCGCTCACGTCGTGCGCACCAAGCGAGAGGACCTCGGCCCCGCCGAGGAGCCCGAACTCGTCAGGGCGCTCGGGATGCTCGAGCTTCAACGCCGTCGCTTCGTGCGCGATCGCACCCAGGCGATTCAGCGGCTACGCGCCGACTGGACCCAGCACGACCCGGTCGCAGAGGCTGGCGTTATCCGCTGCGATCGCCAGCGTGAGCTCAACAAGCTCAGAAGACTCCAGCTCGGCCCAAGCCTCGCTGCCCGGACTGCAGCGCGCTGCATCCGCGAGCTCGCCCGCGACATCGACGATCTCAACGCACGCATCGCCGACCTCGACCGCGAGATCGCCCAGCTGCTCGCAGAACACGACAACCCGCTCGCCGACCTTCAAGGCGCCGGCACTAACCTCGCTGCCACGATCATCGCCCAGGCCGGAGATGTCCGCCGGTTTCGCAACGCCGAGCGCGTTCGCTCGCTTCTGCGGCGCAGCTCCCATCCCTTGCGGCTCGGGACAGACCGCCAACCGCCACCGCCTACACCGCGGCGGCAACCGACAGCTCAACGCCGCGCTCTATCGCATCGCGATCGTCCAACAACGCCACCACCCAGACGCCAAGGCCTATCTCGCTCGCAAGATCGCAGAAGGAAAGACCCCACGAGAGGCCCGCAGAGCACTCAAGCGCCACCTCGCCAACGTCCTCTACCGCCGCCTCCACGCCTGGGCAAACACCGCTCCCAGCATGAATCTCTTGACATAGGAGAATCGAGCGCTTCATCCGCACCATGCTCAACGGCTGGGCCTACGGCGCGATCTACCGCGACAGTCACGAGCGTACCGCCACACTCGCCGGCTGGCTCAACTTCTACAATCACCGAAGACCACACGGTGCCCTCAGCCACAAGACACCCACAGTTCGCTCAACGAACTGAACAACCTGCTCGGGTCTTACACCTAGCCCAACACGCTTCAAGACCGCCGAAACCGCTATGAGCGCCGACGCCCGGGCGAGCTGATCCACATAGATGTCAAGAAGCTCGGGCGAATACTCAAACCCGGTCATCGCGTGACCGGACGACGCGGCCAGACCAAGACCACCTACACACCTGACGGGTCGCGTCGGCGATGCCGGCTGGGAGTTCGTGCACGTAGCGATCGACGATCACAGCCGCTTGGCCTACGCCGAGGTCCTCACCAACGAGAAGGGCCTTACCGCGGTCGCGTTCCTCAGGCGGGCGCTTGAGTTCTTCGCCAGTCACGGCATCAGCGTGCAGCGCGTCATGACCGATAACGGCCCCGCATACGTCTCTCGCGCCCATGCTTCGGCCTGTCGCGAGCTGCAGCTGCGCCACCTACGCACACGCCCTTACCACCCACGCACCAACGGCAAGGCGGAGCGCTTCATCCAGACCCTGCAACACGAGTGGGCCTACGGACGCGTCTTTCAGACCA
Organism: uncultured Solirubrobacterales bacterium; assembly: GCA_963742945.1. Taxonomy (GTDB): domain Bacteria; phylum Actinomycetota; class Thermoleophilia; order Solirubrobacterales; family Solirubrobacteraceae; genus Palsa-744. The sequence goes on along the minus strand of CAVUNX010000008.1, from coordinate 255,350 downwards.
GCACAGAACGCACCACAGCGCTCGAACCCTGGCTGACCCACTACAACTTCACAAGACCACACGGCGCCCTCAGCCACAAGCCACCCAGCTCACGACTGACGAACGCTCCTAGGAACTACAGCTAGACTCCGTAGCATGAGCGAGAAGGCGCACTTCACAGTCGAGGAGGCGCGCGCGGCCGGCGAGCGGATCGGCATCGAATGGGTGGCATCGCGGTTCGGGGTCGAGCAGTTTCGGATGGGGATGGACGTTGAGCTCGAGCACGGCACGCAGGATCTTGAGACCAACGTCACCGACGACGACGTGACCGTGACCGCAAAGATCGCGCGAGCGCACCTCAACGAGTTCCCTGACTACTACACTCGCCTGGCAGTCGTGGAGGCCGAGGCGGAGGCCTACTGGGCCGCGCGGGGCGAGTAGCGCCTACCCGTGTCGGCGAGCCGTTGGCGTGCTGATCATCGCGCGTCGCGACAGCACCGGGCGCCGCGCCAGGGGCCCGGCGACAACTCCGCGCTTGGCCCAGGTAGGTAGATGGACCGCGGCAGGTGGTGCCTGCCCATGGGTGCTCTGAGGTTCGTGCGGGATAAGCGTCAAGATCCGCGTCGCGCATGGCACCTCGCTCCCGACCCTTTCCACCTCATCTGGCTGTTCGCCATCCGCATCGGGGGCTCGCCTCGCTGCGTGGGCGCCGAGCAGGGTTTCTGGCGCTCCTCGCCGTCCTGGGACCCGGTCTGCTGGCCGGACTATCCGATGACGATCCGGCGGGCATCACGACGTATTCGATTCTCGGTGCGGATTTTGGCTACCGCCTGCTGTGGGTGCTGGCACTCTCTACGGCAGCGCTGATTGTCTTTCACGAGTTGGCGGCTCGCACGGGGATCGTGACGGGCAAGGGTTTGATGCGGCTCGTGCGAGAGCGCTACGGCACTCGCGCGACGACGGTCGCGCTCAGCGCGCTGGTGGTCGCGAATGTCGGCACGATCTGCGCGGAGTTCGCCGGTGTCGCCGCTGGGATGGAGGTGCTCACCGGCGCGAGTCGCTATCTCACGGTTCCGTTCGCGGCCCTCGCTGTGAGCGTGCTTATTCTGCGCGGGTCCTTCGCGCGTGTCGAGCATGTGCTCTTGGCGCTGAGCGCGATCTTTGTTGCCTATATCTTCTCAGGCGTGCTCGCGGGTCCTGACTGGGGCGCAACGGCGCGCGGACTCGTGGTCCCCAGCCTGCCTTCCACGCGTCATGGCATTCTGGTGGTCGTCGCGACGCTGGGGACAACGCTGGCACCGTGGGGTCTCGCGTTCATCCAGTCCTACGCGGTCGATAAGCGCCTGAAGATCAAGGATCTCGGCTACGAGCGGGTCGATGTTGTCAGTGGTGCGCTGCTGACGGGCGTCATCGGAGTGTTCATCGTCGTGGCCTGCGCTGCAACGCTGCACGCGAACGGACAACACATCCGCGAAGCAAGCGACGCGGCAATCGCGTTGCGGCCGCTCGCTGGCAGCTCCGCGCAGACCCTATTCGGGCTTGGGCTCGTCGGGGCCGGCCTGCTCGCGGCCGCGATCGTGCCGCTTTCAACTGCCTATTCGGTCGCGGAGTCCTTTGGGCAACGCTGCGATCTCAATGACAGTCTCCGCCAGTCGCCGCTCTTCTACGGGGCGTACGGCGTCAGCATCCTGCTCGCCGTGTCGATCGTGCTCATCCCGGGCGCGCCACTGATCCCGATCCTCTTTCTGTCCCAGGCGCTCAACGCGGTGCTGCTGCTCGCGATCCTGCCCTTCTTGCGAGCGCTCGCCCGCGACAGCGAGCTGATGGGCGCTCATCGTCTCGGTCGCCTCGACTCGGTTTTGACGGCCCTCGTGATCGCGCTCGTCGCGGTTTCCGTCGTCGCGCTCGGCGTCCTGAGCATCGCATGAGGCCGCCGCCGTGCCGTTGGGGGGCTACCTAGACCTCGAAGCGACAGAGGCCACCCAGCGCGGCCCTTGGATCGTTGACGCCATCGGCCGCTTTGACAGCGGTCACCGTGTCGCATGAGCCCATGCTAAAGGCGTATGGTGGACGACGGTCCACCTCCGAGGGGGGGAAGCAAGCGTGTTGGCAGCCGTCTTCAACCTGAACGATCCGTCGCATGTCGTGCATTGGCATTTCTTCCAAATGTCGGTCTCGAACATCGTTGTGATCGGCCTGATGCTGGTTGTTTTCGTCCTCGCGATCGCGCTGCCGTTCCCAGGGGGAGCGTCGCGTCGCCGCGGTAGAGGGTCATGAGCGTCGCCCGAACCCCCAAGCCGTCGTGGACTACTCGCACGCGCGAGCTTGCGATGGGTGCCTTGCCGCCTGAGAAGCTGCTGCCTGACAATCAGCCCACCTACGTCGCATCCTGGATCTACGTGTTCGGCGTCGCGAGCCTCGCAGCGCTAGTGGTAATCATCGGCTCCGGCGTGATCTTGAGCCTTAAGGGTCCAGCATGGTGGCACTTCACCGGGATCGGGCACTTCTTCAACAGCATCCATCTGTGGTCTGTGGAGTTGTTCTTCTTCTTCATGGTCATCCATCTGTGGGGCAAGTATTGGATGGCGGCGTGGCGTGGCGGGCGCTCCCGCGTGTGGGTCACCGGAGCCATCACGTTCCTGGTCGCGGTTCCCGCGGCGTTGACCGGCTATGTCTCCCAGCAGAACTTCGACGCGCAGTGGATCGCCACGCAGGCCAAGGACGGTCTGAACTCAGTCGGCGTCGGCGCGTTCTTCAACGTCACCAACTTCGGTCAGATGTACAGCTACCACGTCCTGCTGCTACCGGTGGCCGTGATCGTCCTCGTGGTCGCGCACGTCCTGCTCGTGCGTAAGCACGGCGTTGTCCCACCGTTTGAGCTCGATAACGGGCTGGGTCTCACCGGCCGCTCCCGAGACAGCGCCTGCGGGGTCCGGCGCGCAGGGAGCGCCGTCGTGACTCGCCTGCGCTGGTTGCGACGCGAAGGGGAAACAGCCGAGTGGAAGGGCGGATACGCACCATACGACTTGGTGAAAGAGCTTTTCATCGCGGTCGGCGTGGTCGCGCTGCTGGCCGTGCTGCTGACCGTGCTGTTCTCCTCGCCGGACGATCCGCCGAGCACCGTCGCGCGGTGGTCTCGTGAGCAGCCCGTCAACTTCGTCGCGGCGGCCGCGAAGGAGCTGGCCGGCACGAGCGACACCGCCACCTACGGTCCTCCTTACAACCACAACGGCGATGGCCAGCACGCCGCTTTCCTCTATCCGCAGAAATGGTTCGGCGTCAGCCATCCGATCAACACCGCCAACGACTTCGTGATCGATCCTCTGAAGACGGTTCCCGAGCAACCCCGCGCTGCAGAGCGCCATCGCCCAATATCAGGCGGCGCCCGAAAAGACACGAACGGCTTGGGCGGAAGCCTTCGCCAAGCCGTTGGAAGAATATGAAACGGCGTTGGAAGAAAACAAGACGCCGAACAGGGATGTCTCGGTCGACCCGACCAGTGGTTCGGTAACGGTCAAAGCCGGCGAAGCCGGTCCTGTCCCGACCATGATGAGTGGCCTGCTGGGGCTCGCGAAGAGCGGCGGCTTGGACGGCAGCCTGCTGACGAGCCGACAGTTCTTCCAGACCGATTACACCAAGCCGTTGCTGTTCATGGCCGACGGTGGGCTGCTCGCCGAACGCGCCGAAGCCCAGCATCTGCTCGGCGACCAGTGGGGCATGATGAACGAGACGGGGAGTTACCCGGGCCAGGCGTGGCTGTGGCTGTACACCGTCTGGTACCAGGTCGAACCGTTCAAGACCTCCGAAAACGCCGACATTCTGGTGATGTTGGTGATGGGTGTGCTCAGCCTGGCGTTCGTACTGCATTCCGTTCATCCCAGGCATACGCGGCATCCCGCGCCGAATCCCGATCTACCGGCTGATCTGGCGCGAGCACTACCGCGAACACGAAGTCGGGGCTTAGCCTTACCGTCGTGTCCGAAAGCGCTTCACATAACGGGAAGCTCCGCGTCGTCATAGCCGGCGGAGGAGTGGCGGCTCTGGAGACCGCGCTCGCCTTGGCCGATCTCGCACCCGACCGCACGGACGTAACTGTCATCGCACCCAACACTGAGTTTGTCTACAGGCCAATGGTCGTCCGCGAGCCATTTGCCTACGGTTCGGCGCAGCGCTACCCGCTCGCACGGATCGTCCGCGACGCCGGAGCAAAACTGCTCGAAGGTGAGCTTGGCTGGATCGACCCGGTCGCGCAGACGATCCACACCAAGGCCGATGAGACGATCGGGTACGACGTGCTGGTGCTGGCGCTCGGAGCGACAGTCACCAAGCGCTACCCCCATGCCCTGACGATCGACGACCGCAACTTGGGGGAGACCCTGCACGGGCTGATCCAGGACATCGAGGGGAACTACATCCACAGGTTGGCGTTTGTTGCGCCAGGACGTATGGCCTGGCCGCTACCGCTATACGAGCTCGCGATGATGACGGCCGGGCGCGCATACGACATGCAGATCGAGCTGGAGACCACGATCGTCACCCCTGAGGACAGCCCACTGGCGATCTTTGGCTCGGCGGCTAGCGAAGCCGTCGTCGACTTGCTTGCCGCCGCGAACGTCGAGACGATCAACTCCGCCTATGCCGAGGTTCCCAGCTCCGGCGAAGTGCTGATCAACCCCGGCGAACGGCACCTGGAGGTGGATCGGGTAGTTGCGTTGCCCGAGCTCTATGGCCCCGTCGTGCGCGGAATTCCGCTCGGCGAACACGGCTTCATCCGGGTCGACCCGCATTGCCGGGTCCCCGATGTCCAGTGCATCTACGCCGCCGGCGACGCGACCGACTTCCCGATCAAGCAGGGCGGTATCGGATCGCAGCAGGCCGACGTCGCTGCGCAGTCGATCGCGGCTCTGGCTGGGGCCCCCGTGACGCCTGAGCGTTTCAACCCCGTGATCCACGGGATGCTGCTGACCCATGAGAAGCCGCGATATCTCACCGCCCACGTCACGGGAGGGCACGGATTCAGCTCGGAGATCACCAAGACACCGGCCTGGTCGCCGCCGAGCAAGATCGCCGCGAAGTACCTGTCGCCATATCTGGAGGCGCAAGACCGCGAGAGCACCTCCCAGGAAAGCACCGGCGCCTAGCGCGATACGCAGTGCTGCTCGACAGTCCCATGCCCGAGTTCTGCGGCTTGAGCGCAGACCTGCCCGCTTCCTACGCGGAAGCGGAAGCGCCGGTTGCAGGTTCGATCTCTGTGCTGACTTGGTCGGGCGCAGCACCCCGGCCACGCTGTCGCACGACGTGCGCTCACTGATGATTACGAGTCCTGAAAGGTGAGTCTCTGCAGGCACACCCTGACTGGACCCACTCGGTTAGGCAGTAGCGGCACGTGGTGCCGTCGTCGGCGGGGACATCGATCGTCTTCGCGGGACGACCCTCAACGATGTCGGCGTCTATGCGCCGGGCAGGTGTCGTTGAAGAGGTACTCCGAGGCGATCCCTCGCCTCGCTATCGGATCCGCTGGGACGATGGCCACGAGAGCATCTACACGCCTGCGAGCGGTGCCCTTCGAGCGGGGCGAGGCCGCAAGCGGCCGAAGCAAGCACCACACAAGCGCTCATCGACCTGAGAGGTCACGATCGACGCACCAACAAGGCCCGCGCCAACAGCTTCCGCTTCACCGGCCGCCTGGCGGAGCACAAGCTGAAGCCAGGCAAATATCAGCTCGTTGCGACCCAAGCGCCGGCGGGAAACCGGGTGCGCGACGAACGCTCGTTCCAGATCGTCATGTAGCGCCCGTCGCGCACCCATCCCACGCCACGAATGCCTCTTTCATACCGGTGGAACGCGGAAGCACCGCAGCGCTGCTCCGTGCAAGCGAGCGTCTCAGCTGACATTCAGCAGACGCTCGCTTGGACGCGATTTGCGAGCGTCCGCTGAGCTTCGCTCCAGACGCTCGGTCTGGACGAGCAAGATGGCGTCGGAGTCCCCGGTCGGTCCACGCCCGCGTCCCCTGGTGAATGCGGGCGTGCAGGCTTGGCCACGTCGAGCGCGCGGACATCGTCCAACGCGATAGCGCACTCGCCCTCGATATGACGCCTCCTTTCGCGCGGTAGCGCAAGCGGCCGGGGCGACGGCGGGTGGTAGTTTCTGGGTCCGTTTGCGCTATGAGCTTGGGGCTGCTGGTGGCTGAGTCGGTCGATCTTGCGACAATTCTCCTTACCGATCTGGTCGGCTCCACGCGGCTGGCGAACTCAGTGGGTCCGGTGCGGGGCGATCAGCTGCGCGAGGAGCACTTTGGCCTGCTGCGCGACACCATCGCTTCGTCGCGAGGCAAGGAGGTAAAGAACACCGGCGATGGCCTGATGGTCGCCTTCCCCTCGGCCTCTGAAGCCGTGCGCTGTGCGGTGGCGATGCACCAGCTATTCGAGCGCCGCTACCGCGATGCCGAGCAGGCAATGCACCTCCGGATCGGCCTGGGCGCCGGTGAGTCGACCGTCAAGGACGGGGACTACTTCGGCGTACCCACGATCGAGGCGGCGCGGCTGTGCGCGCAGGCGCCAAGCGACGGCATCCTCATCTCGGCAACCGTGAAGCTGCTGGCCGGGCGCTGCGACGGCATCGAGTTCTCGAGCATCGGCGAGCTTGAGCTGAAGGGCTTCGAGGAGCCCGTGCAAGCCTTCTCTGTCTCCTGGGCACCGCTTGGGGAGCAGACCGAGGCGTCGAGCCGCTGGCCCTTGCCCGCACTGCTTCGCTCGGTGCCGGTCGTCTCCTACGTCGGCCGCGCCGAGGAGCGCGCCACGCTCGAGGAAGCGGTGACGCTGGCGCGCGACGGAGCCCGCCAGGTGGTCTTGCTTTCGGGCGAGCCCGGGATCGGCAAGACTCGCCTTGCAAGCTACGCCGCCCGCGACGCCCACAGCAGCGGCTTCGCCGTTGCGTGGGGCGCGTGCACGGAGGAGCTCGCGGTCCCCTATGAGCCGTGGATCGGGATCTGCTCACACCTGGTCGAGCACGCTCCGCAGGATTTGCTCAAGCGCCATGTCGAGCGCCACGCGGGGGAGCTCTCCCGCCTGGCACGAAACCTGGGCCGGCGAATCCCCGATCTGCCGGCCCCCCAGAGCTCTGACCCCGAGACCGAGCGCTATCTGCTGTTCAACGCCGTCGCCGGCCTGTTGGCCGAGACCGCAGAGGCAGTGCCACTGTGTGTGGTGCTCGACGATCTCCACTGGGCAGACGCGCAGTCGCTGGCACTGCTCAAGCACGTGCTGCGCGCCAATGAGCAGGGCTCGATGCAGGTGATCGCCACCTTCCGTGACTCCGAGCTATCAAAGGATCACCCGCTCACCGCCACCCTCGCCGACCTGCCCCGCCTGCAGGGAGTGCAGCGTATTTCCCTGCACGGCCTCGGCACCGACGAGGTGGCCGAGATCATGGCCGAGACCGCAGGGCATGAGCTCGAGCAGGAGAGCATCGAACTCGCCGGCCAGATCGCGGCCGAGACCGGCGGTAACCCGTTCTTCGTGGGGGAGATCTTGCGGGGGCTGTCTGAGTCCGGTGCGCTCGTGTTCGATGAGGCCACCGGACGTTGGAGCATCGATGACTCCGCCGGGATCGCGCTGCCCGAGAGCGTGCGCGAGGTGATCGAGCGCCGCGTCGAGCGCCTCGGCGGCGAGTCGCTGGAAGCGCTGCGGCTCGCTGCGGTAATCGGCCGTGAGTTCGACCTGCGGCTGCTCTCCGTAGCGCTTGCGGTCGAGGAGGTGGAGCTACTGGACTGGGTCGAGGGTGCGATGGCGGCCTCGGTGCTGGCCGAGTCATCCGAGCAGGTTGGGCGCTTCCGCTTCGTCCACGCGCTCATAAACCAGACCCTCTACGACGGGCTCAGCGCCACGCGCCGCGCGCGCATGCACCATCGCGTTGCCGAAGTGCTGGAGGAGCTCTATGGACAAGATCCGGATGCGCACCTGGCGGAGCTCGCGCTGCACTGGCGTTTGGCAGCCGTGTCGCCCGAAAAGGCGAAGGCGGCCGACTACGCGATGAGGGCCGGGCAGCAAGCGCTTGGCAACCTCGCCCCGGCCGAGGCAGTGCGGCTCTTTACGGACGCAATCGAACTCACCGGCGACAAAAACAGCCGGAAGCGCTGCGAGGCGCTGATCGGGATCGGCGAGGCGCAACTTCAGACGGGCGTCGCGGCATTCCGCGAGACCCTTCTGGAGGCATCGCACATCGCCTCGCAGTTGCAAGACGGTGAACTCGCGGCTCGGGCCTCATTGGCCAACAACCGAGGCTTCACCAGCGCAACTGGCGCAATCGACGACGAGCGGATCACCGCCATTGAGCGCGCGATCGAGCTTGACGATCCGCCGAATCCCGCCCGACGCGCCCGCTTGTTCGCACTGCAGGCGCAGGAGCTGCAATGGGACTCCGACTTCGCACGCCGCAGGGCGCTCGCAGAAGAAGCGATAGAGCTCGCGCGTGGTGCTGGAGACAAGCGGGCGCTGGCCGGGGTGCTGGTGAGCGCGTCCGTCGCGCTCGAGGCCGCGCAGACGCTCAAGCTGCGAGCTACCCTCACAGATGAGCTGGTCAGGGCCGCGGACGAGCTGGACGATCCTGCACTTCGTGCTGAGGCAGCCAACCGCGAGCTTCTGGTCTGTATCGAACAAGGGGAGCTCACACGCGCTCGAGCGGCGCTCAAGCGTCTGCAGCGGATCGCAGCAGAGCTAGGGCGGCCCACTCTCCTCTGGCAGATCGAGTGGGCGACCTCGGCGCTCGCGTTGATGCGAGGCGACCTGATTGCCGGCGAGCGCCTCGTTGAGCGAGCGTTTCAGACCGGACAGGAGGCGGGGCAGCCCGACGCTCTCCTCTTCTATGGGATACAGATGTTCTATCTGCGCGTCTTCCAAGGGCGCGGCGAGGAGATCATCGCCATGCACGAGCAGAGCGTGGAGGCCAATCCGGCCATCCCTGCCTTGCGCGCGCTCCTAGCCTCCACCCTGTGCTGGCTTGACCGTCGCGAGGACGCCGCGACGATCCTCACGCGGGCGGCGAGCGACCGCTTCGCGGACGTCCGGCCCGCACCAGATGAGCTGACCGCGCTCGTGCTCTACGCCGACGCGGCGGCTCAGACAGGCGACCGCGAGGTCGCCGCGATCCTCTATGACCTCATCCAGCCGTGGGCTGACCAAGTCGACTGGAACACACTATTCGGCGCTGGACATACGCGACTGTATCTGGGTCTGCTCGCGTCGGTCCTCGCTGAGCATGGGCAGTCCGATGAGCACTTGCAGTTCGCATGCGAGTTTCACGAAGCCAACGACATGCCGCTGTGGACAGCTCGCGGTCACCTCGGCTGGGCCGAAGCACTCGCCGAGCGTGGCGACACCGACGGCGCACGGGAGCACGCCACGCGCGCTCTTCGAGCTTCTCGCGCGAGCACGGCTACGGCGCCTTCGAGCCGCGCGCGGCAGCGCTGGTAGAGACCGAGTCAGCGACTGGCGCCTGACGCGGGCGTCGGCGGTGTCCGACAGGCCTCCTGGTTGCCGCTTTGCGCAAGAAGCAAGCGTCTCAGAACCCACGCTCGAGACGCCCGTTGCGGACGACTTTCGAGCGCGCAACCGAGGGCCAGCATACGCCCGCTTGCGTCGGACGAGTCGGAAGCGCGCGCCTCACCGCGCACCAGACTTCGTCCTCGTCCGAGGCGATAACAGATGCCGGGCCTACCGAGAGTGCTGCTCTTCCACAAATGCAAAGCGCTCTCAACCCGCTGTCGGCTTTGGCATGCGAGCATGAGCGTAGTGACCACCGCCGAGCTTTGGCGTCGTGGCCAAGTGGGTTGGCCGCGACGCTTCCCGATTGCGCAGTTTCCGAATCCGCCGCTGCTGCTCGCGTTCGGGGGGTGGGGGCTCGCGGCCGCGTCGGGTGGTACTGCACACGAGGTCGGTCGCGCGGTCTTCGTGCTCGGCCTCGTCGTGTGGGCGTGGGAGGAGGTGGTGAGCGGGGTCAACTGGTTCCGTCGTCTCCTCGGTGCGGGGACGCTCATCTGGATCGTCGCCGGCCTAGCCGGCGAGCTCAGAGGCCTCTGAGCGGGTTAGCGCTGTTCGTCCATTCCAGGCGGCTGGATTGGGTCCAGTGGACTGTGGTAGGAGATCTGTGTCGGCGGCTCCTCTTGACTGAGGTGCGAACATATGTTCGATGCAAGGTTTTGGGTCGTCTCATGTTCCTTACGCGCAGTTTCAGGCGATGCTGCGGGCTGGCAACCTCGTTTCCATCCGGCGGTGCGCTGGGCGGATCACGATGGGGTTGCCCGACGCGGCGGAGGTGTGCCGTCTGATCGCTGAGCAGGACCCGGGGAGTCTTGAGCCTGTGTCGGTGCAGTGGATCAGGCGGTTCGCCGCTGAGGCCGTCGGGCAGGAGCGCCGGGATTACGGGCTGATCGTCCAAGCGTTCGACACGATGACCGCCCAGTCGGGTTTGGCGGCAGGGCAGCTTGTAGCGTTGTGCGCCGCGCGGAGGTTGGACCGGTGAGGGCTGCTGCCGGCAGCGTGGTCGTGTGCGTGCATCTACCGCGATTCGCTCTGGTAGTCGCAGCTGGTGGTCCGGGGGCGTTGGCGGGTCGACCGTTGGCGATCGTCCCGCCGGGCGCCGGCACGCAAGTCCTAGGGGAAGTGTCGGGGACTGCGCAGGCGCAGGGCGTACGCGCTGGGATGGGTCTCGGGGAGGCGCTGACACTCTGCCCGAGGCTCGTCCTTGTGCCTGGCGATCCGCTGGCGGTCGCGCAGACTTGGGAGGCGACCGCGTGTGCGCTTGAAGGTATAGGTGCGCGAGTCGAGCTGGCTCGTCCTGGTGTCGCGTTCTTCGACGCCAATGGGCTCGGTGCTCTGCATGGAGACATCCATGGGGTGATCGCCGCGGCTCGCGAGGCGCTCGAGCGGCCAGCCAGGATCGGTGTTGGACCGGCACGGTTCTGCTCGCTGGCGGCGGCGCTGGAGTCCCGCACGCGACGCGCCCGCGTGATCGAGGAGAAGGTGGCACGCCGGTATCTCGCCACCCAGCCAGTGAGCCTCCTCGCCTACCGTGAGCAGACCGCCCCGCTTGTGGCGCACTTGGAACGGATGGGGGTCGGTACGCTCGGGGATCTCGTCGGTCTTGGTGCTGCTGCGGTGGCTGACAGGTTTGGTCATCCGGGGACGATCGCGCGGCGGCTCGCGCTCGGGCACGATAAGTCGTTGCGTCCCCGCAAGGTCGAGGATCGCCTGCAGGAGTCGATGCGGCTCGGCGAGTCGAACTCCGGGCAGGCACTCGAACGTACCCTGGTGATACTGATCGACCGGCTGCTCGCGCGGCCCGAGCGGCGCGGACGGACGATCCGCGCGGTCACGCTGGCCGCCGCATGGTCGAGCGAGGTGCCTGGTCTGAGCGCGTCGTGTTCCGCCAAGCGACCTCCGATCGGCGCAGGATACACCTAGCGTTGTCGCTGCGCCTCGCGTTGATACCGGCTCCAGTCGAGACGCTGCATCTGACGGTCGAGCAGTTCGGAGCTGCCACGGGCGATCAGGGCACGCTGCTCGATGGTGAGCGCACCGAGCGCTCAAGGCGACTGCAGGAGGCTGTCCGGCAGGTGCGCACGGTAGCGGGACCGTATGGGGCGCTCCGAGTGATGCCACTGGACCCACGATCACGGGTGCCCGAGCGAAGGTTCGGGTACGCCCCGTGGCAGCCGTGAGCGCCCGCTCACCGATAAGTAGGCGCGCGTCCCGCCCCGCGATGGCGAACGCGCCCCGTCCTGTCGGCGTGCGCATCAACGATGGGGAGCCGATCGAGGTGGACGGGGAACGGGTGGAGAGCGGTTGGAGACTGGCTGGTCGAGGGTTGGTGGTGGACTGAGAACCCGTTCGTCGCCGCTACTGGGAGCTCGTGACCGTCACGGGCCGAAACCATGTGGTCTTCCACGACATGAGCGCCGGCGGGTGGTACGCCCAGGCCGCTTAGCGAAATGTCCGGCACGCCGCCCTACGTCGAGCTGCATGCTCACTCCGCCTACTCGTTCCTGGACGGCGCCTCGTTGCCTGAGGAGTTGATCGCCCGTGCCGCTGAGCTCGGGTACACGGCGATCGCGCTCACAGATCACGACTCGCTCGCGGCGCGATGGAGCTCGCGATGGCCGCCCGGGAGTCCCCGTGTCCGCGCGATCTACGGCGCAGAGGTCACAGTCGAGGCTGCTAGTGACGGCGGCCAACTTCGGCATCTGACACTGCTCGTCCGTGACGGGCACGGCTGGCGGAACCTCTGCCGCCTGCTCACGCTCTCCCACGCGCACACCCGCGACTCTCCCGACAGGCGCGCGGGCGAGCCGAGCGTCCCGCTGGAGCAGGTGCTCGAGCACGCTGATGGGCTGGTCTGCCTCACTGGATGCGCCGAACGGTCTGTGATCGCTCACGGGATCTCTGAGAGCCGACCGCCAGGCGACTGCTCGACGCCTTCGGCACCGACTCGTTGCGGATCGAGCTTCAACGGTCATATGCGCGCGGTGACCGGCGGCGCAACCGGGAGCTTGAGCGCCTCGCCCGGCGCCTCGACGTGCCCACGGTCGCGACCGGGAATGTTCACGCGCACACCCCCATGCGCTCACTTCTGCAGGACGCCTTCGTGGCCACGCGCAACGGAATGTCGCTGGACGCCTCCGAGGCCGAGCGCCGCGCGAACCACTGCCATGTCCTCGCGCGTCCGGAGGCGATGGCCGCCCGCTTGAACGATTATCCTGAGGCGGTCGCAGAGACCGTCAGGCTCGCCGAAACGCTGCGATTCCAGCTGACCGGTGACCTGGGCTACCGCTACCCACGATTGGAGTCGACTGACGCGACACGCGAGCTGGCCGAGGTCTGCCACGCGCGGTTCGATGAGCGCTACCCGCCTCGACTATTCGCGTCGGCGAGGCCGCCGGTCGGTTGGAAGAGGAGCTGCGGATCATCGACTCTCTGGGCCTCTCCGGGTTCTTCCTCCTGCACCACGAAATCCTCGAGCTTGGCGAGAGACGTCGCTTGCGAGGTCCGAGGCGCCGATACCGCCAGGGCGCTCCTGCCACCCGGCCGCGGACGCGGCTCCTCGGTCTCCTCGATCGTCTGCTACCTCACCGGCCTCTCGCACATCGACCCGATCGAGAACGAGCTAGCGATCGGCCGGTTCCTGCACGAAGACGTCATCGGGCTGCCCGACATCGACATCGACTTTCCCCGCGACATCCGCGCCGAGCTGATCGCTCGCATCCCCAAGCACTACGGAGCCGACCGGGCGGCACTCGTCGCGACGTTCCCCACCTATAAGGCGCGTGGTGCGATCCGAGACCTCGGCAAGGCCCTCGGTCTGCCCGGCGGGCGAGATCGAGCGTGTCGCCCGTGGATCGGAGGGATGGGGCGGAGACGGCACCGTGACCGAGGACATCGCGACAGCGCTCGGCCCGGAACGACTGGCGGGGGCGCTGGGCGTGGCTCGCGCGCCTCGCCGATGAGGCGCACGGCCTACCCAGGTATCTCTCCCAACACCCAGGCGGAATGGTGATCTCCACCCAACCATTGATCGACTGCTGCCGATCGTCCCCGCAGCAATGGAACACCGCCAGATGGTGCAGTGGGACAAGGACTCCTGCGCAGACGCGGGGTTCCTGAAGATCGACCTGCTCGGCCTCGGGATGCTCTCCGCGGTCGAGCGCTGCGTAGAGCTGATAGCGCGCACCCACAGTGAACGGATCGACCTCTCACGCATCCCGTTCGACGACCCCGCGACGTTCACCATGATCCAGGAGGCGGACACGACCGGGGTGTTTCAGATCGAGAGTCGCGCGCAGATGGGCTCGCTACGACGCACCCGCCCAGCCAGCTTGCAAGACCTGACGGTGCAGGTCGCGCTCGTGCGTCCCGGACCGATCGTCGGCGGCGCCGTCAACCCGTACATCGAACGCCGCCAAGCGTTGCTGCGAGACCCTGACCATCCGATCCCCTACCTGCACCCGTCGCTCCAGGAGCCGCTGAAAGATACGCTGGGCACGATCATCTTCCAGGACCAGGTGATCGAAGTCGCCCGCGCGTTCGCCGGGTTCACCGCCGGTGAGGCGGAGGGATTGCGCCGCGCGATGAGCCGCAAACGCTCCCAGGATGCGATGAACAGCCACCGCCAGCAGTTCATCGAGTCCGCCCGCCGTACGCACCCTGACGCCACCGAGGAGACGATCGAGCTGGTGTGGAGCATGGTCGCCGGTTTCGCTGGGTTCGGGTTCCCCAAGTCCCACGGCGCCGCGTTCGGCCTGCTCGCCTATCAATCGACGTGGCTGCGAGTCCACTACGCCGAGGAGTTCCTGTGCTCCCTGCTGAACGAGCAGCCGATGGGGTTCTACCCACCCGACTCGCTGATCCACGAGGCACAACGCCGAGGTCTCACCATCCTGGCGCCAGAGATCAACCACAGCGACGCAGAGTGCTCTGTGACCCACGACGGAGCGATCAGGATCGGCCTCACCTACATCAAGGGCGTCCACACCGAGGACATAGCCCGGCTCATCCGCTCCCGCACCGAGGCAGGCCCATTTCGCAGCCTGGAAGACCTCGCCGCCCGCGCCGGTGTCAACCACACCACACTGAGCCGGCTGGCATGGTCAGGCGCCTGCGACACCCTCGCCGGCGAGGATCGCTATGCCCGCCGCACCGCCCTGTGGCAGCTCGGGATCGCCACACCCGCCGTCCACACCAAGACAGGGCAGCAGCTCGCACTCGACCTGCCACTACCCGACGCGCCACAGTTGCCGGCGCTCGGCGAATGGGAGACACTGATCGCCGACTACACCGCCACCGGCATCTCGATCGACCGCCACCCGATCGAGCTACTCCGCCCATCGCTCACCGCACGCGACGCCCACTCCACCGCCGAGCTCGCCACGATCGACCACGGCACTCACATAACCGTCGGCGGACTCGTGATCGCCCGCCAACGACCCAGCACCGCCAACGGCATCACATTCCTACTGCTCGAGGACGAGCACGGCACCCTGAACGTGATCGTACCCTCCCAGCTATATGAGGCAAACCGGGCGACAGTCCGCACACAACCACTCGTACTCGTCAAAGGACAATTGGAGCGCCACGCCCACGGTGGCGGAGCCATCAACCTCCTCGCCTCATCGATAATCGCCCTACCACAACCAAACGAGAGAGCCGACGCAACCGTGCGAGACCTACGCAAACCCTCCGAACCGCCAACCGCACCAGCCCACGACTTCGCCCAAGTAGCCCCACCAGCCATGAACTTCGGACAAGGCAGACGACGATGAAACCGAGACTAATCGCGCAACGCTTCAGACTCGATGCTCGCCCAGAGCCAGGACGCAGAGAACAGGACAGCGCTCGCTCGCTTACGCACCCATTGCAACAGCCCAGCAGGCATCGGCGGATGCGCCCGAGCCTCGTCCTGAGCGAGCAGGCCGAGCCTGGCTTTGGGACGCTCGCATCCACGCGGAAGGGGAAGCAGGGGCGCACGCAGTTTCGCTCTGCATTGGCGTAGCGATGGGTACATACAAGGTACCCTCTTGTCACCGGCCCTGAAGCAAATACTGTCAGACGAAGTGCCGTTCGCAGTAGTCTACGATCAGGTCAAGCGTGTCGCCGAAGCTGACGTCAGAGTACTCCGGGTTCGCGACGCCCGGGCTTATGCGCTGCCAGATGTCCTTGTGCAGCCTATCCGAGTGGACGACGATCGCCGGCTTTCCGGCGGCATGGGCGACTCCGTACTCGAACAGCATCCACGGTGAGATGCGCTTTGTGCGCCCCTTGCCGGGCGATCCCTCGTGGTGCCAGATGCCGATGAAGTAGTCGCAATCCTCGATCTTGGCGATGACCTGCTCAAGGATCACCTCTCCGTCGGGCTTCTGGTAACGGTCCATCCGCCACGGGCCGTCCATACGCTTCCAGGTCATTTCCCCGTGCTCGTCCGCGCTGTAAGGGTAGGATAGGAACACGCCTGGCCGGCCATGCTCCAAATGCCGCTTCTGGATCAGCCGCACCAGCCGCCTGGCGGCCTCGCTGTCATCGAGGTCCTGGGCCGTGCCGAGTGCCTTGAGCTGTCTGCGCAGCAGCTTCGCCGGCTCGTAGTGCGGCACCGCCCCTGGCCCCTCGGTGGATGGCCCGAGCAGCGTACTGAGCGAGACCTTGTTCGCTGCGGGAGTGCCCTTGGGGCGCAGGGGGTACTTCGGCGGCGCGACGTCGATCGCACAGTCGACTGCCTCCCCCCTCGTACGCTTATGCGCGGCGACGATGCGCTCGCAGATCCAATCGATGTCCGCCTGCGTGACCGGGTCGTGGGCGTGCCTCGAGTCACCGCCAGGGACCTCCGTCTCCCCCTGGTACTGGAGCACCGCCTCCCACACGCTCCGTCCCTTTTGCTGCTTACGCACGAGGCTCGTGAGGATGTTGAACTGCGCCTCGCGCAGCAGGGCGAGAATCGTCGCCAATGCTCCGGGAACATCGTCGTGAAAGAAGCCTACGTGGAAGACACGCCTGGCGAGTTCAGGATGCATGAAGAAGGCATGCAGCGCTCGGGTCGTGGTGTCGGACACCAGCAGGTACTCGAGCTGACCGTCCGCGGACACGACGGCCCGGAGGCCGTTGGTGATCTCGTTTGGCAAGTCGATACGCGCGTGCAGCGCTCTGTCCTCGTCAGCCACAAGCGGCTGCACGACGAAATCGCGGAGCGTACGATCGTCGGGATAGCTGCGGATCTCGATGTCGGGAAACAGCTCGCCGGCGATCACTCTCCACTCGATGATGTCGGCGCAGTGCGCCACGATCGACTCGAACAGGCACATGCACGCAAGGTCCCCGACCGGGAACACTGAGTCGTATCCCTGATACAGGCGCCGCGCCGCCGTCGGCGTCAGGTCGCCCGGCGACACGCTGCCCGACGCTCCGGAGAGGTCAACGAGCAGCGTCACCGAATGGTTGTCGAGTAGCTTGATCGACGAGCTCTCCAGCACCTCGATGTTGAGGCCAAGCGCGGCGACTGCTCCGACAAGCCGCGCCACTACGCCCGCCTGGTCTCTCATCGCCACGGTGACCACGGCGAGATCACGCGGATCCTTCTTGAACGGCGTCACGACGACCTCGCGGTGCGGCCCATCTGGCGACTCGTTGACCAGGCCGATCCGGACCGGCGTGCCGGGGACGAACCCCAGGTGGCCAGTGTGGAACGGCGGCACTGTGATCGAGGCCGCTTTCATGTTGGTGGCTCTTGCGTAGCCGAGAACGAGCAAAGCAAACTCCAGTTACTAGGACAAGACGATCCAGTCTAACCAATCTATCCCGATACGGTAGTTTGCCCGCCTGCCCCACCTACCTCCTGTTGGAGAAATGTTCGCGCGACCCGCACGCTCGTAGGTCGTCACTGAGGCGCGCCGAACCCGGCTGCCAGAACGCTCGCATCGGCGAGAGTAGGCGTCTCGATGACCGCGCCCAACGCTGTCGCAATGGACGAATCTCAAGCGTGAACAGCAGGGCGCAAGCGGCCCCGCTTCGCCCGGCGCAAGCGAGCGTCTAGCGAAATCGGGGCTTCGGTCGCCGCCCCCCGTATTTGTCGTCGGCCTGCTGGTGGGAGCCTGCCGCGTCGCAGCCGTAGGATGGCGAGAGGCGGACTTGAACCGCCGACACCTCGATTTTCAGTGGTGGGGGCAGCCAGCCCTGACCCGCTCGGCTGAGCGTAGCAAAAAAGTGGCCGTTTGCGGGCAGTTTTGGGACGCCGTCATCAGTCGCCGCCGGCCATGCGGTCCACCGAGATACCTGCGGATACGTGCGGATTCCGGTGGGTTTGTGCCGCGATGCGGGGGTCGGCGGCACAAACCCCAAGGGCGGCCATGCGGGCTTGTGGCGCTACGGGGTCAGGTCGCTGACTATTTGCGCGGCTGGGCGGGTGTCGGATATTCGGGTCACGTTCGCGCCCGCGTAGAGCGGCCCCGAGTCCACGAGGCTGGCCGGGCCATCGTCCAGAGCCATCGGCGGGCCGAGGAAGGGGAGCGATGGGCGCTGGATCGCAAGCGCACGATCCTGGAGCCCTTCCGGGACGCGCAGCACGAGAGGCGAGGCGAGCCGGTTGATGCGCCTGATCCAGCCAGGCCCGCGCGGGTCGTGATCGCCGAGCCAGCGGCGGTCGCAGCGTTCGGGACCACCCGATGCGGCGCTTCGGCCCACCCGAGCCCGAACAGCTCGGTGAGAACCGTGCGGTCGGCCTGTAGGCAGCGCAGCTTGTAATCGGGGTGCGCGCGGCTCTCCTCGCTGAGCAGGAAGCGCGTGCCCATGACCGCAGCGACCGCCCCAGCATCAAGCGCCTCGCACACACCTGGCTGATCAACGATGCCGCCGGCCGCGAGCACCGGGCCCTTCACCGCAGCTTGCACGCGCGCGAGTCGAACTAGTGGTCTCGTCGCAAAGTTCGCGCACGTATCCGGTTGCCAGACGCGCTCGCTCTTCCGCGAAGGCAGGCACGCGTTCGGCGTGGGCGTGGACGACTGAGCCTCGTCCGGCGCAGCCGTCTGCTATCGCGCCTTGCGCGCGCTTGCTCCTGGCTCGAAGCGGCGGCGTCGCGTTGGGCATGTATCTGCACGGACTTCCAGTACGGGCCAGAAGCGGCCCAATACGGTCCCTGCCACGCCTGGGGGTTGTCGAGTCTGGTCATCGAATTCCCGAAGCTGCGGATTCCGCGCTAAAGGAGCCCTCTATAGCGCCTCGGTCCGGCCCGGTCGGCCGGTGCCGGCTCCGAGCCGCGCTCCGGATCCCAGTAGACGACGAACCGCCTGACCTTGCCGTTCGCCCTCGCCCGGTCCCAGGATGGTGTCTCTCTCCATGTCGAGCGGGTCGTGAGCGTCCGCCCACGACCCGCTCTCACTTGATCCTCGCTGCCGAGAGTTCTCAGTGGGGCGAGACCTGGTAGCAAGCTACGTCATATTGCGACTTTTCGCTGTAGTGCTGGCCTCCGGTACCACCGCTTTCGCTGTTGATCCCTGGCTCATTGAACGGCGACCCGGGAGAGTTCGCGGCGTGCCCTGGCGTCTTACCGCCCGCCGCCTCGATTTCCTGACACGACTGACTGGGCGGGCCGGTGCCGCTCGGGTTACGTGCTGCGAGCGCTCCGGCCGGCACCGTCGCGAGGGTTACGGTCACGACGGTCACAAGCGTGAATCTACGCATGGAGACCTCCTATCTTTCGGCTATGGCTTTCGACCGTGGGACTCCATCTGGAGAAGATCCTTCCCGACCGAGTTGAGGCCGAACTAACTTTGGCGGCTCTTGCCTTCGCGCAGGATGCGAGCGTCTCAGAAGGCGCACAGCTCGCCACTGCTCCGGACGATGACGGGGTCTGGTCCAAGTTCAGGCGTTTGCTTCTGCTTCGCTCGGGCGCAAGCGGGCGTGGGCTGGCCTTCCCTCGATGCGCCCGAAGTCGTCCAGGGCGAGCGTGAGCGCAATGCTCGCTCGGACGCTCGGTTGTCCGCGAAACCGGCAGTGCGGGTCTGTTGCGTCGGTTCGTCGCGTCGATGACCGCGCGGCGGTCTGGCTGCTGTGGTTGGATCTTGATCGCTGACGGCTGATGCGCTCGAGAGGGCTCACGCGCGCGCGGGTAATGTTGTGAGTGAAATGCAGCGGAGACGGACGTCAATTCTCGCCGTCATCTTGGCGCTCGGTGCTGTTCCGGCGCCTGCGCTCGCATTCCGGCACGCCGTCCATGTGCGTCCGCGCGTCTTTGCTTCGTGCGCGCGCCTGGTGGGCTACGAGCGGACCCATTTCGCAGTCACCCACGGCGTGCCCGAGACCTCGCCGCGACCGCTGTCCGAACCGTCAATCCCGGTGCCGTCCCGATCGGGCAGCGCGAGCCCTCAGACGTCGGCGGCGCCCGTCGAAAACGCGGGCACCACCGTCAGCGGAACCTCCTTCTCCACGACCAACAACCAGGAGCCGGGCATCGAAGAGCCGGACATCGTCAAGACCGACGGGTCCACCATCTTCGCGGTCGAGGGAGGCACGCTGTACGCGGTCCTCGCTGCCGGCCCGGCTCCGCGCCTGGCCGGCTCACTTCCGCTCGGAAGCACCGGTTACGGGGCACAGTTGCTGTTGCGCGGCAGTCGCCTGCTGGTGATCTCCGGCAGCCAGGCGCCGCCGATCCGCGGCAGCGCGGTGCCCGCGCTGCCGACCACTACCGGCCGCCGATCGTCTGCGCTCTCCAGCGTCGCCTCCGCCGCGCTCGCTCCTTCGACATCGTCCGTCCCGTCCGTCCAGTCGATCGCGCCCTCTCCCTACTACTACGCCGCCACCACCACGATCACCGAAGTCGACGCCCATGATCCTGGCGCCATGAAGGTGGCGCGCACGATGACCGTAGAAGGCACGTTCGTGGACGCCCGCCAGAACGGCGCGACCGCACGGCTGGTGTTCTCCTCGGCGCCCCGCGCGATCGCGAGCCCGGCGTTGCGCGCACACGCGTCGGGGTGGGTCCCCGCTCGGCGCTTCCACAGTTTCATCACGGGCCACCACTACACACACTCGGTTGCAGCGTGCTCGGCTGTGCGCCGGCCCGCGCAGTTCTCGGGCGTGGGCATGCTGTCGATTCTCACGATCGACCTCGACCGCGGGCTGTACGCGACCGATAGCACCGCGCTGATGGCCGACGCACAGGTCGTCTACGGGTCCGCCAGCAGTCTGTACGTGGCGACACAGAGGTGGATCAACCCGCTGACGCCGGCGAGCAACGTGCCGAGCTCCCCCGAAACCGTGATCGATCAGTTCGACGCCACCAACCCCGAACACACCACGCTGATCGCCTCCGGGGAGGTGCCCGGCTACCTGCTCAACCAGTTCTCGCTGTCCGAGTACCACGGCTACCTGCGTGTGGCGAGCACGAGCCGCCCGATCTGGTGGAACGCGACCCAGCCGCCGCCCAGCCAGAGCTACGTGACGGTGCTCGCCGATCACGGCGGCGTGCTGACAGCGGTCGGACAGGTCTCGGGCCTGGGTGCCGGTGAGCAGATCTACTCCGTGCGCTTCATCGGCGACGCCGGCTACGTGGTCACGTTCAGGCGCGTCGATCCGCTCTACACGATCGACCTGAGCTCGCCCACATCGCCAAGCGTCGCCGGGCAGCTGGAGCTCAAGGGGTACTCGGCCTACCTGCATCCTGTCGCTGAAGGACTCCTACTCGGAATCGGGCAGGAAGTCGGACCCGAAAACGAGCCGTCCGGCACGCAGCTCGAGCTTTTCGACGTCTCAAACCCCGCCGCGCCGCGGCTGCAGGCACGCGCGACTCTCGGCAGCGGCTCCTCATCGCTGGTGCAGTACGACCATCACGCGTTCCTGTTCTGGCCCCCCACCGCGCTCGCAGTGCTGCCCGTCTCGATCTACTCAACGACCCCCGTCTCCGTGCCACCCACGCCGCAGCCGCTGCCCGCGGCCGGCTCCAGCGGCGGCCAGGCGTCAACGGGGGAACCCACCGTCGGGTTTGTGGGAGCGATCGACTTTCGCGTCGATCGCTCCGGCATCACAGAGGTCGGGCAGATCGCCCACGACCCGGTCAATGGCGCAAGCCCGCAGATCGATCGCTCGCTCGTGATCGGCCAGCAGCTGTTCACCGTCTCTAGCGGGGGAGTGATGGCCTCGAGCCTGGCCACGTTCGCACGCCAGGCCTTCGTGACGTTCCCCTCGCCAGCCCCCGCGGGCGGCGGAACCGCCTCCTCGCCGCCCGGCGCGCCGTGACGCGCTGGTGGGGGCTGCGGGTAGGCTCTATGGGTGGCGAGAGGTTTGGTTGAGCGCGTGGATGGGTGGGCAGGTCGGGGGATCGAGGCCGCGATCGGTGGGCATCATCGTCGCCGGTTGCGGCGGGTTAGCCGGATTGATCAGTTGGATCCCCCGCGTGGCTCGTCGTTGTGGGCTGCCGGCGATCCACCGCCACGCACGGGAAGCACGCTCGAGGTGTTGGTTGATGGTGGGGAGGCGCTGCCGCGCATCACCGAGGCGCTCGCCGGTGCTCGCTCACATGTGCATATCGCGGGCTGGCACGTTACGCCTGATTTCGGGTTGACGCGCGACGATCGGGCGTCTCGGCTGCGCGATCTGCTTGGTGATCTGGCTGAGCGAGTCGAGGTTAGGGTGCTGCTGTGGGGGGGAGCGCCGCTGCCGGTCTTTACGCCGGCTCGTGCGGCCGTGCGCCGCGTGCGTGAGGAGCTCACCCGCGGCACGCGCGTGCGGTGCGCGCTTGATTTCCACGAGCGGCCGATGCATTGTCACCACGAGAAGCTGGTGATCGTGGACGGCGAGGTCGCGTTCGTTGGCGGTATCGACCTGACCTCTCTCGGCGGCGATCGTTTTGACAGCAGTGATCATTTGATGCGCGGCCGTCTGGGATGGCACGATGCCTCCAGCCGGGTGCGAGGCTCGGCGGTCGCCGATGTCGCAGCGCACTTCGCGGCTCGTTGGCGCGAAGTGACCGGCGAGCAGGTGCAGGAGACGCCGTCGCCAGTCCCTGCTGGCGAGGTGGAGCTACAGGTGGTGCGGACCGTCCCCGAGAAGATCTATGACTTCTTGCCCGGTGGTGACTTTCGCATCTTGGAGGCATACACGCGGGCGCTGCGGTCGGCTCGCAAGTTCGTCTATCTAGAGAGCCAGTTTCTTTGGTCGGCACAAGTGGTCGAGATCCTCGCCAATAAGCTTCGCGAGCCGCCGAGTGAGGACTTTCGCGTGGTCGTGTTGCTGCCCGCAAAGCCGAACAATGGCGCGGACACGACCCGTGGCCAGCTGGGAGTCCTGGCTGGCGCCGACGATGGTGCCGCTCGTTTTCTTGCTACGACGATCTCAGCCCGCAGCGGGGGGCTCGATGGCCCGCTGTACGTTCACGCCAAGATCGGGATCGTCGACGACGCCTGGCTGACGGTTGGGTCGGCCAACCTTAACGAGCACTCGTTCTTCAACGACACCGAGATGAACGTCGTGACGTGCGATCGCACCATTGCTCGCGAGACGCGGCTGCGGCTCTGGGCCGAGCATCTGGAGCGCTCGGTCGAGGAAGTGTCCGGCGAGACGGTCCGGGTGATCGACGAACTGTGGCGCCCGATTGCGGGAGAGCAGTTCGAACGCCGCCAGCACGGCGAGCCCTTGACTCATCGGCTGCTGGAGCTTCCCGGCGTCTCACGCCGCTCAATGGGGCTGCTCGGGCCCCTTGACAGCCTGCTTGTTGACGGCTGAATCTGGCCGGTGATCGCAATGATCCGCACAAGCGAGTAGAGTTGTTGTTCGACGGTCGCTGACCAAGCCGACCAGCCGTCGCTGCCGTTGAGCTTTTGCCGTCGCTGCGACTAGCCGATTCGATTGACCTCCGCCCGCGTGCACCCCTTCGGGGTTCGCGACCCGCCGGGCATCATCCGGAAGGGATGGAAGACAAACAGGAGGTTCCTCTCATGTTCAGAGCCAAGCCAGCAGGCTCCGCTTCGGAAGTCGATCCGGATGGACGACCCGTCAGAGTGTCGCGCCGGCAGGGTAGGCGTGAAGGTGGCGGCGTGGGAGCGCTCGGGCAAGGCGCGGATTTGCTCGTTCGCGTCGTTCAACTCGTTGTCAGCATCGTCGTGGCGATCATCGTCGCGGGGATTCTGCTGGTGGTGCTCAAGGCCAATCCGGCCAACAGCATCGTCTCGGAAGTCCACAGCTGGGCACGCTGGCTCGCCGGCCCGTTCGATGGCATGTTCAGCTTCCATAGCGCCAACGACGCTATCGCCGTCAACTGGGGCATCGCCGCGGTCGTCTACCTGTTCGTGGGCGTACTGATCGCGCGGCTAATCGGCGGCACCCGCCGCGAGCGCCCACTTCAGAGCTAGACATGCGCGAGCCAACCCAACTGAGACTCGGGAGGTGACCATGCTCACAATCCTCCTCATCATCATCGTAATCCTGCTGCTTACCGGCGGTGGATTCCGCTACCGCCGCCGCGGCCGCCGCCTGTAAACCGAGAACGCAAGGATCACGCCGGGGCTACCCGGCGTGATCGGCCGATCGTCGCCCGTCAGTGCTCCTCGTCGATCTCTTGGCCTCGCTTTTGAAGGAAGCTGCCGAACGCGCCAGCCAGTGCGGCGACTACCGTGATCGCCCAGATCTCCATGAAGACATCTAGGATCCGTCCGCCGGCCGAGATCGGATTCTTGATCTGCGAGGAGACGGTCAGCAGCTGAGTCGTCGTCCAGAACGCGGCGCTGCCGAATGTCTTGATCTCGGTCTGCTGGGAGTGGCGCTCGAGCAGGAACGCCATGATCGCGCAGAACAGGTCAATACCGACAGTCGCCACGACGATCGTCACAAGGTGGTCGCGCAGCCGACGATGCGTGGGCGTCGCCGCGCGGAGAACGTCACGAACCTCACGGGCAGCGGACCCCAGCACTCCAAACAGCATCGGTCAAATCGTCACGGACAAGCCGGACGTCTCTACAGTCAGGTGAAGCCGCTCGTGCCGTGGCTACGGCCCACGCGCTTATCGCGCCATGAGCAGCCTGTCTGCGCCTTCGTGCTATTCAATGCCGATGAGCGCTTTGTCGCCCTCCTCTACTGTCGAGAATCCGCCTCGCCCGAAAGGTCCTTCGGTGGGGGTGCGCGTCGGCGTTTCTGCGGCGGCGGGTGCGCTCAGCGCACTTGTTGTAGCGGTCCTGGGGCCCTGGTGGCTCATTCCCCTTTCCGGGTGGGATATGGCGGCACTCGTCTTTGTGATCTGGATGTGGCGCTCCCTATGGTCGCTGGATGCGGCAGGCACCGCTAAGCAGGCCACGCGGGAGAATCCGCGCCGCGCGGCGGCAGATAGCCTGCTGCTCAGCGCGAGCATTGCCAGTCTCATCGCAGTGGGCCTCGTGCTCGTGCGCGCCGGCCACAGCAGCGGCCTGACCAAGGGACTCCTCATCGGCCTCGGCGTCGCCAGCATCATCCTCGCGTGGAGCGTCGTTCACACGGTATTCATTCTGCGCTACGCCAAGCTCTACTACGAAGGCACACCCGGCGGTGTCGACTTCAACGAGGAAGAACCCCCCTGCTACATCGACTTCGCGTACCTCGCTTTGACGATCGGAATGACCTTCCAGGTCTCAGACACCAATCTGAAGACCAAGGACATCCGCCGGACGGCCCTGCGCCACGCGCTGCTCTCCTACGCCTTCGGCGCGCTCATTATCGCGACGACCATCAACCTCATCGCCGGGCTAACCAAATAGCGACGTGGAATCCTCCCCTCGGTCGAGCGAATGTAATTCGACCTGCCTCAAGCGCCTAGAGGCGACCCCGCCGACCACGGTAGGGACCGAGGAATAGCACCAGCACCTCGACCATTGCGGCCATCCCGCGCGCAGCCTACCCGCTGGCGAGCAAGCGGAGCGCCCATCGAACTGCAGCCGGGGCTCATCCGCTCACCAACTTGCACGCCTGCGTGTGAATCACGGTGAGGAAGCCAAGTTCCTTTTCGGTCTTGGCCTTCTCGGGGTCATCGTCGTCGTATTCGCTGACGTTTTGCGTCAGCGTTTCAAGCAGGGACGGGGCGAAGCGGCGGCCGCCAGGTGCTGGTCTCGACCGACGCGCCGAAGACAACGTGGCCGCCGGTATCCCCGATAACCGCCATCGGGGAGATCGAGTACATCGAGCAGGAACGGCAACGCGACGTTGGCGACTGGCGGGTGAACTTCAGCGTGGACGGCTGCGCGTTTGTCGAATTCTCCCGGCGCCGTTTTGAGCGCGCGACGCTCGACACGGCGATGGACGAGATCCACGTACAGCAGGCCGGACAAAGGACGGTGCTGTGTTTCAGCTTCTGAGCGTGGCGAGCTGATGCAGGGGAACCCGAACACACCCGTCCTCGCTCAAGCGCGCCCGCGGGCGGGGGTCGGCGCAGGGCATGGCCGGGAGAGGTACGCCTCGCCGACGAGCGCACCTGGGAGCGCCTGAAGGCCGAGGTCGAATCGTTGTCATCCGCGACGCCGGCTACACGCAGGTCCAGGGCCGAACCGAGACGGTGTTGGGGATCCCACCGCGCCACGACCAGCCGAGCCTCGTCAAGAGAGCTTAAGCGCGTGCCCTGACCACAAATAGCGCTCATTTGCAGGGCTTTTGAGTGGCGAGAGGCGGACTCGAACCGCCGACACCTCGATTTTCAGTCGAGTGCTCTACCGGACTGAGCTATCTCGCCGCGACCCCCGATCCTAGCGTTTCCGGGCCGTCGAATGAGCGCTGCGAGCCTGATCGAAGACCACCGCTTGGCCAGGCAGATGGCGGAGAGTTCGAGACATGGTGCGCTGATCTTGGGGGGTGCTGGTGATCTGACCCGGTTCCTCGACGCTGGTGATCTGTTCTGGGTTTGGAGCTGGTGGGCCGACATGAGCGCGAGAAGATACGGGTCTTCAGCTTGTGTCTATGGCGTGAATGAGCTCGTGGATGGCTTCGACTGCTTCGTTGAGGTCGGTGACCGGCATGTCGAGGCTGCTGGCCATAGTGGTGTAGCGGTCGCTCCAGTCGGGGTAGGTCGTGATCTGTGGTGGCCAGGATTGCTGGCCACGTACGGCGAATATGCGCTGGCAGACGTCCTTGACGGGCGCGAGGTTCTCCCCGGTTAGAGCTTGGAGGAGTTGCAGATCGATGAGGTCCCAGTAGCGAGGGTTCTCCCCGCCGGGTCGTAATGGTGGCTCGGTGACGGCATGCAGCTTCTGGGCGATCTGCCAGCGGACAGCGAGGACCGGGATGATGTCGGGGCCATCGAGGCCGATGGTGCTTAGGTCGTGGGCGGCTATCTCTTCGATCTCATCCCCTCCGGCCTCGACGGGTGCCACCTCAACGATGAGCGTCATGAAGGGCTTGGTGCGAAACGCGACCTTCACCCGGATCCTGTGAACCTGTGGGCGCAATTCCAGCGGTTGGGGCTCGCTGCGCTCGAAGGAGAACTCTTCGTAGTCATCCGCGAGGGAGGCATCGAGGTGTGCTAGCAGGGACTCGGGGTCACCGCGCAGGACGAGATCTACGTCGCCCGTTACGCGTGCCTTCTCGCCGGCTCGCAGCTCCATCGCCACGCCGCCTCTGGTGACGAACACGACGGCTCCGTCATCGTCGACCGCACGTCGTAGTGCGCCGGCCAGCATCATCGAGGTGACCCTGAGATTCAGGCGCCGGGCGGGGTGACGATCGTGGTGTTCAGTGACTTGGTCGATTCGACCGCGCTGCTGGCGCGCCTGTTCGGCGCGCAGTAGCATGACGCCACCCTCCAGAGCATCCCAAGCGATCTCAACTCCAGGGCGATCTACCCGGCAGGTGTGATCGTGATGGCGCTCACGCTCCGCGTCTGAGAAACGGGTGCGCCAGTCTTGGGTTGCGCCTGGCCGCGGCCAGGAGCGCGCGATCGATTACGGTCACTTTGCGGTCGTCGGCTACCCGTGTCCTGGCGGCGCGGTCGGTGTCTTCGTCACCGAGCACACAGTAGACCCGCCACGGATCCGATACACCCTTCAAGGCATGCTCGCCGTGGTGTTCGAAGCTGATCCCGGAGCCCACGACGAGATCCTTGACCGTGCTCGAGACGAGCAGCTCTCGGGGCCTGCCAAGCGCCGCGATACGGGCGCCGATGTGAACGGCGATGCCGGCCAGATCGTCCCCAATGACCTCGCACTCCCCGGTGTGGATGCCCGCACGAATACAGATGCCCGAATCGGACAGACGTTCGATCAGCGCCTGCCCGCAACGAATCGCCCGAGCGGGTCCGTCGAAGGAAGCGAGGAAGCCGTCCCCGGTTGTGCTCACTTCGCGTCCGCGGAAACGTTCCAGCAGCTCTCGGACCAGGCTGTAGTGCTCTTCCAGCAGCTCGCGCCAGCGCCTATCACCAAGCTCCGAGGCCTGCTCAGTCGAGGAGACGATGTCGGTGAAAAGCACTGTCGTTAGAACGCGTTCGGGAAGCTGTTCGGCGAGCGGGCTGGTCAGAAATGCTTCGATCTCACCGATATACCGCTCGACGTCCCCAAAGAACGGGATGTGATCCTCGCCGGGCAGCACGGCAAGCCTCGCCCCGGGTATGTGTGAGGCCATGTACTGAGCGTGCTCGACGGAAGGGAACTCGTGCTCGCGGTGGACTACGAGGGTCGGCACGCCGATGGTTGGGAGGATGTCGCGAACATCGATTTCGATGGCCATGTCCCACAGCGCCTGAGCCATCCGTGGGCTTGCGGCCGAGCGCTCGAAACTGGCCAGCCCCTGACGCAGCAGAGCTCCTTCGGCGCTCGGCGCGAGCAGGCTCATGGTCCTGCCGGTGCCCCAGGCCCGGATGGCCTCCGTGAACACCGCTGCCTTCTGCGCCCAGCGAAGACCTCCGGGATTGTCCTCCGCGTCCGGGATGCCGTAGGCGAACGTTCCGCACAACGCCAATCCCGAGACACGCTCGGGGTAGCTCGCCGAGAACAGAATCGCCAGCGGGCCGCCTTCGGACAGTCCGACGATCGCCGCGCGCTCCGATCCCGCCGCGTCCATCACCGCCCGTAGGTCGTCCATGCGCTCCTCCAACGGCGCGGGCCCCGCGATGGGGTCAGACAGGCCGGTCCCGCGCTTGTCGAACAGGATCAGGCGACTGAACGACGCCAGCCGCTCGAAGAACCGCTGGACGCCCGGAAGACCCCACTGAAGATCGAGATGCGAAATGATTCCGGGCACGAACACGACGTCGAGCGGCCCCTCGCCCAGGACCTGATATGCGATGTTCAACTCACCGCTGCGGGCATATCGCGTCTCCGGCAGATCCATGTGCTCCCCTTAGGCGATCACAGCAGGCACGCGCCTCGTCACCGCGCAGCCGCGCCAACCGAGGATACGGCACCGAGCGATGGCCTCGGGCAGCGTGTGAGTCGCAGATGCTCGCGAGGCCGGCCGGCGGAGTTTGTGCCGACGTTTGTGCCGACGGCACGAAAACAGCCCTCAAAACCCGTCCGCCACACCGTCCGCGGCGAGGTAAAGCATGGCGATTAACAGGAAAAAGACGGGCTCCGGCGACGCGGCTCGGTATCCGGGCACAACGTTTTCAGTCGAGTGCTCTACCAGCTGAGCTATCTCGCCGCGACCCCCGATCCTAGCGTTTCCGGGCCGTTGAATGAGCGCCGCGAGCCAGATCGGAAGGCCACCGCTAGATGGCGGGAAGTTCGAGACATGGTGCGCTGATCTTGGGGGATGCGGGTGATCTGACTTCAGCTCGTGTCTATGGCATGGATGAGCGCGTGGACGACTTCGACTGCTTCGTTGAGGTCGGTGATTGGCATGTCGAGGCTGCTAGCCATAGTGGTGTATCGGTCGCTCCAGTCAGGGTAGGTCGTGATGTGCGTTGGCCAGGGTTGCTGGCCACGTGCGGCGAATATGCGCTGGCAGGCGTCCTTGACAGGCGCAAGGTTCTCCCCGGCTAGGGCTTGGAGGAGTTGCAGGTCGATGAGGTCCCAGTAGCGAGCGTTTTCCCCGCCGGGTCGTAGTGGTGGCTCGGTGACGGCGTGCAGCTTCTGGGCGATCTGCCAGCGGACAGCCAGGACTGGGATGACATCGGGGCCCTCAAGACCGATGGTGCTGAGGTCGTGGGCGGCTATCTCTTCGATCTCATCACCTCCGGCCTCGACTGGCGCAACCTCGACGACGAGCGTCATGAAGGGCTTGGTACGAAAAGCGACCTTCACTCGGGTCCGGCACACCTGTGGGCGCAGTTCCAGCGGTTGAGGCTCGTTGCGCTCGAAGGAAAAGCCTTCGTAATCCTCCGCGAGGGAAGCGTCGAGATGCTCAAGCAGGGACTCGGGGTCACCACGCAGAACGAGATCCACGTCCCCGGTTACGCGCGCCTTTTCGCCGGCTCGCAGCTCCATCGCCACGCCGCCTCTAGTGACAAATACCACAGCCCCGTCGTCGTCTACTGCGCGTCGCAGTGCGCCGGCCAGCATCATTGAGGCGACCCTGAGGTTCAGGCGCCGCACCGGCTGTCCAGACTCGCGCTCCCACTCGGTGATCAGTTGCTGCAGTCTGTTTACCGTCTTTGGGCGCTTGGGCGGCGTGTTCATGCTCTTCCGCTGACGCCTTCGAGCGAGAACTCCCGCACCAGCCTCTCGTGTTCCTTGGCAGTCAGTAGCCCGCGAGCACGGCCGTGGCGGACGGCCTGCTCGAGCAGATCGCGCCCGAGGTGATCCTGAGCGCACTGGCGCAGGGCGCGAGCGAGATTGACGACAGGGACTCCCTCGATCGCGGTGACCTCAGCTGGGTCGAGGTCTTCGCGATGGATCACATACGCCCTGGGGATCGCTCGCTGCGGGCGGTGCCCGCGTGGCACCGTGATATGGATCTTGGCGGGGTTCACATCGCTCACATCCCACAGATCCAATGCTGTGTCGTGTGTGAGCACACCCTGTATGCCCTGGGGCCACAACGCCGCCGCCATGTAGGCCTGCATCGTTCCGCCGGGCATGAACGGGACGCGGTAGACGCCCCTGCTCACCCGCTCCAACTGCCCTCGCCCAGCCAGCTTTACGAGCGTCTTGGGCTCGTAGCCGACTTCCCGTGCGTCATCGATCGTGACGAGCCCGAACCGGTCTGCCGCAGTCTCCGCCAGATCACTGAAACGCCTGGTAGGCATCAGCTCACTATACCCCAAAATGTCTACTTTCAAGCACCGCTGAGTCTCGGACGCAGGTTACGTGGCCAGCACCGCGAACGGCCGCCTACCCACATGGGCACAATAAGATCGATCCATAAAACACGGTTGCCGAGCGTCGCGTCGACGCGCTCTGGCCCAGGGACAACAGGAAGCAGGTCCCGATGCACAAGCACCGTAGTCACAGCCGGTCAGTCGGTGTCTGATGGCACCGCGGCCGACGGGGACGCTTGACAGCGAAGTACAGGCCGACGGCACATGTGCGTTCCGCTTGCAACCTGTGCCTGGAGTTCAAGGCACACAAGCTGCGTGAAGCGCAGGAGCTGCGTGAGGCGCTTCAAGCCTGTGCCAACCTTCGCGATGCACGAAACCGCCGGGTGGCGCCGCTGGGCGCGGCCTCGCTACTGACCATGCTCACCGCTGTCCTTGGTGACGCAATCGAGGACGGGCACCTCGACGCTAACCCGGCGCGCAGTCGCCGGCTGCGTATCCATGTCCAAAGCCCAAGCGCACGTTCCTCGAGATCGACGAGCTGGCCTGTCTGATCGACACAGCGCGTGCGCAGGACCCTCCGCTTGCACGCTTCAAGCAGGCAGCGATAGCCGCACCCGCAAACTCGACACGGGCCGCGGTCGCATCCGCCAACCGAGTGAGGCGATCCGCTCACGCGCCCGCGGGGTGATCCCAGGCTTCCAGATAGGGCAGGGGGTCGATCGGGTGGGCTCCCTGAGCCTGCCAGCCCCCCGACCCAGATCTCGAAGTGCAGGTGTGGTCCGGTGGCGTCGCCGGTCTGGCCGACATCGCAGATCGCCTGGCCGCGCCCACGGCCTGCCCGGTGCTCACCGCGAGCGAGCCGGCCTGGCAGTGGGCGTAGAAGAAGTCGAGGCCATCGACGGTGTGCTCGGCCACGTACCAACCTGCCCCACCCGCCTGGTAGGCGGTCGCGATGATCGTGCCCGCCAATGGCGCCACCACGATGGTCCTTCGCTTGCGAGCACGTCCTGGCCCTCGTGGATGTGACCTTGCGTCGCCGCCCCGAAGCGGTTTTCGGCGTTTCCGAAGCTGTGCGGCCCGACGACGGGGAACATGGCCGCCTTCGGCGCCGGTCTGCGCGGGCGAGGGGACGCCGGCCGGAGGATTCGTGGGCGCGGGAACCGGGGGCGCGGGGATTCGAGGTGCAGGGACCGCCGGCTTTGGCTTGGGTCGCGGCTTGGGCTTCGCTTTGGCCGGCGCTTTCGACTTTGGGGCGACATGCCCTCGGCGTGCCGTGTGGGAGGACTTGCGCGGAGGCGGTTTGGGGGCGCGTGGCTTGGGAGCGAGGACCCCGTATTCGCTGCCTCCGGTGCCGCTGCGTCGAGGGAGCCACGGCTGCGCGCAGGCCTGCCGCGTCGGTGATCGCGGCAATCGCGTGGGCGGACGTCCCCCGGTCGAGTCAAGACGCTTGCGCGGCGGGCGCCGGCACCCCGACAGCAGGACCGTCGTGGCCTGCACGGCCGCCTTGAAGGCATGCCTCATGCACTCTTCTTCGACCTGCTGGCGGCTTCTCGCAAACCGCTGGGCGCTAGCTTGCGGCTTGGAATTCCTCCACGAGCGCCGCATATGTCCGCTGCAGACCCTCCTCCATCGGCATCCTGCGCACGCCAGCCCAGCTCGCGCTCGGCGCGGCTGGAGTCCAGGCAACTGCGCTGCAGCTCGCCGGGACGCAGGTCGGCCAATTGCGGCTCGACGTCCGACGCCGGCGGCCGCCTTGAGCACGTTCCACAACGTGAGCACGTCGGTCTCCACGCCGGTGGCCACGTTGAACGTGCCGCGCTTGCCGTTGGCGGCGATCAGCGCGCGACCGACATCCCCGACGTACACATAGTCGCGCGTAGGCTTGCCATGCCCGAACATCTTCGGTGCCTTGCCCGCATGCAGGTGGTCGGAGAAGATCGCGACCACGCCGGCCTCGCCGTGCGGGCTCTGGCGCGGGCCGTAGACATTGCCCAGCCGACACACCGCGTGGGGCACGCCGGACGACAGAGACCAAGTGTTGACGTAGGCCTCGGCCGCCCACTTCGACGCGCCGTAGGGGGCCAGGGGCGCGGGGATGCGCTCCTCGGGGGTCGGCAAGGGCGCCTCGTCGCCGTAGAGCGCCCCACCGGTCGAGGTGAACGACACGGGTGCGCCGAGCCTGCTGGCGGCGTCCACCACGTTGAGCGTGCCCTGCACGTTGACGGCGCAGTCGCGGCCTGGATCGGCAACCGATGCCGTCACCGAGGCCTGCGCGGCGAGGTGGTAGACGGCGCTCGGCTGCACCTCCTCGAAGACGCGCTCTAGTGCATCGCGATCGACGATGTCGAGTCTCGCACAGCTTCGCCCCGGGCGCGACGTTGGCGGCACTGTCCGGAGGAGAGATCGTCGATCACGGTCACCTCCTCGCCGGCGGCGAGCAGAGCGTCGACGAGGTGCGAGCCGATGAAGCCGGCGCCGCCGGTGACGATCGAGCGCCTGGACATTGGCGGAAGCCTATCCGGCCCTTGCGGATGATGTCGACCGCTACCCGCGAGCGAGCATGTAGCGGTTCATCGTGGCCATCACCCGGCGCGTGATGGCGTCAGCGCGGTGCTCGGTCTCGACGTCGATCTCGCCGGCCTCGCGCAGCTCCTGCGATGCGCAGCATGGCAGGCGTCGACGACCTCGATCCTTGAGCGTGACCGGGTCGATGCCGTCCTCGATCGCCTGAGCAATCGCCTCCTCGGCGAGCTCGGCGTCGCCGAGGCGCATCGCGTCGGTGTAGATCTCGAGCGCTCCCGCGAGCAGGGAGCTGGGGTTGGAGCGCTCGCGCGTGCGTGCGTCGGCGCCCGAGGAGTCGAGCACCTCCATGAACTTGTGCAGGAGCACCGGGTCGAAGTGACGGTCGGCCTGCTCGAGCATCATTTCGACCGCCTGCTCCACCGAGAACGCCCTGCGGTAGACGCGGTGGGAGGTGAGCGCGTCGAAGACGTCGGCGATCGCCACGATGCGTCCCTCGATCGGGATGTTCTCGGCCGCTATGCCACGCGGGTAGCCGCCGCCGTCCCAGCGCTCGTGGTGGGAGAGCGCGATCGTGGCGCCCATGTCGAGGATCGAGGAGGAGGAGCCGCGCAGCAAACGGTGGCCCTCCTCGGCGTGGGTCTCGACGATCGTGCGCTCCTCGGGTGTGAGCGAGCCGGGCTTGAGCAGGATCGCGTCGGGGATCGCAACCTTGCCGACGTCGTGCAGAGGCGCGGCGTGGCCGATGCGACGGCAGAACTCGGGGCTCATCCCGATCGCTTCGGCCAAGCAGCGTGGAGAAGCGCCCGATGCGCTCGATGTGCGCACCGGTGTCCTCGTCGCGAAACTCGACCGCCATCGAGAGGCGGCGCACCGTCTCGGCTTGGGCGATCTCCAGCTCGGAGAGCGCACGGCGCAGGTCGTCGTTGCGTTCATCGACCTCCAGCTGGAGCGCCTTGCGGCGGTCGTCGCCGAGCAGCCAGCCGGCAACGCCGCGACAGCGACGAGCAGCAGCACACCGAGCACGGTCAGAGCTGGGCCGCCGACGCACCAAGGCCACCATCGCCAGCAAGTACGGCGAGCGCAACAGTGGGCGCCCTCTGCCGCGGCGGGCGCCGTGCTCGCACGACGTGCCTCCGGGTACGGTCCGGGACCGGCCCGTCGGAGCGGCGTGTGCGCTCGGCGGAGCCGCCGAGCAGCGCCCGCAGCTTGTGTGGCGTGGAGTCGTTCCTCGACGGGTCCTGCGATGGGCCGATCGCTCGCGGTGGCCGTGCGCGGAGCGCCGCCCCACGTGGGGTGGACCGTTGCAAGCCAACCTTTGTGACTCCACGCACGAAAAGCACTCCGTTCTTACGCTTCTCGTCTATTCGGTCGAAATCGCCGTCCGCTTGAGCTACCCCGAAACGAGCTACGCGAATCAGCTCGAATCTTTGGGCTCTTCAGTACCCGCTCATAGGGCAAGTGCGACGTACTTCGTCTCGAGGTACTCGCCGATGCCCTCGAAGCCGCCCTCGCGCCCGAAACCCGACTGCTTGACGCCCCCGAAGGGGGCGGCGGGATTGGAGACGATGCCCTGGTTGACGCCGACCATGCCGGCCTCGATCGCCTCGCTGACGCGGAACGTGCGAGCCAGGTCGCGCGTGTAGAGGTAGGCCACGAGTCCGTACTCGGTGGCGTTGGCGGCACTCAGCGCCTGCTCCTCGGTGGAGAAGCTGGCGATCGGAGCAACCGGACCGAAGATCTCCTCACGCAGCAGGCGCGCATCGGGAGGTACGTCGGCGAGGACGGTGGGCGCAAAGAAATAGCCGGGGTAGGCCGAGCCGACACGGCTCGCCGCCAGCAGAGCAGAGCCGGCCCCACTGGCGAGGGCGTCCTCGACGAGCTCCTCGACGATCCCACGCTGACGGTCGTCGATCAGGGGGCCAATGTCGACGCCCGGTTCGGTGCCGCGCCCGACCTTCAGGCTTGGCCATACGGCTCGCCATCCGTCGAGCGAACTCGTCGGCGATCGACTCGTGCACGTGGAAGCGGTTGGCGGCGGTGCAGGCCTCACCGACGTTGCGCAGCTTCGCGGTCAAGGCCCCCTCGACGGCGGCGTCGAGGTCGGCGTCCTCGAACACGACGAATGGAGCGTTGCCGCCCAGCTCCATCGAGACGCGCAGGATCTGCTCGGCGGACTGCGCGATCAGTGCGCGCCCGACCTCGGTGGAGCCCGTGAAGGAGAGCTTGCGCGTACGGGGATCCTTCAGGAGCGGCTCGATCACCGCGCCCGAATGGTGGGCGGTGATCACGTTGAGCACCCCACCCGGGCAAGCCCGCCTCCTCGAGCAGTCCGGCAAGCGCGAACATCGAGAGGGGGGTCTGCTGGGCGGGCTTGACGACCATCGTGCAGCCGGCGGCGATCGCGGGAGCGATCTTGCGCGTGCCCATCGCCGTGGGGAAGTTCCAGGGCGTCACGAACACGCAGGGACCTACCGGCTGGCGCATCGTGAGGATGCGTCCAGAGCCCGTGGTGTTGGTCATGTAGCGGCCGTGTATGCGCACTGCCTCCTCGGAGAACCAGCGCAGGAACTCGGCCGCGTAGGTGAGCTCGGCGCGCGATTCGCCCAGGGCTTGCCCATCTCAAGTGTCATCACCAGGGCCAGCTCCTCGATGCGGGCGAGCAGGAGCTCGTAGGCGCGCCGCAGGATCTCCCCGCGCTCGCGCGGCGCGGTGGCAGCCCACGACGCCTGCGCGTCGGCTGCCGCGTCGAGTGCCGCGAGCGCATCCTGGGGAGTGGCGTCGGGGACCTCGCGCGAGTGTCTCCCCGGTGGAGGGGTCCTCGACGGGGAGCGTGCCCCCACCGCTGCCGGGCGCCACTCCCCTCCGATGTAGAGGCCCGTCGGAACTCTGTCAAGCGCCGCCCGCTCGCCTGTCCCCCCTGGTAGCACCGGCCATGTGGAGCTCCTCTCAGCTTGCGGGACTCATGTTCGATAGGCATCGATCCGATTCAGGTCAGGTGGAGTGTCCCATCCGACGCACTACCCCCGCCGCCCTCGCGGTAGTCGTGCTGTGGGCACTGCTATGGGCACCCCCCATGGCGGAGGGCAGGCAGGCGAGCCCGGCCGGGGCCTCGCCGCTGGTGATCGACGGAGCCGGCGACGGGCACGGCGTGGGCATGAGCCAGGAGGGGGCGCTTGGGTATGCCGAACACGGTTGGCCCTACACGGCGATCCTCGGCCACTACTACACGGGTACGGCGATCGGGCAGGCGTCCCGCAGAGCACCGTCGTGAAGGTGCTGGTCGGCTCGCAAGGTGAAGCGCATCCCGCTCGAAACGTATGTACGCGGCGTGGTCGTCGCGGCGGAGGTGTCGGCGAACTGGCCGATGGCGGCGCTGGAGGCACAGGCCGTGGCCAGTCGTACCTATGCGATCACCGCGCACGCGGGCGGGAGCCAAGTTCGACGTGTACACCGACGACCGCTCGCAGGTGTACCGCGGCAAAGCGGCGGAAACGTCACGCACGAACGCGGCCGTGGCGGCCACCGCCGGTCAGATCGTGACCTACGGCGGGCCAGCCCGCGATCACCTACTTCTTCGCCGAGCTCGGGCGGGCCACACGGAGAGCATCCAGGACTCCTTCATCGGCTCGACCCCGGAGCCATGGCTCGTCGGATGTCGCCGACCCGTACGACATGGGGCCGCTGCACCGGTGGACCGCTGAGCTCAGCTTCGCCTCGGTCACCTCGCGCCTGCAGCGGGCTCGTGAACGGGCCTTCAGGGGCATCGAGGTGCTCCAGCGCGGCACCTCGCCGCGGATCGTGTCGGCCTACGTGCTCGGGTCGAAGGGGCACACGCTCGTGAGCGGACCGGAGCTGGCGGCGCGGCTCGGGCTGTACGACACATGGGCATACTTCAGCGTGAGGGACTCGCTCGGGCTGCACCCCGAGCCGGACGCGAGTGGCCCGGCGAGCCGGCCCACCCGAACCGACGGCCCAGCCGGCGAGCGTGAGCGGCTCCCCACAAAGCGTGGGACAGGCGGGCGGCTCGGCGGCCACGCCGACGACCACGACGCCGACTGCCGGGCCCGCGAGCGTGAACGGCCAGGGCGGGCGTCTCCGGCCGGATAGGCGTACCCTGTGCGCGGTGGACGCCGCCGCTGCTGATCGCCGACGTGCCGTGGCTGCTGTATCGCGCCTACTTCTCCCTGCCGAAATCGATCAAGGGCTCAGACGGGCGAGCCCGTGAACGCCCTGCTCGGCACCGTGAACGCGCTGTTGGCGGCGATCGAGGCCCAGCCACCTCGGGCTGTCGTCGTGTGCTTCGGAGCCGAGCAGGCGCGCTACCGGGTCGAGGCCTACCCGCCCTATCACGCCCACCGCGACCCGATGCCGGACGGAGCTTGGCCGATCAGTGGCGGCAAGCGCCCGGCGCTGCTTGCGAGCTTTGGTTGGAGCGTGACCGACGCCGCAGGAGCTGGAGGCCGACGACGCGATGGGCTCGCATCGCTCGCAGTGGAGGCGCAAGCGGGCGGGCGAGGCTTTGCTGCTCACCGCCGACCGCGATCTCTATCAGGCCGTCGGCGACGCGGGTGGCGGTCTTGGAGATGGGGAAGGCAGGGGCGTGCGTCTGTGCTCGGACCGTACCAGGTGTGGAGCGCTACGGCATCGCGCCGGAGCAGGTGCCCGACTTCATCGCCTTGCGCGGAGACCCCTCCGACGGGATCCCCGGTGCGCCGGGGGTCGGCGCGAAGACGGCGGCCGCTCTGTTGCGGACCTATGGCACGCTCGAGGCGCTGCTGGAGCGTCGCCGAGCGACCAGGTCGCCGAGCGCCGACATCGGCGAGCTGCGCCCGCGCGTCGCCGAAGCGCTGCATCAGAACGCCGAGCTGTTGCGCACGTTCAAGCGGATCGCGACGCTCGTGGAGATCGACGTGGAGAGCCCACCCGACACGCCCACCGACTTCGCGGGGGGCGCGGCGGCAGCGCGTGAGATCGGGATGGAGCGCCTGGCCGAGCGGCTCGCGGCTATGGCGTGAACTTGACGGTGATGACGTCGCCGTCGCGCATCGCGTAGTCGCGGCCCTCCAGGCGCAAGGTGCCGCGATCGCGGGCGCCCGAATAGCCGCCCGCGTCGACCAGCTCGCGCCAGCCGACGACTTCGGCGCGCACGAAGCCCTTCTGGATGTCGGAGTGGATCTGGCCCGGCGGCGTGCCACGCGGTGAGCCCGTCGCGCAGGTGCCAGGACTGGGCGGGCTTGGCCTCGCCCGCCGTGAAGAAGGCGATCAGGTGCAGCAGCGAGAAGGCGCCGCGCACGATCCGCTGCAGGCTTGACTCGCCGTGAGTGGCCGAGCTCAGCTCGCATCAGGCTCGCCTTCCTCCTCCTCGAGCTCGGCCAGCTCGGACTCGATGCGCGAGGAGACCGCGACCGCCCCGGCCCCCTGGGCGGCGGCATGCGCGGCGATCTCCGCGGGCATCTCCTCGGAGCCCTCGTCCACGTTCGCCACGAACAGGACCGGCTTGGCGGTCGAGCGAGCCGAGGTCGCGCAGCGCGTTGGGGGCGTCCTCGGGCGCGGGTCCACGCCGCGCGCGGGCCGTCCGGATTGCAGCTCGCCGATCACCTCGCGCAGCCATGCCTCCTCGGCGATCGCCACGCGATCTCCCGCTCTTGGCCTGCTTGGCGACGCGATCGACGCGTCGCTCGGCCTGCTCCAGGTCGGCGAGCACCAGCTCGGTCTCGATCGTCTCGATGTCGGCGAGCGGATCGACGCGCCCCTCGGGGTGGATACGACACTCTCGTCGCGCGTGGGCCCTGACGACGTGCACGATCGCGTCGGTCTCGCGGATGTTGGCAAGGAAGCGGTTGCCGAGCCCCTCGCCTTTGTGGGCGCCGGCGACGAGCCCGGCGATGTCGTGGAAGTCGATCGTGTCCCACACGATCTCCGAGGCCCCGACGGTGGCCGACACCTCCACGAGCCGCTCGTCGAGCACGGGCACGACCGCCACGTTGGGCTCGATCGTGGTGAAGGGATAGTTGGCGGCCTCGGCGCCGGCCTTCGT
Source organism: uncultured Solirubrobacterales bacterium (assembly GCA_963742945.1). Lineage (GTDB taxonomy): Bacteria > Actinomycetota > Thermoleophilia > Solirubrobacterales > Solirubrobacteraceae > Palsa-744. The sequence goes on along the minus strand of CAVUNX010000008.1, from coordinate 216,142 downwards.
GAGCGCGTTGAAGAGCGAGGACTTGCCCGCGTTCGGCAGCCCCACGATGCCGATGCGCGTGCTCACCTGGGAATCCCCTCGCCGGGCGCACCGGCCAAGGACGACTCATCGCGCGGCGCATCCACCAACGACGACGCGGGCTCGCGGCGGGCGGTGCCGAGGTGCGGGCCACAGGCCATCGCGATCGCCGTGCCAAGCAACGCTCCCGCAACGACATCGGAGGGATAGTGCACTCCGAGGTAGAGCCGTGACAGCGCCAACCCACCCGCCAGCGCATACAGCGGCGCGCCCGGCAACCCCGCACGCCGGTAGGCGAGGGCCGCCGCGAACGAGGTCGAGGAGTGGGCGCTCGGGAAGCTCAGGCGCGTCGGGGTGCTCGTCAGCGGCGGCAGCCCTGGAACTTCGGGGCGCGGGCGACGGACGACGAGCTTGAGCGCCGTGTTGGCCGCGTAGGTACCCACCACCGTCAGCGTCGAGCGGCGCCAGCGCACGCGCCTGCCTCCCGTCGAGAGCGCCGACTGCGCGCCACCCAGCACGAGCCACACCCCCGCGTGTTCTCCAGCCATGAGAGGCGCGCCACGGCCGCTCAGCCGCAGGCGTGTGCCCGCGGGAGCGCGCCACCCGCAGCAGTCGCTCGTCGAGGACCTCCTAGGCCCTGAAGCCGACGCGCAGGTCGCTGTCCTCGATGCGGACATAGACGACCTGGCCGAGGTAGAGCCGCACAGGCCCCTCCTCGGTTTCGAGTTCGTGCCAGCCGCCGTCGCCGAGCGACTTGTACAGCGTCTTCGAGCTGCTCGTCGGTGACGCGCAGGGAGAGCACCTGCCCGCCTTGGAAGCCGACGCTCACGCGCCGGTGCTGATGGGCCATCAGTGAACCTCCACGGGTTGAACTAGCTCGGTGAGCACCCTGCCGGTGCCCTTTGGCTCGCAGGAACGCGACGCAGGGCGCCACGGATGCCCACGCGCGGGCTCTTGTCGATCAGGGGCTGGCCGGCCTCCGAGCAGAGCCGCGAGCGTCGCCTCGATATCGGACACCTGGTAGGCGACGTGGTGCAATCCGGGGCCGCGCTTGGCCAGGAACTTGCCGACGGGCGTGTCCTCGCCGAGCGGCGCCAGCAGCTCGACGTGGTTCTCGCCCACGTCCAGCAGCGACGGCCTCGACGCCCTGCTCCTCGACGATCTCGCGGTGGGCTACCGACATCTTGAAGACATCCCTGTAGAGCGCGAGCGAGGCCTCGATGTCCTCGACGGCCACGCCGATGTGATCGATCCGGTTGAACACTCCCGGCAGTCTAGTGGCTGACCCGAGACGAAATGCGCTCGTCAGGCAAGCGACCGTCAGGGTTCCTCCGGCGACGGTCCCGGAGGCCGTGGCCGGCACGCCCGTGGCACACCGGTGGGCACTCCCGCGGCCGCGACGCGCAGCCCGACGCCGGGCCTGCGTTCCAGGCGCGGCACGCCGGCCATCACTCGGTCGATCGCCTCGCGGTCGAGCACCTCGCTTGAGAGCAGCTCGCGCGGCGAGCGCGTCGAGCTGGGCGCGATGGCTCGACGATCATCTGGCGCGCCGCCCTGCGTGCCTCCTCGACCAGCTCCCTGCGCTCCTCGTCGCGCAAGCGCAACGTCGTCTCCGAGAGGCGCACGTCGCCATCCGGGGTGCGCCCGACGCCGGCGCTGCCCATCGCGTAGTCGTGCACCATCGAATGGGCGATGTCGGCGACGCGCTTGAGGTCGTCGGAGGCGCCGGTCGTGATCGCGCCGAAGACGACCTGCTCGGCAACGCGTCCGCCGAGCAGGACCGTCATGTAGTCGAGCAGCTCCTCGCGCGTCTTCAGGTAGCGGTCCTCGGCGGGCAGGTTGAGCGTGTAGCCGAGCGCCCGCCCGCGCGGCACGATCGAGATGCGGTGCACGCGATCGACCGACGGCAGCAGCTCGCCACAGAGTGCATGGCCCGCCTCGTGAAAGGCGACGACGCGCTTCTCGTGATCGTTGAGGACCCGGTGGGACTGCACCCCGGCGATCACCCGCTCCAGGGCCTGGTCGAAGTCGGCGCCCGGTGATGCTCTTGCCGCCGCGTCGCGCCGCGAAGATCGCCGCCTCGTTGCAGATGTTCGCCAGGTCGGCCCCCGTCAGACCGCTCGTCTGGGCCGCCACGAGGCCGAGGTCCACGTCTCCCAGGGGCTTGTCGCGCGTGTGCACCCCGAGCACGCCCTTCCGCCCTTCACGTCAGGCGGGCTCACGAAGATCTGGCGGTCGAAGCGACCCGGGCGCAGCAGGGCGGGATCGAGCTTGTCGAGCAGGTTCGAGGCCGCGATCACGACCAAGCCGCCCGCTCGTCGCGAAGCCGTCCATCTCGACGAGCAGCTGGTTGAGCGTCTGGTCCTTCTCGCCGGAGAAGTCAGCGCCGCGGCGCCCGCCGACGGCGTCGAGCTCGTCGATGAAGATGATCGCGGGCTCCTGCTTGCGCGCGATCGCGAACAGGCGCCTGATGCGGGCGGCGCCGAGTCCCGCGAACATCTCCACGAAGGCGGCCGCCGACTGCGCGAAGAACTGCGCGCCCGACTCGTGTGCCACGGCCTTTGCGAGCAAGCGTCTTGCCGGTGCCGGGCGGGCCGTGCAGCAGGATCCCCTTGGGCACCTTCGCGCCGAGCTTCGCGAACTGCTTGGGGTCGCGCAGGAACTCGACGATCTCCTGCAGCTCGGCCTTGGCCTCATCGGCGCCGGCGATGTCCTTCCACGCGACCGACTGGTTGGAGGAGGGCTTGATCTGCTGGGGCTTGACGCGCGGCATCACTTTCAAGCGTGCGCCACATCACGTAGAGGAGCGCCGCGAAGAACAGGATCATCACGACGCTGGACCACTGGTAGGACCATTCCTGGATCTTCTGCACGAAGGAGACCGCGAGCACCATCACTCAAACAACGCATCTCAGCCGAGCAGTTCTAGCGCGAGCTGTCGGTAGAACTCCGCGGCCCACGCCAGATCGCGCACGTCGATGCGCTCGTCAGGCGCGTGAATCAGTGCCTGGGTCTCGAGCAGCGACTGGTGGCGCTGCGGGAAGAAACCGTAGGCGACGCACTCGGGAAACGCCGCCCGGAAGTGGCGCGAGTCGGTGAAGCCGGGCAGGATCGTCGGCACGGTCTTGGCGCCCGGGTCGCGCTCTGCGATCCAGGCGCTCGAGCGCCTCCATCAAAGGCGAGTCGATCGGCGATCGATTGCCGCTCACCCGCTCGGTGAACTCGATCCGCAGGCCCTCCAGCCCGCCCAGCACCTGCTCGATCGCCCGCCTGGCCTCAGGCTCCCCCAACCCCGGCGGCACGCGGCAGTCAACCCGCAGCTCCGCTTTGGAGGGGATCACGTTGATCTTCTCCGACGCCGAGATCTTGGTTGGGGCGAATGTCACGCCGAACATCGGCTCGAGCATCTGCAGCAGGCGCGGGTCGGCCTGCTCCAGGCGCTCGAGCGCGCCGGCGGGATCGTGCTCGTCCTCGCCGACCCCGCGCAGGAACGCAAGCGGCTCCGCGGTGGGCTCGAGCGATGGCTGCCTCGTCGCGAACCTCTCCAGCACAGGCGCCATCTTCAGCAGCGCGTTCTCGCCGAGCTTGGGCATCGAGGCGTGCCCGGCCGCGCCCCCCGTGGTGACGGTGAAACGGAACACACCCTTCTCGGCACAGCAGACCCCGTAGTAGCGCTCTCCCCCGACTTCGAAGAAGGGCCCCCCTCCCTCGTTGAGGAGCATGTCGCAGCGCACCTTCTCGGGGTGGGTCTCGCACAGCCACTTGGCCCCGAGCTCGCCGCCCGTCTCCTCGTCCACGACCGCGACGACGAGCAGCTCGCCGCGCGTGGGACGCCATCCTTCGCGGGCGAGTCCCGCGGCCGCGGCAACCTCAGCGGCCACCTGCGACTTCATGTCGAGCGAACCCCTTCCCCACACAGCAACCCTCGGCGAGCTCACCGGACCACGGGTCGCGCGTCCACTCGCTCGCCTGGGCCAGCACCGTGTCGACATGGCCCAGGTAGCAGAGCGTCGGTCCCTCCCGCTTGGGGAAGGTGGGATCTCCAGTCAAGCGCGCCACGAGGTTGGGGCGCTCAGGGACGGCCCCGAGCAGCTCACATTGAAAGCCGGCGTCCGTGAGGATCGCCCGCAGGTGCTCGATCGCGGCCCGCTCGTTGCCGGGCGGGTTGACGGTGTCGAAGCGAATCAGGCTCTGAAGGAGCTGGGTGGCGTCCGCGGCGAGGCCGGCGTCGCCGGAGACGGTTCGTCCCCCGGTCGCGGGGTCTCCCCCGGCGGTGGGCCGTCCTGTCGCCCCTGCAGGCTCTCCTTGTCTGCCCACCTATCCGATCGTACGCCACCTGGCAAACGGGGGCAGGCGGCCAGCAGCTCTTGCGTATACGGGTGGGTGGGACGCTCGAGCAGATCGCGTGCCTCCCCCAGCTCGACGACCTTGCCCTCGTGCATGACCGCGATCCGATCGGCCACCTCCTCGACTGTGGTGAAGTCGTGGGAGACGAGCACGTAGCCGCAGCCGAGCTCGGCCTGCAGGTCGATCAGCAGGTGGATCACTCCTCGCCGGATCGAGGCGTCCAGGGAGGACACCGGCTCGTCCAGCAGCACCAGTCCCGGCTCGCCCGCCAGCGCGCGCGCGATCCCCACGCGCTGGCGCTCACCGCCGGAGAGCTCGTGTGGAAAGCGCACGGCGTACCGCGGCTTCAGGCCGACCCGCTCGAGCAGACGCTCGGCCCCGATCCGCGCCTCGGGCGCCCTCAGCCCGCGTGCACGCAGGGCATGCTCGAGCGTGCGGCCCACACGGCGCCGCGGATTCAGCGACGCCTGCGAGTCCTGGAAGACCATCCCCAGATCGCGACGCGCGGACGCGAGCTCGCGCCGGCTTGCTCGGGCAAGGTCCTGGCCGCCGAGACGGATCGCGCCGTCCGTCGGGCTCGATCAGGCGGGCGATCGAGCGCAGCAGCGTCGTCTTGCCGCAACCCGACTCCCCGACGATCGCCAGCGTCTCGCCCGCGGCGACCGTAAGCGACACCCCGTCGAGCGCGTCCACCCCCGCGCTGTGCCTGCCTCGCCCGGGATAGGTGACCCGGAGATCCTCGACTTCCAAAAGCGCCGTCCCACGCGCGCGCGTGGGACGAGCGTTTGCGGACGAACGTATCCACGCCGCGGACCGGCTTGCTGAGGAGGCCTCAGGTGGACTTGCAGAGTGTGCGGAAGGAACCTCAGACGAGCTTGCAGAGGGCGCGGACGAGCTTGCGGGCGGCCTCGCGGAAGGGCCGCAACGCCTCCAGCAGCCCGCGCGTATAGGGGTGCTTCGGCTCCTCGAAGATCGCCGCGGCCGTCCCCTGCTCGACGATTCGCCCGGCCTGCATCACGGCGATCCGGTCGGCGATGTCCGCGACGACGCCGAAGTCGTGAGTGATGAGCACGACGCTCAGGTCCTCCTCTTCGCGCAGCTCCTTCAGCTGGGCGAGGATCTGCGCCTGCACGGTCACGTCAAGCGCGGTGGTGGGCTCGTCGGCGAGCAGGACCTTGGCGCCGAGCGATAGTCCCATTGCGATCATCACGCGCTGGCGCATCCCGCCGGAGAGCTCGTGCGGGTAGGCGCGCACTCGCTCGCGGGCCCTGGGAATTCGGGCGCGCTCCATCAACTCGCGCGGCGCGCTCGAGCGCCCGCGTCTTGGAGACGAACGGTTCGTGGGCGCGGATCTGCTCGGCGATCTGGTCGCCCACCCGGTAGACCGGGTTCAGCGAGGACTGCGGGTCCTGGAAGACCATCGCGAGCTCGGCGCCCCTGATGCGGCGCAGCTGGGCCTCGGACGCTCCGATCAGCTCGCGGCCCTCGAACAGCACGCTGCCCTCGATCGTCGTGTTCGGGCCACGGGTGAGCCCCATCAGGGTCATCGCGCACACCGACTTGCCCGAGCCTGACTCGCCCACGATCGCGAGCACCTCGCCGCGCCCGAGCGCGAACGACACCCCGGCCACAGCCTGCACGCTCCCTTCCCTGGTCGCGAACGAGACACTGCAGGTCGCGCACGTCAAGTAGCGATCGATCGTGTCCGGTGCCAACTGCCCGCTCGTGGACAGAGTCGATTGGCATACGGTCGCCCGGGCTGCTCCGGGCTGACGCTCACGAGAGCCTGACCCGTGGATCGAGCAGGGCGTAGGCGATGTCGACGATCGTGCTGAGCACGACGACCGCGCAGGCCACGAGCATCGTGACGACCATCACCGGCGGGATGTCCAGGCGACCGATCGACTGCGCCGCGTACTGGCCGACCCCGCCGAGGTTGAAGACCGACTCCACGAGGATCGCCCCGCCGCCGATCACCCACGCGAAGTCGAGGCCCCACAGAGTGACGATCCCCGTCAATGAGTTGCGCAGCACGTGGCGGATCAAGACGCGCCGCTCGGACAGCCCCTTGGCGCGCGCGGTGCGCACGTAGTCCTCGCCCATCACGTCGAGCAGGTTCGCGCGCAGCAGGCGCGAGTAGACGCCGATCGAGACGACCGACAGCGCCACCCAGGGCATCAGCATGTGCGTGAACCAATCCCATGGGTCGCTCGTGAGCGGCACGTAGCCTTCGAGCGGAAGCAGGTGCCACTGATAGCCGAGCCAGTAGAGCATGATCGCGCCGAGGAAGAACACGGGCATCGAGATGCCCGTGAGCGAGACCACCGTCAGCGCGCGGTCGAGCAGGCCTCCCGCGTGAACGGCGCTGAGCAGCCCGAACAGGACCCCGACCACCAGCCAGATGATGCCCGGCGCCGAGCGCCAGCGAGATCGTGGGCGGCAGGTCCCTGACGATTTCCTGCTCGCACGTTGATCTGCTGGGAGTAGGAGATCACGCTTCCGTCGAGCACCTTTTCCATCGTCTTCGCGTACTGGACGTAGATCGGCTTGTCGAAGCCCCACTGCACGCGCACGTCCCGCACCTGCTGGGGGGTCGCGAGGCGCCCCGCCATGCGCAACGCCGGGTCGCCGCTCGGGATCGCCTGGAAGATCAGGAAGGTGAGCACGGTGATCGCGAACAGGACCGCCACGAGCGAGGCGAGACGACGCGCGAGAAAGCGAACGATCCAGGACCGCCCTCGCGACGAGGATGGGGCGCTTGTGGGGGCGACGACCGCGACGGTGGCCATCAGAGCCGCCCCCGCAGCGAGGCCTTCGGGTCGAGGGCGTCGCGCACCGCGTCGGCGAACACGTTCACCGAGAGCACGGTCGAGCACGAGCATGACCCCCGGGACGAGCACGAGGTGGATCGCCCCGGGCATCAGGCGGGTGCCGTCGGCGATCATCGTGCCCCACGAGGAGCTCGGGGCCTGGACGCCCGCCCCCAGATAGGACAGGGCGGCCTCCAGCAGGATCGCGTTGGCCACGATCAGGGGCGCGAACACGACAATCGTCGAGGAGAGGTTGGGCAGGATCTCGCTCGCCATGATCCGCACCGATGCCGAGGCCCTGCACGCGTGCGGCGTCGACGAACTCGCGCTCGCGCAGCGATAGCGCGTGCGCCCGCAGGGGCTTGGCCACGTAGGGGAACACCACCACGCCGATCACAAACGCCGGCAGGAGCAGCGAGCCGCTGCGCAAGGTGAACAGACCGAGGTCGAGTCCCGCCGACCGCCAGCGCCACGCCGAGCGCCACTCCGAGCAGGACGGCCGGGATAGGCCCACACGAGGTCAAACAGGCGTGAGAGCACGCCGTCGGTGAGCCCGCGCATGTAGCCCGCGAGCATCCCCAGCACGATCGCGAGCACCATCGTGATCAGGGTCGCGATCGCGGCGATCTCCAGCGAGTTGCGCCCGCCGTAGAGCAGCCGCACCGCCACGTCGCGGCCGTTGGAGTCGGCGCCGAGCAGGAAGCGCCCTTTCCAGGTCGGCCCGATCGGGACGCCCGTGGGCGAGACGACGTCCACCGGCTTGCCGTCGACGCTCACCGTCTCGGTGATGTGGTTGTCGTTGGGGCCCGTATGGGCGATGTCCTTGGCATACACCGGCGCGAGCAGGCAGGCAAGGACGACCGCGACGAACAGCGCCCCGAACGCAAGCGCGACGCGGTTGCGTAGGACAGTCCTCATACCTACTCATCGCCAGTGCGGCGGTCGCGGCTTTAGCCCCGCCACCGCCGTCCCCTCGCGTCGCTCCCGAGCAATGGGGCCGCGAGGCCCGCCGCTGCCGTCTACTTCAGCTGGAGCGAGCTCCAGTCGTTGCCGTAGACCGGGTGGAAGATGGCCGCGCCGAAGTCGATCCGGTCGGAGAAGAACTTCGGGACCTCGTCGTAGCCGAACACCGCCATGTACGCCTTCTGGGCGGTGTACTCGTCGAGCGCCTGCCAGCGGCTCAGCGACCGAGCTCGAGCTGCGAGGAGGGCACGGGACCGAGCGAGGCCAGTTCGCTCTGGATGTGGGGGTCGTTGACCTGGCTGAGGTTGTGGTTTTCGGTCGGCAGGATCGAGTGGGCGTCGAGCAGCTGGTAGAAGTCGATCGGGTTGGGGAAGTCCTGACTGAAGGACATCCAACCGGTCTGCGACTTTGTTCGAGAGGTTGCCGACCGTCGGCGTAGTACTGAGCGTCGGCGACGATCTTCTCGGTGGCTTTGAGCCCGATCTCGTTGAGCACGCTCGGCGTAGTAGTCGACGAACTCCTTGTGCGGGCTGCGCGAGCTCGCCCCACACGGTGACGGAGGTGCCGGCGAACCCGGACTGCTGCACGAGTTCCTTGGCCTTGGCGAGGTTCGGCGCGGCGCTCGGTTCGCCGTATGGGCAGGGCCTGAGTCGGGTGCCCGGGCATGCCCACCGGCAGGAAGAAGCAGGCGGGATCGAGCATGCCGCTGTCCAGGCGCTGCAAGGCACGGCGGTCGATCGCGTAGTTGACCGCCTCGCGCACGAGCGGGTTGCTGAATGGCTTGGCTTTGACGTTCAGGAAGAAGTACTCGCCGGAGACGGTGGGTTCCTTCGGCGTAGCGTCCTGCCGCCTGGCTTTCGACCTGCGAGCAGCAGCGTCGGCGGGATCGTGTCGTTGTAGTCGAACACGTCGGCGCGTGTTGTCGAGCACCTGCTCGGCCTCGCTCTGGTTGTTGGAGACGATCTTCACGTTCACGTCGACGTGTCCGGTGGGGACGCCGGGGATCGTGGAGTCGGAGAAGTGGGGGTTGCGCGTGAGCGAGAACGACCTGTTGGGGACGACGCTCGCGATCTCGTACGGGCCGACGCCCGGGCGGCGGGTTGTTGGTGAGGCTTTTCATCGGGGTGCCGCTCGGCACGAGACCGGCGGCCGGGAAGGCGAGCACGTTCAGGAAGGGGCCGTAGGGCGCGACCAGCTTGATCGTGATCTTGCCGGTCGCGTCGTCGGCCTGGATGCCGGAGATGGTGGAGGCCTTGCCCTTGTCGAACGCTTCGCCGCCGACGATGTTTTCGGTGAGTAGTTCCTTCTCGCCCCAGCCGAGCTTGATCGCGCGCTCGATCGTGTAGGGTGAAGTCGGAGGCCTTCACAGGCGTGCCGTCGGAGTAGACGAGGCCTTTGCGCAAAGTGAACGTGTAGGTCTTGCCGTCGGAGGAGACGCTCGGGAAGGCTTTCGGCCAGGCCGGCGATCAGCTTGGCTGCCGGCTTCGCCCGATGCGTGGGCATAGGTGACGAGGCCCGTGTAGGTGATCCAAGTGGCCTCATAGGACTGCGTGGTGAACCCAGCGCCGGGTCGAGCGAGTCGGGCGCGGTGCCCATCAGCACCGTGACCGTGCCGCCGTGCCTGTGCTCGTAGATGACGTCGAGGAGCTTCCGCACGCGCTAACGCCCACGAACAGAGCGAGCGCGAGCGACAGTCCCAAGCAGTGCCTGAAGCTTCCGTAGCCTCGCTGAAGCCCTTGCACTGCCCATCCCTTCAGATGCCCCCGGTGCACTTGTGCCCCCCTCCTCGCGACCTGGCGAGTCTCGTAATGTGTGCTCACTAAGTACATGGTTCGACAACCCTTGTCGGCACCCTTTAGCGAAACTTGAAGTATTCAAATGAGCTTGGACGCCATCGAAATCGATCGGCCGCAAAGCCGCCGACGGGACGCCACGCGAGGCCCGCACCATCGATCCCGTCACCGGCGAGCTGCTCGGCAGCGTCCTCACGACAACCCCCGGGGGTCGCGGAGGTCGTGGCCCAGGTCGCGAAGCGTCCAGCCGCTGTGGGCGCTGCTGCGCCTGGAGGACCGCGCGCGCTACATGCGACGCATGGCCCAGGCGATCGTCGACGAAGTTCGACGAGCTGCGCGAGGCGATCGCGCGCGAGCAGGGGCGCCCGCGCACGGAGGTGGCGGCGCTGGAGCTGCTCGCCGCGATCGACGCGCTCAAGTGGGTGGCACAGAAGGGGGCGAGCGTGCTGGGGGACGACGCGTGGGCGTACACCGCTCGCTGTCGCTGACCAAGCGCGCGCGCATCGCCTATGAGCCATATGGCGTCGTCGGCGTGATCGGCGCGGGGAGCGCCCCGTTCGCCCAGCCCTCGGTCAGATCGCGGGGGCCCTCCTGGCGGGCAATGGGGTGGTGTTCAAGCCGGCGCCGCGGGCGTCTCTGGCGGGCGAGCGGATCGCCCGCGTGCTGCGCGCGCGCCGGCCTGCCCGAGGGGCTCGTGCGAGTCATCCACGGCGGCGCCGACGTGGGCCAGGAGCTGGCGCGGGCGGCGGTCGACAAGCTCCTGTTCACCGGCTCGCCCATGACAGGGCGGGCGGTGGCGGGCGAGTGCGTGTCCCACGAGAAGGAGGTCACAGTCGAGCTCGGCGGCAAGGACGCGATGCTCGTGCTCGCCGACGCCCACGTGGCGCGGGCCGCGAGCGGCGCGCTGTGGGCCGGCTGCGCGGGAGCAGGACAGGCACGCGGCGCCGTCAAGCGCATCTACGCCGCCCCCGAGGTCTCCGAGCGACTCGTCGCTAGGCTCGTATCGGGAGCGCGCGGGCTCACGGTCGGGGACCCGCGCGACCCTCGCGTGCAGGTAGGGCCGCTCGCCTCGCCAAGGCGGGCGGAGCGCGTGCGCGAGCTGGTGGACGAGGCGGTGGCGCAGGGCGCCACGCTGCACTGCGGGGGACAGGTCGAGCCGGGGGCGCTTCGTGGGCATCGGGCTCGAGCCGGCCACCGCGGGGGGCGCGCGATCGGAGCGCCTGTCGTTCGCGCCCGCGGTACTCACCGGCGTGACCCATGAGATGCGATTGATGCGCGAGCCCGCCGGGGGGCCGGTGCTCGCGGTGATGACGGTCGGCTCGGTCTCCGAGGCGATCGCGCTGGCCAACGACGGTGGGTATGGCCTCGGGGCGTCGGTGTGGACGGCAGACCGCTATCGCGGCTTGCGGATCGCACGCGAGCTGGACGCCGGCATGGTGTGGCTCAACGACCACCTCCCCAGCCCGATGGTCTCGCGCGGCCCCTGGGGGGCGGCCGCGGGCAGCGGCCTGGGTCGGACTCTCGGCGAGGCGGGACTGCGCGCGTGTGCGCAGGAGAAGCTGATCACGTGGGACCCATCGGGCTCGCGCGGGCTGTGGTGGGGGCCGTACGACGAGTTGTCCGCCCGAGCCGTGCGAGGGCGCGGCGCAATTGCGCTCCACGCGCGACACCGACCGCGAGCGGGCCTGGCGCGAGGGGGGCGTGGCTCTGGCACGCATCGGCCTGCGGGCGCTTCGGCGCAGGCCCTGAGCTTCGCGCGCGAATGGCCGGAACGGCCAGGGGCAACTAACCTGTAGGGATGCCCGCCCAGGCCTATGCAGGCAAGGAGTGCGTCTGCCAACTGCGCAAGGGGATCTGCGACCAGAGCTGCGTCGCGGACATGCTCGCCACGCCCTTCTACATCGCCTGCCTGAAGCTGAAGGGCAGGCGTTGCGTGGTGGTGGGCGGCGGCGAGATCGGCCTGGAGAAGGTCGAGGGCCTGCTGGCGTGCGAGGGCGAGGTCACGTTGATCGCGCCCGAGGCCGAGCCGGCGCTTGCCCGGTATGCCTCCGAGGGCTCGATCCGCTGGGAGCGCCGCGCCTACGCCGGGGCACCGACCTGGAGGGCGTGTTCATGGCGATCGCCGCCACGAACGACACGGACGTGAACATCGCCGTGTACGACGACGCCGAGCGGCGCGCGATGCTCGTGAACGTCGTTGACGTGCCTCCGCTGTGCAACTTCATCTTGCCGGCGATCGTTCGCACCGGGCCACTTGCGATCGCGATCTCCACGGCGGGCGCCTCGCCGGCGCTCGCCAAGCGCATCAAGCGCGAGATCGCAGAGCAGTTCGGCGAGCCCTACGCGCAGCTCGCGGTGCTGCTCAACGAGGTGCGCGGCTGGGCGAAGGGGACGCTGCCCACCTACCAGGACCGCAAGCAGCTTCTTCGAGGGGATCGTGGACGGCGACCCCGACCCGGTGGCGCTGCTGCGCGAGGGGCGCGAGGGGGACGTGCGCGAGCTGATCGCCCGAGCACAGGCCGAGCACGAGCAGCGCCTTCGCGCCGCGCGCCCTTCGGGTGTGCCCCTTGATGGGGTATCCGCCGTCTGAGCGCGAGCATGACGGACCTTGAAGTCCAAGCGGAGCGCGGGCCAGTCGTCGAGGACACGGCCTGGGCTGTGGAGCTCGAGGGGCTGACGCGCAACTACGGCGAACGCGCGGCGCTCGAGGACGTGGCGCTCACGCTCCCCGTCGGGGAGACGCTGGTCGTGTTCGGTCCCAACGGCGCCGGCAAGACGACGCTGCTGCGCGTGCTCGCGACGCTGTTGCGCCCTCACTCCGGCGCGGTGAGGGTGCTCGGCGCGCAGATCTCCCCGAAGACGCGTGGAGGGTGCGCGGACGGGTCGGACTGCTCGGCCACGAGCCGCTGCTCTACAGAGAGCTGACCGCACGCGAGAACCTGCGCTACCACGCCCGCCTGCACAACGTGGCGCCCGAGCGCGTCGAGGAGCAGCTCCGCGCCGTCGCGATGATCGACCGAGCGGACGAGCCCGTCAGGACACTGTCGCGTGGGATGGTCCAGCGCGTCGCGGTGGCGCGCGCCACGTTGCACCACCCGGAGCTGCTGCTGCTCGACGAGCCCTACGCCAACCTCGACCCGGCGGCGATCGAGCTCAGTAGAGCCGCTGATCGGAGCTGGGAGCGGACGAACGCGCGTGTTGACCAGCCACGATCCTGGGCGAGATCTGGCCGAGGCCGACGTCGTGCTCGGGCTGCGCGCGGGCCGCGTGGCCCTGCTGGCGGAGGCCGCGGGCGTGGAGCCCGACGACCATCGCGGAGTTGTACCGATGAGCGCACCGGGGAAGACAGGGCCGCATGCGGCCCTGTCTCGGGACGTGCATGCACGTCCCGACGGGCCTGTACATGTACAGGCCCGAACGACAAAAGTGGTCCTCGCCCTGCTGCGCAAGGAGCTGCTTGGTCGAGCTGCGCACGCTCGAGTCCGTCCCGGGTATGGCTCTGTTCGCCGTGACGACGTTTGTCGTGTTCCACTTCGCGCTGAACCAGGACACGGTGAGCGGGCAGGAGGCCGCGGGGATCCTGTGGGTAACACTGCTGTTCGCGGCGATGCTGGGCGTCAACAGGCTGTTCGTCGCCGACGCCGACGAGGGCGGTTTCGACGGCTTCCTATTGGCGCCCGGTTGACCGCGGGGCGCTGCTCTTGGCGAAGGCCATCGCCCTGCTCGCCTACCTGCTCGTGCTCGAGCTGGTGGCGGTGCCGGCGTTTGGGCTGCTCCTGCTCGGCCCCCCGCTCGGCCAGGCGCTCCCGGGCCTCTTCGCCCCGCTCGCGCTCGGAGACCTGGGGGTGGCGGCGATCGGGACGCTGGTGGCGGCGATCGCGGTGCGCACGCGCGCACGGGACCTGCTTGGGCCGCTGCTCGCGCTGCCACTGCTGGTGCCGGTGGTGATCGGGTGCGCCCGCGCGAGCGCGCCGCTGCTCGTACTCACGCATCCCGGGGGGCCTCCGGGACGCTGGCTTTGGACGCTAGCGCTCTATGATCTCGTATTCGGGCTCATTGCCTACGCAGTGTTCGATTTCCTTCTCGAGGACTAAGACCCACCACGATGTACAGCAGCGGACTTCGCGCCCTCTCGATCGCCACCGTCGCAGCTTTCTGCGTGGCACTCGGCCTCGTGTTCTTCTACGCCCCGATCGAAGCGGACCAGGGATTCCTGCAGAAGATCTTCTACCTGCACGTGCCCCTGGCGATCGTGGCGCTGTGCGGGTTCGTGATCGGGGGGCTGATGGCGATCGCGCATCTGCGTACGCGCGATGCACGCTGGGACCTGCGCTCGTATGTGACGATCCACATGAGCCTGATCTTTGGCGTGGCCGTCCTGATCACCGGCTCGATCTGGGCACGGGCGTCGTGGGGGCACTGGTGGGTGTGGGACGAGCCGACGCTCGTGTCGTTCTTGATCGTCTTTCTGCTGTACGCCACCTATCAGCCGTTGCGCTTCGCGATCGAGGACCCCGAGCGCCAGGCGCGGTATGCCTCGGTGTTCGCGATCACCGCGGGGGCGTTCGTGCCGCTGAACTTCATCGCGGTCAGGCTGTCCGCCTCCTACGTCCACCCGCGCGTGCTCGGAGCCACCTCGAACCTCCCGCGCCTCGATGGCCTTCACGTTCCTGGTGTCGCTCGTGGCGATGGGCCTGCTGTTCGCGACGCTTTGCAGGTACGAGCTCACGGCCAAGCGCACGCGCATGCTGCTCAAAGCACGATCGAGGATCCTCGGCTTCCAATGATGCATCCAGCTCGCGAGCACCCTGCCGGAAAACTCGAACGACGGGTACGTGGCGGCCGCCTACATCGTGTTCTTCGCCCTCCTCTTGATCTACGTGGCGATCATGGCGATCCGCCTGGGGCGCGTCGAGCGCTCGGTGCGCGAGATGCGCGAGGCCGCTCGGGAGAACGAGGAAGCAGTGGTGAGCCCAGACGACGGGCCACCGCGGGAGGCACCCGCGCACGATCAGGAGCGGGAGACGGTATGAGTACCCCAAAGGGCACAGGCACCCTGAAGGGCACAGGCACCCTGAAGGGCACAGGCGAGCTGCTGGCGCTCGGCATCTCGCACAAGACGGCGCCGGTGGCGCTGCGCGAGCGGCTTGCCTTCACCGAGTCCCAGGCCGTGGAGTTCGCCGAGCTCCTCGCCCAGAGCTCGGAGGTCCACGAGGCGGTCGTGATCTCGACGTGCAACCGCACGGAGGTCTATCTCGTCGTGGGCGGACCCCGTGCAGGCGGAGGCGGACGTGCTCGGCATGCTCGCTCGCCGCGCGGGCATCCGCCCGACCGAGCTGGCGCAGGAGATCTACTCGCCGCGCAACTGCGAGGCGGCGAGCCAGCTCTACCGCGTGACGGCGGGGCTCGAGTCGATGATCGTGGGCGAGGCGGAGATCCAGGGCCAGGTCAAGCGCGCCTATGAGGCGGCGCTGGCCGCCGGGGTGACCGGCCCGTTGTCGAACCGGCTGTTCGCCGCCGCGCTCACGACCGGCAAGCGCGTGCGCTCGGAGACAGGCATCGGCTCCAGCCGGGTGAGCGTCCCCTCGGTGGCGGTGGACCTGGCCGAGGACGTCCTCGGCAGCCTCAAAGACCGCCACGTGGTGATCCTCGGGGCGGGCGAGACAAGTGAGCTGACCGCGCAGGCGCTCGCCCACCAGGGGGTGGGGACGATCTTCGTGGCCAACCGCCATGCCGACCGGGCGCTCAGCCTCGCACAGCGCTTCGGGGGGTCGGTTGTGGGGCTCGACAAACTCCCCGAGCAGCTCCTGGAGGCGGACATCGTGGTGTCCTCCACCTCCTCCCCACACCCGATCGTGGGCAGCGAGGAGCTCGAAGTCGTGATGGAGCAGCGCACCGGCCGACCTCTGCTGTTGATCGATATCGCGGTGCCGCGCGACATCGACGGGCGCTGCGGGGACATCGAGGGAGTGACCCTATATGACATCGACGACCTGCAGGCAGTGGTGGTGCGCAACCTCGGGGCGCGCAAGGAGATCGTGCCCCAGGCCGAGGAGATCGTGGAGGAGGAGATCAGGCGCTTCGCCCGCTGGCTCGGCCAGCTCGAGACACTGCCGACAGTGACCGCGCTGCGCGAGCACGGGAACGCGCTTGTGGAGCAGATCCTCGTCGAGAACGGGGGTCGCTGGGAGTCGGCGTCCGAGCGCGACCTGATGCGTGTGGAGGCGATAGCGCGGGCGGTGCTCAACCGCTTGCTGCACGAGCCAACGATCCGGCTGCGCAGCTTCTCGCAGGAGCGGGGCCACGCGAGTCTGCAGCTCGTACGCGAGCTGTTCGGGCTCGACGAGGAGCCCCAATGGGACGCCTCCCCCGAGGACGCGGACGCGAGGCTCGCCGAGGTGCGCTCCATAAAGAGCGCGCGCAAGAGCTCATGACCCCGCCCCATCCCGCTGGGGAAACTCCCCCGGCCGGCCTATAGGACAGCATGAGGATCGGGACGCGCGGCAGCGCGCTCGCACTCGCCCAGGCGCGGCTCGTGGCGAGATTGCTCGGTGGGGGAGAGATCGTGGTTGTGCGCACGACCGGCGACAAGCTGCAGCACGACCATCCCAACGGCGAGGGCAATGGGCGACGGGGGGGCGCGCACGGCCCCGACAAGTCGCGTTGGGTGGCGGAGCTCGAGCAGGCCCTCCTGGCGGACGAGGTGGACCTGGCGGTTCACTGCGCCAAGGACGTCCCGGGCGAGCCGACGGATGGGCTCCAGCTGCTCGGCGCCCCCCAGCGAGCGGCGGCCGAGGACGCGCTGATCGGCGCCCGTTCGCTCGATGAGCTGCCCGAGGGGGCGTGCGTGGGGACGAGCAGCGTGCGACGTTCCGCCCAGTTGCGCGCGCAGCGCGCGGACCTGGAGGTGGTGAGTCTGCGCGGCAACGTCGACACCCGCCTGCGCAAGCTCGCCAGCGCGGTAACCGAGAGCGGCGATGGGAGCGGGGGAGGCGCGGGCGGGCGGGAACCCGGGTTCAACGCGATCGTGCTCGCCAGCGCGGGGCTGTGGCGGCTCGGGCGCGAGCGGGACATCGGCTGCACGCTCGACGTGGCCCGCTTCGTGCCGGCTCCCGGTCAGGGTGCCCTCGCGCTGCAGGCTCGCGCGGGGGACGCCTCCGTGAGAGCCGCCGTCGAGCCGATCCTCGACAAGGACACCTCCGCGTGTCTGAGCGCCGAGCGGGCCGCGGCACGCGCGCTCGGGGCCAGCTGCAACACCCCCCTGGGGGCTCACGCCGTGGCGGCGGGGTGCGGCTGCCTGAACCTGCGCGCGTGGGTCGGCCTACCGGACGGATCGGAGTGGGTGGGGGACGAGCTGCTGGGCGGCTTCTACGAGCCGGCCGAGCTCGGGCAGCGCGTGGCGGAGCGCCTGCGGGCGGTGGGCGCGGGGGATCTGCTCGCGCGCGCCGAGGAGATGGCCGTTGACGGCCCCTGAGCGCCCTGGCCGCGTGCACCTCGTCGGGGCCGGGCCGGGAGACCCCGGACTGCTCACGGCACGAGCCCTGGAGCTGATCGCGAGCGCGGACACGATCCTCTATGACCGGTTGATCCCCGCCCAGGCGCTCGAGGGGGCGCGGGGGGACGCGGAGCTGTTGTTCGTCGGCAAGCAGGGGGGCGGCGACTCGGTCCCCCAGGAGCAGACCACGGCCTTGATGATCGAGCGGGCGCGCGCGGGGCGCGAGGTGGTGCGCTTGAAGGGAGGGGACCCGTTCGTGTTCGGGCGCGGTGGCGAGGAGGCGCTCGCGTTGCGGGGGGCGGGTATTGAATTTGGGGTCGTTCCCGGGGTGACCGCGGGCGTCGCCGCCGCGGCATACGCGGGCATCCCGGTGACACACCGAGGCATGTCCACCGCGGTGGCGCTCATCACCGGGCATACCCAGGAGGGCACCCCCCATGAGGGGGGACACCCTGAAGGGCACCCCCCATGGCGGGGGGCAGGCGGGCAGGCACGTGAGGATCCCGGCGAGCCCGAGTCCGAACTGGATTGGGGGGCACTCGCGGCGTTCCCGGGGACGCTCGTCTTCTACATGGGGGTGCGCCGGCTCGAGCGGATCGCGGGCGCCCTGATCGAGGCCGGCCGCCCGGCCTCTCAGGCGGTGGCGCTCGTGGAACAGGGGACTCTCCCCGACCAGCGCACGGTTAGGGGTACTCTCGCCACCATCGCCGAGTTGGCCCGCCGTGAGCAGGTGAAGGCGCCGGCCATCGCCATAGTCGGACCGGTGGCCGGGTTGGCGGAGAGCTTGGAGTGGCTGCCGGTGGGCCCGCTCTCAGGCATCGCGGTGGCGGTGACGCGGGCGCGTGCACAGGCCTCCGAGCTTGCCCAACGCCTCGCCGACCTCGGCGCCAGGGTTGTGCAAGCCCCCACGATCCGCACGCGGGCCTTGCCGGGGCCGCCGCTCGACCCCAGGCCGTACGACCTGATCTGCCTGACCAGCCCGAACGGCGTCGAGCTCTTGTTCGAGCGACTGGACGACGGGACCCACCCACCCGGCGACGCACGGGCGCTCGCCCACGCCCGCGTCGCCGCGATCGGCCCGGGGACGGCGCGCGCACTGAAGGCGCACGGCATCGTCGCGGATGTGGTGCCAGAGCGCTTTGTGGCGGAGTCGCTTGTGGAGGCGCTCGCCGGCCTCGACGTGCGCAGCGCCCTCGTCGCTCGCGCGAGCGAGGCTCGCGACGTGCTCCCGGACGCCCTGCGGGCGCGGGGCGCCGAGGTGGAGGTGCTGGCGCTGTATGAGACTGTGGCCGAGCCCCTCTCAGACCAGGCGCTCGCGGAGACGCGGGGGGCCGACTACATCACGTTCACCTCGTCCTCCACGGTGCGCTTCTTCCTACAGGCCGCCGGCGCCCCGGGGCCGGCAACGCGGATCGCCTCGATCGGGCCGGTGACCAGCGCGACGCTCAGAGAGCTCGGCCTGGAGCCACATGTGGAGGCTCAGCGACACGACATCGACGGGCTCGTGCAGGCGCTGCTCGCAGACGCGCTTGCTCGCCTGCCTGTGCCCTTCAGGGTACCCCCTGTCATGGGGGGCGCCCCTGACGGGGTGCGCACTCGGGATGGCGCCGGTGAGTGACGGCCACGCGGCGCCCAGCCGGGCGGGCGCCGTATTGGGCCACCCGCGAGTGCACCTGCGGCGTACCGACTCCACGAACGAGCGAGGCCGCAAGCTCGCTATTTCAGGGGCCCCCCACGGGACGCTCGTGACCGCCGCGGAGCAGACCGCCGGGCGTGGACGGCAGGGGCGCAGCTGGGTGGCTCCGGCCGACAGCGCACTGCTCTGCTCGCTGGTGCTGAGAGACCCGCCGGCGCTGCTCTCGCTGATAGCGGGGGTGGCGGTGTGCGACGCGGTCGGGGGGCGCGCATGCGTGAAGTGGCCGAACGATGTCGTGGTGGGGGGTCCCGCCTCCGCGAAGCTGGCCGGCATCCTCGTCGAGGGGCGCCCCCAGGAAGGGTGGGCGGTGCTGGGCATCGGCTTGAACGTGGCCGTAGGGGTCGAGCAGTTGCCGCCCGACGTGCGCCCGGGCGCCGCGAGCCTCGGGTTGCCATCGAGCGCGATCGAGCCGCTCTTGTGTCGCGTCCTGGAATCGCTCGAGCACCGACTCTCAGAGCCCATCGAGAGCGTGCTCGAGGCCTGGCGTTCGCGCGACGCCCTGCTGGGCCGCGAGGTCTCCTGGGGGGCTCCCCGCGGCGGCCGGTCCTCCGAGTCTGGGCAACGGGAGGGTCACGGTCGGGCGGCGGGGATCGACGAGGAAGGTCGTTTGGTCGTCAGGCTCGCCGACGGCTCCACCACGAGGCTCGACGCGGGGGAGATCCACCTGAGGCCTGCTTGAGGGCCGAGAGGGAACAGCCGACCCGAATCCTCAGTTTCCGCCGTCCCCTCCCGCGGAGGCCGAGGAATCCTCGGCGCGCTCGAGAGCCTCTTCGACATTCTCCTGCAGCTTCTTGCCCGAGCCGGGCTCCAGGTCCCCTTCCATGCCCGACTGTGGAGCGTTCTCGCCCGAGAGCGCCTCGGTGAGCACAGCGTCGGAGGGAACCCCGGCGTCCTTGCCTGCCTGCCTGTGCCCTTCAGGGTGCCCCCCGTCATGGGGGGTGCCCGTACGGGTGACCTTCCCATTGGGGGACTTCCTCGACCTCGGGCGCCTAGCCTGCCTGCTGTTGTGTGCCCCCTGGGGGCCCTGTGCCTGCTGGGTGCCCCCCTCCGTAGGGAGGCTTGTCTTTGCGGATTGAGCGTCGGGCGCCTCCGTTCGAGGGCCCTTGCGTCGCCGGCGCGTCCCGCGCGCGCGACGCTTGGGGAAGTTGCGCAAGAGCTCGCGCGCGAGTGCCGGCGGCTTGCGGGCCATGCGGGTGCGGGCCCCACGCAGCACCTCCTCCGCCTCAGGCGTGTGGGCGAGCGCGGCGGCGAGCAGCGCGGCGGCGAGCCGGCGGTCCTGCTTGCGCGCGGCGTGCACGAGCCGCCGTGCGTTGCGTGCGTGGGCCCCCCCGGCGGAGTTGACCAGCAGCCCGAGCAGGCGCTTGGTCTCCGGCCAACGCTGTACGGCGTACTCCTCGTGGACTTCCCTCGTGTACTCCGCCAGACGCCAGATCCAGGCGTTGGCCTGATCGCGACGGCCGATGCGCCGCTCCACGAGCGCCCTCAGCATGATCTTGGCGGCCTCCCTGCGCTCGTCGCGCGGCCACGAGCCGGCGATGTCGATCGCCGTATCGAACGCGTCGGGATCGCGCAGGGCGGCGATCTCCGAGAGCGCCTTCAGGCGCAGTTGGGAGCTCGTGTTGCGCTGCACGGCGGTGATCAGGAAGCGCGCCTTCAGCTCACCCGTGCGGTCGAAGTGCAGCATCGCCCGCGCCCTGCGCCAGCCGTTGGGGGTCACACGGGCCCCCGCGAGCGCCGCCCACACGTGCTGCTCACCGTAGTCGAGGTGCTCCACCGCTATCCGCCACAGCTCGCGCTCGAACACTTCGAAGCGCCGCTCCTCCTCCGCGCAGACGGGCAGGACCCGGCGCTCCACCCTCATCCGTCGTCCGCGCCCGCGCCGTACGGGGCCGACCACGATCGCCCCGCCGCGGTACACGTCGCGGTCGAGCAGCGAATGGAGCGTCACCACCGGGTCGTCGTTCTTGGTGGCGGGATGCACGAAGTCGACCACCAAGCCCGCCTCCTTGCCCGGGTGGCGACGCGTCACGCGACCCACGCGCTGCTGGTAGATGCGCTTGGAGGCCGTGGGGGCGAGGTGCACGCACACGGTGGCCCTCGGACTGTTCCACCCCTCGGCGAGCAGCTGGGCGTTGATCAAGACGTCGATGTCCCCGCGCTCGTAGCGCGCCAGGATCTCGGCGAGCTCGCGCTTGGGGGTCTCCCCGGAGACCCCCATCGCCTTGATGCCTTCCGCCCTGAAGGCTTCGGCGAGGTTGTAGGCGTGCCGCACACCCGCCGCGTACACGACGCCTGGAACCCCGTTGAAGCGCGTCTTGTAGAGGTTGGCGGCGGCCATGTTGAAGGGCTGCTGGTCGAGCAGCGCGGCCAGCTCCTCCTGGTCGAACTCGGTGTCCACCTCGCCCCTGCGCAAGGGCACGTTGGCGATCGTCCGCACCCCCACACCAGGGGAGATGCGCACGCAGCGCAGCGGCGCGATCACGCCGCGGCGGGCGGCCTGGGCGAGGTCGAAGCGCGAGGTCTGGGTCGGGAAGAGGTCGGTGACGTGCCTGGCGATCAAGGCCCCGGTGGCGGTCATGCCGATGAAGATCGGCCCCGTCCACGCCCTGATCGCCCCGCTCGTCTTCTCGCCGAGGGCGGTGTGGGCCTCGTCGCAGATCACGATCGTGTAGGCGCTCGAGATACGCCCGGCGTTGCGCACGAACCACTGGTAGGTCTCGACCGTTACGGGCCCCTTGGGGGAGTCCTCGCCCACGTAGAGAGGCCTGGAGATGCGCTTCTGGTAGCCCCGATCGCGCAACTCCCCATGGAACTGGTCCACGAGGTTACGTCTGTGGGTGAGGATCAGGATGCCTCCCGTCTGCGAGGCCTCCACAAAGCCGAGGGCGGCAACCGTCTTGCCGGCGCCGGTGGCGTGCTCGAACCAGAAGCGCTTGGCGGCATTGGGGTCCTCCGGCTGCTCGGGAACCGCCTCCTCGTCACCCTCGTCGACCCAGTCCTGGGGCTCCTCCTCGGACTCCTCCTCTGGCTCCTCCTGGGACTCGGTCTCGGTCTCATCCAGCTCGCCTGCCCCCCGCCATGGGGGGTCCTCGAAGTCGTCCTCCTCGTCCTCCTCCTCGGGTGCCGCGCGCTGAACCGGCCCGAGATCCTCGTCGTCCTCGTCCTCGTCATCAGCGTCGTCCTCGATGTCGTCCTCGTCCTCG
The DNA here is from genome assembly GCA_963742945.1 of uncultured Solirubrobacterales bacterium. GTDB lineage: Bacteria > Actinomycetota > Thermoleophilia > Solirubrobacterales > Solirubrobacteraceae > Palsa-744. Next base: position 193,817 of record CAVUNX010000008.1, on the reverse strand, counting down.
GCGTCGTCTTCGGAATCCTCGGGCTCGTCCTTGCTCTCCGCGCGGGGGGAAGCACCGGCGGGAGCCTCGGAGCGCTCGTCCTCCTCGAGGCCGAGAATCGCGGCCGAGGCGAGCAGCTCGGGGGAGGCCGCCGCGACGGTGCGCCCGTTGCCGGAGGCCGTGGAGCGTTGCTGAGCCTCCGCCAAGAGCGCGGTGAGCGTCCCCGACAGAGCGTCCACCTGGTGGGCGGAGAGCACAGTGCCGTCGGCGAGCTTGGGCTCCTCCTCTGAGAGCACCCGCTCAAGGCCCAGCAGCAGCGAGAACTCACGCCGCCAGGCGGTGGAGGGATGCTTGGCCCCTTCCTCGCTCTCGGCGAGCGCCTGGTCGAGCGCGCGACGGCGGGGGGAGCCCACGGCCAGCGCGACCGCGGAGTCCTCCCCCTCGTGTACGAAACGCTCGCGCACAAGCTTCTCCGCGCGTGCGATTTCGGCGGAACTCGGAATGGACGCGGCCGCGAGGGCCACTGCGGTGGACTCGGCCATAGAGGCTCTGGGCTTCGAGATGGAGCCACCGCGGAAGGACTCCGCGGGACTCGTAAAACCGACGCTTGCGCCGGTGAGGCTCGGGGAAGCCTGGGGCGTCTTTGAACTCCCCTGCTCCTCCGCTCGCTCCAGGATACAACACAACCCGGGCGAATTGAAGGCCTCCATCTGACACCCTTCTCAGCACATGACCCCTCGCCGCACAATCGTCGTGCTCGCCTGCCTGGCGGTTGCCGCTTTGATCGCCGTCGGAGTGGCCGAGCTACCGGGGGGCGGCTCGACCAACGCGGACACCTCCCGGCTCACGCCGGCACAGACGAGGGCGCTGCTCGCCGGCTCGCCGCGCGCGCTGGCGGCGCTGCATGCGCAGGGCGGTGCCTTGCTCGACGGGGGGGCACGCGCCCTGCACGCGCGCCTTGCCGCCCTGAGGGGCTATCCGGTGGTGATCAACAAGTGGGCTTCGTGGTGTGTCCCCTGCAAACAGGAGTTCGACGTCTTCCGGCGCGCCTCTGTCGAATATGGCCACCGCGTCGCCTTTCTGGGCATCGATTCGGGGGACACCAACCGCACGGACGGGGCGGCCTTCCTGAGATCGTTCCCGGTGAGCTACCCGAGCTACTACGACCCCAGCGGCTCCCTGGGTGAGCAGGTCACCGGCTCCCCGTTCACCCCGGTGACAGTGTTCATCGCGCGCGACGGGCGCCGGTTTCCCCGCCAGGGGCAGTACCCGAGTGTGGGGAAGCTGGAGGAAGACATCGAACGCTATGCCCTGGACTCATGATGAGGATGGGGTCCGGGCCAGTCAGGCGTGCGAGGGCGGGCCGTGGGACGATGGGCGCTTCGTGCCCGAGATAAGAGTGGACCCGCTGAGCGGGCACAAGGTGATCGTCGCGGGCGAGCGCTCCGAGCGCCCCGGCGGCGAGCCGCGCTGTCCCGCGCCGGCGCCGATCGACGTCGAGAGCGACCCGTTCGCCGAGGGTCACGAGGACCGCACGCCACCGGAGCTGTACGCGGTGCGCCCGGGAGAGGCGGCAGCGAGTGGGGCGTCGGGCAGCCTTATGGACGCAGCGGCAGAGGGCGGGATCGGGTGGGAGTCCCAATCGCCCCGGGTGGACCGTGAGGGTGGTGCCCAACCTGTACCCCGCGCTCGCGCTCGACTCCCCGCGCCCCTCACCCGACGCTCAGCCCGACCTCTTCCGCGCAGTGCCCGCGAGCGGGGCCCACGAGGTGATCGTCAACGCGCCAGAGTCGGTGCTCTCGCTGGCCGAGCTCCCGCTGGAGCGCCTGGCCGGCGCGATGGAGGTCTGGCGCGAGCGGATGCGAGCCCACGCCGACAGCGCCTATGTGCAGCTGATCGTCAACGAGCGCCGCGAGGCGGGAGCGTCGCTCGAGCACACCCACTCACAGCTCTACGCGCTCGACTTCGTGCCGGCGGAGGTGGCACGCGAGCGCGAGCGCTGCGGGGCCTATGCGGCTCGCACGATGGGCAGAAGCCTGTTGGAGGATCTCGTCGCCGAAGAGGTGCGCCGCGGGGAGCGCGTCGTGGCGATCGACGAGGAGGCCGTCCTGCTGGCCCCCTACGGGTCGCGGATGCCCTTTCAGCTGATGCTCGCCCCGCGCGAGCCGCGGATGCGCTTCGAGGACGACGGGCCACTCGGGGCGGGCCTCCTGCACGACGGTCTATGCCGGCTGGCGCGTCACTTCGGGTCGAGCCCACCCTTGAACATGTGGGTGAGGACCGCTCCGCGCGGCGCCGAGCACTTCTGCTGGCGGATCGACGTGGCGCCTCGGCTGACGCACCTGGCGGGGCTCGAGCTCTCCACGGGCGTGAACCTCAACATCGTGGCGCCCGAGCACGCGGCGGCGGTACTGCGGACGGCGTAGTCGCCGCGGCACGCACGCTTGGTGGTCGCATGGGGAGGCGTCTTTGGCGAGAAACAGAGACCGAGGCGCCGAGAGGGTGACGCCCCGGTCTCCTGTGCTGCGCTCGCATGCCACCCGGGAGAGGATGAGGTGAAGCCGCATGCGAGTAGCTTGGCCGTGTGCTCAGCCCATGAGTACCGTGGTGGAAGCTGAGAGCCTGCCGCCGTGGGTGGGGGTGAAGACCAATTTCACGCTCACCTTCAGCCTGCGCCCGTGACGGCGGCTGAGCACGCGCTGCTCCCGTCTTGAGAGGGTGACGCCAACCGTCGCCGTTCCGGCGCCCGCGACCCGCGTGAGCCCGCGTGAGAGACCAGTGCCGCTCGCGACGAGGGTGCCGGCCGAGGGCACACTTGCCACAATCGTCGCCTTGGCCCCTTTGACCCTCTTGCTCATTACCGTTATGGCCGGCTTGCACCCGGTCACGGCGATCGGAGTTGACTGATGGAGGACCGCTCCGTTCTGCGCGGTGAACGCCGTCGGCATCACGAGTTTTTCCTTGCACAGGTTCCCGTTGGCCGCGAGCGCCGAATAGCGACCGGACGGGAACGTCAATTCAAAGCTCGACAGTGGCGCATCGGGCACCGCGCGCAGCGTGTCGCTGGTGATCCCCGATTTACTGATGAACGTTTCGCCGTCGATGTGGATCGTCACTCCATAGCCCTGCAGGACAAAGATCAGTTCGGGGAACTTGGCGCCGCCATGACTGACGAAGTACGCGGGACCGCGCAGCGCTTCCGGGAGGATCGGCGTGATCGCGGTGACCTCACCGACCCTGGATTCCGGCGGGCACGCCGCGGGGTTCTTGTTGAACGTGGCGTCCGGACACGCCTTCTGCAGCGTGGTCAGGCGCGAGGGGAGTTGTTTTGGCAGGTCCACCTTGACCGAGCGGATGTTCGCATCGTTGCCGAACGAGCCCGGGGGGTTGGTGAGCTTCACGCTCAGCCCCGCCCCGTTGGCACGGGATGTCTTACCCGACACGGACACCGCGAACCGCGGTTCGAATGCGAGCGCGGCGCAGTTGGTCACGTGAAACGGTCTAGCTACTTGACTCGTGGCGCCTTCGCTGCTCGCGATCGTGCCCGTGATCTGTTGCTTTTCGCAACTCGTCGGGTTCAACGTGAACTTTTCCCGATCGATCGCCACGTTCACGTGTTGCAACTGCAACGGGATCCCGTCGAGGATCGTAGGCAGCGGATCGCCCACGATCCGCAGCGCCGCGGTGTGCGGGTCCACATAGATCGCCGCGCGTACCACCACGGTCCCCAGGTCGAACGGACCGGCTACGGCGGGATTGACGATCGAAAGGCCATAGGGCGCCCCGTTATAGCCGGTCGTGATGTAAACCCTGCCGCCCGTCACCGAGTAGGGGTCGTTGCCCAGTCCCGCGCTGACGATCGTGTGTCCGATCAGGCTGTCTTCGCCGCATGTTCCCTGGGCTGCTTGTGGTTCCCCGCAGAGTTTTACGTTCGCGAGCGTCCCCAACAGTCCGGGGGGCATTTGCATTTCGATCTTGCTGAGTGTCTGGTTGCCGTCGGGACGGGTCATCGTCAACGTGAACGGGCTGAATGCGCCCGCCTGCAGATTCGTGGAGCCTGCCTGGAAGCTCGGATTGAACGGTTGCGGACTAGAACAAGGACTCCCACTCGGGCCACTCGTGATCTGGAACTTCGAAGAAGGGGTGACGGGTCCGGTTTCCGTCCACGGTTCGATCGACGTTTCCGTAGTATACGTCCCACAGACCGCGGGAGTCGTCAACGGAGCCCTGTCTGTCCCGAAGAACTGTAGCTTGAAGTCGTTGAACGGCAGCGCCGGGGTTTCCTTGAACGTCGTCACCAACTGGCCGGTTGTGGGATCGAGCGATACTTGACCTGCGACCTTCACGAGAACCCCATATCTCGGGTTTTTAGCGACCACATAAAGTGCGACGAGGCTCCCGAAGGGGTTCGCGTTCTGCGCAGCCAAATACACAGAGCCTGTCAATGGTTCGTCGAGCAGTGGCGTGTCGATCTCGACATTCGCGACCTTCGATGCGTCGGGACACGACGGAGCCAGTTCGTTGTGCAGCCCGATCTGTGCTTCAGAGCAGGCCATCAGCCCATCCGCCGCGCTGGGACTGACCTGTACTCCCGCGGGCAGCGCGACGGTCGTGTTCTTCACGTCGGCCTCCGCGAGACCGACGGGGTTCTTCGTCGCGGCCTGCGGGACGTGCAGATCGACGTTCAACCCCGTGGGTGTGCTTCCCGCGGTCCCATCGGGTGCGACCGTTATCGACGGGCTGAAATCCAGCTTTTCACAACCCGATATTTCAGGCATCGCAGAGCTCAACGATATAAAACTTCCTGGATCTTCCCATGAATCCATACTGATCTTCGCCGTCCGCGGAACCCCACACGACGTCGGATTCGTCAACAAAGGCAATTGAGGCAAATTCACATGAAAACCACATTGTGAGCCACCGTAACATCCAGGTCCGCGCAATGAATCGTGGCTTGATTCCGCAGGCACACCCCACAGCGTCACTGTGGTCCCCTGCAGCGGCTCGACCGTCGTGATATTCGATGCTTTCACCGTCAGCCCATAGTCACCGCCGGTGCGAACCGAGACGTCCAACAACACCGGAGCGATGCCTGCCACGAAGTAGCCGAACTCTGCGGCGACACCTGGCGATGGTTCGACACTGTAAACCGCGTCACCAAAGCTCACCGGGTCTGGAGAGCCATTGGGGTTCGCGACGGATGTGGTCTCTGTACCGACCTGCGTTTCAACTGGACATTTACCTCTGCCGAACAGCGCATAACTGCACCGTGGCATGGCGTGTGGGTCACCGACGAAGCCCGGCGGCAATTCCACATATATGTCCTTCGGATCGTTATACAGTATTTCTGGCGGCTGATTCTCGTTCAGAGTAAAACTGGTCGTAAGCGCGTAGGGATGCGAACCCGCCTGCACATCTGGTGAACCATTCTGGTTTTCCGCTGACATGCTGAACGTCGTTATCGAAAAGGGGGACGCGATTGCCGCCGGTACCACCAGCAACAACGACACACACAGCGCCAACAGGAAAGGCAGCAGTCGCTTGACCATGATCACTTACTCCCCCTCTTGGACAGATTACCCGACTTCTTAGCCTTCTTCCTCACACACCTGCCACGCTTCTTGACAAACCCTTTCTTGCACCCCTTCGTCTTCACCTTGACTTTCACCACTGGCTTGACGGTCACCGGCGCGAGATTCCTCGCACCCGAGAACGTTGCGCTCGCCGGCGGACCGAACACTCCCGGTTGCGCTGTCGGCGGTGGTTTACACGAATCGCCATTGTCACAAGCCGGCGATGCACCGGTTACAGGGAAGCCACCACCGATCTTTGCATCGTAAATATCGACGCGAAGGTCGGTGTCCTGCGCCAACAACTGGTTCGCGGTCGCGATAAACACATTTTCGCCACCCGGACTCGCATCCAAGAACTCTGAATCGGAGCCACCCGTCACATTAGATATCGGATAGACATGACCATCCTCGTACTCATATACATCCAGGCGACCGTTGCTGTCATGCGGCGTAAGGGTGTCATAGCTCTGAAAGAACAATTGACGACCATCTGCTGAGAAATTGTGCGGCGCCACCTGGGCTGCTTGCCCATTGAATACAGAACTGAGATAGGAGCGACCGAGCGGCCGCTCCCCAGTCGGGTTGCACGACGCGCAAACCAGGCTGCCCGTGGACGCATTATACAGGTAGACCTCACTACATTTCTCTCCCTTTTTTCCTACTCCTCCTCCTCCTCCAAAGTCTTTACATAGGAAGACTCCTTCTTTTACGGGGCTGTTTTCCACTATTTCATTGTCATAACCCGTCAAACTCCGTTCAGAGATAAACGCCAACTCGGTGCCATCCGGCGACACCGCAGCCCTTTTTCCAGCGTTATTGTTCTGGGGACTGAAGTTCCACTCCCCATTGTCACCTTCGAAGCTACTACTAAAAAAGGCTTCTTCGAGTTGCCTGCGGATACTTTCGTTGTCACCGGATTTTTCAAGATTTTCAGCGTGTTGGGCGTTAGCGAGGGAAGCGATGAACTTTGGTGTGCCGCCGTCGTGAGAGACATAGAGGTTTGGCTGTCCCGCAGTCGCACCAGTCGCCAGGTTGCCCTTGGCGACGAAATAGACGTACGAGCCGTCTTCGCTGATCGCGACAACACCCAGCACGGTCGCGCCCTCCGCATCGCTGGTGTCGACCGTCAGATCGGCCAGTACACCACTTTCCACATCGTATTCGTACAGGTTTGGACGATTGTCTTCCGGGCCCGTGTACGCGTCTTCTGTCAACTCAACCTTGGTGGTGAAGAACACCTTCGAACCATCAGCACTCGCGCCCCAAAACCGCGCAGGATAGGGCGCATGAGGATCCGCTTCTTTACGCCGCGACGCCGAGATCATGATCGTGCAGGCGTCCGCCGCCACTGTACACTTACCCTGTTCATCGAGCGGGCTCTGAGGCTGTTCGGGATTCACACGCACATACAAATCCCGGTTCGCCCTCCCATGTTCTTCACCGTAGCTGGTCATAAAGACGCGCTTGCCGTCGGATGACATAGCGTGCCAGGTATCTCCGCGGTTGTTCACTTCTGCTTGACCCGAGAAAGCGCCCGACCCGGCTCCGGCTGAGCCAAGCGATTCACCTTTGTTGTTGACGCCGACGGGTATTATCGTGCCGTCAACCCACTCCGAGAGTCCTTCCAAGAGCACATGACTCAGGTCGCTTGAGGCACCCACAACGCGGTGATCGGCCGGTTCACCCGGTTCCGTTCCCACACTTTCCAGCAACTGGTAGGAGGAACTGGCCAAATCGGCCAGATAGATCGATTCGTAAACGACTTCCGCACTACTCACGGGAGTATCGCTGGTCAACGGATTGGTCTGTTCGACCACGAGCCCCTTCGAGAGATCCGGAGTGAAATACATGTCATTGAACGCCGAGCCATTGAGTCCACCACCCTGTGCTCCCCTCAACCCAGTATGCAGCGGCGTGATCGACCGCGTCGACCACCCACCCAACCCACGACTCGAAACATACGCACTGCAGAGACGCGTCCCCACCGGTTCGGCAAAAGAACCAGGCGAATTGAAGGCGATACCATCACCCGACGCCGACGCTCGATTTGAAAATTCGCTGCCAAAGCACCCTGAGATAGCGTCGTTATCGCCCTTCTCCAGCGGCGAGACCATCTCATACGCACGACAATCCGGCAGTGCGAGCCCATAGGGCTGTTCGACCCGCAACTGTTCGTTAGCACACCCCCCCGGGGAACCCGGCAGCTGACCGCCGGCAATGGGCGTGGTAAGTGTATGGTCGGGGCCGAGCGTTCCGCCTGGGGGGCTCTGCGAATTGGTCGCCACCACACGGTAGTGATAGACCGTGCCGGGCTGCAAACCCTGAATCGGCACCGACGCCGCGTGATTGCCGTTATCGGCGCCTATCGAAGAGGACTCTGTCGTGCTCTGACCATAACCCGTCGTGGTGCCATAATCGAAGTGGTAAGTCGTTTCGCCGCCGCCCGGGTCGATTTGCGCGCCGAGCGTCGCACCCGTCGAGAACACCTGAGAGACATACTCGCTGACGATCGTGGGAGGCACAGGAGATGTCATAAACGACACCGCCGGTCCAATAGCTGTTTCTTCAGCCGGATTACGCGCCAGTAGACAGAACGTGTACTTCGTGCCCGGAGTCAGCCCCGTGATACTGGCCGACACGGCTTCTTTTTCCAAACCCAGCGCCAGTCCGGGTGGTTGGGGAGCAGCATTATTTTCGGGGGCGCATTCCGATTCCGAGGCCCTATAAAGAAATTCGTACTGCCCCGCTTCCCCTACTGCTCCAGGGTTCAGTTCCCCGTTCAACGTCGCCGAAGTCCCAGCGACCTGGCTCGCGGCCAATGTCACCGGAGCTTCCGGTGCCGCCGCAAGAGCCTGAGCACCGCCGAAGGCAAGGCACGCCACCAATGCACACAACACCACCACCGGAACAAAGACATACCAACGCGAAACCATGGTCCTACTCATCAGAACGAGACCTCCCCAGACGAGCCCCACCCGGGGCATAAACGATCCGGCCCCAGCCCACAAGGCCAGACCCTCCCCTCAAAACCACAACGACGCTTTTCTCTCCCTCTTAAACTCCCACCGATGGAACGATCATCTACGGGGACCGGATGCGAGACAAGCCACGTGTAGAAGGTTCTAGTTTGTGAATAGTCAAAGACGGTCGCACTTGTATGTCCAGCGTTGTCTTGATAATCTTGATCGTGGTGGGAGAGAGGGTTGTAACGGAGAGACGCATTGTCGCTATGCGTTCACCGCTGAACTGGGCACTGCTTGGGCTCGTGATCCAACGCCCGAGCTACGGTTACGAGCTCGTGCAGCGCTTCGAACGCACATACGGGGACGCGTTGGAACTTTCGAGCCCCTCGCAGATCTACACGGCGCTTGACGCGCTCAAGCGCAGATCGTTGGTCGAGGAATTTGCCGAGACAGGCGAGGAGCCCCGCGTCGTCCGCCAACCCAAGCCACATTATCGTGCCACGGCCGAGGGCATGCGCGGCTACCAGGAGTGGCTGATCGCCCAGGTGCAGGACGAGCGCCGCCGCTCGCACCTGTTCGCTCAGCAGCTCTCGGTGCTGGCGCCCCACGACGCACTTGCTGTCATCGAGCGCTATGAGCGGGCCTGTCTGACACAGGCAAGTCGGACCCCGATAGCCGCGAGGGATGACCAGCCGATCGACGGCGGTGGAGTGGTCGACCGACTGGTCTATGAGGAGGGCCGTTTGGCGGTGGGCGCGCGGCTGGCCTGGATCGACTATGCCCGTCGTGAGTTCACGGCTCTCGCCTCGCGACGTAGCCCCGTGTTGTGACCCTACTCTCCCTGGAGCACGTCGGCCGGCGCTACCGGCGAGGAGCGCACGAGCACCCCGTGCTGCGCGACGTGTCGCTGGAGCTCGACGGCGGCGAACTGGTGGCCGTATGGGGGATGAGGCGCTCCGGCCGCTCCACGCTGTTGCGCCTCGCCGCCGGGATCGAGCCCCCCGACGCTGGTGTGGTGCGTTTTGAGGGACGCGATCTGGCCGCCAGCGGCGGTGGCGCGCTCGGCGGTGGGATCGGCTACTGCAGGCGCGCGCTCGGCCAGGCCGAAGCACGCAGGGTGCTCGATGAGCTGATGGTGGCCCAGATGGCGCGAGGCATACCTCAGTCCTCGGCACGCTCGCGCGCGCTCGGGGCGCTTGCGCGAGCCGGGGCCGAGCGATGCGGAGCGGAAACGCTACGCGAACTCGACAGCGCCGAGACGGTGCGCGTCATGATCGCGCGTGCGCTCGTGCTGGGACCGTCGCTGCTCGTCCTCGACGAGCCCACCTCCGGAGTCGACCTGCTCGAGCGCGATGGCATCCTGTCGCTGCTGCGCTCACTCGCGGATGAGGGCATCGCCGTTCTGGTAAGCACCGGCGAGGCGACCGAGCTCGCCGGCGCCGATCGCGCGCTGTCGCTGGCCGGAGGCGAGTTGCGCGGCAGCGCCGCCCCCGAGCTCGCCCCGGTGCTGCCCCTGCGCCGGGCGAGCGCATGACGGAGCCGCGACTCGCCGACGGCCGGCGGTAGCCCCCATGGGGCTGCTCGAGCTCGAGCGGGTCGTCAAGCGCTTCCGCAGGGGCGGCGAGCAGGTGAGGGCGGTCGACGGGGCAAGTCTCACGCTCGAGCGGGGAGAGATGCTCGCCCTGCACGGGCCGAGCGGCTCGGGCAAGACGACGCTGCTGCTGTTGATCGCGACGCTGCTGGAGGCGGATGAGGGCACGATCCGCTTCGACGGGCGCGATCTGTCATCTCTGTCCGAGCGCCAGGCATGCGACTACCTGCACAGCGATGTGGGCTTCGTCTACCAGAGCCCCCAACTGATGCCACGCGTCTCGGCGCTCGAGAACGCGGCGATCAAGCTCGTGCTCGGCGGGATCGGCACACGCGCGGCCCGTGCCCAGGCGCTGCCGTGGCTGGAGCGCGTCGGGGTCGCCGCCCAGGCGGAGCAGACGCCGGAGCGGCTCTCGGGCGGGGAGCTGCAGCGTGTGGCGATCGCGCGGGCGCTGGTGGGCGAGCCGCGCCTGATCCTCGCCGACGAGCCGACCGGCAACCTCGACAGCGTGCGAAGCCGCGAGATCGTCGAGTTGCTGCGCGAAGTCGCCCGCGAGCGCGGCGCGGGAGTGCTGCTTGTCACCCACGACCTGGAGGCGGCGAGCGTCGCCGACCGTCACGTCACGTTGCGCGACGGGCGGCTGACGCAGGGCACCGCACGAACGGAGGTGGGCGTTGGCACCCCCTGAGCTGACACGAGCACGGCCACTGATGCGGCTGGGGGCGCTCGTGTACCTCTACCGCCGCAGACTGCGCGTGCACGGCGTGCAGGAGCTGCTGGCGGGCCTCGGTGTCGCGGCGAGCGTGGCGCTCGTCTTCGCGACCTTGGTCGCGAGTGCGAGCGTGGCGGGCTCCTCGGCACAGCTCGTGCGCACGGTCGTGGGCTCGGCGACGCTTCAGCTGCGCGCTCGCGGCGCCGACGGCTTCGATGAACGCATGCTGAGGAGCGTTGAACGCCTGCCTGGCGTTAGGCAAGCGGCGCCGCTGTTGGAGCAGACGGCGACGATCGAAGGGGTCGGCGGACGGCGCCTGACGGTCGACCTTGCGGGCGCCGACACGGCCCTGACGGTGCTGGATGGGCTCGCACACACACTCCCCACCGCGACGCTCGCACCCGGCGGGATCGGCCTGAGTCGGGCGAGCGCACAAAAGCTCGGGCTACCCACTCGCTCGCTCGCACCCGCGGCCGGGCGCGCAACCCCCACTTCCACGCGGACGGTGTCGGTATCGCTGCTACTACGCGGTGAGGCGCTGCGCCTGAAAATCTCCGATGTACTCGGCCCTGAAGCTTTCGGCGCGCTCAGTCAGGCCGACGTGGCGGTGATGCCGCTGAGGGATTTGCAGCGACTCGCTGGGCTCCCCCGGCGCGTCACGCGCATCCTCGTGCTGGCGAAGCCTGGCCGGCAAGCGGCCGTCCGGGGCGAGTTGAAGGCGCTCGCCTCCGGGCGCATCGATGTCGCGGCAGCCGACCAGGACATCGGGCTGCTGGGTCAAGCTCTACGCCCCAGCGATCAGGCCAGCACGCTGTTCGCCACGATCAGCGTGCTGCTCGGGGTGCTGTTCGCCGCGGGGGCATTGCTGCTTACCGTCCCTGAGCGCCGCCGCGCGATCGCCGACCTGCGCCTGATCGGAACGAGGCGCAGCGCGATCGTGCAGATGCTCCTCTTCCAAGCACTGTGCCTGGGCGTGGCCGCCTCATTGGTTGGGCTTTTGGGCGGATACGCGCTCTCGCTGGGCGTCCTCCATCAGTCAAGCGGGTACCTCTCAGAGGCGTTTACGCTGGGGACGCGCACGCTTGTCACGGCAAGGCCGCTATTGCTGGCAATGCTCGCGGGCGTGCTCGCCACCTGTCTTGTCTCCGCGGTGCCATTGCTGGACCTGCGCCGCTCGGCGGCGCTCGACGCGGTCTATCGCGCCGAGGAGCCTCCCGGCGGCACGCTCGCAGGCGGTAGACAGCCGGTGATGGCACTTGTGGCCGCCAGCCCGCTGGCGGTCGCAACCGCGCTGTTCGCGACGGGCCCCGAACACGCTCTTGGCGTGTGTGAGCTCTTGGCGCTGGCGACGGTGCTCGTCGTCCCGCTGACGTTCTCGGCCGTGTTGAGCGCCGGCCATGCCCTCGCCGAGCGCCGCCAGCGCTTGACGGTGCTGCCCGTGGCGCTCGCGTCGCTGCGGGCGACGAGACTGCGCTCGCTCGCGCTGGCGGGCACCGGCGCGCTGGCTCTATTCGGCGCCGTCGCGCTCGGCGGCGCGCGGGCGGATCTGCTCAGCGGGGTCAAAGACTTCGCCCACACATATGCCGCGGGAGCGGATGTGTGGGTCGGAGCTCCGGGGGATAACCAGGCGACGGTCGACTTCCGGGCGGGCACCCTGTCTCAGCGGATCGCCCATATCGGGGGGGTCGCCGATGTGGAGCCATTCCAGGGGGGCTTCGTGCAGCTCGACGGCAGGCGCGTGTGGCTGCTCGCGCGCTCGCCTGCCGCCACGAGCGAGCTGCTCGATGGCCAGGTGGTGGGAGGCAGTCCGGTGGTGGTTCGAGAAAGACTGAGCGAAGGCGGCTGGATCGCCGTGTCCCAGCAGATCGCACGAGCACAACATGTCGGCGTGGGCGGCACACTCGCGCTGCCGACCCCGAGCGGCACGGTCCCGATGAGGATCGCCGCCACGACGACCAACCTCGCCTGGAGCCCGGGCGCGATCCTGATGAGCGCCGCCGACTACACGCGCATATGGCAGACCAGCGCGCCGACCGCGCTGGCAGTCCGATTCGCCCCGAACGCGAACTTAGCGCACGTCGCTCGCGCGATCGAAGTCGCGCTCGGGCCCAGGAGCGGCCTTCAGGCCATCACCGCACGTGCTCGCCAGGCGAACATCGACGCGCTCACGAACGAAGGGCTGAGCCGGCTGGGGGAGATATCGACGTTGCTGCTGATCGCCGCTATCGTCGCCATGGCAGCGGCACTGACCTCGGCGATCTGGCAGCGACGCGTATCGCTGGCCACGCTGCGCCTCTCCGGTGTGAGGCCGCGGCGCGTGCGGGCCATCCTGCTCGTGGAATCGGCGCTGATGCTCGGCGCGGGTTGCGTAACAGGCGCCCTTGCCGGTATCTACGGTCAGGTCGTCATCGACGGCTATCTCGAGCACGTGACGGGCTTCCCGGTCGCGGGTATCGGCGCAAGCCCGCGGCCACTGGAGATACTCGCGCTCGTGATCATGGTGGTGCTCGCGGTCGTGACGGTGCCCGCCTGGCTTGCCTCCCGCGTCTCACCGACCCTCGCGCTCAATGAGTAGGCGGGCGACCATCGTGGCGATGTTGTGCGTCTACGCGTGCGCTGTACTCGCCGTGACGGGCGCCGCCGCCCCAGCCCGCGACGCGCGTCAGCCTCCAGCCCACGCCGCGCACGCACTGAAAGCAAGCGACATAGCCCACCTGCGCTACCTCTCGGCTTCGGGTTCGCTGCTGTTCGAGGAAGGCCAGGCAACGGGAGCCCTACCAGGCAAGATGCGCGCGCACGTGAACATCGGCGCCACCTTTACGGGCAGCTTTACGATCTACGCACGCGGTGGCTCGATCACCGGCCATGGAAAGGCGACGCCGCACGGCACGGGCAAATACGAAAGCTTCGCCGGCACGCTCGTCGTGACCGGTGGCAGCGGCCGTTACGCACACGCACACGGGCGTGCGGGTCTCTATGGCACGTTCAACCGTGACACCTACGCCTTCCTCGTGCAGACGACCGGCACGCTCGTTTACTGAGGGGTGCGTGACGCCAACCGCCTACGCGAGTCAGCAGCCGCCGCAAGCCGGCCCACCGTCCCCCGAACCGTCCCGTCGAGCCAGACCATGAGCGCAGGTCGAACGGTCCTGTTCGCGGCGATCCTCCTATGCCTCGGCCTGCCGCTGCAGGGGCACGCGAGCACCACAGCGAGGCTGAGCGCCGCGTTTGTGCCCGAGCGGCTGGCTCAGAGGAGCACGCTCGATTTCGGCTTCTCCTTCTCGGCCCCACCTGGCCAAGTGCCGCCGCCGCTTACCCAGATCGAGCTGCGCTATCCAAGCAACCTCGGGATCGCACTGAGCGGATTGGGCTTGGCGACTTGCTCGCCGCAAGTGCTCGAAGCCGCGGGACCGTCGGGCTGCCCGCCAGATTCGGTAATGGGCCGCGGCGAAGCGTTTACGGGGATCGTGCTGGGCACCACGCCGATCACCGAGATCGCTCCGATCACTGTGTTGCGCACCCCCAACGAGAACGGCCATCTCGCGGTGCTGTTCTCAGCCGAAGGGACGACTCCTGTAGACACGCGCATCGTTTTCCCCGGCCTGCTGCTGCCTGCCTCTGCGCCGTTCGGGGGCCTGGTGAGCATCGGCGTCCCGCTCGTCCCCACGCTACCCGGGGCCCCTTACATATCGGTAATACGACTGCAAGCCACGATCGGGCCGAAGAACGTCACCTACTACGAACGGGCGGGCGGGCGTACGCTCGCCTACCAGCCGAAGGGCATCCTGCTGCCGCCCCACTGTCCAAGTCATGGCTTCCCGTTCGCCGCTCAATTCAGTTTCCTCGACGGCAGCGTCGCCAGCGCGCACACCGCGGTAACGTGCCCTCCGCGAAGGCGTCGGCACCGCGCCGCGCATCATTAACAGGCGCCGCCATGAGAGCACTCGTCCAAAGAGTCATCAGAGCCGCCGTGCGCGTCGATGGTCATGAGGTCGCATCGATCGGACCAGGGCTGCTCGTGCTCCTCGGGATCGCCCACGAGGACCGGCCGGCCGCCGCCGATCGCCTGGCCGAGAAGGTGCGCGCCCTGCGCATCTGGGAGGACGCCGACGGCCGTATGAACGAGGCGCTCGGCGATCGTGAGGTCATGTGCGTGAGTCAGTTCACGCTCTACGGGGACGCGACACGGGGCAACCGCCCGAGCTTTGCGTCTGCCGCGCGAGCGGAGCACGCCGAGCCCTTGTACGAGCGTTTCTGCGAGCGAGCCGGTGCCAAGCGGGGCGTGTTCGGCGCGCACATGGAAGTGGAGCTCGTGAACGACGGCCCCGTCACTCTCCTGCTGGAGGCATGAAGCAACGCAACGCTGCCGTGGACCGAGCGAGGACGCGAAAGTGTGGCGTCCCGCACACGCAGGCCGATCTCCGATCGGTAGCGTGACGCGGCAGCCTGCCGCGTCCACGGTAGTCTGGCGCCGGTGCCACCCGTGGAACGCATTGTCCCCTGCTTCGCCGCCGAGCCACCGCAGGAGGGCTTGCCCTACGGTCGCTGGGCAGAGCGTCTGGAAGAGGAGCTGCGCGCCGTCTGGGCCGGTCTCGACTCCGACGGGGTGGACCTCGGCGAGCCGGGAGAGATCGCCTGGTACCCCGACAGGACCTGGCACGGACGTCGCTACGTGCCGGCCACGTCGATCACCTCAGGTGGCTATGAGCTCTTTGGGTACGTGCGCTTTGTCACCGGGGGCGGGGACGGGGAGCCGATGGAGCTGACAGCGCACGGAGACTTCACCGAGGAGACCGCCGAGCGCAACCCCGATTGGAAGCTCGACGTGTGCGACGAGGTGATCGGCTCCTGGCATGGGGCGAGCGGGAGCGTGGCGGCGATGACGCTCGTGTGGGGGCGACCACTTGTGGGTGCCGGGCGAATCGTGACCGCCGAGCTGGGTCGCGCGACCGTCGACCAGTGCGAGTTGATCGATCAGCGCTTCACCCTGATCGCGCCCGACGACTACCGTCACGACCTGTTGGAGATAAAGCTCTGGGGGGGCAAAGGACAGGAGCTTGCCTGCGAGTCGCTGTACGAGGCAGACGATCAGTTGGAGAGCGGCACCGGCGTTGGCGGTGAGGGCACGGGCGGCGGCACCCTCGGGGGCGAGACCGGCGGGAGTTTGTAAGCGGCGATCCACGTGTGAACCCAGGATGAGATCGCGCCGGTGCTCACGTACACCGAGGGGCGTAGCGTGGAGCAACGTCCGTAGACGTGAACGGCGATCCCGATCTGAATCTGCTGACCGGTGGGCCCTCGCGCGAGCAGGGGGCCGCCGCTGTCGCCCGAGCAGGCCCCGGTCTCATAGCGTGGAGGAGAGACGGTGCATATCTCGTTCTTCACGTAGAAGGGCCGGGCGTTGACCCTGCACCATTTGCGCCCCTGCACGACCGTACCCGCCGATTGCAACCTCTCGGTCGGAAGCCTCTGCCCGTAGGAGGCGATTCCCCAGCCTGCCATCACCGCCACGGACCCGCGCCGGAGGCGACGCGCATTGGACCTCGTGGCGAGCCCGAGCGGAGGCGCCGCGATCGGGTTCGACAGGACCAGGAGTGCGGCGTCGCCGTCATCCACTCTGCGTGCCAGCCCGGGGTAGACGATCACCCCCAGCACAGTCGACACGTTCGCCGTGGGTGACATCGGGTCGACCGCGCCTGTCACGACCCTGTAGCCCGACGGGCTGTTCACGACTCCGCTCTTCATATTCTCGGCACAGTGCCCGGCCGTCAGAATCAGGCTCGGCGCCACGACGGTGCCCGTGCACTGATAGACGTCCCTGCCCTGTACGTCCACGACATAGGCGAGCGACGGGAAGGTTCCATCCGCGGCTGAAGTCCCGCCGATGATCGACGTGTGGGCGAACGGTCCTGTACGCACATGACGGGGGCTGCCGAGCGCGGCGGGCACGAGGGCAGCGCCGCACAGGAGCAGCACTGAGACCAGCACGAGCTTGGCCGGGCCGGTGATTGTTCTCATAGATATGGAAGCTGATCTCGACGGCATCTTAGAAGCGCCAAAGAACGGCGCGCAGGTTTCTCATCGGCAGCGACCGTCCTCGGTTTTAGGGCCCGCGCCCACCGCGCCGGCGGCGAGCCCCCAGCGCATGTCGAGGCGAGCAAGACGTAAACGTGTCGCACGAGTCAAGCAACGCGCGAGATGTGCCGAATACCTTGAGTATGCGAGATGGATCACACGCGGGCGGAGAAGGCGCCTCCAATGAGCGCGTCGCTCAGAACCTCGCTCCCTTCGCCGCCGCGGCGGGACTCGCCGCAGTGGTCGCGCTCGTGGGGACCACGGTCGACTGGGGGCAATACGCGGTGGCCGTCGGCCTGGGGGTCCTCGCTGGCCTTATCCGGCTCACGCCATGGCAGGGAGTCCTCGGCCGAGCCAGGGAGGTCTTTCCGTCGTTGGTCTTCCTCACGGGTGTCGCATTCCTGCGCAGCTCGGCCGGGGGAGCCAACTCCGGGATCGCCGTGGTCGCTCTGCTGCCAGTCTTCTGGACCGCCCTGCACGGCGACCGCCGTCAGCTCTGCGTCGTCACGTTGGGCGTTGCGATCTTCTTCCTCGCTCCGCCGCTGCTCGTCGGAGGACCTGCCTATCCCGCCAATCAATATCGCGCCAGCGTCCTCTTCCTCGCGGTGAGCGCGATCATCGGCTTCACCACTCAGTGGCTGGTGGCGGAGGTGCGCTTCGAGGCCAACGACGCCGAGCACCGCGAGCGCGCCCTTGAGCGAGTCGCGGCCGTGATGCGGGGACTCTCGAACAGTCCCCACGCCAGGATCGAGGTATGCGAGGCCGCCAGGTCGATCGCGAATGCCAGCTTCGCGCTTTTGTACGAGCCCACCGTCGCGGGGATCCTACGTTCGACCGCCGTGGTGGGCCTGGATGTTGGGCCACTGGAGATAACGCCTGAGCAGACCACCGCGACCGGGGAGGCGTTCGCCTCTCGGCGCTCCTTCCTGTGGAACGACGGGGAAGACTCAGGCGCCCTCGACCGCGGCTTGTGGGAGACCGTGGGCCGCCCGGCCTCGATGCTGTTCGAGCCGGTATTCAGGGGCGAGGAAGCGGTCGGCGTGCTCGTCATTGGCTGGCCTGGGGCGGTCCGCCCGGGGGGCACACGAGCAACCCTCATCACGCTGCTCGCACATGAGGTGGCCGCGGCGATCAAGCGCGCGGACCTGCTCTCGCAGTTGACCGACATGGCGAGCACCGACGCGCTCACAGGGCTACCCAACCGCCGTGCGTGGGAGACCAACCTCGACCGAGCGCTGCTCGACGGCCAACCGTTCGTCCTGGCGATGCTCGACCTCGACCACTTCAAGGACTTCAACGACACCAATGGTCACCCGGCCGGCGACCGCCTGCTCAAGGAGAGCGCGGCCGCATGGCGCGAGGAGCTGCGCGCCGGCGACTTCCTCGCGCGCATCGGCGGGGAGGAGTTCGCGCTACTGCTGCCCACGTGCGCTACCGAAGACGCCCTTGCGGTCGTCGAGCGCCTGCGCGGGCGCGTTCCCTACGAGCAGACATGCTCGGCCGGGGTGGTCATGCAGAACGCGGGCGAGACCTGCGACGCGTTGATGGCACGAGTCGACGAGGCGCTGTACCGCGCCAAGGCGGCCGGACGCGACAGAGTATCGCTGGTTGGGTGAGGCAGATCGCGGTTCGCCATGATCGATCGTCGGCCCTCAGCAGTTGAGTTATCCGACCTGACCTGCCGATAGCACCCTGTGCGTCCGAGCAGAACGCGAGTAAGCCTTACCGGCCAGGTGGCTCTGCTCAGCCTGATACCGATAGTCGCGCTCGGGGTTGTGCTCGCCTGGGTTTTGCAGGGCCAGATCGTCTGACGCACCCTGGCCGACGCTACGCAGTCCGCCCGTCTCGTGGCACGGTTGGGAGTGCAACCGAGGATCTCTCCGAGCGAGCTGAAGCATGGCCTGAGCGCAGAGGGGATAAATGCTCTTGACCAGCAGCTGAGCGCCCGCTCGGTAACACACGACCTCGCCCGCATCAAGATCTGGAACAACGAAGGCTTGATCGTCTACTCCGACGATCACAAGCTGATCCGCCAACGTCCCGGCGAGAGCGACGAGCTCGAGAACGCTCTGGAGGGGCGGCCAAATGCCGCGGCGGTGGTGACGCCCAGTCACGACTCGGAGACGGCGAGTGAGGTCGGTCTCGGAAAGCTCGTGGAGGTTTATGTGCCACTGCGCTTCACCGCCTCAGGACCTCCGGCGGGTGTCTTTGAGATCTACCTCAGCTATGCGCCGATCGCGGGGGCGGTGAGTAGCGACGAGCGCATGATTGCCGTGCTGGTGGCGCTGGGACTCGCGCTGCTGTGGGCTGTCCTGTTCAGGATCGTGGCCTCGGCGTCACGGCGCTTGCGCCGGCAGGCAGAGGAGAACGACCGTCTCGCACGCTACGACCAATTGACAGGCCTGCCCAACCGGACGCTTTTCTCGGAGCGCCTGGCGCGCGCGCTCCACGACGGAGACGCCACCGGCGAAGGGCTTGCGGTGCTGCTGCTCGATGTCGATGGCTTCAAGCAGATAAACGACACACTCGGGCACCGCGCGGGCGATGTGGTGCTGGGCGAGGTGGCTCGCCGCCTACGCGGAACGCTCGGCCCTGAGCTGGCGGTCGCCCGCTTGGGTAACGACGAGTTTGCTGTGCTTCGCCCCCACACCAAAGGCCACGCGGAGGCCCTCGAGACCGCGACGACGATCCGCTCCACGCTGGAGGAGCCGGTGGAGCTCGACGGAGTCGCCGTCAACGTCGAGGCGAGCATCGGGATCGCCATCGCGCCCGAACATGCCCGCGACGCCGAGACACTCCTCAGGCGCGCCGACATGGCGCTCGCGCACGCTCGCTCATACAGGAGCATCGTCGAGGTCTACTCCGCCGACCACGACCACTTCGAGGCCGCACGCCTGAAGCTGCTGGGAGAGGTGCGTCCCGCTCTGGAGCGAAAGGAGTTCGTGCTCTTCTACCAACCCAAGGTCGATCTGGCGAGCGGTCGTGTGACAGGCGTCGAGGCGCTGCTCCGCTGGCGCCACCCGAAGCGAGGCATGCTTGCCCCGCTCGAGTTCATGCCGATGATCGAGCAGACCGCCCTGATCGGCGCGGTGACGAGGTACGTGATCGATCAGGCCCTCGGCCAGCTCGCGACGTGGCATCGAGAAGGGCTAGAGCTTGACGTGTCGGTGAACCTATCGGCCTGTAACCTGCACGACCCCACCCTTCCCGAAGACGTCGAGTCGCTCCTGAAAGGCCACTCGACTCCCAAGGGGGCGCTCACGGTCGAGGTGACGGAGAGCGCGGCCATGACCGACACCGACAGGGCACTACGCGTATTGAGCTCACTGCGCGGGCTGGGCGTGGGCGTTTCCATCGACGACTTCGGCAGTGGGCACGCATCGATCGCGTATCTCGCGAGGCTCCCCGCGACCGAGGTCAAGATCGACCGCTCGTTGATAACCCGCATGTGTGAGAGCCCGCGAGACGAAGCCATCGCACGAACCACCATCGACCTCGCCCGCCACCTCGAGCTGTGCGTGGTGGCCGAGGGCATCGAGACGGCCGAGGTGGCGCGGCGACTCGTCGAGATCGGTTGCGACACCGGTCAGGGATATTTCATCTCAAGGCCGCTTCCCGCCGAGGAGCTCACTGAATGGTTAAAGGGCCGTACCTCGGAGCGGGGAGGAGCCCATCCCGGGACGGGCAGAGAACCCACCACCGCCTAGCCATAGACGGCACATTCAAGCGATCGTCGAAGAGAGTGCCCCGCCAGGAGTCGAACCTGGATCTACCGCTTAGGAATCCGTCCCAACGGGGGGACAAACGCCGTATCGATAGGCGACTACTGGCGATTCCATGGTCGGCGCGCCCATCGTTTCGGCGGGATTGGGCACAATTCGACGAAGTTTGGCACCGGACTCGCCGGGGTGCCCATACCGAGAACCGTCGCAGTCCATGAGTAGTCTGCATTTACGTGATGACCTACAGCCTGAGCTGCCCAGAACGGGAGGGGAGCAGCGAATTAGCGATCATGCTGGTCGGAAGTGCTCTCAGCATGCTTTATGTATGCAGTCAGCATACCCGCAGCTTGCGGTGGGGTGACTCCCCATACAAGCGCCCTAACAATCTCATCACGAGATATCCTGAGCCCGTTTTCGCTACGAAGTGTTGCACGCAAGCGGTCTGTGCTATCCCTCGCCGAGATGTCGAGGCGGACCGTCGTCGTGTAGGTCTTGGGTGCCATCCGGTCTAGCTTCTACCATACGATCTGCATACAGAATGCATGCAACGGGACTGTACTAGGCTATAAGTCCGGAGGCAAGTGCAATGGCCGAGTTCGACAGCACAAAGTTCAGCGAGCTGATTGTCTACATCGCCAAGCGGCTCGGTCCCGAGGCGGCACTGGGCCGCGTAAAGCTGGCCAAGTTGTTGATGTGGAGCGATTTCGGCGCCTATGAGCGGTTTGGCAAGTCGATCACCGGCGCGACGTATGAGAAGTGGAAGCATGGCCACCTACCGCGTGAGCTGCTTATGACTCAGCGAGATCTTGAGACCAACGAGCGCATTGCTACCGAGACCGTCAACTTCTTCGGCAAGAAGCTCAAACACGTGACGGCTTTGGGTGACCCGGACATGAGCAGATTTAGCGAGGATGAGTTGGCGGTGATCGAGGGCGCCATCCATCGATACGGACATGAGAGCGCGACCTACCTCAGCGAACTCTCACACCATGAAGTTGGATGGCGTCTAGCGAAACTGAAGGAAGTCATTCCGTATCAGACGGTGTTTCTAGGCGCGGGTGGAGTCAATGCCGCGGATGTCCGTCGGGGCGAGGAACTAGCGTCCTTGCATGGCTGGAACTAGCGAGCTCCGTTGCGAAGGCTTTATCGAGACGAGCGAGTTCGAAGAGTCAAAGGCTGACCTCAAGCAAATTGCCACTCTCACCGACCGTCAGATCGACTATCGCTTGGAGGGTTTGCTTTGGGCGCTCTGCCGTGATCCCGCGACGGTTGCACAACGAGTGGGAACTCGCAATCTCTGGGTGGCTGTGACCTCACGTGGGATACCCCTTCTCCGCATCTACCTCCGACCACGCGCAGATTTTCCGGCCGAGTGTGAGTTGTTGTGGATTGAGGAACGGTTCTAAACCAAGCCCTAAGGGATATCCCCTACGCAGGGATTCCGCCCCATGCCCCCGCCAGGAGTCGAACCTGGATCTACCGCTTAGGAGATTCGAGTCGAGGGAGGGTACAAAGTCCGGATCTATAGGCGATTGCTGACGATTCTACGTTTCGGTGGCCCTACAGATTCGGTCGGATTGGGCACGATTTGGCTGCGTTTGGGCACTGGAGTCGAGCCAGTGCCCAAACAAAAACCGTCGAGGTCGGCGGTAGCCTGCACCGACGATGAATAACTCGAATCGTTGGGAAGCAGCAGAGACGGCGCGACGGCACCCGTCGTCCCGCGCCCAGCATGTCGAAGCCGGGGCGTGCGTCTGATGCCGCGCATCAGCGCGTTCTACGGAATCGTGGTGACGATGTACCACAGCGATCACGTGCCGCCACACTTCCATGCGCGCTACGGCGAGTACGAGGCGCAGATCGGCCGGACCGCCGAGATGCCGTCCTCGCGCTTGTTGTTGGCCTCGGTGATGTGCTGCTGCAGGCGTGCAAGACGATCCGGGAAACTAGCGGCAAGCCCTGAACGGATCTCCGCCTCCATGTTGGCCAACACGTGCCGCGAAGAGTTGCTCGCCACAGCTACTGAGATGTCCGAGCACATGGAGTACAACCCGCAGAGGAGTTCGGGGTATACGTGATATGCAGCTTTGCGAGTGTCGTCAGTGGAGCTTGGACAGACGCGCGTAATCCGGTCGGCAACTCCCCAGCTTGCCCGGGATTCGGCACAAATACGGCTGCCCGCCGCTACCAGCCAGTTCAAGCCCCGGTTAGTCTCGCATGCTTACTGGCGTAGTATCGAGTCCAACTCGACCTTTGCGAGCCAACCGCACGATCATCTAACTATTCCGCTGATGCGTAGTCCAAACCCCTCGCGAGGCATTCGCCGCTTTGCGCTCCCCGTCGCCTTGGTACTTACAGCGGTGGCAGTTTTCGTGGTTCTTGGCATCACTGGGTCGAGCACCAGCACGACGCCGCTCGCGAAAACTCAGAAGGGCAAGACTGTTGTCTACACCTACAGCAATACCGGCAAGGTTCTGGCTAAAGCAACTGAAGAAAGATACTCGGGTATCGAAGACGGCCGGGCCGTCTCTGCTTCAATAGTTCCGAGCACTGCGTCTCCGCGCGCACGCTTGAAGCAGCCGGTAAAGTTTTGGCCCACTGTCGCGTTAGACATCTCGACAACGGCGAAATTGTTGTCGAGCCGCAACATGGTGGCCGCGAACAGGCGCTCTGCACCGGCGTACGCTTTAGGAAACGGCACTCGCGGGTCGACAGCCGCAAGCACTTCTTCTCCGCGAGCGCGCTCGAAGCAATGATCGTACGTCGCCGCTGACGCACGCCATTGCGTCCCTGCAGCGCACAGCATAAGACTGGCGGAGACGGGGTAATCCTTTGGCGTGTATTCATCTGGTTTGCCTTCGCTTTGGGAGAGAGCCCTGGTCTTCATCAAGCTCGAAGCAGGTTGGGAAGCGGGCTTGTTGCGCACGACGCCCGGTGCTGGCTTGAGACGCCGTGCGCGGTGAGATGGATGGCGGGGTAAACCGTATAGACTCAACGTGGTGATGAAGCGCGACAACACCAGCAGCTACGACATTTGGCCTTCCTGGCGTGCGGGAGATGAGTTGGAGCTATGACGAGGCTGGGCAACCCGAGGCCATCACCATCACCTGGAAGGACGGTGATACGGTCACCACGGCTGACCCCGCCGTGATTGCTGTGCTCGAAACCCTCCCCTATGTGCGACAGGCAACTTGGCGCTATGACGAGAGTGGGCAGGCCAACGCCGTCAGTATCACGAAAGCGTCCGGCGAGACGGTCACCGTGAGCGATCCCGACGGAATCGCCATTCTCAACGGCCGATAGTTGACTTAGTCCTGTGGCAGCCATTGGATTATGGCGTAGCCGCCGGGACGTGGACGAGTTGTGCGAGCGTGACGTATTGCGTGTCGCCGCCGGTCTGTTCGCGTGTGACGACCACCCATGCAAGGATCGCAAGGCCCCGGCCGCAACGCCACACGAGCAGCCCGTGAGCGCTCCGGCTGAGGCTGCGGACTCGGAGATAAACCTGCGGTACTGCCCGTTGATTTACGGTTACCGCATCGGCCACCGGGGCCTGGCCGTGCCCGTGCGTCTTGGGCGTTGTCCTCCCCGCCGGTCCGCTCGACTTCGCACGAGCCAGCTAGAGGCGGACCGGTGCGGCTAGGCGGCAGCCACCGTCTCTCGGCGGCGGCTCGTGGTAGCCCGTCTTCTTGATCTCTACTGCCACAAGGTCAGGTGTCCCCGGGATGCCAGTGTCGAGCTCTCCGCAGACCAGATCGTCGGGACTCCCTCCCACGCTGAGCGCGAGGAGCGTGGTCGCCCGGATACGAGACCCGTGAAGCCGCTCCTCGAACATCGCCCGCAATCGACCGGTTTACCGCACGTCGAGCGGTTCTGATGGAGTTCTAGGGGCGGTTCGCCTGGAGCGATTGGGCTAGGTACAATCCCGCCTTCGAGACCCGGCAGCAGCGTGGACTGCAAGCCGTAGGCCATCTCCAACTCGTCGGCGAGCGGCGCCACATCGGGGTTCGACAGCGGCGTGGCTTCGTCATGTTCGCCAAAACTATATGACGGCTCAGATTCGTTTAAACCGCTCAGTTTTTCATAACCATTTGGTGTGTAGCTGCCGAGACCACCAGCGGGAAAGCCAACTTCACCGGTTGTGCTTTCGCGCTGTGAGACGTTGACATACAATCCTATCGTCTCGCCGTGTTCCCCGGTCGGCTGATCACCGCATGTGGGATAGGGACTATCTGCCACACAGTTCATCGGCACGAACGGTTCAACACTCGAGCGCGTGCGAGCTCCCCTTGTTCGATACGGACCAGCAACTCGACCAAGCAGTCCCCAGCGATCCACGCCGACCTACTCGGCTTCGCCGCGGGCATCACTGAACGCTGGACCCAGCTCGCAGGCGGCGGCTGGACCCGCTACGCAGCCGCCCGCGCAGCACTACCCAGCCAGCCGCGCATGGTCCTCATCCGCTTCCGCCAGGCGGAGCCGGACCTCCAGGAGTGAGAGACATGCATCCTGGTTCGCCACCAACCGCAAGTTTTCAGTCAAACACTTATAAGACCCACCAGGCTAGATCGCCTCTGGCGCACCCCGAAGGTGCCGCGACGGAGAGGGCAAGCACTGGCACTAGTCGCCTATGCGGCACCAGCCTCAGCGAGAATTACATGCACGAGCGCACGGCCACGCAACCCAAATATCATCCATCTGCCACTCATTAAGCGACTACCCCGTCTTGTCAGCCCCATCCTTTTCCTCAAAGAATAGATAAGAAAGAACTCGTGCCATACCGTAGCCCACCGCCCCTCCGCCGATGATCGCAACAATCGAAGGTAGACCGAGAAGAACGTGCGCGCATATGACCGCCAGCGATAGCACCCCAACACTCGTCACGATGCGATAAATCTTATATCTGTTCAGACTCTTGTCGTTTTGGTGCAATGTGCGTTCTCATCCTCCCTTATGTTCCCGGATTATTTGACTTACACTCTCAAAGGACTTCAAATAGCGTCACGATACCTCCCGCGACAAAGCAACCGGTGTAGGCACCCGCCTCTGTGGCCAGCCCGAAACTCGAGAATGTTGCAACTGTTCCCCCGACTGCGGCACCGACCATGCAAGCGCCTATAGACGGCCCGATATTGACTTTCCCTGCCTTTACGCCGTGCGGCTTTTCATGCACAACGCGGTACGGATAGTACCCGGTATTACTACGACATTCACCCTTGTGACCGTAATATTTGGTGCTTTTAAAACAAGATATTGAAGCCGTTGGCGACGACCCTCCGGTAGTACATCCTTCGGCTTCTTGTCCTGTCTGTGCTGCGTATTGGCAGGCCCATCCTGCGTAGCCGCCGAGGGGTAGTTCTGCTCCGCCTTCTGTGGGTGATGATGTTTCTAGGGCTGCTTGGGCTGCTGCTTGGGCTGCTGCTGCGGCGGCGATGCGTTCGGCTTCTTCTCTTGCGGCTTGTTCGCGGGCGAGTTGTGCTTGTTCTTCTCTGGTGCCCCATGCGGCGTTGGCTTCTTGTACCCATCCTGGTGTTTCAAAGGTCCATTCGCCGGTTAGGTCGGTGCTGTTGACCGGGTCGCCGTATGTGTAGGCGTATGCGTTTGCTGATCCTCCGGGTATGTGGGTCGGTTTGTAGGAAGCGACCGAGTTGTGGTATGTAGGAGCGGACACCCATTGCGATTACGCCGGATGGTAGCGTGGTCGGTATCTCAGAGGCACCGAGCCATGAGTACTTCGGGGATGTTTCTGTGGTTGGTACGCCGTACTCGCTTGCTTCGCTGATGGTCGAGGCTAGTGTGGTCGGTGTTTCTGAGTCTGCGGCGGTCGCGATGATGTCGCCGTGGGAGTTGGGGAGTTGCAGCACCGGTTTTTCGCTGTTATGTTGGGTGGCGACTAGCGTTCCGCTGATACCTGTGATGTTGCGGGTGTAGTTGGTTGAGAGTTCTCCTGTCCATGACGGTGTCGCGCTTGAGGGGGACGCGTAGTGTTGGATTTCGGTGCCGACTATTTTGCCGGTGGAGACGATTTCGCGTGTCCTACCCTCGGGGTCGATTTGGTTGCCGATGGTTTGGGTGCCTTGGGTTTGGCTCGCCAACTGGTTGTCTTGGTAGTAGGTGCTTGTCAGTGCTGTGCCGCCTGCGTCAGCGGCGGGCAGTTTTGTGGTGTTGCCGAACGAGTCATATGTTGTCCCGGTGTCTAGGAGTCGGTTGGCTGGATCGTAGGTGTGGCTTTGTACTTCGCCGCCTTCGGTCGCGCACGCACCGCCGGTCGCGGGCGGACGGGTTGTGAGGCTGAGCCTGTTGGTTTCTTCGTCGTGGGCGTAGAGGTGGGTGACGCATCCTGTCCCAGCGATGTTGTCGAGTGTCTGCGTTAGTCGGCCCGCCTGATCGTAGGTGTATGTTTGGGCTGCCTGGTTACTTTGTTGGGTCATCCATTGCCCATGTATGGACGGCACGGTGGTGTCGCTGTACCACGTTTCGGGGCACGTTGTGGCGCAGTGCGCGGTCTTGACGTACTGCGTGTTTGTGAGTTGACCGGCGGGATTGAGCGTGTAGTTGGCGCTCATCGCATTGGGGTAGCCTTCGCTGGTGAGGTTGCCTTCCACGTCGTAGGACGCGGTGAAGGTCCCTGCGGAGGAGTCGGTGAGTTCCTTTACTGCGCCGGTCGTGGGGTCGTATGTGTAGGTTTGGCTTCCCTTGCCGTCGCTTTCTTTCTTTAGGCGGTAGTCCTTTTCTGTTTCGTATTCGTAGGTAGAGATGTTCCCGTCGGCGTCGGTGTAGCTCGTGAGTTGGCCGAGCTTGTTGAATTCGCTTTTCAGCGACTCTGTGCTGGTGCTCTGTTCGATGAGCGCACCGGTAGTCGTACTGTATTTGTCGGTGACCTTTGGTAGTGATGTCCCTACTGTCGATGTGGTTTCGGTGTTTGCTGGACGCCCCGCTTCGTCATAGGCAGTGGTCGTAGTGCGTGTGTCCGTGCCGACTTTGCTTGTTGTTTTCGTGACCTCGCCGTACATGTTGTACGCGAATGTGGTGACGGGCAGGTTGGGGACTCCGCTTGTGCCGGGTTGTTCTGCCGGTTGTGTTTGGCATGGGAGGTTGGCCCACTCGGGGTGTTCGCCACAATTTGTGTATTTAGCGTTAGTGGCCTTGGTGTAGTAGATGGTTTGTGTGACGTGTACGCCTGCTTGGCTGACTGTAGGCTTGATCCACTTTTGTATGCGGCTGTTGCCGGTGTTTTCCCACCATATGCCGCTGTCGAGGACGTAGACGGTGGAACCCGCGAATGCCAGCCCGTGAGGAGCGGATTTGAACTGCCCTGCGCCGTTGCCTACGCTTCCAAACCCGAATAGGTATTCGCCGGCGGGAGTAAAGACCTGGACTCTGTTGTTGCCGTATTCGGAGATCCAAATGTTGCCTTCCGAGCCGACCGCGACACCGTAGGGGTCTGAGAGCTTGCCTGGTTCTGAACCAGCTGTACCCCAAGTACGGATCAGTGTGCCTTCATTAGTGAACTCACCGATCTTGTTATCCCAAGAGTATGCCACCCACAGGTGCCCAATGGAGTCCAGTGTCACGTAGAACGGTCCTTCTTTTTCTTCGGTCTGTTTGATACTACGCACAAACGCTAGTTCAGTGTTGAACTCCTGCACACGATGGTTCCCGCGATCGGCAACAAACACGTTCCCTTTGGAATCAACAGCGATCCCTTCCACCACGCTGAACTCGCCATTACCGGACCCCGAAAGACCAGCATGACACGAAGCCGTGCATATTTGGAATTTGCTTTCGCCGTTTGAGACACCCCAACCAAACATCTTGATGAACGTACCTTCGCCGTTGAACTCCTCAACACGATTGTTGCCCTCGTCCGTCGCCCAAACATTTCCTTTGGAATCAACGGTCACACCAAACGTCCACCCAAACTGGCCAGCACCAGTACCAGGCGAACCGACGGTACGAACAAATTCGCCTTTATTATTAAACTCCTCAAGACGATCATTGAACGTATCAGAACACCAACACATCCCCAGACGCATCAGTCGCCAACCCACCCTCAGGTTCACGCAACTGACCATTACCAGTCCCATACGACCCAAACGAACTCGAATACGACGGGACGCTTCCTGGCCCGTATGCAGTCGCTGTCACAGATCCGCTACCGTTAGTCGCCGTCACCACCGCAGCGAGCCGGTGACCTTCGTCTTTAGCGGTGATCGTGTAGTTGGCGTTTGTCGCACCCGAGATCGGCACGCATTCGCCTCCACTTCCGTTGCAGTCCTCCCACTGGTAGCCATAAACAACTGGGTTGCCTGACCATGTGCCATCGGTTACAGCCATGCGCACACCAGCCGTACGCGAGCCCGTAACAACAGGAGCCACCGTATTCACTGGGCTCGCACCGCTCCACAATGCTGCTGAGGAAGGCGCCCGGGTAGCCTTCACTACAGATCCCTGCGTGGTACCGCCCGAGATCATGCCGTACACGAACGCCCATGTCTCCTCGCCGGGGGGCGTAAGCGCCGTTACGTGACCTTCGCTGTCATACCCATAATAGGTCTTTAGTTCGGTGCCAACCCGTGGGTCCCAGACTGCGCGCAACCGGCCGTTGTTATCGTACAGATAGTGCGCCACTTCGACTTTCTTCATCGTTTCACTAACCGGGTCCCAAGCCGTGTAATACACGCGCGTTAGGTCGCCTTCGTAGTCGCCCCATTCCGCAGGAGCTTCGCTTTTCGCTGTCGTGATGGTCGCATAGTTGAACGTCAGCGCACGACAGCCAGCATTTAGTGTCGGTGAACACGACACTCCTGCCGGGACAGGCGCTAGTGCCTCCGTCGGCCGGGTGACCTTATTGTTGGAGCCCGCGGGCACTTCGACGGTTTCAAAGGCATATGTAACCGTATCTGTCACGACAGGACCTTTGACGATGCTCGGAGACCACACTTCACCGCTACCGCTTGAAGGCACCTTGAAACATGTCGTCGTGTTCGCCGCCGCATTCTTCAGCATCATTTCGGTCTGGCCCGACCACGCACGGCGTGGTTGACAGCGTGAGGTTCGCATCACCCGCGGGTGAGATGTAACCACCCGTCCCGTCCGGGGCAAAAATAGTCTGCGCCCCGATCCCGTCGGTCAGAATCATGCTCCCGTCAGGCTGTTTGACAAGACTCTCCTGACCACCCAGGCTAAGACCCCATTGCGGTCCCGAGGGTCCATTAGCACCAGTCGCTAGATCCTGAGAGCTGTAACTTCGGCTCACTGTCAGCCCACCAGGCATCGACACGTCCGTCGCCTTGAGCGTGAACTCACCCGACTGCGGGTTCAGCGAACCCGGACCCAGCCCGACAGGACTTGCGGGATGCACGATCATCGTGAATGTTTCGCTCGCCAGTGTTCCCCGCGTTGTCGGTTGCTGACACCGTCACGGTATGCCTTCCGGTCGCATAACTGTGACCAAAAATCGTCCAGGTCCCGCTATGCCCAGTACAGGGCCCGGGCGTGCATGGTGCGCTTGAGTTGCCCACTTCGTGCCCGTCGATGGACAGCGTCATAGACTTCATCCCAGAACTCAACGTTGCCCCGGTCCCATCCGTCGCTTCTGCTTTCAAGTTGTATTCGCCGGCTCCTACCTGGCCCCCAGGTCCAAGCCCGGAAAGAACGATGTTATGTGGTACGGCAGCGTCCACCTTGATCTTCTGCGGCCAGATCATCACATATTCTTTGTTAGCCGCGTCATATGCAATGGCTTCCAGGGAGTCTTCGCCGTTAGCCATTTTACTTGAATACACGAAGCCCTTGTTGAATTCAGGGTTACACTGGACTCCCACGCATTCCCCATTTTCATAGATCGGGAAGCTTTCTCCCCAACCGGCTCCGTTAATTCCAAAGGAACTGATGCCTAGCCCAGGATCTTTAGCGTGAATTTCAAACGCACCAGCAATGTTTGGACCAAGCCACCCGCCGCTCCCGTACAGAATATTAGGCAGTCCGCCGTCAACAGTCGGGTTCGCTTTATCAAAACTAAGTTCGGGTCCTTTTTCTTGTTCAAGACTCACAAACGCGCGCAGCGCGGCCGTAGAGGCACCGGATCCCGCGGCCGTCGCACGCAGCGCATATCTGGCGAGATTGCCCGGTGTTCCTTTTTCGCTATCAAACGGACATTCCGGATTGCTCGTTTTCCAGCATTCGCCGCTCACACCGATACTCGATTTACTGATATTGCTATTAAACCTCTGTTCTTTTTCGACTTTTGTTTTGTTTTCGAGCTGCACCGATACTTCAGCGTTATGTCCTTCGAGGGTCGCTGATACTTCAACTGAGAATTTAGTGATCCGTGCTTCACTGCCTTCACGGATGGGGTAATACAACATTCCCGCTTCGGGAAGCCCGTAAGACCCGGACCCTGCGATTGTCACACTTCCACTGCCTAACAAGCCAGAAATCGTGAATTTGCTCCCATCGAACGCTTCACGCCAATTCGTATGCGAGCTTGCCAACAGTTCATCGGTCACATAAGGGTCCACCCTAACCGGATACGCATAGGCTCCCGCCGGATGCGGGACAGTTATCCTCAGCACATCACCCGAGACGGTCATCGTGACGTTCGCTACCTGCGTGCCCTGCGCATCGACAGCGGTAGGCGGCAAGATAGACGCAATAGTCTGGCCAGCCTCGCGCACAAACACAGGCCCAGTACTCCCACCGGGTTGCTCGAGCGTCCCACCATCAGGCAAACCGACTGAAAATCGCAAAGCTTCCCGGCTGCGCTGTGATCGCAACAGCGTGTCTAGTTCAAAACCCCCACCGGACCCAGGCTTGGCGACCTCATCGACGTCAACTCCTGCCGACGCACCTCCCCAAAACACAGCGTAACCATCACTTACGCCAAGCGAAGCGCTGGCATCCCCCACGGACGCTGCCAGCGGTGTCAACGACACGCCACTCACTGGCAACGACACCCCCTCAGAAAGATTCCTTGGGATACGCGCCACTGCACCGGAGCGCTTGGGAACAAACGCGCCGCCAGATTCTTCAAGGCTCATATCCACCCCAGCCCACTGACCAGGTGACGTCTGCGTCGCGATTTCACCAGACGCTTCAACCACTCCCGACCTTCCACCCGGATACGTGACACGCGCCGAATTTGCACCGATGAATTCCGAAACGGCCTCCCCTCCAGACAGACTAGGCAGTCCAGCCGCAGCCTCACCGCTGATCCCCGGGAAAGTACTGTTAGCCAAAGTTTGAGCTTCAGAGGGAGACAGACCTTCATAAGCCGTCGCCGATCGTGCGCGCTGATCAACAGATTCAGGACTCGACAACACAACCTGCTGCTGCGCCCGGACAACTTCCCCACCGACCAACGGCTGAACACCATCCACCACCAACGGGGTACCCGTCAACAAGCCAGCAGTAACGGAAGCGCTCCTGCGACCACGCACACTATGCGCCTTACCCCTCCCTCGACCAGAGTGTCGAACGACACGATGATAAGCCCTCCGACGGGACCCGCGCCCATGCCGCGAACGATAAGAACGATGACCCAAAGAAGAGGTACCGTGACCCCTAACACGATGCGCAGACCGCGACGAACCCACCGCACCCGCCAAACCTGCACATGCGACCATAAAGGCAGCACACAACATTAGGCACGCTACCAACAACCTCACACGACCCATACGTCCCCCAATCTCGCTCAACATCTACCTAACACCGCCCCAACTATGCTGCCCAACCCGCCCAAGCCCTTCGTAGTTCTGTGTCCTCATCGAGTCTTCTCGTCGTCCCGTCGACACCCAAGGCGCGCCGAAATATTGTCGGCAGTCGCCAGCAAATGGGGAAGAAGCCGATCGACCAGGTCTGACAGCGAAATCATTGAGGCGTGAGCCGCCATGTTTACCGCAGCCACCGTACCCCCACTCTCGTCCCTGACTGGTACCGCCATCGAGATCAAACCGGCCGCCAACTCTTCATCGTTGACCGCCACGCCCTCCTCACGTATGTGCTCAAGCTCAGCCAACAACGACTTCTTGGTCGTGATCGTGTTCGGTCCCCGCCGAACAAGCTTCATCATCGCGATAATCTTGTCCCGTTCGCCTTCTCCCAGGTCAGCCAGCAACACCTTTCCCATAGCCGTGCAATAGGCCGGCAAACGCGACCCCACCCTTATATTCAGATCAATCCTGCTCTGACCCGGGCGAACACTCCGCGCACGATCCACATACAGGATCTCAGGACCGTCGAGTACCGACAGGTTGACAGTGAAGGAGGTACGCTGGCGCAGATACTCCAAGTACGAACGTGAGAGCTCGTCCAGACCAGTCGAGCTCAACGCAGACATCCCGAGATTTGTCACATGTAGGCACAAACGATACTTACGTGAGGCATCCTGCTCAAGGAAGCCAAGGGCGACGAGCGTTATCACGTAACGGTGCGTGGTTGATCGACTCATGCCGAGACCGTCTGCGATGTCGGCGATTCCGAGTACAGGACGCTCGGGCTTAAAGCATCCGAGTATGACTAGGCCACGCTCCAGCGATTGTGAATAGCGAGGCTCCGCCAGAGTAAGAATTCTCGGGATCTCGCTGTCCACCTCGGCTTGCTTGATAGGCGCGCTCACGGTGCCCGCACCTTCGCCCAAGCAACCACCTGTGCAGGATTCCTCGCCGGGTTCTCCACCGGATAGAACACCTTGTCGATCCGTCCACGGCACACCACCATCGTCAAACGGCGATACCACTGGCCCCCACCCCACTCAAACGTAGGCAACCCAAGCCGCCCCGCCAACAAGAGGTTCGGATCGCTCAAGAGCACGTGACGCACGCGAGTGGCTTCAGTACTCTCCTGCTGCTCTCCCGAAGACTGGCTACTGATCCCCAGCACAACAAGTTTCAACGCCAGCATGTCGGGTTCATCAGCCCTGTACGCACGATGCTGCGCAGCATCCAACATCCGACTGTCCTCTCCGCCATCCGGGCTACTACCACACCCCGGATACATATAGATCACGACAGACCGCGTCACAAAATCACCCAAATCCACCGGCTCACCCCAAAAAGAAGCCAAAAGCAACGGCGGAACCCCCAGTCCAGTCAGACGATCGATCACTCGGCGTGTTGTCACCTCACGCTGACGCGGGAGCTCGCTCTCATCGCCATCCGGTCCAGGCCTATTGCCTTGCTGACCTAAACACGCTCGGTGCGTAACAACTCCACCGCATAACTGGGTTTCCCTGCCCGGCGACTCTGGGCCAAATGGGCGTTTGGGTACAACACGGACGTTCGCGTCTCGCCCTCGATTGGGAGTACATCGGGCTAAGCCCAACCGCTGCTGGTTCCTCTGCGACACGCGCCCATCATGACGACTATTTGTTCCGGTGGATCAAATTTCTGCCCTATGTGACAAAAAGGCGTCCTAAGTAAATGGAAACGTTTTCATGGGGCACCGACACCGCGTTTTGGAGTCGTCAGACGCTGCGTTCTGCGGCGCAGAACGATCCGGCAGCCATGTTCGGGCGTTACGATGACGCTCCGCCATCGCGCGGTCTCGAACGCTCCAGCAGGCCATACTGACCATCGCATCAGCGCTGCGCGGAGCACCGTTCGCATCTCAAGCATTGCCAGGCCGTGGCCGGGACAGCGCTTGCGTCCGCCACCCCAGGGCATCCACACGTCGGGTATTGGTGGCGAGTCTAGGAACCGCTCGGGACGAAAGCATTCGGGCGCTGTGTAGAGGGTAGGGTCGTGGTGCATCAGGTGTATACAGCCAACTAGCTGCCCTGGCGGCTGGTAATGCCTTCCTGCGATCTCCGCAGGTGCCGAGAGCACACGTGGGATGGTGAACAGGAACACGGGGCGGTGGCGCATCACCTCCTGGACCGTGGCCGTCAGGTAGAGGTCGGCTCCGTGATCCATCTCGTCCATGAGAGTTCTTAGCACGGCGCGATCATGGGCTAGAAGTTGAAACGCCCACGCTAGCTGTGAGGCGGTCGTCTCGTGTCCGGCTAGGAGAAGGCTCATCAAATGATCTCGCACGCCGCCTACGCTCTCGGAGAACTCGTCGCTTCCGTGCCCGACGAGAAGCAAAGAGAGCACGCCGCGTTCGCGGGCTTTACCATGAACCTCATCCTCGATCAAACCACGCAAGAGGCCGTCCACGTGGGCGCGCTCGGACAGGAATAACCTCCACGTCCCCCGCCATCGCGGGACGATACGCAGTCGTGGCTCCTGCAAGACGAGACTGGCGGTGACCGCGAGCATCTTGAGTAGTCGAGCATGTAGTTCACTTATTCGCGGGTCGTCGTTGCCAAATATGCTCGTCAGGATCACCTTCAATGTCAAGGAACGCAACCAAGGGTGCGCAGCGAACGGTTGGTTAGCGGGCCAGTTCGCTACCTCCCTCTCCGCGATGTCTCTAACCATCGCGGTGTGTTCGGCAACAACGGTATTGTGGTACGCGGGCATGATCGCTTTGCGCACCGTCATATGCTCAGGCTCCTCTAACAGCATGAATGACTGCTCACCAACCAGCGGCTTGATTACGGCGGCGCCTGCGCCTGGGTGCAGAACGTCTGGATGCGCGCTGATGACGCTCGCGATTTCTGCAGGATCTGACATGAATATCATCGGCGGCTTGTTCAACGCGTTAATGGTGAACGGGCTTCCGTATCGTCTGCGGCAGAGCTCAAGGTATGCGTGTGGTGAACGCCAAAATCCCCAAGTCTGTAGAGCTGCCGGCACAGGCAGACTTGGTGGAAGGCCTCCGGGGAGGTCTACTCGGGTTTTGGAGTTAAAATGAAATATGTGACTGTAAAACGGGAACATGATAAGTTGCGTCTCCTATGTGGATCGTTGTTTGTAGAGAACACGCCAGGCACGGAGCACCGGGACGAGTGAACGAGTAAGCGAGCCCCCGGAACGGACGAGTCGGTCAGTCGTGACACGCAACTCAAGGGTGCGCGTGCTGTCCTTTGTGAGGTACATGGCGATCATGCAGGCCGCGACTACGAGGTGGCGCTCGCGATCAAGGAGACTTCGTGCTTCTCGTAGCGAACGCTCGATGATCTCGGCGAGGCGCTGTGAAGCCACGACGGCATTTGGGTAGTGGGCGATGTAGCTGTGATTGCCGTCAGCAGCGTCCTCTGCCATATCGCCGTAGCTGTCGAGCATCGTCCCAGCGAGCGACACCCACGGCAGATAGGTCGCGTACACGTTGCGTGCCTGCTCGAGCGTGGCTGCCGGTTCGGCGGCAAGCCCCAACAGGGCGAGAACGGTCAGCCAGGCACTCGCGCCACCCGTGCACTCCCACCATGCCAGCTCACCGTAGTCGGGAAACCGTTTGGAGGCCCACATTTGCAAGACCGCATCTCTACGTTTGGGGTCGGGCTCGTGGTTGATGCCAAGCACCTGCGTCATGCGGGCCGCACGCAAAGCCAACGGCTTGATCGCTTGGTAGGAAGGCATGCGACTGCACGCTTCGCGGCATGCCTCCAGCAGCGCGTACAGGTATCCGCCATCCTGGGACCATGGATGGTGGCGGTAGTAGTCCCCGAGCTCTACGCCCGGGTCCAGCGCGTCGGCTAGCGCGCGATGAAGCTGCTGGCCGTTGGCAATACCGACATAGGCGCCCCGCTCACTTACACAATCTAGGTAGTCCGCAAGAACCTCATAGGCAACGAGCAGACGGAGCAGGGCCAGCGAGCGAGCGCGTGGGATCGTCCAGAACAGTGCCGCTCCGTCAATATTCGCGCGCTTCCGCGCGATCGCCGTCTGTGCATCGCGGCGAAGCGCATCATCCGGGATATTTGCCGCGAGCGCCCGCCAGTGTTCAACCTCACGGGATACGGTCCGTAGACCCCAAACAAGCTCGCGTGCAGTCGCGCAAAGGAGCGCGGCGATTTGGCGGCGCGTGAGTGGCGCGCTGTCGCCGCTGCTGTTAGGTGGGAGGCAGAACGTTCGTCGGGTGGACGCGCGCTGCGAAGTACCCGGGAATAGCCACGATCGCAAGCGCAACGGCGCTGACGATCGTGAAACTAACAAGGGCGATCACCGCTCCCGTGGAGAACGCGATGGGAAAACCTGTGATGGTTGCCAGCGCGTGCGAGATTACAAGTTGACCGAACACACCAAACACCGCTCCGATCGAGCAGCCGGCACCCAGCAGAACGGAACTCTCAAAAAACAGTGCCATCCAGACGGTGCCTCGCGTGTGCCCCTGACGCTTGATATACGCGATCCTGTCACGTCGCTGCCACATCATCGAGGTCATCACGCACGCCATCGCGAGTATTGCCGCGATCAACACGAGCTTGGCGATCTGCGTGAGGCGTGCCAGACCTTGATGGCTGACCGTCTGCCATTCACGCGCGCGTTGTTCGGCGGTCTGAACCGCAAGCCCAGAGTCAGGCCCCAGTGCCTGCGTTACTTCTTCGCGGCCCTGCAAGGGGGTTACGCCTGGCCGCAAGGTAATCATCAGCGCGCTAGCTGCAGAGGTTTTCCAGGCTTCGGCATAGTCTGTGGCGTTTAGAAGGATCGCGCCGGGAGGCCATCCACCGTTGGTGCTCAACCCCGCGACCCTGAATGTACTCGGATGGGGCGAGGGCAGCGTGAACTGCTCCCCGACATGCAGGTGCATTTCTTGGGCGATTGCTTCGGACACGACGGCCCACCCGTGCCCACGTAGTCGCGCGGAGGCTTGAGCGAGATTGCCTTCTGTGAGTTGGCCCGGCGGGATCGGTCGCGGAGAGTTGCTCGGCGGGGCGACTATCCAAGTGCGACGATCCCCGAGGTCCAGGAAACCGCCGCGATAGATCGAGATAGACTTCACGCCCCGTACGCGCCGTAGCTGCGGGGCAAACGCGCTAGAGAACGGAGTGGTGCCCAGCGTGTTGTTGACTCCGCCGGGGGACACCCATAGATCAGCTGCGTCGTTTACTTCGGTCGCTGTCCGGTCAAGCCCGCTCTCAAGGTTCTGTTGTGCACCAAGGATCGCCACTATGCCAAACACCGCCATCGCTCCCATCGCCGCTATACCTTGCGCACTGATCCGTGTAGTCGGTTCGCGAAGGGAAATCCTGGCAAGTCTGGTCGAGGTAGCTCCAAAGGGATGCTGAATCACCCCGAACGCAGCGACAATCCCCCGAAACAGGACGGGCAGCAAGCACAGGAGAGCAACAAGCAGAGTGACGTTGCCTGCTACCGCAGATTGTGGGCGCAAGAGAAGTATGAGCGTTGTGATCGCCAAGCAAAATCCACCTGTGCCGACAAGCATTTGTGTTGTCCAGGACCGGCGGCGTTTTGCGGCGATCGGCGGTTGCAGAGACCGCGTGAGGATCGTCCAGAGCGGAGCCAGCACCCCGACAAACGCCGCAATCATCCCCAAGCCGACCGCGAGCGCGACCGTCGAAAATGTCACGACCCGTTGCGATCCAACAGGGAACGCGAACGACAAGTAGCCAGGTTCGGAACGAAACACATGGACCGAGAGCAGCTCGCCGAACACTAGTCCGGCCGCGGCCGCGAGCACCCCAAGTATGGCCGCCTCGCAACAAAGGAACTGCACCGACATAGCACGGGAGGTGCCGCGATTACGCATCTCCTGGATCGACTTTCGCCGCTCTGGGACTGTCAAGAGCATCGCGACGAACGCGAACAGAAAGCCCATGATCGCCGAGATAACCGAGAACAGACCCTCTCCTTGCTGCGCCGGCGCCGAGGCAACGCTAAATAGTCGGGCATCAAAGCTCGGAGACGTGAGAATCAGATTTTCTCGTGCCGCGACCCTTTGCAAACCAAACTTAGCCTGTGCCTCGTGGCCGTTGCGTGTCTGTATGAAAATGCGGGTGATTCGGCCTGGGATTCCTGCAAGTGTCTGCACGTAGGTGATCGGCGCAAGCGCAATCTGGCTTTGGGCCAATCCGCCGATTTCGTGTTCTCCGAGTGTCGCGCCGACATAGCTTTCTGTGACTCTCGCGCCGATCTGGACCTTGACGGGTTCAAGTGCTCCCACATCTAGTGATGCAGCGACTGAGGTAGGCAGCGCAATCCCTTTTTGGCGTGCAAGTTGCCTTGCACTGAGCCGTCGCAAGGCTCCTCCGATACGGGCGAATCGCGGGTCTACACCGAGCAAATCCACCGATGCTTCGCCCTTGGGTCCAATGACGGTCGCTGGCTGCTCAAGCACCTGGAGCGCAGCCTTGACACCTGGCAGTCGCGTTACCTGCATGACCAGCTTTTGGCTGAAACCTCCCGCGTCGCGAGAGTCCAGCTGTAGCTGGGTAGAACCAACGACCCGATCAGTCAACTCCCGCACCGAGGAGTCAAGACTGGTGGAGGCAACCTGGGAGGCAAACAGCAAGGCCACTCCAATGGCTAGTCCCAAAACGGCTAGACACTCCAAGACAAGGACATGCCTGGATAAAAGCCAGGCCCGACCGACGCAATAGATCTCGCCGAGCGGCATCCACCGTGGACTTGCCTTCACCTCCGTCCCTTTGGTCGGCGAGGTCAAGTTGGCACCTCAAGCGTCGAGGGGAGCGCCGCCTCGGACTTGTACGGCTGCAGGCGGCCTTTTTGGAGCGTCAGAGCACGATCGGCGTAGGCGACCGCCTGCGGTTCATGGGTAGCTAGCAACACCGCCGTTTCGCGCTC
Organism: uncultured Solirubrobacterales bacterium; assembly: GCA_963742945.1. Lineage (GTDB taxonomy): Bacteria > Actinomycetota > Thermoleophilia > Solirubrobacterales > Solirubrobacteraceae > Palsa-744. Next base: position 154,555 of record CAVUNX010000008.1, on the reverse strand, counting down.
GCGGCAAAGACGCGAAAGCAGCGCAAGGACTTCTCTGCTACGGGTTGGGTCTAGGTGACCAGTCGGCTCATCCGCAAGCACGAGCTTTGGCGCCATCGAGAGTGCTTGCGCTATCGATACTCGCTGACGCTCGCCCATCGAGAGCTTGCTAGCCCTGTGCTTCATCCGTTCGTCGAGACCGAGCTCGTGCAACAGCGGCACGATCCGCTTGTTGGCGTGGCGAGGATCGTCCCGCAAGAGCTTCAAGGCGGCATTTTCCTGCGCGCTCGCGCCTGGCATCAGTTCGTGTGGTTGACCGACGATGCCGAGCACCCGAAGAAGGTAGTCGGCATGTGCGCGTTCAGAGAGCCGGGAGATTATCCGCCCGTCGACGCTGACGGTCCCGAGGTCCGGAGCCTGGAAGCCAGCGATAAGGTCAAGCAACGTGGTCTTGCCCGAGCCACTTGGACCGCAGACCGCAACGAACTCGCCAGCCTCGATTCTCAGTGTCAGTCCGTCAAGGACTGTGATGCGTTTGTTGTCCCCGTCCTCGAAGTGCTTGGCGATGTTCTCTAGCGCAAGCATCTGGTGCGTCCTATGAGGCACGACGGGCAGTCATCGCGGCGTCGAGTGACTTGACGTTGTCGGCTCGGTTGTCGGCCATAAGGTTGAGCTTCTTGTCCGTGAGCTTCCAGACCACATCAGACGGGATCACCGCAACGTCATCAGAGGCGACCATCAGCACACCACAACCAACCTCCTGCGCCAAATCGCGCAAGAGCTCCATCGCTTCCTTCGTCTTGCCGAGCCCAAGCCCGTCGATGACGTCATCCACGAGCAACAACTGAGGTCTGGTCACGATCGCCTGCGCCACCTCAACCCTCATCCTCTGCAATGTCGATAGATCCGCCCACCTCGACCCAGCACAATCCGCGATCTCCAACCGCTCCAACACCGCCGCGACCCTCAAACGCCGCTCACGCCGCGAGAGCCCCTGACCAGCAGTAAGCCGCAACTCTACGTATTCGGCCATCCGCGGCTCGGTCCCCGGACCAGCCCTCGCCGCCAACCCAACCTTCGTTCGCAGAACACGCGAATGCTCCGCATCCTTCAAACCACCCAACTCCAAACCCCCAACACGAACCGAACCACGATCCGGGCGAACCAGCCCTGCCGCGATCCTCACAAGCGTGCTCTTGCCCTGATCGCGAGTCCCGATGATCGACACGACTTCCCGCGCAAACACCCGCAACGACACGTCCTCGAGCACCGAAAACGTCCGCCCACCACGATCAAAACCCTTCCACACCCCATCCAACACCAACACCGGCTCAGACACCACCAACCTCCAAGCCGCCGTTCTCCTTCGGCGAATCCAGATAACGAAGCCGCACTGCTCGGAGGGACCAGTGCAAAAGTTCGACGTCCGCCGGATTAAGCACGAGCGGGAGGTCGTAGGGCATCATCAAGTCTCCAACGTGGCGTCTTGTATTTCGGCGAGAATTTGTTCCAACTCTTTGAGGATGAGTTCATAACGCTCTGCACGGTGGGACCAGTGCAACGGCTCAACGATCATCAAGATTTCTCGCACGCGCTCGGTGGGTCTCTTCTTGCTCTGAGGTCTAAGCTCCCTCAGCCGCCTGGTTGCTTCTTCCTGCTCCCTCAGCCGTTTGCATGCCTCGTTGTATAGGGCGGTACTTACCGCGACTTCTTCCCGGGCCAGCTCTAACAACCGTGGAATGTCCTCGGCTTTGCACAACTCGATCCGGCCGTACATCGCTTCTCGCAGAGCGGGGTCTGGACCGGAGCTGTCTCGACTCGGCAGGTCGTACATCCAATCGTGGAACACCTGTTCACCGAGCTCGGTCGCGACGTACCGATCGGCGGAGCGCTCGGGACCAGGGGCCGTGTGGGTGCACCGAATGCGCCCCTGCTCGTGCAGGCGCGTTATGGCGTTGTGACCTGTCGATCGAGAGAAATGCGACCTGCTGAAGCGACTACTCAGCTGCGATCCGATGTGTTTGACGGTCTGGTCGGGCATCTCGATCACCAAGCCAAGGGTGACCATGCCGCCAGGCAGCTCGTCAGGATTGATTCGAGACATAGACCGGAACGGTACCAATGTACGTTCCAACGGAATTGTTCGCGTACGCCGAGTGTGGCGTAGCGGGTAGTCGTGTGCTCAACTGGTCCTTCTATGGCCGTCTCGCGCGCTGCCCGACTCGGCTGTTTCTGACTCCTCGTCTTAGAATCCAGGCGATGTTCATTAGCCTGGACTGCTACCAGCGCGCTTGGCCTGCGCCTCCGAGCCTGTTGATCGTTCTGACGTTGTCGGCTCGGTTGTCGGCCATAAGGTTGAGCTTCTTGTCCGTGAGCTTCCAGACCACATCAGACGGGATCACCGCAACGTCATCAGAGGCGACCATCAGCACACCACAACCAACCTCCTGCGCCAAATCGCGCAAGAGCTCCATCGCTTCCTTCGTCTTGCCGAGCCCAAGCCCGTCGATGACGTCATCCACGAGCAACAACTGAGGTCTGGTCACGATCGCCTGCGCCACCTCAACCCTCATCCTCTGCAATGTCGATAGATCCGCCCACCTCGACCCAGCACAATCCGCGATCTCCAACCGCTCCAACACCGCCGCGACCCTCAAACGCCGCTCACGCCGCGAGAGCCCCTGACCAGCAGTAAGCCGCAACTCTACGTATTCGGCCATCCGCGGCTCGGTCCCCGGACCAGCCCTCGCCGCCAACCCAACCTTCGTTCGCAGAACACGCGAATGCTCCGCATCCTTCAAACCACCCAACTCCAAACCCCCAACACGAACCGAACCACGATCCGGGCGAACCAGCCCTGCCGCGATCCTCACAAGCGTGCTCTTGCCCTGATCGCGAGTCCCGATGATCGACACGACTTCCCGCGCAAACACCCGCAACGACACGTCCTCGAGCACCGAAAACGTCCGCCCACCACGATCAAAACCCTTCCACACCCCATCCAACACCAACACCGGCTCAGACACCACCAACCTCCGATTGGAGCGGACCTACAGCGTATACCGCATATTGGTGTGTGCAAGCGGAATTGAGGTTGCTCGTGGGCACCTCGGCCAAAGTAGATGCGATCCACCGCAGGCACGGGCCGACGCTGATCCGCGTGGCTCCGCAGACGACGCTAGGCAGCGTCCCCTTCAAGAGATCCTCGTTCCCTTTTTTTGGTTCTACCTGTTTCGTAGCAGTCATCTGTTGGCTAGTAAGAACATCTTCTCAAACCAGCCGCCCGATCTTGCGACTTGCCCGTTAGAGCTCGCATGACCCGCGCCTCTGACTCCCTGGCAAGGCGATCACATCACGACACATTTACGATGCATGTCTTTTGGAGCCGCGAAAAAAGGAGCTGCTAACGGGCTTCTGATGTTCGAGACTTGCAGTAACCCTGATCGTGCCGTGCGTAGCCGTCCATGCGTTGAGCCTGAAAGTCGTTGTTAGCTGTCCGTGTTTGAGAGCAACCACTCTCGTTCCGTGAGCAATTATCTTGTTGCGGTAGCGGCCGGAATAATCTATGCGCACACGGCCGCTGCTCGCTGCGTTTACGTGAATGATGAGATGTGCCCATGCAATGACTCTGTCAGATGGATTGGTGTTTTCGGCGTTGATGAGCTACCGAGACTCTTGTTGCCTGTACTGCTGGGGCCTGTACTGTTTGGGCCGCTGTGTGGTCCTTCGGTCTGTATGGTGATTGGCGCGGACTCTTTGATTGGTTGAGGCGGGGTGTTGTCTGTCGTGATTTGAGTTGAGACGATTTCGGACGTGTTTCCGGCTGCGTCGGTGGCATAGAGGGCGAGTGTGTGTGTTCCGTCGGTGAGCTCTGTAGTGGGTAGTGTCAGTGTTTGTGTTCCTGTGGATGACGGGCATGGTTGGGTGAATGTGAAGTCGCACCGCGCGTTGTAGGTCTCTACTGTGTGACCGTCGGCGGTGAGGAGGATGTTCTGTACGCCGCCGCCGACGTCTTGTGCTAAGACCGTCACGCTCTCGATTCCTTTGTGATCCACGCCTGGCGCCCACAAAGCCCCGGATGGTGTTGTCAAGGTTGGTGGTGCCGGGTCGCTGAGCGTGATCGTGGCTCCGAACATCGCCGCCCACACTTGATGTTGGGTTGCGCCGGTGACGCATTCGTCGCCCGGTGGTGCTTGGCAATTGATCCCGAGTGATAGTTCGTGTGCTGAGAGTTCCGTGGTGGTGTTTGGTTCGCCTCCGTGGCCGGGTGGCCCGCCGACAAAGCATGCCTCACTGTTTTCTACCGAGTCAAGACAGGTTTCTTGGGTTTGGACTGTTCCGTCTGCGCGTAGGGTCGGTGACCAGTCGTTGAATGGGTCGAGCTGGTGACCGATATAGCGTTCGTAACTGATGCCTGTGATGGTCGTGCCGGCGGGTGCGGTAGAGGTCCATGCCGCGTTCGTGCCCGGTTGCGCGCCGTTTGAGAGTCCGAGCTGGTTGGTGGTTGAGAGGGCCAAGGAGCGCCTGCGGCGCTCGTGGGCGGCGTTGATTGGGCACCAATGGGCACTGGGGCACAAAACAGAGCCCTGCCCCGTCGTCATAGCCGTCCACCCCTCGACGCCAATCCCCGCATGAACACAAGCGATCCGCCCCCATGCCCCCGCCAGGAGTCGAACCTGGATCTACCGCTTAGGAGATTCGAGTCGAGGGAGGGTAGAAAGTCCGGATCTATAGGCGATTGCTGACGATTCTACGTTTCGGTGGCCCTACAGATTCGGTCGGATTGGGCACGATTTGGCTGCGTTTGGGCACTGGAGTCGAAGCCAGTGCCCAAACAAAACCCGGTTTCCTGGCGCGGAAGGCCACGCATCACCCAGCTCCATCGAGTCAGGCGCGCACGGTCGCGGCGCTGCGCTGCTTCTTTCGCTTCTGTGTCGAGAACGACTATCTGGAGCGCGACCCGCGCACGTGTTACGCACCCCGAAGAAGCACAAAGCGCTGCCCGACGTGTCTCGCTGTCGTCGTATGGGCTCCAACTTCATGAGGACAACGATCTCCACCCACAACCAAGGAATACCAGATGCATTCAGGCAAAGAGAATACCCCCACCTCCGCCAGCCGAAAGCTTGATCTTGTGCTGATGCAAGCCAGGACCCCGGGCGCTGCTTCTCTCAGGATGGTTTGGTCTCGGTCCTCGACTCCCAGCATCATCTCGTGAGCAGTTCAGCACACGCGACACGCACGGTTCTCGGGCGCACAAGACGACCAAAGCCAACATCGTGATCCTATGTTACCCGTACCTACGACGAAGTCGAATGTTGATTTACGCTCCCATGTACCACAGGTCCACCACTCCGACCCTGCGACGGCCCGCGATAGCCGTCACGCACGAAACCAGACAACACACCGTGCCGCTATACCAGTCGCAACGCCACCAATAAGAATCGCAGGTATTACGTCAATGACGTAAGTCAAAAGTGCGGTCACGGCGCCCGCTAGCAAACACACGACAAGCGCGATTATCGGTGGCGTAGTTGTCTTTCTATCTTTCTTACCGGGATTCATTTCATTATTTTCTCAATCGTCCCAACAATACATCCTCCAATTGCTCCGGCCGTGATCTGTCGTCAACGCTCTGGCGCCTCTTGCTGTTCGATCACGGCCCCGAGATCGGCGAGCGAGGCGTCGAGGGCTCGCAGAAGCCGCATGACGGTATGCCAGCGGGCGCCACGGTGGCCGTTTTCGAGCCGCGACAGGTACGCGACGCCGATGCCTACGCGGGCCGACAGTTCCTCCTGTGTCAGTCCGGCTCGGCCGCGCAGGGTGCGCAGCGCCTGTCCAAAAGCGCGGTGGTCTTGGCTGTCGTCGGACTCTCGGCCTGGCATTGCAAATCTGGTCAGGTTGCGGTACTGTCGAGCGCACCAAATAAGTGGCGCCCACGCGGGTAGGACCGCCGGGCGCCGTGGCACCGAGAGCGGTGAACTACCGGCGCGTAGCCAAGCTACCAGTCTCGCAGGCTCGGCCCCTCGCCAGATCCAGCCCTCCCGGCGCCTCCAACCAAAGGAGGAGCCGAAGATGACCACCCCGACAATCCCCGCAGAGTTGCGCTCGGCGGTTCTCACAGTGCTCGGCGACGCAGCCTCCGATATCGAGAACGCGAGCCTTGGGTACGAGAAGGAGCAGCACCCCGAGGAGTTCCAAGAGCCGTTCCAACGATTCGACAAGCTGCGTCGTCTCCTAGACGCAATCGGCTGGGAGAACCTTGAGCGACAGATCGACGTGCGGGAGCATCGTAACTCCTTTACCAACCGACTGAATGTCAACCCTGACTGCATCAAGGATTCCTGGGCAGAACCAGCCGACCGCAAACGCCTGGAGCAAGAGACGTGTTGGATCGAGGGCTTCCTTGCGGATAACGACTTGCGGGCGGAGGACGCGTAATGCCGCGACCGGCTACCGGCCAGGCGGTCCGACGTAAGAATGGCGTGTGGGCGCTTCGCTTTCGTGCCCACGGCCGTCGCCAGTACCAGACACTCGGCTCGGCCGAGGAGGGCTGGAACCGACAGAAGGCGGAGCAGGAACTGCGGCCACGTCATGGCCGATGTGGAGCGTGGCGTGTGGCGTCCACCGGAGTCGCAACCGACAGCCGAGACCAACCTCGATCCGACATTTCACGAGTTTGCGTCGGAGTGGTTCGAGGGGGCGAAGGGCGAGTGGCGCGAGAAGACCCGACTCGATTACCAGTGGCAACTCGCCAACCACCTGCTGCCCTTCTTCCGCAACCACCTGCTGGGGCAGATCACGGTGCGGGAGATCGATCGCTACCGCCAAAGCAAGGTGGCCGAAGGCGAGGCGATCTCTGCTGCTGTCGCAGACGGCAAGCCGCTGATCGAGGAGTACGTGGACAGGCGCGGGCGCACACACCGACGGCCGCGCCGTCCCCTTTCCGCGACAAGCATCAACAAGACGATCACCCGGCTCAGTCAGATCTGAGCCGTCGCTGTCGAGTACGGACTGATCACGCCAACCCTAGCCAAGGGCCGCGCCGTCGCTTGAAGGCAACGAAGCCTGCCCCGATCTGGCTCGACCAGCCGAACAGATAGTGGCGCTCACTTGACGCCGCAGGCGAACTCGACCGGCACGCACAGACCAAAGGAGGCCACGACCAGAAGGGCGGATCGCGCCTACCGGCGAGCGCTGCTCGCCACGCTCGTATTCGCAGGGCCGCGCTTCGGGGAACTAACCGCGCTCCGTGGCGAGACGTTGACCTCGCGGGCAATCGCCTCACGGTCGCGCGCCTCCAAGACCGACGCTGGCATTCGCCAGATCGACCTACTCCCCGTACTCCGGGACGAGCTGGCCGCGCACAAGACAGAGGCGCGCGAGCATCGCCCCCGACGATTACGTGTTCGCAACCGCGTCAGGCTCTGAGCCAACGCAGAGCAACATCCGCCGCCGTGTCGTTCGACAAAGGCGGTGCGAGAGCCAACGGAAGTTGATCGAGGCGGGAGACGTGCCGTTGCCGGACGGCGTGACCCCCCACAAGCTGCGCCACACCTTCGCGTCGATCCTGTCGCGCTCGGCGTCGATCCGGGCAGCGTGATGGACAACTCGGCCACGCCGACCCCGGGTTCACGCTGAGGGTCTACCGCCACGGATGCGCCGCGACCCCGCACCAAGGAGCGCCTGCGGGCGCTCGTGGGCGGCGTTGATTGGGCACCAATGGGCACTGGAGCGCAAAACGGAGCCCTACCCGTCGTCATGGCCGTCCACCCCTCGACGCCAATCCCCGCATTAACACAAGCGATTCCCACCCCATGCCCCCGCCAGGAGTCGAACCTGGATCTACCGCTTAGGATTAGGAGGCTGGCGTGGGCGAAGGGCTGAAAGGCCGGATCTATAGGCGTTTGCTGGCGATTCTGCGGTTTGACGTGCCCACGGTTTCGGCGGGATAGGGGCGATTCGGTGGGGTTTGGGCACTGGAACGGGGCTCGTGCCCAAACGGTAGGTTCGATCGACACCCCAATTGGGTACCGTCACGATGAGTTCCCAACCGTCCAATGATCGCGTCACGTCAGCGATCATCGCTAGCGAAACGAGCGGCAAGGATACTCAACGTGCTCAGGCGGCCAGCGCCTCGGCAAGCGCATCCGGGCTGACCGCGACGTGCTCGGGGACTGTGACGTTGATGGCATGGTCACGTTCGAGCAGCCACTTCGCATTGATGATCGTGAGCCCGACGACCTCGCCGCGGGCGTTGTAGCGCAGTACGTGACCCTCGGGCGTCTCCTCGCTCTCGGCCGCCGCCTGAGGATCTCCAACATGCAGATAGAGAACGTCGCCTCGAGCGTCGTAGGACGCGTGGTCGAACGTCAGGCTGCCAATGGTCACGGTCATTAGGGGATCAATCCTGGGGGATCTTTGCGGTTAGCGTAAGCGGTCACGATTCGCGCGGGTGTCTCGTTGAAGTGTACGACCACGAACAACCAGCGACTGGGGCCGACGTCTCGGCTGTAGTAGCGCTCCCGTCCGGGGCGGGGGTCGGGGCGGCGATGATCTGGAGAGCTGACGGTAGTCATGATCTCTTCCCGATAGGGAGCCAACTCTCCGTGCTCGTGGAGAATGTGGTCCCAGCCGTCCTCATCGAGGACGACAACGTGCCCGTCGGGATCGACCGTATCGGCTAGCACGCTCAAGCTATCGACCTCGCTGCTATTGGGCTCCGGCCAGCCATTCCAGACAGACCCGCCAGCCTGAGCATGGACGTTGTCCCTGCATACTTTCGAAAGCTACATGACCGCCGGACGGGCCTACACCCCCATCTACCTGCTTGAGATCTATTCGAACCATGATCTACAAGGTCACCGGGTCGTCTAGCCGAGAAACCAGTCGCCGTGGCAGGCCAGCGACGGCCCGCGACGGCAACGGGTGAGCTGCCCGGCATATACGTCAATCCCGTGCGTCATAAATATCCGCTCGTAGCGCGAACCCTGTCAAGAGCCTCAGCGGAGGGGGGTGATCTACGTCAAGCGGTTGACAGCGCCGCTTGGATCTCGCGCACAGCGTGGGAGGTGTTGTAGGCCACCGTAATCGACTCCTGCATGATTGCGTGAGCGGCGTGCTCGGCGTCGACCACGGATACGGAACCGTTGACGAGCACCATCGTCCCGCTGCCGAGCGGGGCCGGGTGGCTACTGAGTTGATCTGCGGCTTCCCTTAGAAGCTCGAATCCCACTCCGTGAAGCCGCAGATCGGCCACGATCTTGGCTCTTACAGCGTCCTCTGTTCGGCCGAGGATGGTTGGAATCGCCAGAAGGCCGAGCAGGAGCTACGCCACGTCATGGCCGACGTGGAGCGCGGCACCTGGCGCCCGGCAGAATGCGACCCGGCGGTCGAGACCAATCCCGATCCCACCTTCCACGAGTTCACATCTGAGTGGTTCGATGCAACAAAGGGCGAGTGGCGTGAGAAGACTCGGCTCGACTATGAATGGCAGCTCACCAGCCACTTGCTGCCTTTCTTCCGAAATCACCGGCTGAGCCAGATCACCGTGCGGGAGATCGACCGCTATCGACAGCGGAAGGTCGCCGAAGGCCAGGCGATCACGGCGGCCGCTGCCGCTGGCAAGCCACTAATCGATGAATACACGGACAAGCGCGGGCGCATACATCGGCACTCGCGACGGGCGCTCTCGGCCACGAGCATCAACAAGGCGATCACAAGACTCGGGCAGATTCTCGAGGTCGCGGTTGAGTACGAGCTGATCGAGGCGAATCCCGCAAAGGGCCGCCGACGACGCCTGAAGGCGATCAAGGCCGCCCCGGTCTGGCTCGACCGCGCCGAGCACATAGAAGCGTTGCTCGACGCAGCGGGCGACCTCGACCGACGCGCTGCGGAGAAAGGAGGCCAGGACCAGAAGGGTGGTCCTGCTTACCGGCGGGCACTACTGGCCACGCTGGTGTTCGCCGGGCTGCGCACCGGCGAGCTGACGGCGCTCCAATGGCGCGATGTCGATCTCGCTGCCACCGGATCGTGGTCCGCGCATCAAAGACGGACGCCGGACTGCGCCAGATCGACATCCTCCCCACGCTTCGAGACGAGCTGGCCACCTACAAGGCGGGCGCAGCCAGCACGCAACCCGAACGGCTACGTGTTCGCCACCACCTGCGGCTCCGAACCGAAGCAGGGCAATATCCGCCGCCGCGCGCTCGACAGGGCCGTGACGCGGGCCAACGAAACCCTGATCGAAGCGGGAGACGTGCCGCTACCGGAGGGGCTGACAAGCTGCGCCACACATTCGCCTCGATCCTCGTCGCGCTCGGCGTCGATCCTGGCAGCGTCATGGATCAACTCGGCCACGCCTACCCCGGCTTCACGCTGCGTGTCTATCGCCACGGGATGCGGCGCGACAACACCGCCAGGGAGCGCCTACGACTCCTCGTCGGGGGCGCCGATTGGGCACCAACGGGCACTGGAGCGCCCCACAGGGCTTTGACCGACATCTTGGCCCCGCACAGCCAAACGCCAAATCCCGCATGAACACTGGCGATCGAGCCCCATGCCCCCGCCAGGAGTCGAACCTGGATCTACCGCTTAGGAGGCGGTCGTCTTATCCATTGGACTACGAGGGCTCTCAGGTAAGGCTACCGGCCGACCGGCGCTTGCCTAGCGTTCCGCGCGCTCCGGATAGACCTCGTCGATCGTCGTCAGCGCGAGGTAGGGCGCAGCGGCAGCCGCCTCGATCGCCCCCCCGCCCCCGGCGAGCCGGTCGAGCACCGAGACGACACCGCAAATCGTGTGCCCGGCCTCCCGCAGCGCGGCGATCGCGGCGAGCGTGGAGCCGCCCGTGGTGACCACGTCCTCGACCACGAGGCAGCGGTCCTCGGGTGTGAGCGAGGGTCCCTCGATTCGACGCTGCAATCCGTGGGCCTTGGTTTCCTTGCGCACGAAGAACGCCTTGACCTGGGCCCCCCCGGCGAGGGCGGCACACGCGACGGGATCGGCACCCATCGTCATTCCCCCCACGGCGGTGGCCTCCCACTCGTGAGCCTTGGCGGCAAGGAGCGTGGCGAGCGCGTGGAAGCCCTCGGGCCTGAGGATCGCACGCTTGGCGTCCACGTAGTAGGAGGCGCCGGCGCCGCTCGTGAGCGTCACCTCACCGATCACGAGCGCGTGAGCGCGCAGCTCGGCGACGAGTCGCGCGCGAGCACTTTCGAGTGCCCCGGTGGGCTGTTGGCTGAGCATCGACGCAAATCTAGACGGTCCGGCGCTCAGATATCCGTCCACCCCGTCCAGGGCTCGGGCTAATCTGCCCCTGTGCTCCTCCCCACGTTCGCCAGAGTCCTGCGCCTCGTCTCGATCGCGATCTGCCTGATCGCGCTTGCCTCCTTCGCCGCGTTCACGATCGATCAGACCAGGGGGGCCTCCCACCACCAGCGAGTCAAGGTCGACGAAGCGGCACCCGGCGGGGCCGCAACCACCAGCTCGTCAAAGCCAAAGCCCGGACACAAGAGCGCGATCCACGAAGCGGTCGACAGAGCGTTCTCGACGCTCTCCTCCCCCTTCTCGGGCATCACCTCGGGCTTTGGCAGTAAGTGGACGATCCAGATCGTCGACACCCTGCTCGTCCTATTCGTCTACGGCTTCGGCCTCAGCTTCTTCGCACGCCTCTTGCCGGGCAGGCTGTAGCTCACGGGCCCGCGTTACCGCGTACTTTGCGGCTCCCGCCCCCACCCTCGTTGTAGACATCGACGGGATACCCGACCCGCACCCACCCATAGACGGCTGAGGCGTCGGGGATCGGGATACGCAGGCACCCGTGGCTGGCCGCGTAGGTCGGCACTTCCGCATACCCGTGGATCGCGTATCCGCGGATGAAGTAGCTCGAGTCCACCATCCCATGGGAGTTCGTCCCCACTTCCTTTGAGTAGACGCGAAAGCGGCCGATCACGGTGGGCGTCGAGGGCTTACCGGAGCTCATCGTGTAGATGCGTCTCACGTGTCCCCCGCGCGTGATCTCAACCAGCACCTGCTTTGAGAGGTCCCCCTCGACGTGGTTTCCGTCACCGGGGTAGCGCACGTGGAAGCTGCCCGCGCCACGCTGCAACAGCTGGAAGATGCGGGCACCCACTCTCCCTTCCACACGCTCCAGCCCCGCGACCTTGCGGAATGCCAGGAGGGCTCGAGCGGTGGCTTGGTCGAAGTCCCCATTTACGGGCACCGCATAGTGAAGGCCGGCAAGCTCGCGCTGGAGCAGACGCACCGCGGGTCCGCGGGTGCCCATCCCGAAGGTGGAACCCGCGTAGCGCACATTTACCTGCTTTGCGTTGAAGGCGCCGAGCTGAGGAGTGGCTGCGTGTTCGGCCTGCACACTCACGAGCCCTGTGTGAGGGCTCGCGTAGGCGAAGTGAAACTGGCCGGCTCCGTTGCCCACGTCGCTTACGCCGAGACGCCTCGTGACAACGCGCCTGCCTTTGCGGTAGACGCTCAGGGCCACCTTCTGGCCGGGCACGTACGGCACCACGATGCCCCGCACCACGATTCGCTCCCCCAGCATCGCGAACGGCGGGCTACCGTGGGCATGCTGGAGGACGAGTCTCATGCTCCCCTGCACCGGGATCGCCCCCGGAGTCGGCGCGGGTGGGGTGACGGCAGGGGGAGCCTCAGCCGCTCCGGCCACCCCCGTTCCCACCAGTGCCCCAGACAACGCCACCATCAGGGCGCATAGGAACGCTCGCTTACAGGCCATTACGGCGAATCGTACGTGGTCGCCATGACAGCCCCATCGGGGAGATCTGAAGAGATCAGACCGACGCGCCGAGAGACCAATGCGACCAGCCAGATCGTGGCGAGCGCCCCGATCATGAGCAACGGGATGTACCACCCCCAGTGCTCCAGCCCGCCGAAGGCCAGCGAGTTGTTCAGTGAATGCACCGCGATACACGGATAGAGCGAGCCGGTGCGGCGGTAGAGCGCGCAGAGCGCGAAGCCGAGCACGGCGAGCGGGACGAGATCCTCGGCCGGCGCCGAGAATGCGTGAACGCCGCCGAACAGAACCCCTGTGATGACGGCGGCGGGTATCCACCCCCTCCATTTGGAGAGGGCCGCGAAGATGTAGCCACGGAACAGAGTCTCCTCGCAGATAGGAGCGATGACCGTCGTTAGCAGGGCACTCAAGACCAGTAGCACCGTCGTGTCGTTCGTGCCGAGCGATTCCAGCAGCTTGGTGTCTTCGGTCACTTTGAGCGCCACCGCCCAAACGGCCGTAAAGAGCAGGAAGGCGAGGATCGTGAGCACCACCAGCCCGGCTGCCCGGCGCAGGGGGGTGGGACGAAAGCCAAACTGCCATGAGCTCACCCTCCGCCCGCCAAACCGCGCGAACAGGACGGCTGTCACCACAAACGCGAGATCCTGCACCACGGTGTCGCCGAGCTCGAGTCCCGGCGGGATGCGCTTGCCGGAGATTTCCACCCCAAGGACGATCGCCGGGATGTCCACGATCAGGCCGCCCACAGCGGCGAGGACCAGCGCGGCGAGGAGCACCACGAACCCCGTCCACACAGGCCAATCGTTCGGGGGAGGCCCGGGTGACGGATCCAGCGTGATTCCCTCAGCCGGCTCCGGAGTCTCCGCCGGAGGGACGAGCGCGTCCCCCGCCCGCGGTCCCGGCATCACCCCCGGAGGGGGGGAAGTGTCCCCCGCGGGTCGCCCGGAGGGGCCACGCCCCCTCGATGCGTGGTCTCCAAGGGGATCGTGCGACTTCTCATCCATACCCATTACGCCACCCAGTGCCAGGTCGAGAACTCCCCGACGAAGAACACCATCATCACACCCGACGCCACCAGCACCGCCCGCTTCAGCGCACGCGGGCGAGCCGCCAACCCCACCGCGAGCCACATGTTAAGTGGGAACAACACCACGAGAAAGCGGGGAAGCGACATCAGGGGCTGCGGGGCCACCGGATAGGAGAGAGGCAGCGCGAGCGCCGCAAGCGCATAGACCCCGTAGGCCGCCGGCAGTACGCGCAGGACGCCTACGACGGCCGGGACCGCCGCGAGCAGGAACGCGAACAAGAGCAGATTGTGTCCGGCATCCACAAACGGGCTGCCCCCCGCCGCCGGGTAGTACACGTGAGCGCTTTGCCCAGAGAGCAGTTGGCGCAGCCCCTCCAGCGCCGCCCTCCCCCCGTCCCAGATACCCCCATAGGGCCCCGCGAAATGCCGGCTCCAGGCCGCCTCGGCGTGAAACGGCGCGAGTACGTCTCCCCGCCGCAGACCCAAGGTGGGCCATGTACAGGCCGAGCCCCACCGGCACCAGGGCCAGCCACAACACGTCGCCGCGAAGCCGGTAGCGGGGCCGCCCGGCATCCAAAAGCAATCTGAACGTGGGCCACATGCCGCGCGCCACTCCTCCTCCCCCAACTCGATCGGGGGGCGGTTCCTCTCGGGGGCCGTACAGGTAGAGCAACAGCAAGGGCACCAGCAGTGCCACGCCGGTGCTGCGGGTCGCCGACGCCAGCGCTCCGAATGCCGCCGCGCTTGCCCAGCGACCTCGGCGCGCACACAGGAACAGCCCGACCGACAGCGCCAGGTAGAGCGACTCGCTGTACACGGCCGAGAAATAGAAAGCCATCGGCGCGAACGCCGTCAACAGCACAGCCAGGCGTGCCACCTCCCGACGATCGAGCACCCCCAGACGCGCGGCTTCGAGCGTCGTGAGCCTGTGCAATCCATACAACGCCCCCGCGAGCGCCACCACCGACAGCAGCACACCGGCGACCACCGGCGCCAAGCCAAGGCCCGCGAGCCCGCGCACCCCAAGCGGGTAGAGCGGGAAGAACGCCGTGCGCGAGACCGTCAAGGAGCCGAGATCCGGCCTGTAGCCATAGTGGGCGATCACGAGATACCAGGCCCCGTCCCAACGCGCCGCCGGCGCCGCCAGCACGTCCCCGAACGCCCCCAGGCCACGCGTGAGCCCCGGGGGATTGAACGCGTGGCGGATCGGCCCCGGGCCGAGCACCCCGACCGCCCCTGCCCCCGCTATCCACACAAGCAGGCGTGAGGCCCACAGAGCTCGCCACACGTCCCGCACGGCCGCCAAGCGCTCGGCGTCCGCGCGCACGCGCACGCCAACCCGCCCCGCGGTGGGGGCAAGCTCGCTCGGGTGGTGGGCGATGGCCGGCTCGGCCGTGTCGGAGCTCATCTGGGAAAGTGGTTGCGAGGCCGCCTGCTCACCCGCGTCATAGGCAGGAAATCACACCGCGAGACGGTACAGTCACGGACGGGGGCGCAAGAGAGAGATGTCACGACAAGCACGACAACGCCGTAGGCGACGCACCCGCTCCGGCCCCTCACGCATCGTATTCATCGGCCTCAGCGGGATCGCCGGAGCGGTCGTCCTGGGGACGATCGTGGCGGTCGGCTACATCCTCTCCGTGGCCCAATCGGCGCCGAGCCTCGACGCGCTCAAGCCAAAGCTCGCCGGGGCCTCCTCTCAGGTATTCGCCGCCAATGACACCCGCCTTGGCTTCATCCAGTCAGACGTACTGCGCTCGCCGATAACCACCGGGCAGATGCCCACCATCCTGCGCGACGCGACGGTCGCCATCGAGGATCAGCGCTTTTACAAGAACAACGGCGTGGACCTCACCGGCATCTTTCGCTCCGCGGTCAAGGACATCATGCACGGTAAGACTCTGCAGGGGGCCTCCACGATCACGATGCAGCTCATGCGCAACCTCTACCTCGGCAGCGACACCCACACCTTCAAACAGAAGATCGACGAGGCCAAGCTGGCCATCGAATACAACAAACACCACAGCAAGCGCTCGATCCTCACCGACTACCTCAACAGCGTCGCCTACGGCACAGTCGGCGGGCAGACGGCGCTCGGGGTGCAGGCCGCGGCGCGCATCTTCTTCAACGAGAGCGCCCACCAGCTCAACCTCCAGCAGGCCGCCCTGCTCGCGGGCCTGCCCCAGGCCCCCTCCCAGTACAACCCGTTCCTGTACCCGGGGACGGCGCGCAAACGACGCAACCAGGTACTCGCGAAGATGGCCGAACTGCACTACATATCCCCCGCCCGGGCCGCCGCCGCCAAGGCCGCCTCCCTTGGGGTGAGACACGGCGACTACTACACCCGCCGCCAGGAGAGCTTCTTCTTCGAATACGTGCGCAAACAGCTCGTCAGACGCTACGGCCTCACAAGGGTCGAGCAGGGTGGTTTGAAGGTGTACACCACGATCGATCTGAACATGCAGCGCCAGGCCCGCAACGCGATCGCGCAGGTGCTCAACCAGCCCGAAGACCCGGCGTCGGCGATCGTCACGATCAACCCCCACAACGGGTACATCGAGGCGATGGCGGAGTCCGAGGGCTACGACCAGTCGCAGTACAACCTGGCCTCCCAGGGCCATCGTCAACCCGGATCGACGTTCAAGGCCATCGTGCTCGCTGACGCACTCTCACGTGGGGTGGACCCGAACAGCACCTACTACAGCTCCCACACCCTCTCGCCGGGGTGGCTCACCGGGTATCCGACCTATGAAGTGAAAACGTTCGAGAACACCTCCTCGGGCAAGTCGATCAACCTCGTGCAGGCGACACTCGCCTCCGACAACACCGTCTACGCCCAGCTGGCGGCCGACCTGGGGGAGGAAACGGTGACGCAAATGGCCCACAGGCTGGGCGTACGCGAGAACCTGCACAGCTACCCCGCCGAGGCACTCGGCGGCTTGACGGTGGGCGTAAGCCCCTTGGAAATGGCCGACGTGTACGCCACGCTTGCCGACGGGGGCTGGCGCAACACACCGATCGCGATCACCAAGGTGGTGTTCCCCGATGGTCATACCGACACCAACTGGGGCAAGCCCCATCGCGTGAAGGTGCTCTCCAGCGGGGTGACCGCAGAGGAGACCGACATCCTGCACCAGAACGTCCTGGGTGGCACGGCGGGGCGCTCGGCGATCAACTGTCCCACGGCAGCCAAGACCGGCACCACCAGCAACCTCGTGGACGCATGGCTCGACGGGTACACCCCCAACTACTCAACCGCGGTCTGGATGGGCTACCCAAACAAGCTTGTGCCCATGACCGACGTCCACGGCGAGCCACAGCAGGGTGGCTACCTGCCGGCCGAAATCTGGCATGCCTACATGGCGGCGGTCACCGAAGGGGAACCCTGCGCGCAATTCCCCGCGCCGAGCGAACAGATCTCCTACCAGCCCTTCTTTGGCAAGTTCGCGACGACCGGCCAGTCCTCGAGCGAAGAATCCAGCGAAAGCGCGGAACCCGAAAAGAAGAGCCCCGCTCACAAGAAGGGCGGGCCGGGCGAATATCGCACCCCGGGGACGGAACCGTCCGGCGGCGGCAACGCCGAAACAGGCCCGGGCGCCGCCCCACGCGCGCGTGAACGGGCGCCGGGGGCTGTCGAAAAAGCCCCGGCTCCGCCAGTCGGCGGGACCGGCGGAGCCGAACCTCCGAAACACTGAGGGCGCGGCGCGGAGGGCTCACTGGTAGTTTGACGGTGCAAACTTCAACACAAGGGTCACCGTCGAGCGTGTGGCGACCCGGACGGGAACAGCTCGTGGCAAAGGAAGACAAGGTTGAATTCGAGGGCGAGGTGATCGAGGCGCTGCCCAATGCCATGTTCCGGGTAAAGCTCGACAACGATCACGTCGTACTCGGGCACGTGGCCGGCAAGATGCGGCGCTTTCGCATCCGGATCCTTCCAGGAGATCGCGTCCGCTGTGAGCTCTCCCCCTACGATCTCGACCGCGCCCGTATCGTCTACCGACATCGCTGAGCCACCCGCCTCAACAGCCCGCGAATCACCCAAACGGCATCGCTGAGCTCTCTCTGATCGACTCGATCCTCGCCGCGCTTCAGCCCCGCGGAGGACGGATGGTGCGTGGTATCGGGGATGACGCCACAGTCGTGAAAGCCCTGAAGCTGTGTGTGACCTCAGTGGACACGATCGTGGAGGGAGTCCACTTCCGTCTCGACGACCCCGAGCTGAGCTTCCGCGACATCGGCTGGAAGGCCCTCGCCGCCGGGCTGTCGGACATCGCCGCGATGGGGGCGCAGACCGGTGAGGCCTATGTCGCGCTTGGAATTCCCTCGCACGTGAGCGAGGGCCAGGCGCTCGAGGTGATGCTCGGTGCCGAGGAGCTCGCGGAGGAGACGGGCACGACGATCGCCGGTGGCGACGTTGTGAGCGCCCCCGGCCTGTTTGTGAGCGTGACGATCGTCGGCTGGGCCGAGCGCGACCAGAAGCTGATAGGCCGCGACGCGGCACGCCCCGGGGACCTCGTCGGGGTGACGGGCACGCTCGGGGTCCGGGCGCGGCGTCCCCAGCCCCGCCTGCGCGAGGGTCGGGCGATCGCGCCGGCGGGGGCCCATGCGATGATCGACCTCTCCGACGGGCTCGCCACCGACGCCGCGCATATCGCGGAGAAGAGCGGCGTCGTCCTGAAGCTCGACCTCGACCAACTCCCGACCGACGAGCACACCCAGCGGACCGCCGAGGAGCTGGGGGTGCCCGTGTGGGAGGCGGCGGCGACTGCCGGCGAAGACTATGAGCTGTGCGTATGCGTGCCGCGCAAGCGGGCCGAGCGGGTGAAGGGAGCCTGTGAGCGCGTGGGGACCAAGCTCACTTGGGTCGGCCACGTGAGCGAGGGCTGGCCCGGTGTGGTTCTACGACACGAGGGGCGCAAGCAGACGCTGACGGGATTTGAGCACCGGTGGTAGGCCCGGCTCTGACCCGAATTCCTGTCCCGCGCGCATTGGGCTCCCTGGCAGGCGGGCGGCGCCCACCGCCACGATGGAGGTCAGGCGCGCGAACACGATCAGCCGGTGAGAGGCGCTGAAAAGGGGCGTGCAGGCTGAGAGGATCAGCCGCGAGTAGCCTGCCGGGTCGAGCACGGACACGTCGGTGGGGAGCACCACGCGCGTGCCGATCACCGTGTAGGTGAAGCGCGCATAGGGCATCTCCAGCACGATCGGCTCTCCCTTGTGGAGCTTGTCGATATGGCGGAAGGGGGCCAAATAGGTCGTGCGGTGACCGGCGATCGCCGTCGTCCCCGGCACTCCGGGGAAGTCCGTCTCAGGGTAGATGCCTGGCCCGTTCTCGAGTTCTGAAGTACCCGAGCCCTTCACCACGACGAAGCTCACCCCGATCGCGGGGATGCGTATACGGCCGACGGCCGAACCGGCCTTCGCACGGCCCTGGAGCGTCCCCGCCAGATACGCGATCCGTCGGCGCTCTTCGTGCAGGCTCGCGAGCGCGTGTTGGGCCGAGGGGGAGGGCGGGGCGTGGTCGAGCGCGCGCAGGTCGCCGCCGAGACTCTCCTGCTTGAGTTGTGCGTAGAGGGCGGAGATCGGCTCCTGCCAGATAAGCGTGACCCCGGCGTCCGCGAGCATCAGCAGGCCCGCGGCGACCAGCAGCGCAGCCAACACCGAGGGCACGCGCGGGCCGCGGCGACGCCTTTGGGGCTCCAGCTCGAGGGTTGCGCCCGGTCGCGACAGCGACAGTTGCTCGCCGCCTGGTTTTGGGGTGGGTGTGCGGGACATGGCTTCAGTCAGCGTCGCAGGGCGGACTCGGTACCGCCCAGGGACCCAGGGCCAGCGTAGGACGCGGGGCCACGCGTGGAGATCTCCTCCCATTCCTGTAGGGCTGCCGGGCCCGTGGGAGTGCGCGAGGGGGCCAGCGACAGGATTGTGAGCAGACAGCCCAGCGCGGCACTCCACTGGAGCGCGGCAACCGGCCCGACGTGCCCCGCGGCGAGCACGAGCACCGCGCTCTCGGACAGGCCGCCCGGGCCGAGGCCGAGCTCGCGCGCGTAGAGGATGAGCAGCAGCACGAGGGGGAGAGCGCCGGCGGAGATGGCCAAAAGGGCCGCCCCACGCGCGCGCGTGAGAGGGCGCCGGCGGGCTTCCACGGCCAAGAGCCAAAGGTGCGTCGCGGGCACCAGCAACAGGCATGCGAATGGGTTGAAGATCCACGCAAGCAGGGCGACGGCGAGCAGCACGAGCAGCACAGCCAGGGCGGCCCCATCCGCGGAGGGGCGCAACGGCAACGCCAGGCGCCGCACAAGCGCCGGCCATGCGAGCAGCGCGAGCACGAGCACGAGGGCTGTCGCGACCACCGCGCCGGCGATCGACCCGTCCGCCGAGAGGGATGCGGCACGGAGTTGGGCCTCGGGTGCCGCGACGATCCCAAGCCTGCCGAGCAGGATCGCGAAGAGCGCGCAGGTAAAGAACGGGAGCCCCCCGGAGAGCGTCCACACCACCCAGCGCAGGATGGGCTCGCCACGTCGGCGCAGGCGGGCGAGGGCGTCGACGCATGTGAGCAGCGGAGGGACGAGGAGCGCGAGCGCGAGCAACCTTATCGCCCACCCTGGGAGCAACTTGCGCCCGAGCAGCACGCGAGGAGGCGAGCCGTGAGCGATATCGGGCCCTTCGTCCAGTGCGTAGGTCGCGCTGAGCACAGCCCTGCCGAAGTTCAGCAGACGGGTCTCGCTGACCCGCTCACCGGGGGAGGGCCCGCGCTCACCGCTGACCTGAACCAGCACCGAGGGGACTCCGGCGCCGTTCAGGCCTGCCTCTTCCCCGGTGGCGAGCGGGAAAGCGAGGTGGGCGAGTTGGGCGATGTCGCCAGGAGCCCCCGGCCTGACTCCCACCTCCTGGGAGATTGCCGCCTGGAGCGTCAACTGCAGGGTTTCGGGGGCGAGGGCCGGCCCGCTCGAGAAGGGCAGCAGGAGCGGCTTGCGGGCCACGGCGCCGGCGAGATCCCCCAGCACGATCGCCGCGTCAGGTGAATGTGTGCTGTGCGAGGCGAAGTCTGTGGCTCCGGCGTCCCCCCCGCTGCCGCCACTGGTCGAAACCAGCACGATCGTGCGGCGCGTCTCGCTCTGGGAGAACACGCGCGCGAGCTCGAGCAGGGCCGCCGTGGCCGAGAGCTCGGCCGCGGAGCCGTGGGCGACGGCGTCGCGGTGGGCGACGATCACGATCGGGCTCGTGCCGGTGGAGCCGGGCCGATCGGCGACCACAGTCGTCAGGGTGCGCTCTCCCTCGATCGTCTGCGCGTGGAGCCGGCGCGTGCTGACCTGAAAGCCCCCCGCGACGGCGCCCGAGCCAGGGGAGCCGGATGGGGCAGGGGCACCCAATCCGTTCAGCGTGCGGACTATGTAGGCCGCGAGCGCGTTGTCCCCGGCGCTGCCTGGCCGGCGGTCGGGAAAGTGTGTGGCGAGTGTCTGCAGGCCGGCGAAGGCACGCGGGCCATCGAACCCATCGGGGGCGAGCGTGGACCGCAGGGGGCCAGGCCTGCTCGCGAGCGAAAACCCTGCGATAACGAGGACGAACAGCAGCGGCAC
Organism: uncultured Solirubrobacterales bacterium; assembly: GCA_963742945.1. Classification (GTDB taxonomy): domain Bacteria; phylum Actinomycetota; class Thermoleophilia; order Solirubrobacterales; family Solirubrobacteraceae; genus Palsa-744. The sequence continues at coordinate 133,206 of CAVUNX010000008.1, read as the reverse complement.
GAACGCCGCGCGGTAGATGCGGCCGTCGAACATCGACCAAGACCTTATGGCCTATGGCGGCCCTTCCGTGCCGAGCCTAGGTATCGTGCGGTCCGCCGTGCTTCAGCCCGTCGCCACAGGACACAAGTCGCTCGCCGATTACACGCACATTTGCGGACGTGAGCTGATCGATGAGATCCGCGAGCTGGCCGAGCCGCTGAAGGGCAAGCGCGTCGTGCACGTATCCGCCACGGCCTTCGGAGGGGGGGTCTCGGAGATCCTGTACACGCTCGTGCCATTGATGCGTGACGTGGGGCTTGACTGCGAGTGGCAGGTGATCTACGGCCGCGAGGAGTTCTTCAACGCGACCAAGCTCATGCACAACGCGTTGCAGGGCCATCCCCAGGACCTCGACGAGGAGCAGTGGGGGACGTGGGAGCAGTACAACGAGATGAACGCGCGCGAGCTGTCGGCAGGGTGGGACGTGTGCCTGGTGCACGACCCGCAGCCGGCCGGCTTGTACCACCTGGTGCCGGAGAAGGCGAGGGGGTGGGTGTGGCGCTGCCACATAGACCTCTCGACGCCGAACCCCGCGACGATCAGTCGTCTGCTCCCCTACATAGCGGACTATCCGCAAGCGCTGTTCCACATGGCCGAGTACGCGCCGGGGGGGATGAACGGCAACGTCAACATCGTGCCCCCCGCGATCGACCCGTTGATGCCCAAGAACATGGCGCTCTCTCCCGAAGACGCGTCCTATGTGTGCGAGCAGTTCGGCATCGACATCGACCGACCGCTGATCTGCCAGGTGTCGCGCTTCGATCCGTGGAAGGACCCGCTCGGCGTGATCGACGCCTACAGGATCGTCAAGGAACAGGTCCCGAACGTGCAACTCGCGCTCGTGGGGTCGATGGCCAGCGACGACCCCGAGGGGTGGGACTTTTTCAACGCGACGATCGCCCATGCGGATGGCGATCCGGACGTGCACATCCTCAACAACTTCAACAATGTCGGGGCGATCGAGGTGAATGCGTTCCAGTCGCATGCCGACGTTGTCGTGCAGAAGTCCACGCGCGAGGGGTTCGGACTGACCGTGTCCGAGGCGATCTGGAAGGCGCGACCCTTCATCGGCGGCAACGTGGGGGGGATCCCTCTGCAGGTGGAGGACGGGGTGACGGGCTTTCTCGTGGAGACCGTGGAGCAGTGCGCTCAGCGCTCGCTTGAGCTGCTGGCGGACCCGGCGCTGGGCAAGTCGCTTGGGAGACGGGGCAAGGAGCACGTGCGCGGCCACTTCCTCACGCCGCGCTACCTGCGCGATTATCTGCGGATATTCACGGCGCTCGGCGAGTCATGAGCGAAGTACCGGCACAGCGCTCGCCGCTCGTGCTGGTGAGCAACCGGGGGCCTGTGACGTTTGGCCCTGAGGGGGAGGTGCAGCGCGGGACCGGCGGGCTGGTGACGGCTCTGTCGGGGTTGGCCTCCCACCGCGACGCCGTGTGGATCGCCTCGGCCATGAACGAGCACGACGCTCAGGTCTCGCGCGAACACGGGGCCCGGCCATTTCCGGTGAGGAGCCCCGCGGGGGGCGAGTATCAGGTGCGCTTGGTGGTGAGCGACCCGGAGGCGTATGACCGCTTCTACAACGTGTTCGCCAACCCCATGCTGTGGTTCATCCAACACTACCTGTGGGACCTTTCCAACGCCCCGGACATCCGGCGTGAGGAGATCGAGGCGTTCGAGTTCGGCTACAACGCGGTCAACGAGGATCTGGCGCGGGCGGTGGTGGAGGAGATCGAGCAGGAGCGCGAGCCGGTGGTGATGGTGCACGACTACCACCTCTATACCCTCCCTGGGCTCGTCCGCAGGGCGCGTCCGGATGTGTTTCTACACCACTTCGTCCACATCCCCTGGACCCAGTCGGACTCGTGGCGGGTGCTCCCCTCACGGATCCGCCAGGAGATCTTTGCGGGCTTGCTGGCCAACGACATAGTCGGCTTTCACACGCGCTCGTACAGGCGCAACTTCCTGCAGTGCTGCCGAGACCTGATGGACCTCGAGGTGGACTTCGAGCGTGGGGTGGTTGGCTGGGAGGGCCGCGAGGTGTGGGTGCGGGCATATCCACTGCCGATCGACCACGAGGCGGCGCTCGCGGCGGCGAGGGGGGAGCGAGTGGAGGTGTTCGAGCGGGAGCTCTTGCGCCGCCGCCGCGACTTTCTCATCCTTCGCGTCGACCGGGCTGACCTCTCCAAGAACGTGTTGAGGGGCTTCTCGGCATTCGACCTGTTCCTCGACCAGCACCCCGAGTTTCGCGAGCGCGTGACGTTCATGGCACAGCTGATGCCTTCGCGTACCGACGTCCCCGAGTACGCGGAGTACCTGGAACGGATCGAGGCGCTCGTGGCCGTGGTCAACCACCGCCATGGCACTCCTGACTGGATGCCGATTCAGTTGAAGCTGCGCGATGACCTCGAGGAGGCGATGGCGGCGTACAAGCACTACGACGTCCTGCTCGTGAACGCGATGTTCGACGGCATGAACCTCGTGGCGAAGGAGGGGCCGATCGTCAACGAACGCGCGGGGGTGTCGATCCTCTCCGAGAACACGGGAGCTCATGAGGAGCTGGGCGAGTATGCGCTTTCGGTGAACCCCTTCGACATCCAGGAGCTGGCGGACTCGATCCACGCGGCGCTGGACATGCCCGCATCCGAGCGTGCCCGCCGCGCGCGCGGCCTGGTGGCGATCGTGACCTCACGCGACCCCGGCGATTGGATCGACGAGCAGCTGGCGGACATCAAGGCCAAGCGGACAGCGGGGCGGCCCGGTCAGGGGACAGCTACACGTTCCTTGTTATGATCCGCCGCCCGTTGTAGAGACGTGCATATGACCCTGCCTGCCCCCACATACGATCTCGTGCTGTTGCTCGACCCGCAAGAGGAGGAGTCTGTGCGCGCGAAGATCGTGACGGACGCCCGCGAGGCGATCGCCGCGAAGGGGGAGCTGGTGCATCACGACGAGTGGGGGGAGCGGGCACTCGCGTACCCCATCGACCACAAGGCGACGGCCGAGTACCACCTCTTGCAGTTCCACGCGACGACCGTCGATTTGATCGCCGAGCTGAACCGCACACTTCACATCACAGACGGCGTGATCCGCTTTCGCATCAACAAGCTCAAGCCGGGGACACCGGCCGCTCCGGACATGACCCCCGGGGCCTCCCCGCCTTCTCGCGAGGAACCCGAGCAGCCGCCGGCCGAGGAGCAGGCGGTCGCGTAATACACTCAGGTGCGTGCGAGCACTGAGGCAACGACTGTGGGGGCCGTCGTGAGGGTGACGGCATGAGCGAGCATTCGATCGGCGACAGCCAAGCGGTTCGTAGAACCGACGTGCTGCGCGCCTCGCCGCCGATGTTCGAGTCACGTGTGCTTGACGCCTTCTCGCGCGTGCACCCGTCGGTACCGATCTTGATCTTCGTGCCTGTGATCGTGGCGCTCGAGGCGTGGGAGCTGTCCTTTGTGAGCACCACGGCCGCGCTCGGACTGTTCGCGGGGGGGTACGCGCTGTGGACGCTGTTCGAGTACTGGCTGCATCGTCTGGTGTTCCACTTCGAGCCGGACCACGGGATCGGGGCGAGAATGCACTGGATCATCCACGGAGTGCACCACGAGCACCCGAACGATCCCCTGCGCCTGGTTATGCCGCCGGCTGTCAGCATCCCCCTGGGAGCGCTCGTTTTCGGGGCGCTGTACGTGGTTTTCGGTAAACGCTACGCCCCGGGCGTGGGCGCGGGCTTCTTCGCCGGGTATCTGGCGTACGACATGCTCCACTACTACGTGCATCATTTCCGGCCGCACTCGCGACTGGGGAGAGCGTTGCGCGAGCGCCATATGCGCCACCACTTCCAGGACGAGACGAAGGGCTTTGGGATCAGCGCCCCCTACTGGGATGAGGTGTTTGGCACCTCCTCGCGCCAGGGCACCGGCGAGCAGTCGAAGTAGCCCGCAAAGAGCGTCGTCCGGATACCGGGCCACCGGGCCACACAACACCGCGACGAGCCTTCTCTCTAGACTCGCAATCAGACCTCCGGCGCAGAAGACCGCGAGACTCCGAGGCAATAGACAGAGCGAAAGGAACCAGGCCGTGGCCGCAAGCAACATCAACCGGGTTGTGCTTACCGGAAACCTGACCGCCGACCCGGAGCTGCGCTCCCTGCCGAGCGGCTCCTCCCTGTGCAAGCTGCGCGTCGCCTGCAACACGCGCCGAAAGAACGGGAGCACCGGCGAGTGGGAGGACAAGCCCAACTACTTCAACGTCACGGTGTGGGGCAATCAGGGCGAGAACGCCGCCCGTTACCTCGCCAAGGGTCGCCCCGTCGCTATCGACGGACGCCTGGAGTGGCACGAGTGGGAGGCCCAGGACGGCACGAAACGCAGCGCAGTCGATATCATTGCCGACTCGGTGCAGTTCCTCGGGTCGCGCGAAGACCCCTCCGGTGGTGGAGGGTTCGCGGGCGGGGGGGCCTCGCAGGGCAGCGACATAGCGGTCGACGATCGCGACTTCCAGCCCGCACCGGTCTCCGGGACACCCGGGGACGACGACATTCCGTTCTAGTTCAACAGCAAGGGATCTCCAGTGGCAAAGCGCGGTCGCGGCAAGCCTGTCCGGCGACGAGATAAGAAGGGTGGGTCCGGGAGCGGAAGGCGTAAGCCTTGCCAGCACTGCCGCGACAAGGTCGATCAGGTCGACTACAAGGACGTCGGGACGCTGCGGAAGTTCATCTCCGAGAAGGGCAAGATCCGCTCTCGCAGGATCACGGGCGCGTGCCGTCGTCACCAGGGCCAGATCGCACGCGCGGTCAAGCGTGCCCGTGAGCTGGCGCTGCTGCCCTACGTGAACGAGGGCGGCCGCGACGACCACCCGCGCCGCGAACGCGGCGACCGGGACCGCGACCGGTAGATCGAGACATGCCCGAAGCCATACTTCTAAAGGATGTCGAGCAGCTCGGCGACCAGGGCACGGTGGTGGATGTCTCCAAGGGCTACCTGCGCAACTTCCTGATCCCGCGCAAGCTCGCCCAGCCGGCCACCAAAGGTGCGATCGAAGTGATACGCCAGCGCCAGGAGGCGGCCGAGCGTGCGGCACGGGAGTATGTGGAGAAAGCCAATGACAATGCGGCGCTGCTGAACAAGACGGTGATCACGATCACCCAGCAGGCGGGAGCCGACGGGCGCCTGTTCGGGTCTGTCACCGCCCAGGACATCGCCGCGGCGATCCGCGGCGCCCGCGGGCTGCGCACGGACAAGAACAATGTGCACCTGCCCGAGCCCATCAAGAACGTGGGCACCTACATGGTCGTGGTGGAGGTCGTCGAGGGAGTGACGGCCACCGTGAAGACCATGGTCGTCGCGCAGAAGTAGCGCCGGCACGGCCCACACCTCCCCGAGGGCTTACGGTCTGACCCGCCTGCGAACATGTGTTCGTGAGACCGGGTCCCAATGATTTCCCTCCCAATTGCGGGTTCCGCGCCCGAGCCGCGGAGCCACTCGACGTAGACTCGCCAAAGAGATGAGCGCCGTCCCCACAGCCAACGGCTCCAGCTCCCCCATGGGGGTGATCGCCCCACCACACAACCTCGACGCGGAGCAGTCGGTGCTCGGCGCGATCCTGCTGTCCGACCGTTCGCTGTACGCACTTGTCATCGAAGAGGGGTTGCGCTCGGCGGATTTCTACCGCGAGCGCCACGGCCACATCTATGAGGCGATGCTGGCCCTCTACAACGAGAGCGAGCCCGTGGACGTGTTGACCGTCACCGACCGCCTGCGTCAGACCGGCAAGCTCGACGAGGTCGGAGGGCCCTCTGCCGTGGATGAGCTCACCGGCGTGGTGCCGGCCGCCGGCCATGCCCGCCGGTACGCGCAGATCGTGCGCGAGAACGCGCTGCTGCGGCGCCTGCTGGCGGCCTCCTACGACATCCAGTCGAGCGTGCTCGAACGTCAGAGCGCGCCGCGCGAGCTCGTGGAGCAGGCAGAGAAGACCATGCTCGAGGTGGCACGCGACGATCGTCAGCAGGACTTTCGCTCGATCGAGGAGGTGCTGCACGAGGAGCTCGACAAGCTCCACCGCCTCTCGATCGAAGGGACCTCGCTGACAGGCGCCCCCTCAGGTTTCAAGGACCTGGACGAGATCACGGGCGGCTTCCAGCCCGGGAACCTGATCATCATCGCCGCCCGCCCGGCGATGGGCAAGAGCGCTTTGGTGTGCAACATCGCCGAGAACGCGGCTGTGGAACACGGGCGACCCGTCGCGCTGTTCTCGCTGGAGATGGCAGAGGCGGAGCTTGCCCAGCGCTTCGTGGCCTCTCAGGCGCGCATCAAGGGCGAGGAGCTGCGCAAGGGGCGGGTCAAGGAAGAACGCTGGCCGAAGATCCTCAAGGCTTCCCAGCGCCTCGCGGCGGCGCCCCTGTGGGTGGATGACTCAAGCGACGTGGGATTGCTCGAGATCAGGGCCAAGGCTCGCCGCTTGCACAGCCAGTGCGAGAACGGGCTCGGCCTGATCGTCATCGACTACCTGCAGCTGATGCGAACGGACAGCCGCTACGACTCACGCGTGACGGCAGTCGGCGAGCTGAGCCGTGGGCTGAAGATCCTTGCGCGCGAGCTCGGGGTGCCGGTTATTGCACTCTCACAGCTCAGCCGCGCGGTGGAGACGCGCCCTGACAAGCGTCCGCAGCTGTCGGACCTGCGAGAGAGTGGGAACCTCGAGCAGGACTCCGATCTCGTGATGTTCATCTACCGCGACGAGTACTACAACGAGGACTCCGAGCGGATGGGCGAGGCAGACCTGATCATCGCCAAGCACCGCAACGGAGCTGTGGGGAAGGTGACGTTGACCTTCCAAAAGGAGTACCCGAAGTTCATGAACTACGCGGGCGAGAACCGCTATGCGGCATGAGCGCTGAGGTGGTGAGCCTTGGCGGCTCGCGCGACCCGGGCGCCTGCCCGCTCGGGTTGTGTGACGGAAGCGGCTTCGTGGTCGAGGAGGCCACGAACACGGCGGCGGACTGCCGCTGCCGTGCTTCGCGCATCGCCCACAGGCGTGCCGCGAGCCTCGAGGGGCGCATCCCAAAGCGCTACCGCGGAGCGTCTTTCGACCGGCCGCCCGTACTCGGGATGCACGAGCCGGTGGTGTCCTCCGTGCGCAGCTACGTGCGCAACCTGCCGGCCCGCATCGACGAAGGCCGTGGGATGTGGCTCGTGGGAGACGTTGGAACGGGCAAGACGACGCTCGCGATGATCGTCTCCGGGGCAGCGCTCGAGGCGGGGTATTCGGTCGCGATCTATTCGCTGCCACGGCTGCTCAACCTGATCCGCGACGAGGTCGGCACCGAAAACAGCCTGCTCGATCTGCTCGATCGACTCTCCGCGGTGGATTTGCTGCACATCGACGACCTTGGAGCTCAGCACACGACGCCGTGGAGGCTCGAGCAGCTCTACTCGATCGTGGACGCCCGCTACCAAGCCGGCCGTCCGATCGTCGCGACCACCAACCTCCTGCCTCCCGACCTCGCGAAGCAGATGGGCCGCCAGATCCATACGACCGTCACGGATGACGGGGACGGCCAGACGACCGAGCGTAGGGTCGTGTCCAACGACGCAAGCGAGGTCGTCGGCCAGCGGATCGTGTCGCGTCTGGTCGAGATGTGCGGCGATCCGCTGAGCCTCTATGGCGAGGACATGCGCCAAGAGCTCAAGTTCGAGCGATCTGAGGCCGCCACCCGTAAGCAGCCCGCTTGAGCGCCCAGCGCCTCCGTAGACTTATAGGGCGATGCCGGGAATAGTCATAGTTGGCGCTCAGTGGGGCGACGAGGGGAAGGGCAAGATCACCGATCTGCTCGCCGAGCACGGCGACGCGGTCGTGCGCTTCCAGGGGGGCAACAACGCGGGGCACACCATCGTGAGGGGGAGCGAGGAGTGGAAGCTGCACCTGATTCCCTCCGGCATCCTGTACCCCGGTAAGCGCTGCGTGATCGGCAACGGCGTGGTGATCGACCCGAAGGTGCTGATCGAGGAGCTCGACGCTCTGCGTGCCAGACGCGTGGACGTGAGCGGACTGCGCATATCTGCCAATGCGCACCTGATCATGCCCTACCACCTGCTGCTGGACTCCGCCGGTGAGGCAAAGCTGGGAAGCCTTCAGATCGGGACCACTCGACGTGGGATCGGGCCGTGCTACGCCGACAAGGCGGCGCGCCTGGGGATCCGCGTGCAGGACCTGCTCGACGAGAAGATCCTCAAGAAGAAGATCGTCGCCGCGATGGACCCCAAGCGCCTCTCGTTGCGCCCCTTCGAGAAGGACCCAACGCTCGACCTGCACACGATGACCGAGGAGTACCTGACCTATGGCCACCGCTTGGAGCAGCACATCGCCGATACGGCAAAGCTGATGTGGGAACTGCTCGACGAAGGCAGGAAGGTGATCTTCGAGGGGGCCCAGGGGGCGATGCTCGACATCGATCACGGCACCTATCCGTTCGTAACCTCCTCCAACCCGTTGTCTGGGGCGGCCTGCGTGGGGGCGGGTGTGGGCCCAAAGGACATCGACGAGGTTTGGGGCGTGTCGAAGGCGTACACGACACGTGTCGGCGCGGGCCCATTCCCAAGCGAGCTCCACGACGAGATGGGCGAGACGATCCGCCGGCGTGGAGGCGAGTTCGGGACGACCACCGGGCGGCCCCGCCGCACAGGCTGGCTGGACCTCGTGGCGTTGCGTTATGCGGCGCGGTTGAACACGCTGACCGCACTCGTCTTCACAAAGCTGGATGTGCTCTCGGGGCTCGACCGCATCCAGGTGTGCACCAGCTATCGCGGCGCGGAGGGGGCTGTGTTCGACGACTTCCCCTATCACCAGACGGTCCTGCACCACACAAGCGCGGAGCTCACCGAGCTACGCGGCTGGAAGGAGGACCTCGGCGAGTGCCGCACGCTCTCCGACCTTCCCGACGGGGCACGCGAGTACCTGCGGTTCATCGAGGAGCACGTCGGCGCGCCGGTGACACTGATTGGCGTGGGACCGGGCCGAGAGCAGGTCGTGTGGACCGACGCCGGCCACGAGTCCTTGATAGGGCCGGGGGCAAGCGCTTCGGCCCCGGCCTAGAGCCGAGCCGGCGATGTCAGGGCGTCGCTACGAACATGTCCGGCGGGCGCAGATCGCGCGCCGAGGCCACTACTTCTGCTGACCGATCCAGGAATGGATGGCTCGGGAGTGCGTCAGGACGGTCCCGTCGGGCAGCTTGAGCGTCGGCAGCTTTGTCGCTCCCGTCGCCGCGCGCAGCTCCTCACGCGAGCCCTTGCGTAGGAAGGGAATCGGGCTGCCGTGAGCGGCAACCACTTTCTCGTACTCGATACCTGCCGCGCGGAGCGCCTCCTGCACACGACGACACGGATGTATCCGCGGGCCACCGTCATCGCCGTGGCAAACGTACAGTGTCGGGGTCTCGGCCATCTGGGTCCTCCGGTTTCGTGGAGTTCGGCTCTTGACCGACTATTGCAGACAATTCTCCGGGGACGATGGGCCGTGTTGGAATCGAACCAACAACCTTGGGCTTAAGAGGCCCCTGCTCTGCCAATTGAGCTAACGGCCCGCGAGGGCGCCGACCCCATAAGGGCCGGTGTGGGCACGATTCTAGCCCAGCTCAGCCGAGCCTGAAGGCCGGTGGGCCCTCAAAACACGATCGTGCGCCCGCCATCGGCGATCACGCGATCTTCCAGGTGCAGGGACACTGCGCGCGAGAGCACCAACCGCTCTATGTCGCGACCGATACGTTCCAGCTCGGCGACGCTCTGACGGTGGTCCACGCGGGCCACGTCCTGCTCGATTATGGGGCCGCCGTCGAGCTCAGCCGTGACGTAGTGAGCCGTGGCCCCGATCAGCTTGACCCCGTGCTCGCGGGCCCTCAGGTAAGGGTTCGCTCCAGCGAAGGCGGGAAGGAACGAATGGTGGATGTTGATGACCGGCGCCTCCAGCCGATCCAGGAACTCTCCGCTGAGGATCTGCATGTAGCGCGCCAGTACCACCAGGTCGACATTGCCGCCCAGGATCGCGAGCATCTGCTCCTCAGCTCGCTCCTTGGCGCCCTCGAGCACTGGCACGTGATGGAACGGAACATCCGCGGCTGAGGCCTCCTCGGCCAGATCGGGGTGGTTTGAGATCACTCCAACGACCTCCGCGTCGAGCTCCCGCCGGCGCCAGCGCCAGAGCAGGTCCATGAGGCAGTGGTCGTGGCGCGATACGAGGATCGCCACCCGTTGACGCTCGCCCCGGTGGCGGATCCCCCACTCCATCGCAAAGCGTTGCCCCACCTCGGTGTCAAAGCGCCGCCAAAAGCCCTCACGGTCGCCTGCGAGGCCCTCCAGAAAGAACTCGGTGCGCAGATAGAAGCGGCCGCCGATCGGGTCGGAGGAGTACTGGTGGGAGGACACGATATTGGCGCCCTCCTTGAACAGGAAGCCGGACACGGCGGCCACAATCCCGGGCTGGTCGGCGCAGTCAATCAACAGGCGCGCCGTATAAGGCGGTATCTCCTCTGGGGTGGCCACGCTCGCACCCGAACAGGCTATTTCTTGGTTGTCGAGGTCTTCGTCGACGACGGGGCTGGACTGGTTTTCAACACGGTGCCCTGGCCTTTGGAACCGACTTTTACGGTGTAGACCTTGCCGTTGGTCGTCCCCGTGAAGGTTTCCTTGGAAGGGTCGCCGGTCGGGTTGCTCTTGATCCGTTCGAGTTCGGCCAGGATCTTCGTGCGCTCCGCGGAAGGGGTGAGGCTGACGGTCTTCTGCGACGCCAGGTCTCCGACCCGCGGGTTTTTCGCCTGATAGGCGTAGGCGGCAAGACGCCCGTACAGAGCGGCGCTAGGCGGCTTGGCGGCTATCACAAGCTGCATCACCTGGACGGCGGACGCAGGCTGGTTGAGCCCTTCCTGGCTGAACACCCTGAGCATGTCCTGAGCCACCGTGACGTTGGGCTTCACTGGATTGAGCGCCAGATATCTGCTCCAGGCGGCGGCAGACTTCGCGAGCAGTTGCTTGCCTTGGGATGTGAACTGCTGCGTGGCTTCATCGTAGAATTCGCTCCCATTGGCCTCGTGAACGCGAGCGTCTGCGAGGGCAGCCCAGCCGGTCGGGTCGGCCGGGCTCTTGCGTGTGAGCGCTTCGGCAGCCGAGATCTGTTTCCCGTAGCCGGAGCTGTTCGCGCCTTCTTTGCCGCCGAACAGGCCTTCTATGATCCCGCCGCCACCGCCGCCCACCCCAACTCCAAAGCCAATGAAGCCGATACCGAACAGGAGCGCCAAGCCAAGATAGACCACCTGCACCGTGCGGCGTCGGCCGCGTCCTCTCAGGTCGAACAGCATCAGCTCAGCTCAGGATCTATGTGGTCGATCATCTCTTGGACAGTGGTCTTAGGAGTGTCAGCTGCCGTTGGGGAGGCCTGAGCGTCGCTCGGCGATGGCTTGGAGGGACCGGGCATTCCCGAAGCGCCCGGTGTGGCCGGTGGATCCCCCGGTGGGCGCCCTGCCCCTCTGGCCGTCGCTCGCGCCGCGTCACGTCGCGCAACAACCGACGCAATCAGGATACTCGCCTCGTAGAGCAAGTACAGCGGGACCGTCTCGAGCACGAGCGTGAATGCGTCTCCGGGCAGGAACGCGGCGATCGCGGCACACGCCAAGAGCGCGTAGCGGCGATTGCGTCGAAGCTGGCGCGGAGTGACGATCCCGGCTCGAACCGCGCCGACGATCGCCACCGGCGCCTGGAAGGAGACACCCATAGCCAAAAGCACCGTCACCGCAAACTTGTAGTACTGGCTGGCCTGCACCATGACGTTGAACTGGCTGCTGTTGAAGTTCTGCAGGAAGCGCACGGCCGCGGGCAGCACAACGAAGTAGCCAAAGGCGACTCCGGCCGCGAACAGGAACGGCACCGAGATCAGCAGCGGCACCACCACGCGTCGCTCGTGTGGGCTGAACGCCGGCACAACAAAGCCGTAGAGCTCAAACAGGATCAGGGGTAGCGCCAGCACGAGCGCGAAGCAGAGCGCCACGGTGAGCGTCGTGGTGAACGGCTCCCCCGGGCCGAGCGTCACAGGCAGATTTCCGGTCGGACTGTGCGGGACCTTCCGCGTGTCCGCGTCCAGCCTCGCTATCGCGGCGGCGAGCTGCGCCCTGGTGGCAGCCGGAAGGCCACTGGCGGGAGCGCTCAGCGCCCGTGCGATGGACTTGGTGTCCCTGGCGACTTCGAGCACGCCCTGCTGGGCAAGCCACGTCTGGCCAAGTGGCCCTTCGCCACGGGCGACCTGTTGCTCGGTCTGCTTGGTCAGTGGCCGGTTGATCAATTCGAGCAGGGCGTGGTTCTGCCAGAGGCACACTCCGAACACGACCGCCAGGGCGATGCCACTCACTATCAAGCGAGTGCGCAGCTCCTCGAGATGGTCGACGATGCTCAGCCGCTCCTCGTGGCCGATGGTGCGAATCGCTGTCGCCATAGCCATCTGAAGCTATCACCGCGCAGAGGAAGGGTGGGCGGCTCACGATGCCCAAGGGATCGTTGACCAGAGATTCCCCCGGCCGCTAAAGGCTCGCTGCGCGCGGGTCGATGATGGCGACAGAGAGACAATGCAAGACGACCGCGACCATCGCATACACCATCACGTCCAGCTCCCCGGCGGGCGGCAGATCGAGGTCGTCTACCTCGACAGCGCCCCCGAGCCGTACCACTCCCCCCAGCCACCTCGGGCAGGCGGCGACGCCCCGCCGGCACAGCCCCCCTGGACCGGCTCTCCGACCACGGCACCGGGTGAGGCGCTTCACGTCTGCCCGCAATGCGCCGGCGGGCTCGTCCACCCGCTCGACTGGGCCGAGGAGTCTCCGGGTCGCTGGCGCATCCTGATGCGATGCCCCGACTGCGACCTGATGCGCGAGGGTGTGTTTGGGCAGGCGCTCGTGGAACGCCTGGACGAAGAGCTCGACAAGGCCACCGGGTCACTGCTCGACGACCTGAGGCAACTGACTCATGCCAACATGTCTGAGGAGGTAGAGCTGTTCTCTCGGGCGCTGCAACTCGACCTGATCGGGCCGAGCGACTTCTAGCAGTAACGCTCGACCACTGCGTCGGCCACCAGGTCCAGCAGCTCGTAGCGCCGATGGGGCGAGGATGCGGGCAGGGCCCTCTTTGCCTCCGCGACGATCGACAGGGCGCGCTCGCGCGCCTCCTCGAGCGCGCCGGTGGCGGCGATCCGCTCGCACAAGAGCTCAGCCTCCGCCGGGCCCGCAAGCGCGGCCAGGTCAAGCGATGCGATCTGCTCGTCGCGTTCGCGGGCGAGGATCAGCGGCAGCGTCACCGTGCCGTCCAGTAGGTCCGTGCCGCGCGCCTTGCCGGTCCGTTGCGGAGGACCCGACACGTCGAGCACGTCGTCGAGCAGCTGGAAGGCAAGGCCGATCCGCCTCGCGAATTCGCCGAGCTCCGCGGCGAGCGCCGTGGTCCCATTGACCGCGACGAGTGCTCCGAGACGGCAGGCGGCCTCGAACAGCGCGGCCGTCTTCAGGCGGCAGCGCTCGAGGTAGCGCTCCACCGCGATATGCGACGCGTAGGCGTCCTCGCGCTGGAGCAGCTCGCCGGCCGCGAGTGCGGAGCTCGCATCCGAGAGGGCCCGCAGCTGCTCGGCGTCGCGATTGCGCGCCAGCTCCGCGAAGGCGCGCGAGAAGAGCAGATCGCCCGTCGCGATGGCTGTCTCACGCCCCGCTTCGGTGGCCACCGTCGGTCGTCCGCGCCGCAGCTTGGCCCCGTCGATCAGGTCGTCGTGGACGAGCGTGGCCGAATGCACCAGCTCCACTGCCACCGCGGCGCGAACAAGGCCCAGGACGCGCTCGGGCTCCTCCCCGGGGCCGCCCGCGGACTCTGCCGCCAGCACCACGAGCAGCGGGCGCAAGCGCTTGCCCCCCGCGGCGATCGTTGACGAGGCAAATAAGCCAAGGGGGGTGCCGGCTTGCGTCGTGACGCGCTCCAGGTGAAGCTCTGTGTGTGCCATGCGCTCGCGTAGGGCCGGGCCGCCGCGACGCATGATCTCCTCGACGGCCTCGACGTCGGCTGCCGTGTTCGTGCCGGCTTCGAGCGCCGTCATCTGTCTTTCCCCATTCTCATTTGGCCGGCGTTGGATCTCACGGCTGGATGTGTCTGTTCACGGGGCCCCATCCTCAGGGACGGTAGCGCCGTGGACAGCGATGATGCCCCCCGCCATGAGCACGTATCCGATATCCGTGCACCCTGCTCGCTCCATCTCGGCGGCGAGCGCCAATGGCGAATGAAAGCGCTTGACCGAGTTGGGCAGATAGGTGTAGGCCTGAGCGATCGTGGTTTCCGAGGGGGAGCTTGCGGAGCGGGAGAGCCTGGCGAACGAGCCCGCGAACATGCCGATAAGGGGAACGACGCGGTCGAACCACAGGCGGTAGAAGAGCGACAGCGGAGGGCGTGTGGGGGTTGTCATCTCGAGCACCACCACACGTCCGCCGGGGCGCACGACGCGAGTCATCTCCCTCAGACCCTGGGCTAGGTCGGAGAAGTTGCGGGCCCCGAAGCCGACCGTTGCCGCGTCGAAAGCGTCGTCCGGGTAGGGAAGCTCGAGCGCATCCCCCCATTCGAAGCGCAAGCTCGTCGGATCGGGGTGGTTTGGGTTGGAGTGGCCGAGGGCTGGGTCAGGCACTCCGTTGCTCGCACCGACCGAGCCCTCGCCGGGAATCTCCCGCAATGCCTTGGCGCCCTTGACGCGTGCCCGGGCAAGCATCGCCTCGGAGAAGTCACTGCCGATCACCTCACCGCCTGGCGAGACACGTCGTGCGAGCTCGATGGCCAGATCGCCGGTGCCGGTGGCCACATCGAGCACACGGCTCCCGGGGCCCACTCGCGCGAGGTCGGCGGCGCGCGCGCGCCAGCGATGGTGCAGCCCAGCGGTCATCACCGTGTTCAGCAGGTCGTACACGCCCGAGACCCGGTCGAACATCGCCCGCACCTGTCCGGCCTCCAAACGGCCGGTGGTCGCGTCAGCGCCTTGCCGGGCGGGCATGACTTCCCTGGGGGCGGGCGCGCATGCGTTACTTCAGCTGGGACAGGAAGGCGACGATTGAGTTGAACTTCTGCGGCGGCAGCGTCTTGAAGGAGGGCATCGGCGCCGTCGGATTGACCAAGGTACGGGCGATCCCTTGACTGGGCAATCGCGAGCCTATGTGCGTCAAGTTCGGTCCCGGCCCGTCGTTTCCATTGTCGCCGATCTTGTGGCAGGAGAGACAGCCGGATTGCGCCACGGCGAGCTTGCCCGCTTCGTATTCGGCCAGCGTCTTTCCGCCTGCCTGCACAATGGCGGTGGGGGTCGCCATTTCGATGGCGGTCGGCGACCCGGCGTTGGCGCCCTCGTAGGTGAGCAGCGCCATGGCTGCGATCACGAAGATGCCGGTGAGCGTCGCGATGGGACGCTTCTCGGGGCGGCGCTCGGGGCCGCGGTCGTAGAAGGGGAGCAGGAACAGCAGGATCATGCCGAGTGTCGGCACGCCGATCGTCGCGAGCGGGACGAGGCTCGGGGGCTTGACGACGCGTAGGACCTCGAACAGGAAGAAGAAATACCACTCCGGGCGGGGCACGTAGGTGGTGGTGGTGGGATTGGCCTTGGAGCCGAGCTCCGCGCCGAGCACCAGCGACATCGCGATGATGCACCCCATCACCACACACGCCATCAGCGAATCCTTGGCTACCGCATACGGGAAGAAGGGCTTGCCCTGAGCCTTCTGGATCGAATACTCGCGGAGGTACTGCTCCTTTTGGCGCCTGTTCATCGCCGTGACCGGCCTCGCGCAGGCGCGCTCATGCGTCGGACTCGCGCAACTCGGCGTTCTTCTCGGCTTTCAGCCACGGCGGGGCTGTCGTGCCGAGCTTGGCCACGAGGTACAGGTGGGCGCCTATCAGCCCCGCGAGCAGCCCCGGCACCAGCAGCATGTGGATCGCGTAGAAGCGTGACAGCGTGACCGCCCCGAATTCCGGGCCGCCGCGCAGGAAGTCGCTCAGATATGGGCCCAGCAGTGGCCCTGTGCCGTTTATGTTGACCCCCACGATCGTCGCCCAGTAGGCGCGCTGGTCGAAGGGCAGGAGATACCCCGTGAAGGACATCGTCATCGTCAGGATCAGCAGCACCACGCCGATCACCCAGTTGAGCTCACGCGGGTACTTGTAGGCGCCGAAGAAGAATGTGCGGCCCATGTGCAGGAAGACGAGGATCACCATCACGCTCGACCCCCACTTGTGCATTCCCCTGACGAACTGCCCGAGAAAGACTTCGTTGGTGACGTGGCGAATCGATTCGTAGGCGCCCCCGGAGGGGTCTGGGCGGTAGAACATCGCGAGGAACACGCCGGTGACAGCCTGCGAGAGGAAGGCGAACATCGTGGCGGACCCGAGCGTGTAGAACCAGTTGGTGCCCTTGGGCACCTTGCGGAACATCGCCCAACGGGCCACGCCGCTCAGCGAGGTGCGCTCATCGACCCAGTCGACGACGCTTGCACCGGCCTCCTTGGCGTGATCGGCCGGGGTGAGCTTGCCGTCGCTGTCGCCCGGCCGGGGCGGCGGCGCCTTCAGGGCGGCGGGCATGGGCGGAGCCGGAAGCTTGGGGGTCCTTGCCATGACCTACAGCTTCCTCGCCGAGGGCCGAGACGGGTACATGTACTGCCCGATGCCGTCGATCGGCTCCCCCGGATCGCGGGGCGAGAAGCGTTCGAGCTCGCTGTTGACGCTGTAGCGCGGCCCAATCTGTACCTGACCGGCCACGACACGCGTGTAGAAACGGTCGAGCGGCCTCACGGGCGGCCCCCCCACGCGCCGCCCGAGTAGGTCATAGACACCACCGTGGCACGGACAGATGAAACGCTCGGCGGCGTCCACCCAGCGCACCGGGCAGCCGAGGTGCGCGCAGCGTGAGCTGATGGCGATGTAGAGGCTGTCGCGGTCGGCCCTATCGGTGTCGATCGCGGCGTTGCGCCGGCGCACGTACACAGTCGTCTTGCCCGCCTCCCCGATCCCGGGGGTGATCGTGATGACGACTGGTACGTAGTTGTTGTTCGAGAACATGTCGGTCGGTCCGGCGCTCTCCCACGTGTGGGGGGCCTCTTTGAAGATCGGCCCGATCGCGAAGCCCAGTGCCGGCAGGGCGAAGGACGCGGCGGCGATCGCACCGGCGGCATGGGTGGTCCCGGTCATAAACCGCCTCCGCGTGACGGTCTCCCCCTCGAAGGCTCCGGGGATCAGCCGGTCGGCGGTGTAGCGAGACTTGTGCTGATTGTGCTTGTCGGACACGACGGAAACAATATCGAGTGGGAGGGGCCCCGGCTCGTCAACCGCGGCCGAAGCTTCGCATCGCCTCCAGGGCCTTGGGCGAACCGCGGCGGGCCAGAGCCTTGGCGCACTCGTGCCGGGGGCTCGCGCCCCAGCCGACCGCGCGCGCCCCGGCCATCCAAACCGCGTCGGCCAGCTCCGGCGTGCCGCTTCCGTGAGCCAGGGCGCTCAGGGTGATCACATCGGCAAGCTCCGCCACGGCCTCGATGTCGCCGAGCATGACCAGGCGCGCGAGGCCGAGCGCGTAGAGACGGTCGCCGGCGAGCAGACCGAGGTCCTTCTCGGCCGCTCGCACCAGGCGCGGGGTGCCGTAGTGCAGCAGATAGCCCTCGTAGACAGCCTCCAGGAGCAGTTCGTAGTCGGGGGCGCGTCCGTTCACACGTGGGCCTGAAGCCGCGAGTTGCGCCGGGCCGGTGGGCACTCTTGCGCTCGAGCGAGCCGGCGAAGGGTCATCCACGAGACTCGCCATCAACCCTCCCTCGCTGAGCAACAGTGCCCGCAGCCGCTCCAATGAGGAGCCCTCGAGAAGCCCTGTGTTCATGCGAGCTCGGCGAAGGCGGCCGTGGCAGCCGAGAGGGTGAGCTCGAGTTGCTCAGAGGTATGCGCCAGCGAGGGGAACCATGCCTCGAACTGAGACGCCGGCGCGTATACGCCGCGCGAGAGCAGCTCTCGGCACCATGTGGCGTACGCCTTGTGGTCGCACCTCTCAGCGCCTGCGAGGTCGCTGACCGGGGCCTCGCTGAAGAAGACCGTCAGCAACCCGGGAGCGCTCACAATTTGGATGGGATAGCCCCCTGCGGCCTCGCGCAGGCCGAGGGCGAGCTCGTCGGTGAACGACGCCAGCCTGAGATAGGCGGTGTCATCGAGCAGTCCCAGCGTCGCCAGCCCGGCCGCGACCGCGACCGGGTTTCCCGAGAGAGTGCCCGCCTGGTAGACGTCCCCCGCGGGGGCGAGCCTCCGCAACAGCTCGGCGCGGCCGCCGACTGCCCCTGCCGGTAGCCCTCCGCCGATCACCTTGCCCATGATCGTCAGGTCGGCCTGCACGCCGGTGAGCTCCTGCGCTCCGCCGCGCGCCACACGGAAGCCGCTGATGACCTCGTCGAGTACGAGCAGCGCGCCGCTCGCAGTCGGCGCGCTCGCGCAGCAGCTCGAGAAAGCCGTCATGAGGCGGCACGAGGCCCATGTTGGCCGGGAGCGGCTCGGCGAGGATCGCGGCGGGGGGCTCGCCTTCTTCGGTGGCCACGATCAGTGCGTCCGGATCATTCCACGCGACGATCGTGGTGGCGGCGGCGGCGCTCGCCGGCACCCCTGGGCTCGAGGGCAATCCCTGCGTGGCAAGGCCCGACCCGGCTTGGGCGAGCAGCCCATCGAGGTGACCGTGGTAGGCGCCCGCGAACTTGACGATCCGCTCTCTGCCGGTGACCGCGCGGGCGAGGCGCACGGCGGTCATCGTGGCCTCCGTCCCGGAGGAGGTCATGCGCAGCATGTCCACCGACTCCATTCGCCGCGAGATCTCGGAGGCGAGCTCGACCTCGCCCGCGGTCGGCGCACCAAAGCTCGTGCCGGCTTCGGCGGCGGCTATCACCGCCTCCAACACCTGCGGGTGGGCATGTCCGTGGATCAGGGGACCCCAAGAGCAGACATAATCGACATAGCGGTTGCCATCGACGTCGAAGAGCTCTGCTCCGGCGCCGCGAGACACAAAGATTGGGTCGCGCCCGATCGCACGCATGGCCCGCACAGGCGAGTTGACGCCCCCGGGCAGCAGCTCGAGCGCGCGCTGGTAAAGCTCGGACGAGCGGGTGTCAGTCAACGACGCTGGCATCTGGGTCGGGGAAGCAGGCGCTGGGTCGGGCGGCGGTCACTACTCACGTAGAGGCGATGCCGGCTAGACGCCTGCGTGCTCGCGCTCCCAGTTCTTGAAGTCGTCGGTGAAGTAGAGCAGCCTGATCTTCTTGAACTCGGTCGAGGAGTAGAGCGTGGCGCGCTCCGCAATGCCGGTCATCTCGGAGATCGAGTCGAGGATCGCGTCGCACTCCTCCTTGGAGCGCCCGTGGGCCATCGTGAAGACCGAGTAGGGCCAGTCGGCGTAGGTGGGACGCTGGTAACAGTGGGAGACGCCCCGTACCGCCGCCATCTGGCGCCCGATCTCGTGGATCTGCTCGTCCGGCACCTTCCATACGCCCATACCGTTCGCGGAGAACCCCGCCCGACGGTGATACAGGATGGCCGCCACGCGGCGCAACAGGCCCCGCTCTTGCATTCCCGCGAGGTGATCGAGGAAGTGCTCCTGGTCGAGCCCGAGCGCCGCCGCGGCCGGCGCATATGGCTGGGGCACGACCGGCATGTCCCCCTGAAGCGCTCTTGATGACATCGATGTCGGACTCATCGTAGGGTTGGGCCTCGAGCTCCATCGGCTCGGTGGCCACGGCGGGGGAGGCGAGCGCCTGCGTGTCGCCCTCCATCTCCAGATCCATCCTGATCTTGAAGAGCTTGAGCGTGGGCAGCTGTCGCACCGACTCGGCGCCGGCCTCGGCGGCGAGCGCCTGCAGGGTCCCGTCCAGCCCGAGACGGGAGTCGGGCTCGGTGGCAATCGTGAACCACAGGTTGAACTCATGGTTGCGCAGATAGTTGTGAGAGACCCCGGGGTGAGCGTTGATCACCTGCGCTGCGCGATGAGGGTTCTCGGGGTCAACCTTGGCGGCGACCAGCATCGAGGAGAAGCCGAGAGCGCGCGTGTCGAAGATCGGGGTGACCTGGCGGATGATGCGCTCGTCGAGCAGGTGCTGTACTCGCGCCAACACCTCGTCTTCGTGGACCCCGGCGAGCTCGGCCACCCGCCTGTAGGGGAACGGCTCGATCGGGAAGCTGCCCTGCATCAGGTTGAGCAGGCGCCTGTCGAGGTCATCGAGCGGTATCGCCGCACCGTGCTTGCGGCTCCTGGCCTTGGGGACCGTCCGCCCCGTGGCCGTGTCTGTTCTTATGCCGTCTGCGAGAGCCACTGGGCGACGTCCTTGGAGTGGTAGGAGATGACTATGTCGGCGCCGGCACGGTGCAAGGAGGTCAGGATCTCGGTCACGGCGGCGCGTTCGTCCATGTACCCTGCCGCGACGGCCGCCTTGACCATCGCGTACTCGCCGCTCACGTTATACGCCGCGACCGGCAATTGCGTGGCCCGCTTTACCGCCCCGATCACGTCGCCATAGGCCAACGCCGGCTTGACCATGACCATGTCGGCGCCCTCGCTCGCGTCGAGCAGCGCCTCGCGCACGGCCTCGCGGCCGTTGGCGGGATCCATCTGGTAGGCGCGGCGATCGCCGAGCTCGGGAGCGCAGTTGGCGGCGTCGCGGAATGGCCCGTAGAACGCTGAAGCGAACTTGGCCGCATGGGCCATGATGGGCGTTTCACCAAAGCCCTCCGCGTCGAGCTCGGCTCGCAGCGCTCCCACCCGGCCGTCCATCATGTCGGAGGGGGCCACGATGTCCGCTCCTGCCCGTACGTGACTGACGGCTGTGCGCGCGAGCAGCTCCAGCGTGGCGTCGTTGTCGACGCGGGGTGGGTGGGAATCCATCGTCAACACTCCGCAGTGGCCGTGGTCGGTGTACTCGCACAGACACACGTCGGTGATCACGAGCAACTCGGGGACGCTCTGCTTGATCGCCGCGATGGCCAGTTGCACAGCCCCCGCCTCGTCCCAAGCCCCGGACCCCTCGGGATCCTTCACGGCCGGCACTCCAAAAAGCAGGAGTGCCGCCAGACCGAGCTCTGCCGCCTCGCGGGCCGCCTCGACAGCACCGGCGACGGGGAGGCGCACGACGCCGGGCATCGACTTGATCGGCTCTGGCGCCGTGGCTGTCTCGGACACAAACAGGGGCGCCACGAGCCTGTCGGCGCGCAGCTCCGTCTCGCGCACCAGACCACGCAGGGCCGGGGAGGCACGCAGCCTGCGCATGCGCGTCGTGGGAAAGGCCATCGCCACCGAGGATACTCGCCTGCCGCGGGCCGATCTTGCCGCGGCGGGCGGCGCGGGGCTATTCGGCGCGACGCAGGCCGAGGTGGGCAAGGGCCCCGAACACGAGCGTGACGCCGAGAAGGTGGGCGACCGACACGACCAGGCTCGGCGAGGCTCCGTTGACCGCGGCGTCGAGGGCCTGCAGTGCCGCCTTATAGGGGAAGACGAACGAGACGGCGCCGATCACGTCATAGAGCCCCTGGGCCACCGACCCGCTCGGGACGAGTGCCAGGAAGGCCAGCGGCAGCGAGAGCAGGAAGGCGAGCAGCGACGCTGCTCGTACCTCGCGAGCGAGTGCCCCGATCGCGATCCCAAGCGCACCAAAGGCAAGCGAGGCGAATATGAGCGCCACCATCCATAATCCGATGCGCGAGAGGTCGATCGAGACGAGGGCGCTAACCCCGAGCAGCATCGCCAAGGCGACAACGAATGCGCACCCAGCCGCGAGCAGCGCCTTCTCGGCGAGCAGCCCCCCGCGGGTGATGAGAGCCCCCCCCACGCCGCGAACGAGCCTTGCGATCGTGTGCTCTTCGCGCTCGAGAGCGATCCCGCCGGCGGCGAGCAGCACGCAGATGAACATCAGGGAGATGCTCACCGCCACCACCACCGCGTAGGTGTCGAGCGGCGTGCGTTTGCCTCGCAAGAGCGTGCTCTTGACAGCTATCGGCTGACTCACGGTGGTGAGCACGTTCTTGGCGATACCGAGATTGCGTGCCGCGAATGCGGCAAAGCCGGCGACCCGCACGAGCGTCGCGCGGTCGCCGCCTGGTGGCTGACGGCCCGCGATACCCGTCAGCGCCGGTGCGATGTGGCTGAGCCCGATGATGTTTTGGCTTGAGCCGAGCACTCCGAGCCGTCCCCCGCGGAGCAGCAGGTCCATGTCGCGCACGGCCACGCTCTTGATCTGCTCGGAGAGGGCAAGATTGGCTTGGGCGAGCGTCGAGTTGATGGTCGAGCGCACGAACGACTGCTGCAGGGCATCGCCGTTGTAGATCACTTCGACATGGGCTTGGTTCACGCCTGAGGAGATCTTCGAGACGATGTCCGGTGGGATGAGGATCGCCGCGAGCACGTCCCCCGAGGCCACCTTGCTCGCCGCGGCGGCGCGCGTGGGGACACGCACGACGTGTACCTGCCTGAACAGCTTGTCGGTGTATTCGCCCAGGCCAATACGGGTGCCCCCGAGCGTGATGGTCTCGCCCGGGGGAGTCTGGTCGACGACCGCCACGCGTGGCTTGGACGGGCTGCGAGAGATCGCGAAACCGATCAGCAGGGCTATGACTACCGGATAGACGATCAGCAGCGCCACCAAGAGGCGCGAGCGGCGCAGGATCAGGAGGTCCTTGGCGAGCATCCACCTCATCCAGACACTCTCCGGTCGCTCCGGGCCCGCAGGAACGAGACGAAGGCCTGCTCAAAATCATCGCCGCCTCCCTCGCGGGCGAGCTCCGCGGGGGATCCATCGAACAGCAGGCAGCCCTGGTCGAGCACGATCACACGCTGGGCGTAGCGCTCCGCCTCGCCGACGATGTGGGTTGAGAACACAACGCTCGTGCCACGTGCGGCGAGCTCGCAGACGAGAAGCCACAAGCGCTCCCGTTGGCTCGGGTCAAGCGATGAGGAGGGCTCGTCGAGCAGGATCACCGGTGGGTCGGCAAGCAGCCCGAGGGCGACATTGACGCGTTGGCGGTTACCCCCGGAAAGGCGGTCCACACGCTCGTGCGCGCGATCGGCGAGACCCGTCTGATCGAGCATGCGGGCTACGACCGCTTCGAGGTCGGGGACCTTCTCGAGGCGGGCAAACAGGCGCAGGTTCTCCATCACGGAGAGCTTCGAGTAGAGGGTGGGTTGCTGAGGCACCCACCCGACCTCTCCCGCCGCGCGAGTGACCGAGCCCGCACTTGGCGCCTGCACGCCGGCGAGAATCGACAGCAGCGTCGTCTTGCCCGCCCCGTTGGGCCCGATCACCGCCACGAGCTCCCCGGCGTGAGCGGCAAAACTGAGGTCGTGAAGCGCCCGCCGCGCCCCGTATCGCTTACCGAGGCCCTCTACACGCAGGACGGGCTCGCGCTCGGAGCCGGGGTGGGCGATCATGCTGGGGGAAGCGATCATGCCCGCCCCACGCGCGCGCGTGGGGGGAGCCGTCCGGGGTGTTCAGGGCAACCCCACGGGCACCCGCCCGAGGCGGCGCGGGGCGCACTCACAACAGCCCACCGGGGGAGCGCTCCCATGGCTCCAGCTTCAGGTGGCGATGAAGATAGATGGCGGTCTCCCGCAGCACTGAGAGGATCGGAAGCGACACGAGCGCCCCGATGATCCCATACAGCTGCAGGCCGAGCAGCAGCGCAAAGATGACGAGCAGAGGATTGATGCGCAGCGTGTGGCTGAAGATCTGCGGAGCCACCACATGGCCCTCCAGCTGCTGGAGGCCCACGAACAGCAGGGCCACCCACAGGGCGCTGACCGGATCGCTGAACAGGGCCAGGAGCACGGGCGGGATCGCACCGAGAATCGGCCCGACGTAGGGGACGAGCTCCATCACGCCGTAGAACATGGCGAAGGCGAGCGCGTAGCTGCGACCGTCGGGGAAGATCCCGAGCACCCCGAACAGGTACAGGGCGCCTCCAGCCGAGGCGCCCATGATCAGGCTGAACAGGAGCTGTCCCCCCACGTAGCGCGAGACGGCGTGCTGGGCAAGCACAGGGAAATCGTCCGCGGGCGTACCGTCGCCGGGGGGCATCGCCTGGCGCACGAGCCTTCCGATCGACTGGCCGTAGATCAGCATGTAGACCGACAGGACGAACACCAGCACGAGGTCGACGAGCGCTTTGGCGACTTCGGAGAGCAGGGCCCCGCCGAAGGTGGCGAGCTTGCCGGCGCTCTTTGAGACCTGTTCCTGGAGCGTCTGCAGCGCCGTCTTGCCCTGGCTCACAAGTTTTGCGTGGATGCCGTGTTTATTGAGGTAGCCCTGGAAGCTCGCGATCTGTTTGTTCGCTTCGCCCGCGATATGGGGGAGATTGTTCGTGAACGTGCGAACCTGACCTGCAATCGGGTTGGCAAGCAGGAGGCCGACACCGGCGAGCGTGAGAAAGAATGCTAGGTATACCGCCAAGACCGCCAACCCACGCGGCAATCGCGTACGCCGCTGCAGGAAGGCGACAAGCGGGTTCAATATGAGCGCTATGAGCGCAGCGACGATGAAGATCAACAACACCTTTCCCGCGGCTCTTGCGAGCGCCCACAGCGCGAGCAGCGCAAGTGGCAACAGCACGAGCTGTACCCAGCGCGGTACGAGCACGCGTGGTGGCTCGAGGGGGGCCGTGTCGGGGGGCTCGACCAGCTCGTGCTCGGCGCCGGTCGGCGGCTGCGCACGCGAGGGAGCGTCCGGCTCCTTGCTCATGCGTCGGCCCCAACCCTGCGCGCGGCTGTCATCGACCCTCCAACGATTGGCAGAGTATGGCTGAGGGCGAGGCGGCCGCAGGGCGAGAACGGGGGCAAGGTGAGCATACTTTTCGTGGGCGACCTGGTGGGCAGCATCGGGCGCCATACGCTGCTCGAGTGCCTTCCGCTCCTGCGCGAGCGGCTCGCACCCACGTTCGTGGTGGTGAACGGCGAGAACGTCGCTGGGGGCCTTGGGATCACCCCCAAGGTCGCCGAGGAGCTGTTTCGCAACGGCATCGATGCCATCACGCTCGGCAACCATGCCTACCATCGACGCGAGATCTACTCCTATCTGGACACCAGCGAGCGGATCGTGCGCCCGTTCAACTACCTGCGCGGACAGCCGGGCCGTGGTGTGTGCGTGGTCGAGAAGGACGGGGTGAGGCTCGGCGTGGTGAACCTCAGCGGCAACCTCTTCCTGAAGGCGGGGCGTTCGGCCTTCACCGAGGTCGAGCCGGCGCTGCGCGAGCTCGGCAAGGTGGACCACATCCTTGTGGACATGCACGCCGGAGGCCACGAGCGAGAAGGTGGCGCTCGGTTGGCTGCTCGACGGGCGCGTGACGGCGGTCGTGGGAACCCACACGCACGTGCCGACGGCCGACGCGAGGGTGCCTGCCGGGTGGGACTGCGTACATCACCGATGTCGGCATGACCGGGCCACGCGTGCGGCGTGATCGGGGTCAAGCGCGAGCAGGCCGTGGAGGCGCTCGTCACGCAGATGCCTGTGCGCTTTGAGACCTCCAAGGAGGACCCATGGCTGATGGGCGTGCTCGTACGCGCTACTAAGCCGCTGCGAGCTGACTCGATCGAACAGATCCTGATGGCTCGGCCCGATCTCCCGCCCCGCCAGCTGAACTGGCCGAGCAGGGCCAGCATCACCAGCCCGAAGAACCAAGGGATGTAGAGATAGAACCAGTGGTCGATGCCGAGTTGCACGGCCACGAGCACGGCAGCGGCGGTGGCACGCCAGACCGACGAGGTCTGCGCGACGAGGCATGACCGCTACGGCAGGGCAAGCGCGAGGCAAGCGCCTTGGACCGCCGCCTGTAGCGTAGTCCAGAGGGGGAGTTGCCATATAGCCCCCAGATCGAGAAGGGGGATTCGCGATCTGACTGGTAGGCAAGCGTGCGCTCGTAGATCGTGTGCAGCGAGTCGTGGGTGAGCGCCGGGATCGACACGACCGCCGACCGTCACCAGGAAGGCGAGCGCGAACAGCACCAAGCGAGCAAGCGCGGCGCCAGGCGGTGAGTCCGCTCGAGGCCGTGGGTCCAGAAGAGCGGCGCGAGTGCGAGTGGGGCGAACTTCGTGAGGCCCGCGAGTGCCGCGAACACTCCTCGGGGGGCGGGGAGGAGGCGACGAGCAGGGCCGCGAGGATGAAGACCGCGACGAGCGAGTCGTTGGAGTTGCTCTCCAAGGCAAACAGGGTGAAGGGGTAGGAGACCCAGGCGTAGGCGAGCGCTATCCCTAGTCCTGGGCCGCGCACGCGCCGCCCGAGCAGGAACAGCAGCGCGACCGCCAACAGGTCGAAGACGATCGCCGCGGCGTGGGCCGCCGGCAGGTCATCCCAATGGCCACTCCAGCCGAGGATCTGCTGGAAGGGGACATAGGTCTCGTAGTTGACGGGTCCGTAGGTGTCACCGTGTTCGTTATCGGAGGGATATTTGCCGTAGAGCGACCTGTCCTGGGTGATCCGCTGCGCGCCGATCACGCCGGCGTAGCCTACGTCGATCACGTTGGAGTCGGTGACGTTGAGGCCGACGCGAAAGCCGATCAGGAACACCACTCCGATGGCGAGCCACGGGGCCGGCACCAGCAGGCGCAGGGGGCTTGGGGCCTTCGCGTCGGGCCTCGCGGCGACGAGCCACGCGGGCCAGCAGGAGCATCCGTACGAGCAGGTAGACGAGCGGCGGATAGACCAATGGCGTGGAGGCATAGATGCGCCCGTGGTTGAAGTAGGCAAGCGACACCGAGAACGACAGCAGCACGAGCAGGTCGAGGTGAAGCAAACGCAACGGTTTGCGCCAGTCGAAGAACGGCAGGAAGAACAGGACGCACAGAGGAATCCAGATGTAGAGCGCATTCACGTGCCTGCCAAACGCCCCCGGATAGCCGCGCGCCATCGACCAGGCGATCTGAAACCCGGTCCACTGTTCGAGCACGTGGCCGGTGTAGTCGGCAATGATGACCTGGCCGATCTCCTTGCCCTGCTTGGAGAAGTAGCTCACTTGCCAGCGTGTGGGGCCCTTCAGGTAGGCCCCGCCATAGGACCCGGATAACGGGCGCGCACGGCGCGCA
The DNA here is from genome assembly GCA_963742945.1 of uncultured Solirubrobacterales bacterium. Taxonomy (GTDB): domain Bacteria; phylum Actinomycetota; class Thermoleophilia; order Solirubrobacterales; family Solirubrobacteraceae; genus Palsa-744. The sequence goes on along the minus strand of CAVUNX010000008.1, from coordinate 106,062 downwards.
TCTTCGGGAGGCTTGTCCGCGATCTCGAGCGACGTGGTTGGAGGAGAGCTGGCGCCCGATCGGCGGGGTGTCAGACGCTTCGACAGGAACCGGCGCGTCGGGGTTGGTCGCGGTGGACGCGTCGGTGTCGTAGGCCCTCGTGGAGCCGTCATCTTTGAGACCGATAGTGGCGGTCGATTCGGGTGTCGCTTTGGATCGCCGGGCGTTCTCCGGTACGCACCGAGGCTGGTTTCTCAGTGGGGGGACGACGGCCGCACTGGTTGAGCCAGGTCAGCGCACGCCGAACGAGGCCGCCGGGCGCCGGGTTCGCGCCGACGAGCGCGACCACGCGCTCAGGCAAGGCAGCCGCTGAAGCACGCAGGCGTGAGCCCATCGTGCGAGGGTACCGGCGTCCCGTCAGCCGAGGCTAGTCGGATCGGCCTCGACCAATGGTGGGTGACGAGTGCGAACGCGACAGTCACGAATGGCCCACTGGCCGGGCTCGCGGGGGAGCTCCACCCCGCACACGATCAGCGCTCCGAGCGAGTCTTCGCCACGCAGCGACCCGTGCGAGCCCCCACCCACGTGGGCCTGGCCGCCGAGGTCCGCGAACTCGCGCCCGGGCCCGGCAGAGAGCAGCACCTCACCCGAGGTGGCGCAGGTCAACGCCGACCACACTCGATCCAGTGCGTCGGGATGATCGGGGTGTGTGAGGCGACCGTCCCGGGGTTGCCGCTCGAGCACCTGAGAGAGTCCTTCCACACCCCAAGAACGACCCCGCAAATCCTCACATCGCCGCCCGGGCAGAAACGCATCTCTCCACGCCCGGGGCTGCGATCACCGCCTCAACGGGGACACCGTGGAGGTCGCGCTAGAGCCACATCACGAGCTCCACCCCCTCGACCTCCAGAGCGCGGTGGACCACCTGCGAGCGCAGTCGATCGGGGCGCATCCTCATCGAGCACGTACACCATCGCCGCGCGCTGAGAGGGGCACACGGCGACGGCGGGCCGCGTTCGGGACCGGCCGGGGGCCGATCCTGTGCGCTTGGAGCGTCCGTTGGTACGTGTTCAGGGCGAGCACCCCCAGTTCGCCGAGCTCCTCCATGAGTTGGACGCCTGGCCGTCACCGGCGCTTGGGAGTGGTCGGCCATCACGATCACCGCGTGATCGTCGCAGGAACTCCTCGACCCCGCCCGCGGCGTCCATCACGCGTGCGAGCTGCACGTCGGCGAGCGCGATCGAGCGCAGCTGACCCTCGGGCCCGGAGCGGTGGGAGTGCCAGTCGTTGTCGGGCAGAGAGAGCAGCATGAAGTCGAACAGGTCGTGCTCCACCAGTAGGCTCCCACGCAGCCCGAGTGGCGTCGCGCACGCCCGGCATCCCCAGGTTCGAGCGGCAGCCCGTCTGGCGGCTCGCGAAGATGTCGGCGTAGAACAGCTCACGCGGGCCCATCACCGGCGTGGCGCATCAGCGTCGAGGCGATCCGCGTGAGCGCGGTGTCGCGCTGTGGCTCGTGACGATGGCGCCCCCGGTACATCAGGTAGGTCGTGCCCGCCGTGCGCACGTCCTGCGTCGTCGAGCGTCTCGAACACCGTCGGAGTCCGCCTTGGAGAGGTGGGCGCCGTTCATGTTGTAGACCGTGTCCGTCAGCTGACGTGCGAAGCCCACCCGCTGGGAGGCCCGGAAGCTCGACCCGTACTCCACGTAGCGCTCCTCACCACGGTGGTACCAGCTCATGCCGGGGATCTCATGGCGGTCCTGCCACACGCCGGTGACGATCGACGCGGCGCACACGGGCGTCACCGAAGGGAAGGCGGCCGCACAGTCGAGGCACATACAGTCCGCGCTCCATCAGCGCCGCGAGCGTCGGCGCCTCGCCGGCCGCGACGGCGCGCTCGAGCATCGCGGGGGCCATCGCGTCGATCACGCACAGGACGAGCTTGGTCCGCTTCCGCTCCCCGCGGCAGGGATTCCCCGGCCACCTTCGTCCGGCACGTCAGCTCGCGAGGATCGGTCGTTTGGGAGACACGCGACTAGCGACGGAGGATTCGCAGGCCGGCGTACTTCTCGTCTGAGAGCGAGCGCATCCGCAGCCACAACCACGCGAATGAGCGCGACCGCCACATATCCGAGCGGGTGCAAGAGCGCGACGAGGGCCGCGAGCAAGAGCGAAGACCGAGTCGAGGTAGAGCGTCGACCGCTTCGCGTGCCCCGCGGTCGGGCAGGCGCGTACGGGTACGCACGACCAGCGGACGCACCAACGCCCTGCGCGAGTCGCGGCGCCGAGGCACCCGCCGATGAGCCTGGCCAAGCGGAGTCGCCATGCGCGGCGAGTGTGCCCGCGAACAGCAGTGCGCCCCCCGATACCCGATGCCCGCGATGCCGCGAGGGACCGCCGGCTGGAGCGTCCGTCTCCAGAGCGCTCGGCCGAGTCGATGTCGGGCAAGGCCCAGCAGCATCTGCAGGCGAGCACCAACCCGAAGGCGACCGCGACGCCAGCAGCCACCAGTCCGAGTACAAGAAGCTGTAATCGCCGAGGCGAAGCTCACGCCCGAGCACCTCGCTCGAGGCGAGCGCACCGGCGAGCAGCGCGGGCAGAAACGGGCGCACTCCCGCCGCAAGCGCGCAAGCCGAGACCGAGACCGATATAGAAGACAAGACCGTTCATGGGACTAGGTGTGATCGTTGCAGGAGATGTAATCGTGTGGGGCGTGCGCTACCTTGGAGCGGCCATGTTGGGAGCGCCATGACGATAGACGACCCCTCCGGCGGCGGCGAGCCCCCCCCGCTGGGGCACCTTCAGGGCCGCCGGCGAGCCCTCGCGCACGACCGCTCACGAACTGAAGCGCTACGAGGACCTGTTCGCCGAGCGCACGCGTGGCATGCGCTCCTCAGCGATGCGCGACATGATGTCGCTCACCGAACGTCCCGAGGTGATCTCGCTCGCGGGTGGCCTGCCGGAGACACGGACGTTCCCCCCAGAGCTGTACGCGAAGCTGATGGCCAAGGTGGCCGCCGAGTCGACCGCCAGGGCGCTCCAATACGGGCCCACGGAGGGCATGGCCTGCACCGTCGAGTGCATCGTGCAGGTGATGGCCGCCGAAGGCACCTCGGTCGACCCCGACGAGGTGATCGTCACCACCGGCGGCCAGCAGGTGATCGACCTGATGTGCAAGGCCTTCATCGACCCAGGCGACACGATCGTGGCGGAGGCGCCCACCTATCCGGGGGCGGTGCCCACGTTCGACGCCTACCAGGCCGACGTCGTGCAGATCGAGATGGACTCCGACGGGATGCCAATCGACGAGCTCGAGGCGACGCTTGGACCGGCTCGAAGCGGAAGGTCGTCGGCCGAAGTTCATCTACACGATCCCCAACTTTCCAGAACCCGGCGGGGTGACGATGTCGCTTGCCGCGCACGGCACCGTCTCGTGGAGGTGGCACGCGAGCGCGAGATGCTCGTGCTCGAGGACAACCCCTACGGTCTGCTCCGCTACGAGGGCGACCCCCTGCCCACGCTTGCACTCGCTGGATGCCTCCGCCGCCAAACGCGGGGGTGCCTCCGACTTCGTCGTCTACCTCGGGCACCTTCTCGAAGATCCTCTCCCCGGGTGTGCGCCTCGGCTGGGCGGTCGCACCGCGTGCCGGTCATGGAGAAGCTCAACCTGTGCAAGCAGGGCGCCGACCTGTGCTCTTCGCCGGTCACCCAGCTGTTCGTGGCCGCCTACTTCGAGGAGAGCACCCGCGCGCCGCCAGGCATGGCTCCCGCGGTGAGACGCTGCTCGCCGCGCGCAGCGAGGATCAGCCCCTCTGGCTGGCCCACCTGGAGTCGCTTAAGGAGCTCTACCGCCTCCGCCGCGATGTGATGCTCGGAGCACTCGAGGAGCACTTCGGCTCGGCCGCATCTTGGACCAAGCCCCAGGGCGGACTGTTCATCTGGGCGACCTTGCCCGACTACATCGACACCACCGACCTGCTTGCGCGGGCCTTGGAGAGCGAGGCGGTCGCGTTTGTGCCCGGCCGCGCCGCCTACCTGGACGGGCGCGGGGGCTCTTCGATGAGGCTCAACTTCGCCGGCGTCCCCGAGGAGGACATTCGCGAGGGGATCAGGCGGATCGGCAAGGTCGTGCGCGAGCAGGTCGGCCTATTCGGCACACTCACGGGCGCCCGGCCGGACGTGGCACAGCCGCCGGCCCAGAAGACGGACGCGGGCATGGCAGAGGTCCTCGAGCTCCCCCGGCGCGAGCCTCGCGACGCGGAGCGCCGCAGCCGCTAGGAATCCCCTGCGGCGAAGTCCTCGGGCGTGACCTCGTCGAGGAACTCCTTGAAGCGCTCGACCACGTCCTCGGACTCCTCCATGTTGTGCTCGAACTCGATCGCCGACTCGGCGATGACATCCTCGGCGGCGAAGATCGGTGCCCCCGAGCGCACGGCAAGCGCGATCGCGTCGCTCGGGCGCGAATCGATCTCCATCTCACGGCCATTCACGCTGAGCGTGATCGAGGCGAAGAAGGTGTTCTCGCGTAGCTCGGTCACCGCCACCTGCGTGCACTTGACCTCCAGCTCCGCCGAGCATCTCACACAGCAAGTCGTGGGTCATCGGCCGCGGGAGTGGAGGCCCCCTGCAGCTTCATCAGGATCGAGGCGGCCTCAGGGTGGCCAATCCAGATCGGCAGGAACTTGTTGCCGTCAACCGTCTTCAACAACACGATCGGCTGCTTGCCGACCATGTCGAAGCTCACGCCGTAAATGACCATCTCCTGCACGACATTCCTCCAAAGGGGAAGATCCAGAGTATAGGTCCCGCTTTTCCTACCCAATACCCGCTGAGCACCTGCCCGTGGACCGTGGACCGCCGCGAGCTCTCTCAGCCGCGCATCCGAAAGCTCCAGAGCTTGTTGCCGAGGAAGTTCAGCGGTGTAGAGGCCGCCACCGCCAGCGCCTGCGCGGGCACCTTCGCAACGCCGCCGAGCTCGACGAGCAAGGTCAACAAGAGGAGGCCAAACAGGAACGCAATCAGGCTCACGACGAAGAAGCGAATCGCCTGGAAGTGGATGCGACCGGCGGAGGCGTCGAAGGTCCAGTGGCGGTTGAGCACGAAATTGTTGAGCACCGCAACCAGCCAGGCGAAGACCGCGGCGCCTTGATAGGGAATGCCCAAGGCGTGCACGCACAGCGCATACACGGCAAGGTTGATCACGAATCCGGCGCCCCCCACGAGCGCGAAGCGCACCAGCTGCAGCCAATTGGCAGGGCGACGCATGCCGTGCAGCAGGCGCATGTGGGTACGCAACTTCGACGTGCTTGTGCGCCCCCTCCGGGGCGGATATCCATGGCGGTGTGCCTGCCTCCCGACATCCGACCAGCGTAGCTGGAGCCGGCCGCGGACGAGGCTCGCTTGGGAGCGATCGTGCGACTGGGGCGGCCCGACGCGTCGCGGCGCTAGCCTGTCGTGTGGTGAGCATCGGGTCGGACAGGACGACTTCGCGCGCGGGCTCCAGAAGGGGACTGCCACGGGCACGGTACATATTGGCGGGTGGACTCGTGTGCTCGTCGTGGTCGGCGTTGTGATCGCCCTCATGAGCACAGGAGGACACGCTCTGCGCTCGGCACACCGGCGGAGCGACCAAGCAGGCGTGCCGCGGCTACTCAGTCCGCAGCCAGACGGAGGCCAAAGCGCTGACCGCCGGAGCGACCGCGCCGGCAGGCGGCATCCGGAGCGACCGTACGCACCCCAGGCCCAGTACCACGGCGATCCGCCGGTGGGAGGGCAGGCGGTGCGGTCGCAGTGGCGGAGGTGCGCGATCCCGAAGAAGCCAAGAGCTTCCCGCTGCCCGCATCAGTGCACCACCGGGACGCCACCTCCCCCAGTGTGGCCGGCCGAAGCAGCCGTCGCCCCCGGTGCGGCCTCGGACGCCCAAATCCGCAAGGAGCTCGGCGAAGAGCAGCACGCCAAGGCCCAGGAACGGGCGGCGCAGCAACGTGTCCTCACACCGGTGGCCGGCGGCTTCTCGGTCGGCGGAAACGGGACGATCCCGATCCCGGCGATATTCCGGAAGTCGTGCAGCGAGTAATCGCCGGCGGTAACGCGATCACCGACTTCCCCTACATCTGGGGAGGCGGCCACGGCATCATTCATCGCCAACGGGTATGACTGCTCAGGCTCCGTGAGCTACGCGCTCGCCGCCGGTGGCCTGCTGAGCGCCCCGCTTGTCTCGGGTGACCTCGCCAAATGGGGGGAACCGGGCCCGGGGCGCTGGATCACGATCTACGCCAACGCCGGCCACACGTTCATGGACGTGGACGGCGTGTGGTTCGACACCGCCGGGCGCAGCGGGCCGTATGCATCACGCTGGCTGGTGGCCACGCCCTCGCTGGCGGGCTACGCCGTGCGCCACCCTCCGGGGCTTTAGCCTTCCCGTTAGCGCCGTTCATCGAACGTATCGCTCGACCCTCAGAATCCGCCTGCGAGCCACCTCAGATCCCTAGCTGGACAGCGAGCCGGCGGGGTGGCTCGCGCACGGGCCCTCAGGGCGTGAGGACGACGGTACTTAGCAGGGTGGTCGTCTGCGGGCTCTGCCGTGAGGCGTTGCGGGCGAACAGACGCAACATGACCTTCAGGTTGCGGACATGCTTCAGGCGCGCTGCCGTGCGCGCGGAGAACCTCACTCGGATCGTGCCGTGCCCCGCTTTCGTCGTGACAAGCACCGCACTCCCAATCACAATCGAACTGGCTGTACCCTTGGGAAGACCCGTTGCCGTAGGACCGTGAATCCCGAGTCGTTTGGCGGTGGAGCTAGCGAGGAGCACCTGCAAGCTTCCGGCGACCTGCTCGTTGACGACATAGCGCACCGCCAGGCCACTACGCAACGCCTTCTTCAGTGACGTCGATCCGACAAAGTCCGTGACCGTCGGCCTCGGAAGGGGCTGGTTTCCGGGCGTCGCGCCGGCAGGTGATACCGGTGACGCGCCAGAGCCCGGAGCGCCGCTTCCGCCCCCAGGAGTTGAACCAACGACCGGAATCGTGTTGGTCACGCTTGCGGAATTCCCTCCGCTGTCGGTAACTGTGAGGGTCACTGTGTAATTGCCCGCGTGGGTATAGGAGTGAAAGACACTGGCTGCCAGTCCGCTGTCCACAATGGGAGATCCGTCACCGAAGTCCCACCTGTAGACGGGAGCCAGATAAGGTTCGTCAAGTTTTAATTCTGTCACATTCGCCTCGAGCGCAATGCCCGACTCATTGGCGTCAAAGGCTACAACGTCATTCCCATTGACCGGATTTGTCGCTGTGAAGTGAGGAAATAGTTCTGCGCCCTGCCAGCATACGATCCCCTTGCCGGATGTTATACCGACACTACTGAGGCCCCACTGGAGGTAATAGGAGTCGCCGTTGATTGACTCGTTGGAGATGTTCAGCGCGTGGGTGGTTTCTGGTGCCTTTGGCAATTCTTCGGCGGAAGCGGAGCTGAACCGCCCACTTGCACAGGTCGCTCTGCTCATCATACGTCGTGTCCTGATACCAGCCGCTGTTCACCAGCGGATCCACAACGATGTCGTTCTGCTCGATATACTTGAGAACTCGTCGATGACGATGTCGGCAAGACCGGTTTCGTAACCGCCGAATCGGCTAACGCTGCTGTCCTGGTGAGGCTCGACGAGCCTACTTCCGTTCTGGCAGGCAAGTGCGGCGCCCCCGTAGGAGGCAGGGTTGCTACCGGGATCTGGCTGACGACGTGGCCAGCATGGCCACCCACCCACGGCTGCACAGCGTAGACGATCGGTCTCGCGGAGCTCGGTTCGATGGCTGAGTGATAGGCGCAGAATCCGTTGGCGTTTAGCGCCGAGCCGATTGTTCCTTCTTCTTCTTCTTTTTCGCTCGATGAGTCTGAGCAGTTTCCTTTTTGGCCCCCGTCGGTACAAACGGTCACAGCCGGAGGCGTGAGTACGAAGTAGATCACGTTGACACCGGTCGGCAGATTATTGGCTTCGATAAACTGCTTCAGCTCGGAGCGAACCTGGGAGTCCGTGAGACATGTCTGTTGTCCGTTTGGTTCTATGCATCCGTTTGCCGGGTAAGACCTCGTGTCGGTGAGGCGCCGCGAAAGGTCGAGTTGTAATTCGCACGCGTCCCGCCCGGACCGGTATATTGACCATCAAGGGCAAAGATGTTGCTGAGCTGGCCGCTGGCGGCGCCGACGTCATGGAGGTAACCGTCGATCAGGGTCATCCAGTCGTTGTGATACGCGTTTGCCGGATCCCAGTACATTGGCGTAAGTGTCGAGAAGCCGAAATCACCGGCCCGGCATGATATTTCAGAGCCGCGACCAGCCCTTTCGGAGGGTTTCTAAAGTTCACGCCGAATTCGCCTGCTACCACGGCGCCGGCCGGCGTTGCGGTCAGTCCTGTGCAGATGGCAGCGGTCACGAGAGAGGCGACGACTGCTGTCAGGCGCGAGCAAAGGCGATATTTGAGAGAGGCTCCCACGAAGAGCTAATCGGCAGGACCCGGGGCTTTCCTTAGCGCGGGTAGACAGCTTGTGGGCCAACCACCGGACTCGACCGGAAGCCGATTGCCCCACCCGCCCAGCCGCGCTCAACCAGCGGCCGGGCATCTCCGCGATGCGAAATGACGTTTGCCTGGCTTGCGGATTGCGCAACGACCCGGCATTCTGCTTGGAATGACCGGCCAAGAGCAGGCGCGGTGAGCTCGGAGCAGGGCCAGGCCACTGCCGCCGGCGCGCTCAAGCGCGAGGCGATCGAGCTGTTCGCGCCGCTCCCACGCCACTACGACCGCGTGGCGGCTGTGTTCAGCTTTGGCCAGGACCCACGCTGGCGGCGAGCGATGGTGGAGACGGTGGGGGCCGCTGCGAGCGAGCGGGTGCTGGACGTGGCGACCGGTACGGGGATGGTGGCGCAGGCGCTTGTGAGACGTTACGGGTGCGAGGTGGTTGGTCTGGACCAGAGTCCTCAGATGCTCGCGGGGGCGCAGGCGAGGCTCGCGGCCGACCCCGAGCTGGCGCGGCGGGTGTCGCTGGTGCGCGGGGAAGCCGAGAGACTCCCGTTTGCCGATGGGGAGTTTGACCACCTGTCGTTCACCTACCTGCTGCGCTATGTGGAGGAGCCGGGTGCCACACTGGCGGAGCTTGCGCGAGTGGTGAGACCCGGCGGGCGGATCGCCTCGCTCGAGTTCGCGGTGCCACCGCGTGCGGCGTGGCGGTTGGCGTGGACGTTCTACACACGCCTGGGGCTTCCCACGCTCGGCAGGCTCGTATCGCGTGAGTGGGCGCACACGGGGCGGTTTCTCGCCGCCAGCATCCCCGACTTCTACGAGCACTACCCGATGGAGCGAGTTGTGGAGCTGTGGCAACAGGCCGGCGTCGACGACGTAAAGGTCCGCTCGATGAGCCTAGGGGGCGGAGTGGTGATGTGGGGCACCAGGCAGACAGACAAGTCCGTGGAGCGGAGCGCCCTCGCTGCGACGGCTGGAAAGGCGAGCCTCGGTGGCGATGCGGAGCCGGCTTGAGCGCCCGGCCTTCTATGCGCTGCGACCAGGTGGTTGGCGCGACGTACTCACCCTGCTGCACCCTCCGTACACGGCCTGGCACCTGAGCTACGTGGCTATCGGGGCAGCCGTGGCGCCGCACTTGTATGGCTACCGGCTTGTGTGGACGCTGGTGGCCTTTCTGCTCGGCGTCGGGGTGGCGGCCCACGCGCTGGATGAGCTACACGGAAGGCCGCTCGGGACGCGCATGTCCGATCGCATGCTTGTGGGCCTCGCGACGCTGTCACTTGCGGGGGCGACGGCGATCGGCGTGGTGGGTGCGCTCACCATCTCGCTCTGGCTACTGGCGTTCGTGGCAGTCGGAGTGCTGATTGTCCTGGCCTACAACCTGGAGCTTTTTGGGGGACGCATGCACTCGGACCTGTGGTTCGCGGTGGGATGGGGCGCTTTCCCGGCCCTGACGGCGTTCTGGGTGCAGGCCGAGGAACTGCGTGCGGAGGGGTTGCTGGTGGGCGCGGCATGCCTGATGCTGAGCGCGGCACAGCGACGGTTGAGCACGCCGGTGCGTGAGCTGCGGCGGCGCACACTGTCGGTGAGTGGCGAGCAGCGACTCGCCAACGGTCAAAGCGTGGAGCTTGACGCAGGTAGGATCGCCGCGCCGATGGAGGGTGCGCTGATGGCGTGCGCGATGGGCATGGTGCTGCTCGGGGTCGGGCTGGTGGTGGCTCGGCTGTAGTACGTGCATGAGCGCATAGTGGGCCACGCCTCCGCCCAAAACATTGAGTGGAGGGACGGGTGCGCTACAACGGACCGATGCCCCCACGTCAAACCCGGTCGGCGGGTCTCACGGTTGCCGTTACAGGCCCCACGGGGGAGATCGGGCGGGCGGTGGTGGCGGCACTCGAGCGCTCGCGCGAGGTTGGGCGGGTGCTTGGAATGGCGAGGCGACCGTTTGACCCAGCTGGTCACGGCTTGAAGAAGGTGACCTACCGGCGCGGAGACGTGCTCGAGCGCGAGGCTGTGATGGAGCTGGTAGAGGACGCGGACGTGGTGGTCCACCTTGCCTTCATCATCATGGGAAAAAAGGAGGAGACCAGAGCGGTGAACCTCGAAGGTTCGCGCACCGTGTTCGAGGCCGCCGTGTCGGCGGGCGTCAAGCGAATCGTGTACGCATCATCGGTTGCCGCCTATGGCTTCCACCGCGACAACCCCCAGCCGCTCACCGAGGAGGTTCCGGCGCGGGGCAGCGCCGAGCACTACTACTCCGCCCAAAAGGCGGAGGTGGAGGCGCTCTTGCGTGAGGTGCTCTACGGCAGCTCGACCGATGCCTATGTCTTTCGGCCCTGCATCGTGGGTGGGCCCGATGCGCCCCTTTTGATCGACAGCCTGCCCTACAGGCATCTCTCCAAGGGGCTCCCGCGATCGGTCATGGGCCTACTCGACGGAGTGCCGATGCTCAAGCCGGTGCTCCCGGACCCGGGAGTGCCCTTCCAGCTTGTGCACCACGACGACGTGGCCACGGCGATGCGCGCCGCCGTGCTTGGGCGCGGGACGCCCGGGATCTACAACCTCGCCGGGGAGGGACAGCTCACCGTTCAGGAGCTCGCCCACGAGCTCGGCTGGTATTCGGTCCCTGTGCCCGAGCTGGCGGTCGATGCGGTGGCGGAGGTTGTGGACCGGTTGGGCTTTCTGCCCGCGCAGGCACAATGGGTGAGTGCCTTTCGCGAGCCGGTGATCATGTCCGCCGCAAAGGCGCGCCGGGAGCTTCGCTGGCGCCCCACACACGACGCGCTTCAGACGTTGCGGGAAACGATTGCGGGGACAGGGCGGAGCGCGCCTCTCAACCCGTAGGCGCACAAGCTGGGCCGTAGAGGCTACGCCGCCAACTCAGAACGTTATCCGTGCAGAACGCTCAATATCTGACGGTTTCAACCCCACAGGGAGTGGGATATCAGAGGCGTTGGGGACACACCCGGGATGCAGGATGTGGGCAAGCAATTCCAGACCGTCGATCAGCCGCGGACCGGGACGGGAGAAGTACGCGGAAGCGTCTACCGCCACCACCCGCTCGGCGGCCAGGGTAGCCAGCTCACCAGCGTAAACAAGGGCCTCCGCGTGCGCGCGCCTGGAGTCGTAACCGCAGGGCATGACCACCACGATCTCGGGCTCCGCGGCGATGGCGGCCTCCCACGAGACCGTGGCCGAGGACACACCGGGCGAGCTCAGCAACTCCTGTCCACCAGCCAGTCTGATGAGCTCGGGAGTCCAATGGCCAGCGACGTAGACAGGATCGAGCCACTCGAGCGCCAGCACGCGGGGGCGTGGCTGCCCGCGCACTGCGCGCTTTATACGATCGATGCGCGTGGTCGCCTCTTTGACCAGTTCCGCACCTCGCTCCCAACGATTCGTGGCCTCGGCGAGCGTGTGAACATCCGCCAGAGTCTCCCCCAGTGTGTGCGGGTCGAGCGAGATAACTCGGGGGCGGGATGGCATGCTCTTGGCAATCTCCACCACCTCGGTATAGGAGACCGCACACACTGGGCACAGTGCCTGCGTGACAATCAGGTCAGGGTTGAGCGCGGCGAGCCCCTCGTGGTCCAGCTCGTAGATGGCCGCGCCGCGCAGCGTGCGCTCACGCACAGCCGCATCGATCTCTGCCGCATTTAGACCAGCCGGCAGAACGTCGCGCGTTATCCGTTTGACGTCTTGGGTCTCCGGCGGGTAGTCGCACTCGTGCGTAACCGCGACAACCTCGGAGCCGAGCCCGAGCGCGAACAGCAGCTCGGTGGCATGGGGGACGAGGCTGACGATCCGCACCACGATGACCGTACGCGCGGCCGTTCAGGCCGCGATGCTGGGGGCCAGAACCTTGATCTGGGCCTTGTTGGGGCCAAGGTTCAGCGCGGCGTAGATCACGGAGGGATCGAGGTCGGCACCGCCGGGCCATGCAATGGTCCCCAGTTCCTCGTCCACCGTGACCTGCTCGAACACCTTCGGGTCGCGCAGGGGCCCAAAGACTTCAGTGTCCAGAAGCGGCGTGATGTCTACGTCGCGGACCTCGCCGTCGGCGAACATCACGCGGACGACGTACCCGGGGCGCGCCGTCGCCGCGATCATCTCGGGGGCGATTCCTGGCTCCATCACGATCAATCGTAGCGTCCTGTCGGATGCTGGTCTACCTGCGTACGGGTCCAATCGGCATGCAATGTCCCGCGATGACGACGGCACCAATTCATGACCTCGCTCGCCTGCGCTGCCGGGAGTACGCCGTCGATCATCTCGCCCGTCTCGATCGAGAAACGAGCTTCCGCTACACCGCGAGTTCTCGGACGTCCAACGCGCGCGTGGACATGCGGTGGAGGATGGTCGCCGAAGTAGAGCATGACGACCACTCCGCTAAAACTGGCGATCCGTGGCATCTCACGTAGCCTACGGCGACGTGCGGAGACTCGGACGAGCGTCGATGTGAACAGCGCGCTCGACCTTCGCTGTCGCGTCGAAAACGGGCGATGGGCGATCCAGGATTCGAACCTGGGACCTCTTCCTTATCAGAGAAGCGCTCTAACCAACTGAGCTAATCGCCCGCGGGCGCCGATTCTAGCGTCCGTCAGCGGTGAGCGCGGGCCGTCAAGCGGGGCCCACCGAGCGCAGCCGCCGCGCCAACACAAGCGCCTCCTCAGGGCTTGCGAATGACAGCTCGGCCCGGTAGCCGCCTTTCTCCGCTCGCACCCGCACCTCGGCGCCAAACGCCCCTTCGAGCGTGGTGGCAATCATGGTCGCGGCCTCCTCTTGGTCGGGGTGCGATCCAGGCTTCGCGCCCGCGGCCCGCTTCTTACTCTGGGCTCCCCCAGCCTTGTTCGCCTCCCTCGCACGCGCTTCGGCCGTCCGTACCGACCAGCCATCGCGCGCCGCCACCCTGGCCAGACGGCGTCGAGTGGCGTGATCCTCGGCCAGCAACAGCGCCCGCCCGTGGCCCTCGCTGAGCTGCTCCTGCTCGAGCATCTCAATCGCCTCGTCGGGCAGGTCGAGCAAGCGCAACAGGTTCGATACCGCCACCCTGCTACGTCCCACACGCCTCCCAACCTCCTCGCGCGTCAATCCCAACTCCTCGACCAGCGCCGCACAAGCGCGCGCCTCCTCTATTGGGTTGAGGTCCTCCCGCGCCATGTTCTCGATCAGCGCGAGTTCGAGCGTCGCCGCGTCGCCACGCTGGCGCACGAGCGCCGGGATCTCGGTCAACCCCGCTATCTGCGCCGCGCGCCAGCGGCGCTCCCCAGCCACGAGCTCATACGTACCGCCGGGCTTCGGCCTTACGAGCACCGGCTGAAGCACCCCTCGCTCCCCCAGTGACCCGGCAAGCGCGTTGAGAGCTTCCTCGTCAAAACGCCTGCGCGGCTGATTCGGATTGGCCACGATCAGCTCCACCGGCAGCTCGCGCAGCTCGTCTGCCGTCCGGGTCTCCCCCGACACGCTCAGGATCGCCTCAAGCCCGCGACCCATCCCACGCTTTGGCTTAGCCACGCGCCGCGACCTCCTTCGCCAACTCGAAATAGGCGGCAGCCCCGGCGCTGTGGGGATCGTGATGGGTGACCGGTAATCCGTAGCTCGGCGCCTCCCCGACCCTCACGTTGCGCGGGATCACCGTGTCGAACACGAGGTCGGTGAAGTGCTCGCGGACCTCTCGCTCCACGTCCCTGCCCAATCTCGTCCTGTTGTCGTGCATCGTCAGCAGCATCCCCGCCACCGTCAAACGTGGGTTGAGCTCCCTTTGAACGAGCCCCAGCGTCTCCAGCAACCCCGCCAAGCCCTCCAGGGCGAAGTACTCCGTCTGAACCGGCACGATCACGCGGTCGGCCGCCACCAGGGCGTTCACGGTCAATGGGCCAAGCGACGGAGGGCAGTCGAGCACTATGTACTCGTAGCTGCCCCTGATCGGCTCCATCGCCTCCCGTAGCTTTCCCTCAAATTCATCGATCCGCGGGAGCTCCACGTTGGCTCCCGCCAGCCCGGGGCCGGCCGGCAGCACGCTGAGTTTCTCCACGGAGCTGTCCACAATCGCCTCCGCGGGCGTGCTCTCGCCTGAGAGCACCTCGTACAGCCCCGGCGTCCGCGAGCGCGACAATCCGAGCCCAACGGTCGCGTTCGCCTGGGGGTCCACGTCGATCACGAGTGTCCCATAGCCCGCCTCGGCGATACAGGCCGCCACATTGACAGCCGTCGTCGTCTTCCCCACGCCCCCCTTCTGGTTGGCGATCGCGTAAACCTTTCCCATCGTCGCCGGCACGCTAGCGCCGATTGCGGTCAGGTGGCCTCCCGGCGGCGCCCGCGGCTCGGGGGCGATCGGAGCGTCGCCCCAATTCATGTTGCCAGGGGCTTCTTGCGGGCCATTCCAGCGCGGCGCGGAAACCTGTCGGGGGTCTCCTCCACCTTCACGTACACGTGCAGGTGGTGATCGCGCACGCCCTCATAGGGCATCACGCGACGCACGGACTCCCGCTCCAATCCAAGAACCTCCGCCGCCTCCCCGGCTGCTCGCTCCTCCTCCGGGTTGCGCTGTCCGCGCCAATCGACGAGCGCCCCACCGAGGCGCAGCAGCGGCGCCGCATACTCCAGCACCATCGGCTGGGGCGCCACGGCGCGTGCCAGCACCACGTCGTTGGCATCGATCCCCTCGGGCCACTCCTCCACACGCGCGCACACCGCTTCGGCGTTCTCGATCCCGGCATCAGCCACTACACGCTCGATGAACCCACACTTGCGGGCCTGGCTCTCCACGAGCCTGACCTCACTACTTGGAAGCGCGACGGCGAGCGGCAGGCCCGGAAAGCCGGCTCCCGCACCGAGGTCCGCGATCTGACTTGCCTCCCGCACAAGCTCCAACTCCAGCGCCACAAGCGAGTCGGCGATATGAACGTCGATGGCACGTATCGGCTCCCGAACGCTCGTCGGCGCCAGCTCGTCGGTCGCAAGCTGCGCGACCAACTTCGCGAGCTGCGAGTTTTGGCGCCGGGTTAGCCGGTAACGCGACACGAGCGATGCGAGCGCGGTTTGTATCTCAGGTTTCACGTGAAACCTTCAACAAGCTGGACCAGCAAACCATGTCCCATGTTTCACGTGAAACAGGAGATCCGGACCTACACCGCCAGGCGCCAGTGCTACAGGGCTGTGGTTTGCGGCTCCGCCGTCCCAAAATACAAGCCACATCTACCACCCCACCCGGGGCCAGCCATCAGGCCCCGGCGGGCTCCACAACCAGATACCGCTCGGGCTCCTCCCCCTCGCTGTGCGTCTCCACGTCCCCGCGGTCGCGCAGGTATTCGTGGACGATGCGCCGCTCCGAGGCGGGCATGGGGTCCAGCTCCACCGCCTCCCCGGAGCGCAGCGACTCCTCCGCCGCGTCGAGCGCCACCGAGCGCAGCGTCTCCGCGCGGCGCTCACGGTAGCCGTCCGCGTCGATCACAATGCGTGCGTCCGGGGAACCTCCGCGGAACACGATCCGCTGAGCGAGGTGCTGGACGGCGTCGATCGTCTGCCCATGGCGCCCGATGAACAGGCCCACGTCCTCCCCCTCCACGCACCCGGTGAGCGTCCCGTCAGACCTCTCCACGCGCACGTCCACGTCGAGACCAATGCTGTCCACGATCTCCTCGAGCAGCTCGCGCAGCACGGTCGCCGGGTCCTCTTGCTCCTCCTCCATACCCTCGGCTTGGCTCATCGTCGCCTGCCCGAGCGCTTCTTCTTCTTGCGTGGGGGCCTGGGCGGCGGCGCGCTCCCCGTCCCTGCCCCCGCGCCGGCCAGCGCGGGTTCCTTCCCCACGGGCTTACCGTTTGGCGAGGCCTTGTCTCCCCCGGACGGGCCCCCCTTGGTGCCCGCCGTCACCGTGGGAGGCGGCCCGATCCGGCGGCGTACGAAGTAGCCCTGCCCGATCGTCCACAGGTTCGTCGTGATCCAGTACACGAGCAACCCCGCCGGATAGCGATACAGGATGATCACGAAGAACAGCGGCAACACCATCATCAGACGCCGCTGGTTGGGGTCCGCCGAGGCCGACATGATCATCGTGGAGGCAAGCTGCGAGCCGACATACAGCAGGAGCAGCACTACCAGCGCCACCCCCGTCGCCTTGTTCGTGATGTCCGGTAGGAACAGGAATTTGCCCGACCCGGGCGCCACCTGCTGGCAGCTGGTCTTTTCGATGTATTTCGCCGGCAGCCCCCCCACGCTCGCCACGGCGGTGTGGTAGGCCGTGTTGTAGCTGTGCACCAGCGCTTCCCCGCAAATGTGCTTCTTGAGGTCCGTCCTCAACATGTAGAACAGCGAAATGAACACCGGGAGCTGCAGCAGAAGGGGCAAGCAGGAGGCAAACGGGTTGACTTTGTGCTCCCTGTAGAAGTTCATGATCTCCTGCTGCTGGCGCTGCTTGTCGTCCTTGTACTTCTCCTGAAGCGCCTTCAGCTCCGGGGCCAACCGCTGGAGTTCCTGCATCGAGCGGAACTGCTTCAGCGTCAGCGGCACAAGCACCGCCCGGATCAGCACCGTCAGCCCCACGATCGCCAACCCCCAACTGCCACCCACGATGTCGTTGTGGATGAAAACCAGGATCGATTCGAACACCGTTATGAGCGGTGAGAACGCTTCCTCGATGACGTTGGCGGCGATGAACATTTGGGCGAGCGCTGCGCTATGACTCGCGGCGGGGATCGCCCCCGAACAATCCCTGGGCCTCGACGGGATCGTAACCGCCGTGGCTCCACGGATTGCACCTGAGCAAGCGCCATGTCGCGAGCACGAGACCCCTCAGTATGCCGTACTCCCCCACAGCCTGTACCGCATAGCGCGAGCATGTGGGCTCGTACTTGCAGCGCCGAGGCAGCACCGGCGAGACCAGGCGCTGGTACAGCCCCACCGGGGTAAGCACCACCGCTCGCGCAGCTCCAGAAATGCCGCGGTGGCCTGGCGAATCTCCTATCGCTCTCACCCTCACGACTCGGCTCTCTCAGCCGCTCCATCCCGCCCAAGGGTCTGCGACTCCTCGGAAACCCTCTCGCCCACCGCATAGAGGCCCGCGCGCCCGAGCAACTCCCCAAGCGCGCCGTCGATCCCCACAAGGCCCTCCCGCTCGGCCAGCTCACGCGCCTCCGGACGCGCCACGACAACGACGTCGTAGCCACCCTCCAACCGCCCCTCCACACCGTCGAAAGCCTCTCGTAGCAGGCGCTTGACGTGGTTACGCTCCACGGCGCCCCCCACCTTGCGTGACACAGACAGGCCAAGTCGCAGTCGCTCGATCGACTCGTTGGGGAACGAGTAGAGCACGAGCTGGCGGTTGGACACCGACCGGCCCTGACGGTAGACCCTCTCGAACTCCGCGCTACGCGAAAGCCGTCGGCCACGGCGGGGGGATCGCGGCATCATCGCGCGACCGGCACTACGTGGACAGGCGCTTGCGTCCCTTGCTGCGCCGCCGCTTGAGCGTGAGCCTTCCCGCGCGCGTGCGCATACGGGCACGGAACCCGTGCGCCCGGGCTCGCTTGCGTTTCTTCGGCTGGTAGGTGCGCTTCATGATCGTTGTTCTCCGGCCACGCTCGTATTCCTGCTGCGCACGGAAGCCGTGGCGCCGACGCAGCGACCGACTTCCGCCGGGTCCTCCAGTATAAAGACCTGCTCGAGACGGGGCCCTCCCGATGCCCCGGTCGGTCACCTCCCACGCGGAATTTCCCGCCATTTGCGGTGAGGCGCGCGACGGCGCGAGCGCGAGGCGGCGGGCTCGGATATATTCGGTGGACCGGGCCCTCCGCGGGCCCCACACGAATGATTTTCGCCCGCTTTCTCCCGCAAGGAGCAGGTCATCGCTGCCGTGAGCACTGAGCTCGAGCACATCTGGTCGCAGGTACGAGCCGAGCTCTCGGCCACAATCGACGGGCCCATCTACCGCATCTGGTTGGAGCCGCTCCGAGCCGTCGACCTCAGCGGGGACAGCCTCACGGTCGAGGCTCCCCCAAAGACCTACCGCTGGATACGAGAGCGTTTTGGGCGCGCCATTCAAACGAGCGCAGCCGCTGTCCTGGGACCCAACCTCACGGTCAACATCGTCGAGTCCACCACGGCCGGCGAGCGAGGACGCGACATCCCACGCCCCCCCTCCACAGTCTTGTCCACAACCCCTCCACAGCTCACCCAAGCCGCGTGGGGCAATCCCAAGCTGACCTTTGACCAGTTCGTGATCGGCGACTCCAACCGGCTCGCCCACGCGGCGGCGCTCACGGTCAGCGAGCTCCCGGCCCAGGCCTACAACCCACTCTTCATCTGCGGCCCTCCAGGTGTCGGCAAGACGCACCTGTTGCAATCGATCGCCACCTTCATAGCCACCCACAACCCGGCGCTCAACGTACGCTGCACAACCGGAGAGTCCTTCACAAACGACTTCCTCAGAGCGCTCGGCTCGAGCCGGCTGGACACCTTCAAGGCGAGCTTCCGGCATGTCGACGTCCTGCTCATCGACGACGTCCAGTTCCTCGAGCGCAAGACCAAGACCGAGGAAGAGTTCTTCCACACCTTCAACGCGCTCTACGAAGCCGAGAGCCAGATTGTGCTCACCTCTGACCGACCCCCCAGCGACCTACAGGCTCTGGAAGACCGCTTGCGCGAGCGTTTTCAATCCGGGCTGGTCGCCGACATCCGTGCCCCGGACCTCTCCACCCGCATGACCATCCTGCGCAAGCGAGCCCAGCACGACGGGCTGAAACAGGTCGATCCGGTCGCTCTCGAGACAATCGCCAAGCGGATAACCATCAACGTACGAGCTCTCGAGGGCGCCCTCATCCGGGTCGTGGCATTCAGCTCGCTCACAGGCCGACCTTTGAGCGGTGAGCTGGCGACAGAGGTGCTCGATGGCCTCTACCCCAGAGCCGAGACCCCTCTCCGTTCCATCGCCGACATCAAGCACGCCACCTGCGAGCAGTTCGGTCTCTCCGCGGAGGAGCTTGTCTCCCCCTCCCGTACCGCGCGCCTCGCCTGGCCTCGACAGGTCGCCATGTACCTCGCTCGAGAGCTCACCCACGAGTCGCTCCCCACCATCGGAAGAGAGTTCGGAGGTCGTGACCACACCACCGTCCTGCACGCATGGAGGCGGACCGAGGAGCGCATGTCCGCGAACGTCTCCTCCCGTACCGCGGTAGAAGAGTTGCGTGCTCGTCTATCTCCACCATCCTGCTGACCGGGCCACTTGAGAGACTTCCAAGATTCTGCCCACAGCATGACCACAGGCACTACACGAGAATCCTCAACAACACTCCCAAACACACATCCCCACAACCCCTACTAAAACTACAGACCTAGTCCAGGTGCATAAGTGAAGCTTTCCCTCTCAACAACAGAGCTGCTGGCTCAGCTCCAAACAACGGCTCGTGTCGCCTCCTCGCGCGCCTCGGTTCAAGCCCTCTCGGGAGTCATGATCTCGGCTGATGGCGAGCAACCTCTCCTCTTGGCCACGGATATGGAGGTGGGACTCAAGGTGCCCCTCGCCGGCGAAATCCTGCACCCCGGCACCGCGGTCCTGCCCGCCCGGCTCCTCCTCGAAGTCGCACGCTCTCTCCCCGGAGACACGGTCACGCTGGAGCTGCGCCCCCAGGAGCAGGACGTCGAGCTGATCTCCGGCTCAGCCAAGTTCCACCTGCGCACTCTGCGCTCCGAGGACTTCCCGTCGCTCCCCGCCCCCAATGCCGAGACCCGCATGACCCTACCGGCACAGGTCTTCGTGGACACCGCACTCCAGGTGTCGCGCTCTGCCTCCAAGGACGAGACGCGGCCGGTTCTCACCGGCGTACTGATCTCCGCGGGTGCGCAGGACTTGACGATGGTGGCCACTGATTCCTACCGCTTGAGCATCAAGCACGCCCCCCTGGACTCGGCGCTCGAGGGCACGATCGAGGCGAACGTCCCGGCCCGAGCTCTCCAGGAGCTGGCCCGCATCGCTCAAGCCGTCGATGAGCCCGAGCTGACGATAAGCCTCGGCCAGAACCAGGTGGTGTTCGAGGTCGGCGACATCGTTCTCTCCTCGAGGTTGATAGACGGCCAGTTCCCCAACTATCGCCAGTTGCTGCCCGAGTCGGTCGAGCACGAGCTGCGGCTTTCAAGCGCAGAGATCGCCGATGTCGTACGCCGCATCAGCCTGCTCGCGCAGAAGAACGCGCCACTGCGCATGAGCTTCAGCGAGGGAGAGTTGACGGTCTCCGCTCAAACCCCTGACGTGGGCGAGGCGAGCGAGATGCTGCCCGTCCCCTTCTCGGGTGACCCGTTCGAGATCGGCTTCAATCCCGAGTTCCTGCGCGACGGGCTGGAGAGTGTCGAGTCCGAGGAGCTCGTACTCAAGCTCATAAGTCCCCTGCGCCCGGGCCTCATCGAGTCGCCCGACGGCGGCGAATTTGTGTATCTCATAATGCCCATCAGGCTCAATACCTGAGGTCCATGGGGGCGTGAGGTGTTCGTCGTCAGCGTGCAACTACGCGACTTCCGCACCTACACGCGCGCGGAAGCTCACCTCGGCCACGGCCTGACAGTTGTCCACGGCCCCAACGGCGCCGGCAAGTCCAACCTGCTCGAGGCGCTCTATTTCGGTTGCACGGGTTACTCACAGCGCACTCGCTCCGAGCGCGAGCTGGTGCGCTTCGGCGCGCCGGCGGCTCGGGTCGCCGTGGAGCTCTCCGGCGAAGGACGTCGCCACGAGCTCACCGTTGGGTTCCAGCCTGGCTCACCGAAGCACATGACGGCTGACGGTGCCCCCGTCGAGCGTCTGGCCGACGTGGAGCAGAGGCCGCTCGTGAGCGTCTTCTCTCCTGACCGTCTCGAGTTGCTGAAGGGCGCACCGACCCTGCGCCGCGCCCATCTCGACCAGCTCGTGGCAGCGCTATGGCCACCCAGGGTGGCCGGCAGACGTGACTATTCGCGTGTTCTGGCCCAGCGCAATGCCCTGATCGCCGGCATCCGTGCGGGTCGCGCCTCCCGCGCCACACTCTCCAGCTGGGACCACGAGCTGGCCCGCCACGCGCTCGCTCTGCGCGACGACCGTGCCCTGGTTGTGTCGATGCTTTCCGACCCGTTCGCCGCGCGCGCCCTCCAGCTGGGTTTGGGCGGCGAGCCGTTCCTGGAGTACCGCCCGCGCTCCAAGGCCGCGGACGAGGAGGAGTTCGTGGCAGAGCTCCAGGCCCGCCTCTCAAGCGACCTGGAACGCGGCTTCTCGACGCATGGCCCCCACCGCGATGAGCTGGCGATCCTGCGCGATGGCCGCGAGCTGCGCTCGTATGGATCGCAAGGCGAGCAGCGCCTGGCCCTGCTCGCCTTGCTTCTGGCAGAGCGATCGGTGTTGGCGCGCGAGCGCGATCACGTACCGCTGATGCTGCTCGACGATGTCATGAGCGAGCTCGACGTCACTCGCCGTGAGTTGCTCTCCCACGAGCTGTCAAGCGGCGGGCAGAGCGTTGTGGCGACGACCGACCTCGCTCACGTCCCAGGGTCCGGCGAGGCTTCCGTCACGCGCCTGCGCATCTCTCCCGGCACGATCCTGCAGGAAGCGATCGCGGCATGAGTCGCTCAGGCCCACGGCCACTCTCGCATGCGCTTCGCGGTCTTACCGACACACTCGCGCCGGCCACCACCCTTGCCCGCGCACAACGGGCGTGGGAGCACGCGGTGGGTGCGGCGATCGCCGAGGCCGGCCGGCCGACAGCCGAGCGCGAGGGAGTGCTGACGATCACATGCGCCGACGCGGTGTGGGCCGCCGAGCTCGATCTAATGGGCTCAGACCTCGTCGAGCGCCTGAACGTGGAGCTAGGCGAGACCCTCGTCCACAGGCTCCGCTGCCGCGCCGGCTGACCTCAACGGAACAGGGTCCTGCCAACCCCTGCAAGAGGCCGCCTCGCATGCCGTCCCAAACACGCTATTTTGGCTTGTTTGCAGGCATTTCCACCCACCCTGGGGGCCGGTTCAGGGGGTGCTCTGTGCTATCGTTTCATAAACAAATTCCCCGCCCCGGACCGAGGTCTAGTACACCCGGGCTCCGGGGCGTTCTTGCGTCATCGGAGGACCATTTGGCGACCGACATCTCAAGCTCGCAGATCAAACCTGCCACCAAGGGCGGGGCCAGCGACCCAAAGATGGGAGGCGATGCCAGCTACGACGCGCAAGACATCACCGTCCTCGAGGGGCTGGAGGCTGTGCGCAAGCGCCCCGGTATGTACATCGGCTCGACCGGGATCATGGGGCTCCACCACCTCGTGTACGAGGTTGTGGACAACTCGGTGGACGAGGCCCTGGCGGGCTTCTGCACCGAGGTGTCGGTCAGGATTCATCCCGACAACTCGATCACCGTGGTCGACAACGGGCGCGGGATTCCCGTCGCTATGCACGAGAAGGAGGGCCGCCCGGCGGTCGAGGTGGTGCTCACGGTGCTTCACTCCGGAGGCAAGTTCGGGGACGGCGGCGGCTACAAGGTCTCCGGTGGCCTGCACGGCGTCGGCGTGTCGGTCGTCAACGCACTCTCAGAGCGCCTGCTTGTGCAGATCAATCGCGACGGTCACGTCTTCTCGCAGGAGTACTCGCGCGGAGCACCCCAGCAGGAGCTCCAGCGCGGTGAGAAGCTTCCCGCCGGCGCCCCGACCGGCACTACCGTCACCTTTCTCCCGGACGCCGACATCTTCGAGGCGCTCGACTTCGACTTTCACACGCTCGAGGAGCGCCTGCGCGAGACCGCTTTCCTCACGCGCGGCCTGAAGATCTCGATCGTCGACGAGCGTGCCGAGGGTCACTCCGCCGAGTTCCGGTACGAGGGGGGGATCGAGGATTTCGTTGCCTACCTCAACGAGAACAAGGACACCGTGCACCGCAAGGTCGTGTTCTTCTCAGGGGAGAGCGAGGAGGGCGCCGTCGAGGTGGCCATGCAGTGGAACTCCTCCTACCAAGAGTCGATCCACTCGTTTGCCAACAACATCAATACGCGTGAGGGGGGCTCGCACATGTCGGGCTTTCGCTCGGCGCTCACCCGTACGTTGAACAAGTACGCCCGCGACCACGCCCTGCTCAAGGAGAAAGAGGAGAACCTCTCCGGCGAGGATGCCCGCGAGGGATTGACGGCCGTCATCTCGGTCAAGCTGCGCGACCCCCAGTTCGAGGGCCAGACGAAGACCAAGCTTGGCAACCCGGGGATGGCGGGCTTCGTCGAGTCGATGGTCAACGCGGGGCTGTCCGAGTTCCTGGAGGAGAACCCGAGCGAGGCTCGGGCCGTCATCATGAAGGCCGTTCAAGCCCAGCGTGCGCGTGACGCGGCGCGCAAGGCTCGCGACCTCACCCGCCGCAAGTCGGCCCTTGAGAACTCGACGCTTCCCGGCAAGCTCGCCGACTGCTCGGTCAAGGACCCGAGCCTCGCCGAGCTGTTCGTGGTCGAGGGCGACTCCGCGGGCGGCTCCGCCAAGCAGGGCCGCGACCGCAACACCCAGGCGGTGCTGCCTCTGCGGGGCAAGATCCTCAACGTCGAGAAGAGCCGCATCGACAAGGTGCTTCAGAACACCGAGGTGCAGGCCCTGATCACAGCGATCGGCACAGGCGTGCGCGACGAGTTCAACATCGAGAACGCGCGTTACCACAAGGTGATCCTGATGACGGACGCCGACGTTGACGGCGCCCACATCCGTACCCTGGTGCTCACGCTCCTGTTCCGCGAGATGCAGGACTTGATCGAAGCCGGCTACGTATACATCGCAAAGCCCCCCCTCTACAAGATCAAGCAGGGCAGTCGCGAGCGCTACATAGAGAAGGAGCACGAGCTGGAGGACACTCTGCTCGCCGACAAGTGGGAGAAGCTCTCCGTCTTTGACCGTCACGGCACCCAGTTCAAGCTCACCGATACGCGCTGGCAGCGCTTCATCAGGCTGCTCAAGCAGTACGAGGGGTGGTCCTCTTCGCTGCGCGCCGTCCACGGCCACGAGATGGTTCAGTTCCTCGAGGAGTCCTCGCTGCTCGGCGACGAGGTGGCAAGTGCCACGGACGCGATCGCGCTGCTCTCGCGCAAGGGGCTGGAGGGTGAGACACACGCTACCGAGCTCGTCGAGGAGGATCCGCTCGAACTGCGCGTCAAGGCGGTTGAGACGCGCACGGGGTTCGCGCGCACACATCGCATCAAGCGCACCCTGTTCGACTCCCAGGAGTACCGCCAGCTCGCGTCCGTTCACCGCCAGCTGATCGAGCTCGCGGGTACCCCTGCGTTCGAGGTGCGCCTCGGCGACGCGCGCGAGAGCGCGCCATCGTTCGAGGCGTTGCGCCACGCGGTCATGGCCGTCGCCCAGAAGGGTGTCAAGCTGCAGCGCTTCAAGGGCCTGGGCGAGATGAACGCCGAGCAGCTCGCCGAAACGACGATGGACCCCGCGAGCCGCACGCTCGCGCAGGTTACGCTCGAGGACGCCGCCGCCGCCGATCGCACCTTCTCGATGTTGATGGGCGACCAGGTCGAGCCACGACGGCTGTTCATCGAAGATAACGCAAGAGCCGTCGTCAACCTTGACGTCTAAAGGGGGTGCTCACTAGTGGCAACGCCTGACACGCTCAGCGGTGGAAACATCGAGCCGCGCGCTCTCGAGGATGAGATGCGCACCGCGTACCTCGACTACGCGATGTCCGTCATCGTCGGTCGCGCGCTCCCCGACGTGCGCGATGGCCTCAAGCCGGTTCACAGGCGCGTGCTCTACGCGATGAACGAGCTCGGCCTCGGCCCGACTCGCTCCTACGCCAAGTGCGCCAAGATCGTGGGGGAGGTGATGGGCAACTATCACCCCCACGGAGACTCCGCCATCTACGACACGCTCGTGCGCATGGCCCAGGACTTCTCGATGCGCTACGAGCTCGTCGACGGCCAGGGTAACTTCGGCTCGGTTGACGACGATCCGGCGGCCGCCATGAGGTATACCGAGGCTCGCCTGGCCCGCATCGCCACCGAGATGTTGCGCGATCTCGACATGGACACGGTCGACTTCGCGCCCAACTACGACGGGTCGCGCCAAGAACCGCTGGTGCTGCCGGCCCGCTTCCCGAATCTGCTGGTCAACGGCTCCTCGGGAATCGCGGTGGGGATGGCCACGAACATCCCCCCGCACAACCTGCGCGAGGTCGTCGCCGCGACGATGGCCTACATCGACGATCCTGAGATCGACGTCGAGGGGCTGATGGCGCACGTAAAGGGCCCGGACTTCCCGACCGGCGGCGTGATCCTCGGGCGCGCCGGTATCCGCGACGCGTACGAGACCGGGCGCGGGCGCGTGCGCGTGCAGGCGAGGGCGCACATCGAGCCGCTCAAGCAGGGCAAGGAGGCGATCGTCGTCACCGAGCTGCCATTCATGGTCAAGAAGGGCGGCGACGGCGGGCTGATTCAGAAGATCGCCGATCTTGTACACGAGAAGAAGATCCCCGAGATCTCAGACCTGCGCGACGAGTCCGACAAGCGCGGCATGCGCCTGGTGATCGAGCTCAAGCGCGACGCGATCCCCAAGGTGGTGCTCAACAAGCTCTACAAGCACACCTCGATGCAGAGCACCTTCGGCGTGAACATGGTGGCGCTCGTGGACAATGTGCCGCGCACGCTCAACCTGCGGGCGGTGATCCACAACTATGTGGCCCACCAGCGCGAGGTGATCGTCAGGCGCACCAAGCACGAGCTGAGCGAGAAGGAGGCACGCGCCCACATCCTCGAGGGGCTGCTCGTCGCACTTGAGAACCTCGACGCGATCATCGAACTGATCCGCTCCTCGCGCGACCGCGAAGCTGCCCGCGAACAGCTGGTCGAGCGCTTCGAGCTGAGCCCGATCCAGGCAACGGCGATCCTCGATCTGCGCCTCTCTCAGCTCACGGCACTGGAGGCTGATGCGATCGAGCAGGAGCACGCCGACGTGACAGAGAGGATCTCCGAGCTGCGCGCGATCCTCGGCGACGAGAGCCGTGTGCTGGCCGTCATCAAGGAGGAGCTCGGCGAGATCTCAGAGCGCTTCGGCGACGAGCGGCGCACCGAGCTCAGTCACTCCGAGGACGAGATCGACATCGAGGACCTGATCGCCGACCAGCAGATGGTGATCACGATCACCAACACCGGCTACGTCAAGTCCTTGCCACTGGCCACCTACCGCCAGCAGCAGCGTGGCGGACGCGGGATCACCGGCATGGACATGAAGGATGGGGACTTCATCGAGCACCTGTTCATCTGCTCTACCCATGACTATCTCCTGTTCTTCACCAACCGCGGCAAGGTCTATCGCTCGAAGGTCTACGAGCTGCCGGAGGCCTCTCGCACCGCCAAGGGGCGCGCACTCGTAAACGTGCTCCCGCTGCGTGAGGGCGAGCGAGTGCAGGCCGTTCTCTCCACGCGTGACTTCACCGAGACCAAGTACCTCGTGTTCGCGACGCGCAAAGGCACCATTAAGAAGACGGAGCTGATCGTCTACAACACCCCGATCAAGGCGGACGGCATCATCGCGATCAACATCCGCGACGACGACGAGCTCCTCGCCGTACGCGCCATCGACCCCGGGGATGAGGTCATCATGGTCTCCCGGGCCGGCCTCACGGTGCGCTTCGCCGAGTCCGACGCCCGCTCGATGGGGCGAGACACGACCGGCGTGCGCGGGATGGACGTGGGTGAGAAGGGGGAAGTCATCGCGATGGACGTCGCCCGCGACGACATGGACCTGCTCGTGGTGACGGAGAACGGCTACGGCAAGCGCACCCAGATCAGCCAATACCGCAAGACCAACCGCGGGGCCAAGGGCGTCAAGACGATCGGTCTCACAGAGCAGAAGGGGGCGCTCGCCGGCGCACTCGTCGTGCGCGAGCACCACGAGCTCGTCTTCATCAGCGTGGGAGGGATGGTCCAGCGAACCGCCGCCGGCGGAATCTCCCAGCAGGGTCGCTCGGCCACAGGCGTGAGGGTGATGAACCTCAAGGACGAGGACGTCGTGAGCGCGGTGGCGCTCGTCGTGGACAGCGGCGAGGCCGAGGAAATTCAGGGCGTGCAGGAGGATCTGCCGCTCGACGTCTCCCCGCCATCGGACTCCGCGGAGGAGCCAGAACCGGCACAGGAGCTCGACGAGCCCGAGGACGTCGCGTAGCTCACTGTCTACCTGCCCACATCGTCGTCGCCGTCCGCTACATTGCAGGGACCAGAGAAAGGAGGTGGTCCTACGTTGGCTGACAGTATTTGCGGGACTCTGGAGGTGGCCGGCCGTTAGGCCGAAGCACTCGGCTGGACCCGCCTAGCGGAATCCAACCCGGGCCACCATCGCGTAGGTCGTCGGACTTGTCCCTCCGACTCGTAGCGCCACAGTCGCGCCCGCGAGGCGCGTTTGGCGATGCGAAACCGGCGCGGTCGTGTCCAGCACAGTTGAAAGCGGGGGGCGCCTGGTCGAGGGCGCCCCCCGTGGTTAAGGGTGGTCTAGGCGGCGGTCGGCAGGTACTGTCGCCACGCCGCAGGGATGGTGGGGCTCGCGACATGGATGAAGATCTCAGCCCGTGGTGTACGCGGCTTGTGGCGCGGGTGCATGCCGGCCTGGCGGGGGAGCATGTCCCCCTTGCGGCGGTTGCAGGGAGCGCAGGACGCCACGATGTTGTCCCAACTCGAGGTCCCCCCCTTGGAGCGCGGGATCACGTGATCGACCGTCAGGTTGGAGCGCGAGCCGCAGTACTGGCAGGCCCACCCGTCTCTTGCGAACACAGCACGACGGGTGATCTTGCGACGATGCGTGTCGCGTGGCACGTGCACATAGCTCACGAGCCGGATCACGACCGGACGGGCTAGCGTGGAGGTCTCGGAGTGCAGCTCCCACAGCCCGCGCTCGATCAGCTCCGCCTTCTCCTTCAACAGAAGCACCACCGCGCGCCGCACCGAGCACACGTTGATCGGCTCGAAGGTCGCGTTCAGCACGAGCACCCGGCCACCCATCGTCGTATTCGACGATGAGCTCGGTCCGTGCCGCTGGTGCTCTGAGGGCGGCACGGACCCCACTGGCTCTGTGGGCGCCGTGCTTTCCATCTTCAGCGCCGCAGTGTAGCGGTCCCCTCGCTTGCCCGCCCCTCCTCCGGCTCCGCCAGAACATCATCCGGGGCCTGTTCTACTTGCCGCTCTTCGCGGCATATCGCTTGCTCAGCGCGCGGACGCCGAGCCGTGCAGTGTCTCCTGAGCCGCAGGGTAGGAGCCGAGAACGCGCACCTGCTCGCACAGAGACTGCAACCCGGCAAACGCTCCCGAGACGACCTCGTCGTCCAGGGAGCCCTCCAGGTCTACGAAGAACATGTACTGCCCGAGCCGCTCGCGCATCGGGCGGGACTCGATCTTCGTGAGGTTGATCCCCCGTCTGGCGAACTCGTCCAAGCAAAGCACCAGCCAGCCCGCGCGGTCGGCTCCGGCGCCCCAGAATACGAGCGAGGTCTTGCTTGTGGGGCTTGCGGGCGTCAGTAGCGGCAGGGGGCCCCCCGGCGAGTCCCGGCGAGCGAGCCACACGAAACGGGTCTCGTTGTCCTCGCGGTCCTGGATACCCTCTGCGATCACCGTGCATCCGTACAAGCCGGCCGCGAGCCGTCGTCCCGATGGCCGCCCAGCTCCGGGTGCCCCCGGCGTCCTGGTCGCGCTCGGCCACGAGCCTCACCGCCTCAGCTGTGGAGGTGGCGGCGACCACGCGAACGTGAGGGAGTTGTTTGTGTAGGAAGTGCGTGCACTGGCCAGGCACGTGGGGGTGGGAGACGATCGTCTCGATCTGCCCGAGCTCGAGCGGGGTGCGGGCGATCAGGTAGTGACGCACCGGCAGCACGACCTCACCGACGATCGCCACCTCGTTCGCATCTCCCGCCAGGGCATCGAGCGTCACCGTGACCGACCCCTCTATCGAGTTCTCGATCGGGACGAGTGACCACCGCACCGCCCCGTCCTGCACCGCCAGCACCGCATCGCGGATCGTTTCGATCGCCACGGGCTCCACCGCGTCGCGGTCGACGCTGCCAAGTAGCGCCTCCTCGCTGAAGGTTCCCTCCGGTCCGAGATAGCCGGCGCGGGGGAGGCCGCTATGTCCCGGCGACATCTACGGTGTCGGTCGGCGCCGTCGCTGTGGGCCGCGCCGCCGCCGGCTGCTCGTCGCTGAGTGCCACGCGCACGGCCTCCGCCTCCTCCGGCGAGAGCTCGAGCTCGCTGTGCCCATCTCGGACCTGCTTGGCATACACGCGCGCCTGGTCACGGTGATGAATGCACGTCAACACCACCCCCGAGCGTCGAGCGTCCAGAAGGGCGATCGACACCGACTGCTGGCCAGAGAGCTCGTTGTAGGCGTCATAGCGGATCAGCGCCTGACGCGAGATGGCTCCGGTGAGCGCGAGCTCGACCCCGTCCAGGCGCTCCTCCAAGCGCGAGGCACTGTCCCCCACATAGTCCTGCAACGCTTCAAAAGCCTCCTGCAGAGAGGCGCTGTGGGCGACCAGGTCGCGCTCGGGACCCTCGCCGAGCACGAGCTTCTGCGCGGCGCGCAGGCGGCGCATGGAGCGCATCAGCATGACGCACGCGGCCAGAGCGAGGATCGCGACCGCAAGCGCCGCGAGGGCGACGATTCCCTGTGTTTCGCTCAGAGCGGCGGCAGCCATCAGGACAAGTTAGAGCACCCGTCGGAGTGCGTGGCCCACGCCCTGTTCAGTGGCGGGGCCCGATGCCCCAAATGAGGAGGAGCCACACGTTCCATGCGGCGCGCCGCTCCCGCGCGAGGATACCCGGCGCCTACTTCCCGAAGATGACGAGGTAGGTGCCCTTGTTGTTTTCGGTGGCCGTCTCCCCGGGGACCGCCTCGATGTTGACCGTAACTCGCGAGGCTGCCCCGAGCGTGACCCCATTGACGGGGATATCCACGTTCGACGTGCTCCCCGGTTCTGTCTTGTTGATCAGGTGGGAGGCGCTCAGCGTCTTGCCTTCGGTGGTCACCGCCACGTCCACCTTGACATTCGTCTCAGGGTTGGACCCCGCGTTTTCGACCATCACCGTGAACGTGGGATTCGAGCCGCCGCTCACATGATTGAGCGTGGGGGAGGGGGCCAGCGTGTTCGTGCCCACGCTCACCCCTTTCAGCGAGTGTCCGTGCGTGCCGGGTGCCACCGCCCCGCCACCGGGCGTTGAGGAGCCGGTGATCTTCGACTCTACGGTGGCCGGTGTGAGCCAGCCGAGGTTCGGAAGGAAGCGACTGGAAGAGGTAACCTGCCCGCTGACGCCACCCCCCGCCAGCGTCTGCTGTATGAGGGGCCCCACCCGTTGGGAGTAGATGACGTCGGAGGCGAGGAAGATCTCCATCGCCCCCGCGATCTTGGTGCCGGCCTGCTGGGCCTGCCCACCGAGCGCCTCGCGCACGAGGCTTGCCACCTTCGCGACTCCTTCCTCGCGCAGGTTGAGCGCGAGCAGCAGGTTGCGCTGCGCGGCGGTCATCTGGCTCGGGACGCTGAGCCCCTTGGCGCGTTCGGCCTGTTCCTGAGCCAGGCGACGTAGTTGGTCGACCTGTACCTCCACGTCGAGCGCCGACTTGCTGCCTGCGCCGGAGAGGGTGGTGAAGAGCGGCTTGGCCACCTGCGATTCCGAGGCCTGCCCGATCTGGTTGACGTTGCGATTGTAGTCTTCGAGCGCCTGCTGTTTGCCTCGCTTGAGGCACCCGTTGACGAGCAGCACGATCACGATCAAGAGCACGACACCGACCGCCGCGGCGATCCGCCTGCGCACCATCATCGAGTGGTGGTCGATCGACCCCGGCCCTCCCGGCCCGCCCCCGTTTTGAGGGCGGCGCGGCTGCGGTCGCTGCTGTTGTTGAGGGCGCGCCGGCCGGACAGCGGTCGGCGGCTCCTCGTCCTCGTCGTCGAAGAACGACAAAAGAGTGCTCCTTGCAGGGGCTTGTGAAGCTCACCAGTATGACTCCACCCGCACTCGGACTGTTTTGCGGGAGCCGGTTGCAACTTCTCGGTCAGTGGGAGATCGTACGATCGGGCGGCAGGGAATGGCCCTCGCGGCGGCGAACGCGGAGGCGGTGGACTCCTCCAAGACCCTTGTCCAAGGCCGTATTCGCATCTCCGATGAGCGCCCCCAGCGGCGGGGGGAGTTGCTGCTGGGCCGCTATCGCCTGCTCGAGCGTCTCGGCGCCGGTGGCTTTGGCACCGTGTGGCGTGCCCACGACGAGCAGCTCGACCGGGCGGTCGCGCTCAAGCGCATCCCGCTGCCGGGGGAGGAGGACCGCGAGCGAGCCACCCGAGAGGCGCACGCCACGGCGCGCCTCTCCCACCCGGCGATCGTGGCGTTGTACGAGGCGAGCTCTGACGAGGACGCCTTCCACCTGGTCTCGGAGCTGGTCGAGGGAGACACCCTCGCGCAGCTCATCTCCGACGATCTGCTCTCCGACGAAGAGGTTCTCGAGATCGGCCTGGCGCTTGTTGGAGCGCTCGAGCACGCCCACGCACGTGGGGTGGTACACCGCGACGTCAAGCCCCAGAATGTGCTGGTCCCCCATGACGCCTCTGAGGACACGCCCTCGCGCAGTCCCGCCCAGGCCGTCGCCAAGCTCGCCGACTTCGGGGGGGCCCGGCTCGCGGGAGACGAGGCGCTCACGCGCGCAGGGGACGTCTTCGGCACGCTCGCCTACATGGCCCCGGAGCAGAGCGAGGGCCACGACGCGGGCCCGCCCGCCGACCTGTACTCGCTCGCGCTCGTGCTCTATGAGGCGCTCAGCGGGGTCAACCCGGTTCGTGGCCGCACCCCCGCCGCCACCGCGCGTCGAATAGGGACTCCGATCGCCCCGCTGGAGCGCCGTCGAGGAGATCTCCCGCGTGAGCTCACTCGCGCACTGGACACGGCGCTCGCCCCGGACCCGGGTCTTCGGGGCACGCTCGCCGATCTCCACGACACCCTCGCCGACGCGCTCGAGGGGGGCCTGAGACGGCGTCGCACCAGGTTCTCTCCCGGAACTCGCATCCAACCCCACCCGGGTGCCCAGACGAGCGTCCGGGACCTCGACGAGACGGCGCCACAAGGGCAGCGCCGCCGCCTCGCACTGCCGCGGCCGGTCTGGCTCGGTTGCCTCTTTGCCGCGGCGGCGTGGCAGGCGGCCGAGGGGCGATCGGGGGTGTCGCTCTTGGTGCTGGCGGCCGGAGCTCCCCTGCTTGCCCTGCCCCGCCGGGCAGGCCCCGGGTGGTTTGCGGCGGCGCTCGCGCCGGTGCTCGGCCTCGCCGGCCTCGCCGGCGCCTTTCCCGCGCTCGCCGGCCAGCGCGCCGGCTGGAGCACACGCGCGGCCCTTGCGGCCCTCGGGTTCTGGTGGCTGGCTCTCGCCGAGCCACTTCTCTCAAGGCGTCTATGGCTCGGCCCGGCCGGCGGCTTGCCCTCTCGGCCCGTGTGGGAGGCGTCGTTTGGGAAGGCCACCACCCACGTCGTGGGCGCCACGCTCACGGTCGAGCTGTTGATCGGCGCGGGGGTGTGGGCGCTCGCGAGCCTGATCCTCCCGTGGATCGTGCGGGGGCGCAGCGCCGCCCTGGACGTCGGGGCGGCGGTCGCGTGGACCGTCGCGCTGCTCGCCGCCGTCCCACTGCTGGAGCGTGTACTGCTCGCCCACTCCGGCAATCCGAGCCCACGCGGCGCGCTGCTCGGCGCGGTCCTGGGCTGCGCGCTGGCCATCGGCGCGCGTGCCCTGCGCGGGCCGGTCTAGGAACGTCCTGCGACAAGACCCGAGGGCTCGGTACCCCGCATCCTTGCCGGTCTTGGCGCGTCAGTACAACCTGTACGCACATCCCCGTCGCATGGGGCCCTTAAAGTAAAGAAGACGCTCCGGCCGAGCCGCGGCGACCCACCATGAATGCCCTGAGGACACTGGAGAACATGATCGCCGGCCTCGTCGAGGGAACTTTCGGACGCGTATTCAAAGCCGAGGTCCGCCCGATGGAGCTCGCGCGCAAGCTGGCACGCGAGATGGACGAGCACAGAACCTCCTCGGTGTCGCGCGTGTACGCCCCCAACGAGTACTCGGTCTGGCTCTCCCCAAGGGATCGCGCGCGCTACGAGGGGGTCGAGCAGGAGGTGATCGACGAGCTGTGCGCCTATCTGCTCGAGCACGCTCGTGGCGAGGACCTCGCGCTCGCCACGAGCCCGCGCATCGCATTCCACACCGACGAGCGGCTGCAGCTCGGTGAATTCGGGATCGAAGCGCGGCTGGCCAAGTCGGAGGAGAGCCCGCAGGAGGGCGGGGAGAATGAGCCCGCGCCCCGGAGCGCCGTTCGAGGGCCCGAGGCGTCCGTGAGTCGCGCCGCGGGCGAGACGAGCGAGGCCCCACACGAAGAGCGGGACGGGGTCGGCAATACGATGATCTTCAGCAACTCACAGCGCATCCGCGGTGCCGTCGAGCAGGCCGGCACACGCCGTCGCTCCAAGGCACTCCTGGTGGTCTCCGGTAGGCGACTGCTCGTGGCACCGGGCGGGGCAGTGATCGGGCGCAGTCGCGATTGTGACATCGTGCTCGAGGATTCCGGGGTATCGCGCCGCCACGCCGAGCTACGCCCGCGGGGAGCTGCCTGGTCGATCGAGGATCTCGGCTCCACCAACGGCGTGCGCGTGAACGGCCTGGCCGTAGATGGCGCACAGGAGCTGCGCTCGGGTGACCGCGTCGAGATGGGCTCCACTGAGATGCTTTTCGAGATCGTCCCATGAACAACCTCGAGCCCGTGTCAGTGATGTTGAAGTTCGGCTTCCTGGCCGTCCTCTACCTCTTCCTGCTGTGGGTATCGCGTAGCGCGCTGCGGGACCTGCGAGGCGGTGGCGCACAGGCTCGCGGCGTCGAGCAGGGCCCGGGTCGGCAGGTCAGCGCCCCCGCCGACGCCACCGGGCTGCACTCCGCCTCCACCTTTGGCCCGGCCGACCTGGTCAGTCGCGCCCCGCGCTTGGTCGTGGAGCGTGCCCCCGGCCATGAGCCCGGGATGATCTATGACCTCGGCGGCGACGTCGTGCTCGGCCGGGGAGACACGGCCGAGATACGCCTCATCGACCCATTTGCCTCCTCGCGCCACGCGCGCGTGTACGAGCAGGGGAGGATCCTGGTCGTCGAGGACCTCGGCTCCACCAATGGCACATACCTGAACGAGGAGCTGCTCGACGGGCCCCGCCCGCTGCACCCCGGCGATCGCGTACGCATCGGCGACTCCGAATTCGCCTTCGAGGTCGAGTGATCGTGGGCTCCGCGAGGCGATCGGCCTGATGCTGCGTGTGGCCGAACACTGGTGTGGCACCGACACGGGCCTGCAGAGGCGTGCCAACGAGGATTCGCTGCTCGTTCGCTCTCCCCTGTTCGTCGTGGCGGACGGAATGGGGGGGGCGCAGGCCGGCGAGGTCGCCTCGAGTGTCGCCGTGGAAATGTTCCGTGATGGGCTCCTCCAGGGCACGGATCCCGAGGGCAGTCTCCTCACGCAGGTAGAGCAGGCCAACTCACGCATCAACGAGCTCTCCCACCAGCGAGTCGAGCACGCCGGTATGGGAACCACGATCACGGCCGTCCACGTCGGTGAGCAGGACGTGTCGATCGCCCACGTGGGGGACTCGCGCGCCTACTGCCTGCGTGAGGGCGAGCTTTTGCGCTTGACCGACGACCACTCGCTGGTGGACGAGCTGATCCGCCAGGGAAAGCTCACGCCCGAGGAGGCCGAGGAGCATCCCCAACGCTCGGTGATCACGCGTGCGCTCGGGCCGGAGGCGAGGGTCGAGGTGGACGTGCGTTCCTTCAGGGGGCGCCCCGAGGACGTCTACCTGCTCTGCAGCGACGGCCTCACCACGATGCTCGGGGAGGGGGAGCTGCTCGAGCTGCTCAGCACCCATGTGCGCCTACGCGACGCCGGCGAGGCGCTGATCGCGGCCGCCAACGCCGCCGGCGGAAAGGACAACATCACAGTGGTCCTCTTCCGTCTGGAGGAGGTGCTCACCGAAGCGCAGCGACTCACGGACGGACACACGACGATCACCGCGGTCGCTCCGGCGCCGGTGGCGCCGGAGACTCCGCGGGAACGTGCCAATCCCCCCCAACTGGTGAGCAATCCGGACACGCCCGCGCCGCAGGAGGGGCAGGGGGCGACCTCGCATGTCGTCCCGCGGCGTCCGCGCCGCGCCGCGCCCGTCCCTGCCACGAAGAAGGGGGCGCGCTTGCGCCGGGGCCTGCGCCGATCGCGCGCGCCGCTGGTGTTGGTGGTCGTCCTGGGAGCGCTTGCCGCGGGCGCCTACCTCGCGTTGCAGTCGGTCTACTTCATCGGCACCAACCAGCGCGGGCTCGTCACGATGTTCCGCGGCGTCCCCTACGAGCTTCCCGGCGGCCTCAAGCTGTACAGCGGCGACTATGTCTCGGGGGTGAGCGCCTCGACGCTTCCGGGTCCGAGGAGGCAGGCGCTGCTCGACCATTCGCTGCGCTCCGAAGGCGCCGCCGCCGACCTCATGCGCCAGCTCGAGCTCGGCGAGCTCGGGGGACGGTGAGGGCTCGTGAACCGTCCAATCGTCCGCGTGTACTGCTTGGTCGTCGTCCTGTTCGCCCTGCTGATCGCCTTCACCTCGCGCTGGACGATCTTCGAAGCCTCCTCCCTGCGCGCCAACGCGCTCAACAAGAGAGGCATCCTCCAGCAACAGCGAATCGACCGCGGCGAGATAGTGGCCGCCAACGGAGCCGTCCTGGCCCGTAACGTGCGCGGGCCCGAAGGGACATTCACGCGTACCTATCCCGCGGGCGCCGAGTTCACGCACGCCGTCGGCTACTCCTACATCACGCTCGGTCAGGCCGGCGTCGAGCGCTATCGCAGTCCCGCCCTCAACGGCCAGACCGGCACGAGCGTGCAGAGCATCCTCGACCAGCTCCAGGGTCGCAAGCCCCGCGGTGACACCGTGCTCACGACGCTGCGCCCGGCGGCGCAGCGCACAGCCATCTCGGCTCTCGGCGAACACGAAGGCGCCGTCGTGGCGCTCCAGCCGAGAACCGGGGCGGTCGAGGTGATGGCCTCGACCCCCGGCTACAACGCAAACGCGCTCAGCTCCACAAGCGCCTACGAACGGCTCGTCCACGACCCCGGCTCCCCACTGGTGAACCGTGCCACCCAGTTCGGGTACGCACCCGGCTCGACCTTCAAGGTGATCACCGCCACCGCGGCGATCGACTCGGGGCAGTACACATCACAGTCGTTGGTGAGCGGGCGCAACGAAGTGCCGATCTCGGGTGTCCCACTGAAAAACGACAACAACGAGAGCCTCGGTCAGATCACCCTCACCGAGGGGCTCGCCAAGTCCGTCAATACCGTCTACGCCCAGGTGGCCGAACACCTCGGCAAGCGCACCATGGCACGCTACATGACCCGCTTTGGCTTCGACCGCAAGCCGCGGCTCGACTACCCGGCTGAGGAGATGTCCTCGAGCGGCGAGTACCGACACGGAAGGCTGCTCGCCCCCACAAGCACCTATGTCGATGTCGGTCGAATGGGCATCGGCCAGGACAAGCTCAAGGTGACCCCTCTGCAGATGGCCGAGGTGGCCGCCGCGGTGGCCAATCGGGGCGTCCTCATGACTCCCCACCTCGCCTCGGCGATCGTCGAACCCGACGGACATGTTGTGCAGCGCGTCTCACCGAAAGTGCAGTCGGTCGTGATGAAGCCCTCCACGGCCGCCTCCGTCACGACCATGATGGAGGCCGTCGTTGGCGAAGGCACCGGCACGAGCGCCCAGATCCCGGGGGTGCAGGTCGCCGGCAAGACCGGCACCGCCGAGACCCAGATCGGGACGGAACTCAACAACGTGTGGTTCATCGCGTTCGCCCCCGCTGGAAACCCGAAGGTGGCGGTCGCCGTAACGCTCAAGAAAGTGCCCGGCCAGGGCGCCGCCTTCGCCGCGCCCGTTGCCCGACAAGTGATGGAAACGCTGCTGCATGGTTGAGCGAGTGAGGAGCCCCGGCCGATGCGAGGGCATGAGCGTCCAGCCGCCCGGGAATGAGCGACGATCGGAGGCCGGCGCGCCATGAGCGCGATCGAGGCCGGCACGGTCATCGACGGGCGCTACCGTGTGGCCGCCCGCCTGGGCTCGGGTGGGATGGCCGACGTGTACCTGGCTCACGACACCTTGCTCGGGCGGCAGGTGGCGCTCAAGCTGCTCCATCACCGCTTCGCCGAGGACCAGGAGTTCGTGGAGCGCTTCCGCCGCGAGGCCTCCAGCGCCGCCGGTCTCTCCCACCCCAACGTCGTGGCGGTGTTTGACCGGGGAGAGTGGGACGGCACCTACTACATCGCCATGGAGTACCTCCCTGGGCGTTCGCTCAAGGCTGTGGTACGCGAGCACGGCCCGCTCTCTCCCCCCGACGCGATCGACATCGTCGTTCAGATCCTGCTCGCCGTCAGGTTCGCCCACAAGCGCGGGATCATCCACCGCGACATCAAGCCCCACAATGTGATCCTCGACGAGGAGGGGCGCGCGAAGGTCACCGACTTCGGGATCGCGCGCGCCGGGGCCTCGGACATGACGCTCACGGGCTCGATCATGGGCACCGCGCAATACCTCTCCCCCGAGCAGGCCCAAGGCCACGCTGTCAAGGAGACCTCGGACCTGTATGCCGTCGGCGTGGTGCTCTACGAGCTGCTCACGGGCAGCGTCCCCTTCGAGGGAGAATCGGCGGTGAGCATCGCCCTCAAGCAGGTCTCGGTCGAGGCCACCCCCCCGAGCGAGCGCAACCCCGAAGTGGGGCCGGCGCTCGAGGCGGTTGTGATGCGCTCGCTCGCGAAGGACCCCCTGGGCCGTTTCGCGGGCGCGGACGAGTTCATCGCCGCGCTCCAGCAAGCACGCCAGGGGATCGCTCCGAGTCCGGTGTTCAACGGGAACCCACCCATCGCTACAAGCGACGCGGCGGCGGCGCTTGTCATGTCACCGCTCCCGCCGGGTGAGGACGACCGGGTCCCCACCGGCGGGGGGCGGCGACGCAGGCGGGCCCTGTGGGCAGCCGCCGGGGTGGCTGCCTTGGCGATCGTGGCTGCCGTGGTGCTGCTGTTCCTGCTCCCGACCTCGAAGGCGAGCCGTGTCACCGTGCCCGACGTCACGGGCGAGACCCAGTCGGCGGCTGTGGCCTCGCTCAAGCGTGACGGCATCGCGCCGGTGGTGTCGCTTGCCGCCAACGCCCATGTCCCCAACGGCCTCGTGATCGGGACGACACCCCCGGGTGGGACAGTCGTCGAGAAGGGCTCACGCGTCAGTGTGGTCGTCTCCTCTGGCCCGGGCATCGTGGCGCTCCCGAACGTCATCCACAGGAAGAGCGACGCGGCGACGAAGATCCTGCGCGAAGCCGGCTTCCAGCCCACCGTCCAGAGTCAGTCGAGCGACACCGTCGAGGCGGGGCGCGTGATCTCCACCGACCCGGCCGCGGGCATCGAGGTGCAGGTTGGGAGCCCCGTCACCGTCTTCGTCTCCTCAGGGCCCAAGGAAGTGAGCGTGCCCGATGTCACCGGTGAAACACGGGCCAACGCCACCGCCACTCTCGCGGCGGCCGGGCTGAAGGTGGCTTCCACCAAGCGCGAAGTCGCCGAACCCACCGCGGGGACGGTCATCTCGCAGTCCCCGGCCGCCGGCTCACGACAGAAAGTGGGCGCCCAGGTGACGATCGTGGTGGCCGAAGCGTTGAAGAAGACGGCGGCGCCGTCGGTGGTGGGCCAGAGCGAAGGGCAGGCCGTCGCGACGCTCACCACTGCCGGCTTTGCCTCCAACACCGTCTCGCGCGACGTCACCGACCCCGCCAAGGTGGGGATCGTCGTGCAGCAAAGCCCCTCCCCCGGTCACAGGCTGGCGGCGGGAGCGACGGTGACGATCGCGGTGGGGGCCCTCGCACAACAGACCACCTCCACCTCCACCACGACAACCACCGCGCCACCCTCCGTGCCTCCCGCCTCAGGCACCCCGCCGGCGGGGGGATAGCTACTTGAAGAGCGTCAGCTCGGAGATCTGCGCCGTCTGGCGCCCCGGGGGGAGCCGTGAGACCCACACCAGGTAGTAGCGGTAGACGAGCCCCGACGGGTTGATCGCGATCGTCGTGCGCTCCCCCACGGCGCGAGCTGGGGCGAGCGGCGTCCACCCGAGAGCCCTGAGGCCCTGGCCCGCTCCAGAGACGCTTTTCAAGGGGCGACCCTTGGAGGCATAGACCCCGGCGTTGAAGCCGGGGGTGGGAGTTTGGATCTCGATCGACCGCGCCGCCACTCCCGGGACCGCGTCCAGCGAGACGCCGAGACCCGGCTTGCCGAGATTGCCGGCGAGGTAGTGCTCGGTGCTCCAGGACGTGTTGAGGTCGCCGTCGATGACGCTCGCCACGTCTTCGGCGTGTTCGGGGCCCGTGCCAAACGGGTTGTAGGAACCGGCGGCTTTCTGCCCGAGCACCACCGGGGTGGCCCCCCCGGCTGGATGGATGTCCGGCGCGACCCCCGTGCCGCTGTGGGTATGGCGAGCGGCTGCCACGATGGCCACCGCGACGATCGCCGCGAGCAGCGCGAGCGAGACCGCCCATCGTGCCGGATGGCGCAGGCGCCAGGGCAAGAGGCGCCGCGCGGGCGAATGCAGAGTGCGCAGGACCGCGGTCACCTCGCCCGTCACCTGCCCTGAGCGAGCGGTCTCGATCGCGAGCGCCTCCTCCATGTCGGCGATCATCGAAGTCGTGTCGGGGTAGCGTCGGTCGAGGTCCTTGGAGGTGGCACGTTCGACAACGGCGGCCGTCGCCGCGGAGACCTCCGGGCGAGCGAGCTGCACGTCGGGGACCTCCTCGCGCACGTGCATCATCGCGACCGCCACCGGAGACTCGCCCGTGAAGGGAACCTTGCCGGTGAGCATCTCGTAAAGGACCACCCCAAGCGAGTACAGGTCTGACTGACCGGTCACAGCCTGCCCAAGCGCCTGCTCAGGGGAGACGTAGTCGGTGGTGCCGAGCACGCGCCCGTCCATCGTGAGTCCCTCCTCCGAGAGCGTGCGCGCGATCCCGAAGTCGGTGATCTTCGCTCCCCCCTCCTCGCTCAAGAGCACGTTCTGCGGCTTGACGTCGCGATGGACGATCTCCTGGGCATGGGCGGCCCCAAGGGCACGCGCGAGCTCGATCCCATAGGCCAGCACCGTGGGAACATCCAGCGGGGCGTCGCGGCGGATCAGCTGCTTGAGGGTCTCCCCCTCGACGTGCTCGAGCACGATGTAGGGAGTGCCGAGCTCGATCCCAGGGTGGCCCTCCTGTTCGTGGGCGTCCCACTCGCCCGCGTCGATCACCCTGACGATATGGGGATGGTTGAGCTGCGCCACCGCCCGTGCCTCCCGGCGAAAGCGCTCGAGCTGATCGGAGTCGGAGGCGATCTCGCGGTGCATCAGCTTGATCGCCACCTGCCTTTCGAGCACGGTGTCGAACGCGCGATACACGGTGCTCATGCCGCCGTGTCCGATCTGCGCGTCGAGGCGGTAGCGACCGCCGAGTGTGGTCCCGAGGATGGTGCTGTTCACGATTTGGGCCTCGAACGTCCGAGTATGCCTCTGTTGCCCTGTTTGGAGTGTGAGCGTTTTATTTTTTTGGAAATGGGTCGTTCACCCGGTGTTATCGCGCATCCGTCGGACCACAAGCAGCGCGAGGGCCGCGCGGTAGACGGCGCAGGCCGGCAGCAGTCGGGCACGTCGCCGGGCGCTCAGCACGGAGGTGGCCGCGAGCGTGGAGAGGAACGCGCTCGCTGCCCCCATCGCCAGTGGAGCGCGCTGGCGGGGCGGAGTGGTCCCCCGTGCGATGCCTGCCCCCTTGAGTAGAGCGGCGCCCGCGATCACCGGTAGTCCGACCGTCCAGGAGAGTCGGTCGGCGTCGATGCGCGAGAAGCCGCGGGCGCGTGCGGCGGCGAGCGTGGCCCCGCTGCGGGAAACCCCCGGTAGGAGGGCGAGCGATTGCGCGATGCCGAGGGCGAGCCCGTCGCGCGTGTTGGCGTCGGTGGCGGGACGCGTCGTGGCGTCATGGGGCCGGTGTGTGGGTGTCTTGAAAACGCTTGCCCCACGCGTACGCGTGGGGCACCCCTTTTTGACGTACCTCTCCGCTCCCCCGATCGCGGCCGACCCTATGAGCAGCCCGGCGGCGATCGTGGCGGGGGTTCCGAGCCTGCGCTCGATCTGCCCGCCCAGGGCGTAGCCGGTGAGGGCCGGTGGGATCACGGCCGCGGCGAGGAAGCCGAGCCTCGCGCCCACCCGCGGGGGGGACGACCGTGTCCTCGCCGGGCTCCTGGAGACCGCTTGGCTCCGCCATGGTGGACACAGGAGCAGCGCCGTCGCCGTGCCCGCATGCAGGGCCACCTCGAAGGACTTGCGCAGCTCGGGGTCGAGCTCCCCGTAGGGCCAGCCCGCCAGCCAGGGCACGAGCGTGGTGTGGCCCGAGGAGGAGACGGGGAGCAGCTCGGTCGGCCCGTGCAGCAGGCCGAGCGCGAGGGCATGGCGGAGCGAGGGCGCGCGGCGCTCTCCCATCG
This sequence comes from uncultured Solirubrobacterales bacterium, assembly GCA_963742945.1. Classification (GTDB taxonomy): domain Bacteria; phylum Actinomycetota; class Thermoleophilia; order Solirubrobacterales; family Solirubrobacteraceae; genus Palsa-744. The sequence goes on along the minus strand of CAVUNX010000008.1, from coordinate 64,041 downwards.
GAGGCCTCAGCTCACGTCGGGCGCGGGCTCGGCATCCTCGGATGCGGGGGTGGATTGGGTCGTCGTCGTCGTCGCGGCGTGTGGTGTCGTCAATCCGCGGGAGCGCCGCCGCACCGTCACGTAGAGGATCCCCGCGAGGACCAGTGCCACAAGCACGTAGTCGACGTACTCAAAGCCTTTGCGGACACTCGTCCAGTCGCCGCCGAGCGCGTGCCCGGCGAATGCAAGCGCCACGACCCACGGGATCGTGCCGATCAGCGAGAAGATGGTGAAGCGACCGAGTGGCATCTTCGAGATTCCCGCGGGCAGCGACACGAAGGCGCGCACGAGCGGAATCATCCGCCCGAAGAGCACTGTGGGCTCGCCGTAACGCTTGAAGAAGCGATCGGCCCGTTCGATCTGGGCGGGCCCCATGTGGAGCTTGGCGCCGTGGCGTTCAAACAGCTCCAGGCGCCCTCCCCGCCCGACCGCGTAGGCGAGCCAGGAGCCCACCATCGTGCCGATCAGCCCGGCGAGGATGATCCCGGTCATCGTCATGTGGTGGCTGGTGCCGCTCTGGGAGGGGTCGGCGACGGCGAACCCCGCGAACAGCATCACCACCTCCGAGGGGATCGGGATGCAGGCGCTGGAGAGCGCCATCAGCGCAAAGATCCCCGGCAGGCCGGCGTCGCGGACGAAGTGGGAGGTGGTGTTGACCAGCGTCTCGGAGATCGACGCCAGGACGAGCAGGGGGGGCATGTGAGGGCAACGATACCTGTCGGGCGCCGCCGATCTGCCACAGCGACGGGCGGGAACGCTCGCCGGGAACGCGCGGACGCTAGCGTGGCGCCTGACATGCGCGTGTGGATCGACCTCACCAACAGCCCGCACGTACTCGTGATGCGCCCGATCGTCAAGGCCCTGCGCGAGGATGGCCACGTTGTGGTGGTGACAGCGCGCGACTTCGCCCAGACCCTGCAGCTGCTCGACCGCTTCGGGATCGAGCACACCGCGATCGGGCACCATCGGGGGGAGGGGCTGACGGACAAGGCCGTGGGACTCGCCTCCCGCTCGGCGGCGCTCCTACGCTGGGCGCGCCGCGAGCCCCGGGACGGGAGCCCCGGCAACCGGCGCTTCGACATCGCGCTCGGCCACGGCTCCAACGACGTGAGCGTGGCGGCGCGACTGCTTGGGATCCCCTGCTCGACCATATTCGACTACGAGTGGGCGGCGGTCCAGCACCATGTCAACTGTCGCCTGGCCCGGGCGGTGGTCGTGCCGGACGCAATCCCCCCCAAGCGCCTGGAGCGCTATGGGGCCAGAGGCAAGGTGCGCCCATACGAGGGGCTCAAGGAGGAGTACTACCTGGCCGACTTCGAGCCGGACCCCGGAGTGCTCGCGGAGCTACGGATCGACCGCGCCCGCCCGCTCGTGGTCGTGAGGACCCCACCCGAGGTATCGCTGTACCACCGCTTCGAAAACGACCTGTTCGCCGATGTGCTCGCGCGTCTGCGCGAGGCTGCCGGCGAGGAGGGGGTGCAGTCGGTCGTGCTGCCGCGCACGGACGCCCAGCGGGAGCAGCTGAGCGGCGTGGCGGGTTTCACGGTTCCCGAGCGCGCCGTGGACGCCCAGTCGCTGATCGCGTTCGCCGACCTGGTGATCTCCGCGGGGGGCACCATGAACCGCGAGGCGGTGGCGCTCGGGACGCCCGTCTACACCACCTTCGAGGGGCGCCTGGGGGCGGTCGACGAGCGCCTGATCGGCGAGGGGCGCCTGCGCAAGCTTGCCGACGTCGGCCAACTGGACCTGGCCAAGCGCGACCCGTCGGAGGTCGTGCAGCGCGTGCGCCGCGATCCGCGGAGGCTGGTCGAGCTGTTGCTCTCCCCACTTTCGTTCTGAGAGGCCCTAGAATCAGGGCTAATGCGCCGACGGATCAGTGCGCCGGCCCTGTCCCTGACCCGGCACTCGCTACCGAGGCTGGCGGTGGACGGCGCGCTTGTGGCGCTTGCTTACTTCCTGGCCTTCCAGCTGCGCTTCGATAACGGCCCCACCGGTCGCTACGACAAGCTGTTCGAGCGCACGGTCTGGTGGGTGCTGGGAGGCAGTCTGGTGGTGCTGCTCGCCTCGCGTGTCTACCAGCGCCGCTGGCGCTACTCGGGGCAGCGCGACTACGAGGCGGTGGCGCGCGCGGCGATTGCGATCGTGCTGCTGACGGTGGTTGCGATCGAGGTGGTGCGCCCGGTGAAGATTCCCCATAACGGGGGCACGGTCGCGGTGGGGCTGCCCAATGGAGTGGTGGCGCTGTTCTTCCTGCTCTCCCTGCTCCTCTTGATCGGGGTCAGGGTGGTCGTGCGCAGCCTGTACGAGCGCCGTCCACTCGGCGGATTCAGGCCGGGGGGGCGCAGCGAGCGCAATGTCTTGATCGTGGGCGCCGGAGACGGGGGGAGGCTCGTGTTGCGCGAGATCCTGCGCAACCGCGAGCTTGGGTTGCGCCCCGTGGGCTTCGCCGACGACGACCCACGCAAGCACGGCCTGCGCATCGATGGCGTGAAGGTGCGCGGGGACACCGAAGGGGACCTGCCGCGCATCCTGGATGAGACCGAGCCCGACGAAGTGATCATCGCGATCCCCTCCGCGCCGGGCTCGACCCGTGCGCGCGTGGTGCGTGAGTGTCGCCGCCGGGCGGTCCCGGTGCGCACGCTACCGACGGTTTTCGAGCTGCTGCAAAATCAGAGCCCGTCCACCCCCGGCACGATCTCGCGGCAGGTGCGCGAGGTGCGCGTGGAGGACGTGCTGGGGCGTGAGCCCGTGCTGATGGAGTTGGATACGGTCGGTGCCTATCTTGCCGGGGAGACGGTGCTCGTTACGGGCGCCGGCGGCTCGATCGGCGCTGAGCTGTGCCGCCAGATCGCCCATGTTGGCCCGCGCCGGATCGTGCTGCTCGACCACGCCGAGGACAACCTCTTTCAGATCGAGCGCGAGCTGCAGGAGGAGCGCCACGTGCAGCCCTCGGTGCTCGCCGCGGTGCTCGCCGACTGCAAGGAGGACGAGCGCATGCGCGAGGTCTTCGCGGAGCACCGCCCCACTGTCGTGTTCCACGCCGCCGCCTACAAGCACGTGGGGCTGATGGAGGCAAACCCGGTGGAGGCGGTGCGCAACAACGCGATCGCCACGCGCGTGGTGGCGCACGTGGCCGGGGAGATGGGCGTGGGGCGCTTCGTGCTCGTATCTACCGATAAGGCTGTCGCCCCGGCGACGGTGATGGGCGCCTCCAAGGCCCTGGCGGAGTTTGCGCTTGAGGCTGCCACGGCGCGCTATGCGGGTACGCGCTATGCGGCTGTGCGCTTCGGCAACGTGCTCGGCTCCTCCGGCAGCGTCGTCCCGATCTTCCGCCGCCAGATCGAGCGCGGGGGCCCGGTGACGGTCACCGACGAGCGCATGACGCGCTACTTCATGACGATCCCCGAGGCGGTACAGCTGATCATCCGCTCGGGCTCGCTCGTCTCCGACGGAGATCGTGGCGCCGACGTGTTCGTGCTCGACATGGGGGACCCGGTCAGGATCGTGGAGCTGGCACGCGCGATGATCGAGCTCTCGGGCCTGGACCCGGACCGCGACGTGGCGGTCGAGATCGTCGGCAGGCGTGCCGGGGAGAAGCTCCACGAGGAGCTCTTCAACCGCTACGAGCAGCCGCGGAGTACCCCGGCCGAGAAGATCATGTTGGCCGTGCGCGAGCCGCTCGCGCCCGAGACGGTGGAGGCGATGTTCGACGAGATTGGGCTGCTCGTGCTCGAGGGCGACGCGGCGGGCCTCGCCGCAAAGGTGTCTGAGCTTTCTGCCGTGCGCGCCGAGCTCTCGGAGTCCGTCTCCGGTCGTGGCGCCCGGGCGCCTGCGCCCCTCGTAGACTCCCCCAATCCATGATCGCTCTGCCGCTCGCGCTGTCGCTGTCGAATTCGGTCACCGAGGTCGGCGCCATAGCCGCGTTCGCCGCTCTACTCGGGATCGCGATCCTCTCGCTGTTGGCGTTCTCCCAGGCGCGTGAGATCAAGCGCCTGCGTGAGTGGGCGGGGCGTGCCCCGGAGCGGGCGGCCGAGATGGAGCAGCGTGTGAGCGCCGACGCCGCCGCGCGCCTACAGCGGGGCGGGTCCCCGCCCCCTGCCCCGGCGGCCCGTGTCGTGCCGCGCAAGACCCCGCTCGTGAGCGCCCCCGTGTCGACGGCGGTAAACGCCACCGTGGCGGCTGTCGTGCCGACCGCGACCGGCCCCCTCCCGTCCGCCGCGCAGTCAACGCCCGAGTCCCGAGAGGAGGGGAAGCCGGCGGCCACGCCTGGCTCTCCGGCTCAGGCTGAGGGAGCGCAGGGCTCAGGGCCCGATGGAGAGAGCGCGGCGCCGGGCGCAAAAGGGGAGGCGGTGTCTGGCGGAGAGGCAGCCACCGGGGAGAAGGCCGGTGAGGCTCAGCCCGCGACCCCGACTCCCTTGGTACCGGCTGCCAACGAGCCGGCGGAGGCCGCCAGCCAGCCGGCCGTGGTGGAGCCCGCGGAGGAGCGGGAGACCCCGGCTCCCGCGACCGCGGCGGCGCGCGCCGCCGGCGTGTCCGCGCGCTCGCCCCTGCCGCCGTCTCCGGCGGCCCCCGCGCCACCCGGAGCGCCGTCAATCTCCTCGTTGCCGTCCACCTCGCCGCCCGCGAGCGCGGTGGCGCCTGTCACATCCGCCCCCAAGCCGGCGTCGCGCCCGCCCGCCCCCGTGGCCGCGGCACGCCGTGTGCCCTCGCGCACGGTTGGGGCCTCTGACACCCCACCGCGCTCGCCCTCACCCCCGCGCAGACGGGGGGCAGGTGCTGACGCGAGTGTGGGAGGCGGTGGACGCTCCGCCACCACCCGCCCCGCGACGGCCGCCGGGGCAGCCGGCCCCAAGTACTTCAAGCCGGAGCGCTCCTCTGGTCGCGCTGTGGCCCTGATCGCAGGCGGGGTGGTCGTAGGGGTGCTCGTGCTGATCTTCGCGGTGACGGCGCTCAAAGGGGGCGGCTCGAAAGCGACGGCGACGCAAGGCTCCTCGCCCACGGAAACTCAGCCCGCGAGCTCGCAGACACGGACGACTCCTCGTGCGGTCGCCGGCAATCCGGGCGAAACGGCGGTGGTGGTGCTCAACGGGACGGCGACAGCCGGCCTCGCGCACCATCTCGCGGCCGACCTGCAGCAGAGCGGCTATACCCGCGCGGCGGCATTGGCGGGGATTCCGCCGGGCACGCATGCCACCACTGTCGTGGAGTATGCCCGTGGCCATCGGGCCGACGCGCAGGCGGTGGCGAGAAAGCTCAACGTCACAAGAGTGCAGGCGATCGAAGCGTCGCTTGCGTCGCTCGCGGGGTCCTCCACCGTCGTCGTGCTCGCCGGCGCCGACCAGGCCGCTCTGCTCGGTGGTGGCGGGGCTCAGAGCAACGGCGAACCGGCCGCGGGCACCGCCGCCCCCGGTCAGTGAGCGCCCGCGAGGTGGGCCAAGAACGCGGAACAGCCGGCTTCCTGGATGTCCCCGCGCGGTCTGAGAAGCCGCGCGAGAGGGGTATCACCCACGTGATCGACCGTGGGCTGTCGGTGGCCGAAGTCGAGGGCCTGATGGAGACCGCGGGCGACAGCGTGGACATCGTGAAGCTCGGCTGGGGGACGGCGCTCGTGACGGCGAACCTGAAGCCCAAGCTCGAGCGCTACGCGGCGCACGGGATCCCGGTGGTGCTCGGGGGGACGCTTACGGAGATCGCGATCAAGCAGGGTCGCGTGGAGGGGCTCATCGCCTGGCTCCACGAGCTCGGGCTGCGCCACGTCGAGATATCCGACGGGACGATCGCGCTCGAGCCCGAGGTCAAGAGTCACCTGATCCGGGCGCTCGGGAGCGACTTCACCGTGCTGTCGGAGGTGGGGAGCAAGGACACCGATTTCATCATGGCCCCGTATGTGTGGGTGGAGGAGATAGAACGCGACCTGGAGGCGGGGGCGTGGAAGGTGATAGCCGAGGCGCGCGAGTCGGGGACGGCCGGCATCTACCGCGCGGACGGCGAGGTGAGAACGGGCTTGATCGACGAGATCGTGCATGCGATCGACGTCGAGCGGATGATCTTCGAGGCGCCGCGCCGCGAGCAGCAGGTGTGGTTGTTGCATCGCTTCGGGAGTGAGTGCAACCTTGGCAACATCGCCCCCGAGGACGTGCTGTCGCTCGAGACGTTGCGACTGGGGCTGCGCTCGGACACGGTCGAGCGCTTCGCTCGGGACGGCGAGGCTTGAGCGGCATTCCGCCGGCCCCTGCCGCCGGTGCGGGCGATCGGGTGCGCGGACGCGGCGAGGGGGCGTGCAGTCGAGTCGGCGGTGCCGGGCTGCTCCCAAGCTTGGTATTCGGGCTGCTCGTGGTCGCCTGTTTTGCCGCGTTGATTGTGACGCAGCGCCTCAAGCACACCCCGACGCTGGTCCAGGAATTCAGGCGGACATCGAGCTTTTCACCGCGGTCCAGGGGCCCCCACAGGTTGGAGGCCATCTCGTTCAAGCTCGCGCGGGCAGACGTTGTGACTGTGACGATCGTGAGCTCGTCCGGCCAGGCGGTGGCCACGCTTGTGCGTAACAGGCCGGTGGCGCGCTACAAAAGGCTTTCGCTGCGCTGGAACGGACGCGAAGGACCGGCGCGGGGCTACACCGTGCTCACAAGTCCGCACGGCTATAGGAGCCTGCTGCCCTCCAACCGCGGTCCCCTCGCCCCGGTGGGCGAATACGGCGTCTGGATCGGCCTGCGGGCCGCGGATCGCACGGTCCCCTCGCCGCGCGACTTCAGGCTGGTGGAGGAATGATCGCGACGCTCCCCGCTCCCGGCGTGCTCGCGGCGGCGACCCTCGGCGCGCTTGTGGCGATCGTGGCGCTGGCGCTCGTCATGCGAAGCGACCCGCGGGCCTTCCCGGTGCTCGCCGTGCTGGCCCTGCCCTTCCGGCTGCCGATCTCAGCCGACGGGCGCACGGTGAACCTGCTTTTGCCCTTGTATGCGGTGGTGGCGGCGGGAACGCTCGCCCATCTCGTGCCACGCGTGCTCGGGCGTGGCGGGGGCTACCGGTCCTCCCGCCCCCCGCTGCCGCTCGATTGGCTGCTGGGGGCGACGGTCGTCCTGTATGGCGTGCAGGCGGGCTACTCGGCGGACCTGTCGAAGGCGATGCAGAACGTGGCGTTCTTCTACGTCCCCTTCGGCCTGCTGTACGTGCTGTTGCGCGAGGCGCCCTGGACGCCGCGGCTCGTCCTCGTGTGCCTGGGCGTGGCCGTGGGGCTGGCGGTCGTGTTTGCGGGGGTGGGCTACATCGAGTACTACCGCGAAGCGCTGTTCCTCAATCCGAAGGTGGTGGCGGCGAACGAGTACGACAATTACTTTCGCGTCAATTCTCTCTTCTTCGATCCGAGTATCTACGGGCGCTTTCTGGCTCTGGTGATGATTGCGGTGACGACTGTGGTGCTGTGGAGTGGAGAGCGCCGTGTGCAGCTGATCGGCGCCGGCGTGCTCGCCTGGCTGCTGGTGGGGCTCGTGACCAGCTTCTCGCAATCGAGCATCGCGGCGCTTCTGCTCGGCTTGGCGGTGCTCGCGGCATGGCGCTGGGATACCCGTGGCACCGTCTATGTCGCGGTTGCCCTGGGGGCGATAGCGGGGGTAGTCGTGTCGATCGCTCCGCCGAGCCTGCACTTCGGGTTGAGGGGCTCGGGAGGTTCGGCCAACAACGCGACGAGCGGCCGCGCGAAACTGGTCTCCCGTGGACTTGAGCTGTTTGCCGACCGGCCGCTCCAGGGCTATGGGTCGGGCTCGTTCGAAACCGAGTACAAGCGCCACGACAGGCGCACTACGGCGGCGAGTGCGACCTCGGCGTCGCACACGATCCCGGTGACGGTCGCGGCCGAGCAGGGGATCGTCGGATTCGCTTTGTATGTGGCGCTGATCGCGCTCGCGCTCGCAACCCTCTTCGGTGGCGCCGGTCGCTCGCCACCGCGGATCGCCATCGCCGCCTGTTTCGCGGCGCTGGTCGTGCACACCTGGGTGTACGCCGATTTCTTGGAGGACCCGATGACATGGACGCTGCTGGGCGTCGGCGTGGCGCTCGGGACGATGCGTGGCGAGGATTTTTTGGGAGAGGGGATCCACTCATCGTCCGCGGTACCGCCCAAGTCGTCGGTCGCCACGCAGGGGTGACGCCCCGAGCCCGGAATGGTGTGTGACGGTGCGCTCCTACCTGAAGCGACTGGTGAGGACAGGCGCGGCCTACCAGGCCGCGGAAATCTTCGCGAAGGCGATCGCGGTGTTCACGCTGCCGCTTTACACCCGGCACGTGTCCACGGAAGCGTATGGCGCTTACAACTCGCTGCTGACGTCGGTGATCCTGTTCAGCATCGTGCTGCGCCTCGGCGTGGGGGAGGCGTTCGTGCGCTTCTACTTCACCGACGCGGATCCCGAGCGCCGCACGCGGATCGCCCGCACCGCCACCGCCACCGTCGCCTGGACGACAACGACGGCCGCGCTGTTGCGCGGCCGCCTTCTCCGGCGAGCTCTCACGGCTGGTGCTCGGCTTCGACGATCCCCTGTTGATGGACTGCGCGATCCTCGGCCTGTGGGCGTTTACGAACCTTGAGATGGCCTACGCCCAGTTGCGAGTGGATGAGCGAGCCCGTACCTACATGCTCGCCTCGGGTGCCAACGTGACGATGACCGTGGTGTTCACGATCGCGCTGGTCGTGTTCGCGAACCAGGGAGCCCGCGGGTTGTTGCTTGGCAATTTCGGAGCGTCGACGATCGTGGTGCTCGGCCTGTGGTGGGTGCTGCGCGGGCGCGTCTCGCTGCGTGTGCGGGTCGCGGACCTGCGTGCGATGCTGGGCTTTGGGTTGCCGACGGTGCCGGCCGACGCGAGCGTGTACGCGCTGCAGGTCGTCGACCGCTTCTATCTGTTCCGTGGTGTCGGGCACGCGGCCGCCGGCGAGTACTCGATCGCGGTGCAGCTGGCGACGGTCGTGTTCGTGTTCGTGCGGGGCTTTCAGTACGCCTGGCCGCCGCTGGCCTATTCGATCGACAGCGACGTGGAGGCCTCACGCCTGTATTCGATCGTGACCACCTACTTCGTGCTCGCGACGGGGGTGGTGGTCGCCGGGGTGGCGCTGCTCGGGCGCTGGCTCGTGCGGCTGCTCGCCGCGCCGAAGTTCTTCGAGGCACACGAGGCTCTGCCGTGGCTCGCTCTCGGCTGGACCCTGTACGGGCTCTACCAGGTGATGATCGTGATCACGGGGCGCGCGCGGGTGACGCAGCGCAACGTGCCGGCGGCGGCGGTGGGCCTCGTGGTGAACGTGGTGTTGCTCGTGGTGCTCGTGCCCAAGAGCGGTCTTGGGCTGGGCATAGCGGGCGCGGGGATCGCCCTGTGCGGTGCCTACGTGGCGATGGTGGCGGTCATGCACCTGCTCACCCGCGGGGTGTTCGCCGTGGATTTCGAGTGGCGGCGCCTGGGCCAGCTCGCGCTGATCTTCGCCACCGTCGCCGTCTCGGGTGAGCTGCTCCTGCCAACGGCCGGCCTCGTCGGTCTCGTGTCGCGCGCGCTGTGGCTCGGCCTGATCCCGGTGCTGTTGCTCCTCACACGCTTCTTCGCCCCTCGCGAGCGCGAGCAGGCCCGCGCGCTCGTGGTCGACGCCCGTCGCCGCGTCGCCGCGTTCCGCGCGGGCGGTGGCGATATCGAGGCATATGCAGAGGACCCGCTGAGGGACATCTGATGGATGGGCCGGCCACGCCCACTTCGATCGTGGCCGCGGGCGCCTCAGGGATCGCGTCGCCGGTTGTAGGCAGCGGCGGCCTCGCGTAGGCCCTCGCCACGTGAGGGCCACAGCGTGGCGGTGACATGGCGCCGGTAGCGCTTGGGGGAGTGGCCGGGTAGGAGGAGAGCCGCGAGCGCCCGCAGCGCGTAGGACCAGGCTGTCAGCCAGCGCACCGCGAGCGCGGCGCCGGGCGAGTGGTGCTTGCGCATATAGAGGTCGCGGTTGCGGGCCATCTCGACGATGCGCGGCTCGGACACGGAGTCGGTGGAGAGCTGCTCGTGGTGGACGGCGACCGCGCCGGGCACGTACAGACTGCTCCAGCCGGCGTCGCGCAGCCGCTTGGCGAAGTCGACCTCGTCGGAATAGACGAAGAAGTCTGGATCGAGGTAGTCGACTTGCTCCGCCGCCTCACGCCGCACGAGCAGCGCCGAGGACTGGCACCAGTCGACCTCGTGCGTACGATCGCCCGTACTCTGCACGGTGTAGAGCCGGTGCATGAACAACGCCCCCACGAGGGCGGTGAGAGGTGTCGGGAAGCGCCAGGCGCAGGCCTGCTCGGCGCCGTCGGGGCGAAGCAGCTTGGCGCCCGCGCAGGCCGCGCTTGGGTGTCCCTCGAGCGCCTCGTGCAGCGCGATCGTCGCGCCGGGCCTCAGCTCGGAGTCCTCGTTGAGGAGCAGGCAGTAGCGCCCGCGCGCACGGCGCAGAAGCCCGGAATCGTTGAATGCCTTGCCGCGCCGCTCGTCGAGCGCGATCACGTCGTCCACGGTGGGGTGTGCGCGGGCCGCGCCCGCCGAGCCGTCGCGCGAGCCGTTGTCGAGCACGAGCACCTCCGTGGCAAACGGCAAGCCCTCGCGCTCGCCTGCGATCGCGTCGAGCCCGCGCAGCAACAGTGTGCGTTGTGAGGTGTTGACGATGCAGTAGCTCAGCTCGATCTCGGGCACGGGAGGGGCGTCACAGGGAAGCGGAGGGGGCGTCACAGGGAAGCGGAGGGGACCCTATCAACGGGGAATTTGCGCAACTCTCCGCTTCTTGAGTGGTTGAACTTCGTAGGCCTATATGCACTAGAATTGTCCAACTGCCCTGCCTTTCTGTTATGTGGACTAGGCTTTGGGTTGGGGAGTCGCTGGAGAAGAGGGGGGTCTGTTCTAATGGGAAGCGACATCAATAGCCACGTGGAGGGATCAATGGGGAATCAGTCACCGCGCACGCGCATGCACGCACGCACGCGGATTTCATCTGCCGCGCTCGCACTGGGCGCGCTCGTCACAGCCATCGTCTTCGGGACCGGGGCCGCCGGTGCGGCCTCGCCGCACGCCAGAGAGGCGCGCTCGCTCGAGCTGAACGACAGCGCAAAACTGCATCTGAGCAACCACAAAGGGGTCACGCTGAAAGAGCAGGGGACCGCCAAAGGCACGCTCGGCGGGCCGCTCTACCTGCAGCTCAAGGTCACTTCGACCCGCAGCGTCTCCGCTGAAATCCAGGTCTACCCCAAAGGGGGGTCGATAAGCGGCGTCGCCAAAGCCAGCTATCACGTCTCCGGCTCCACCGCGAGCTTCTCGGGCACGATGGCGGTCACGAAAGGTAGCGGCACCTACTCGAAAGCAAAAGCCTCCGCTCTCAGTTTCAGCGGGACGATTCAGCGCTCGACCGACGCCGTCACGGTGCGCGTGAGCGGCAAAATGTCGTACTAGAGAAGCTGGAGACACCTTGACCAGAGTGCGGATACCAAGGGCTCACGTCCTCGTGCTTGCGCTGCTCGCCCTCGGCTGCCTGCCTGCGTCGGCGCAGGCAGCCGAGACGGTGGCCCTGCACACTTCGTTCACGCCCAACAGGCTGGGAGCCTCGACGACGATCGGGTTCGGCTTCACGATCGGTAGCACCACCGGGGGGCTGCCCTCGCCGCTGACCCATGTCAGCCTGCGCATGCCCAAGGGCATGAACTACGTCACCACAACGCTCGGTCTTTCCATCTGCAAACCGGAAGCGCTGGTTGCCAAAGGTCTCGCCGGCTGTCCGCCGAACTCCCGCCTTGGCTATGGCAGCGCCTTTGTCGAGGTCCCGTTCGGAGCCGACGCGGGCCATGAGATCCCGGAAATCCAGGCGCTGATGGGTCCGCCTCACGAAGGCAACATCGTGGTGCTCTTCTACGCCAATGGGCTTGCCCCGGTGTACGCGCAGATCGTCTTCTCTGGCGAACTACTCCCAGGGGAAGGCGCGTTTGGGGGCAATCTCGATACGTCGATCCCGGAAATAAAAAGCGTCACCAACGGGCCGCCTGTGTCGATCATCAACGTCAGCTCGACGATCGGTCCCAACCATCTCACCTACTACAAGCGAGTGCACGGCAAGCTGGTGGGCTACAAACCGCAGGGGATCTCGCTTCCGACGAAATGCCCGCGTGGCGGCTTCCCGTTCCAGGCGCAGTTCACGTTCCTCGACGGCAGCCAGGTCATCGCGACGCACAACGTGCCCTGCCCCCCGCCGGTCCACCACAAAACCAAAAAATAGCCACGGTTTCGCCGGCCCGGACGGCTCGGATCGAGCCGCTCGGAGCCGGCAGCGCCGGGGATAGTCCTGGGCCCTCGCCGTCCCGCCGCCCCCACAGTTCTTGGTGGCCGACTCAGTGCTGAGGGCCCACGGTCCTTGAGTGGCCGGCTCAGTCCTGGAGGGCGAGGCTGGCCTGCACCTTGGCGGCGAACCAACCGGGGATCGCCACCATCAGCACGGCCGAGGCAGTAACGAGCGCGAGGCTCGAAAGCGCCACGATCACGCCGACCGAGCTGACCACCGGGTAGTTGATCACGATGTTCAGCGCCCGGTCGAGAAGCTGTTGGCCGAAGAGCCCGAAGACGGCGCCGCTGAAGCAGCCAACCCCGAGCAGCATGAGGCTCTCCAACACGATCGTGTACCAGAGTTCACGGTGGGGGAAGCCCTCGAGCTTCAGCTTCGCAAGGCGTGGGCGACGCTGCCAGATCATGGCTCCCATCGCCGCCGCCATCGCCATCACGGCCGCCACCAGGATCAGGGTGGCGATCTGCGACAGCCTCGTGAGGCCCTGTCGCGTGATCGCGCGCAGCGTGTTGGCGTGCTGCTCCGCGGTCTGGGCGGCCAGTGCCGTTTCCGGGCCGAGTGCCGCTCGTACCTCGTGCACGCCCTGCTCGGGCGTCACCCCAGGCTTCATCAGCACGTTGTAGGCGCTCGCGTCCGTGCTTCCCCATGCCTTCGCGTAGTCGTTTGCGCCCAGGATGATGGCCCCCGGGGCCCAACCGATGTTGGTGCTGATTGCCGCCACCCTGAACGTGGTCGGGTTGGGGGCGGGCAGCGTGAAGGGCTCGCCGATTTTCAGTTTGTGTTCTTCGGCGAGCGCCAACGAGACGACCGCCCAGCCGCCTTCGCGCACGCGTGCGTCGGCCTGGGCGACGTTGCCTTCCACGAGTTGGCTGGGGGGTACCAGTGGCGAGGCTTCGAGCGGGGGGGCGATCACCCAGATGCGACGGTCCTTGTAGTCGAGCAGCCCCCCTCGATAGACGCGCACGGCACGCACTCCCGGCAGAGCGCTCAGCTTGCTGAGCTGTGTGGGGGCGAACGGGGAGGTCATCAGCAGGTTGGAGTTCCCAGCCGCCGACACCCACACGTCAGTTGGCGCGTTCATGTCGGAGGCGGCGTTGTAGAGCCCGTTCAAGAGGTCGCTGTGGGCCCCCTGGATCGAGACGCTCCCGAACACCGCGATCGCGCCCGTGGCGGCGATCGCGATAGCACGCGAGCGCCCGGCGCGCAGCTCCATCACGGCGATGTGCGGTACCGCGCTCACGATCGTCGGGGCGATCCGTCGTACGAGCTGCGAGCATTCCCGCGAGCGGTATCGCCAAGAGCGCGAGCAGGGCAGCGATCAGTGTGACCATCCCCACGATCGCCGCCTGCGGGGCCGCCAGGAGGATCGCGAGGGTGGCCGCCCAGGCAGACGAGGCCTGCGAGCGTCAGCGGCCACGAGGTACTCCCGCCAGTCCCCTCCTTCGTCTCGATCGCGGCGAGCGGGTTGCGCGAGACGATGTCCTTGAACGGGCTCAGCACGGCCACGCTCGCGGCCCCCATGCCGCCGAGCACGGAGATCGCGATGCTCTGCAAGTTCACGACGCGCTCCGAGCCGACCGCGAACGCGGAGGACAGGTAGCCGGGGTTTGAGTGGAACAGGTGGATCGACAGCTCGTCGCCGAGCAGCAGCCCGATCGCGCAGGCGATCGTGCCGAGCACCACGGCGTCGAACATCAGCACGGCGATCACCGCCCGGGGTGTGTAGCCGTCGCGGCGCAGGTCCGCGATCAGGCGCCGGCGCTGGGGCACCGTCAAGAGCATCGCGTTGAAGGCGAACAGGAAGCCCACGAGGGCGCTGATCACCGCGAACAGTTGCGTGGACTGGTTCGTGGCGGCCGCCGCCTTGGCGAACAGCTTTTCGTCGTAGTTGGCGGGCTCGACGCCGTATTGCGTCCCCGGCGAGTCGCTCGAGGCCGCTCTGAACGACGGCGGTCTGTCCCGGCTTGGGCTCCACCAGGATGCGGGTCACGCGGCCGGGCAGCCCGCTTGCTTCCTGGGCGTATTCGAGCGGGCTCACCGCGATCGGGCTGGAGATGAGCGCCCCAATCTGCTTGTCGGTGAGGCGCGAATAGAGCGACCGCTTCGCTCGTGTGCCCGAGCGCCTGGAACTTGCACGACGTCGCCAAATTTCCTCACGCCCGAGCGTGTTCGCCACCGGCACCGGCAGCACCACCGCCGCGATCCCCTGCGAAGGGGGTGAGCGCGACTTTGCGCACGAGTGCGCCCTTCAGTTCGGCGAGCGCCGCGTCGGCCCCGACCAGCTCGACCGATTCGCTCCCCTTGGGCCCGCGCGCGTTGGCGCTCACTTCGAGCAGTGGCGCCGCCACCCGCACACCCTGCAGATGGCGTGCCTGGGTGACGAGCTTTTCCGGCAGGCCATGGGCGTCGCGCGCCGTCAGCTGCAGCTTTGCCGCTGCCGACGATCCCGCTGTTGAGCTGCCCCACAGAGCTCGACAGGCTCGAGCTCGCGATCTGCGAGGCGAACAGCAGCCCGACTCCGGCGGCGATCCCGATCGACCGCAAAGCACTCCTGCAGCGCCCGCGCGCGCAGACGCACGCGATAGAGGTGAAGCACGTTCGCGAACCTCATCGCACCCCCCCTGTGCCCCTGGCTCTCACGTCGCGCTGTCGCGCTGCACGTGGCTGCGCCCGGTGGGCGCGAGACCCTGCTCGGGGTCGTAGTCGACCAGCTTGCCGTCGCGGAGCGCGAGCACGCGGTCGGCGTAGCCCGCGGCCTGCGGGTCGTGGCTGACGAGCACGATCGCCACGCCGCGTTCGCGACACAGCTCGGTGAGCAGCTCGAGCACCTCGCGACCGCGCTGCGTGTCGAGGCTGCCGGTCGGCTCGTCGGCGAGCAGCAGCTTCGGCTCGGTGGAGAGCGCCCTTGCGATCATCACGCGCTGGCGCTCGCCCATCGAGAGCGTCTCGGAGCGGTGGGTGAGCCGTGCCGCCGAGCCCCAGGCGCTCGAGCAAGCGGCTGCACGCGTTTGTGGGCCTCCTTCCAGGGGGTGTCCTTGAGCAGCTTCAGCACCGTGTTGTCGATCGCCGTCACACCCGGCAGCAGGTCGAAGTTCTGGCGCACGAAGCCCATTTCCTGTAGGCGGAAGTGTGAGGCCTCGCGCTCGGAGAGCGAGGAGATGTCGCGACCGTTGACGAGCACCTTGCCGCTCGTGGGCGCGAGCAGCGCGGCGACCATCAGCAGCAGCGTCGTCTTGCCCGAGCCGCTCGGCCCGTAGAGCGCCACCATCTCGCCCTGGGCGACCGACAGCGACACGCCGTCGACGGCGCGTACCGTCTCCTCTCCGGCTGTGTGGTAGTGCTTGACGAGATCCCGCAGCTCCAGCATGCGTGTCCCTCTCCCTAGTAACGACGGGCGGCAGCTGACCATGCTACCGGCCCCCCTACCGCTTGACCTGAGCAGAAACCCTATCTGAAACTGTCCAGGCGAGTCGTCCGTTGCGCCCGCTCAGATAAACGACGACGTTGTGCAAGTGGCTCGGCAGATGGCGCAGCTTGAAGACGAGCATCGTCGGTCGCTCGAGTGCTCCCGATGGTGGCAAGCACGCTCTCGCTCGACCGGATTCAGTTCTGGGCTGTGAGCTTCGGGGGTCGACAGGTAGTTGCCGATCATCGCCGCGAGGATCACGACGTGGCGGCGACTGTGCGGGAGCTCTTCGGCCAGCTGCAGTGGCCTGCACGGCCATCCACCGCATCCGCTCGGCCGCGCGCTCGCGGGCCGTAGTACTCGACGAGGCTGCGATGGCCCGCGGCCTCGTCCTCGTGTTTGTCGATGAGGTTGTCAAGCAGCGAATGCAGACCTCCGATCCAGGGGAAGTAGGCGTAGTCGAGCGCTCGCACCTCTTCCGCGCCCAGCTGGGGCTCGGCCGCGGCCGCGATCAGCACGTGTACCCCGAGCGAGGAGCCCGCGGCGGCGGCGGTCTCCCACCACTGCAGGCCCGCCCCGGGCGGGGTGGCCTCGCGCGCCCACTGCTCCAGTGCCTCGTGGTTGCCTTGGGACTCGCTCAGGTTGAGACTCTGGAAAGCGACGATCCGTTCCGCGGCCGCGCGCGCGGACGGCGCCACCGCCGCGAAATTTGGGAGCTCGGCGAACGCGCCTCGGCAACCGTCGAGCAGCCCTCGCAGGTAGCCGCCGTCGTTGCCCTGGGGATGGTGCTCGTACCAGTCGAGCGCGCTTCCGCGGCCGGCATCGCATGCGGATGGGCGCACCAGGGCCTCCAGTGCGAACAGAGCGCTGTGCGGCGCTCCCCGTCTATGACCGGGTCCGCGCTCGGCTGCTCACCGAGCATGTCCAGGAAGTTGTAGGCCGCCTGAAAGGCGCTTGCCGCGTGCGTCACGCGCGCGCGGTGCCTTCGCGGTGCGAACGCCGCGAAGGCCGCGGCTCCCTCGATGTTGCCGCGCTTCTCGAAGCGCCTCGAGCGCCTGTCGGCGCAGCTGCGGGTCGGGTATCCGGCTCGCCTGCCGCGCCAGCGCGCGACGTGCAGGCACACGCGCGGGAACACCGTCCGTCCAGTAGGTGAACGCCGCTTGCGCGAACGTCGCCCTCAGCGCCGCGCGGCTGACGACCGTGGATGAAGTGATGAACGTGAGCACGATCTCTGCACAGCAGGAAGCTCCCCCTGCTCCCAACCCCTCTCCGATAGTGAACCCTGCGGCCCCTCCATGTCAAGCTGTCGGTGGCTCCCGGAGCCATGCGACGTGGCGATCGACCCTATTGTCTTGCTGCCGTGCGCGTTCACGTCGTCGACCCCTCCGCCTACACGCCACCCTACGACCATGCGCTCTGCCGTGCGCTGGCTCGCGCGGGAGCCGACGTGGAGCTCGTGACGAGCCACTTCGCCTACGGGCCGGTCGCGACGCCCGAGGGGTATGTGCGCCGCGAGCTGTTCTACCGCGCGAGCGCTCGGAGCGCCCGGGGGGCGCGTGCGGATGGCGGGCAAGCTCCTCCAGCACGTACCGGACATGCTGCGCTATCGCCGGCTTGCTCGCGAGGCCGACGTCGTTCACTTCCAGTGGCTCCCCGTTCAGCATCTCGATGGGTATCTGCTGCCCGGTGCCTCCAAAGGTCGTGGCGCTCGGCGCGGGAGGGCCAACCGCCCGCTGGTGCTCACCGCCCACGATGTGCTCCCGCGAGAGCCGCGCCCCGGGCAGCTCGCCGCGCAACGACGCCTGTACGACCGCTTCGACGCGATCGTGGTGCACTCCGAGCACGGCCGCACGCGTCTCGTGGACGAGCTTGGCGCCGACCGCGATCGTGTGCACGTGATCCCACATGGTGTGTTTACCCACCTGGCGGAGCGCCCACCCGGCGCGCCTCCGCCAGCTCCACCGTTCGAGACCGACAAGCCGGTGGTGCTGATGTTCGGCCTGATGCGCCCCTACAAGGGGATCGACGTGCTGCTCCGGGCGTGGCACGGCCCGGACGGTGGGGAGCCGATCGAGGACGCCGAGCTGTGGATCGCGGGTATGCCCCGGATGGACACCGAGGCGCTGCAAGCCGAAGCGCCCGCGAGTGTCCGTTTCGTGCCGCGTTTCATCGGCGACGACGAGCTGCCCGCCTACTTCGAGCGGGCCGACCTCGTCGTGCTCCCCTACCTGCAGGCCGACCAGTCGGGTGTCCTTTTCACCGCGCTCGCCTTCGGCAAGCCGCTCCTGCTCAGCGACGTGGGTGGCTTCCCGGAGATGGCCAGCACGGGTGCCGCGCGAGTCGTGGCCGCGGGCGATGCGCACGCGCTTCGGGAAGGCGCTGCGCGAGCTGGTCGACGGACAAGCCCACCCTGGCCGAGATGGCCGTGAGGGCCCGGGCGACCGCCGACGGACGCTACTCCTGGGATGCGGTGGCACGTGCTCACGGCGACCTCTACGAAAGGCTCCTGCGGAGCGCCTCCACGGCGGTAGCCCGCCCGCTCGGACAGAATGCGCCGAGTGCGCACCGCTCTTGAGATCGTGTTCTGGTCCTCGGCCGGCCTGCTTGTATGGACGCAGGTCGGCTATGGCCTGGTCATCGCCGCCCTCGCACGAGTCGTCGCGCCGGCGCCACAGGCCGCTCGAAGCTCACG
Source organism: uncultured Solirubrobacterales bacterium (assembly GCA_963742945.1). GTDB lineage: Bacteria > Actinomycetota > Thermoleophilia > Solirubrobacterales > Solirubrobacteraceae > Palsa-744. Next base: position 45,591 of record CAVUNX010000008.1, on the reverse strand, counting down.
GGAACGACCCAATCCCCCCCATCGAAATGCGTCCTTGATCATCGCCGCCCATGACGAGCAGGAGGTGATCGGGGCGAAGGTGGAGAACGCTCTCGCTCTCGACTACCCGCGCGAGCTGCTCGAGGTGATCGTGGTGTGCGACGGGTGTGAGGACGGGACCGCCCTGCGCGCGCGAGAGGCCGGCGCCGACGTCGTGTTGGAGCTTCCCCGCCGCGGCAAGATCGCCGCGCAGGACGCTGCCGTGGAGAGAGCGCGCGGCGAGATCGTTGCCTTCTCGGACGCCAACGCGCTTTGGGAGCCCTCCGCGCTGCGGGAGCTCGTCGGCGCCTTCGAGGACCCCCACGTTGGCTACGCGTGCGGGAGGGTGCGCTTCGTGCAGTCTGCCGAGGGCGCCAGGGCCACCAATCAGGAGGGGGTCTACTGGCGCTACGAGATGGCCCTGCGCGAGCGTGAGTCGCGCCTGTCCTCGGTCACGGCGGGAAACGGGGCCATCTATGCGACCCGGAGTGAGTCCTACATCGTCGTGGACCCGGTCATGGGCCACGACCTCTCCTTTCCCTTCAACATGGTCAAGCGGGGGTGGCGCGCAGTGGATGTGGCCGCGGCGCGGGCCACCGAGAAGATGGTGCCCTCGATCGAGGGGGAGTGGCGCCGCAAGCGGCGCATGATGAGCCACACGTGGCCGATCGTCGTGCGTGGGGGGATGCTCTCCCCGCAGGGGGTACACGCTCGGATATGCGCTGATGATCCTCTCCCACCGCCTGCTGCGCTACCTGACCCCGTTCCTGCACGCCCTCGCCCTGCTCGCCAACCTCGCGCTTGTGGTGGTGGGCGCGGGGGCGCTCTACGGCGTGGCTCTCCTCATGCAGGTCGCCCTGCTGGCTGCCGCCGCGCTTGCCAAGACGCTGCCGACCAGGGGCGCTGCTGATCGCGCGCTACTACGTGCTCACCGCCGCCTCCCCCGCGGCCGGCCTTTGGGACTGGCTGCGCCACGGCACCCCCGCCTCGTGGGATTCCGCCGAGGGCACCCGGTGACCCGCCCTGACGCCCGCATGGCGGCGCCTGGCGGCAGCTTGGCGTGGGAATGTCAGCGATGATCCGGCGCGCGATCGACGTCGTGCTGGGCAGCCTCGCGCTCGTCCTGCCGCCCCGTGATCGTGCGTGGCGATGCTCGCCATCCGCCTGGAGTCGCGCGGGCATCCGATCTACCGGCAGCGCAGAGTGGGTAAGGACGGGCGGGTCGTTCGACCTGCTTGAAGCTGCGCACCATGGTCGACGGCGCCGAGCACATCGGCGCGGGTCTCGCCATCAACGAGAACGACCCGCGCGTCACGCGCGTGGGCGCCTTCCTGCGCAGGATCTCGCTGGACGAGCTGCCCAACCTCTGAACGTGGTGCGCGGGGACATGTCCTTCATCGGGCCCCGCCCCACGATCCCCGCGCAGGTGGCCCAGTACACCGAGCGCCAGCGCGGGCGTCTGGCGATCCGGCCCGGGATCACCGGCTGGGCGCAGGTCAATGGGCGCGCCTCCCTGCCCTGGAGCGAGCGCATCGAGCTCGACCTCTACTACATCGAGCACCGCTCACTCGTCCTGGACGCTGCGTATCCTGTGGCGCACCGTGAGCGATCGTCTTCGGCGGCTCCGGCCTCTACAAGGGCCAGACGGGGGGATGGGAGGGTGGATGAGCTCCGCTCCTCACAGAGCTCCGCCACACGTTCGGGTCTTCGCCCCGACGCCGCGGAGCCCGTGGCGATCATGCTCACGGGCGTCGGCAAGCGCTACGACATCGTCTCCTGCTTCGCCGCCCACGCCACGGTCGTGGCGGTTGACCCCAACCCGCTCGCCCCCGCGCGGTACGCGGCCCACGTGCGGGCCTGCGCCCCGCCGATCGACGACCCCGAGTACATCCCGGAGCTGGCGCGTCTGTGTGAGCGCTCTCGGCGTGAGCGCGGTCCTCCCGCTCACCGATCTCGACATCGAGAAGCTGGCGAGCGCACGCGAGCGAGGTGCCCTCCCCGCGCTCGTGCCCTCCGCGGAGGTGGCCCGCGCCACTTACGACAAGTACGAGGCCCATCTCCTGCTGGAGCGCCTGGGCCTGCCCTCGCCCCCCACCGTGCTCCCCGACGAGGCGGACCTCGACGCGCTCGACTACCCCGTCATGGTCAAGCCGCGGCAGGGCTCCGGGGCCCGCTCGATACACCTCGCTCACGACTCCTCTCAAGCGCGCTTCTTCGTCGAGTACGTGAAGGAGCCCACGATGGTCCAGCGCGCCATGGGGGGCCCCGAGCTGTCGATCGACTGCCTCGGCGACCACGAGCGGGCGCTGCCTGAACGCGATCCCCCGCACGATGCTCGAGTCGCGCGGCGGGGAGTCCATCAAGGGGACGGTGATCGACGATCCCGAGCTCGTCGCCTTCGGGCGGACGGTCATGGAGGCTCTCGGCGTGCGCGGCCCCGCCACGATCCAGGTCTTCCGCGATCCCGAGCTGGGGGTTCGCATCACCGACGTCAACACGCGCTTTGGGGGGGCCTTCGCGGCGCCGGCCCTCGCGGCGCTCCCGGGTCGCTCCTACCCCGAGTTGATCGTGCGGATGGCCGGCGGCGAGCACGTCCCCCCGCACGTCGGCGAGTACAGGGCCGGCGTCACCTTCACGCGCTTCTACTGGCAGCTGGAGCTGGACGAGCGCATGCGACCGACGGGCAGGGACATCCTGCCGGCGGGTCTGCCGCCTGTGAGGCGACCCACTTAGCCACTCACACGCGGTTTACCCGCGCGTGGAGGGCTCAAGGGCGTCTACACTGGCGGGGAATGAGCGAGTGCACTAAATGCGGCTCTCCCATGCAGGAGGGCCAGGACTGGTGCCTGCAGTGCGGCACAGGGGGCCTACGGAGCCTCGCCGCCGGTCCCGGCTGGCGCACCGGGGTGGCGATCCTCGGCACGACCGCCCTGCTCGTGTGCGGGGCGTCGGTGGCCGCCTATGCGGCACTCAACAAGAAAAAGTCCAAGCCGAAGGTGGCGGTCGTCGCGCTCAAGGGCTCAACGACGGTGCCTCCGACCCCCACCACGCCAGGGACGGCCCCAGGGACGACCACGCCCGTCCCGGGTACCCCCACCACCGTGAAAGGTGCGCCGCCGAAGATCCCGCTGCAGACTCCCACGCCCCCGTCCTCGGGCCCCAACACGGAAGCCAACAACGCGCTCTTCCCGCCTGAAACGAAAACGACCAAAACGACCAGCACCGCCACGAAAACGACTTCTGAATCGACGAAGGCGCGAAAGAAGGCAGCGGCTCTGAAACGAAAACCGGCTCGGGGGCGGAAACGCCGAGCCCGATCCTGCTCGACACGAACGCCGCGAGCACCTACAACCCCTACAACTACCCCGCCTCCCTGTTCGGCGACCCGAGCCTGGCGATCGACGGCGAAGTCAACACCGCCTGGACTGCTCAGGTGCAGGCCGCCGTGGCGCCGAAGATGGCGGAGGGACTCGATGCTCGACCTCAAGAGCCCCCAGAAGCTCGGGAGCGTGGCGCGTCAAGACGACCACCACCGGGGTCACGGTCGAAGTGTATGGAGCCAACGGGGGCACCCCCCCCGTGACGATCTCCGCCCCGGGATGGAAGCGGATCGTGGGCTTGAAAATCCTGAAGAAGAAGAGCACCACCCTGGGGCTCAAAGCGGACGCCAAGAGCTACCGCTTCATCGTGCTGTGGCTCGCCAGGGCGCCGGCCGCCTCGACCGCCGCCGGCCCGGGCGCGGTTTCCATCGACGAATTCGAGCTCTTCCCGCCGAAGTAAGGGCCGGCCCGAAGCAAGGAGGGCCGGGCCGTGAGCGATCAGGCTGAGCGGGGCTTGGCGCGGCGGCGCGAGGGAGCCGTCCACACCTCGTCGAGGAAGCCGGCTAGCTCTTCGGTGAGGCGTTCGGGGTGCAGGCGCAGCTCGACGAGTGAGTCGGCCTCGATCAGACGAGCGTTGGGGAGCTCCTCGGCGAGCATCCCCGCGTCGGAGAAGGGGTGCACGGGGTCGCGCCGGTGGCCGAGCACGAGTGTGGGCGTCTTGAACTTACGCCGTTCCGTGCGGTGGGGCGCGACCCGCCCGAAGAAGAGCCCCTGGAGGACCGCCCCGCCCGGCCCCGGATCCTGACGCACGAGGTCGAGCACCACGTTGCCGTAGTAGGGCAACAGGCGCCTCGGCACCGCACGCGTCAGGCGCGCTACCAGCTTCATGAGCGGCTCGCCGAATGTGAGCGCCACGAGAATTGGGGTAAACGTGAGCGCTGAGGAGAGCAGCGCGTTGTCGAGCACCGGCATCTCCACGATCATCCCGCGCAGCCGCTCAGGCGCGGTGGCCGCCACCTGAAGCGAGGCGTTGGCCCCGAGCGAGGTGCCCATGATCGACCGCCTCGGGGACCTCCAGGTGGTCCATCAGGGCCACCAGTTGCTCGCCAAAGGAGTGCATCGAGTAGCGCCACATATCGCGCGGACGGTCCGATTCTCCGTGGCCGAGCAAATCGACGGTGATAACGCGGTTGCCGCGTGCCGCCAGCTCTTCGGCAAGTGGGCGGTGCATCTTCTGTGAGAGCAGCAGCCCGTGGACGAGGATCACGGGGCGCTTGGACGCGGCGGCGCGGCGCGTGGTCTTTCCGCGTGTGCCCTCGCTGGTCAGCGCGGCGAGCCCCGCGCCGAACTCGGTGTAGGCGATGCGCTGTTCGTGAAACAGGAACGAGGCCACACCTCAAGGGTACTGTCCGGGCACGCCACGGGGCACGGCGACGGGTTGCTCGTGCGTGCCCAACCCGTAATACGCGGACCCGGACGAAGCCGTGGGTCGCCCGGGTCCGGTCCCCTCTCCGGGGCCATCCGTAGGCCTGATGGGATGGCCTGCACCTACAAACCCCGCCGCTCCCCGGAAGATGCGGTGACACTCGTGCCTACTCCATCCGTGAGACTCGCCGCGCCGGCCTCCTCGATCCCGGACCCGCCGTGCGCGGCACGGCGAGGAGCGCTAGCTTTGGCTGCGCAACCAATTTTTCAGGAGGAGAGAGCATGGCCAAGCAGCCCCGTATCCTCGCCGGCCAGACCGCGGCGATCACCGGCGCGGCGCGCGGGATCGGCAAGGCAACGGCGCAGGCGCTCCTGCGTCAGGGAATGAAGGTGGCGATCGGCGACGTCGACTTTGCCGCGGCCCAGGAGACTGCCTCCCAACTCGGCCCCAGCACCGTGGCGCTGCCGCTCGACGTCACGGAGCGCGAATCGTTCTCGGCGTTCCTCGACAGGGCCGAAGAGCAGCTCGGGCCCGTGGACGTGCTTGTCAACAACGCCGGGATCATGCAGATCGGGCGCTTCGTCGACGAGGACGATCTCACCGCACGGCGCATGGTGGACATCAACATCCACGGAGTCATCCTCGGCATGAAGCTCGCGCTCGAGCGGATGGTGCCGCGCGATCGCGGCCACATCGTGAACATCTCCTCCCAGGCCGGCAAGTTCGGGCGCTCCGGGTGGCGCCACCTACTCGGCCACCAAGCACGCCGTCGTCGGTCTCACCGAGGCGGTGCGAGGCGAGCTGCGCATGATGGAAGCCCATATCGACCTCAGCTACGTGATGCCCTTCGTCGTCAACACCGAACTTGGCTCGGGCCTCGGCGAGGCGCGTGGGCTGAAGAACCTCCAGCCCTCCGACGTGGCCGATGCGATCGTCGATGCTCTGCAGCACGGCATCGTGGACGTGTGGGTGCCCAAGTCCTCAAAGCGCACGAGCACCATCGGCACCCTCCTGCCGAGGGCCCTCTCGGAGGGGATGGCGCGGGCGATGAAGGCCGACAGGGTGCTCGCGGGCGCCGATGCCAATGTCCGCCGCAACTACGAGCTGCGGGCCTCCCACTCCGAGCCGGGGCTTGAGGCCGCCACCGAGAAGCCACAGCTCACCGACGGCGCCGGCTAACGACCCGCGCCGGCTAACGACCCGCGCCTAACCGATGGCGCCCGACTAACCGACGGCGCCGGCTGAGCGTCGGCCGGGGCGGCGTTTGTATCTCGAAAAGGCTGTGCCCCACGCGTGCGCGTGGGGCAGGCCGATTTCGATCAACCTGCCGTCAGCCACTCGGCGATCTGGCGCCCGATCTCCGGGCCCGCGTCCTCCTGCAGGAAGTGCGAGGCGTTCTCGATCGTGCGCGGCTTCTCACGGCCAATCGCCTCGGCGAAGCGCTCGCCGGTGGCGAGCGGCAGCACCGGGTCGGAGTCGGCCCACAGCATCAGCGTCGGGCCGCGTGTCGTCCCTGAGCGCGTCGAGCACGCGCTGGCCGGCGGCCGCGCCGGGCGCGTCGGGTGTGATCGGGATCATCAGCGGGAAGGCTCGCGTCCCCGCCTTCGAGGCGACGCTCGGGTAGGGCGCTTCGTAGGCGGCGATCACCTCGTCGCCCGGGTCGTTCTTGCAGGCGCCGCGCACGAGGAAGCCGACCGGCAGGTCCTCGGTGCGCTCGACGAAGTCCCGGAACGCCTTCCACGCGTCGGTCATGTGCTGGTGGCCGGTGAACAGTCCGGTGTCGAGGATCACCAGGCGCTCGAAGCGGTCCGGATGCTCGACGGCGAGGCGCAACCCGATCGGCCCGCCCCAGTCGTGCACCACCATCGTGGCGCCACGCAGGTCGAGCTGCTCGATCAGCGGTGCCATCGCTTCGACGTGGCGGTCGTAGGAGTACCAGTCGATGTCGATCGGCTTGTCCGAGCGCCCGAAGCCCGGCAGGTCGGGCGCGATGCAGCGATAGCCGGCATCGCGCACGGGGGCGAGCACCTTGCGCCACAGAAACGACCAGGTGGGCTCGCCATGAACGAACACGACCGGGGCGCCGTCTCCCTCGTCGATGTGGGCGAGCCGCAGGCCGTCGTACTCGCGATAGTGCGCCTCGAACGGGAAGTCGGGAAGACCTTCGAGCAGCTCGTCGGGGGTACGCACCGCGTCGGTCATCGGCGAGAGAGCATACCCACCGGGGGATCGGTTAGTCTCGCGCGCGGAATGCACGCAGCAATCGTCCACTTCATCCCGGTTCTCGCGGCCGAGAAGAGCAAAGTCCCGTTCTACATCGCCGGTGGGGTGCTCGTGGCGTGGGCCCTGATCGTCTCGATGGCGATCGGGATGCGCAACCCGAGCTTTCCGAGCACCATGGGGGCTGAGCGGGCGGTGATGGCGATAACCGCCGTGCTCGTGCTCGTGGCGGTCTCGATGGCGGTCGTCACCTCGGGTGGCTCCACCGAGAAGGCGACAGCCGAGCCGGTTACGCAGGCAGGCCGCGAAGCGGCCTCGGGGTCCGGGACCTCGTCCCTGAAAGAGGAAGCCGACCCCGAAGGCCGGCTGAGCTTCACCACCAAAGACCTATCGGCCAAGGCCGGTACGGTGACGATCGGCTTCGGCAACTCCTCACCGCTCCCGCACAACCTCACAATCGCACAGAGCACGAAGGTGCTCGGCGCGACACCCACCTTCCAAGGCGGTACGAAGACCCTGACGCTGAAACTGGCGCCAGGGACCTACGTGTTCTACTGCTCTGTCCCAGGGCACCGCCAGGCCGGCATGGAAGGCAAGCTCACCGTCCAATAAGGAGGACAGGATGAAGCTCTACATCTGTTACGGACTCTTCAAGTCGCCTCGCCCGGGAGGACACCCGTGCCGCAACGCGCACGAGGCGCTGCGGGAGGCGGGCTATAAACCAGAAGTCGTGAAGTCCTACGGGCTCGGGATACTGCCGAAAGCCTTCAACCTGACCAAAGGCCGCCAGGAGGTGGAGCGCCTCACCGGCAACCGCATGGTTCCGACGCTCGTGCTCGACGACGGCACCGTCATCGACGGCTCGGAGGAGATCGCCTCGTGGGCGGCGGCCAACCCCGCTGTCGCGGCATAGTCGGTATTCCAGGCGCCCGCCGCGCCGGTCATACTCTGCCGCAACGGAAAGCCCCCGTCTGTGCTGGTTGGGCGCTCTTCAAGTCAAACGAATCAGAAGGAGCCGTGCGATGGACGTACTTGCGAGAATCGACGAGGCCGGGCGCGAATGCGACGTGCTGCAGCACCCGTTCTACCAGCGCTGGAGCGCCGGCGAGCTGAGCGCCGAGGAACTGGGGTTCTACGCCGGCGAGTACCGCCATGCGGTCGTCGCGCTCGCTGAGGCCGCCGACAGCGTCGCCGCCAAGGTGGGCCCGGAGCACCGTGCGGGCCTGGTGCGTCACGCCGCCGAGGAGCGCGGTCACATCACCCTGTGGGACGAGTTCGCCGCCGCCGCCGCGGGGGAAGAGGTATTGCGCCATGACTCTCTGAGCGAGACCCGGGAGTGCGCGCGGGCATGGACCTCTGGCGAGGATGCCCTCGAGCACCTGGCCGTGCTCTACGCGATCGAGGCGAGCCAGCCGGCGATTGCCAAGACGAAGCTCGACGGCCTCGTGGAGCGTTACGGCTACAGCCCCGAAGGCCCCGCGGTCGAGTACTTCGAGCTACACGCCACGCTCGACGTCGAGCACGCTCGCCAAGCCGGAGAGCTGATCGCGGAGCTGATGAGCTCTGACGAGGCCGAGGCACAGGCGCAGGGTGGGCGGATGGTCGCGCGGGCCAAGGCGGCGCTTGAGGGCAACTGGGGGTTGCTGGACGGTGTGGACGCGCGGTTCGGGCATGCCGGCAGTCGTGGCTAGCCTGTAGCGAGCTGATCCAGACCGACGCCTGCCGCGCATACCTAAGCATGCGTCGGTCTGAGACCATATGAGGATCGCGATCGTCGGCGCCGGGGTCTCCGGCCTGGTCGTCGCACACCAGCTCCACACGCGTCACGACATCACGGTGTTCGAGGCAGGCGCCTACGCGGGCGGGCATTCCAACACCGTCCGGGTGGACACTCCCGAGCAGACCCACTACGTGGATACCGGGTTCATGGTCTTCAACGACCGCAACTACCCGAGCTTTGAACGCCTCCTGGCGCGGTTGGAAGTGGCCTCGCAACCCACGAGCATGAGCTTTGGGGTAAGCGATGGACTGGGTGACTTCGAGTACAACAGCGCCTCGCCGAACGGGTTGTTCGCAAAGCGGGCGCACCTCGCCACACCCTGGTTTCATTGCATGATCGCCGACCTCCTCCGCTTCAACCGGGCCGCGCGCGAGCTGCTGCGGGGCACTCACGGAGACGTCTCTCTCGGGGAGTGGCTCGAGCGGCGGCACTTTTCCGAGGCCTTCGTGCAGCGTCTGATCGTGCCCCAGGTGTCGGCTGTCTGGTCCGCCGACTTGCGCCAGGCGCAGAGCTTCCCGGCACGCTTTCTCGCCGAGTTTCTCGACAACCACGGGATGCTCGGGCTACGCCGGCGTCCTTCCTGGCAAACGGTGCGGGGCGGGTCCCAGCGTTACGTCCGGGCTCTGATCCTCCCCTTGCGCGGGCGCTTGCGGCTCGGCACGCCCGTGCAGGCGATCGAACGTCGCGAGGACAGAGTGTCCCTCAAGCCGCTCGGTGGAGAGGCAGAGTGCTTCGACGAGGTCGTGATCGCCACTCACTCCGACCAGGCGCTGGAGATGCTCGCGGACGCGGACGAGCGCGAGCGCGAGATCCTCGGGGCGATGCCCTACCAGGCCAACGAGGCGGTGCTGCACAGCGATGCCGGCCTGCTCCCGCGCCGTCGGCGAGCCTGGGCGAGCTGGAACTATCACCTGCTCGATGAGCCACGCGGCGGTGCCGCTGTTACCTATCACATGAATCGACTGCAATCGCTGGATGCCGACCGTGAGCTGTGCGTCACACTCAACCGCACGGAGGCGATCGACCCGGAGAAGGTGATTCGCACAATCCCCTATGCCCATCCCGTCTATACCCTGGCCGGCGTGCGCGCGCGGGCACGCCGCGCGGAGATCTGCGGGCGCAACCGCACGCACTACTGCGGGGCCTACTGGGGCTGGGGCTTCCACGAGGACGGCGTGGTCAGCGCCCTGAAGGTGGCCGAGCGCTTCGGGGTGAGCCTATGAGCGCCAGTGCGATCTACGAAGGCGCCATCCGACACCGGCGCTTTGCGGTGCGCTCGCACGAGTTCCGCCGACGACTGACGCTTGCCTATATCGATCTTGACGAGCTGCCCGTCCTGCTCGGTGGGCGTCTGCTGCGCAGCCGAGGCGGACTCGCTCGCTTCCGTCGCGGCGACTACCTTGGCGACCCTCGCGTTCCCCTCGCGAGCGCCGTGCGCGACACGGTTGAAGCACACGCGGGCGCGAGGCCGTCCGGGCCGGTGCGACTGCTTGCCAACCTCAGTGCGTTCGGGCACTGCTTCAATCCTGTGAGCTTCTACTACTGCATGGACCCGGCCGGAGAGCGCGTCGAGGCGGCCGTGGCTGAGGTGACCAACACGCCGTGGGGTGAGCGCCACTTCTATGTGCTCTGCGCGCAGGGGAGTACAGATAGGGAGGTCGGTTCGAGCGCTCGGCCTGCCGGCGCCCGTACGCTCGTCGACAGCTTCGAGAAGAAGCTGCACGTGTCGCCCTTCATGGGAATGGACCATCGCTACGAGTGGCGCATGACCACGCCCGCGCAGACCCTCTCGGTTCACATCTCAAGCAGCCGCGAAGGCCGCCTCGCGTTTGACGCGACGCTCTCGCTGCGTAGGCGTGAGCTCACGAGGGCGTCGCTTGCGCGCTTGACGACAAACACGCTGCGCACGCTTGCGTCCATCTATGGGCAGGCCGCAGCCCTGAAGCTCAAGGGCGTTCCGGTGCATCCCCATCCGGGAGTCGCCTCGACGTGATCGCCAGGCTCTCACGCAAACTCGCGCACGCGCTTCTGCGGCGCATCCGCTCGGGCAGCCTGACGATCGTGGAGGACCAGCGTCGCGTCACTTTCGGGAAAGGCGCTCCGGCCGCGAGTGTCGAGGTGTACTCCCCGCAAGCCTGGTCGATGCTGTTGCGAGGCAGCAACGGGCTCGCCGAGGCCTATGCGCGCAAGCTGTGGGACTCCCCCGATCCGGTGGGGGTGGTGAGGGTCGCGGCCCGCAACGCGCACAGCCTCGACGGCTTGCGTCGGGCTCTTGTGCCACTTCTGACTCCGGCGCAGCGTGCCCGTGCTGTGGTCCATCGCAATACGCGCCGCCGTTGCCGACGCGACATAGCCGCTCACTACGACCTGGGCAATGAGCTGTTCGAGCTGATGCTCGACCCGAGCATGACCTACTCGTGCGCTCTCTTTGAACAGTCCGGCATTTCGCTGCACGAGGCCTCGCTGGCGAAGCTGGAGCGGGTTTGCGAGAAGCTTGACCTGCGATCCGAGGACCATGTGCTCGAGATCGGCAGCGGCTGGGGAGCGTTCGCCCTGCATGCCGCCCGCACTCATGGTTGCCGCGTCACCACCACCACGATCTCGCGCGAGCAGCATCGGTATGCGCTCGAGCAGGTTTGCCGCGCGGGCCTCGAGCACCGCGTGGATGTCCTGCTCGAGGACTACCGCGATCTGCGCGGCAGCTACGACAAGCTGGTCTCGATCGAGATGATCGAGGCGGTCGGCTGGAGGCACTTCGAGGCCTTCTTCGCCCGCTGCTCAGATCTGCTCGTCCCCGACGGCGCCATGCTGTTGCAGGCGATCGCGATCGATGACGGCGCCTACGAGGTCGAGAAGGCCTCCCGAAGCTTCATGAATACCTACATCTTCCCGAACGGCTGCCTACCTTCCATGAAGGTGATCGCGCGCGGGGTGGAGCGCCGCACGGACATGACGATCGCCCATATCGAGGACATCTCCAGCCACTACATCCACACGCTGCGTCACTGGCGCTCCAACTTTGAGCGCAACGTGGACAGGCTCGTCGGGCTTGGCTACGACGAGCGTTTCAGGCGCATATGGACGCTCTACCTGGCCTACTGCGAGGCGGGCTTTGCCGAGCGCCGCATCCGCGACCTGCAGGTACTGCTCACCAAGCCCGGGCTACTCCAAGGCGTCGTCTCCCAGCGACAGCCCGTCCAGGCGCTCAGCGGCGCGGCTGCCGGCTGAACTGTCGCGCGGTGATGGCGTCGAGCACGAAGGCCGGAGCGTGAGCCGCGAGCTTGGCAAGCGAGGAGCGCCCGCCGGGGCCCAGCACGCGCCTGTCAGCCTCGATCGCGCTCACGACCTTCGCGGCCCATACCCGCGCCGGGACGCGATCCCAACCTGAGGTGTCAATGTGGCGCCCGTACACCTCCTCGGTGGTCTCGAGCATCTCGGTAGCCACCCCTGGCGTCACCAGGTGCATGGCTCGCACCCCGGTGCCCCGCAGCTCTCGCCGCAGCGATTCAGTGAAGGCCACCACGCCGGCCTTTGACGCGGCATATGTGCTCGCCGCCGGGAAGTGGGCATAGCCGCTGATCGACGCGTTGTTGACAATCGTCCCGCCGCGTCGCTCCAGCATCCCGGGCAGCACTCGCCGGCTGAGGTGTGCGACGGCCACGAGGTTGACCTGGAACATTGCGTACACCTCCTCCATCGCCTGCTCCTCGAGTAGACCCCCGGTCATCAGGCCGGCGTTGTTGACCAGCAGGTCGATCGCTCCCAGCTCGTCTCCGAGGTCTTTGCAACACTCCTCGACGCTCGCCAGCGAGGAGAGGTCCATCCGTACCGCCCGCACCTCGCGGGCCCCTCCGGCGGGTGGCGTCGGGGCGTCAAAGCTCTCGGGCGAGCGCACACCTGCGAGGACCGTGCGCAACGGTAGCTCGGAGAGTCGCTCGAGAATGGCACGGCCGATGCCTCGGTTGGCGCCGGTCACGAGGGCCGTGGCGCCCGTGAGATTCATTGTGTAAGCGTAGGACGGCGACGCCGCTTGCCAATATGGGCGCATGAGCGCAACCTCCGAGCGGCGCCCCCCGCGCATGACGGCCGTCATGCGCGAAGGCGAGCGGGTCACCCCGCTTGAGCTGTTCTTCGACCTTGTGTTTGTGCTTGCGCTCACGCAGTGCACGGCGTTGATGGCCCGCACGCCCACATGGGAAGGACTCCTGAAGGGGCTGCTCGTGCTTGGCATGCTGTGGTGGGCGTGGGTGGGCTACGCCTGGCTGACGAGCGTGGTGAACCCCGAGGAGGGCAGCGTGCGTCTCGCGATCTTCGCCGCGATGGCCGCCATGCTCGTCGCCGCGCTGTGCGTGCCGGGGGCGTTTGGGAGCGAGGCGCTCCTGTTCGCGTGCGCCTACGCGGTGGTGCGCGGCGCCCACATCGCGCTGTTCACGATCGCCAGCCGCGAGGACCCGGCGCTGAGGCATTCGGTCGCCGGGCTCGCCTACAGCACCGCGATCGGCGCGGGTCTGCTTTTCCTCGCCGCGTTCACGGGCGGTGCCCTTCAGCTTGGGCTCTGGGGCCTGGCGCTGGTGCTCGACATGGGCGGCCCCTACCTGTTCGGGGCGGACGGCTGGAAGCTCGTGCCCGGGCACTTCGCTGAGCGCCATGGCCTGATCGTGCTGATCGCGCTCGGCGAGTCGATCGTCGCACTCGGGGTCGGCGCCAAGGTCGAGCTCGACGCGGGAATCGTCGCGGCCGCGGTCCTTGGCGTCGTGGTCGCGGCAACGCTCTGGTGGGTGTACTTCGACGTCACCGCGATCGTTGCCGAGCGCCGGTTGTCGGCGACGGAGGAGGGACGCGAGCGCAACGAGATGGCGCGCGACTCCTACTCCTACCTGCACCTGCCGATGATCGTCGGGATAGCGCTGCTCGCCGTCGGGTTGAAGCTCACGCTCGAGGATGTGCAGAGGTCGCTGACCCTGGTGGAGGCCGCCACGCTGCTGGGAGGAGCGGCGCTCTACCTACTCGCCCACGTGGCGTTCCGTCTGCGCAACATGCGCACGCTCAGCCGACGCAGGCTTGTGTGCGCGGTCATCCTGCTTGCCCTGGTGCCGATCACAGATGCGTTGGGGATCGCGTCACTGGCGACTCTCGGCGTCCTCGCCGCGATCCTCACCGCGCTGATCCTCTATGAGGTGTTGCGCTACTCCGACGCCCGCGACCGCGTGCGTCACAAGGCCGCCCCCAGGTAAGGCGGCCTGTGGCGCACGGGGTCTCGCTCCGGTTGCCGCGGTTGGCCGACAGTGCGGCAAAAGTCACCGAATCCGGTTGACAAACGGACCCTGCCCTGGAATGCTCGCGCGCGATGCTGCCAGCGCGACCCAGATCGGGGTCGGGGTCGATCGCTTTGCTGAGAAGCACGGCGTCGGCCGCGCTGACGTGCGCGGTATTCGCCGTCCTGCTGTTCGTGTCCCCGGCGCTCGCATCTGAAACGGTGATCGGCTTCGACGACCTCCCAGTGGGTACGCCGGTCGCCGATCAGTACGAAGCACAGGGGCTGAAACTCGGCACCGGGACCGAGCTCGGGCCAAAATCCTTTGGCGCAGGGGATTGTGGATCGCCGAAAGTCAGTGAAGGACAGTCCCCGATGGAAGCCTTCTCGCCCCCCAGGTACGCGGTCCTTGCGAAGTGCCCGCCGGCGGGCGCCCCGAAGTCAAGTGGAACTTACGGGGCGCTGTTGGTACACCCACGGGGGTCGGTCTCGGTCGAGCTGCGCCTGGTCGCTCCGGCGGCGAAGCTCGTCAATGTGAGGCTCACCGGCTACGACAGCGCCGGCCAGGCCGTCGCAAGCGCGGAAGGTGAACCCGGGGTTGGCGCGTGGAAGCCCGTCACGATCAGCCCCGCGGGCGGGGCTGAGACAGTCAGCTACTTCTCGATTGCCACGACCGAACCAAGTGAAGAGGAAATCGCGATCGACAACCTCAGCTTCGAAAGCCTCGGCGAAGAAACCGGTGGAGGAAAACCGGGAGGGGAAAAACCTGGGGAAAACCCCGGAGGGGGCAGTCCGGGCTCCGGAGCGACAGGCGGCCCTCCTCCCCCGCCCGTCGCGGCCGCCGTGTCTCTGCAGACGCCGGCCCCCTATTCGGGCGAGTCGATAGCACTCAGCGGCGCCGGCTCGCAGCCCGGCGACGGCCATATCATCTCTTATGACTGGGATCTCAACGGCGACGGCAAGATCGACACCAGCACCGGTACGAACCCGATCGTCCACCTGATCCTCGCCCCGGGGGCGCACACAATCGGCTTGACGGTAACCAACTCGCGCAAGGAAAGCTCGGGCACTCGCTTTGGGCTGACGATCCCCTCCGTCACGTCGATGATCCCGCCGGCCGACGGGGGTGAAGGCGAATGTCTGAAAACCTACGATCAGGGCGACGTTCACCTCGTCGCCGAATGCATCCAGAAACTGCCCTCCGGTGGAGAGGTGATCGCCTCAAGGCAGGTCGGCCTCGACGGCATGGAGCTCGCGAGCGCCGACGGGGGGTTCGGGGTCTTCAAGATCCGGACGGTAAAGCAGCTGGGGGTAGGGAGCACGGTGCAACTGTCCGGCTCAACCGTCAATGTGGAGTTGCTCAACACCCCTATCGGTGACGTGGTGCTGGGCGCGCGAAACCTCGAAAGCGAACCGGTTACGCTCGCATTCGAAGCGTTTCATCCTCCCTCGGCGCTGAAAGCGCTCTCCAGCTCGAGGCACAGACGCGCCCACGCCGCCGGGGAAGGCAAGACGCTCGTGATGGCGTTCGCCGTCGCCCACAAATGCGGTAGCGGGGACAAAAAAGTGGGCTGCTGCCCGCCCCAGGCCAACACTTCGTGCGCGGAACTGCCGGGGAGCTTCCCCCTTACCGGACAGGTGGCCGTCTACCTCAACAAAAAAGGCCAGGCGCTGATCGACGTGCAGGTCGGGCTCGAACTCACCTCTGTCAACTTCCAGGCGACGGGCGCCCTGGAGATTCAGGCCGACAGAGAAACCGGTGTGAGCCTCGACTCGCTGAAGTTCACGATCCCGGAAGCGGGCCTGGCCGAAATCTTCAAGGTGAAAGACGCGTCGTTTGTCTACTACTTCCCGAGCGACCCGGAAGAGTCAAAGCGCGACAGTTGGCAGGCGAAGGCCACGATTACATTTGGGCCGCTCGAACAACCGGGCCTCGAAGCCGAATTGGCTTTTAAGAAAGGCGAATTCCAATCGGCGTCGATGGTGTTCACCGCTCCCGCCGGAGCCGGCGTCCCGATCTACCCGGGGATCGAACTGAATAAGCTCGGCGCGTCGGTTGGGGTCAACCCTCTGGCATTTGGAGGGGTACTGGGCGCCAGCATCGCCACGCAGCTCGAGCTTACGCTCGAATTCAAGTTCCGCGAAGCCACATCGACCGAACTTGGTTTCTTCGGCGGTCAGGGCAAGCTCACCTACAAAGACGACGACATCGCCACGCTCGCGGCCGACGTGTACTCGGACGGGTATACCGACGCGAGGCTCGCGATCGACCTGCACTTTCCCTTCGACTCCACAGAACCGGTTATCCGGGTCGGCGGGTCGCTTGGCTTCTGGGATGAACCGAACAGCGGCCTGTGGCAGGCCGAAGGCGAAGCGTACCTAAAACTGTGGGTCATCAGCGCCGAAGTGGCGGTTCTGGTGAATAACCAGTATGCCGCGGGTTGTGCCGCGGCCGGCGAATTTGGAGTTCAGGGCCGCTACCGCCTCTCTGACGGAAACGTCGACGGAGGCTTTTTCGGCTTCAAAAAATGCTCGGACGAACTGAAGCAGTACCAGGAGAAACCGCTCGTCACACATAGCGGTGGCTTTGTCGGGGGGGAATCCGCACGGTTCCTCAACGGCCAGGGTTTCCCGGGCGGCTTTGCCCAAGGCCCCCTCGCAGTCGCCGGCCAGAGCCCCGTCGTAGGTGGCCAGGGCTCGGTCGTAGGTGGCCAGGGCTCGGTCGTAGGTGGCCAGGGCCTTGTCCTGGGTGGCCACCAGGGTCACGGGGGAGGCGGCGCGGGGCCCTACGCACATATGGCCGCCCAAAGCCAGGCGTTCACATTGCCTGGCTCGACCCCGGGCCAGGAGCTGCGCATCACCTCCAGCTCGGGTACGCCGGTGGTACGTATAGCCGGGCCCGCGGGACAGGTCTACACCACCCCCTCCGCACCCGGGCAGATCCTCACGACAGGCAACGAATTCATCTCTGCGGTGGCTCCCGATCCGCATCAGGTCATCGTTTTCCTACGTCGTCCCAAGGGGGGTGAGTGGCGATTGCAGTCGGTCCCGGGCTCCGCTCCCGTAAGCAAGCTCGAAACGGCCGAAGACGTGCCGCCCGCCACGGTCAAGGCACACGTCAGGCATGTGCGCGGACGCGCATATTCGCTCGCCTACCGGGTCGCCAACTTCGTCCCGGGGATGCACGTCCGCTTCGTCGAACGCGGCCGCGACACGACGCACGTGCTCGGGATCGCAAACGTTGCTCACGGCACGATCCGCTTCGTCCCTCAGGAAGGGCTCTCGCGCCCGCGCACGATCGTCGCCTACCTGTTGAACCGCGAAGGGATGACTCGTCGTGAGCTGCCCGTCACCCGCTACACGGCCCCGTCCGCGGTCAGGGGAGGTCGTCCGCGCGGCGTGCGGATCGTGCGTCATGGCACGACCGCGCTCGTCAGCTGGGGAGCGGCGCCCGGCGCCCGCGAGTACCGGATCAAGGTTCGCGGGGACGACGGGCGAGTGCAGACCTTCTTCCGCAAGTCGGGGCGCCGCAGCGTTCAGATCGCGGGCGTGCTCTCGTTCGACGCCTACACGGCGACGGTGGTGGCCGAGGGTGGCCCCAACCTGCTGTCCGGTCGTCCGGCGAGCGCGAGGCTTGCGCCCGTGAAGGTCAAGCCCCCTCGGCGAGCGAAACGTCGGGCGGGCAAGAGGAAGGGCTAGCCGGCGGCCCTCAGGCGAGACGGTTGGCCTCAGGCGAGCGCGGCGACCTGCTCCGCTGTCGCGGAACCTCGCATCGTCGTCGGGTGCTCACGCAAGATCACTTCGCACCCACGTGAGGGGCTGATCGTGATGCTGCGCCGGCGCGCCGTCTCGGGACGATCCCCGACGGGAAGCAGCACGTTGCGCTCGAGCACCGCCCGCAGCACGATCTTCATCTCCAGCATCGCGAAGCTCGCGCCGAGGCAACGGCGCCGGCCTCCCCCGAAGGGCAGCCACGTGTATGTCCCCGGCCCTCGTCCCCCCTCGCTCTCGAGGAAACGCTCGGGGCGAAACGCGTGGGGCTCGGGGTAGATGTCGGGATCGTGGTGGACGAGAAAGGCGCTTGCGATCAAGACGACCCCCGGCGGGTATCTCACCCCGCCGATCTCCACAGGCTTCTTGACCAAGCGGGGCTCGGCGTTCATGAGCACCGGGCGGCGACGCATGATCTCGTGGATCGTGGCCGTCAGGTAGGCGGCGTCCGATCGGCCTCGAGCTCCTCGCGCGAGGCGCTCTGTGACGCTTGGATTGCGGGCAAGCATCTCCAAGCCCCAGGCAAGCTGAGAGGCGGTCGTCTCGTGGCCGGCGACGAGCGCCGTCACCAGCTCGTCGCGCAGCTCGGCCGAGCTCATCGGCGAGCCGTCCTCGTGCTCGGCCGAGAGCAGCAGCGTCAAGACGTCGGGCGCGCCTCGCCCGCCCGCGCGGCGCCGCTCGTCGATCAGCTCGAAGATCAACCTGTCGGCCTCCTCCCCGCAGCCGTTCCAAGCGCCCCATCGGCCCGCGTCCGGCGAGCATGCGTTGGGCGAACGGGAGCAGTGAGATCGGGTTCTCGGCGAACTCCAATACCTCGGTGAGCAGTTCTCGCAGCCTGTCGAGCTGTGCGCCCTGCTCGAGCCCGAAGACGGCGCGCAAGACGATCTCGAGTGTCAGCTGCTGGAGTCGTGGGTGCAGCGCGACCGGCTGCTCCCGCGGCCAGGAGACGATCTCACGCTCGGTGAGCTCGGTCATCAGCTCGGCGAGGCTCTCCATCGCCTCGCCGTGAAAGGCGGGCAGCATCAGCTTGCGCTGTTCGAGGTGTGGCGCCTCGTCGAGCAGGATCACCGAGTTGGGGCCGACGATCGGCTCGAGGATCCGCGCGCCCTCTCCGGGATGCAGCACGTCGGGGGGCGCCTGGAAGACCTCCTTGATGTCCTCTGGGTCCGACAGGATCACAAACGGCGCTTGGCCGAGGACACGGACCGTGAAGCGCTTGCCGTAGCGCTCACGCGCGCGCAGCAGCCCGGCCGTGGGGCGTGTCCAGGTCGCGACGGTCTGCAGCGCCGCCGGTACTTTGGGGCCCGGAGGGAGCTGATTCTTGAGGCGGCGCTTGGACAGCACGGCCTTCATGATGACAGCAGTTGCGAGCGTTGGCGAGATGGGGCCCGCGGGAGCGATCTCACCTCTTCGGGGTGATGACGCACAGGCGCTCGCGCGGGAGGCTTGTCGTGGCACATCAAAGTGCCAGGAAGGAGCAAAGGCATGCCTCCACTGGCAATCTCAAGCGGCGTGGGCTTTCTGTTCGGAGCGATCTACGTCGTTCTGCTGATCACACTCGGGATCATGTCGATCCGCAAGGGTCACTGGGTGATGTTTATCATCGGCATCTTCATCCCCCTGTTCTGGATCATCGGCGCGCTGCTGCCGCCGACACGGGACGCTGACGCGATCTAGCGGTTCTATCTGAGACTGGTAGCGTCCCGCGGGTGAAGATCGCAAACCTGCATGAGAGCCCCGCGCGCGAGCTTGCCGTCGGTCACATCAAGGGCGCATGGCGCGACCTCGGACGCGACGCGGGGTCACGAACGGTTGGCTTGCGGCGCATCGAGGTTGCCGAGGACTTCTTCTCCACGCCCGCTCACGAGCACGGCGCCGACGAGGAGATCTTCTTCGTGCTTGGCGGCGAGGGGCTGCTCTGGCAGGACGGGGAGACGTACGCGGTCGGGGCCGGCGACTGCGTCGTGCACCGCCCCAAACGCGGCCCCCACACTCTGCGCGGCGCAACCGGCGGGCTCGACGTGCTGGTGTTCGGGCAGCGACGCGACGCGTCGCTCACCGCCCTGCCGCGGGCAGGCGTCGCCTGGTCCTTCCCCCGCTGGGTGGAGCTCTCAGACGGGGATCACCCGTTCGCGCGCGAGGCGGCGGCCGGAGCCCCCGAGTGTGGGCCGCCGAAGGGCGAGCGCCCACCCAACGTGGTCGCGTTGGCCGAGGTGCCCTCGATCTTCGACGGCCGAGCCCGTCGTGTCGGCAAGGCCGCCGGGGCCGTGGCTACGGGTCTCAACCACGTGGTGCTCTCAGCTGAGCAGCAGGGCGCTCCCGCCCACTGTCACTCCCTCGAGGAGGAGCTGTTCGTGGTGCTCGACGGCAAGGGGGTACTTGAGTTGTGGGGACGTGGTGAAGAGGCCCCCGAGGAGCATCCTCTGCGAAGCGGCGACGTCGTCTCGCGCCCGGCGGGCACCGGCGTTGCGCACGCGATTCGCCCGGGTGGGCAGGGCATCGCCTACCTTGCCTACGGCACGAGCGAGCCGAACGATATGTGCTTCTACCCGCACTCTGGAAGGGTCTCGTTGCGGGGCTTGGGCATCTCGCTGCGCTCGCCCGAGATCGACTTTCTGCCGAGTATCTGACCACTCGCTCACGGGAATACGGCGCGGTGCGTCGCTCCTGCGCGGCGACCGGCCACGGGGGCGGTCCTGCGGATCACGGGCGGATCTTGTCTCCCACAAAATCCCCTCCACGCGTGGCTCCCAGCACCTCGATCGCTTCCGCCGCGGCCCCCGGGCCTCCGGCGCTCGCAAACGCACGACTCATCCGCTCCGCGCCCTCCCGCCGCTCGATGGCCGCGCGTACGGACTCCAGGAGTCGCGCGGGGGTGAGGCGGCGGGGTGAGAGGCGAACGCCGGCTTCGGCGAGCTCGACGCGCCGCGCGGTCTCCATCTGATCGCGTCCAAAGGGGACGACGACAACGGGGACAGCGGCCGTGAGGGCCTTTTGAGTGATGCCAAGGCCCCCGTGGCAGACGACGCAGGCAGTGCGCTCGAGGATGGCGTCGTGGGGAACGAAGCGCACGACCCTACTTCCGGGGGGCGCGTGGAATGTGTCAGGGTCGTGGGCGGCCGTCGTGGCGATCACGGACATGCCGGCCGCAGGCAGCGCCTCCAGTGCGCCGCGCGGCAGGCGTTTGTCGCGCTGGAGCTCGGTGGAGGAGGTGACGAGCACGAGTGGGTCGGCCATCTCGGAGAGCCACGTCGGGGCCTGCTGCTGTCGGTGGTTGGGGTTCCAATTCATGGGACCCACGAACCGCAGGTTTGTCGGCCAGTCGCCGCGCGGGTACTCAAAGCCCTCGACGGTGAGCGACAACAGCAACGGGGCCCCTGTGAGGAGGTCCTCGAAGCGATCGAGGGAGGGCAGGCCGTGGCGTGTACGCAGCGCGTTGAGCGACGGCGTCGCGGCTCGGTCGATGACGCTGTCCACGGCGCGGCGAACGAGTGCGTTGCGCAAGCTGCCAAGTGGCCCGCCAAGGGGACTCAGCCCTGGCCCGAAAGGCGGGGTGTCGCGAGAGCGCAACGGAAGCAGGTAGGGCGAGTAGATCGCCCAGGGGAGCCCTGAGACCTCGGCGGCGGTGGCCGCCCCCCAGGCGTTGATGTCGATGATCAGGACGTCGGGATCGTAAAGTTCGATCGCTCGTGTGATGTCGGGCACCTCGCCCTCGGAGCGCTTCGCGAAGGTCTTGAATACCGAGATGGCGGCGCGGCGCGGCGAGCGCTCGCGCCAATCTTCGATCGCGATGCCCTCCACGGCCGGGTCGATCGCCGTCGCGGCGATCCCGAGGGGGGCAAGATGCTCGAGCTGATCGGAGAGCGTGCATACGGAGGTATGGTGGCCTCGCTCGGTGAGCGCCGCCAGGATTGGGACGAGTGGATACAGGTGCCCACGCGCGGGCGAGGTGTAGGCGAGAACCTTCACCGCTCCTCCCCGACCAGGCGGGTGATGAGATCGATCAGGATCGCCCGGACCTCCGCTCGCGGGAGTTTGAGGTCGTGCGAAAGGATCCACCAGACCTGAACGTCGCAGATCGAGATCAGCGCCCCACGGCGCCGTGCGCGAGCTTTGCCACGGAGCTCTTTCAGCTGTGGGGCAAATGCGTACTCGACCCAGCTGTAGTGAAATCGGCGAGCCGCTTGCGAGAGCAGGGAGAGCATGGCGGGCCCCCCCTGCCAAGAGCCGAGGCGCATCGAGCGTGGGCCCCACGCGGCGTAGTGATCGATCAGGTTGTCCACCACGCCCGGAATGTCACCGACGGGGGCGCTCCAACGCTGATCCCGCGCCTCTGAGCCGAAACGCATGAGCATCTTCATGAGCAGGCCGTCCTTCGTGCCGAAGTGGCGCAGCAACGTCTGCTTGGTGACCCCGGCCTTTGCCGACAGGGACTCAAGTGACGCATTGAGCCAGTCGCCCTCGAAGAACTCGGCCTTGGCGGCGTCGATGAGGGCGTCCCTGGTGCGCTCCTGCGCCTGTGCGCGTGCCACCTGTTTGTAGGGGCGCTGACTGGTCTCGGCCATCGTGCTCGCTCAGTCTCGCAGGGCAAGCGAGGCCGGGACCGAGGCGGCGAGGTAGCCGGGGATCGCGATGATCGCGAGGGCCGCGGCCGCCACGAGCGAGACGCTTGTGAGCGCCGCCGTCGCCGTCAGGGAATAGACGACGGGGAAGTTGATCACATGGGCGAGGGCGCGGTCGGCGAGCTGCTGACCGTAGAGGCCGAAGAAGGCGCCCGTCAGGCAGCCGACGCCGAGCAGCAACAGGCTCTCCAGCAGGATGGTGTGCCACAGCTCCACACGCGGGAGCCCCTCCAGCTTGAGCTTGGCCAGGCGCGGGCGGCGCTGCCAGACCATGGCCCCCATCGCCGCGGCCATGGCGAGCACCGCGACGATCGGGATCAGCGTGGCGATCTGTGTGAGGCGTTCCAGCGCCTCACGGCTGAGGGCGCTCTGCTCGGCGGCGTGATGGGCGGCACTCTGTACCGCCAGCCCCGAGCCGGCCCCGAGCGCTCGTTCGATCTCGTGTGTGCCCTGGGCGATTGTGACACCGGGGTCGAGCAGTACGTTGTAGGCGCTCGCATCCTGGCTCCCCCACGCGCGCGCGTAGTCGGAGGAGTTCATGATGACCGAGCCCGGCGCCCACCCGACGTTCGTTGAGATCGCGGCGACGCGCATGCTCGTCGGGTTGGGGGTGGGCAGGGTGAGTGACTGGCCGATGTGGAGGCGGTGCTCGTCGGCCACCGCCTGGGAGAGGACGAGCCAGCCGCCGGATCGCACCCGGGCTGTGGCCTGGCGGAGATCCCCCTTCAAGATCTGATCTGCCGGCAGCAGCGGGGTCGCTTGGGCGGGTGGGGCGATCACCAGGAGGCGGCGCTCGCCATAGTCGAGCAGGCCGCTGCGGTAGAGACGCACCGCCCGCACGCCCGCGAGACGTCTGAGCTTGGCCTGCTGGAGGGGGACGAACGGGGCGGTCTTCAGCAGGTTGTAGGAGCCGGCCGGGGAGACCCATATGTCTGTGAACGCGTTCGTGTCGCGGGCGGCGTTTTCCAGGCCCGCGAGCAGATCGCCGTGGGCGCCCTGGATCGCGACGCTGCCGAAGACGGCGACCGCGCCCGTGGCGGAGATCGCCACGGCGCGCGCGCGGGCTGCTCCCAGCTCCATCGTGGCGACGTGGGGGACGGGACTGACGATCAGCGAGGCGACTCGCTTGACGAGTACCAGCGTGGCGCTGAGCATTATCGGGAGCTCCAACAGGAGGGCCCCGACGAGCAGCACCATCGCCGGGATCGAGGCGTCTGGCGCGGCGAGCAGGAGCGCGGTCGCCCCGCCGAGACAGGCGAGGCCGGCGAGCCCTCGCCGGCGCCCGCTGTGAGCGGCGCCCGAGCCCTCGCGCGGGTTGATGGCCGCGAGGGGGTCGCGCGAGAGGATGTCGCGCAAGGGGCTCAGCACAGCCACGGTGGCGGCAAGCATGCCGCCACCCGCGGCGATCGCGACGCTCTGCCAGCTGACCACGCGCTCGGAGCCCACCGCGAAGGCGAGGGAGAGGAACGCGGGGTTGGAGTGAAGGAAGTGGATCGAGAGCTCCTCGCCGAGGGCCAGGCCAAGGGTGCATGCGATCAGCCCAAGGGCGAGGGCGTCGAGCAGCAGCACCGCGATCACGGTCGACGGCGTGTACCCGTCGCGGCGCAGGTCGGCGACCAGCCGCCGGCGCTGGGGGACGGTGAGCAGCGTCGCGTTGAACGCGAACAGGAATCCCACGAGCGCGCTGATTACCGAGAAGAGAGCGGTCGATTGGTTGCTCGCTGTGGCGGCCTTGGCGAAGAGGGTCTCGTCGTAGCTGGTGGGCTCGACGTTCAGGCGCCCGGCCGCGAGCGTCGTGAGGGCGGCTTGCACCCGGCGCTCGGAGCCGGGGGCGGGTTGCACGAGGATGCGGCTCACCCGGGAGGGAAGGCCGGTCATTTCCTGGGCGAAGGAGAGCGGGGCGATCGCGACCGGGCTGTTTACCAGAGGCCCGATCTGCCCAGCGTGAAGCTGAGCGTAGAGCGGAGCCTGGACCGTGCGCCCGGCGAGCTTGAAAGTGGCTTCCTGGCCGAACTTGGTAACGCCTATGGATCTCGCGAGCGGCGCCGGCAGCACGATCGCGCCGACCCCGCCAAAGGGTGAGAGATCGGTGTGGCGCACGAGCGCCCCACCCAGCGCGCGCAGGCTTTCGTCGGCGCCGACGAGCTCGACAGACCTGCTCGCGTGGGGCCCGCCGGCGTTCGCCCCGGCTTCGAGCAGCGGCGCCGCGACACGCACTCCCGGGATGGCGCGCACGCGCGCGAGCATCCCCTCGGGAAAGCCATGCGGATCGCGCGCAAGCAGCTGTAGGGTCGCTTTGCCGACGATCCCTCGGGAGAGCCGGCCCACGGAGCTCTGGAGGCTCGAGCTCGACACCTGGGAGGCAAACAGGAGGGCAACCCCGGCGGCTATCCCCACCACGGCGAAGCACTCCTGAAGGAGCCGCGCGCGCAGGCGCACACGATAGAGGCGCAGGGCATTCGACAGCTTCACAGTTGGGCCCCATGGCCCACCGTGGGCCAGTCGGCTCCCTGGATGCCCCGATCGGCGTCGTAGTCTGAGAGCCGCCCGTCGCGCAGGGCAAAGACGCGGTCGGCGAAGTGGGCCGCCATGGGGTCGTGGCTGACGAGCATCACTGCGACTCCCCGTTCACGGCAGAGGCCGCGCAGCAGTTCGAGCACTTCGCGCCCGCGCTGCGTGTCGAGGCTCCCCGTGGGCTCGTCTGCCAGCAGCATGCTGGGCTCGGTGGAGAGGGCTCTGGCGATCATCACGCGCTGACGCTCACCCATCGAGAGCGTCTCCGCGCGATGCTGTAGGCGATTCCCCAAGCCGAGGCGCTCCAGCAGCGGCGTCACTTCGCGCTGGGCGTCTGGCCAGCGCATCGCCCCCAAGAGCTTGAGCACCGTGTTGTCGATCGCGGTGACACCCGGGAGCAGGTCGAAGTTCTGACGGATGAAGCCCAGCTGGGAGAGCCTGAAGTGAGACGCTTCTCGCTCCGAGAGCGAGGAGATGTCGCGCCCGCCGATCAGGACCGTGCCAGAGGTGGGGGAAAGCAGAGTGGCCACCATCAGGAGCAGAGTCGTCTTGCCCGAGCCGGAAGGCCCATACAGGGCCACCATTTCACCGGCCTCGACCTTTAGCGAGACGTCATCCACGGCACGCACGGTCTCCCCGCCGACAGCCGGGTAGTGCTTCACAAGGTTGCGCAACTCGAGCATGGGACCTCCTCGGCCGACGCTGGGTCAGTCTGACGCTGTGCCGCTCACCCGCACGGTGACGGCGTCGTTGGATCGTTGGATGGTGCCGCTGAAGCTCAGCCCCGATCCCCGGGCGTGGTTGAAGCTGCCGGTGCCGCGATCGACCGACAGCGTCCCGTAGAAGTGGGCCGTGGGGCCCTCGCGGTGGTAGCTTGCGGTGGCGTTACCCGAAATCGAGCCCCCCTTGGGATAGATGCTGACTTCAGCGGTGACGCGGGTCGTGGACACGATTCTCAGATGTACGTAGATCGGTCCCCTGACCGATCCTGTCGCGGAGCCCTGCTCGTTGAGTGTGAAGCCGCGCTTGCTGGTGAGGTGAAGGTCGCCGGTCTCGTTCAGGGAGAAGGTTCGCGCGGCACGCGCGGATGGAGTCGCGGCTCGGGAGGCCGCCGGGGCGAGGGGCCCGAGTGCCAGCAGGGCGCCGACGTAGATCGCCGCTGTGGCCAAGACCCCGATGAGACATAGCGGTAGATCACTGCGGTGAGGCATCGGGATTACCTTCTTTCTCTTGGGTCATCGTGGGCAGGGGGCGGTGGCGAGCGTGTTGCCTGTGGAGCCGTCGGCGTAGGTGAAGTCGGCGGCAAAGGGGAACCCGCCGTGAGGGCACCTGGAGGGGACCACCACCGTGTTCGCCGTGCGCGGATGGCGCGGTTTGCTGACGCCGACAGTCAGTGACATGGTGACTATGGAGGCGTCTGGCTCGAGTGGGAGGGTGGGAATCGGGGGAATGGACATCACCAGGTCTTCCCCGTAGGGGGGGTTGTCCGGGAGGACTGTGCCGGTGAGGACCACGCGCTCGTCGAAGGGGGTGTAGCCCTGACCGAGGACCTCGAAGCTTGGCTGCAGGTTGTGGAAGGGGCCGAGAAAGAGCCACAGGGAGATGTCCTCGGAGATGAGCTGCGACCCGGCCTGGGCCTCGGCGAGGGCGTGTCCGTGACCGAGCAGCGATTGCGCCGAGCAGCCGCTCGGCCCACGCGCGCGCAGGCGGGCGATGGAGCAGCTGCGCAGATGAGGTATTTCGACACCGAGCCCAAGGGGGAATCGCAAGACCGTGCGGCGCACGGGCGACGGTACGCCGGAGGACCCTTCGGAGTAGTGGATGGCGATGGTGAGCGCCCCCTTGGCGGAGAGCCGGTCGGGCACAAGGGAGGAGGTGATCGTCGCGGAGTCCTGCGCTTGGGCGAGAGCGGTGGGTGGGGCACAGATCGCAAGGGCGGCGAGGAGGGCCGCGAGGAGGATGGTGGGTGTGGGCCGGGGCATGTCTAGCGTCGCGGGCAGGGGATCGTGGGGTTGACCGTGAGTGTGGTGCCGTCGGCGAAGTCGATGATGCCCTCGCTCGGAAAGCCCCCGCGCGGGCACTTCTTGGGGGCGATCATGCCTCTGAGGTGAACCAGGGTTCTCTTGCCGCGGACGGTCTCGTAGTAGGCGACGTTCGTCGCCCCGAATGTGGCGAAGGCGCTTTCCACCGAGGCCAGGGAGGCTCCGGGGAACGTGGAGATCGGGGGGATTTCGACGCTGAAGCCGAGCCCGTACGGCTTGGGGGCAGGGACTTCTCTGGCCACCACGACAAGTTCCACGGGGACCGGCGCGACGGCGCTCGCGTAGGCGAGCAGCGTAAGGCGCCCGTGCTGGGAGGGGGCAAAGAAGAAGTCGAGCGTGTAGCGCTCGCGGATGACGGCTTTGGGTAGTTCGAGCAGCCCCACACCCCCGCCGAAGCCTGCGCGGGAGTTGGCCGGACAACCGCCGGGGCCGCGTTCTGTGAGCCGGGCCTGCGTGCAGGTGCCGGCCCCGCGGGCGTCGATGGCAAGGCCCGCGGGGGCATAGAGCGTGAGCTTGGTGATCGGGGACGGGGGTGCGCCGGTGCTCGAAAGGAAGCTTGCCGTGATCGAGAGGTTTGTGGGGGCGCCCAGCTTGTTGGGGGTGAAGCTCTCGTGGACCACCAATGTGTCCGCGGCCAGGGCCACGGTCGCGAGTAGAAGGCAGACACCGAGGAGGAGCCCCGCAACGAGGACCCGAGCTTTGAGCATCAACCCCACCCCACCTTTCCCCGGTACGCCTGTCCGGCTCATTTCTCTCTCTAGAATACTAGAGTGCTAGATCTATAGCACACTATGCCCGGCTACGGCACCATCCTCGAGGGGCGGAGCAAGGTCCCGAAGCCTGCGAAGAGCTTCACCCAAGAGTGTGTTGTTGTAGGCCACCCTACAGATTCATTTTACCGAGAGTAACACGAATCTATGGGAATGTCAATTTATGGGTCGTTCGAACCGGTTGTCGCACGGTTCGGTCCCGTCCAGGGTCCCGCCAAGGTCGCGGTGAGCGAGATCCTCGCGCCTGCGGGTACGACGAGCGGGGCGGGACCTGTCGCCGTCACCTTCATCTTCGCAGTCGCCGCGGGTGTCGTGACAAGCGATGCCACGGCCAGCGCGAGGACCAGTGTTGGCACCCCATGTGCGTGTCCCGAGGGCTTCATGCCGGGATACTTTCAGCTCGATGGCTGGGGATCAAGGCGCGCGAGACCGCCGAGCGTCGCTCACGCCCCACGAGTCGCGCGGTTGTGCTTCTCGATCTCGGTAGCAAGTTCGCCGAGGCTGATATCGAGGGCGCGCAGAATGCGCATGACCGTGTACCAGCGCGTGTCCAGCGCTCCACTCTCGACCTCGGAGATGTAGTCGACCTCGATGCCCAAGCGACCGGCCAGGTCACCCTCGCGCAGTCCCGCACGGTGCCGTAGCCGCATGAGCGCTTGACCGAGGACGACCCGATCTCGACTGGCGTCATCCATCTGTGCTGCATGGTACCCAGCGCTGAGATCCTTCACGCTCATTTCAGCCACCTACTTTGGCGGTAGCCACTTGAGCGCTTCCTCATCAGGATCACCTCGTAGTTCAGGGGCCCTGTCGTCGTACAGGGCAAAGCGAAGCCTGAGGAAATCGGCGACTTCCGCGACATCGTGGACACGAACGATGTGGGCCCCCGCGCCAACACCGAATTCGATCGCGGCGAGCGTGCCCGCGAGACGGTTTTCAGGACCTTTTCCGGTCAACATACCGATGAAATACTTACGCGAAACCGCCAGCAGAATTGGGCAGTTGAAGCGTCGAAGCTCGACCAGCCGTCGCAAGACCACGATCGACTCCTCGGGAGTCTTGGCGAAATCGAGACCGGGATCGACGATGATCTGCTCTCGATCGACTCCATGGCGCAAAGCCAGCTCGATGCGCTTTCCGAGAAACTCGATGACATCCGCCATGGGGTCTTGGTAGCTGGGAAAATGCTCCACCTTTGGCGCCGCACGCGTGTGCATGACCACGAGGGCAGCGCCCGAGCGCGCAGCAGCGCCGGCGAGTGCCACATCCGCCAGTCCGCTCACATCGTTGATCAGGGCGGCGCCCGCGGTAAGCGCCTCTTCGATCACGCGTGGGCGCCAGGCGTCGACCGAGACCAGGACGCCCTCGTTGACAAGAGCCTCAACCAGAGGAACGAGTCGCTCCATCTCCTCATCTTCGGAGAGGATCGGTGTGTCGGTCCTACCCGACTGAACGCCAATGTCAACGATATGCGCACCGTCGTCACGCTGGCGCATCGCGAAGTCAAGCTGAGCGTCCAGTGTGCGCAGCGACCGGCTATCGGCGACAGAGTCATCGCCGATGTTGACGATTCCCATAATCAGCGGCGCTCCCGGTTGGAGCTCGATTGTGTGTTGCCTAAGTCGTAGCTTCATGCGACAGCCGGTAGCGTAGGAAAACAAATCCATCCACGACCGTCTGCGCGACGAGTGAAAGAGATAGCGGCCGGAGATCCTCGCCGAGGACCACCCGCGGATCGTCTCCGCCTGAGATACGAGGAGATATCACCATAATAAACTCATCGATCGTACCACTCCTCAAGAGGGAACCGACGAGTGTTGGGCCACCCTCGCAAAGCAGGCGGTCGATACCGTAGCGCGCTCGAAGTTGGACAAGTAGCGAGCTGAGATCGAGCGCGCCGGAAGCCTCGCCGGCGCCGGACGCCTCGCTATGGTCGTGTATCACTCGAACGCCCCGTGGCAGATTCTCAGTCGGCGCCCCGGCCTTCGTGAGCACAATCACGTCGAGGTTCCGCGCCCGAAACACCGGCAGAGATCTCTTCGAGCGAAGCGCTGGCGCTGACGACGCAGAGGATCGGTTGCGCAGTCCCAACCAGATCCCTGCGTTGGGCCTGCTCCTTGGATGTGAGCAAGGCGTCGTAACCCTCGACGCGCACCGTCGTGGCTCCGACCAACACACCATCGTGCGCCGCCCGCAGACGATGGAGCATCGCTTGGTCGGGTGGCCCGGTCAGGGACCCGACTTTTCCCTTCTCGGTCACGTGTCCGTCGACAGAGGACACCATCGTCACCGTAACGGCTGGACGATCCGTCGTGGGACTGGACGCGCCCGGCTGCGTCCAGAGAGCCTCCCAAGATGAGTCCGGGAAGCGGGTGTCTGTCAAAGGGTCCGATGCCACAAGTACCAGCGAGGATTTCTATCTCCAACAGGTCCTACGGGATAGTCCGACGGTATCAGGTTGCTTTCTATGCATCCTGGCGCCAGCCACGCCTCCTCAAAGGCTTCATTCCATGGACCGGTCGGCGTGGTGTTCCATCCGTCCTCCACGGGGCACTGGTCACTGCCGGCGTGGGGATCGCGAACAAGCTGCTTTATACGGTAGGGCGCCATGTCACCTCGACTGGGCATCCCGAGGTAAAAGAGGTCCCTGACAAGTCCGCTGACCCAACTCCGATGCTCTGCGGCACCGCCTGCCCGTTCGTCGCCGGGCGGCTCCAAGAAGACTATTCGCCTGACGGTGAGTGGCACACCCAGGAGAAGTTGTGAGAAAATGTATGAATCAATCCGGTCGCGCAGCTCTATCGAGCTCTCGTCCTCGGACCAGACCCGTGATGTCTGTACGAGATTCAGTCGATTCGGAAGCCTCTCCAGCAGAGAGGCAAAGTCGTCGTTGGTCATCTATCGCGCCTCGGTCTGCTGATCGAGCTGTATGAATGTGAGTAGATCCATCAGACTTTCCACGGAACGCTCGGTAGCCATAGGGCGGTCTTTGATGTCTTTGATATACAGAATGCCTTTGGCCAGCGAAAGAGCGCCGTCCAGTAGCGTCGTGGGCAGTCGCTGGAGAAACCGCTCCAGCTCTCTATGCGAACCGGCTTCACCGCGGGGCGCCAGATGAGCACCGACGGCGAGTACGGCCGCCGCCGGCCGCCGCTCAGGCCCGACGATCGGCGGTACGCTCGCCAGTGGCAGTCGCTGGGTGGCTCCGCGCACCAAAGCCGCCAGGCCTTTGCCGGCCGCGCCACGCGAGATCAGGAGTGCCAGGGCATTGAGAGCGTCGTCGTCGTCCCTCAACCAGGGCTCGCCGGAGCGCGGCAGAAACAGCCGCGCCCGCCGCGCCAAGCGGCGCGGGTCATCCCAATAGGACCAGTTCTGCTCCAGCCCCTCGGGGATCGGCCTTCGCCGGTCTCTCCAGCTGGCCATACTCGTGGCGAAGAGGTCCAGCGCCACATTGCGCAAGCCCCCCTGCGCCTCGATGACTTCGCGTGAGCGTATTCCGCGTTTGGGTGCGCTCGACACGTCGGCCTCTCGAAGCCGACTGTCCAGGTCGCTCAACAGGTAGCGATTCCCCCAACCGAATGTGCCGAAGAACTTTTCGCCGGTGAGCATGAAGATGGCCGCATAGAAAGCTCGCCCGTCGTGTGACCCGTTGAGATCGCAAAAACACCACCACCAGATCAGCGCGGCAGAGGGATCGACAAGCCCACCGTGCCACGGATGTCGGCATGGCAGGTGGCGTGCCGAATCGGGATCGACAGCGTCGAGGATCTGGTCCCGGGCTGTCACGCTGCCGGCAGCGGCCGCGTTTAGCGCAGGCGAGGTATGGCCCTTCTCGACGGCGTCGCTGTGGCAAGCGCCACCGATCCACGCAAAGGTACGGGCCGCCTGGCCGAGATACGTCGCCGCCTGTAGCTGAGCTGGATCTGTGTCATGTGAGACTCGCCCCGTCTCGAGGGAGGGCTGTTCCAACAACTGTCCCGAGTGTTCGACGACGAGCCCTCCGAGCTTGGGAAGGAGGACAGAGCCAACCTCCGGGGAGTCCAGTCGCCCAAGGATCACGGCTCGACCCAGGTCCCGAAGCACACGTATGTCAAGCGCAAGTAGTACCCGGATCTTGGGGGGAGGGAGCGTCTCACCCGCGATCGCAAGCTCTGCGACGCGATCACGCAGCGCGGTGATGTCGCTGTTGTCGATGGCCGCTTGAAAACGCGAAAAATATGAGGCAAACTCGGGCCAATCTGCCGAATCGTGTGCGAGATTTCCGGATACCCACACGGAATCCTCGGTACGAGTTACCTGTCTACCGAGCAGGCCGCCGAGAAAGTGCGCTCGTCCTTCTCCTGTGGAAATGCGAAAGAGATGGTAGAGCGATAGCGATCCCAGAAAGCCGCCCGCCAGTGACAACATGATCGCCAAGGTGGTCAGCCAGCGCGCCTTGGTACCGTCGTCAAAAAATGCGGCGAGCGTAACGGCGGCCATCGCGAGAAGAAACCATCTGATCAGATAGGCCTCAGTGACAATATCTTGGAGAGTTGGCCATCGCGAGTTGATGTCCAGGGTCAATATGATCACAAGAGTGGTCGCCGTGAGAAGGGCCGCGAACAACCCGAGTGCGAGTCCGACGACGGAGCCTCCGGTATGTCGACCCAGGACAAGGCTCATCGCAACGGCCGCGATCACACCGAGCGGATACGCGGCCGCCAGGACTCGGCGCCTACGCCTCGCCTCGCGTGCGACCAACATCTGTGTCGCTGGACGGGTCACCTGGTAGCTCTGTTCAGGTCAGGCACCGGAGCGTTGCCTTTCGGGCTGCGGGACGCGATAGAGTCGCGGAGACGCGTACTGCCCATAGTTGGAGGGCTGCCAAGTCTGACGTTGGCCGGTAGGACGTGGGAGTTGGCGAACATCCGGCGGAATATATCCGGACGCGCGCGGCACGTTTGCGCCGTCGCAGCCTACCGCGTCGCGGTGGCCCGTCATAGCGCTGTCGGGCTCGCTGGTGCTCGCCGGCGATGGCGCCCACCGACTCCCACCGACTCGAGCTCCACGCAGCTCTTTCCGTCGCGGCGGCGGATTCCTGCCGGCTGTCGCGCTCTCCTGGACGGCCACCCGACCGCGGGCGGAGAGCGCGCGCCCAGCCGCCTAAAGATTTTGGATATCAAACTTTGTCTAGAACGTGATAACTTCTTGGGCTTGGCCAGGCAGCTCACGACGCTTCGATCTCGACTTGGACACTGAGCTCGAACCGTCCGCTGATACAGCCTGCCAGTAGGCAGCACGATACGCACGCACTTGCCGTCAAAGGAGAATTACATGGGAAATTCAGAGAGCACCGAGAAGAGGTCGCAAGTCCAAGAGAGAGACCAGATGGTGATCGCCGCGCTCAGGGACAGCGGCGTCCTGAACTTCGAGCAGTTGGGGAAGGCTGTCTCGCAGGTCGCCCCGACGGTATTCGATCCAGGCACAGCCGCCGCCGGCGACTACGTCGTCAAGGGCGTCGAATCGGTGATCCACATCTATAAGCTCGACCCTGCTTTCTTGGGCCTTGAGGAGGTTGAGTCGATTCGGGCGATGGCGGCCGAGGTCAGTGCCGAGGGCGGACAGTAAAGAGGTTGTCGAGTCGGGAATACGGCGGGACTTCACACTGGTCCCGGTCCGACCTCGCGCGGAGGCTCTGCGGTTGCCTGGACACCGCGGAGCGCTCTGTGCCAATCCTCACCTCGCCAGATCTTCAAGCAAAGGCCACGCCAAGTTTTAGACGCGAGAAGTTCATTTGTGAGACAGCCCTGCTCCTATATGCGGCGTTAGGAGCCCATGACACACCGCCGGCTGTTCAAAGCCGCCTTCATGCCGTGGCGCTGGCTTTGGCGCCTCAGGCACGCAGCGAATCGTTGCTCACGTCGATGCGCCTGCGCCCCGCGATCGCTCCCGAGCTGTCCGTCGCACACGTATGCCTAACAAGGCTAGGCTATCCCGACCCTGACTTTCAGGCCGAGCTACGCCACGTGCTGGAAGCATCGCCGGCAGGAGCGCAGGAACGTGTCCCCTGGAAGGACATTGAGGCCGACTGGCTCATGCGCGTTGGCGGCTTCCCATGCCAAGTGGATCTCCAGAGCGCTCTCAGCAAGAGCATGGTGTCCAGAGAGCTCGATGCCCTGTCCGCCCGGCGTGAGGATCTATACGCGTTTACGCATGGCCTCATATATTTGACCGACTTCGGCCGGCTGCCCCGGATGCCCCCGCGTACCGCCGATGGGCTGGTGGACGACGTCGATATGGCGCTGGCCTGCTGTCTCGAGGATGACGACTTCGACCTGGTGGCCGAGCTGTTGCTTACCTGGCCATACCTTCGAGCAAGCTGGACCCCTGCGGCAGCCTTCGGATTTTCGGTGCTCGCTCGTGTGGAAAACCAAGTGGGGTTCCTTCCATCCCTCAGCCTGCGAGCTGACACCTTCTCCCAACTCGACGACTCCGAGCGCAAGGCATACGTTGTCACCGAGGCCTACCACACCGTCTACGTGATGGGCATACTGTCGGCAGCGCTACTGCTTCCCGGCTGCGCTCCCCCGTCCTCGGTGCCGGTGGGAGGTAGCCATCGGGCCGGGGTGGCGCAGACCCTGCGCGACCTGATGCTTGTGCGCGAACCGAAACCCCAATGGGAGACGGACCTCGCTTCCCTGCCGGACACTCAGCAGGACAGTCTTGCTCCGTTCCTGGCAAGCGTCGCTCTGCGTCGCGCACTACGGCAATCTGATTTTCGCCGGCTCCGCGCGGTCCTTGCCGAGACACTCGATTGCGGCCTGCCGATGACTCCGGCCATCCGGCAGGCCGCAGAACTGCTTCGACGCTTGAGCCGGCCAGTGCCACGACAAGGAATCGCCAACGTTCACGCTGGTGTCGCGTGAAGCTAATGCGCTGTCTAACCGGACGTGGTGATGCTGTCTAACCGGCTGTGGTGATGCGATAGACGGGCCCGTTGAGTGAAGTGATGTAGATGTGCCCGTTTGCGTCTTGGCCCAGGGAGGAAGTTCCGCTCACCTCGAGGCCGGTGGCTCGTAGGTTGCTCGCTCGACCGTGCCGGAGCTTCACCGACTCGATCTGTGGGTGGCAGTAGTCACCGAAGAGGTAGCGACCGTACAGGCTTGGGAGCGATCGGTCGCGCACGACATATCCGCCGATGATCGCGCAGTAGCCGCTGCTGTGCTGGGCGATCAGAACCGGGGGTACCGCGCGCGGGGCCTTGCCGGGCTTGTTGCGGCGGTCGCCCTCCCAGACACTCCAACCGTAGTTGGCGCCCGCACCCGTTCCGCTCGGTACGTAGTCGATCTCCTCCTGCAAGTCCTGTGCGACATCCCCGATGATCATGTCACCCGTCGAGCGGTCGAACGAGAAGCGCCACGGGTTGCGCAGCCCGAAGGCCCAGACCTCCGGCCGTCTGCCGGCTTGACCGACGAACGGGTTGGTGCTGGGGATTGTGTATCCACCCCCCGGGGATGGATCGACGCGCAAGATCTTGCCGAGCAGGGTGGCGGTGTTCTGCCCGTTCTCGTCAGGATCGCCCTCGCTGCCGCCGTCTCCAACGCCTATATACAAGTCGCGGTCGGGTCCAAAGGCGAGCTGGCCGCCATTGTGGTTGGCGTACTTGTGGTGGTCGATCCTCAACACGACGCGTGCGCTCGCCGGGTTTGCGAGGTTGGCATCGCTCGCCGAGCGCCGGTACTGAACGACCCTGATGTCGTTGTCGGCGATCGTATAGTCCACATAGAAGAGCCCGCTGCGGGCGTAGTCGGGAGCGAACGCGAGCCCGAGCAGCCCCTGCTCGGCGCCTCCCTGCGAATAGACCGCCCTGGCTATGTCGAGGAACGGTCGAGCCCGCCCGTGGCCGTTGAGCAGCAGCATCACCTGACCGGTCCGCTGCACAACGAAAACCCGGCTTGGATCACCCGGCGCTCCCGTTACGTACACCGGTTGGCGGAAGCTCCCCACCTGCGCGAGGCGCACACCGGTGGCTCCAGAACGCGCTGGGCTACTGCTCGAACGCGCGGTCCCGTTCCCTCCACATGCCACAAGGGCGAGTGGCAGAGCCAGGAGGATGTTGCGTAGCCGGCGAATCATGAGGGACATCGTCGCACCACGGTACGACGTGCGTGTGGGTTCCTGGGTACGCATACCGCCAATGTCGGCGGCACGGTGGTAACCCGAGGGCCGCTAAGCCGGCTGTTTGACGACACCCTTGTCGATCAGGCTCCGGGCGCAATCGATGATCGTCTCTTTGGTGGGGCGAGGTGACCAGCCTAGGAGAGTCTTGGCCTTCTCACTGGAGGTCTCCGTTCTTCTGCCGAGCTGGCCCACGATCGAACGGATGCCGGGGTCGAAGAGCGCCATCGCGCGCACGAGCAGGTTCGGCACGGTCCGGCTCGGCACCTTCGCGGCCGTCTCCCCGAGGTTGTCGCGCAGCACCTCGGCGACCTCCTCCATCCAGTGGAAGGACTCTGCCGCGACGAAGCGCTCGCCGCCCGCCTCGGGAGCGCTCATTGCCCTGAATTGAAGGTCGGCGACATCGCGGACGTCGACGATGTTGAAACCGATCCGCGGCACGCCGGGCATTCCCCGCAGCAACCGCTCGACTATCCCGATCGAGGAGGAGCGATTGTCGCCTAGCACGGGGCCAAGGATGGCGCCGGGGTTGACCACCGCCAGCTTCTCGGTTTCGCCCCGCTCGCGCACGAAGTCCCATGCCGCGCGCTCGGCGAGCGTCTTCGACCTCGCGTAAGGCGTCAACCTGGGATTGTCGGGATCGCTCCAGTCATCCTCGGTAAGCGATTGCGAGCCGGCCTCCAGGCCACCGGTGATCGCAGCGATCGAGGAGGTCACCACCACACGCTCGACCCCCGCATCGAAGCTCGCCCTCAGGACCCGCAGGGTTCCCTCCCGCGCCGGCACGATCAGCTCGTCGGGATCCTTCGGCTGCGTCGGAGGGAAGGGGGAGGCGACATGCAGGACATAGTCGCAGCCGTCGACGGCTCGCTCCCAGCCCGCATCGTCGCGCAGGTCCGCGGCCACCACCGAGAGATGGTCGCCGGCGTCGATCTCTCCGGCCACGACTGCCCGCAGGGAGGCCTCGCGCGAGAGGTCTCGCACGGTCGTGCGCACCACGTAGCCGCGGCGCAGAAGATCGATTACGCACCAGCTCCCCAGAAATCCCGAGCCGCCCGTCACGAGAACCGTCTTCATCTGGGTTGGGGAACCCTCCATAGGAAGGCAAGAGTATGACTATGAAGCGACCTCGTGGCGACGCGGCCCCGCTCGCCTGGGCGTTAGCTACGACGCACCGTTCGGCTCAGCCGTCGGTCATCGCCGCCTCTGCACGCTTTGCCATCTCCTCGGGCGGTACGTCCTCGACGTGGCTGGCCACGTTCCAGTGATGTCCGAAGGGATCTTCGAACTGACCGGATCGATCGCCGTAGAACTTGTTCTCAAGCGGGCGCAGCGCCTTCGCGCCTGCTTTGAGGGCGCTCTCGAAGACGTCGTCGACATCCTCGACATAGACATGCAAGGTGACCGGTGTCCCCCCGACGGTCCGCGGCCCACGAGCACCCATGTCCGGGTGCTCGTCGGCGAGCATGATCATCGAGTCGCCGATATCAAGCTCGGCGTGGCCCACCCTGCCGTCTGGGCCAGCCATACGCATACGCTCGTTCGCGCCAAGCACCGAGTTGTAGAAGTCGATCGCCGTGGCGGCGTCGTCAACTATCAGATAAGGAGTAAGTCGGGGATAGTCGTTCGGGATCGACTGCGCCATCGCTGGACCTCCTGGGGTAGATGATTGCGATCAGTGGGGCGATCCTGAGGATGGGATCGCGACTCCATGAACTACCGTAGCGCCACCACCGCGTTCTGAGAGCCCATAGGCCACCTGGAGGTTGCACTCCGCAACACTCTCGATGATCGCCCCGCTGCGTCATCACAGGCTCGGCCGGCGGGACCGGACCGTCGATGGGGATCAACTGCTATCGAAGCCCACGCCCGAAACGCGCGGCTTGCCGCTCAGCCTGAAGAGCACGACCGAGTCGAGCACGTCGAGGCGATCCTCTCGCTAGCTGCCGGGGATCATCCCTCCGTAAGTTGGGTAGGGATCGGCCTGTTTGTCCTGACTCTGGCGACGATGCCTCCGCTCAGCACCGCAAAGACTCGTGTAGCTGACGAGCTTGGTCATCGGCGACAAAGAGCGAGAGCCGACAGACGATGCTCTGCGCCTACCTATCTGTCGGGTTGCTCCTCGGGCCCAGCTTGAACGCGCTACTTGGTTTGTGGTGGGCCGACCCGATAGCGGCGCTCGGGATCGCGGGCGTTGCGCTCAAGGAGGGACGAGACGCCTGGCGCGGGGAGGCGTGTTGCACGGCTCCCATCGCTAGCGCTGGTAGCGACGACCGCGAAAGGAACTGCTGACCATCCATTGGCGACGCTCAGTCAGCCCACCAGTCTCGCTGACCCTCCACGTCTTTCCGCGGGTTCTCGCCGAGGTTGGGCGCGCCGAAGACGAGGATCTCAAGGCCCTCCGGCCCGGCCTCGTACCCTCGCCATGTACCGGGCGGAACGCGCACGACGTCCCACTTCTTGACCTCGACGATCTCGTTGTCGAGCTTCATCCGCCCGCTCCCGCCCACGACCACGAACACCTCCTCCTGTTCCTTGTGCGTGTGGCCGTACGGGAACCGGTAGTCGGGCGGGATGCGCTGATAGCTCAGGCCGGACTGCTCGAGCTCGAGCGCCTTACTCGCGAGACGGAACTCCAGGTCCGGCGCGCCGTCGAAGTTGGACCCGACGTCCGCCAGATCCTCTCTGAGGTTCCTGAGCGTGAACGGCATGGCCACGATTCTACGGTCCAGGCTTCATACCGCGCCGCGCCGCCTGAGCTGACAGCGGCATCGAGTCCATCTGGGATCGGCACTGAGCCAGACTGGGCCGAGTCACGTCGAGCACAGTCCGCTGGGTAACGTTCCGAATTAAGGACCGCACGCTGCGGCACGGATCGCCCACGTCGCGCCCGGCGCGGAGGGTTCGGGCACGACTCCTCGACTCTGTGGACTAGGGCCACTGTTCTCGGGCCATCTACGGTCGCAGGATTGGGTATCAATCCCGCCCTCGCTACGAACCCGCGATGGCTATCGGCATGTCCCCTCTCGCCCTGATCTCGATACGGTGCCGAACGAGGTTTGACCCCCGTCGCCCCCGCGACCCCAGCGGGAAACCCGAAGTTCGGCCCTAGCGATCAATAACAGCGACGCTGAAAGGCGATAGCCCCGCCGCCTCAAAGCGTTTGTTTCGTCCCTGCTTCGTTCCCGCGGGTACCCTGTCGCTGCTGCGAGTCCCAAAACATGCCAATTAGCGCGTTTGCAGGGATTTTCTCCCTAGACTCGGCGCTCATGTGCCGAGGACGACTGCCGGAATATACCGCATTTTCCGGGATCTGCGCGGATGTTTCGACACTGAGTGCCAAAACCCGGCCGCCACATCACGTCGATGGTCGGAGTCAACTCCAAGGCTTCTCTGGGCCGGGAGGGCGCGGGAAGGTCACCGGTTCGACTCGGGTCGGCTCCATAGACGGTGATTTCCAGCGGATTCCCCAACACGTTTGTGACGGTGGTCGACCGTACCGGACCCGGGTGGGAGGGCCTCCGGGCTTCCCTTGGCGCGGTTTGCGACAAGGGGCGCCTAGCCGAGCCCTGACCTTAAGGAGCCGCTCGCCCCAAACGCCACCGTGCCGCGCGGGTGCGAACCGCTTAGACTGCCATTCCGCATGTCCAACTCTTCTTCATCCAGCGACAAGTCGATGCCCTCACTCGACCCAGCGGTCTCCGAGGCGGCACTGTCCGCCCTTGAATTCCTATGGCGGCGGGATCGCCGAAGCTTTCGAGGGATCTTTCAACTCGAGCGCGCCGCGAAGCTCGACCGGGCATTGGCCGAACCCCTCCTCGAGGCGTCGTTGATCACAAGCGACGGGTTGGTGGCTCGCGGAATAGTTCGGCTCTGGCCGTTCCACGGCCGGTTCTACGCGAGTGACCTTTTCACGAGCGACGCTCCTGACCGGGTTTACCCGGTGTACGTCGATCAGGGCGCCTTCTTCGCTGAACGCCTTGCGGTATCCAGGCGGGACCGAGTACTCGATGTCGGAACCGGCTCTGGCATCCTCGCGATCGAGGCTGCCCGCCTCGGCGCCGAGGCAGTGGGAATAGACATCAATCCTCGGGCAACTGCATTTGCTCGCTTCAACGCGGCACTAAACAGCGTCCGAGGCGTAACGTTCCTTACATCCAGCGTCGAGGACTACCAGCCGGAGCGACCCGCCGACGTCGTGCTCTGCAACCCCCCTTTTACGGCCGTCCCCGAGGCCTCCGCGTGGTATTTGCACGGCTCGGCCGGATATGACGGGCTCGCTGTCTTCCGTCGCTTTTTGCCTCGACTTCGAGTGGCTAGCAGTCATCGACTTCAAGTCCTGCTTAATTCGCTGGGTACGGCGAGCGACATCCAGGCGGTGCAACTGATCAGGGAGTACTTCCCCGAAGCAGGATTGACGATTCGGCACCTATAC
Source organism: uncultured Solirubrobacterales bacterium (assembly GCA_963742945.1). GTDB lineage: Bacteria > Actinomycetota > Thermoleophilia > Solirubrobacterales > Solirubrobacteraceae > Palsa-744. The sequence continues at coordinate 5,262 of CAVUNX010000008.1, read as the reverse complement.
GACCCGCCACGTAAGGCACTAGACGCCTACGCAGTTCGCTTTCGCGACTCGCCAGCGTACCGACGATGGGTTTCGTGGCTTTCTAAGCAAGGCTATTCCCACGTGTACCGAATGCTCATTACGATCGATCTCGATCGGCCCGGTGAGCTTTTGGAAGCCATAAACCCGGGGTTTCGCTTTGACATTATTGAGCGCTTTGGCGCGCCGCCCGAAGAGTCTGACTCCCCAGACACGCCGGGGGGCTGGGACGAGATGCTCCTTCGATATGGGTCCCTGACGAAATGACACCCCAGGTATCAACCGCTCCCACCAAGAGAGTCATGGGAATCGTCTTCGCGGACGTAGTCGGATTCGGGAGTCTCACTGAGTCGGAGGTCCACGCTTTTGCCAGCACGCTCCTACCGGAATGCACCGATCTTGCTCAGCGCCACCGCGCCGCCTACTGCAACACGTGGGGCGACGCAATCGTCGCGTATTTCGATAGCCTCGAAGATTCGCTTGACTACGCTCTCGACCTTCGGGATCTTTTCCGAAATCGCAACTGGGGTGCACACCAAGACCCTTACCGCACACCCCTATCGGTACGGATCGGGATGCATGCGTCTGACGTGTTCGTAGCCCAAAATGACGCTGTGCCAGGTGGGGCCATCTTCGGGACGCAGGTAAGCCTCGCCGCGCGGATCGAGCCAGTCACAACCCCCAACGAGGTCTTTGCGAGCGAGGCAGCCGTCGCCGCCATCAAGCGGGGTAACCTCGTAATAACCAGCCTAGGTAAGGTTGCGCTTCCTAAGGAGCGCCGTCACGAGAAGCTCTTCTGGGTCCGTCGCAAGGGCGAGAGTTCTCGTCGCGAGAACATTCGGATGATTCCGCCAGCGCTCAGAACGGTGGACGGTACCGAAGAGGCGATCGGGGAGATCGCCTCAGCTAAATCCATTCGCTCGCTGAAGGTACTCACTCTCAACGGCGGCTCGTCAATGCATTCACTACTGGGCATCGCGGAGCGTCGTCTTGCGAAAAACGCACGCCTGTCGATCCTGGTGTTCGATCCGGAGTTTCAGAGGCTGCCACTTCCGTCCGCCATCGCAGGTCTTCATGAAAACGACTACTTGCAACAGCTTCGGGGTACGGCTATGACATCACCCGCGGCGGGACGCGCCGCGTGCGAGTACCTCATGCAGGCGTCGGAGCTGACAGCGTGGTCCACGGAGTCACAGGATGCGCAGACCGCACGGCTTTGTGAGCGCCTTACCCTGTGCCTTCGGGAGGCGGCGGCTTCAGGCGTCCATGCCCTGCTCGTAAAGAGCCCTCGATGGGTTCCTGCACGGTGCTGGCTCGTGGGCGACCGGGCATACATAACGTCGCACTGGCAGCCCAACGCCCTGGCTCCGGTCGTCGTGGCCGAAAAAGGACATCCGTTGTACGAGGCCGCGCACAAGCACTTTGAGTACGTTTGGAACGACGCACTCAACGCGGAAGACGCCGTTGTGTTGGATGCGGAAAGCACCGGTAAGGGCCGACGTTGAGTGGCGCCCGGACCTCCGACCTGTCTGCCGGTGGCCTTAGAATGATCGGGTCCGTGCCCTCCGCTCACGCACAGACCGCGAGATGTCACCCTTCCGTGGCCAACCGGAGTGATTCGTACGATGTATTCGGCCACGCTTATCGTGACAGCAGACAGCCCGATCCGCGAATTGCTCGGACGATACACCAAGCGCTGGGAGACGCTGCAACGGTACTAAATGTAGGCGCAGGAACTGGCTCCTACGAGCCCGTTGATCGCTGGGTTTTGGCAGTCGAGCCATCTGACACGATGCTCTCCCAACGTCCCGCGGGGGCAGCGCCGGCTCTAAAGGCTACTGCGGAGTCACTTCCCGTCGCGGACAACTCGGTTGATGCGTCAATGGCCCTGATGACGCTCCACCACTGGAGCGACTGGCGCGTCGGCATTCAGGAATTGAAGCGGGTTACGCGCCAGCGAATCGTGATCTGGACCTTTGATCCGGCCGCGATTGCGAGGTTTTGGCTTGTCCGCGACTACCTTCCTGAGCTTCTCGAAATCGAGCTTGCCCGGTGCCCCTCGATGGACGATCAGATCGGTGCGCTGGAGGGATATGTTCAGCCCGTGCCGATCCCGCGCGACTGCTGCGACGGGGTACTTGGTGCATACTGGGCGCGCCCAGAATCGTACCTAGACCCGGTCGTCCGTAGCGGCATCTCGTTGTTTTATCTACTCGGTCGGCACGTGCTCACGCGAGCCCTGTCGAAGCTCGAGCGAGACCTCCGTTCTGGCGTCTGGCAACGGCGTAATGCCTACGCGCGGACCCTTCCAGAGCTTGACATCGGCTATCGGTTGCTCGTAGTCGACGTAGACAAGTCGGGGGTACTCGCCGAGGCAAAGGGGCATTCGATGCAGCGTGCCGCCGTTGGAGATGATGGGCCGGTGCGCTTCGCGGGACACGCAGACCCACCCAACAAGAAGGCCCTAAAGCGGCGCGGCTGACGCGGACGCGAAAGTCAGCACCTGGCTGTCTCGTTGACGCGGGCCTGCGTTAAATAGCGGGAGTACCATGCCCGTTTGCGGGCGTTATTCCGCGTCGTGCGGGCGGGACACTAATCCGCGTCAAATACCATCGAGCCGCCGGGAAGTCGCGCGAACCGGTTCGACTTGAGGTCGGTCGGCTCCATCACAGTCCGCCATCCCTGGCCCAGTGGCCGCTGCGCTAGAACGCCGGGCCGTCCGTCAGTCGCTGCGGCAGGCTGCGCCGCGCGCTCAGTCACCCAGGGGATGCCTGCACCAGAGAAGGGAACGACGATCACCTGCTGATGAAACGTGCGACAGGGCAGTTGTGCGAGAACCGCTCGCGTGTCACGGGAAAGGTCACGTCCTGGGGTGTGCGCTTTCGCTACGAGGGTCAGCGCGCCCAATCGGCTACTACCAATACGAAGTCAGCGAGCGTCAGCCGATGCCCGCGATACCCTCGATCGATGCCCGCGACCTTGGTCTTCGACAGCCGAACGGTGCTAGTTTCGCTGATCGCGCCGGGCTTCGAGGGGGCAGAGATCAAGCCGCCAACGCTCGCGGTCGAAAGGACGGTTGGCGCTGTGCTCGCTCGCCCTTCGGAGCGCCAGGCACGTTGGTTCGTTTCGACCCTGCTCGCCGGGTGCATGACGCCACGCCGAACGGCCTCCGAGATCGAAGCTCTTTCTGAAGCCGATAGGTCGCGTCTACGCAGAGCGCTTATCGAGATTTGTGATGAGGGTGTTCGGTGGCGATCGCTCTACGGCAGCCACCTAGAGGCTTGATGCGGGTTTATCGTCCGTCGTAGGCGGCGAGGGCGCGTGGTGGGCGGCCGGTGAGGATGTTGATGTAGTATTGCCGAGGGTGAGGGCGAGTAGTCGCTGGGCGATGCGCTGTACGAGTCCTGCGAGTGTCTTGGCGAGATGCGTTTCGAGGCGCATCTGGCGCTTGAGGTTGGAGAACACCGACTCGATGACCAAGCGAATGCGGGCCTTTGCGACCTCGCTGGCGGGCGTCGCCGAGGCGGTGGCGCTCGGGTGTGATGAGCTGGATGTCGATCAGTTCCATCGACGTCGCGGTACTCCTTGCCCCAGAAGCCCTTGTCGGCGAACAGCGTGCTGCCGGCGTGCGCAGCGGCGAGCTCCAGGGCGCGCTCGCGCTCCTGACCGGTCTTGGGACCGACAGGTCATAGCCGACCGGAACGCCCTTTGAGATCGCAGATCAGCACGAGGCGCATCCCCCACACGAACAGGCTCTTGGATGGGCAGTAGCCGTAGCTGGCGTGCCCGGCGAACTCGCTGAGCGACGCGCAGCCTGGATAGTTAGCGCACGCAATCAGCGTCCCGTCGACCAGTCGCACCCGACCGTCAGCGATCAGCTCGGCGACCATCATCTGCACAGTCGTGATCTGCGGTGTGAGCCGTCGAGCCTGCGGTTGTACTGCGACTGGCCGGGCAGCTCGGGGAAGAACCCGGGAACAGCCGCCTGACCATGCCCAGGAACTGACGGTCTGAACAGATCCCGGTCACCGCCTGAGCGACCGCCAGCGCGATCAGCTCCTGATCGGTGACCTTGCCCGCCGGGCCCGGGCGAGGAATCCGCAAAGAGTCAGCGAACACGTAGGCTGCGATAACGAGGGTCTCCAGCGAAGCGGTCATCTCGTGCTCCAATCACGAGGTTGCAGGGCTGGAGACCCTCTTCTCATGCCAAGCGTCCACCTCCTGCCCACCGGACCAACCCGCATCAAGCCTCTAGGCGCTGACGAGAGGCTACTCGCGGTGATGGTCTGGCGGAATCGTAGGCAGCGTAGAGAGGTCGAGACCCTTATTACGAGGATTGCTGCCCGGCGGGCGGAGCTTGCTCGTGCCACGGCCGTAAACGCGAGCAGCATTGGTCTGGTGTCGTCGGAGCTGGCGGCCAAGCTGAACGGGATGCTGACTCTGACCACGCAGGCGCAGCGAACGGCGACGCTTTACAACGATCTCGTCCAGCCCTACGCGAAAATGGCAAGCCTGGTGCAGTCGGCATATATGGGTTCTATCCGCTCGAACATCGGGTTTGATCTTAAGCCGTTCGGCATCGGCAAGAGCCTTGATCAGACCCGGCGCCTGCTCAGTGTTGCCGGCGAACCGTCGTGGATGAAGGCACTGAAGGGTGTCGGCATGGGCGCGGGCGAGACTCCGTGGACGAAGGCGCTGCGAGGTGCTGGCCTGGGCATGGAGGATGCACCGTGGATGAAGGCGCTGAAGGGTGTCGGCATGGGCATGGGCATCGACATCACCGCCACCGTCCGCGCGATGGCGCCCGTAATAATGCCCTCCGCGTCGGCGATCCTAGATTCGATCAGTCGCAAGCTCCGCCCCTCTGAGGAGGTCTTGCGCTTCTATGAGGAAGCCGACCAGTTCATGCAGGATTGGGAGACTGATGCGCTCTGGTTGCTGTTCCAGCACATCGACATCGGTTCCGCTCGTCGTCTGATGCGACTCTCGAAGGCAGACGTGAGGGAGGCCGTCCTTGTTGCGCTGGAGAGGGTCTGTTCGGACGGCGAGTATGTGCCAGCGTTGCGTGCGGCCGTCTCGAAGGCTCCCCATCTTACCTCGACGCAACGCATCCATCTCGACCACGCGCTTGAGCATGCCGAGAGCGGCGAGTACGTGAAGGCGAGCGCACCCTTGTATCCGGGCCTTGAGGGTGCGTATCGCGAGGCGGCATACGCCACGGCCGTAGTCATTAGGCCGACTGGC
>CAVUNX010000007.1:0-258207 GCA_963742945.1 uncultured Solirubrobacterales bacterium | reverse complement strand
TCACGGAATTGCATGAGATGGGACTGTTCAGCGAGGACGAGCACCGGGCCGCGTTTGTCGCGGCGGACATGTCCGTCACGCATGATGAGGCAGGCTTGATGGGCCGCGGCCTCTACATCGGCACATGGGCCGCCTCGCGGCATAGGCGCGGGCGACGGTTCAGCCGTCCGGCTCGCTCAATTCCTCGAGCAGAGCCGGCTGACGGATCAGAAGCTCGCGGCCCCGGCGCAGGACGATGCCGTCCCTGGCGAGCTGCCCCAGCGCCCGCGCCACGGTCTCGCGGGTCGTGCCGACGACGGCGGCCAGCTGCTCCTGTGTCGGCAGCGGCGAGATGCCGACGCCACCGCCCGGTAAGGGGCGGGCCAGGCGATGAATCTCGCGATAGATCCGCTGCATGGCGCTCAGCACGCTGAGCTCGGTGATCCGCTCGTCGGTCTGACGGATGATCCGGGCGAGATTCTTGAGCATGGCCACGGCCAGCTGGGGATGCGCCAGCAGCAGTTCGTGGAAGGGCCCGCTCGGCAGAAAGGCGATCAGGCACGCGTCGATCGCCTCCACCGATGCCGAGCGCGGCCCGCCGTCCAGGGCCGCCAGCTCGCCGACATGGGCGCCCGGCTCGACCATCGCATAGGCGATCTCGCGGCCGGACGCGGCATAGTTGACGACCCGCACCCGGCCGGAGACCAGGAACAGCACGTCGCGATCGTCGGCCTCGCGGCTGAGCACGACCTCGCCGGGCTTGAAGCGGCGCCAGGCGCAGCGGGCGGCGAGCGCCGACCGATGTGCCGGGCTCAGCGGTGTGAGCAGGCGAATGCCGTCGAGGTTGCCCTGATTCAATGCCGCCCCTCCTCGCAGCCCGCTCGTGCACGATCTCGACATGCTTTCGGCGGGCGCGGCGCCCAGTTCATGGGCACCGCCAGAGCGTCACGCTATAGGAGAGATTGGGGCCGGAACAGCAGACGAGGTGGCGCATGCAATTCGTGGATCGCTCCGACGCGGGCCGGCAGCTTGCCCACCGCCTCGCCGAGCTCGATCTGACGGACCCCGTTGTTCTCGCGCTGCCACGAGGTGGATTGCCGGTGGGCCTCGAGGTGGCGCGGCGGCTGGCGGCCCCACTCGACCTGGTCCTGGTCCGCAAGATCGGTGCACCCGGGCACGAGGAGCTGGCTGCCGGTGCGCTGGTCGACGGCGAACGGCCGGAGCTGGTGCTGAACGCGGATGTCGTGCGCAACTACGGCATCGACCAGGCTTGGCTCGACCGCCAGCAGGCGCTGCAGCTCGCCGAGATCGAGCGGCGCCGGGCGCTCTACCTCGGCGGTCGGTCGCGGCCGCCGATCGCGGGGCGGACCGCGATCGTGGTCGACGACGGGATCGCCACCGGCGCCACCGTCCGGGCCGCCCTGCACGCGGTGCGCCGGTCGGGACCCCGGGAGCTGGTGCTGGCGGTGCCGGTGGCCGCGGCGGAGGTGCTGGCGCGACTTGCGCCAAAGGCCGATCGCATCGTCTCCCTGCATGCGCCCAGGGACCTGATGGCGGTGGGGCAGTTCTACCGGAACTTCCGGCAGATCGATGACGAGGAAGTGGTGGCGATGCTGAAGGAATGCTTGTCGGCGGCCGACATTTGATCGCCGACTGGCCCGCCAGCATCGCCGAGGCGCGGGCCGTGCAAGAGCGGCTGCGCCAGCAGGTCGTGATCGGCGACACGCTCGTCCCGATTCGCCACATCGCCGGCGTCGACATCCACGTCGCCCCGGCCACTGGCCTGACCTGGGCAGCAATCGCGGTCGTCGAGCTCGCGACCCTCGATCTGGTCCAGAGCGCCATGGCGGCGGTGCCGACCGGCTTCCCCTACGTGCCGGGCTATCTGTCGTTCCGCGAGATCCCGGCGGCCTTGGCAGCCCTGGCGCTGCTGGAACGCCCTGCGGATCTGATGATGGTCGACGGCCACGGCATCGCCCACCCACGCCGGCTGGGGATCGCCGCGCATCTGGGCGTGCTCACCGGCGTGCCGGCGATCGGCGTCGCAAAATCGCGGCTGATCGGTGAGCACGAGCCGCCAGACGCGGCGCGTGGCAGCCGGACTCCCCTGACCCACAAGGGCGAGACCCTCGGCATCGTGCTGCGCAGCCGCGAGGGTGCCCGCCCACTCTACGTCTCGGTAGGCCACCGCGTCTCGCTGGAGCAGGCAGTGGAGCTGGTCCTGGCCACGCTGACACGCTACCGCCTACCGGAACCGACACGCCTTGCCGACAAGCTGTCGCGCATGCATCCCTAGCCACCGAGGTGGATGGCAACGGAGGCGGGCACCACGTGGCCTGGGCCGTAGGCGCGAATCACTCCTCGGTGTCGTCCTCGTCCTCGTCGTCGTCATCCTCGTCCTCGCGACGCTTGACCGGGCGCTTGAGGTCGGTGAGCTCGAGGCCGAGCACGTCGCAGAGCTGGCGAACGGCCTTCTCCTCGGCGGGATTGAGCGCGCCATCGGTGGTGCCGACCGCCAGTGCGGCGCGCACCACGAGCCGGCCGAGATCGGGCGAGTCGTCGAACACGCCCACCGCAGTCAGCGCCTCGCTCTCCGCCGCCGTGGCGTCCTCGGCGAAGCGCTCGGCATAGTCGTCGAAAGCGTCGAACAGGTCGTCGAGGTCGATCTCGGTCAGCCGGTCCTCCTCCTCGAACACCGACAGCAGCTCCTCCCGCTCCTCGGGGCTGGCGACCCCGTCGGCGAATGCTACCAGCGAGGTGGCGGCCGCCAGGGCCTCAACCAGATCCTCGCTGACCTCGATCTCGAGCTCGTTGGCGAGCTCGTCCAGCACCTGCGACCGGAAATCGCCGAATTTCGCTCGCACCCAAGTCAGCGGCATCGTCCCCTCCTGCTCCGCTCGCCCACCCGTTACCTAGGTTGCCACTTGCCGTGCGCCAACGCCGTCCGACAACCCGAAGCGTCACGAGGTCCGCTCAAATCAGATCCAGCGCACGCCGCTTGAGGTCGGCGAGGCTGATGAGCTCCAAGGCCCGCTCATGGGTGGCGGTCAGCACGACCGGCGGGGCCACGCCCGCAAGGAAAGCCTCCTGCCAGCGCGCCGCGCACAGGCACCAGCGATCGCCGGGCTTCAGGCCGGGAAAGCGGAACGCGGGGACGGGCGTGATCAGGTCGTTGCCGCGCCGGCGCGAAAACTCGAGAAACTCGGCGGTGACCTGGGCGCAGACCACGTGAAGGCCACGGTCCTCGGGGCCGGTGTCGCAGCATCCGGTGCGGAAGAGCCCGGTCATCGGTGCGGTCGAGCAGCTTTCCAACGGCTCGCCCAGGACATTGCGGGCCACGGCGGCGGGCTTATCCATCGCGTGCTGTCCGCTCAGAACCCGCGCAGCGGCATACTGGGCCCGCGTTGCAGCCAGTTGTCCGGGCTGTAGCGGCAGGCACCGTCGATCAGGTGCAGGGTGTAGGCGTGGCGGGAACGGTCGGAGAGATTGGGGCCGCTGCGATGCGGCAGCTGGCCGTGCAGCAGGATCAGCGTGCCCTTGACGGCCGGGAAGCGGTATCAGTCCATCCGCCGGCAGCGGCGAGGGGTCCAGTGTCTCCATCCGCGTGGCGCGCCCCTCGCGCACGAACCGCTGGTGTAGCGCGCGTCGATGGCCGCCGGGCTCGGCCCACATGCAGCCATTGGTCTCGTTCGCGTCCTCGAGCGCCAGCCAGAAGCCGACGCAGCTCAAAGGCTCGGTGTGCAGGAAGGTGCTGTCCTGGTGACAGTTGACCTCGCCACCGATCCGCGGCTGCTTGAAGATGTACATCGACTGCAGCAGCAGCGGCTCCACGAAGCCGACCGCGGTCGCGAGTTCGGCAAGGCGCCGGCTACGGGAGAAGGTAGCGAACACCGGATCGAGATCGTGCAAGGCATGCCCGACCTTGTTGATCGACAGCTCCTTGGCCTGCCGCAGCCCGCCATGCTCGTCGAACGCGTCGGGCTCGAAGAAGAAGCGGACCTTGTCGCCGGAATTGAGGAACCAGTCGTCCTGGGCATGGCGCTGGTCGGCGCCGCCGAACACGGTGCGCACACCCTCGACATCGAAGCCTCGCAGCAGCTCGTCCATGCGCGCCCGCAGCCGGTCGCAGCTGGCCGCGTCGACGAAGCCTTCCAGCACCAGGAAGCCGTCGCGGTGGTAGCGGTCGAGCTCGGCCTTCCCGAGGCCCATGCATGTACCCTCAAGCGTCGCCGCGAAAGTCGTCCATCCAGCCGTCGCACGCGGCAAAGAAGCCCGCCTTGTCGCGGCGCCTGCCATTCGGCCAGCGACCACGGCTCGTCGCTGGCCCGCAGATGATCGAGCCCGAGATAGAGCCAAGCCGCAACCTCGCAGCCGTCGGCGGTGACGACGTGGCGCAGCTCGGCCAGATACTCGCCGCTCTCATAGTGATTGATCCGCGCGATGTCGCGCGCGGTGACCCGGCGCAGCAGCCGGCCCTCGACGACGCCATCCTCGTGCGGCACCAGCACCGGGTAGCTGGCCCCCAGCGCCCGCACCCGGCGAAAGCCCGTGATCGTCGCCGGGCGCAGATCGTCGAGGTCAACCGGCCGCTCGAGCAGATAGGCCAGGAGGTCCAGGTCCATGAGCGTGCCGAAGAAGAACAGCGGCTGGCGCCCGGCCGCCGACATGGGGATCGTCGCGGCCATGTCGAGCGGACGCCGTGCGATCGCCAACGATGGGCTCATGCTACCCTCCGTCCGGTGCCGCCTTGGGGGCCAGGGTGATGTGGATGGCAGGCGAGATAACAGATCCCGGCCCCGGGGCAAGCCCGATGTCCGGGCGAACCGTGACAGCCTAAAGGCTGCTGGCAGGCGCTACGCCCTATCGGCTAGATATCAGCTCACGATCAGCTGCGGGGATCGATTTTGGCCTGCCTCGACCGGATCTGGCCATTGGCCTTGTCGCTGCTGGCGGCCTTGCTCGCCTGCCCGGCCACGGCCGCGACGGGCGATCGCGAGCGACGGTGCCTGGCGATGATCGCCTACGCCGAAGCGGCCACCGACGGCCCGGCCGGCATGCTGGCCGTGATGAAGGTCGTCCACAACCGCATCGCCGACCCGCGCTTCGCCGACGATGCCTGCGCCGTGGCGCTGGAACCCGGCCAATTTCAGCCCGTAGGCGAGCAGCCTGCCCTGCGGCGCGCGCTCAGCGAGCCGGAAGGCCGGAGCCTCGCCGAAGCGGTCGGTGCCACCTCACGTACCGCGCGCCTGCGGCTGGTGCAGGCGTGGCGGCTGGCCGGTGCTGCCGCGGTCTGGCCCGCGCGCGATCCCACGGCCGGTGCGCTCTACTTCGTCAACCCGCGGCTGATGGATCCGGTCAAATGCCCCTGGTTCGCCAGGCTCAAGCGCACGGCCGTCATCGGCGAGCACGTCTTCATGCGCCACTACGCCCAAGGCGAGCGACCGCAGCGGCGGGCGCTCGATTGCGCCGCGGCCGGGATGGGCTACGCCAAGAGCCTCCCGCGTACGGCCTCGCGCTAGGAATTTTCAGTTCCCGGTAGACGCCAGCTGCTGGCGCGTCGCCTCGATCCGCACCTTGGCGACCCCGTTTTCCATCATGCCCAGCTTGCGCGCGGCGGCCTTGGACAGATCGAGTACCCGACCCTTGGCATAGGGCCCGCGATCGTTGATCTCGACCGTGATCGACCGTCCGTTCTCCAGGTTGGTCACCTTGACCTCGCTGCCGAGCGGCAGCTTGCGGTGGGCGGCGGTGAGGTCGTTCTGGTCGAAGCGCTCGCCGCTCGCGGTCTTCCGCCCGTGAAAGCCCGGGCCGTACCACGACGCCACCCCGATCTGCCGGAAGGCGGGCTCCGCCTTGCGGGCGCTGGCGAATTCGGCATGGCTTTGGGTCGCGAGCAGCAGCAACGCGCCACCACCGAACAATGACACCGACAATCGGCGCATGTCGTTCACTCCATTCGTAGGCTGACATTGAGGACCCGCGAATGGCAGGCCGTCCAAGCCCAGGGGCAAACGGTGTTGGGCGTCAGCTCAATTCATCGTCTGTGCAGTCAGACGAACACGCGATGTTGATATGGGTTCCCGATTGCATGCTGGCGCGCGCGATCCATTGTCGCAGCCGCCAACAGCATCACCAGATCATTTCACTTTGTTACAGGCGACCTAATTCGTTTGCTGGTCAGGTGCGGTCAGTCGACCCGACGTGCGGCCTTCTTGCCGAAGTAGTCGCGCGTTTCGCTGCGATCGGGGCGGCCATTCTTGTAGCAGACTTCTTTCGGGCGGTTGCAGACCACGTCGTCGTCGACGCGATAGATCCGGTTGGTTCCGGCCTCGTCGCGGATGCGGTCGACCTGGCGCGCCGCGCTCCTGCCGAAATAGTCGCGCGTCTCGCTGGCATCGATCTCGCGGCCGCGATAGCAGGTCTCGGTGGCACGGTCGCAGACCACGCCGCGGCTGGGGTTGAAGGTGCGGCCGCCATTGTCGCTGCGGCCGTAGTGGTCGCTGCCGTACGGATAGCCGCCGAACACCGAGGACCCGCGCGAGAACGGATCGCTGCCGTAGGGGCCGCTCCACCGGATGCCCGGAGGAGCCCGGGCCGCCATCGGCGAAGCTGCCGTCCGACACGCATCCGCCCGAGAGGCCGAGGGCCAGGAGCAGGCCCGCGATTCGCATCACCGTCGTCCTCGCCGGCACCGCGCAGGGTGCCACTATCGTTTCCAATTGGTGGCGACGGCCGGCCCGTGCAAGGTATTTCCGCCATGGGTCGCCAAACGCGGGAGCAGCCGATGAGCCCATGCAGCTGGCAGGTGCGCAAGAGCGTGGTCCGCGCCCGGGGCGGCGTCGTGGCGGCCCAGCATCGCCGGGCGGCGGCGATCGGGGCCGAGACGCTGCGTGATGGCGGCAACGCGGTCGATGCCGCCATCGCCACCTCGCTGGCGCTGGGCGTGCTCGAGCCCTGGATGAGCGGCCTTGGCGGCGGCGGCTGCATGCTGATCCGGCTGGCCGACGGTACCGCCCATGCCCTGGATTGCGGCATGATGGCGCCGCGCAGCCTCGATCCCGCCGCCTACCCGCTCGCCGGCGGCGATGGCCGGCGATCTGTTCGGCTGGCCTGCCGTGGTCGAGCACCGCAACCTGCATGGGCCGCTGGCCGTCGCTCTCCCCGGACTCGCCGACGGCCTGCGCCTCGCCCATGAGCGCTTCGGCAGCATGCCGTTGCGCGAGCTGGTCGCCCCGGCTCTTGCGCTGGCCGAGGAGGGCTTCGCCGTCGACTGGTACGCGACTCAGATGGTGGCCGGTGCCGCGGCCGAGCTGCGCCGCTATCCGCACGCCGCGGGACTTTGGCTGCCCACCGGCCTGCCGCCGGTCCCGCCTTGGACCGGCGAGACCGTCCGGCTGCCGCTGCCGGCAGTCGCCGCCACTTTGCGTGGCCTCGCCGACGAGGGCCTGCGCGGTTTCTACGAGGGGGCCACGGCGGCGGCGCTGCTCGCCGACCTGGCCGAGCTCGGCGTGCCGATCGACGCCGCCGACCTCGCCGCCTACCGGGCCAGGGTGACCGCGCCGCTCGAGATCGGCTATCGCTCCGCCACGGTGCTGGCCATGCCTGGCCCCTTCGCCGGCGGCAGCCTCGCCCGCTGCCTGGAGCTGCTGTCGGCCGAAGTCCTGGCCACGGGCGCTGACGCCGAGGCCTTCGGGTCCTACGCCCGCGCCCTGGTCCAGGCCTATCGCGAGCGGCTCGACGCCGAGGATCCCGCACCCTCCTGCACCTCGCACCTCAACGTCGTCGACCGCCACGGCAACCTGGTGGCGCTGACCCAGACGCTGCTCTCCACCTTCGGCAGCAAGCTGCTCGGCCCCAGGACCGGGCTGCTGCTCAACAACGGGATCATGTGGTTCGACCCCCAGCCCGGCCGCGCCAACTCCCTCGCTGCCGGCGCCAAGCCCTTGTCGAACATGTGCCCGGTGATCGGCCTGGCCGAAGGGCGGCGCTTTGCGCTCGGCGCCTCGGGCGGGCGGCGGATCCTGCCCGCGGTGCTGCAGGTGGCCTCCTTTCTCCTCGATCACCGCATGAACCTGGAGGACGCGTTCCACCAGCCGCGCCTCGACGTCAGCGGCCCCGACCTCGTCACCGCCGACGAGCGGCTGCCGTTCGCGGTCGAGCCGCCGCCCGGTGTCGCCTCCCGCCGCCTGCCGCCCCAGCCGAGCCCGCTTTTGTTCGCCTGCCCGACCGCCGTCCTGGACGACACCGCGTCGGGGTGGCGCGAGGGCATGACCGAGCCCATGCATCCCTGGGCCGATGCCGTCGCCGAGGCCTGATCCTAGGGCTCGCGCTCCTCGGGCGGGCGCAGGTGACGGAACTGCGCCAGGAGGGTCAGATCGTAGCCGGCCTTGAGGGCGCCCGCGATCAGCAGGGGCCAGCCGAAGGCCGACAAGGTCAAGAGCCAGCCGGCGATGGTCGGGCCGAGTGCGGACGCGAGGCTGCGCGGCACGGCCGTCAGGCTGGCGGCGGCAGCGCGCTCTGCCGGCGTGACCACGGCCATGACGTAGGAGGTGCGCGCCGGCACATCCATCTGCGACAGGAGGCTGCGCACCAGCAGGAGCGCGATCGCCTGCCACAGCTCGCTCACGAACGGCACCGCCATCAGGCAGCAATTGGCCGGCAGGTGGGTGAACACCATGGTGTTGATCAGGCCGATGCGCCGCGCCAGCGCCGGTGCCGCGAGCTGGGACAGGGCGGTCAGCAGCCCGGCCCAGAAGAACAGCCGGGCCGTCGCCGCCAGCGACAGGCCGAAGGCCTGGAATAGCCACAGCGCCAGCAGGGACTGGACGACCAGCCCGCCTGCGAACGAGTCGACGCTGAACAGCGCGGCCAACCGGTAGACGATCCGGCGAGATGGGCCGAGCGGTGCCGCCGGCCGCTGCCGATCCAAGGGCATCGTCGGCAACTGCCGGTAGATCAGCCAGACGGCGAGACCGACGACGGCGTAGAGGACGAACAGGGCACGCAGGGCGACGAGACCGTCGATGCCCCAGGCCGGAGCAAGATCCGGCAGGCCGGCCAGCAGTGTGCCGAACGCCCCGCACCCGGCACCGATCAGGCTGTAGCGCGCGAACAGCGCGGTCCGCTCGTCCGCGGCGACGCCGTGCGTCAGCAGCGACTGCTCCAGTGGCAGGAACAGGCTGACATCGCCGGCCGACGGATTGAGCGTGCCCACGAAGGCCACCATGAGCAACGGCCAGAAGCTGCTCGAGCTCGCGAAGGCGATGCCGGTCAGCGCCATGAGCATGGCCGCGGCCAGCAGGGTACGCCGCGGCTCGAGTCGCGCCGCAGCGAGCCCGACGCCAAGCGTGACGGCGGCTGACCCTAGCAGCGTGGCCGTGGCGACGATGCCGATGGTGAGCGGATCCAGCCCAAGCAGCAGTAGGTAGGCCGGCAGGACGATGCTGATGAACCCGTCCGCCGCCGCGCGCAGTGCCCGGGCAGACAGCAGCAGCCTGGTCTCGGGGCCGGCGCTGGGTGGCAGCAGGCGCACCGAGCGCCCTCAGCGTCCGTGCCGGGGTACACCCTCGGGCTTCTCGCTGCCGCTGCGATAGCGGAACACGCCCTGCGCCATGGCCAGCACCTCGCCGTGCGGGCCTATTGTCTCGCCGGTGCAGGTGAAGATGCGCGTCCCGCCCGGCCCCTTGCGGGCGACGGTGCGGAGCAGCCCACCGCGCGCCTGGCCCGTGAAGCTCGTCGTCAGCGACAGCGTCACCGCCGAGCGGTAGTGCCCCGGCACGCCGCACCAGCAGCCGGCATAGCCCAGCGCCGTGTCGAGCAAGGTCGCCAGCACGCCGCCGTGGACGACCCCGGCCCGGTTGAGATGGGCCGGGGTCAACTCCAGCTCGACCACGGCACGACCCTCCGACCACTCGGCCAGCCGATAGCCGAGCAGGCCCTGCAGCCCGGTCGGCGGCTCGCTGCTGCGTGGGTCGTGCTCGGGCATCGGCGCATCCTCGATCGGCTCGGCCGCAGCTTTACCTGCTCAGCGGCGTCGAGCCAGCGGCGTTGAGGTGGGGGCGGGCATGCGCTAGGAGGGCGCGCCCGTTCACCTGAAGGATATCCCGACATGCGCCCTTCCGGCCGCGCCGACGACCAGATGCGCGCGGTGAGCCTCGAGCTCGACGTCGCCCGCCATGCCGAGGGCTCCTGCCTCGTCAAGTTCGGGGACACGCATGTCCTGTGCGTGGCGACGGTCGAGGAGCGGGTGCCGCCGTTCCTGCGCAACACCGGCAAGGGCTGGGTCACGGCCGAGTACGGGATGCTGCCGCGCTCGACCAATACCCGCACCGCGCGCGAGGCCGCCCGCGGCAAGCAGTCCGGCCGCACCCAGGAGATCCAGCGCCTGATCGGCCGCTCGCTGCGCGCCGTCACCCGGCTCGACGCGCTGGGCGAGCGCCAGGTGATCCTCGACTGCGACGTGCTCCAGGCCGACGGCGGCACGCGCACCGCCTCGATCACCGGCGCCTATGTCGCCCTGCACCGCGCCCTGGCGAAGCTGGTCGAATCGGGTGCTCTGCCCAAGCTGCCCCTGCGCGAGCCGGTGGCGGCGGTGTCCTGCGGCATCGTCGGCGGCACGGCCGTGCTCGATCTCGACTATGTCGAGGACAGCGGCGCCCAGGCCGACGCCAATTTCGTCCTCTCGGGCTCGGGCGGCATCGTCGAGGTCCAGGTCACCGCCGAGGAGGAGCCCGTGGCGCCTAGACCAGTTCGAGGCCATGCGCGCGCTCGCCGCCGGCGGGATCGCCTCGCTGGTGGCCCTGCAGCGCGCAGACCCTGGAGTGCTGATCGACGGCCGGCGGCTCCTGGTCGCCACCCACAATCCCGGCAAGCTGCGCGAGTTCGAGTATCTGCTCGAGCCGCACGGGATCGAGGTGGTGGGGGCTGCGGCCCTGGGCCTGCCCGAGCCCGAGGAGACCGGCGACAGCTTTCGCGCCAACGCCAGGCTCAAGGCCCGGGCGGCGGCCGACGCCACCGGCCTGCCCGCCCTCGCCGACGACAGCGGCGTGGTCGTCCATGGCCTGGACGGCCAGCCCGGCATCCACTCCGCCCGCTGGGCCGGCCCGGAGCGCGACTTCGACCGCGCCATCGCCAAGGTGCTGGACGGGCTCACCGCCCGCTTCGGCAGCTTCGCCGCCGCTGACAAGGCGGCCGCCTTCGTGGCCGTCCTGTGCCTGGCCATGCCCGACGGTACCGAGCGGTTCTTCGAGGGCCGCAGCGACGGCTGCCTGATCGATACCCCGCGCGGTGCCCGCGGCTTCGGCTACGATCCGATCTTCATCCCCGACGGGGAGACCCGCACCTTCGCCGAGATGACCGCGGCCGAGAAGCACGCCATCAGCCACCGCCGCCGCGCCCTGGACGCCTTCATGGCGGCCCTCGCAACCCGCTGAGCGCGCTTGCACGGTCGGAAGTTCCGCGCCATATGCCGCCCGTGGGGCCGTAGCTCAGTGGGAGAGCGCCTGCTTTGCAAGCAGGATGTCGGCGGTTCAATCCCGCCCGGCTCCACCAATATTATCAATGGGTTAGTCGTATCGACTCGCATCCGCTTTGCCGATTTGGGTCACAAACGGGGTCACAGTTGACGCATTTTCGGCGGTGCGAAGCTAATGTCCCGCTCCCGAGCAGACCGCGTCGATCAGGCATGGCGCTGCCACCACCATCTCGTGCTCGTACCGCGATCCCGGCGAGCGAGTACAAAACGGCCAAGCCGCAGGTCGTACCCCTCAGCAGCGCAGGCGCGAACGATCGTGGCCTCTCTGCCACGTGGCGAGGCCGGGCCCTACCTGTTCTCGAGCGACGGCGGCGCGCGAGCCGTGTCCGGCTTCAGCAAGGCCAAAGCCCGGCTCGATCGGCTTCTCGTCGGCCGCCTAGGTGTCGTTTCCAAGGAGGTTGTCCTTGGGGAGCCGATTGAACGGAGGACTTCCGCCAAGGGCTGAGTGAGGGCGGTGGCGATTGTAGGCGTGGAGCCAGGGGCGCATGGCTTGGGCGCGTTCGGTCGAGCTTGCGAAGGCTTGCAGGTAGGCCCATTCGCGCAGGCTCGTCTGAATGAAGCGCTCCGCCTTGCCATTCGTGCGGGGCGTGTAGGGTCTGGTGCGCTTGTGCTTGAGCCCGGCGGCAACGATCGCCTGGCGGAAGTGGTGGCTGCGGTAGGCGGAGCCGTTGTCGGTCATCACGCGCTCGACGGCGACGCCGAGGCTGGCAAACCAAGCCAAGGCCCGCTCGAGGAACGCCACCGCGCTCTCTTTGCGCTCGTCGGCGAGGATTTCCGTGTAGGCCAGGCGGGAGGCATCGTCGACGCAGACGTGGAGGAAATCCCAGCCGACGCCGCGGCCGCGGCGGGTTCGATCACCGGTGATGCGGTGTCCGACGCCGTCGATCTTGCCGAGCTTCTTGACGTCAAGGTGGATCAGCTCGCCGGGGCGGTCGCGCTGGTAGCGGATCGGCTCGAGTCTGGGGTCGAGCGCGGCGAGTCGGCCGAGGCCGCGCCGGCGCAGGACGAGGCCGACGGTCGAGACGGGCCGGCCGAGCTTGCGGGCGATCGCGGGTGCGGACAGGCGTTGGCGCCGGAGTTGCTCGATCTCGTCCGCCGCCGCGTCGCTGAGCCGGGTCGGGCTGTGGTGCGGTCGCGACGAGCGGTCGACCAGGCCGGGCTCGCCGTCGCTGGCATGTCGGTCGCGCCATTTGCGCACGGTCTTCAGCGTGACGCCGAACGCAGCGGCCACCTCGGCTACGGTCCAGCCGTCAGCAAGGCGGCGGATCATCAGACATCGACCGTGCAGGGTGGTTCGCGCATTCTGATGGACGTCCATCCGGGGCTCCGGGCTGTCGGCTGGCGGTGTGGCAACCACAGCCTCCCAGTTCGGCCCCGGGTGGACAACCTCCATAGCAACGACACCTAGGCCACCCAGCGACCCCCTGGGTGGTACACGACCTGCGTCGGTTGATGGCGACGCACATGGAGCGCATCGGCGTCGAGCCCCATGTCATCGAGGTGTGCCTCGGTCACGCCCTAAAGGGTGTGGCAGGCACGTATCGCCAGTACGGCTACCTACCGGAAAAGGCGAGAGCCCTACAGGCCTGGGCGGACGAATTGTTGCCGGCCTGTGGCGACCATTCGGGAGCGGTGCCCGAGGAGAGGGCGAGCTACGGCACAGAGCCGCAAGCGCTGGTCGTGGGCCACTCAGAGGGCCACATAGCACCTATGGCCCGCAAGTGGTGTGACGGAAGGTCAGCGCCGTGACCACCCCCGATGCCTGGCACCGTCATCAACTGGCGCGTGGTCTCGTCTACCCGGGCGAGCTCCCGGACGCGACGGTCCAGCACTTCCTGCTCCTGGCTGACACGCTCATGCACGCCCAGCAGGCGCTCGACAATCCGGCGCAATGGCAGATGCCCGAGTAGTGTCCGGCGCAGGTCTCGCCGTCTCACCGGATCGGTGCTGGGATCCGCCGGAAGTAGCCGGCAGTTGCAGACCTGCCTTCACCAAACCCGCGTTGAGCCGCTCGATGACCTCGGGGGCGACTTGGAAGTTGGCCCAGTAGGCGACCGGGTCGCGGGCGAGCTGCGGTGACTGGCGGACGGCCTCGTCCAGCGCGGCACGGGCCGCGGCGGCGTGGCCAAGGGCGGCCTCCGTGATCGCCAGGATGGCATAGCCGGGACAGCAATCGGCCTTGCCCAGCTCGGCTTCGTCGCGCGCCCGCTGGAGATCACCGCCGAGGTAGAGGGCCACGGCCAAGGTCTCGTGGTACCAGGCCGGGACGACCATGCTGCGGTCGACCGCCTCTTGGAGCAGGGTGCCGCCTTCCTGCCATTGGCCGCGTACCATCAGCCGCCAGCCGAGCTGCGCCAGGCTTTCCGGGTCGTGTGGGTTGAGCGCGATTGCCTGCCGCTGCACGCGCTCGGCCTCGTCGTACTCGCCGCGCGCAAAGCGCAAGCGCCGCCAGGGACTGCAGGCTGCGGACGCTCTCGGGGGCCAGCTCGACAGCATGCTGAGCCGCCGCGAGACCGGCATCCAGCTCGCCGGGTCTCGCCGGCGCATCGACCAGCTCGAACCGGGCCGCGTCCATGTGGGCGAAGGCGAGCATCGCCCAGGCGCCGGCGTAGCCGGGATCCCGCTGCACTGCTTCCTCGAGACAGGCGCGCACAGCGGGGTAAGCTTCCAGATCGAAGGTACGCCGGAAGGCGAACGCCCGCTGCACGCAATCGTAGGCGAACATGGTCTCAGGTCGGGCCTGCGCCAGCTGTCGGGCGGCAGCGAGGTTCACCACGCCATAGACCTGAGCGAGGCGGCTCGCGATTCCTGCTGCTACGTCGTCCTGGACATCGAGGAGCTTGGCCGCGATCAGCGCCTGATCGTAGCTTTGGCTCCACAGCACTTGAGCCGACGCGCGATCGGTCAGCCTTGCGCTTACCCGCACTCGGTCCGGGTCCCGTTCCACGCTGCCGGTGACCACATAGGCAGGCGCTCCCGCCGCCACCCTTGGCAGGGGCATCGCGTTGTCGCTGGTCGTCGCAGATGCGAACACCTGCAGCCCGTCAAAGCGCATCAGATTGTTGACCAGCCCGTTGGTCAGTCCGTTCGCGAGCAGCTGGCCGCCTTCGCCGCCGCTCAAGGACTGGAACGGCAGGACGATCACGGCCGGCCCGGCCAGTTGCGTCTCGCCACTGCCGCGCCACGGCGCCCATATCGCGACAGCGGCGATCAGGACGACGGCGCCCAGGCCGGCGGCCACGGCCAGGCGCGGCAGCCGTGGCCAAGAGAAGCCAGTCGCGGAAAGCGCGGCAGCCTTTGACCCGGCGCGTTGGCCGCCTCGCACCTCGAACGCCGGGACATAGTGGCCCTTGGGGATGGTGATCCGGATCGGGTCGTCGCGGCCGTCGGTCAGGTAGTAGCGCTCGAGATCGCGGCGCAGGCGGCGCGACCTCGATGCGGACGATCGGGTCGCCCTGCGGGTCGAAGCCGGCGTCCCGGCCCAGGACGGAGACGGCGAGGTCGTAGGCCTTGAGCCGGTCGCCGCGGCCGGCCAGCGTCTGCTCGACCACGTACTCGAGCAGCTTGCGGCGGCGGGCCGAGGCGGGGAACGCGCCACTCGCCAATAGCCGTGCCAAATGCGCCCGGACATCATCGGCTGACGGCCCTGGGCCGCCGTCCGATTGCGACGGTGCGCTCATCGCTCCCCCGAGCGGTGGCTCAATGACCACCGCAGTCCGTCGGGCAATCCCCTTGCGACGGCAATACCATCGGCCATCGCAGCGGTTCATCGGCCGATTTGTTACACGTACGTTACCGTAACGTACTTCCCGCGGCCACTGCGACGTGCAGCATGAATGGTCGGCCGAGTGATACCGAGCAATTATGACAGTTGGGAGACAGAGGCTCGGCTTGCTCGGTCGACCGCGCACCTTCGACCGAACCAGAGGCGAGCGCGCGCTCGCCGGGAGGACCGCAATGCATAGGATTCTCGTCGCCGCCCTCGCCCTGCCGCTGCTGCTCGGCGCCGGCGCCGCCATGGCCGAGCAGGCCACCGGCACCGTCGGAAAGCGTCGACCCGACCACGCAGGACGGTGGTGATCAACGGCCAGCCCTACATGCTCGAGGGTCAGGCGGCCGGGCTGAAGATCGACCGAGATCAAGGTCGGCGAGAAGGTGACCGTCCAGTTCGACGTCAACACCAACAACGTCTACCAGATCGATCACGCCAAGTGAGGCCGGCCGCCGGATCCGGCCCCGTCGCAGGGAGGGAGCATGATGAAATCCTGGATGAGTAGTCTGTCGGGCGCGGCCGTGCTGGCGGCACTCGCTGCCGGTGCTGCCCTGGCCGATGCCTCGGCGCTGGAGAAGTTCCCCGGCGCCAAGGAGGCGATCATGAGCTACTACGCCGCCAACGGGCGCGAGCCCAATTGCGGCGCCGGCCAGATGTCCGAATATCGGCGACGCCAGCGTGGTGAGCGAGAGCGGCGACCAGGCGGTGGTCGCGCGTGACCTACACCTTCAGCGCCACGCCCGGCGCCTGGCGGCACCCAGTGCAGCGGCGACAACTCGCGCGAGTTCACCCTGACCAAGGGTGGCTCGGGCTGGGGCGTCAGCAGCATGACCGGCCAGGCGCCGTAGGCGGGAAGGGCGACCTCCGAGCAAACAGGGCGCCCGCCACGCGGCGATGCGCGCCGTCGCTCGTGGTTGCGACGGCGGCGCTGGCGTGGCGGCGCTCTGACGCTCAGCTCGCTTAGCGCATGATGGCTCTCGAGAGGGCCGATGCCATGGACGCGATCGATGCGCTCGTTCGCAGCCTGCCCGGCGAGTCCGACCGAGATCCGCCGGCTGTTCTGGCGCGATCCGGACTTCCGGACCGTCTGCGAGGACTATCGCGACTGCCTCGACGCAAGGTCGCGCTTCCAGTCGGCGGACCCGCCGGATCTGGTCAAGGCCGAAGAGTATCGAGAGCTGGCGGCCGAGCTGCTGGCCGAGGCGGCCGCGATGCTCAAGGGAAGAGCGCTCGTGACGCAGCCCCCGAGACTGAAAGGATCGAACGATGAAGCGATGGTTCGCGCTCGCGGCCCTTGCGGCGGCCGCACCCTTGGTCCTGGCCACGGCCCATCCGGCCACGGCGCAGACGGCCGAGCAGCTCGAGCAGCAGTACGGCCGCGAGGCCATGGCGCAGGCGCTCGACGTCAAGCGCCGCTTCGACCTCTACGGCATCCATTTCGAGACCGGCCAGGCGGCGATCCAGCAGGAGTCGCAAGGCGCTGCTCGACGACATCGCGGCGGTGATGAAGCAATTCCCGGACTGGCGCCTGGAGATCGTCGGGCACACCGACGCGGCCGGTGATCCGGCGCAGAACGAGGCCCTGTCGCGTGCCCGCGCCGACGCCGTCAGGCGGCGCTGGTCCAGCGCGGCATCGACGGCCGGGCGCCTGGAGCCGCAGGGCATGGGCGAGGCGCAGCCCGTCGCCAGCAACGACACGCCGGAAGGCCGCGCGCTCAACCGCCGCGTCGAGCTGGTCCGGGAGGAGCAGAAGCCCAACATCCTGTTCATCATGGGCGACGACATCGGCTGGATGCAGCCGTCGATCTACCATCGCGGCCTGATGGTCGGCGAGACGCCCAACATCGACCGGATCGGCCACGAAGGGGCGATGTTCACCGACTACTACGCCGAGCAGAGCTGCACCGCCGGGCGCAATGCCTTCTTCACCGGCATGCATCCCGCTGCGCACCGGCATGATCCCGCCGCAGCTGCCGGGCAGCCCGAGCTACCTGCGGCCCGGCACGCCGGCGCTGGCCAAGTTCCTGCACGATCTCGGCTACACCACCGGCGAGTTCGGCAAGAACCATCTGGGCGACCACACCGACGCGCTGCCGACGGCGCACGGCTTCCAGGAATTCTGGGGCTACCTCTACCACCTCGACGCGATGCAGGGGGTGAGCTTCCCCGACATCAACAAGACGCCGACCGAGCAGACGGTCGTCGCCGCCTGCAAGAACACGCCGATCCCGGGCCTGCCCGAGGTGCCGGGTGCGGTCGACCCGAAGACCACGACCTGCCTGACGCCGCCGCGGCCGGTGCTCTGGTGCAAGTCGTCCGACGGCACCTCGGCGAACCAGACCTGCCAGGACCAGGGCCCGCTGACGCTGGAGCGGTCGAAGACGGTGGACGAGGAGATCTCGGCCAAGGTCATCGACTTCCTCGACCGCAACGATCCGGCGAAGACCAACAAGCCGTTCTTCGTCTGGTACAACCCGGCGCGCATGCACATCACGACCGTGCTGTCGGACAAGTACTATGAACATGGTCGGCGAGCCCGGCGGCAAGGACTGGGGCGTCAACGAGGCCGGCATGAAGCAGATGGACGACAATATCGGCTTCGTGCTCGACAAGCTGGAGGCGATGGGCCAGCTCGACAACACCATCGTCGTGTTCACCACCGACAACGGTGCCGAGACGATCACCTTCCCCGACGGCGGCACCACGCCGTTCAAGGGCGGCAAGCTGACCACCTGGGAAGGCGGCATGCGTGCACCCGCTGGTCATCCGCTGGCCGGGCCACATCGAGCCGGGCACGGTCAAGAACGACATCTTCGCGTCGCTCGGACTGGGTGCCCACCTTCGTCGAACATCGCCGGCGGCCCGAAGGGCGATGGGCTGAAGAAGGAGATCGAGGCCGGGCAGCTATCCCGGGCATCGTCAAGACGACGCTGGACGGCGTCGATCAGATCGACTACCTGACCGGCAAGTCCGAGAAATCCGCGCGCGACAACTTCTTCTACTATTCGGGCGCCGACCCCGTCGGCGGTGCGCTACAAGAACTGGAAGATCTACTTCGCGATGGTCAGCGATGCGCCGGCCGGGCTTCATCGCCGGCGTCATCCCCTATCACTGGGCCCAGGTCGTCAACATCAAGCGCGATCCCGTTCGAGACCTCGATCGGCGAGCAGATCGAAGACCCTGTTCGGCATGGGCGGCGCCCTCGCCGGACCGGTCACCGCCTACGTCTACGACTGGAACCTGCTGCCGATCGGCCAGGCGCTGTGGCTGAAGGAGCTCGAGACCTACATCCCTTCCCGCCGATGCAGGACCCGGCGAGCTACAATCTGGACGCAGGTCATGCAGCAGGTGCAGGAGATGAAGACGGCCGCGCCAGCCGAGTAGGCTGAGGCCCGGCTCGCGCGGGCGCCCCGGACGGGGCGCCCGCGCTCGACGCGTCGGCAGGGACGGTCACTGCATCGACAGCGGATCGATGCTGGTCGCGGCACGCGGTGATCGGCTATGGATGCAGCGTGGCTCACTGCATCGGCGCGAGCTGCGGCGTCGGGCGATCGGACGTCGCCGACGCCGGCCACATGCAGCGATGCCCGACGGCGACCGCAAGCTCGGGAATCGATCATGAGATCATCACCGAGACCGGGGGGTCGAACGATGAAGCGATGCTTTGTGCTCGCCACACTCGCGGCGGCCGCACACTTGGTCCTGGCCGCGGCCCATCCGGCCACGGCGCAGACGGCCGAGCAGCTCGAGCAGCAGTACGGCCGCGAGGCCATGGCGCAGGCGCTCGACGCCAAGCGCCGCTACGACCTCTACGGCGTCCACTTCGAGACCGGCCAGGCGACGATCCAGCCGCAGTCGCAGTCGCTGCTCGACGACATCGCGGAGGTGATGAAGAGCTTCCCGACCTGGCGCCTGGAGATCGTCGGGCACACGGACGCGGCCGGTGAGCCGGCCCAGAACGAGTCGCTGTCGCGTGCCCGCGCCGATGCCGTCATGGCGGCATTGGTACAGCGCGGCATCGCTGAGGGACGGCTGGTGCCCCAGGGCATGGGCGAGGCCCAGCCCGTCGCCAGCAACGACACGCCGGAAGGCCGCGCGCTCAACCGGCGAGTCGAGCTGGTTCGACTCGAGCCGCAGCCGAACATCCTGGTGATCTGGGGCGACGATATCGGCTGGTACAACATCAGCGCCTACAATCTGGGGGTGATGGGCTACCAGACGCCCAACATCGACCGGATCGCCCGGGAAGGTGCCCTGTTCACCGACTGGTACGGGCAGCAGAGCTGCACCGCCGGGCGCGCCGCCTTCGCCACGGGACAATCGCCGGTCCGCACCGGCCTGACCAAGGTCGGCCTGCCCGGAGCGCCCGAGGGCCTGAGCAGGTCGGACCCGACCATCGCCGACCTGCTCAAGCCGCTCGGCTACGCCACCGGCCAGTTCGGCAAGAACCATCTCGGCGACCGCAACGAGCACCTGCCGACGGTGCACGGCTTCGACGAGTTCTTCGGCAACCTCTACCACCTCAACGCCGAGGAGGAGCCCGAGAACATCGACTATCCGAAGAATCCCGAGTTCAAGGGCAATTTCGGCCCGCGCGGCGTGCTGCACTGCTACGCCACCGCCCTCGACGAGGCCGGCGAGGACCCGCGCTTCGGCGCCTGGGGCAAGCAGAGGTGCGAGGACACCGGGCCGCTCACCGCCGAGCGGATGGAGACGGTCGACCGCGAGTTCCTGACCGCCGCGGAAGGCTTCATCGACAAGGCGCACCAGGCCAACCAGCCGTTCTTCGTCTGGTACAACTCGACCCGGATGCACATCTGGACCCATCTGGCGCCCGACGCCGAGGGCAAGACCGGGATCGGCGTCTACCCCGACGGCATGGTCGAGCATGACGGCATGGTCGGCGAGCTCCTGGCCAAGCTCGACCAGCTCGGCATCGCCGACGACACGATCGTCATGTACGCGACCGACAATGGTGCCGAGGTGATGAGCTGGCCGGACGGCGGCACGACGCCGTTCCGCGGCGAGAAGAACACCAACTGGGAGGGCGGCTACCGGGTGCCGTCGGTGATCCGCTGGCCGGGCGTGATCGAGCCGGGCACGATCCACAACGAGGTGTTCGCGCACGAGGACATGCTGCCGACGCTGCTGGCCGCGGCCGGCGATCCGGACGTCGTGGCCGAGCTCCAGGCGGGCAAGCAGATCGGCGACCAGACCTACAAGGTCCATCTCGACGGCTACGACCTGCTGCCCTTCCTGAAGGGCGAGGCCGCCGAGGCGCCGCGCAAGGAGTTCCTCTACTGGACCGACGGCGGCCGGCTCGCGGCGCTGCGCTACGACCAGTGGAAGCTCAACTTCCTCGAGCAGCGCGCCGATGGCTTCGACGTCTGGGAGGAGCCGTTCGTCGAGCTGCGCCTGCCCAAGCTGTTCACCCTGCGCGGCGACCCGTTCGAGCGCGGCGACCACGAGGGCATGGGCTACCCGCGCTGGCGGATCGACCGCGCCTTCATGCTGGTGCCGGCCCAGGTCTACGTCTCGAAATGGCTGCAGAGCTTCGCCCAGTTCCCGCCGCGGATGAAGGCGGCGAGCTTCGGCATCGACGAGGTGATGCGGAAGATGACCGAGGGCAGCGGCAGCAACTGACGACCAGCAGCCTGCGAGGCGAGGGCAAGTTGTCGATGTCGAGAATGTCTGCGATCGCTGCTCCTGACCGCGGCGCTCGCGGCCGGCTGCGCCAGCGATCAGCAATATCTCGAGCAGGGCCAGAGCGAGGCGACGGCGATCGCCCTCGACCGCGGCCGCTTCGAGCTGAACTGCCCGGCGGCGACGGCCTCGGTGCTGTCGCAGGAGCTGGTCCAGCCGCCGGTGGTCGGCTGGCGCACGATCCCGATCGCCCGCAGCGAGTACACGGTCGGCGTCGAAGGCTGCGGCCGGCGCGCGACCTACGTGGTCGTCTGCCCGCAAGGCGGCGGCGGCTGCTTCGCCGCCGAGGGCGGAGGGCCGGTCGGTGGCTAGCGCGGTGGCGGCGAACGCTCGTCTGCCGCTGCCTGAGCTCATGCTGCCGTTGCAGGTGCAGTTCCCGTTTTCCAAGCGAACCCGAGCTTCGGCTCAAGCCAGGGAGAGAGTTGATGCACCGGATCCTGACGATCGCCGCACTCGCCGGCATGGCCGCCGGGGTTTGCCTGCTGGCTGCAGGCACCGCCCAGGCGCAGTCGGGTCGTGCCTGCTTCCGGCAAGCCGAAGCCTTCGGCCAGGCGGTCACCGCGATGGGCAATCTGCCGCAGGACATCACCAATCCCTCGCCGAAGCTCAAGGAGGCGACGGATCTGCGCAACAAGGGCATGGAAGCGTGCCTCGCCGGCAAGACGAAGGAGGGTCGCGCGATGATCGAGCAGGCAACAGCGATGCTCAGGGGCTGAGCCGACCTCGGTCGCCGACGAGACTCGTGGGCGCCATCGCGAACTGCGCGCTCTGCCGGGCTGTCTTGTGCAGGGCAGTACGGATCGCGCAAGAAATGGGAAACGCCATGACCAGCCGACACCAACGCGCGATTGGATTGCTGGCACTCGCCGCCTGCACGGGCTGCGCCGAGTACAGGGCCGAGAATCCAGCGCTCACCCAATATCCCGGCATCCAGTCGCAAATCGAGAACTTCTACGATGCCAACGCCACCGAGGACGACTGGGTGTGCGACACTCCACAGATGAACACGATCGACAAGTCGCAGGTGGTCAGCCAGTCGGCGACGCAGGTACGGATGGCGATCACCTATTTCTTCCAATCCAGCACGCTGTCGCCGGGACAGGGCGGCAACCAGTGCCAGGGCTTCAACACCCGCTTCTTCACCTTCGACAAGGGGCCGGGCGGCCAGCTCAGTCTGGTCAAGATGAGCGGCCCGCAGCGGGGAGCAAGCGGATGAAGCGCAACCATCGATTGCGATCGGAGAGGTGAATGATCAGGGCAGCCGAGGACGGTGCGGTGCCGCGGTCGAATGGCGCTGGCCGGGGGATGGGTGTGCTCTGCCTCGTCGTGGCCTTGGCCGGCTGCGCCGCTCCTGGCGGCAGCGGCGGCGCGGGCGGCGGTGGGCAATGCAATGATGGCTCCTGGTGCGGCGACCGCCTCGACCGGGACCAGGACAACCTGATCTCGCCGCAGGAGTGGGACGACGCATTCAACGCCGCGGACACGGACCATGACGGCGTGGTCAGCCAGACCGAGTTCGAGGCGGCCGGCGGCAACTGGGGCGGCGGGTGGCCGCGGTCGCTGAAGGAGCGCGGCAGCGTCGGCGGCGGGACGACGCTCTGCCCATGATCCTGCGCCACCGCCCTCGCGCCGTCGCCGCCATCCTGGCGCTGACGCTGTGGTGCGGCGTCGCGGCCGGCCAGGAGCCGACCAAGCCGGCGGGGCGCGACGAGACGCAGGAGCTGGCCAAGCAGGCGCAGAACCCGATCGCCAACCTGATCAGCGTGCCGTTCCAGAACAACACCAACTTCAACTTCGGCCCGCGCGAGCGGACCCAGAACATCCTCAACTTCCAGCCGGTGATCCCGTTCAAGCTGAGCGAGGACTGGAACCTGATCACGCGCACGATCGTGCCGATCATCCATCAGCCGTCGCTGGCGAAGGGCGAGACCTCGGACAACGGCCTCGGCGACGTCAACCCGACCTTCTTCTTCGCGACCTCGGTCGCCAAGGACGTGCTGGTCGGCTTCGGCCCGACCTTCACCCTGCCGACCTCCAGCCAGGACTCGCTGGGTGCCCGCAAATGGAGCGCCGGCCCGGCCGCGGTGGCGGTCTGGACGCCGGGCAAGTGGGTGGTGGGCGGGCTGGTCAACAACCAGTGGTCGTTCGCCGGCGACAGCGAGCGAGCGCTCGGTCAACGCCATGCTGTTCCAGCCGTTCGTCAACTACAACATCGCCGACGGCTGGTACCTGACGAGCTCGCCGATCATCACCGCCGACTGGAACGCGCGCGAGAGCAAGGACACCTGGACCGTGCCGATCGGCGCCGGCGTCGGCAGGCTGTTCCGGCTCGGCAAGCTGCCGATCAACACATCGATCCAGGCCTTCGACAATGTCGAGACGCCCGAGCACGGCGCCGACTGGACGCTGCGGCTGCAGGTCCAGTTCCTGTTCCCGAAGTGAGGAGGATGCTCGATGCCTGACGCGACGCGACTGCTGCTTCGCGGCTGGCGCTGGCTGTTCGCTCTGCTCGCGGCGCCCGTCCTGGCGCAGCAGGCCGACCCGCTGCCGTCCTGGAACGACGGCCCGGCCAAGCAGGCGATCCTCGACCTCGTCCGCGCCACCACCGAGCCGGGCAGCCCCGACTTCGTGGCGCCCGCGGCCGCGGCTCGCGACCTTCGACCAGGACGGCACGCTCTGGGTCGAGCATCCGATCTACAGCCAGGTCGTGTTCGCGCTCGACCGGGTGGTGGCGCTGGCACCCGAGCATCCCGAGTGGAAGACGAAGGAGCCGTTCAAGACCGTGCTCTCCGGCGACAAGGAGGCGATGGCCAAGCTCTCCTTGCGCGACCTCGAGGAGATCGTGTTCGCGACCCATGCCGGGATGACCGTCGAGGCGTTCAACGCGATCGCCACGGAGTGGGCCGCCAAGGCCAAGGACCATCGCTGGAACCGGCCCTACACCGAGCTGGTCTACCAGCCGATGCAGGAGGTGCTGAGCCTGCTGCGCGCCAACGGCTACCGGACCTACATCGTCACCGGCGGCGGCCAGGACTTCGTGCGCTCCTATGCCGAGCGCGTCTACGGCATCGGGCCGGCTCAGGTCATCGGCTCGACGCTGGAGACCAGTACGGCTACGACGCCAAGGGCCAGGGCGTGCTGATCCGCGAGCCGAAGCTGGAGCTGAACAACAACATCTCCGGCAAGGCCGAGGACATCTACCTGTTCACCGGCCAGCGGCCGCAGGCGGCGTTCGGCAACTCGACCGGCGACCGGCAGATGCTGGAGTGGACCACGGCCGGCGCCGGCAAGCGGCTGGGCATGCTGGTCCTGCACGACGACGAGGAGCGCGAATACGCCTATGGTCCCGCAGCGGGCCTGCCCGACACCAAGGTCGGCACCTTCACCCAGGCGCTGCTAGACGAGGCCAAGCAGCGCGGCTGGCTGGTGATCAGCATGAAGGACGACTGGAAGCGGATCTTCGCGTTCGAGCAGTAAGCCCTTGGCGGCAGCCCGCATGCCATCGGCATGTTGCGGGGGCTGACACGCGACCAAGGCCGCAGCCTGACGGCGAGGACCCGATCATGTGCGTACGCGCGGGCTGCGGCGTTATGTCGCCATGCTCCCGGACCAGCCGTCGGCGGCGCGCACGCCCGCGCCGATGACACGCCTGCGACACGCCGCCCTTGGCAGCTCAGCATCACCCCCTATCTCTGGGCGGTGGCGCTGAAGGGCGACGTCGGGGTCGGCAGGATCAACGCCGACGTCGACGCCAGCTTCGACGACATCCTCGACAATCTCAACGGCGCCCTGATGCTCGAGCGTCGAGGTGCGCAAGGGCCGCTTCGGCCTGCTCTCCGACACCATCTACGCCAACCTGGAGGACAATGCGGCCACCGCGCGAGGATCGGCTGAAGATCGACGCCACCGCCAACCTGCTGATCCAGTCGCTGGCCGGGACCTACCGGGTCGGGACCTGGCAGCTGGCCGATCTCGGCTGCCGCCGGGCCGCTGGCGCGTCACGGTCGATCCCTATGCCGGCGTTCGCTACACCTATCTCGACACCGAGCTGAAGGGGCAAGCTCGACCTCCCCGACCTCGGCATCGACGCCCACCGCCAGGTCGAGGACGAGCGAGCACTGGGTCGACCCGATCGTCGGCCTGCGCACCGCCTGGACCCTGGGCGAGCGCTGGAGCCTGGTGCTCGCCGGCGACGTCGGCGGCATCAGCACCAGCGACCAGTACAGCGCCGAGGCGTTCGGCCTGGTCGGCTACCGGTTCGGGCTGTTCGGCGAGAACAACGCCAACCTGCTCGCCGGCTACCGGGTGCTGAAGCAGAAGTACGAGGACGGCGACGGCCGCCACGAGTTCGACTGGGACATGACCATCCACGGCCCGATCGTGGGGCTGAAGATCACGTTCTGAACAACGGGGAGACCGAGATGACCATGACACGCAGGCTGACCATCACCCTCGGGTCACTGGCCCTGCTCGCCGGCTGCACCCAGGGCTCGAGCCAGATCGAGACGGCGGCCATGCTGCCGCGGCCGCAGGTGGTGGTGGTGCAGGATTTCGCCGTGGCACCCGGCGAGGTCCAGCTCGACCCTGGCCTGAGCGGCACGATCGACGAGACGCTGGGTGCCAACCAGCTGGCGCCGCGCACCGCCAAGGAGCAGCAGGTCGGCCGCCAGGTCGCCGACGCGCTGGCCGAGAAGCTGGTGACCGAGATCCGCGACCTCGGGCTGCGGGCGGAGCGGGGCATGGGCCTGCCGCCGGGCGTCGCCACCGGGCTGGTGATCTCCGGCCAGTTCGTCGGCGATCGACCAGGGCAACCGCACCGAGCGTGTCACCCTCGGGCTCGGCGCCGGCCGCAGCGACGTGCGGGTGCGTGCGCAAGTCTTCGACGTGTCACCGCGAGGCCGTACGCTCGCCGACGAGATCGAGGTCGACGCCAAGAGCGGGCTGCAGCCGGGGATGGCCGAGACCATGGGCGTGGGCGCCCTGGCTGGCCATTTCGTGACCGCGACGCTGGTCAGCGGCACGCTCCAGGTCGCCGACGAATCCCTGGGCACCTCGGTCGTGGCCGATGCCGATCGCGCGTCGAAGGGCATCACCAAGCAGCTGGCGTCATTCTTCGCCCAGCAGGGCTGGACGCAGTGAGCGGCTCTGCCGAGCCGGATTCGTACAACCGGTCCGTGGTGGCCGTAGCAGGGAAACGTCACGCATGGCCATGATCCGGACACTGACCGCTCGCTTCGCACTTCTCGCGCTGCTCGGCGCAGCGCTCGCGGGCGGCCCGCCTCCCGCGGCGCGCGCCGCCGAGGCGATCAGCGAGCAGGACGCGCACGCGATCGGCGTGACGGCCTACACCTATCTCTATTCCCTCGTGACGATGGACGTGACGCGTAAGCAGCTGACCAACGTCGCCAAGGCCGAGGGCATCAGCGCGCCGATGAACACGTTCGCCAATGTTGCCGGCATTCCCGACGGCGGACATGAAGGTCGTGGTCCGGCCGAACTTCGACACGCTGTATTCCAGCGCCTGGCTCGACCTGACCAAGGAGCCGATGATCGTCTCGGTCCCCGACACGCATGGGCGCTACTACCTGCTGCCGATGCTCGACATGTGGACCGACGTGTTCGCCTCGCCCGGCTGGCGCACGACCGGAACCCAGGCCGGCGACTATGCCGTGGTGCCGCCGGGCTGGAGCGGGTCGTTGCCGGCGGGCGTGGTTCGCATCGACGCGCCGACGCCCTATGTCTGGATCATCGGCCGCACCAAGACCGACGGCCCGGCCGACTACGCCGCCGTCCACGAGATCCAGGCGGGCTTCAAGATCACGCCGCTGTCGCGCTGGGGCAAGGCGGCCGAGCCGGTGGTCGGCACCGTCGATCCGGGCGTCGACATGAAGACGCCGCCGAAGATCGCGGTCGAGAAGATGCCGGCCGGCGAGTTCTTCGCCTACGCCGCCGAGATCCTCAAGCTGCAGCCGCCCCACATCACCGATCAACCGATCCTCGCCCAGATGCAGCGGATCGGGATCGAGCGGGGCAAGAGCTTCGACATCGACAAGGTCGATCCGGCGATCAAGGCCGGGCTCGAGACGGCGCCCGAGGACGCCCTGAAGCTGATGGCGTGGAAGGTCCCCAGCCTCGCCCGCGTCGTCGAACGGCTGGTCGCTGAACACCGACACGATGGGCGTCTACGGCAACTACTACCTGAAGCGCGCGATCGTCACCCAGTTCGGTCTCGGCGCCAACCTGCCGGAGGACGCGATCTATCCGCTCAATCTCGCCGACGAGACGGGCAAGCCGCTGGATGGCGCCAATGCCTATGTCCTGCATTTCGACAAGGGCGCCACGCCGCCGGTGAACGCCTTCTGGTCGGTCACGCTCTATGACGGCGACGGCTTCCAGGTGGCGAACAGCCTCAACCGGTTCGCCGTCAGCAGCTGGATGCCGTTCAAATACGACCCGGACGGCTCCCTCGACCTCTACTTCCAGAACGCCAGCCCCGGCGCCGACAAGGAAGCGAACTGGCTGCCGGCACCGAAGGGGCCGTTCAACCTCACGATGCGCCTCTATGCACCGCAGAGCGATGCGCTGACCGGGAAGTGGAACCCGCCGCCGGTGATGAAGCAGGGTCCGCCGCCGCTATTGCCGGCGCAATAGGGGTCGATGCGAGGCGCTGAAGGCGCTTGTCGGGGAGCTGGCAGCCGACCATGGCCAAGGCGGGTTGAGCGATGGCCCTTGACGCCGTGCCGCCCGACCAGCTGTCGCAGGTGATCGCGCATGCGACCGCTCCCTCGTTCCTCCTGGGCGCGGTGTCGGGGTTCGTGGCGGTGCTGATGGGGCGGATGAATGGGATCATCGACCGCATCCGCACCGTCAATGCGATCCCGGAGGACGATCAGGCCCGAGCCTATCTGAAGGCGGACCTGCCCCGGCTGAAGCGTCGGGCCAAGCTGATGAACGATGCGATCTATCTGGCGGTCGGCAGCGCCATCTGCACCACGCTCCTGGTGATCTTGGCCTTCGCCAGCGCCCTGTTCGGTGTGCGTCACGAGCCGGGTGCCGCCGCGATGTTCATTCTGGCGCTGGCCCTGATGTGCGCGTCACTGCTGACGCTGGCGCGCGAGGTGCGGATGGCGCTCACCGAGTACGATCATTTCGGGTGACCGACCGCGACCCACCTGCCGCCACAAGCCGCGACATCGACTGACAGGATCGGTCGGACACGTTAGCCTCGGCGCCATGCTCGCAGGAGGCGCCGCCGCATGAAATCGCACTACCGGGTCGTGGTCATCGGCGGCGGCGTGGTCGGCGCCAGCGTGCTCTACCACCTGGCCAAGCTCGGCTGGACCGACATCGCCCTGATCGAGCGCAAGGAGCTGACCGCGGGCTCGACCTGGCACGCGGCCGCGGGCTTCCACGCCATCAACGCCGACCCCAACATCGCGGCCCTGCAGGGCTACACGATCAACCTCTACAAGCAGCTCGAGGAGGAGAGCGGCCAGAGCATCGGCCTGCACATGACCGGCGGCGTCAACATGGCGGGCACGCCCGAGCGCTGGGAGTGGCTGAAATCGGCCGGCCGCGATCTTCAAGACCATGGGCATCGACGATGCCCGGCTGGTGACGCCGGACGAGATCAAGGAGCTGTGCCCGATCTGCGACGTGTCGGGGCTCTATGGCGGGCTCTACGATGCGGACGAGGGCTATCTCGACCCCTACGGCACCACCCAAGCCTATGTCGCGGCGGCGCGGAAGCGCGGCGCCGAGCTGATCCTGCGCAACCGCGTGCTGGAGCTGCACGGCCGCGCCGACGGCTCCTGGGACGTGGTGACCGAGCAGGGCACCGATCCGCGCCGAGCACGTGGTCAATGCCGGCGGCCTGTGGGCCAAGCAGGTCGGGCTGATGGCCGGCGTCGACCTGCCGGTCACGCCGATGGAGCACCACTACCTGGTCACCGAGAGCATTCCCGAGATCGCGGCCATGGACCGCGAGATCGCCGCTCACCGTCGACCTCGAGGGCTTCACCTACCTGCGCCAGGAGGGCAAGGGCGTGCTCCTCGGCGTCTACGAGCTCAACCCGCGCCACTGGCAGATCGAGGGTGCGCCCTGGGACTACGGCATGGAGCTGATCCCGGAGGACATCGACCGCATCGCGCCCGAGCTCGCCAAGGGCTACGAGCGCTTCCCCTGCCTGAACGAGGTCGGCATCAAGCGCTGGATCAACGGCGCCTTCACCTTCACGCCCGACGGCAACCCGCTGGTCGGCCCGGTGCCGGGCCTGCGCAACTACTGGACCGCCTGCGGCGTGATGGCCGGCTTCAGCCAGGGCGGCGGCGTCGGCCTGAGCCTCGCCCAGTGGATGATCGAGGGCGAGCCGGGCTCCGACATCTACGGCATGGACGTCGCGCGCTACGGCCGCTTCGCCTCCAACCGCCGCTACCTCAAGGACATGACGGCCCAGTTCTACCGCCGCCGCTTCGTCCTGACCTATCCCAACGAGCAGCTCCCCGCCGGCCGCCCCTTGCGCACGCCCGGCGCCTACGACCTGATGACCGCGCAGGGCTGCCAGTGGGGCGCCTTGTGGGGCCTCGAGGTGCCGCTCTACTTCGCGCCCAAGGGCGAGCCGTTCCACGAGACGCCGACCCTGCGCCGCTCCAACGCCTTCCCGCTCGTCGCCGAGGAGTGCCGCCGCACCCGCGAGGGCGTGGGCCTGCTCGATAGCTCGGCCTTCTCGCGCTACGAGATCACCGGCGCCGGCGCGCGCGCGACTGGCTCGACCACCTGCTCGCCTGCCGCATCCCGCCGGCCGGCAAGGCGCGTCTCGCGCCGATGCTGGCCCCATCGGGCAAGCTGCGCGGCGATCTCACCGTGTTCAACTGGGACGACCGCACCTTCTGGCTGATGGGCTCCTACTATCTGCGCCAGTGGCACATGCGCTGGTTCGCCGACCAGCTCTGGCCCGGCGAGCGTCGCCGTGCGCGACATCTCCGACGAGTATGCCGGCTGGGCGCTGTCCGGCCCACGTTCGCGCGAGCTGCTGGCGTCGCTCACGGGTGCAGACCTCTCCAACGAGGCATTCCGCTTCATGAGCTGCCGCGAGATGGACGTCGGCCCCGTCGTGGCCCGCGTCGGCCGGCTCTCGGTCGCGGGCGAGCTCGGCTACGAGCTCAACGTGCCCGTGGTCGAGCATCGGGCACTGTACGAGACGCTGCTCGAGGCCGGGCGCGACCTTCGGCCTCGCCCAGATCGGCTTCAACGCCATCAACTCGCTGCGGCTGGAAAAGAGCTTCGGCATCTGGTCGCGCGAGTTCACCCAAGGCTTCACGCCCGGCATGTGCGGCCTCGACCGCTTCATCGCCTTCGACAAGGGCGAGTTCATCGGCCGCGAGGCGGCCTTGCGGGAGCGCGACGGCGACACCGCCAGGCAGAAGCTGGTCACGCTCGAAGTCGATGCGGTCGACGCCGACGCGTCGGGCTTCGAGCCGGTCTGGCAGGGCGAACGCCGCATCGGCTTCGTCACCTCCGGCGCCTACGGCCACACCGTCGGCAAGAGCCTCGCCATGGCCTATGTCGACCGCGACCTCGCCGCCGTCGGCACCGAGCTTGCCGTCCACATCGTCGGCGACCTGCGCCCCTGCCGGGTGATCGCACCGTCGCCGCACGATCCCGAGGGCAGGCGGCTCAGGTCCTGACCGAACTCGACTGGAGGAGCGCGACTGTGACCGTGAAGCGTGTAGTCGCCAACATCGCGACGACCGACGTCGCGCATGCTCACGCCTTCTATGCCGGTATCCTCGGCATGCAGGTGGTCATGGACCATGGCTGGATCGTGACCTTCGCGGGCGCAGGCAGTGCGGTCGCTCAGGTCAGCATCGCGACCGAAGGCGGATCGGGCACGCCGGTCCCGGATCTGTCGATCGAGGTCGACGATCTCGACGAGGTCCATCGCCGCGTGACGGACGCGGGGCTGCCGATCGAATACGGTCCGGCGAGCGAGCCCTGGGGTGTGCGCCGGTTCTATGTGCGCGACCCATTCGGCCGTCTCGTCAACATCCTCGCGCACGACCGTTAGGCGACGCTGTCATCTCTCGCCCGAAGGGACGAGCAGCCTCCATTTCTGCAAGGCAAGTACCGAGCCGGTTTCGGCATCCAACGTCTCGACCGTCATGGTGACGTACCCCTGACCCGGCTTCGCGCCCTGATCCAGCGCTTCGACGACGGCCCGGCACTGCAGCCTCGTGCCAGGCAGGACCGGCCGGCGGAATCGAAGCCGCTCGACCTCGGCGCCGATGATCGGCGTCGCTCCCAGCGGCCGCGACTCGACCATGAGCCGCATGGTGATGGCGGCCACGTGCCAGCCGCTGGCGACGAGCCGGCCAAAGACCGTGAGGCCCGCGGACTCCTCATCCAGGTGCATAGGCTGCGGGTCGAAATTCCGGGCGAAGGCGACGATCTCATCTCGGGTGATCGTCGCGTCTCCGGTCTCGAATGCCTGCCCGACGCTCAGGTCGCGCAACGTCAGCCCGGCAGCAGGATCGCTCATTGGTTCCGTCGCCCGCATTGCCGTCGCGATCACGGATGCATCCGCGCGCCCTTGGTGATCTTGTCGACCAGCTTCCTCTCCTCGCGCAGCGCCAGCCCGACCACCTTGGCCGTCTCCGGCGTGTGCTCCGCGAAGACGGTGCGATTGGCCGCGTCGTGCCCGGTCGCGAACATCTCCTCGATGTACAGCGCGTGCCGGACGCCGCGCTCGAGCGCGCGGCGGTGGATCGCCCCGATGGTCGGCTGGTCGGCGGTGAGCACGATCACGGGCTGTCTGGACAGGCTGCTGTAGAGATTGCCCGCCGCGTCCCGGTAGGGCTCGCCGATGATCTCCGGAGCGGCGCCGACCACCCCGCTCATCAGGAACGCCGTCACGTTGAGCTTCTGCCAGGTCGGCAGATCCTCGCGGACCACGATCGCGATCTTCGTGTCGAACATCATGGCTCCTTGCCTGCGGTCGGGATGGCGGCCAGCCTGCGCAGCAGCCGCCACAGTTCCGGCGCATCCGCACCCAGCCGCTCGGCCACCTCGGCGTTGATCGCGTCCATGACGGGCTGCAGCGATGCCTGCCGCGCGCGACCCGCCGGTGTCAGCGTGATCCGATTCACGCGGCGGTCGTCGGTGTCGGCACCGCGCGCGATCAGGCCCAGCTTCTCGATGCGGTCGAGCACTCCGGTGATGGTGGCGCTGTCGAGCACCAGCCGGCTGCCGATCTCGGCCGCGCTCTGCCCATCCCGCTCCCACAGGACCTCGAGCACCGCATACTGGACCGGCGTCACGCCATGGTTCGACAGCCGATCCCGCGTCAGTCGCGCGACGGCTTGGGCGGCCTTGCCGCTGAGAAAGCTGATGCAGTCGTCGATACGGTCCATGGGTGATCGCTCGCATGCAGATATCTTGCAGGCAAGCGAATTCTTGCCGAGAGTCGTGGAGCCTCCGCGCGGCATGTGTCGATCAGTCGGCGAACGCGGGCGATCCGGGGCGCGCTGCCGCCGCGTCCTGGGCGTCGACGGTCAGCACCGTCGGCAGCTTGCGGCTGATGGTCAGCACCAGGAACGCCGCCACGATGCAGAACGCGCCTGCCGCGTAGAGGGCGGGCAGATAGGTGGCGAAGCCGTCGCGCGTGGCGCCGGCGCCGTAGGCCGCGGTGGCGGCGCCCAGCTGGTGGCCGGCGAAGATCCAGCCGAAGGTGAGGTTGGCGCGCTCGGCGCCGAACCGGTCGGCCGTCATCCTGACCGTCGGCGGCACGGTCGCGACCCAGTCCAGGCCGTAGAACACGGCGAACAGGGAGAGCCCGACGAGCGAGAACTCGGTGAAGGGCAGCCAGATCAGCGATAGCCCGCGCAATCCATAATACCAGAACAGCAGCCAGCGATTGTCGTAGCGGTCGGACAGCCAGCCCGAGAGGATGGTGCCGACGAAGTCGAACACGCCGATGGCCGCGAGCATGCCGGCCGCACCCACCGGCGCCACGCCGAAATCGCCGCACAGGGTGACCCAATGCGTCTGGATCAGGCCGTTGGTGCTCAGGCCGCAGACGAAGAAGGTGGCGAACAGGACCCAGAAGGTCCGCGCTACCCGCCGCCTCGCGCAAGGCCCGGAGCGGCGACAGCAGCAGCGTCCACAGGCCATGCTCCTGCAGCGGTGCCGGCGCAGGCGCCGCCTCGCCGAAGCGCGGCAGTCCGAGATCCGAGGGGCGGTCGCGCATGAGGGCGAGCACGAGCAGCATGGCCGTCAGCAGCGCAGCGATCACGAGGCAGAGCGCGATGCGCCAGCCATAGCGCTCGGTCAGCCCGGCCATCAGCGGCAGGAAGACGAGCTGCCCGGTGGCGGTGCTGGCGGTCAGCATGCCCACGACCAGGCCGCGCCGCGCGGAGAACCAGCGTGTGGCCACGGTGGCACCCAGCACCAGGGCGATCATGCCGCTGCCGACGCCGACCACGATCCCCCAGAGCAGAACGAGCTGCCACACCTCGGTCATGACGAACGAGCCCGCGAGGCCGGCCATGATCAGGAGCAGGGCGGCGGTGACCACGCGCCGGATGCCGAAGCGGTTCATGAACGCGGCCGCGAACGGCCCGATCAGGCCGAACAGCACGAGCCGGATCGCCAAGGCGAACGAGATGTCGGCGTTCTGCCAGCCGAACTCGCGCTGCAGGGGCACGATCATCACCCCGGGGGCACCCAGAGCACCCGCCGTGGCCAGCATGGTCAGGAAGGTGGTCGCGACCACCACCCAGCCATAGTGGGTGTCCCTCGTCGCGAGATAGGCCGACAGGCGCGTGGAAAGCATCATTCAGGTCCTCGGAATCGGGTAGATACCCGTATTTGGCCAAAGTTCAAAGCGACTGCAGCAGTGTCCGCAACTGGGCTGCCGGCTCCCGGCCGAGGCTGGACTCGATCCGGCGTTGCGCTTCCTCCCACAAGGGGCCGCCCTCCCGCAGCACGCGGGAGCCGGCCTCCTCGAGTACCACGGTCGCCTCGCGCTGGTCGGTGCCCGGCGCGATCCGCACCAGCCCCATGCGCTGCAGCAGCCGGACGTTGCGGCCGATGGTGGACCGATCGAGCTCGGTCATCCGCCCCAGCTCGGTCAGCGACACGGGCGCCGCGCGAGCGATGATCCGCAGCAACCGATACTGCGCGAGGTTGACGCCGGCCGGCGCCAAGGCGGCATCATAGATCGCCGTCGCCTTGCGGGCGGCGGTCCGGAGCGCGGCACAATAGCATTCCCCAGCCATGAAGTGGGTATATACCCGCTGTTGGTCGCGAGGCAAGCGGAAAGCGTGGCTGACGCTGCGCACCGGATGTCGTCGGGCCTGGACCTTCTGCATCGTCCACCTCACATCTGGCGCACGCAGCAACCCTCGAGGCACGCCCGACCATGTCCATTCGCCCGGTGAAGCGGATCCTTGAATCGCGCCCGACCATGGAGGGTGCGGGTGTGAAGCTCCGGCGCGCCTTCGGCTTCGGCGACCCGGGCGAGCACGACCCGTTCCTGCTGCTCGACGATTTCCGCAACGACCGGCCCGGCGACTACGAGGCCGGCTTTCCCTGGCACCCCCATCGCGGCATCGAGACCATCACCTACGTCCTGGCGGGGACCGTCGACCATGCCGACAGCCTGGGCAACCGGGGTGCGCTTGGCGCCGGCGATGTCCAATGGATGACCGCCGGCCGGGGCATCCTGCATCAGGAGATGCCGCACGGCGACGCGCACGGGCGCATGCACGGCTTCCAGCTCTGGGCCAACCTGCCCTCGTCCTTGAAGATGACCGCACCCCGCTACCAGGACGTGAAGGGCGCCGACATCCCCGAGGTCACCGACGACGACGGCACGGTGGTGCGGATCGTCTGCGGCGAGTTCTGGGGCAAGCGCGGCCCGGTCGACGGCATCGCCGCCGACCCGCGCTACCTCGACGTCTCGGTGCCGCCGGGCGAGCGCAAGACGCTGCCGGTCGAGACCGAGCGCAGCGCCTTCGCCTACGTGTTCGCCGGCTCCGGCACCTTCGCCGACGCGTCGCGGCCGCATGGCGTGCTGACCGAGAAGGAGGTCGACGGCCAGGAGATCCTGATCCGCGAGCAGACCGGCAACCGCTCGCTGGTCCTGTTCGACCGCGGCGACGAGGTCACCGTCCAGGCCGGCGAGGAGGGCATCCGCTTCCTGCTGGTGTCCGGCAAGCCGATCCGCGAGCCGGTCGCCTGGTACGGCCCGATCGTCATGAACACCCAGGCCGAGATCGAGCAGGCGGTGGCCGAGCTGCGCGACGGCACGTTCATCCGTCGGCCCGCTACGGCACCCGGTACGGCCGCCGGCTGATCGACGCTCAGCCCGCGTCGATGTCGAGCCCCAGGTCCAGGATCGGCGCGCTATGGGTGATCCAGCCGACCGAGATCAGGTCGACCCCCGTCGCGGCGACGGCCTTGACGGTCTCCACCGTGATCCGGCCGGAGGCCTCGGAGATCGCGCGCCCACCGATCACCTGCACCGCCTCGCGCAGCATGGCCGGCGTCATGTTGTCGAGCAGAACGGCGTCGACACCGGCATCCAGCGCCTCGCCCAGCTGCACCAGGTCCTCGACCTCGCACTCGAGCTTGACCATGTGGCCGACCGCTCGCCGCGCGCGGACGATCGCCTCGCGCACGCCGCCGGCAAGGGCGATGTGGTTGTCCTTGATCAGCACGCCGTCATCGAGGCCGAAGCGATGGTTGACGCCGCCGCCGGCGCGTACGGCGTGCTTCTCGAGCGAGCGCAGGTTGGGCGTGGTCTTGCGCGTGCAGCTGATCCGTGCCGGGTGGGGACGCGCGGCGCGGACCAGCTCGGCGGTCGCGGTGGCGATCCCCGACAGGTGACACAAGAGGTTGAGCGCCACGCGCTCGGCCGCGAGGACCGCCCGCGCCGGTCCTTCGACCCGCATGACCACGGCACCGGGCTCGACCGCGGCACCATCCGGTATGCGGATCGTGACCCGGATGGCCGGGTCGAGCAGGCGAAAGGCGAGCGCTGCCGCCTCGGTTCCGGCGATCGTGCCGGGCTCGCGGGCGACGATGCCACCGGCGCAACGAGCATCCTGCGGCAGCAGTGCTGCGCTCGTGATGTCGCCCGCGCGGCCGAGATCCTCCAGCAAGGCCGCCCGTACGATCGGCTCGACGAGCAGGGTCGGAACGGGCTCGACTTGAAGCATCATGCGGCACTCGCCGTGTCATGATCGGGATCGAGGGCGGCGGCCAGGGTGCCGGCATCCGCCAACGTCATCCATGTCGGCCGCGCCCACTCGGAGGCGGTGTCGGGGTGGTCGCGCCGATGATGCGCACCGCGACTTTCCGTCCGCTGCAAGGCCGCCGCCGCGATCAGCAGGGCAGCACTCGCCGCATCCCGCCCTGGCTCGCCCCGGCTCCTTCCGGACGCGAGCCGGCCCAACGTGACGACCGCCTGCTCCAGGGACGCCCCGGTGCGGACCACGCCGACGGCCGCATCCATCAGACGCCGGACCTGCATGTCGGCCTCGCCGAACGCCACTGCGAGCGGTCGGTCGACGCTCGCCCTCGCGTGACTGCGCCGGCGGCCGAGCCCGGGGTCTCCACACCTCGCCTTTCAGGTCGGCAGCCACCCAGCCTGCAAATGCGACGGCCTCGAGCAGGGAGTTGCTCGCGAGCCGATTGGCGCCGTGAAGTCCGGTAGCGGCGACCTCGCCGCAGGCCCACAAGCCGGGGACGGTCGTCCGGCCGCTCGCCGTCACCGCCACCCCGCCCATGTGGTAGTGAGCCGCCGGCCGGACCGGGATCGGCTGCCGGGCCGGATCGAGCCCGGCGGCGTGACAGATCGCGGTGACGGTCGGGAAGCGCCGCGCGAAACGGCCGCCGAGCGCGATCCGGGCATCGAGAAACACTTCTTGCCCCGCGGCGATCTGCCGCCAGATGGCGCGGGCGACCACGTCCCTGGGTGCCAGCTCGGCGCCGGGCACGTCGGCCATGAAGCGCTCGCCGCGGCCGTCGACCAGGATGGCGCCTTCGCCCCGGATCGCCTCCGTGGCCAGCGGCATCGGATCGGCGCCCAACGCCAGCGCGGTCGGATGGAACTGGACGAACTCCAGGTCGCGCAGGACCGCCCCGGCCCGCGCGGCGAGCGTCAGGCCGCTGCCGACCGCGCCCAGCGGGTTGGTCGTCGCCGCATAGAGTCCGCCAATTCCGCCGGTCGCCAGCACGACGGCCCGCGCAGCCAGGAGCCGCGATCGACCGTCCTGGATACCGTACAGGCCAACCACACCGTCCTCACCGAGCGCGAGGTCGGTGGCACGAAAGCCCTCGATCACGGCGATCGACGGCTGGCCTGCGCACCGCGGCCACCAGTGAATCGAGGATCCGCCGACCCGACGCGTCGCCGCCGGCGTGGGCCACCCGGGCTCGCGCGTGCGCGGCTTCCAGGCCCAGCGCCGTGCCGCCATCCGGATCGCGATCGAAACGGACGCCCCACCATTGACCTGACCGGGCAGGTGCGCGAAGGGATCGCATGCCATTCCAGTCGCGCGCCGCTTCCGCGGACGCTCGAGGGACGGATCGTGCGCGTGATCGACCGGGTGGCATACATAAACCACGACATCGACGACGCTGTGCGGGCAGGACTGCTCCACGAGCAGGAGCTGCCCTCCGATCCGATTGCCGTGCTCGGGCAGAGCGGGTCCGAGCGGATCGACGCGCTCGTCCACGACATGGTGGAGCACTCAGGCGAAAGCGGGGACATAGTGCAGGGACCGACGGCGGGGCCGGCGATGGCGGAGCTGCGCAAGTTCATGTTCGAACGGGTGTATCTCGGCCCGGCGGTACGCGCCGAGCACGCCCGCATCGCGAATGTGGTGAGGCGGCTGTTCGAGCACTATGTGGAGCATCCCGAGCTGCTGCCGGCCTCGCAGCGAGCGGACTCGCGCGAGGGCGAGCCCTCAGAGCAGGGGCGTCCGGAGGGACAGGAGCTGGCCCAGCGGGTGACGGACTATCTGGCGGGGATGACCGACCGCTACTGCATCCGCGAGTACACCGACCTGGAAGTGCCACGGGCGTTCGCCCGCTG
Source organism: uncultured Solirubrobacterales bacterium (assembly GCA_963742945.1). Lineage (GTDB taxonomy): Bacteria > Actinomycetota > Thermoleophilia > Solirubrobacterales > Solirubrobacteraceae > Palsa-744. The sequence goes on along the minus strand of CAVUNX010000007.1, from coordinate 220,121 downwards.
AGGCGCCCGGCGGCTAGCCCGGCCCGCGGCGGGAGCGCCGAGTGGCTAGCGTAGCCCGCGATGGCTCTCTACACCAGCGACAGCAGGGACCGCGTGCGCGACGCGGTGGATTTCGTCGAGCTGGTGTCCACGCGCACGGAGTTGCGGCGGGCGGGCCCGCGCTCCTACGAGGGGTTGTGCCCATTCCACGATGAGCGCACCCCGTCGTTCGGGATCGACCCGGCGGAGAAGGTCTACTACTGCTTCGGATGCCAGGCCTCGGGGGACGTGTTCACGTTCGTGCAGGAGACGGAGGGGGTGGACTTCAGGGGGGCCTTGGAGCTGCTGGCCGACCGCTATGGGATCGAGCTCGAGCTCGAGCGAGAGGACCCTCGCGAGGCCGAGCGCCGAGCCAAGCGCGAGCGATTGCTCGAGCTGCTGGCCCGCACGACCGCCTACTACGAGCGCTACCTGTGGGAGTCCACTGAGGCCGGGCGCGCGCGCGACTATCTGCATGGGCGTGGCCTGAGTGAGGAGGCTCTGCGTGCGTTCCGGGTTGGGTATGCGCCGAGCGCGTGGGACCGTGTGCTGCTCGCCTCTCGTCACGGGGGGTTCTCCGAGCGTGAGCTGTATGAGACCGGCTTGGCGCAGCGCTCCCAGGAGAATGGGCGCCCCTACGACCGCTTCCGTGGTCGGATCATGTTCCCGCTCGTCGACCTCAGGGGCCGTGTGCTCGGCTTCGGTGCGCGAGCGATGCGCGAGGAGCAGAAGCCGAAGTATCTGAACACCTCCGACAACGACGTCTACCACAAGGGACGCCATCTCTACGGTGCCGATCTGGCCCGTGCGGCGGCGACGAAGGCGGGGGAGGTGATCGTGTGCGAGGGATACACCGACGTGATCGCCCTTCACCAAGCCGGCTTCAAGAACTCTGTGGGGTTGATGGGGACGGCGCTGACGGATGAGCAGGTGGGAGAGCTAGGGCGGCTCGCGCAGACGGTACTGCTCGCGTTGGACGCCGACAGCGCCGGGCAGGAGGCGATGTTGAAGGCCGCCCGGCTGGCGGCGAAGCGCAAGCTGGAGCTGCGCGTGGTGGAGCTCCCGGCGGGAGCCGACCCCGCGGAGTTTGTACAACGGGAGGGGCCCCAGGGGATGAAAGAGGCGGTGGGAAGCGCCGTCCCGTTCGTGCGCTTCCGCGTCGAGCGAGTGCTCGCAAGCGGGGACGATTCGAGCCCTGAGGGCCGCGACGGGATGGTGGGGGACCTGCGACCCGTGTTCGCGACACTTCCGCCGAGCGCCATGCGGATGGAGCTGACGCGGCTGGTGTCGGGGAGGCTCGGGTTGAGCGAGGGTCTGGCCGAGACGCTGCTGTCATCGAGCGGCGGGCAGGCTCGATCGAGCGAGCGACCCCGGACGGACGGCCAGGGCCGAGGAGATGGATCGTCGCGAGTCGATCGCGGCGCGGGCCGAGCGGCTGGGGGGGTGGGCGAGGCGTCGCGAGCGAGCAGGGTGCTCTCGGCACGCGAGGACACCGAGCGAGCGTTCCTGGCGCTGTGCATCGCCGCGCCGGAGCACGGCGAGCGCTCGCTGGGGGAGGTGGACCTCCAGGGAGTGTTCACGAGCGATCTCTTGCGTCGCGCGGCCGAGCACCTGAAGAATGGGCACCTCGGGGAGCCCTTGAAGGGGGTGGACGCCGAGGACCGCGAGCTGGTGAGCCTGCTGGCAGAGCTGACGGTCGAAGCGGGGCGTTGGCCCGTTTCCCAGCGCAAGACCAAGCCCCCGATGCTCGAGGTCCAGCAGCTCCAGCTCCAGCTCGCGTGGATCGACCGCCGTATTCACACCGCGCGCGCACAGGGGATAGGCGAGGTGAGCGACCTCGCGCGGATGCGAGGCGAGGTCAAGCAGGAGTTCGACCGGGCTCAGGAGCGGGCTCTGGCGGAGACTGGCGCGGAAGGCGTCGCATAGGGCCGCCAAGAGGGACGCTTAGTAAAGTAGCCGGAGCTTCACGGTCTGGGGTAGCTCAATTGGCAGAGCATTCGGCTGTTAACCGAAGGGTTGTGGGTTCGAGTCCCACCCCCAGAGTCTTTTGACGCAAGCTCCTCTATGAGCGTCGCGGCGTGAGAGCCCGGGTCGTGGGTAGAGGCCCAAATGGCCAAGTCCCGCGCATGAGCACGGATCGAAGGCTCGAAGAGGGCATGTTCGACCGCCTGGCGCAGAGGCCGGGGTGAGATGAAGCGACGGGGGAGACGCACGCCGGCACCGGCCCAGGCGACGCGGGCGGCATTCTCGTTCATGTCGCCGGCGACGGGACAGGCGACGACGGCACAGCCGGAGGCGAGGGCGCGCACGAGCGTGCCGTGGCCGGCGTGGCAGACGACGGCGTCGCAGGAGGGCATCGTGCGCGCGTAGGAGACCCAGTCGACGAGACGGGCATTGGAGGGGACGGGCAGCGCACGGGAGGGGAGCCGGCGGTTCCAAGTGGCGAGCACCCGCACCGGGGCATCGGCGAGCCCGTGAAGGGCTACGTGGAGGAGGCGATGGTCGGGGTCCTGGGAGGTCGAGGGGGCGATGAGAACGAGCGGATCCTCGCCAGGGGGAAGAGCGACCTCCTCGAAAGGGGGCTCCCACATGAGCGGCCCGACGACGTGGGCGTGGGAGGGCCAGGGGCGCGGGTACTCGAGTTGGGGGAAGCTGGCGACGAGCGCAAGCTCGCGGGAGGTGCCGCCGTGGACATGGGACAGGGGAGGCAGGCCGACCTGGGAGCGGGTGCGATTCAGAGCCAGGCGCCCACTCTGGAGGCCTCGGCGTACAGGAAGGTGGGCACGCTCCCAGAACGATCGGCCGAGAGCGGTGCGGGGGAGACGGGCCCCGAACGAGTAGATCGGAAAGCCGGGGCCGGCCTCAGGGAAGACGTGGGGGACGAGCGTGGCGCGCGGGATGCCGACTAGCTCACCCGCGAGCGAGGGGCCGAGCGTGAGGATGTCGTGGACGACCACGTCTGGTTGAAGGTCTCGCACGAGCGGGAGCGTGTCGCGCGTGGCGTAGACGACGGCCTCGTAGAAGTCGAGCGGGGAGTCGCCGATAGGAAACGCGGAGTACTCGGGGGCAGGCGTGAATGTGAGCCCCTCGGCCTCGACGGGGGCGTGCCAACGCTCCCAGGTCTGCAGCGTGACGTCGTGGCCGCGAGCGGAGAGCGCGCGCCCGAGCGCGATCATGGGGAAGGCGTGGCCGGGATCGCCGAAGGCGCCGAGCAGCAGGCGCAGCGGTGGGGAGGGAGGTAGGGAGAGACCGTCCGGTGGGGCGAGCTCAGCGGGGGAGACGAACACGGTGGAGTGACGTGGGAGGGGCGAGGCGAGGGGTCTAGCCGGCGAGCTCGGCGACGAGGCGCAGCTGCTCGAGGCGGTCGTCCTTGGTGAAGGCGATGGGGGTGATCCCGAGCGTGCCGACGCCGGCGTCGCGATAGACGGAGAGACGCTCGAGCACGACATCCTTGGGGCCACACAGGGAGACGGTGTCGATCAAGGCGTCGGGGATCGCGGCCATGGCCTCCTCGCGCTTGCCTTCGAGGTAGAGATCCTGGATCTTTTTGGCCTCGTCCTGGAAGCCGTAGCGGCAGACGAGGTTGTTGTAGAAGTTCTGCTTGCGCGAGCCCATGCCGCCGACGTAGAGGGCGACGAACGGGCGCATGGCGTCGCGGGCAAGGGGGAGGTCGTCGGTGATGAAGACGTTGACGGTGGGGGCGATGTCGAACCCGTCGAGCGAGCGTCCCGCGCGGTCGGCGCCTTCTTGTAGTAGGGGGCGCAACTCGGAGACGTGCTCGGGCGAGAAGAGCGTGGGAATCCACCCTTCGGCGATCTCTCCGGCGAGGGCGGTGTTCTTGGGGCCGATCGCAGCGAGATAGACAGGGATGGTCTCCTGGACGGGGGAGATTGTGAGCTTGAGGGCCTTGCCCGGCCCGTCTGGGAGCGGGAGCTCAAGCGTCTCGCCATGAAACTCCAGGCGTTCGCGGGCAAGCGCCTTGCGGACGACGGCGACGTACTCGCGTGTACGTTGGAGCTGCTGGCCAAAGCGTTGACCGTGCCAGCCCTCGGCGACCTGTGGGCCGGAGGAGCCGATCCCGAGGATCATGCGCCCGCCTGAGAGCTGATCGATCGTGGCGGCGGTCATCGCCGTCATGGCGGGGGAACGAGCGGGCATCTGGAAGATTCCTGAGCCGAGCCGAATCTTCGATGTTTGGCCCGCGAGCCAGGCGAGCACGGTGGCCGTGTCAGAGCCGTAGGCCTCGGCTGCCCAGACGGAGTCATAACCGAGCTTCTCGGCTTCCTGGACGATGTCGAGCTGATCCTGAGAGCTGAGGCCGAGGCCCCAATAGCCGATGTGGACGCCTAGCTTCATGTGGTGTTCCTTTCAGCTGGACCGGAATGGCAGCGAAGACGGGCTGTGGTGGTTGGGATGGCTGGGTAGGGGTGGGAGACAATGACGCATGCGCCCGCAGGCGGCCTGTGTCGCCGGTCGCCGCGCCCATGCGCCGGGACGAGGGCTCTTCTTGTTGGTGTCAGAGGGCGTCGCCTGGGCGCACGAACATCATCTCAGGAACGACGCAGGCGGGCGTGAGGCGGAGGAGGAAGCGCACGGACTCGGCGATGTCCTCGGGGCGGATCATGTCCTTCGCGGGGACCTGGCCCTTGGCGAAGTCCGTCATGGGAGTGTCGACGAAGGCGGGGCAGAGCGCCGTGGACTTGATGCCCTGGGAGCCGAGCTCCTTGTTCATGGCTTCTGTCCAGCCAACGACGCCGTGCTTGGTGGCGGAGTAGACCGAAAGCCACGCCTCGGCGCGCTTGCCCGAGATGGAGGAGGTGTTGACGACCAGCGCATTGGAGTGCTCGGCGCCGGCTTCCTTGAGCATGGATAGGCACTCCCGATAGAAGAGAACGATCGAGCGCAGGTTGACGGAGAGCTGCATGTCGAGGTGCTTGGTGAGGATGTCGGCGACGGGCGCGCCGATGCCGACGCCGGCGTTGTTGACGAGTACGTCGAGTCGCGAGTAGCGCTCCGCGTGGGCGGCGACGACCTTCTGGATCTCAGCCTCCTCGGAAAGGGCGGCGGGGACGCCGTGGACGTCGAAGCCCTCGCCGGCAAGGCCATCGACGGCCGTCTGGAGCTTCTCGGGCCGCCGGGCGGCCATGGTGACGCCGAAGCCTTCTTCGCCAAGCATCCGCGCAATCGCCAATCCAATCCCGCTCGATGCCCCCGTGACGATCGCTGCACGCTGAGCCATTGCCGCTCCTCTCGTTGGTTGACCGGTGAATCAAACCATCCCAGGTCGCCGCGGCGCATGCGGGTCTCGCGCTGGTAGCTTCTGAAAGGTCGCGCTCCGGCACGACACGGGCCCGTAGCTCAGTTGGTTAGAGCCGCCGACTCATAATCGGTTGGTCCCAGGTTCGAGTCCTGGCGGGCCCACTATCGGATCCCTTGCAACTGTACGGGATTCTTGAGTTAAGGAGCTGCTTACATCCTCCAAAATAGGCCTTGGGGCAACGCTTGGGGCAACACGCCCCCAACGATGACCCCTCGGTTTTTTTCTGCCTTCGTGGGGTTGGGGCTTTCGTCCGTGGCTTGCAGAACTCCTTCAAAGCCCGGTAGACTGATGCTCGGTCCCTTCCCGGATGCCGCCGAACCCTCGGGGACCGGCTAGGGGCTACCAACGAGCATGTCGTCCGAGCCCGAGCCCCAGGTCCACCTCAGCGTCCCGCCTGACAAGGTCGCTGGCCACTACGCAAATGTGGTGAGCGTGTGGAGCACGCCGTACGACTTCGCGATCGACTTCTGCGTCAACATGCCGTATTCAAGCGGTCCAGATGCGATGGCAGCACAAGTTGTTTCCCGAGTGAGGATTCCGCCAACACTCGTCTTCGACCTGTTGCGCGCGCTCAACCAAAACCTGGGACAGTACGAAGAGGCTTACGGCAGGCTGAAACGGCCAGGAGACGAGGAGAACGGTCCATGAGCGCATACACAACAGGCGTTGTAGCGGTGTCGCCGTCGACTATGACCGTCGAAGCTCGACCGGAGGGGTCAGAAGCAGACTATGAGGCTCCCGCCCGCGAGTCGCTGAAGGTCGAGACGAGCCGCACGGAGGATGGCAGCTCGGTCTTCGCTGTTTCTGATCCGACCACAGGGATCTTTGGTACGGGCGGTTCGCCGATCGAGGCCGTGGAAGATCTCGGGCTAGCGAACAAGGAGCATCGCGACGTACTCGAAGCCCAGGAGGACCTCTCCCCAGCCCTCCAGGAGCAGTTGAGGTATCTGCAGCGCTCCTAGACAAGCAAGGGATGGCTACACGGCGAGCAACCGAAGTCGCGGCCGTGCTCGAAGCAAAGGGCATGGAGCGCGACGAGAAGCACCACCACATGTTCCGAAAGCGTGTGGACGGCGTTACGACGCTAGTCACGCGGATCTCGCATAGCTCCGCAGAGATCAACGACCATCTTGGGAAGCTGATGGCCAACCAGTGTTGCCTGCAGCTCGCAGAGTTCTGGGACCTAGTGGATTGCCCCCTGTCCGAGGAGGATTGGGACGAGATCGTCGCCGACAGGTGCATTGAAGGCCGCAATCCGTTTCTAGGCCGCTGATCCAGACGCCGAGCCTGCAGCCTCGCCGTATCTCGCTGGCGTCTAGCTGGAGATACAGGGGCCGAGTCGCCCACTGTAAGTCTCAGCACTTTGCACCCGGAGCCGGTCGCGACGACCGCCGGTGCCGAGCTTGTCTACGCCTGACGGGTCTTTCCCGAGCGCGATAGTGCCAGGGCTCGCCGCGAGACTGCTGTGGGCGTCGGGGCCATAGTGGTCCGCTTATCGCCGTGGCTTATCGCGGCGCGGCTCGGGCAACGGGGCGCGGCCCGTCAGGTGCTCGTTGCCTAGGTGCACGTACTCGTATGTCTTAGCTTCTTTCACCAGGCGGCCCATCTTCTTTTCAACGTTCGCAGGTGCACCTTCGCGACGTTCTGGGGCATAGCGCTCTGCAACCTCGGCCGCAACCTCGGCGTCCGTCGGGTCGCGGCGGAGTAGCAGGCGAAGGTAGCCCGGAGCCGCTTGCTTGAGTCCCGTGGTGTCGCTGTCGGATATGCCGCCGCTCTTACTTGGCGGACCCTGAACATTGGCTCGCACCTCCCTAAGCCGCTGGTCGTTGTAGTCGATCGGTGGGACAGGGCACTGCGGAAGTTCGTGCCTCCGCGCTGGCGGGGTTTGCTGTTGCATCGCGTCGTATTCGTGCCAGATTCCATAAGCAACGGCAAGCCGGGTGAGCCGTTTGCCGCGGTGATCTCGCGCGCGAGCGTAACGACGTAGGAGCATCAGGAACCGCTGCATGTCGCGCACCGTCGCTCGTCCTTCACAGTTCGACGGGCGCCCACGCCCTGGCGAATTATTGTCCGCTTTCAATGGTATCGGGCCCTCTAGTTTTTGTCCGGATGAGGACTCCACCGGCCGAACTAGAGCAGATAGATCAGACGCCGCGACCACCTGGGCACCTACAGCGGGTGCGCATGCTCTCCGGCCACACGCGCAAAACGCTCGCCGCAGCGTCGGGTGTCTCCGTCCGCCAGATCGCTCGGCTGGAGATGGAGCATCATAGGCCCCAGTTGGCCACGGCCCAGGCGCTCGCTGGGGCTCTCGGTGTACCGCTTGAGGCTGCCTTTCCGTTTCGCGGTCGGACGGGCTCGTGACTGCACCCGTGTCTGTGTGTCCGGACCCGCGCCGCTGCCAGTATCGCTGGCGGCACTCTTCGGGACCGTGGACGTGTGACTACAACCACCCGCTGAAGGGTGAAAGGTCGCCCCAAAAGGGGACACCTTTCTCGCATGTGGCCCTCCAGATCGAGGCCGTATGAGTGCCCTCGATCGCGTCGCCGCCGCTCTGGGGGCCGCCGATTGTCGCAGGCAGGCTCGGGACTGGACCTGCCCGGCACATGACGATCGACGGGCGTCGCTAAGCGTAACCGAGGGGGACGATGGCCGCGTCCTTTTGCACTGCCACGCCGGCTGCTCGATCGATGACATCCTCGCGGCGCTGAGCCTGACGGCCGCTGATCTCTACGAGGCACGCGAGGCGGGCAACGGCCATCGGGAGGTCGTCGCCACCTACGGCTACGTAGACGAGAATGGTGAGCTGCAGTACGAGGTGGTGCGCTTTGCGCCGAAGGACTTCCGGCAACGCCGCCCGGACGAGAACGGGGCTTGGATTTGGAGCCTCGGCAAAGTCCGACGTGTCCTCTACCGGCTCCCAGCCGTCATTGAGGCAACGAAGGCCGGCAAGACGATCTACGCGGTCGAGGGCGAGCGGGATGTCGAATCCCTCGAAGAAGATCGGCCTCGTCGCCACCTGCAACAGCGGCGGCGCCGGCAAGTGGAGGGTCGAGTACAGCGAGACGCTGCGCGGCGCAGACGTTGTGATCGTCGCTGACAAAGACGATCCCGGGCGCAAGCACGCGCTGGATATCGCCAATGCACTAGACGGGATCGCTTCGACGGTGACGATCACGGAGTCGCCGGCGCCGCATAAGGACGTGACCGACCTGCTCACCGCCGGTGGAAGTCTGGACGATCTCACCTGCTTTTTGTTGGATACAGGTGAGAAGGAGCAGCAAACGGAGCCGGCCGAGCCGGCGCATCCGTCAGGGCTTCGCATCCAGACGCCCGATCTCACCCTCGCACGGCCGCCACGATTCGCCTGGGCGCAGCGCATCGTTATCGGCTACCTGAACCTGCTGCTCGGGAACGAGGGCGTAGGAAAGGGGACGCTGATAACATGGCTCATCGCCATGTGGTCACTCGGCCGGCTGCCTGGTGACCTATACGGGACCCCGGCGAACGTCGGGATAATCGCGCTGGAGGACTCCTTCAACGATGTGTGGGTACCACGCCTGCACGCGGCAGGGGCTGATCTCAGTCGCGTGCGCCTTCTCGAGCGCCCTGACGGTGGCGTTATCACCGGTAAGGAGGACCGGGACAAGCTCGCGCTCGCCGTGGAGCTGGAGCAGCTTCGCATCGTTTTCTGCGACCAGATGTCCGACAACATCGGTGCCGTCAACGACTGGCGTAACCGCGAGCTGCGTGAAGGCCTCCAGCCCTGGCGCTGGCTCGGCTCAGAGAAGGACATTGTGGTCCTCGGTTCGCTACATCCAAACAAGAAGGCGGACAGCTTTCGCCAACTCGTATCGGGCGCCTCAGGCTTCAACGCAATCAGCCGCTCAAGCCTGCTACTCGCCGAGCACCCAGAGGATGATTCCCGCCGGGTTCTCGTCCGCGGCAAGGGCAACTTGTCTGTCAACCCGCCGGCTGTCGAGTTTGAGATCGTCACGCACCGCTTCGATGCGAACGGCCACTCCTTCAGCGTGCCCAAGGCCACGGGATTCGTCGATGGCGATATCACCGTCGACGAGCTGATCGAGGCTGGCACCCGTCCGGCCGGTCCGACGAGTGTTGGTGATGCCTCAGAGATCATCCGAGCGTTGATTCCGAACGATGGTGCCTGGCATCTCGCCAAGGTGGTGTACGAAACCTGCGCCCGCGAGCAGATCAATGATCGCACCGTGCAGCGAGCGGTCAAGCGACTTGGGCTCGAACGGCGGCGCGCCCGTGAGTTTCAAGCGGCCGTCGAATGGCGCTGGCCCACTACTGCCGACACAGAGGCGCCATGTGTAAATAGTGTCGGGAGTGTCGGGAGTGTCGGGACTACAAGCACACACACTCACGACACACACGACATATACGACATACAGCGCACAGATAGGGAGTGTGTCGCAAGTAGTAACGGCACTGTCCCATCACTGGCAATGCCAGCGCTTCCGTTCGACCTTGACTTGACACCGCCAGCGAAACCGGAGACCGCTCGCCGCTGCCGCGCATCGACACCCAACGTGGGATCGATACTGAGGTCAAGAGCATGAGCACGACACTCGCTCTCGCTCTGCTCGACGCATTCGACGAGCCCGCACTCGACAGGCTCGCCGAGCGTCTAGCCCCACGACTCGCCAGCAAGCAGCCCGCTGCCGACGGCTGGTTGCGCGGCGCCGAGAAGATTGCCGACTACATCGACGCTCCGCGAAGCCGTGTCTACGCACTCACGTCGGCTGGGCGCATCCCGGTCCAGCGGGACGGATCTAGTCTGATCGCCCGCAGGTCCGAGTTGGATGCCTGGGTCCGCGACGGCGGAGGTCGGAGACCGTGACACGAGAGCTCAAGCTTGAGCGCCAATTCATCGACACCGCCGCACGCACCACGGGACCGAGATGCGAGGCATCCGCGTGACTCGTTGCCCTGACACGATGGCGGCGGCTATCTCGCTCCGAGAGCGCATGGTGATGGCCGTCTTCGGTGAGACGCTCGACGAGACTGCGTACTACCACGGTGGCCGCTCCGGTCTTCTACGCGGCGGCCTCGTGCTGCCGCAAACCCGCACCGGAGTGCGAGCACGCGCCGAGCGACACGAGCGCAACCGTCGACCCGATCGCGTTCATCTCGCATCGGGACTCCACGGCTTCAAGACGGCATACCTCTATGCGGAGGCCTACTCCCGCTTCGCTAACTCCCCTGCCTGTGTATACGCAGTCGAACCCCTACCAGCCGCCGAGGAAGACCCGCTGGAGGTCGACTGCTGGCACGCAGCGGAAGCACGCATCCTGAGGGTCATCGCAGTCGATCCATCCCTCGTACGGGTCACGGGCGTTCGAGGCCAGCAATGACCGCAGGGGAGTCCCTAAGGGCAACAGCCGGTGGGCACGGACGGCACCCGGTGGAGAACACGCAGTGAGCACGCTCTCGATTACCGTCCTCGGCAAGCCGATCCCGTTGCAGCGCAGCAGAACAAGCAGCGGCAGGCACTACCTACCGGCGCGCTCAAAGACGTACCCTGCTGGGCGGCTCAACTTGGAGCGGGCGGCATGAGCACATCACGCAAGCGAGCACGGCGAGCACCGGAGCCGTGGCCGCCGACGTTCCACGTGTCAATCGCTGAGCACGACGATGACCATCACCTTTCATCTTCGCTCGCGCGCGAGCACAGCGAGGGCCGTGCCGTCCGTCTCCGTTGCCTCCTGCGGTGGGTGGCGGCGGCGCGGCAGCTTTACCACGGGCGACTACCCACACACACCGGGGGGGTAGGGGGCCTGAGCAGGACTAGCGCAAACCGCGCGTTCACCTCGCTGGTTTTCCGCGAGAAAAAGCGATTTGCCCCTTTCGCAAGCGTGGAGGCCGTTAGATATTTCGCGCCCGCGCGCTTGCGCGCCCGTACGCACCCGACAAGGACCCCACCAGAGGGGGTTCAATTGACCACCACGTATGAGGGACGAGCCGATGGGCCGTGGCGGCGTCAATGCGCAAGATGTGGCGCTGCGATCCAGCAGTCCCATGTCGGCCGCCCGCGAAAGTTCTGCGAGCTGTGCGGTCTGGCGGTTGCGAAGGAGCAACGTGCAATCTGGACTCGGCGCTTCAGGCGCAAGTCCTTAACCAAGAGAAAGAGGTTGAACCATGTCGGATAACAGTGAGATTCTAATTCGGGCGCTGGAGGCGTCGGGCAGCCAGCGCGAGGCAGATTTGGCTCGAGCGATCCTCGCCGCGCCGGCTCAACCCGTGGCACCGGCACCCGACGCGACTGCACCAGCAGCGCCAGCAGCACCCGCGCAGGCCGAGCCGCCCAAGTTGACCTTGGCGGACATTGACGCCATGACACAGAAGGAGCTATCGGCAGTCCCGATGGCTGACATCGACGCGGCGCTCGCGGCGGGTTCGTAATGGCGCGCCGGCAGCAGGACCCAGATCAAAAGATCGAAGCGCTTCGGCAGGAGCGGAGCAAGATCGCCGTCGAAAGGGACGACGCGCAGCGTGCGGTGAGGGACGCCCGCACTGTTCTCGGTACCGACGGCCCACGAAGCGCTACGAATCGCCAGCGCAAGGCGTTGCAGTCACAGGCCCGTGGGCGCGAGCACGAGCCTTTCGAGGTAATCGCGCAGGAGGCGGCGGACGCCCAGGCGGCGATCCTGGCGAACCAGGTGAAGGTCGAAGCGCTGGACAGGGCGATCAAGGAGGTCGCCCGCGAGATCGAGGAGGTAGAAGACGGGGCGCTGGAGTTTTTCTCCAAGCAGGCTCACGAAGCCAGTCTCGCCGCCGTGGACGCTCAAGTTGCGGCGCGTCAAGCGCTCACCGCCGCATACGAGGCATGGAGAGCAGCGGACTCGGCGTGGGGAAGAATCAGGAGCGCTCGCCGCCGGCTCGACTGGCCGCCACTGCCAGCGTGCCCGTTGACCGACCTCGCCAGCGTGGTGGGCGGGTTTGAGTCAGCGACCCGGCAAGTGCCGTGGCCCGGTGGTAGACGGCCGGAACGTGACGAGCAGATCGAGGTCGCGTCCCAGCCGGTTGACTGGCCGACGAGATGGGATGGGGTGGGGGTGCCCGAGACGAAGGCACCCAGGCTCAGTAACGCCGAGGCGCTCTTGCGATTCGGCGGTGACGCGGCGTGACCGCGCGCCCTGTTCCCCCGCCGCCGTGCGACTGTTGCGGGCTTGCTGCTGAGCGCGGGGGGATCGCCGTCGTGAGTCGTGACGGCTCAGCGCGGCGAGAACTCAAGCTCTGTTCGCGCTGCGTTGAGGGGCAGGACAAGGCTTGGCGGCTGAAGTGGACGCCCGAGAGCGAGCCGGCTAGATGAATCCCGCCGCTGTCCTCGTCGAACAGCTCGCCGCCGCACGGCGGGAGGGCGTCACGTTTGAGCGGGCGTGGCCGGATGCGCTGGCCGCTGCGCTCACGGTTGTGCAGACCAAGTGGGAGCGCAGCGAATGGGCAAATGTCCTCGGCGGCATGGTCGAGGTCTGGCGCGATGCCTTCGAGCGGGTGCCTGCAAGTAGGCATGAACGGGCGCTCGCGGCGGTGGCTCAGGACCCGGACCGGCAACCGATGCCCGACCGGCCATGCGAGCGGTGCGGTGAGGAGATCCCGCCGGATCGCGGGCCGCTGGCGATCTACTGCTCGGGCGACTGCAAGGACTCGACCAACCGCGAACGCGAACGGACGGCAGCGTGACCCCATGATTAGCTCGGCTCCGACGCGCTGGACGTGCCCTCTGGCGCTCTCTCGCGCTGGACGATGGATCGGGCGTGCATGCGTCTGGACGGCTCAGATTGCCCGCAATGGCTCCAGCGGGCCCGATGTAGACAGTCGTCTCGGATCGGGGGCTGTGCGTGCGTTCTAAGCCCTTCAGCGGGAGGGGTCCTTGTGATCCTCGGCCCTCAGCGCTCCGCTTCGACGGCTGCGGCCAGCTCGGAGAGCGACACGTCCAGCGCGTCGATGATCCGACACACGCTGTCCCAGCTCGGAGCCGTGCGTCCTACTTCGATGCGACCCAGCGTGCCCACGGACAGGCCCGCGTTGAAGGCGAGCGTCTCCTGCGTGATCTTCCGCTCCTCGCGCAGTCGTTTGAGCACTGCTGCAAGGGCCTGATCGGGTGCTGGCGAGCGAGGCATCCCTGAAACATCGCACGACACCGCCGTCTAAACCACGCCTTCTGTGCGCCGCCATTGACGACCCGCTATCTAAAGCGCTACGCTCAATGGCAACAGAACATAGATGGCGCCCGCGACAGCGTGACTGCCCGGGCGCCTGGCACCGAGGAGCGTTCACTCCAAGGCGCGCCAGACACCCTACCGAGACGGGCCGGTGTCTTCCTCGTCAGAGCCGCCCCCGGGGCCTCCAATCACAAGGAGGAACCGACATGAGCAATATCACCGTCCCCGGCCCGGTAACGAACAATCTCAGGCAGGGGCTCATGCTCAGGATTGGCAGCGCTATCCAGGCGCTTGACACCGCGAGTCTGATCGACCGTCGCGAGCGCTCACACGAACCGTTTCTTGAGCGCATCGCCCAGATCAACGCGATCCGCGACCTATTCGAGGCGGTCGGGTGGGAGCACGTCGATCTCGACCCGGCCGAGATAGAGGGCGTGGAGATCGACCTCGATGACCACCGAGAAGCGCTGGAAGAAGGGCTGGAGGAGGCGGCGGCGATGCTGCGCAGGTTTACGCAGGAGGGATCGTCCGAGGATCGTCAGCAAGCGGTGGGCGACCTTGCGGAAGTGGAGCACTTCGCAGCGTCCCTGGCGGCGGTCAGATGAGCGACACAATCACTATCCGGTCCATCAACGCCCTGCTTGAGGCTCTTGCCGTGCGCGAGCAGCGCAGCGCTCTGGCATGTCTGACGGTGCGCGCCTGTCAGATGGAGGGCGAGGGCAACGTAGGCGGTGCAGACACCGCAGAGGAGATGCACGAGGCGATCCGAAGGCTGGCAGCGATAGCCGCTCTCCAGGAACTCGCAGAGGGGAATGTCGCCGCCTTCTACGCAGCGGACATGCCGACCGTCCGCGAACTCTTGGCCGAGTGGGAGAAGGAAGTCAAGCAGACCATCAACGACAGCAATAACTCGATCGAAGAGGCGCAGACCAGTGATCCGGACCGGGAACTCGAGCAACTACGCGCCGAGGATGAAACGCAGTTGGCCTTGGTCCGGCAAATGCAGGGGCTGCTGGGCTCGGGTGGTACCTGAAGGAGATCGCCAAGGAGACCTGCGAACTACCCAACGACGAAGGGAGCAAGTGATGACCTCCAGTGCGGCTGAGTCGCCCACCATCGAACAAATCACACTCAACGCCGACGACATCCAAGCCGCCGGCACCGCCGTCCAACACCTTGAGCCCAAGGACCCCGTAGAGATCACCCGAGGCAACGGCATGACCGTCCTCACATGGCACACGAACGGGACCACCGGAGCCACCATTCACGACGGACAAATCGTTAGTGACGATGAGCCTTCGTCCGACTCAGAACCAGAAGGGAGTGCGTGATGGCTGACGATCGCAAATTGGAGAAGACCAGCCTTCCGGGCGTCTACCGCAGGCACGCAGGCGCCTGCAAGCGCAACGGTCGCTGCCACTGCCCATACGTCCATGTGTGGCGGGATCGTGGGCGCCAGCATAAGCAGATGTTCCCCACGTGGGAGCTCGTGCGCGAGCACAAGGGCGAAGTCGCCTCGGGGAAAGTGAGCCGCCGTCCGCAGTCCTCGGTGACGATCGCCGACTACTACGACGGATGGCTGCCCAGATACAGAGGGCGAACCTCACGCGGCCTCGAGGACGCGACGCGCCGCGAGTACGAGATCAGCTTTCGACTGCACATCCTGCCGTTGTCGATCTCGAGGCTGCGGATGCGCGATGTGGGCGCACCGGACGTGCGCGACTGGCTCTTTGAGATGGAGCAGCGTGGGGACACGCCGAGCACGATCCGTCGTGCGAAGGCGGCGCTGTCGGTCATGTTCGCGTGCGCCGTCGAAGATGGCGACCTGCCAGCCAACCCGGCGGCAGGCGTGCGCTACGTGCCCACCGAGCAGGCGATGCGTCAGCATCTACCGCGTAAGCGCCGGTCCCTGACCGCCGCCGACGTGGTGGCGATCCTCAACGTGATGCCGGAGGGGTGGCGCGCGTTCTTCATGATGCTCGCGCAGACGGGCGTCCGGATCGGCGAGCTCTTGGGGCTCACCTGGGAGCATGTCCACCTGGGCGACGATCCGCACATCATGGTCGCCGAGCAGGTCTACCGTGGCCGGCGCAAGAAGCTCAAGACCGATGCCAGTACGGCGCGAGTGCCCTTGTCCCCGACGATGGCGTCATGGCTGGCCGAACTGCGTCCGGAGGGTGTTGAGGCGTCGGCGCCGGTCTTCCCGTCCGCCACGGGCACGCCGCTGAGCTATCACAACGTCTACAACCGCGTCCTGCACCCAGCATTGATCGACGCGGGGATCGCGGTGCAGACGGGCACGCGGACGGTGCGCAGGGGAGGGGAGGACGTCGAGGAGGCCCTGTGGGACTACCAGGGCGTCGCGTTCCACGCGTTCCGCAAGGCATGCGGGTCGCTACTGCTCGCGCACGGCAAGAGCCTCAAGCAGGTGCAGGGCTGGCTACGCCACTCGCAGCTCACCACGACGATGAACGTCTACATCCACCAGGTCGATGATGGTCTCGGCGGCGCGGACGCTTGGGATGACATCCTCGGGGATGCTTGGGGCAACACTGGGGCAACACAACCACCGGAGACAGCGCAAAACGCGCCCGATGGTGACCCCCGGAAAACCGCACGGTTGAGCCAAATCAGCTAACAGCCGCAAACAGCCGCAAAGCCCGTAGCGCACTCATAATCGGTTGGTCCCAGGTTCGAGTCCTGGCGGGCCCACCAAACTGATCGCACTAAAACCCCCGCCCTCAAAAGGGGCCGGGGCTAGCCCAGCACCCACCAGGAGGAGTACAGATTCTGGTGGGTGCTGTTGCTTGTAGCTGGCCTCCTCAATCGCCCGCTGTCGCAAGGCTTCCTCGACGGCCTGCCGTAGCTCCTCGCTGGCCTGGGCGGCAGCAGCGCGCCGCAGGTCGTCGCCAAGCAGGGTCTTGAACGGCTCAGCCAGTTCGCCGGTCACGGTGCCTTCATCGTCTATCAGCAAGCGCTTGAAGAAGGCCAAGTTGAACTGCCGCCGTAGCCTGCCCGATGCCTCGCGGTAGGCCGCCTGGCAGTCACCGGCCCGCCTCAGCGCCCATTGGAGGTTGGTCTCGCCCTTGCGGAAGTCGCCCTCGATCTCGGCTAGTCGGCTCTCAGCGTTGGCTAGCTCGGCTGTCAACCGGGCCTGCTCGCTCTTGAGCAAGTCAAGTGGGATGGCGTCGGCATAGTGGGCGTTGAGCAGCTTCTGGCGTTCGGCTTCCAGTGAGCACCTGCGCCGTTGCTGCGCCTTGCATTCACGCTCCGTATCCAGGCGCAGCTTGGACAGTTCTTCTTCCAGGAAGGCCCGCACCATGACGACCTCGGCCTCTGGCAGTTGGACGCTGGCGTAGTGGGCGACAACAGCGGCTTCGGCCTGCTCGATGGGCCTGGGGAGGTGGTGGGGATCACGGCCCCTTTGAAGGCCCCGACCTATGATTGTTCTTCCATCGCCTACTTCAAGATGGTGGATGGGTCAGGGAAGCTGTGCTTCCCTGACGCCTACCAGTTGGGGTTGGATGTGTTGGTGATGGTGAGGGGGCAGAGGGCGGATAGTGGGGAATGGCAGTCAGAGTCGTCCGACCTCGACATATCGGATAGATAACTATGATCGTTCTATCTGGTACATAGGCTCGTCGCCGGGCTGAGGAAGGATGGTATCGATACTGAGTAGCAGAAAAATCACAAGGCTGAGGCCAGCAAGCACAAGCCAACTTAGCGGGGGTTCACTAAACTCATAGATGCCAAGTTTATAGATTATATTCGCACTATTATGAACATGATCAACTCCTTTGTACACGGTTAAAGTGAGCCCGTGATGCATTGTTAGGATCATATAAACACCCACACCAGGAAGCAAAGCATTAAGCAAAAGTGCCACTCGCGCTCCGGTGAACATCTTGGCCGTCATGGCGTGCTCGCCTGGCCGTGCAATATAGGCAGCTACGAGGGCCGGCACCAGAAGTAGTGTTGCGGTGGCCGCCTCAGCCTCGTTGTCGTTGGCTACTATTAAGACGGCGAAGGCCGCGCAAAACAGTATCACCGTGATAACAAATGACGCCCATAACGCTCCATTGAGGAATCCCCGTTGACGTGCTTTGAGCTTTACCCATATTAGTCCTGTGCGACGTCCTGGAAGTGGGTCGGGAACATATACCTTGCCTTCATCATGCTGCCGTTCTTCCTCGGTGAGGAGAACTTGTTGGATAAAATAATCACGGTTACCGGTCTCAAGAAGTTTTTCAAACCAACGGTAACCCTTACCCACTAGGCTGATCGTATTTATCTCCAGCTCCTTGGGGATTTCTATCTCTATGTGATAACTAGAGCTAGCCCCAATCTCAGTAATCGGCACAAAATATTGTTTGGTCTTACCGAGGATATCGCCCAAGCCTCTAGACTTAGACATACGACCGTACAGTTGTTCGTCGTAAGATAGCTTGTATATAGGTCGGCGAGGCTCGTTCCCCATAAGCAGGCAAGCGATGAGATAATGACTTGCAAAGGTATAAATAAGCTCACTAAATAACTTATCTTTCCGCAACTTACGGCGAGCGTCCCCACAGCATGTTTTATCTTGCAGTAGCCACCTCAACTCATTTTGGAGATAAAACCAACTGCGGTATGGAATAGCCGATATTTCCCTTTGAAGCCTGCCAGTGACACAACCACTTCCGAGTACTCTTTCAGCTTCTTCACGCAGCATCATTTCGGTAAGCTGTGCGCTTTGTGGACGCGTCAAGAGTGGTAGGCTATGCCCCTCTTGATTAGTGAAATCTAGTTTTGAAAAACGGGTACTCTGACCCATATATGGGTTAGACGAATCCTTAGCCAGCAAAAAAAGTGGCGCTAGGTAGACCTTTTTATCTTTAAATATGCTGACTGGTTCTATATCTCTCGGTAGGGTAAAGTCAACGCTCACCTGATGATGAGCGATGCTTTCATTCCTAAAATAGATACGCTCCACCCGTCGGTGAATCCACTCCTCGGGACGTGCAAACAGTGATCTCGTCACTCTTGCCATGCGAAGTAGGGCACGCGGATTTATATCAACCGTACCGTGCCACTCCGGGGCAGCCAGTACCGGCTGCTCGCTTTTCCCCCTAAACCAACGCAATGCTATCTACACTAGTCGTTCTCAGGGCCTAGATACAGTTGAGGCAGAGATTTGCCATCTTTATTTCTGATCTTCATAGCTTCTTGCCCGAGCTCTCTACCTCTTAGCTCCCCTGGGCTGGGAGCAGATGGTCTGTCTGGGAAAACCGGACGTTGATCTAGTGGCAGCGAGTCAACCAGTGCAATGCCAGCGGCGCGAGCGCCCGGAAGTATCTCTATCTCCATATTTTGCGCCCGCGCCCGCTCGGCTTCCTCTTGTGTCTGCTGCTTATTCGGGCTTCCATTCTGTCCCCTCATACCATCCCCCTTGTTACCCCGAATCGCTGTATGGACAGTCTGTATAAGGCCGCGAAGTATTCGTGGTTTTCCGAAAGATTCCTCCAACCGGTATTGCGGGCGCGGATCATCCTCCCGACGCCCATGGGGTTCCATAGGTACAGGATAGACGCACGAATCACTAAAGTCAACCGCTGGGCGGCGACAACTGTCGTCATCACAAGTTTTTCAGGTCGAGGGTTGGTAGGCTGGTTGAACCTTCACGAAGCCTTCACAGTCTGACATGGCGGCAACCTAACACAACGGTGTTTTGTTCGCGCTGTTCGAGCAATTAGGATCCATGGTTGTCAGGTCAGTACCCATTGTCTGTGAGATTCACTGAACGGTTTGATGCCTTGCTGGGAGTCTGTCAGCCTCTCCGGACGAAAGCAGAAGCGTTTCCGCATAATGCGCACAAAACTGCTGCTTTTTGGTGTTCTAGCTCATCTAGCCCCAATTAGCGTGGCCTTCGGACGGATGTACTAGCACGTTCATAGCCCAGATGGGCTATATGCCTTGAACGGCCCTGAACACAAGTCTGGAAACATGGCTACCTACTTTGCAGGCTTCCATGCGGGCTTTTTCGCAGTTTTTGGCCCTACCTGCCTTGTCCGGCGCACTGCCCTGAAGCTCTGGTGCGCCCAATGACAACCAGAACCGACCTTGATCTTGATCACCTCGATAGGCGTTCGGGAGCGTTTGCATGGCTTAGGTGGTCTCCTTGTCAGTTGGGATTGCTTGCGGCCGGTGCGGAAGGGACCGCACCGGCTCGGCCTTGGTCTTCTTGGCTGGCACATTCCACACGGCTCACGCAAGCCCAACAGAAATCAGTAGGTAAGTGATCGTCACAGCGCCCTAGAGCACAACCTGCCGTGAGATAACCACCGGCCGGCCTCCAGCCTCCACCATGACGGTCAGGGTGTAGCGCCCAGGCGGGATGGCGCGTAGGGCATGTAGGCGTAGGGCGGCAGTGTGGGCTTTGGTCTCCTTGGCGTGTCCCAGGGCGTAGGCCAGGCGGCCCCGATTGAGGCTGGCCGTGATGGCCGTGCCTGGCGGTAGCTGGGTGGCTCTGCAAACCCGGCTGGTTTTCTTGGCCTTGCCCTTGCCGGTGGTCTTGACGGTGCACTTCAGCTCGGCTGATTCGCCTGGTACGCCTTGGGGGCCTCTTGGCCCTGGTGGTCCGGCTGGGCCTTGTGGCCCTACGGTGCCTGGTGAGCCAGCTAGGCCGTCATTGCCAGCAGTGCCCTGTGGCCCTTGTGGTCCGGCTGGTCCCTGGGGGCCGAGGGCTGAGCCATCGACTACAAACCAGGTCGTGAAGCTGTTGCTGTCACCGTGGGCATCGGTCACCTTCCAGGTGGCGCGGTAACGTCCGGCCGCTAGGTTGTTGACTGCCAGGCCACTTGGGGAGTTGGCGTTACCGCTCAAGTCCTGGCTAGTGCCGCCATTGAATGGGGCCAGGCTGAGGGATATAGCTGACGTGGTGTCATACGCGCCGTAGTCAATGGCGTCGGCATAGGCGTTGAACGATGGCGGCACAATCTCGTTATCCATGGGCGACAGGTCATGGATAGTCGGCACGCCTACAGCAGTAGTGCCACCGCTGAGGTCATCCTCAAAGGCTGACGGTGTGCCGTTGTACGATACGCCGAAGACTGGGTCAAAGTCGGTTGAGAAGCTGCCACTGGAATTACAAACGGCACCAGTATCATCGACTTCCTGGGCACCGGGCTGGCAACTGCCGCTGGCATTGTCGAATCGCACGTCAAAGTGGCCGTCAACGTTATTGAAGTCTACCCGTAGCGGGTAGATGTGCAAAGTGGTGAGCGTGCGGGCTGGCTCACCGCTTGCGGCGGGCACGATGAGGTTCATGACGTCACCAGGCTGCAAGCCAACAAAGGTTCCGGCAACCGAACCGAGCGGGTTAAGGGCGCTATTACTGGCGGTCAAGGCTTGGCTGGCAACTACCGGGCCGCCTCGGGCCTGCTGGAGGCTGTAGCTGCTGCCGATATGGAGGTTTTCGCACTTCACTAGGTTGTCAACCAGGTCGGCTTGGCAGTAGGGGGCGAGGCGGTGGTAGTAGGAAGTCCCACCGACGCCGACACCAGGCAAACCGGCGGACAGTACGAGCGATAGGCTAGAGCCGTCTGGCTCCGTGAAGGTCGGCGTGAAGCTGAGGCTGTCATTGGCCGTGACGGCTGGCGACAGGCTGGCCGAGTAGACACTGCCACTTGGGGTGGCGCTAAAGTTGGCACTGCTGCCGTTGCCGTAGTGGACCGAGACAGGGATAGTCGCCGCGCCACAGGCGGCCACGCTATACGAGCAGACGATAGTTATTAGGTTGCCAGCGGCGCTGACCACCCCGTTGTATTCGGCGTATCCAATGTTGTTAGCGTTGTAGGTGCTGCTGCTGGGTGATGGTGCGCCACTGCCCGAGTAGCTGACCACCAGGCTATCGCTATAGCCGTTTCGGTTGCTCGGGGCGTGGGTCGGGAACGTAGCCGCCCATTCGCCTTTGCTGTTGGTAGTAGCGCTGGCCGTATCGACGCCCACCCCGCGGCGCACTAGCGAGATATTGACACTGACACCGGCTGTCGCCGTGCCAATGTTGCCATTGACCACCGGCGAGTAGGGCGTGACCGTGACCGCCGGACTGGCTAGGGCAGCGGCTGGGGCTATGGCAAACAGAAGCACGGTGAGGGCCGAAGCAGCCCACACCGGGCAAACGGCACGAAGTCGGGATGGGCGTTGCATTGCTGGTGGTCTCCTAGTCGGTCGGGGTTGCTTGCGGCCGGTGCGGAAGCGGTTGCACCGGCTCGGCCTTGGTCTTCTTGGCTGGGGCACTCCACATGGGCTCAGACGAGCACGACGTCAATCTCTTCCATCGTCTTGTCCTTATTACGCCACTCAAAGGCTGTCTCGGTGGTGTGGCCGTGGTACTTGGACTTCAGGATGCAGCCCATCGATTCTTCGCCTGGCCCTGCGCCAGGGCCAGTCCCTGGCTTGCACTTCGTCTTTGGGTAAGCCTTGAGGACTTCGGCTGGGGATGAGCTAAGGCCGATGCCCTTGTTAGTGCGCTGCTGTGTGGAAGACATCCACATGCCGACGACACGGTGGTGATGGTTGAACGTGATAACCCCCGAAAAGCCCTTGGGGTACTTCCAGATCGTGATACCGCCATGGTCTTCAAAGTGTTCTTTGAAGACCATGGCGGGCCAATGGTCTTTCTAACCTGGGCTTCGGTGTCCCCGATCTTGACGCCATCGACACCTTGGCCGACGACGATCGTGGCCTGGGCGACTGGCGCAGCTATGACCCCAGCGCTGCACAACAGGCCGACTACAGCGGCCAGGTTCGCCCAGGCTTGGCCTCGGCGGTAGGGCAGGAACGGAAGGCTTGGCATCGGGCGGTGATCTCCTTTGGGTCAGATGCGGACTTACGGCCGATGCGGAAGGGGCCGCACCGGCCGCAAGGTCGTGCCTTAGGGCGGACACGGGGCGTGTACATTAGCGAGCATGGCGCGGAATGCGCAACTGTATCAAGGGATCGACTATCGGGCGGGTGTAGACCATCCTTGGCTATGCCCATCCGTCGTCCTGAATCCCAAGCTGAACGCGCCCACGCCTTTGGCGCCCGTGTCCGCTCCCTGCGCCGGGCCAAGAAGCTGACCCAACGTCAAGTGGCCGAGCGCATCCCCATGAGCCCCGGCAACCTGTCCCGCCTGGAGAACGGCGAGCATGGCCCACCACCCGATGAGGTCATTACCCAGATGGCCACCATCCTTGACGTAGACGCTACCGACCTATTCAAGCTGGCTGGGAGGGATGTTGGTGGGGCATCCTTTGAGCAGCAAGTCCTCAGTGAGCTACACCGCCTGCGCCAAGACCTGGCGGCTTCCCGCCAAGACATGCGGGCTGGCTTTGAGCGGTTGGAGGCGGCTATTGCGGAGCTAGCCAAGCGGACTAAGGAGAAGTAGAGGCTGGCTTCGGACAGTACGGGCCTGGTCGGCGTCCAGACGGTTGACCGGCCACTGCGACCAGGCGTAGACTTGTCTCAGGGCACGAGCTGGTAGCAGCCCCGCGAGACCCGCTCAAAGCGGGCTCCGCTAGACAGATACTTGTTGATCGAGTGCTTAGAGACGGGCTGGCCGAGCATTGCTACTACGGCCGCATGGATCGCCTTGACACGCAGCGGCTGATCGGCCGCTGCCAAGACTTGTCGGACGGCCCGCTGCACGACGCCGTTGCCAAGCCTCCGGGCCGTGGGATCGAGCGCAACGGCACCATACGGCTGAGGACTTGGAACTACTGGCTCATCCGGCAAGGCATTGAAGACGGCTTGCAGGCCTGGCGACGGGTTCGCAAGGTGTCCTAGCAAGTCCACTCAAGAATCCCGCACAACTGAGCGGGATTCTTGCGTTCCAGGGCCGCTCGCAGCGTCTCAAAACGGGCCTGGGGCAACGCTTGGGGCAACACGCCCCGCGAGGACGCGTCAGAGTCAATTTCTCAGTCACCATCCCGATCTCCGAATAGCATCGGGCTGACATGGCCGACTCAACGAGCAAGTTCGCGCTGCTGCCCGGCTACAGTCGCTCGGAAATCGACCGAGCCGGCGAGGAGCTGAAGCGCTACTGGCTGGGGGATGACACCGAGGTGCCGGTCGGCACCGTCAAGGCTTTCGAAGCCGATGATTGCGTTCCGCGAGTCCTTCCAGGTGCCTCTAAAGAAGACCGTCATGGGCCTGCGCTCCATGGTGCGCAGCGAGTGCCCCGAGTTGAAGCGCGACGATGCCCGTGTCCCCGTCGCGCAGCGCCTGAAGCGTAGTGAGCAGATCATCAACAAGCTCGCGCGACTCGACCAGATGCGCCTTTGGACGATGGGAGATATCGGGGGCTGTCGAGCGGTCCTACCGAGCCAACAGCAGGTTGATGGTGTTCTGCGCCGAATTCGTAAGAACTGGGACGTGCATGGTCGGGTCAGAGATCGTCGCGATGAACCTGCGGAGAGCGGCTACCGCGCCGTCCATGTGATTGTGATCCGCGATGGGCGCATGATCGAGATCCAGCTACGTGACCCAAAGGAGCACGAATGGGCCCTCGCAGTCGAGCGCACGGGAGCCCGGCTCGGGATCGGACTAAAGGAGGGCGAAGGTCCGGACGATCTGAAGGAGTATTTTCGCCTTGCCAGCCTGGGTATGTACATGGAACGCATGAGCAAGCAAGCTGACCCCACATTTGTCCAGGCGTTCGACGCAGCACGCGCTCGCGCGGTACCGTACTTCAGTAGGTGATGACGAGATGCCACTAGTCAACTTCCTACTCGTCTATGACCGCAAGCTTCAGCGGCTTGTGTTTGAGCAGGCGTATACGGACCCCGCCGAGGCGCTGCGGGCCTACGAGGAGATGGAGGAGAAGCACCGTGACGAGCGCCACATGGAGATCGTGCTGGTCGGCGCGGACTCCATCGAGACGATCCAGTTGACACACGGCAACTACTGGGCCGCCGATCCTGAGGCCGAGCCGGCAGCCTCGCCGTACCTCGCCGGCGTCTAAACCTCTAACCTCGCGCGCCCCGGCGAAGAGGCCGCGGCGCGCTACACCGGGAGCCGGTCACGACGACGGCTGGTGCCGAACTCGTCTACGCCTGACGGCTCGCGTCTCGCTCGAATAGGTGAGCACCACGCGAAGTCCGGGGTCGGCAATTGCGTTTCGTGGGGCACCTCGACGATAAGTGGAGTGGAGAGCCGACGTCGGAGCGCTCTCGACGACGACGGCCTCCCTACCGAATGGGCCAACACAGTGGCCGCTGCGGGACTAGGTCTAACCTGCGGGCGATAGCGCGCCTGCCGAGCACGATTCGAGCCGCACTCCGAGCAGTATTTCTGATCCCGAATCTGCGACCGCGCGTATCGCGTCCCACGAGTCGGGCTGGAGTCCCGTCCGTGACCCGCTACGTTTGGGCCGTCTGTTGTCCTATATCGACTGGCTCATCCGAGTGTGAGTACGCGACATGCTTGAACTCGGATGCGGACGGTGACATCACATCGACTTACACGTTGGCGCGCCAAGTCATAGCGGCTAGCTTGCCAAGTCGTTCGCCGCGCTCGCGTATCGCAGCTCGGTCCCAGTCAGACCAGCGTTCAGGGACCTCTCTTGTAAGGGCAAGCTCAGACTTCGAGTACATATAACCTGCCTTGCTCTCAAATGATTCGTTTCCAGCCAGCTTGTTTTGCTTTCTGGGCAAGAGACACAGATTTCCTATCCTGGAGAAGTGCTCGACCACCTCTGAATCAGACTTCATTAGCTGTTCCCATCCGACGCCGGGGTTCTCTGGAAGGATATGCTCAAGCGTCAAAGGATCCGTTGGAGATATATCTGGTGTCCTACCGTCCTTTTGCTGTCGCGCCATTACCTCCAGACGGCGCAACACGTACTTTGCGATAGCTGGCTTTGGCTCGGCGTATCTCGGGAAGTCCTCTTCAAATTCTTCGTCATTAGGGATTAGCGAGGCGAATTGTGTCCAGACATCTGCTGTCGACTTACTCGTTCCCGGTGCGATACTAAAGGCGGCTCGGGCGGCGGCGATCTCGATTGCCCCGGTCCTGCGCCTTCCGACCGTCTGATATCGGAATGTTGCTACCACAAGCACCTTAACTAGGCGATCCATGTCTTGCTTGCTATAGCGATCTAGTGCTGCCATAATAACTGGACGCATCTGACGATTGCCCAGTATTATGAGTTCTTGAAGGCCATCGCGGTAAGATGACGGGAACTCTTTCCATAGTTCATCGTCACCACTATCTAGTGCTGCAAATCGATCAGCGGCAATAATCAAGTCGGCGGTAAGTTTGACGACGTCGTTTGCTTTGAGTCCATCAAACTTCTCGCGCCACTCCTGAAAGAGCTTACCTCGCTGAATTCGGCCGTATCTTGACGTCCAAAATACCTTTAGAAAATCGTCAGCGGACCGATCGCCAAGATGAGCGGTCATCTGAGCCCAATTCTTCTTGACCAGCTCAAGGTGCGTGCCAGATCTACCAAAAAGGTGATTCTTGACGAGATCTAGTACCGACAAATCAAGCCCTCGGTCGTTTAGTGACTCGAAAATTACATACGCATTTGTCTCAGATGAGACGTTCATCGAAACGACCTTGACATTCTCCCGCAGATAATTCGCAAATCGATAGAGGGCGCTAGCTTGCTCTTCGGGCGTGACACCACTGCCTTTGGCAAAGTCGCGAATTCGTTCTCGGCATGTAAGGGCCGCTTGAGCAACCTTGCGTTGTGACGAATAGCGTCCAAACTTATCTCGTCTCTGGGTAATCGTCTCATCGTTAGCACGGTCCACGACGAGTTCTTGAAAGATCACCCGGTCATTAATATTCAACACAAGACGTGGGCTATCGCTCGTCTCACCCAACGACAGTACACCGATATGGTCAGCTTGAATCTTTGTGGCATCACGCTCGAATCCAGCAGCGTGCAGCCACTCCCGAATTGCTGCATAAATCATGGTGACAGTCGCCAAGCGCTGCTGACCATCAAGGATTTCCCATGTGCCAGAACTACCAGGGGAGACTAGGACAATCAGACCCACAAAGTAGTCTGGTGCCTGCTCCTCCAACGCCCGCTTTACATCGTCGACAAGTTGCACCACCTCCTCTTCCCCCCAGGCGTAGTCTCGTTGGTGATCTGGGACGGTGAAATGTCGGAGATGCTCGAGAAGCTCGCCGACTCCTTGTGTCCGCGCATTCATATAGGAACTTTGCAGAGGATTAGAACTCATGTCCGTAAGTATGGCGTACCAAGCCGACTGAAGAAGGCTTCCTGCCGATGTCGCTGACTATGTGCTTCCTGGTCGATTCGCTTCTTGGAGAAAGCGACGACCTGAGGCGGATAAGACTGAGCGCGCGAGTGTCGTCGGCGACCTGATGGACCGGTCTCGCGATAGACTGCGATACGGGACTTTGCGGCGCTCCTGGACGGCGACGGGGGGCAAACCGGAGGCAACGCCGCTCGGGTCAGAGGCAGGAAGCTACGCGGCTTGGCTCTGGCCAGGCCAGACGCCAGTTCGTACTCGCTCGTACAGTGTGTCCGGTGCGAGGTCGGCACCGCCCGGCCAGCAGACCGTGCCGCTCTCGGAATCGACGCTGACCTCAGCGAAGCCCTCGGGTGTTACAGCGCGCTCGAAGACCGGGCCGCGCATACGGTCGAGCACGTAGACCTCGCCGGTCACGCCATCGGCGAACGTAAGTTGCAAGACACCGTGCTGCGGAACGCTCGCCTGGGTTATGTCTGGAGTAAGCCCGATCATCTCAATGGCTCGATCTCTTGCAGTGTGGCACCTTCGCGCGCTCGACGCCAGTTCTCGTCTAGCTCGGCCGCGTGCATCTCGGCCCAGGCAAGCACAAGCCGAAGCTCACGGCGCGGCAGGTCGCTCACAAGCACCTCCAACGTGTCGATGCGGACCTTCGCGCCATGCCCTGCGGCCCGCACGTGGAAGTGGGGAGGCCCGTGGTCATCGAAGTACATCGTGATCGTGAGCCCGAAGAAGCGGCTTATTGTCGGCATCTACCGAAATACTGCCGTGTCGTTCGGTCGGCAAGCTCGACGGGCAAGCGGTCATCCCAAACCGCGCCAAGATGTCGGAGGCACAGCGGAGGCAACTCATACGACGATGCCCCGTAGCGACTGGCTGGACCGGCCCCACGTAACAAATCGGGCCCATGAGCGCCGAGCTGGTGCTCGCATGGCGCGACGGCTTGACATGCCCGGCTCCCTGGGCGACAATTGTGGGCGTATCCCTCTCGGCTTTAGGAGGCAGTCATGTCCTGGAAGCTCGCAGGGTCGTATTTCGAGACGTGTTCGTGCGACGTGGTCTGTCCCTGCACGGCGTCGCTTGCGTTTGGCGCCACGCTTGACCGCTGCAAGGTCACGCTGGTGTTCCGCGTCCGTGACGGAGAGGTGGAGGGCACGGAGGTGAGCGGCTTGACGGTTGCGGCCGTCGCGGACACACCGAAGGTGATGAGCGAGGGCAACTGGCGCCTTGGCGTGTTCATCGACGCGGCGGCATCCGATGAGCAGGCGGAGAAGCTCGGCGCGGTGTTCTCGGGGTCGCTCGGTGGCCCGATGGAGGCCCTGGGGCCGCTGATAGCCGAGAACCTGGGAGTCGAGCGCGCGCCGATCGAGATCCAGGAGAACGACCTGCGCCACTCGATCCGCATCGGCGACGCGGTTGACTTCGAGATCGAGGACATCGTGCCCTTCGGGGTGGAAACGGGTCAGCCCGCGAAGATCACCGGCATCTTCCACCCTGCCGGTTCCGAGTTGACGGTTGCACATGCGACCCGCTCGCAGATCGACGCCTTTGGCATCCAGTATGAGGGGAAGGCCGCCTTCTCCACGTCGCAGTTCTCGTGGGCGGCGTAAGCACGGCGCAATCGCCCGCTCTCGATCGCCGTGCGGCCCGCAGCGAGCTTGGTGAGGCGTTCGCCGCGGTGCGAACGCGGTTGGCGCTCGTCGTGTTGCTGTTCGCGCTGACCGTCCTCGCCTGGTGGTTGACCGCCGTCCGGATGGCCGGGATGGATGCCGGGCCCGGCACCGATCTCGGGACTCTCGGCTGGTTCCTGGGGGTGTGGGTGGTGATGATGGCGGCGATGATGTTCCCCTCGGTCTCGCCCACGGTGGCGCTCTACGCTCAGATGACGCGCCAACGCGGCCCAGGCCGCCCGCTGCTGTTCACGAGCGGCTATCTGCTCGTATGGGGCGTGGCGGGGGTGGCCGCCTACGGCCTCTTTCACCTGGGCAGGAGCCTGTTCGGCGCGGACCTGGGTTGGGACGCGGGAGGCCGATGGGTCGCCGGGGGCGTGTTGATCGTCGCCGCGCTCTACGAGCTCACGCCGCTTAAGGATGTCTGCCTGGCGAAGTGCCGCAGCCCCTTGGGATTTCTTCTCGGCACATGGCGCGACGGGCCACGGGGCGCCCTGGAAATGGGCGCCAGGCATGGAGCCTGGTGCTTGGGCTGCTGCTGGGCGCTGATGGCTGCGCTCTTTGCCCTCGGGGTGATGAGCCTTGCGTGGACCGCGCTTGTCGCGGCGTTGATCGCGTTCGAGAAGACCCTTCCGTGGGGACGCGTTGTGACCTGGGCCACCGCGGCTGTCCTGCTCGTCCTCGCTGTCGCGCTCATGGCGGTACCCAACAGCGTCCCCGGACTCGTCGTGCCGGGCGCAGCGCATGGCGGCGCCCACTCCATGAACGAGATGCCCTAGCGTCGCGAGTTCGGCAGTTCCGGCCTCTCCTTTTAACCCGCGCAGCCGGATCGCCGTATAGACCGCAGGGCGGAAGCGAGAGAGGCAGCCGAGCGCGCAAGCACGCCTGGAAACTGACATTGAACTGGTACGGATGCGCCTACGTGAGTCCGTCTCGCGCCGATGGGTCGTCACACGGCGTCGAGATCGTCGAGCCGTGCCCCCGACAGGAGTACCCGCTCACCACGAAAGAGGACACCCTCGGCTTCGAGCAGGCGCCGCTGACGGGCTCCCTTGGCGAGCGACCCGTCGGCACGCACCACCCGGTGCCATGGCGCCTGGCCCGCGTCGGTACGGCTCAGTACGTGTCCGGCAAGACGCGGGGCGCCCGGCGAGACATCTCCATAGGTGCGTACGTAGCCCGGGGGTATCGCGCGCACCCTCCGCAGTATCGCCGCCCGGGCATCGTCGCTCGCCGCTTGAGTCACCAAGTCGGATGGTGTCACTTTCGTGCAGGTACTTTCGTGCAGGCTGCAGACGCTTGCCGGGGAGAGTCGGCATGATGTCCCTGTGTCCAAGTTCCGCGGGTTCCCACCTGAGGCCCTCGAGTTCCTGCGTGAGCTGGAGGACAACAACGATCGCGACTGGTTCAAGGCCAATCGCGCCCGCTACGACGAGTATCTCGTCCTGCCGGCCACGGCGCTCGGGGAGGACTTGGCCGAGCTTGGCCGACCCCGCCTCTTTCGCCCGTGGAACGACACCCGCTTTCGGCCCGGCCCTCCGATCAAGGAGCATGTCGGCCTGGCCATCGGGCATGAGGGCGCCGGTGGGTTCTACGTCGAGATCTCGCTCGACGGACTGCTGCTCGCGGCAGGGCTGCACAATCCCACGCCGGACCAGGTCGATCGCTTGCGACGGGCCGTCGACGACGGTCGCACCGCGGGGGTGCTCGCGAGATCCATAGGGCGTGCGCGGGATGCCGGTCTCGAATTGAACGAGCCCGACCTCGTTCGCGCCCCTCGCGGCTATCCCCCGGATCACCCTCGCCTGGATCTGCTGCGCCGGCGGCGCCTCACGGTCGCTCGGCGCCACGAGCTTGGGTCCTGGTTGCACAAGCCCCGCGCGGGCGAGCGCGTTCGCGGCGAGCTCGACGCGGCCGCACCACTGGTGCGCTGGCTGCGCGAGCACGTTGGCGTCTCGCAGCGGGCCACCGCGCGAACCGGCTGAGAAGCTCCCCGCCGATCTACCGCGGAGCCGGCACCGCCCCGAGCGAGCTGTATGTGGGTCTGATCGGTGCCGTCAACATCATGGGCAGGCTCGGGTTCAGTAGGTGCGAGCGGGAATTGGTCCTGAGGACATAGGCCGGGCACCGTGAGGCGGTCGCTCGACGGTAGTTGTGGATAGGGGACGCCCTACCCGGCGAACACCCTGTTTGGAATCGTCTCGTCGCCGAGTGTGTCGAAGGCGACGAGCTTCCCGTTGCCGTTGTAGGTCAACACGTCGGCGTTCTCAACACTTTCTCCATCCAGGTAAGCGGTGGTGAGCACCACGACCACCTCCCCGTCGGCGAGGAAATGGTGCGGTTCGGTCCGAAATCCCTTCGCGAGGAACTTCCCCCAGAGCTCGCCCACGGCCTGCTTGCCCTTATGGGTTCCCGTCAGGGAGTTCTCGCCGCGCACCGTCCACTCGATCGAGTCATCGATGTCGCGCATCGCAGCTTCGGCATCCCCGCTGCTGAATGCCGCATAGGCTGCCTGTGCCGTCTGCTTGTTCTCCTGCGCACCCATTGTCGTCACCTTTCTCTGGCCTGCTGGTCAAAGCCAAGCCCGCCCACTCAGGGTGCGGGCTCACGCACGTAGCGGTGCGGCGCGTCAGTCACTCGGTGTCGGGCCACCCACTACCAGGACGATCTACCCGGAGGCCGCCGATCCCATTCCGAGGTGGGGCCTCGAACCAGGCGAACCACCCACTGAGTGGATCCGCGCGGCGTGAGTGCGCAGACCGCGCAGGCCGGCGACCGTGGCCTTGACGAGGGCGATCGGATGAGATGAGCTTCCGACGCGCCTACTACGCTTCAGCCCCATGGGTTTACAGCTCGAGCGAAGCGTCGCGGTCATGGACCTCGGATCCAACTCGTTTCGGATGGTCGTCTTCGAGGAGGCCGATGGCTCCTGGAGGCGTAGGGACGAGTGTTCGGCGGCGGTGCGAATAGGTGAAGGCCTCGCCGCCAGTGGCCGGCTTAGCGACGCCGCGATGGAGCGGGGGCTCCAAACGCTGCGCGCCTTCACAGAGCTGTGCGACCGCCATGGCCTCGACGAGCGCTCCATGGATGCTGTCGCCACGAGCGCCATCCGCGACGCCGAGAACGGGGGAGAGTTCCTCGAGCGGGTCCGCCTGCAGAGTGGCCTCGACGTGCGCGTGCTCAGCCGCGAGCAGGAGGCCCGCTACGGCTACCTGGCGGCCGTCAACTCCACCACGCTCACCAACGGATGCGTGCTCGACCTCGGTGGCGGCTCGCTGCAGCTCGTGCGTGTGGCTGGGCGGCTGGCTCGCGAGTCGGGCTCCTGGAGGCTCGGGGCGGTTCGGATGACCGAGCGCTTCCTGGCAAGCGAGGGCCCCGCCAAGCGCAGTCAGATGAAGGCTCTCCAAGCCCACGTCTCACGCAAGCTGGAGCGCGCGCCATGGCTGTCGGCCGCCGGCCCGCGTCTGGTCGGGCTCGGTGGGACCGTACGCAACCTCGCCGCCGCCGCCGAGCGTGCCGCCGGCCTCCCCTCAGACGAGGTACAGGGCTTTGTGATCGAGCGGGGCGCCCTCGACGAGCTGACCGCACGCCTCGCCGCGCTCCCGCCCGCCGAGCGCAGCAGCGTCCCGGGCATCAAACCGGCTCGTGCCGACATCGTGCTCGCCGGGGCGCTCGTGATTCAGGGAGTTATGTGGGCGGGGGGATTCGACACGCTCGAGGTCACGGGTGCCGGGCTGCGCGAGGGCATCTTCTTCGAGCGCCAGCTCGCCCGCCAGCAGCTCGATGCGGTGCTCGCCTCATCTGACGCCCGCGCCGCCTGACGGGGGGAGGGGCGCTGACAGCGCCCGTTCGCGCCCAAGGCAATCGAAGAGCACCAGCTGGTAGGGCGAGGGCCTCGGGCCATGCCAGGCCGAGGCGGGGACCTGAGCGCACGAGCGCAAGACCGCCTTCGTGGCGAGGTTGCCCCCGCGCGAAGCGTAGGCGCCTCCGAGCACCACATAGCGGGCCCAGCCGCGTGCCACCAGGCGCGCCAATCCCGCCCCGTCCAGCACCGGGTCTGTCCCGCTATAGCCCGCCACCGCCCCCGTGGGCAAGCCGAGCAGCGCCATCGGCGCGGCGGTGGGTGCGGCGGCGGTCAGGACCGCCCAACGCGTCCCGGGCCTGTGTGTGCGGACGTAGCCGACAAGGTTGCGATCGATCTCGGCGGCTTTTTCATTGACGCCAAGCAGGCCGCTGCCGATCGCCTGGTGCGGCCCCGCGGCCGGAAACGTGCCCTGCACCCGCGTGAGCCACGTCGTGTGGGCATACGCCGCGGGAGCCACCAGGAGCAGGCACAGCAGCAGCCCCATCGCCGGTCCGGCGAGCCCACGCACCGCCATCGCGCCCAACCCGAGCGCCGCTCCGCAGATCAACACGGGTACAAACCAGCCGAGGTAGTGCTGCTGGTCCAAGATCGCCACCTGAGCGCCAACGGTCCCAACCACCGCGCACGCCAAAAGCACCGTGCGCCGGTCGCGGCGTCGCGCGAGCTCCGCGAAGGCCACGGCGCCCACCCCGACCATCGCCGCGACCCCCGGGGCGAGCCCGGAGATGTAGTAGGGGTGGACGATCCCCCTGGAGAAGCTCAAGAGCCCCACCTCCACGAGCAGCCACCCGCCGAACACGATCAGCGTCGCCAGGCGAGGATCGCGGCGCGTCCTTTCCCCCGCGAGGGCCAGCAGCCCAAATGCCAGCAACCCGAGGAGGGCGAAGGGGAGCATCCACGCACCCTGGTCTGCGAGGCGCGATTCGAACAGTCGCAGAGGCCCGGTGGCTCCGGCGAAGGAGATCGGGTTGCGCAGCCTCCCGTTGGGGAGCGTCAGCGGTGGCGAGCGGCGAGCGCGCGCGCGAGCGACGGCACGGGAAGCGCTCGACCGGCTCGCGGTGCCAAGACGCGCTCCTTCGCCCTCCGGCACCTGCCCCGGCCCTCCCGCCTCTCCTTCGACGCGCCCCAGCCCGTTGTAGTTGAACGTCAATCCCAGCTCGGTGTTGTCGGTCGAGCTTCCCACGAACGGACGCTGGGAGGCGGGTGTCGCTTCGACAACTCCAATCCACAGGAACGACCCGATACCCATAGCCAGGACCGCCACCGTCAACATCCCCGCACGTCGGCGCCAGGACCCTGGGGCACACAGCAGATACGCCATGGCGATCCCGGGCAGGACCAGGCAGGCCGCGAGCGTCTTTGTGTTGAACGCCAGGGCGACGAGCAGGGCGCTCACAAGTAGCCAGCGCCAGCGCCCGTCTTCGATGGCCCTCAGCGCGGCCCCACACGCGAGGATCATCAACAGGATCAGCAGCGGGTCCACGCCATTGTCGCGCGACACCGCCACGAACGAGGGGAACACCGCGAGTGTGAGCGCACCGGCGAGCCCTGCCCAGGCCCCCGCGCGACGCGCGAGCACTCCGTAAAGGACGGCCACCGCGACCGTCGAGACGATGGCCTCCGGCAGGAGCAGGCTGAGGGGAGAGAAGCCGAACAGCTCCGCGCTTGCCGCCTGCACCCACAGGCCGAGGGGGGGCTTGTCGATCGTCACAAGTCCCCCTGGGTCAAAGGACACGAACAGGAAGTTGTGCCACGAGCCGAGCATCGACTTCACGCCCGCCGAGTAGAACGTGTTCGCGTACCCGTTCTGAGCGAGCCTGTGCGTGTTCAAGCACGGCCGACAGCGCGAGGATGCCGGCCAGCGCGGCGTGCCGGGGGCGCACGCGCCCGAGCCGCCCACGCGAGGACGCCGGCAACGCTACGCTCGCAGCGCGGCGAGCAGACGCTGGAGGTCCCCCTCGCTGTTCCAAGCCCCCACCGAGGCCCTCAACCAGGGCCGGCCCGGGATGTCGCGCACCACCACGCCCTCCCGCGCGAGTCGTGCCCGCTCCTCGGGCGGGTCGGGGCTCGCAAACGACACGAGCGTGCTGCTCCCGCGGGCGGCCGTCTCGCGGCCGTCCCGGGCGAGCAGCTCGGTGAGCCGCGAGGCCAGCGCGATTGCCCGCCCGTGCACCTGCTCCCACCCGGCCCGCTCGAGCACCCGGATCGCGGCGAGCGCGGTGGCGAGCGCCTCCGCGCTCAAGGCGAACGTGTCGAAGCGCCTCCCGTCCTCGTGCAGCCCGGCGCCAAGCCCCGCGCCCGGGTCGAGCAGATTGCCATACCCACGCCGGCTCACCCGCAGGCGCCCACGCAGCTCTTCGGTGACGTACAGCATCCCGATGCCATCCGGGCCGCACAACCACTTCTGGCCCGGCCCCGCATAGGCGTCACAGCCGAGGGCTCGCACATCCACCGGCACCGCCCCCACGCCCTGCGCCCCGTCGAGCACGACGGGCACGTCGAGCTCGCCCAGCGCCTCGGGGGCGACCTGGCCGCTCATCCAGCTCACGTGCGAGCACGCCACCAGCCGCGTGCGCTCTCCCACCGCCTCGGCGACCTCGGCGAGCGGGACCATGCGGACCGTCACCCCGTGCAGCGCCCGCGCCGGCCCGAGCGTCCCGAGCAGTCCGGGGTGCTCCTCGTCGCTCGTGAGGATCTCCTCCCCCTCGCCGATCCCCAGGCCGTCGATAACGCTCGCAAGACCCTCGCTCGTGCAGGTCGTGAGCGCCACCTCGCTCGCCTCGCACCCCAGGGCACGGGCATAGGCTCCGCGCAGCTCCTCGGCGAGCTCGTGGCGGCGCTGGAAGTGCTCACCCGCGCGTCCCCTCTGCGCCTCGCCCGCCAGCTCCTCGGCGCCGGCCCGGGCGGCGGCCGCGGGCAGCGGGCCGTCGGTCCCCGCGTTCAGGTATGCAACCCGCTCGAGCACGGGGAACTCGTCGCGCAACGCCTCGATGCTCACGATCGGGCAGCATAGGACCTCGGCCGCGGCCCGGTTGCGGCGGGCGCGATCGTGCGGGCCTTGCGCTCGATGTGTAGGACCCGGTATCACTTGCCCTGCCGCCGGAGCGCTCGGGGTCGTGCCGTGAGGCCGCCCTACCGTGGAAGCTGGTGGCTGGGGGCACGGGCGCCTGTGCGCAGAGAGTCGCAAGAAAGGGGACCGCGATGTCGGACAGGCACGATCAAGCGCCGCTGTGGACGCCAACCTCGGAGATGGCGGCCCGTGCGCGGATGACCGCCTTCATGGAGTGGGCCGGCGAGCGTCACGGGCGCACCTTCACCGACTACACCGAGCTGTGGGAGTGGTCAGTGGGGGAGGTAGCCCAGTTCTGGGGGGACATCTGGGAGTACTGCGGGGTGCGCGCTTCCTCTCCCTACCGGCAGGTGCTCGCCTCACCGGAGATGCCGGGCGCGCGGTGGTTCGAGGGGGCCCAGCTCAACTATGCCGAGAACATGCTCATGCGCGAGCGTCACCCGAGCGAGCCGGCCGTGCTGCATGCCTCTGAGCTGCGAAATCAGGACCCGCCCGCCCAGCTCACATGGGGGGAGCTCACAGAGCAGGTCGCGGCGCTGGCCGAGGGCTTGCGCTCGCTCGGCGTGGGGCGCGGCGACCGCGTCGCCGCCTACATGCCCAACATTCCCGAGACCCTGGTGGCGTTCCTTGCCAGCGCCAGCATTGGGGCGATATGGTCGTGCGCGGCCCCTGAGTTCGGGGCGCGTAGCGTGGTCGACCGCTTCGGCCAGATCGAGCCGAAGGTGCTGTTCGTCGTCGATGGCTACCGCCACGGGGGCAAGGACTTCGACCGCACCGGTGCCCTGCGCACGATCGTCGACGGCCTTCCCACCCTCGCCAACACGGTGATGCTTCCCTACCTGTCGGGCCAGGCGACCGCCGCCGGGCTGCCTGGGGGGCTCTCCTGGGAGGAGCTCATGCGGCGCGGGGCCGGCGCCTCACCGCGTTTTGAGCAGGTCCCCTTCGACCACCCCCTGTGGGTGCTCTACTCCTCGGGCACCACGGGCCTGCCGAAGGCGATCGTCCACGGCCACGGCGGGATTCTCGTGGAGCAGCTCAAGAAGAGCACGCTGCACCTGGATCTGCGTCGCGGGGACCGCATGTTCTGGTTCACCACCACCGGCTGGATGATGTGGAACTTCCTTGTCGGCTGCCTCTTCGCGGACGCCACGATCGTGCTCTACGACGGCAGCCCGGCATACCCCGACCTCGGAGCCCTGTGGGGGCTTGCCGAGAGGACGCGCATCAACTGCATGGGGCTGAGCGCCGGCTTCTTGATGAGCTGTGAGAAGGCCGGCGTGGAGCCCGCGCGCGACTTCGACCTGAGCGCGCTGCGCAGCATCGGCTCGACCGGCTCCCCACTGCCCCCGGAGGGCTTTCACTGGGCCTACGAGCACGTGGGTCGCGACCTCTGGCTCTTCTCGACGAGCGGGGGCACCGACGTGTGTACCGCCTTCGTGGGGGGGTGCCCGCTGCTGCCCGTCTATGAGGGTGAAATCCAGTGCCGCGCGTTGGGCTGCGCGGTGGAGTCCTGGGACGAGCAGGGGCGCTCGCTCGTCGACGAGCTTGGGGAGCTGGTCCTCACACAGCCGCTCCCCTCGATGCCACTGTTCCTGTGGGGGGACCGCGATGGCGAGCGCTACCGGGAGAGCTACTTCGACATGTATCCGGGAATCTGGCGTCACGGCGACTGGATTCGCATCTCCCCGCGCGGCGGGGCGATCATCTACGGCCGCTCGGACTCCACCATCAACCGCCAGGGCGTGCGCATGGGCACGAGTGAGATCTATCGAGCCACCTCGGCGATCGACGATGTGGTGGACGCGCTCGTCGTCGACATCGCACGCTGGGGTGCAGCGGAGGAACTGTGGATGGTGCTGTTCGTCGTGTTGCGAGAGGGACTCGTGCTTGACGAGCGACTGGAAGGGGAGATCAAGCGACGCGTCCGCGAGGACTGCTCGCCGCGCCACGTCCCCAACGAGATCCTGCAGATAGCTGAGGTCCCGCGCACGCTCTCCGGCAAGGTGCTCGAGGTCCCGGTCAAGCGGATCCTGATGGGAGCCGCCCCCGCCCAGGCGGCGAGCGTGGAGTCGCTTGCCAACCCGCACGCGCTCGACTACTTCGTGGAGATGGCCAGACGCTTCCGTGCCGAGGACGGGGACACCGAACGCGAAAGCTGAGAGGGTCGCGTAGAGGAGTGTGGGGCGCACCCGTCGAACAAGTGCGCCGATGAGACGACTAGCCACCCCCCCGGAGAAGCCGCCCGTCGGCAGTGTCGGTGAGCACCAGAGCCTTTCGCTTTACATCCAGTCCCGCTTCGAGGAGTGCTCGCGCTCGCAGAAGGATGTGGCGCAGTACATCGTCGACCATCTCGACGAGGCGGCCTTCCAGACTGCAGAGGAGCTGGCGCGCCGCGCCAACACCTCGAGCTCGACCGTCGTGCGCTTCTCACAGGCGCTCGGCTTCGAGGGCTTCCCCGAGTTGCAGGCCGCCGCGCGCGAAGAGTACCGCCGCATCCACGCCCGACCGCAATCGACCGGCCCGTCGGAGACCTCGGCGCCGCTCTTCTCGCTCGACCAGAACGAGTTCGAGACGGCTCTGGCCGCCGATCACCTGAACGTCGAGGAGACCGCGCGCAAGGTCTCACGCCCAGCCGTCGAGGCTTTGACCGAGGCGATCGTCAGCGCCGAGAAGGTGCTCGTCGCGGGCACCGACCAGATGGCGTTCTTCGCAAGCTACCTGCGCCACCTCCTGATGCTCCTGGATCTGCGTGTGGATGTTGTCGCCAGCCCTTCCCAAGAGGCGCTCAGCCGTCTCGGGCGGATTGACTCGACCACGCTCGTGATCGGCCTGTCCGCGGGGCGTCCTCACCCGCTCGTGGTTCGCGCCATGAAGCTGGCACGCCATCGCAAGGCGCGTACGGCCGCTATCACCGACGCCACCCTCTCGGAGGTGGCCAAGCTCGCGCAGATCAAGCTCTACTACTCCTCCAACAGTCCCGCCTACGTGCGCTCGCATACAGCGCTCTTGAGCCTCATCCAAGCGCTTGCCTATGGCGTGTATGCAAAGGACAGCGCTCAGTACGACGACCGCATCAAGGCTTTCCGCCTCAAGTAGTCCTCTCCATTTCTCCTCCAATTCGGGAAGACGGGGTTGCATGCAACCCCGTCCCGGACCGTACATGTACGGTCCGGCCGGCCGGCACATGTGCCGGCCGGTAGCTCATAAGGACAATGACGGACGGCTGGCCGCCGCATGCGCCGACCGGTGATGAGGCTCAGACAAGTGCATGTACGGGTGGACGGCTCCGCATGCGCCGACCGGGATAAGATCATGAACATGCGCGACGAGGCGACATTCACCGTCAAGAGTGGCCTGGCCGAGATGCTCAAGGGCGGGGTGATCATGGACGTGGTCACCCCCGAGCAGGCCAAGGTCGCCGAGGACGCTGGTGCGGCGGCGGTGATGGCGCTCGAGCGTGTGCCTGCCGACATCCGCCGCGACGGGGGAGTGGCTCGCATGTCCGACCCCGAGATGATCTCCGGGATCCAAGAGGCCGTGAGCATCCCCGTAATGGCCAAGGCCAGAATCGGACACTTCGTCGAGGCGCAGGTGCTCGAGGCGCTCGATGTCGACTACATCGACGAGTCCGAGGTCTTGACGCCCGCGGACGAGCGCAACCACATCGACAAGTGGGCCTTCAAGGTGCCATTCGTGTGTGGAGCGACCAACCTCGGCGAGGCCCTCAGGCGAATCGGCGAGGGCGCCGCGATGATCCGCTCGAAGGGCGAGGCGGGCACGGGGGACATCGTCGAGGCGGTGCGTCACATGCGGGGCATCACAGGCGAGATTCGTCGCCTCCGGGCCCTACAGGAGAGTGAGCTTGCCACCGCGGCCAAGGAGCACGCGGCACCACTCGATCTCGTGCGCCAAGTGGCCGGCGCGGGGAGCCTACCCGTCGTGTTGTTCTGCGCGGGGGGGATCGCCACACCGGCCGACGCGGCGCTCATGATGGCCCTCGGCGCCGAGGGCGTGTTCGTAGGGTCGGGCATCTTCAAGTCCGAGGACCCCCCCGCCCGTGCGCGGGCGATCGTGGAGGCCACCACCCACTGGCAAGACCCCGAGCGCGTCGCCGCCGCCTCGCGCGGGCTCGGCCCGGCGATGGTCAGCCTCGAGAGCTCCAAGCTCGCCGACGAGCAACTGCTCGCCCAGCGCGGTTGGTAGCGGCGGGCGAAGGAGAGCCGTCGGCGGGCTCTCCGCTGGTCGGCGTACTTGCGCTGCAGGGCGACTTCCAGGCGCACGGGATCGTGCTGCGACGCCTTGGTGCGAGGGTCCGCGAGGTGCGCGTCCCCGGTGACCTTGCCGGCCTGGAGGGACTTGTCATCCCTGGCGGGGAGTCCACGACTATGACCCTCGGGGTGGAGCGCGAGGGGCTCGCCGGGCCACTGCGGGAGCTCGCGGCGCGGGGCATACCCATCCTTGGCTCGTGCGCGGGCCTCATAATGCTCGACCGCGACCATCTTGGGATCATGGACATCCGGGCCAAGCGCAACGCGTTCGGGCGTCA
Organism: uncultured Solirubrobacterales bacterium; assembly: GCA_963742945.1. GTDB lineage: Bacteria > Actinomycetota > Thermoleophilia > Solirubrobacterales > Solirubrobacteraceae > Palsa-744. Next base: position 180,190 of record CAVUNX010000007.1, on the reverse strand, counting down.
ATCGCGTAGCTTCGAGGCCGACCTTGCCATGCACGGATTGGAGGGGGAGCCGTTGCGTGGCGTGTTCATCCGTGCGCCCTGGATTGCCGAGCACGGCCCCGACGTGGAGATCCTGGCCGAGCTGGACGAGCACCCGGTGGCCGCGCGCCAGGAGCGGATTCTGGCAGTGGCCTTCCACACGGAGCTAGGCCGAGACGACCGCGTCCACCGCCTGTTCCTCGAGGTCGCCCTCGACGCCGACTGAGGGGATCTGCGGCTCGTCGAGCAGCCCGAGCACGCTGTTCAGCGCGGTGCGGATCTCCCCCGGGAGCAGTCCTTCGTCGTCGAGGCGCTCGGCTTCCTCCCACGTCCACGAGCGCGATACGTGGATGCTCGGGCGCAGATGTGCGAAACGCCGCCCGAGCGCGTGCAGGAAAGGGTCGAGCCGGGTACGGTCGGACTCTGAGGCATACCCGCGCTCGAGCAGCCACGGCCACAGGTCCGGGAGGATGTGGTTGCGGTGGTGGGCGCCCACCCGCTTCCAGTCCTCGCCCTCCCAGCGGCGAGCGTACTCCGCCGGGTCAAGCCGGCAGGTGAGATACACGCGAGTGCGCACCGGGGCGTTGCGAAAGCCGAGCAGGGGCTGGGGCTGCACCTGCCAGGCCCCGGGCTGCTCCTCGAGCAGCCCGCACAAGCTCTCCGCGTGCCCGACGGAGTAGAGGTGCTCAGCCTGCGCCTTCAGCTCACCCGGCCACAGGTGCAGTGTGAGGCGTTCGTCCTCGATGTCGAGCGCGGCGCGCTGCAGGCTCGATACGCCGAGCGCGACGTCGAGCCGCACGTGCACCAGGCCCGCGCGCTCGGGGGTGATTCCGGTGGCTTCGCGCAGCAGTGAGCGCAGCCTCCACTTGCGACGTACGGGGTCGCTCCCCACTCGGCGCAGAGTCCCAAATGGGAGCAGCTGCCCGAAGTCCTGGTGGGCATAGGAGAGTACGTCCTGGACGATCGCCTGCTCGGCCGGGCCGAGTACCCCGAGCTCGACCAGTCTCCACCATGACTCGAGCAGGTCATGCCAGCGCAGCACACTCGTGCGGCGCTTGGCAAAGCGCGTTCCACCGAGATTGAGCTCCGCCACCCGGTGTCCGTCGCGCCGTGCCCAGCGACGGCACACCTTGCTCTCGAGTACCACCACCAGCTCCGGGTCGAAGCGCAGCACGCCGTCGAAGCGCTGGCCTCGGTCGATGTCGGTGATCTCCTCGGCCAGCTCGAACGGCTCGGTGTCCGGCGTCAGAAAAACGCTCACCAGCCGCCCGCGCTGAACCGCGCCCGTGGCCAGGTTTTCCTCGGAGGGGTCCACCAGGTTGGTGGCCTGCATGTCCACTACGCAGTCGGGCAACTGGCTCTGCGAGGGCTCGTCGATCGCCCGCAGCAACGTCTCGCGGGCGAGGGGAACCAGCCTCAGCACGATCATGGCGGCGCGCGTGAGCTGATCCTCATGGCCGCGCGAGAGCTCGCGATAGGGCTCGAAAACGTTCAGGTGTGGATTCGAGGTGCTGCTCTCCATACCCCTCCCTCCTTACCAGGAGTCATGGAGTTTATTGTACTCTAACGTTTCAAGTGGCCTGGAAGCACACGACGCCGTCGTCCTCGCGCTCGACCACACGGCCTTCGTCCATCAGCAGGTCCACATGGCCGAGTACCTCTGAGAGCGTGAGGAACGCCTGTGTGACGGCCACGTTTCCCCACATCTCCTGGGCGAGCTCATAGGCATTGCGCGAACGCTGGGCGATCAGCGCGTACAGCTTGTCGGCGCGGCGCTCGTGCATCCTGAAGCGTTCCTCGATCAGCGCGCGATGGTCCTCGACCGGCTCGCCATGGCCGGCGAACACGACCTTGAGGTCCATCTCGCGCGTGAGGCGCAGCGAGTCGAGATATTCCATCAGGGCGCGTGGGCGCTCAGCCGAGTCGCCCTCACCCGACGGCGACTCGAGCGGCTTCATCCCCTCTCTCGCATGACCTCCCTCTCCGCCTCCCTCCCCGCCGGCGGACAGACGCTCAAGAGGCTTCGACAAGAGTGGGTTGGAGGAGATGCGCTTGATGAGATGGTCTCCTCCGAACAGCTCTCCCGAGGCCTCGTCCCAAAACACCGTGTCCGACGGAGAATGCCCCGGACGGTGCAACACGCGCCAGCTTCGCCCGGCGAAGTCGAGCGTGTCGCCGTCGCCGAGCGGGCGCGTGACCTGAGCGGCGGCGCCCCAGGCGCGAAAGCTCGCCGACACCGCCCGCAGTGCGTACACGACGTCCTGGGGTATGCCGTTGCGCAGCATGATCGCCGCCGAGAAGCTGTCGTTGTCCTCCATCTCGCGCCTGTAGTTGGCCAGCCACGGGGCGAGACGGTCGATCGCGCACACCTCGGCCCCGCAGCGCTTCGCGAGGATCTCCACGAGGCCGATGTGGTCGATGTGCTGGTGGGTCACCACGATTCGCTTCAGGTCCTCGACGCGATGCCCGTGAGCCCCGAGGGCCGCTTCGAGCGCCGTGAGCGAGGTGGCCGAGTTCGGGCCCCGTGTCAAGCAGGGTCAGCGGATCGTCCTCAATCAGATAGCAGTTGACGCGCCCCACCGCGAATGGGGTGGGGATGGCCAGACAGTGCACTCCCCCGCGCATGTGCCCGGGAGGGGTCGTTTGGGCTCATGGCCACACACCGGCGAGCGCCCCGGTGCCCTGCGAAAAGTGGGCGCCCCACGCGCACGCGGGGGACAGGGCGATTAGGTTCACGAGCGGATCAGCTCGAGCACCTCGTCGCGGGTGCTCTCCATGTGCTCGCGCGAGCGCAGCGACTCCAGGCACAGACGCAGCAAGGGCTCGGTGTTGGAGGGGCGCACGTTGAAGTGCCAATCCTCATAGTCGATCGAAATCCCGTCGAGCCAGACCCTGTTTCGCATCGGAGTAGCGCGCTGCGATCTCTTTCATCTTGGCCTCTTGATCTGCGACCTCGGTGTTGATCTCACCTGAGATGAAGTACCGCTCGCGATAGGGCTTCAGGAGGTCCGATAGGCGTCTGCCCTGCAGCGAGAGCTGCTCGAGGATCAGAAGCGCCGGGATCGTGCCCGAGTCGGCGCAATAGAAGTCACGGAAGTAGTAGTGCCCGGAGACCTCGCCTCCGAACAGGGAGCCCTCCTCTCGCATGCGGGTCTTGAAGAAGGCGTGGCCCACGCGATTGACGTGCGCGGTGCCGCCAAGGCGCTTGACGGTGTCGGGGACCGCCCGGCTGGCCCGCACGTCGTAGAGGACGGTCGCGCCAGGGTTCTTGCGCAGCAGCGACTCGGCCAACAGCGCGGTGAGGAAGTCGCCATCGACGAATTCTCCGGTGTCGTCGATGAAGAAGCAGCGATCGGCGTCCCGTCCCAGGCGATCCCCAGGTCGGCGCCGGTCTCGCGGACCTTTTCGATGATGAAGCCGCGGTTCTCGGGGAGCAGCGGGTTGGGTTCGTGGTCGGGAAAGTTGCCGTCCGGGGTCCAATAGGTCTCGATCAACTCCAGGCCGAGCCGCTCCAGCAGCGGGCCCACCATCGGGCCGGCCATGCCGTTGCCGCCGTCCACGACCACCTTCAGGGGCTTGATGGCATCGGGATCGATGAGCGCGAGCGCGGCGGCCTGGAACTCCTCGTAGACGTCAACCTCTCGTGGCGTGCCGAGGGGGTGGGGGCCTCCACCGTCGTCGAAGCCCTGCTCGATGACGCGTCGGATGTCCTGGATGCCGGCGTCGCCTGAGAGCGCGATCGCACCCTCGCGCACGAGCTTGGCACCGGTGTAGGCCTTGGGGTTGTGGGAGGCGGTGCACATCAGGCCACCGTCGAGCTCGCGCGAGCCGACGAGGAAGTAGAGCATCTCGGTGCCCACCTGGCCGGCGTCGAGGACGTCCGCGCCCTCCATCAGGAGCCCCTCGCGGTAGCGCGCCGCGAGCTCGGGGGCGGTCAGGCGCATGTCGCGCCCAAGGCCGACCCTCAACTCGGCGGTGGGCTTGCCCGAAAGCTTGGAGAGCACACGAGCGAAGCCACGCCCGATGGCAAGTGCCACTTCGCCGTCCAGCTGGGAGCCGTAGAGACCGCGAATGTCGTAGGCCTTGAAGATGCCGGGGTCGATCGCCATGAGGCCCGCATCCTAGAGACGTGGCTCGCCGGAGGTTCTGCGCCGGGCTCGAAGTATCCTCTTGACCTATGTCAGGACACTCGAAGTGGGCAAGCATCAAGCACAAGAAGGCGATCGTGGACTCTCGTCGCGGCCAGCAGTTCACCAAGCTCGCGCGCGCCGTGACCGTGGCCGCTCGCGACGGCGGGGGCGACCCGACCGGCAACGCGCCGCTGGCGCTTGCGATCGCCAAGGCCAGGGCGGCGTCGATGCCGAAGGACAACATCGAGCGCGCCATCGCCAAAGGCACGGGTGAGGGCGGCGAGGCGGACGCGATCGAGACAGTCCTCTACGAGGGCTACGGCCCCGGGGGAGTGGCGGTACTCGTGGAGGCCCTCACCGACAACCGCAACCGCACGGGCGCGGATGTGCGCCACGCCTTCTCCAAGCACGACGGCAGCCTCGGGGAGCCTGGCTCGGTGGCCTACCTGTTCGACAAGCAGGGCTCGATCGCGATCGATGCGACCGCCTACTCCGAGGACGACCTGATGGTGGCGGTGGAGGCCGGAGCGCAGGACATCACAACCGATGAAGACGTGTTCGAGGTGATCACCCAGCTCGCGGACTTCGTGGCGGTGCGCGGGGCGCTCGAAGAGGCCGGCATCGAGATCCAGAGCGCCGAGCTCGCCTACCGGCCGAAGAGCCTCGTGCCGATCGACGAATCCCAGACGGTGCGGCTGATGAAGCTGATCGAGGTGCTCGACGAGCTCGACGACGTGGACGAGGTGTACGCCAACTTCGATGCCCCGGCTGAGGTGCTCGAACGCGTCGCCGGCTGAGCCGGGTGGGGTGGACCTGATCTCGGCGCTTGGACGGCGCGGCTACAGCGTCCGGCGGGCACGGGCATAATGTCGCCCGCATGACGCCCCCAAGCAGCCTGCCGCCGGTAGTCATCCTTTGCGGCGGGCGAGGCACACGCCTGCGCGAGCACACTCAAGAGATCCCCAAGCCGCTCGTCGAGATCGGGGGCCTGCCGATCGTGTGGCACGTTATCCAGCTCTACGCCGTACAGGGTTTCCGACAATTCCTGCTGGCCACCGGCTACAAGGGCGAGCTGATCGAGCGGTTCGCGCGCGAGACCCCCTGGCCGGAGGACGTGGAGGTGCGGTGCGTGGACACGGGCCTCGACACCCCCACGGGCGGGCGCATCAAGCTGCTCGAAGGGGGAGCTCGGGGGGCAGCGCTTCTGCGCGACCTACGCCGACGGGGTGGCCCGTGTCGATCTCGCGCGGCTGCTCGACTTCCATTCAGAGCACGGTCGCCTGGCCACGATGACGGTCGTGCGGCCCGAGCTCCAGTTCGGCGTCACCGAGCTCGACGCGCGCGATGGGCGTGTGCTCGGCTTTCGCGAGAAGCCGCGCTCCGAGCACTGGATCAATGGGGGGTTCTTCTGCTTTGAGCCAGGGGTCCTCGACTACCTGGAGCAGGACAGCGTGCTCGAGCGCGATCCGCTGGAGGGGCTTGCGGCGAGCAATCAGTTGCGCGCCCACCGCCACGAGGACTTCTGGGAGTGCATGGACACCTACAAGGACGCGGTGGCACTGAACGACCTGTGGGAGTCCGGGGAGGCGCCCTGGCGCATGTGGTAGGCGGGCACTCCCACCCTACCGGCTCGGGGGCGACAGGCGATTGGCGCACTGTGCGGGGCTGACTGCCCCATGCGTGCGCGGGGCGGTTGGATCGGCTTCACGGGCGCCCCGACGGGTGGCTCGTCGATTTCAAGAAAAATGGGTGCCCCACGCGTACGCGTGGGGCAGGCGTCCGGGGTCCCACGGAGAATCTCGAAGGATGATCGTGCTCGGCATTGACCCAGGACTCGCCAACGTGGGCTACGGAGTCGTTGCGCGTGAGGGGACTCGCCTCACGGCACTCGACGGTGGCGTCATCCAGACGGGAGCAGAGCTTGCCATCGAGCGGCGCCTGGCGACGATCGCCGGGCGCGTGCGGGAGCTGCTCGATGAGCACAACTGCGACGCCATGGCGCTCGAGCAGCTCTACTTCGGCCAGAACGCCCACAGCGCGTTCGCCGTTGGCCAGGCGCGTGGAGTGACGATCCTGGCGGCGGGGGAGCGGGGGCTCCCATGCTTCTCCTACACACCCCAACAGGTCAAGTCGGCGGTGTGCGGTCACGGTCGCGCGGCCAAGGATCAGGTGGCCCGCATGGTGCAGACGCTGCTGGCGCTCCCACAGGTGCCGGCAAGCGATCACGTCTCCGATGCGCTGGCGGTGGCTCTGTGCCATGTCAACGGGGCCCCCCTCTCAAGTGCGGTGGAGGCCGCGCTTCAGAGCGCCGGGGCGCGAGCATGATCGCCCTGGTTCGAGGGGAGGTGGCTATCCGCCGCTCAGACCACGTGGTCGTGCTGTGCGGCGGGGTGGGCTACCGGATGGCTGTCTCGAGCGAGACGCTGCGCCACGTTCCGGCGGTGGGAGGTGAGACGACCCTTCACACGTACCTCGTGGTGCGCGATGACGCGCTGTTGCTGCACGGCTTTCACTCAGAGCAGGAGCGCGACCTCTTCCTGATGCTGCTGTCGGTCCAGGCGGTGGGGCCGAAGGTCGCGGTGGCGGTCCTCTCCAGCGGCTCGCCGCGTGAGCTGCTGAGCGCGATCGCCGGCGCCGACGCCGCCCGCTTCCAGGCTGTCGCGGGTATCGGCAAGCGCACAGCCGAGCGCATCATCGTGGAGTTGCGCGAGAAGGTGGGGGTGGAGAGCGAGGTTGAGAGCTTGGGGATCGTGGGTCGCGCCGAGGGCCCACGTGCGCTTGCCCACGAGGGGCTCCTCGCGCTCGGCTACAACTCGGTGGAAGCCGAGGAGCTCTTGCGCGACAGCGAGGGTGAGAGTGCCGAGCAGCTGATCGCAGGCGCCCTGCGAATCGCGCGCGCGGCATGAGGGTCCCATGCCCATGACCCAGGCCGAGCGCGTGCAGACTCCCTATCTGACTCCCGAGGACGAGCTGGACCGTTCACTGCGCCCGCGGGCGCTCGAGGAGTTCATCGGCCAGGCCACCCTGCGCGAACAGTTGGCGGTCGCGATCGAGGCGGCAAGAGGCCGCAAAGAGGCGCTCGACCACCTGCTGCTCGCGGGGCCGCCGGGTCTGGGAAAGACCTCGCTTGCGCAGATCGTGGCCTCAGAGCTCGACGTGCCGTTCATACAGACGGCGGGGCCGGCACTCGAGCGCAAGGGTGACGTGGCCGCGTTTCTGACTGCGCTGGAGCCGCGCAGCGTGTTCTTCGTGGATGAGATCCACAGGCTGCCACGCACGCTGGAGGAGACCTTCTACCCGGCGATGGAGGACCGTCGCCTGCCGATCACCGTCGGCCAGGGCGCGGGGGCGCGCGTGGTGACGCTCGAGCTGCCCGAGTTCACACTTGTGGGCGCCACGACCCGGGCGGGCCTGTTGACGACGCCGCTGCGCGACCGTTTCGGCATCCAGGCGCGCCTCGAGCACTATGGCGCCGAGGAGCTTGCGCGGATCGTGAGACGCTCCGCGGAGATCCTGCAGATAGACATCGACGAGCAGGCGGCTCGTGCAATCGCCGCACGTAGTCGCGGAACCCCACGCGTGGCCAACCGCCTGCTCAAGCGCGTACGCGACTACGCGGAGGTGAGGCTCGACGGGGTCGTGGGAGCCGACGCCGCACATGGCGCGCTGGAGCTGCTCGAGGTGGACGACCGAGGCCTCGACCGGCTTGACAGGGAGATTCTGAGGACCATCTGCGTCAAGTTCGATGGGGGGCCGGTCGGGCTCTCGACGCTCGCGGTGGCGGTGGGGGAGGAGCAGGACACGATCGAGGACGTGTACGAGCCCTACCTGCTGCAGCAGGGGCTGATCAAGCGCACCGCTCGCGGCAGGACGGCGACGGCCGCCGCCTTCGCGCATCTCGGCGTCGATCCGCCGGTGCCGGAGATCCGCGCAAGCGCACTGTTCTAACGGGTCCTCCTGGGCAGTCCGCGGGGGGCGAAGATGGCCCTTGTCCCAGCCCGCGGGCGGGTGTGGCGCCCGGCGACCGACTCGGTCGCACGCCGACCCGCCGGCTCCCCTACTCTGTGGAGTCCGATGGCCCATCCCTTCATCTGCCCCAACTGCGGACATCGCACGCGCGAGATCGACCGCAACATCGGCTTCACGCGCCAACCGAAGGGTTGCGCAAAGTGCGGCTTCGCCTTTCTCTTCGAGCTGCTCGACGACTACTTCCCGGCGCCGGATGCCGCCTTCTTCGTGTGCGACGGCGAGGGCCGTGTGATCGGGTGTGGCAGGAACTCCTTCGCGTTCACGGGCCTCGAGGAGGAAGGCGTGATCGGCCAGCGCGTTGAGCAGGTGCTCGGACTGACATTCGCCAACGGCGACGACCCTGTTGAAACCGTACTCGAGTGGGGGGTGCGGGCGCTCGACGTGCCGGTCAAGGTGAGCGGCGAGCGCGACGTCGAGGCAAACGCGAAGGCCGACATGTTCCCCGCATACGACGACGACGGTGGGCTGCTGCTCGTGCTCACCCCGGACAAGTAGGCTCATAGGGCCATGGGAGATCGTCGCCGAAACACACTTGTCCTGCTGATCGTGGCGGGTCTCGTGGCGGCGTCCCTTGCCGTGATCGCCAGCAAGCCCACGCGCCTCGGCCTCGACCTGAAGGGGGGCGTGCAGCTGATCTACCAGGGCCGTGCGACCGCGCAGGCGAAGGTGAACACCGAATCGCTCAACCGCGCGATCGACATCATGCGCAAGCGCGTCGATCAGCTCGGCGTCGCTCAGCCGGAAATCCAGCGCACCGGGGAAACCGAAATCGACGTGGCGCTGCCGGACGTGACCAACGCTCAGCGCGCGCAGCAGCAGGTCGGCAAGACCGCCCAGCTGTTCTTCTACGACTGGGAGCCGAACGTGATCGGCCCGGACGGGCAGCCCGCGCCGACCGAACCGAAGGTGACAGGCGGGTCGAGCCCGGCACAGGCGGAAACGGGGCTGCCCGAGTACGAAGCGGTCATGCGGGCGATCAAGCGCCCGGCGATCATCCGCAAGAACGACACAACCTACGCGGAAGGGTGTACTCCCAAGCAGGCGAACGGATGCATCTACGGTCAGTGGTATCTGCTCGACACCGCTCACAAAAAGGTGCTGAAGGGTCCCGAGGACACCGAACAGAACCTCTTCGGCGAAGCCAAAAAGCTGCCGCCCGGCGCCAAGACGAAGGCTGTACGGGTCAACCCGGGCACCGTCTTGGCCCAGGCACAGCCGATCACGGGCAGGGAAGGAAAAGTTACGCAGCCCTCCCCGGAAAGCTGGTACGTGCTCAACGACAATCCCGTGCTGAACGGCCAGGAAATCAAGAACCCACGTCAAGGCTTCGACAATGGGGGGTCGGGCTCCCCGAACGTGACGTTCGAATTCAGCTCGAAAGGGATCTCGACGTTCAAGCGGGTGACGCGCGAAGTCGCCGAACGCGGCCAGCAGGCACAGCTGCCGGGAATCTCGAAGTCAGGCGCCGAGCAGCACTTCGCGGTGGTGCTCGACAACCAGATCATCACCGCGCCGTTCATCGACTTCACCGCCAACCCCGAAGGGATCGACCCGACGACCGGCTCGCAGATCTCCGGTGGCTTCACGCTCACCTCCGCTCAGAACCTCGCCGACGAGCTTCAGTCCGGGGCGCTGCCGATCAAGCTCGAACTGATCTCCCAGTCCCAGGTGTCGGCGACGCTCGGCAAGACAGCGCTCAAACAGGGCCTGATCGCCGGGCTCGTGGGCTTCCTCGTGGTGTGCCTGTTCCTGCTCGCCTTCTACCGCGTGCTGGGGGCTGATCGCGGTCGGGGGCCTGTTGGTCTATGGCATCTACTTCTTCGCGCTCATCAAGCTGATCCCGATCACGCTCACCCTGCCGGGCATCGCCGGCCTGATCCTGACGATCGGCATCGCCGCGGACGCCAACATCGTGATCTTCGAGCGCGTGAAGGAGGAGATCCGTGGGGGGCGCTCGATCGCGGCGGGTATAGCGACCGGCTATCGACGCGGCTTCGCGGCGATCGTCGACGCCAACGTCGTGACGTTCATGACGGCCTTCATCCTGTTCGCGCTCGCCACCGCCGAAGTCAAGGGCTTCGCGTTCACGCTGGGGATCGGTACGCTCTTGACCCTGTTCACCGCCGTGCTGGCCACGCAGGCGGCACTCGGCGCCATGGGACGCTCGCGTGCGGTCTCCCACCCGGCACTGCTCGGAGCGAGCAAGCGAACGCGCAAATGGACGTTCGACTTCATGGGCGCCTCGCGCTGGTTCTTCTCGCTGTCCGGGTGCATCCTGCTGGTCGGGGCGCTTGCGATCGGCGGCAAGGGCCTGAACCTGGGCATCGACTTCAAATCGGGTACGCGCATCCAGACGGCCTTCGTCAAGCCCGTCACCGAGAACCAGATCCAATCGGCGATGTCCGAAGCGGGCTATCCGACCGCTGAGATCCAGAAGTTTGTGAGCAAGGGTGTCGGTGGACAGGGCTTTCAGATCTCCCTGAAGAAGCTCAAGCCCGAAGAAGTACAGAAAGTCAAGGCCGCGCTGGACGCGAAGTTCGGCTCGGGGCCCTCCTCGCCGGGAACGAAGAACTTCTCGAACACCTCGATCGGGCCGACGTTCGGCCAGACCGTCGCAAAAAGCGCGATCATCGCGATCATCGCCTCGCTGCTGGTGATCTCCGCCTATATCGCCCTGCGCTTCGAGTGGAAGTACGCGGTCCCGGTGCTGATCGCGCTGATGCACGACCTGCTGATCACCGCCGGCGTGTACTCGCTCACCGGTCGTGAAGTGACGACCTCGACGGTGGCTGCGCTGCTGACCATCCTGGGCTACTCGCTATACGACACGATCATCGTGTTCGATCGCGTGCGCGAGAACGTGCCGCGCATGCCGCGCGCCGCCTTCTCACAGATCGTCAACCGCTCGATGTCCGAGGTCCTGACTCGATCGCTGGCCACGAGCTTCTGCACGCTGCTGCCCGTGCCGCGATGCTCCTGTTCGGCGGGGCCACGCTGAAGGACTTCGCCTTCGCGACTGCTCGTAGGGATCGCCTCGGGTGCCTACTCTTCGATCTTCATCGCCTCCCCGGTGCTCACGCACTGGAAGGAGCGCGAGGGCGTCTACCGCAACCGTCGCGCGCGGATCGTGCGCGACCTCGGCCACGTGCCCGCCTACGCGACGGCTCTCGGCGGATGCCCCGATCGACGTGGAGCCGGCGGCCGAAGTCGCAAGCGTGGGCGGCGGCTGCGCGGTAACGCACGGATGAGCCCGGAGAGCAGCTCTCCAAGGAGGAGTTCGACGAGCTGGTGCGCGAGATCGGCCCAGAGCTCGCCGAGCAGCATCGGGACCGCGGCGGCGCCCGTACGGGCGTGGGGCCAAGGCGCGGCGCGCGCGGCGCAAGGCCGGAGGTGAGCCGGCCCGACACCGTGAATGGCCACGCCGAGGATCCGCAAGCCACGCGATCCGACGGCAGACCTGACCTCGGAGGACCTTGTCCTGAAGAAGGATCCCGACCAGCGCGGAAAGCCGCGCCGGCCGCGAAACCGCCGCCATGGGAGGGCACGCTAGATGCCCGCCTGCTCAACTTGCTCAACAGTCCACCGTATTCACGGGAGGAGCCGCTGATGGCCTTGCTCGGCTGGGTGATGATGGGCCTGTCGATCTGGCACTTCACGATCTTCCTGCCCGACCGCTTCTGGGGGGGGATCGTTGGGGCGTTCATCGGCTCGCTCGTGGGCGCGGTGATCGTGGGGTCTCCTGATCTACGGGATAAAGAGCTCTTCGTTTGAAATCCCGGGCATCAAAGCGACCGACGTCGCTGTGGTGCTGTACGCCGTGCCGGGGGCCCTGCTCGGGATCGCCGCGGTCTACTTCGAGGGAATGCGGCGGGAAAAGATGCCCGTCGAAGAACTGCGCCAACTGACAGGTTCGTCCCGCCCGGACGGGCGATTCCGTCCAGTGCGCACCGTAGGGTGGCCGTGCGATGGTGCGATTTGAGGTATCCGACTGTAGCCCCGACGCTGTCGCGCTGCTGAGCGAGCGGCTCGGCGTCAGCGACGCGCTCGGCCAGGCGCTCGTGCGCCGCGGCTACGAGGACCCGGAGCGTGCGCGGGTCTTCTTGGACGGCGGACGAGCGGCACGAGCTGGACAGCTTTGCGGGGCTGCGCGAGGCAGGCGCCCTGATCATCGAGAGTGTCCGCGCGGGACGCCAGATCACCATTCACGGCGACTACGACGTCGACGGAGTGTGCTCGACCGCTGTGCTCGTGCGCACCCTGCGCACGCTTGGGGCACGAGTCGACTGGTACCTGCCCGATCGTGCCGAGGATGGCTACGGGCTGAGCGCCGCAACTGTGCGGCGGCTCGCCGAGCGGGGCACGACGCTGTTGATCACGGCCGACTGCGGAATCACCGCGGTCGAGGAGGTCGCGTTGGCGCGCTCGCTCGGGATCGAGACGATCGTCAGCGACCACCATCTGCCGCGCGCCGACGGTGCTCTGCCGGATGCCCCGATCGTGCACCCTGCCCTATGCGGCTACCCGTGCCGTGACCTGTGCGCGGCGGGGGTGGCCCACAAGCTGGCCCAGGCCACGCTCCGGGCCGCCGGACGCGACCCGGCCGAGGCCGACGGGGACCTCGACCTCGTGGCCCTCGCGACGATCGCCGACGTCGTGGCGCTCCTCGGTGAGAATCGCAGCCTCGTCCGGCGTGGCCTGCGCGCGCTGGCGGCAACCGCCAAGCCGGGGCTGCGCGCGCTGATGTCGGTCGCGCGTGTCGATCCGGGCAAGGTGAACGAGCGTACTGTGGGATTCGGCCTCGCTCCACGCATCAACGCCGCGGGGCGGCTGTACCGGGCAGATGCGGCGCTGGAGCTGATCCTGACCGAGGATCCACTGCGGGCCGCCCAGATCGCGGATGAGCTCGATCGTGCCAACAGCGAACGCAGGCACACCGAGCAGGAAATCCGCATACAGGCCGAAGCTCAGATCGCCCAGCTCGGTGACTCGGGCATGCGCTCGGCGTATGTGCTGGCCGGCGAGGGGTGGCACCCGGGCGTGATCGGGATCGTGGCATCGCGCCTGGTGGAGCGCCACCGCCGCCCGGTCGTGCTGATTGCGCTCGACGGGGAACGGGGACGTGGCTCGGGTCGCAGCGTTGAGGCGTATGACCTGCTGGCTGGACTGACGGTATGTGCCGGGCACCTGGGACGCTACGGGGGCCACAGCGCCGCGGCCGGAGTGGAGGTCGAGCGCGGCTCGATCGAGGCGTTCGCCGCCGCGCTGGACACGCACGCCGCGCAGACGCTGACCGCGGATGACCTGATCCCACGCGAGCGCGTGGACGCCGTCGTCGGCGGCGTCGAGCTCGGCATGGAGCTGGCCGAGGAGCTCGCCGGGCTCGCCCCGTTCGGTAAGGGCAACCCGGCCGTCTCGCTGATGATCTCCGGTGCCCTGTTGCGCGACGTGCGTCCGATGGGGGAGGGCAAGCACACTCGCTTCACCGTCGAATCCGACGGGGTGCACGCGCGTGCGGTGGCGTTTGGCAACGACGGCAAGCTCGGGGTGGCGGAGGACGAGCCGGTGGACGTCACGTTTCGGCTCGAGGTAAACGAGTGGAACGGGGTGAGCGAGCCACGAATCGTGCTCCGCCACGCACAACCAGCCCCCGAGGGGGCTACGCTTAAGCCATGTCTGGAAGCCGACCAACCTCAGTTCACGCTGTTCCAGCTCCCGGAGCCCCTCGCCGTAGGCGCCGCCCCGAGCTGAGCGAGCCCGAGCGGCGACTGCTCGACGACCTCTTCGCGATCGTCTCCGAGCACGCCGCGGACGCGGTGGTGGAGATCGACCGTGAGCGCGTGGAAGACGCGTTCGTGTTCGCGTGCGAGCACCACGCCGCTCAGCGGCGTAAGTCGGGTGAGGACTTCATCGTGCACCCGGTGGGCGTGGCACGTATCTGTGCGGGCATGCGCCTTGACACCGAGACGCTGTGCGCCGCGCTGCTGCACGACACGGTCGAGGACACCTCAGCGTCGATCGAGGAGGTGCGCGAGCGCTTCGGCGAGGAGATCGCCGGGATCGTGGACGGTGTCACGAAGCTCACGGGGATGACTTTCCAGTCGCGCGACGAGGCCCAGGCCGAGAACTACCGCAAGATGATGGTGGCGATGGCAAGCGATGTGCGAGTCATCCTGATCAAGCTCGCCGACCGCCTGCACAACATGCGCACGATCGAGGCGATGCCAAAGCAGAAGCAGCTCGAGAAGTCGCGTGAGACGCTGGAGATCTACGCCCCGATCGCTCACCGTCTCGGCATCCACGCGATCAAGTGGGAGCTCGAGGATCTGGCCTTCGCGACGCTTCATCCTCGCAAGTACCGGGAGATCAAGGAGTTGGTGTCCCAGCAGCGCGAGGACCGCGAGCGCTACGTGGCCGAGGCCGGTGCCTACCTGGCCGCAGAGCTCGAGACACTCGGCATCTCCGCGCAGATCGCCGGAAGGGCCAAGCACTTCTACTCGATCTACTCGAAGATGACCAAGAAGGGGCGCGAGTTCAACGAGATATACGACCTCACGGCGATGCGCGTGATCGTCGAGTCGGTGAAGGACTGCTACGGAGCGATCGGCGTGATCCACTCGCTCTGGAAGCCGCTGCCCGGGCGTTTCAAGGACTTCATCGCGATGCCTAAGTTCAACATGTACCAGTCGCTGCACACGACCGTGATCGGTCCCGAGGGTCGGCCCTTGGAGATCCAGATCCGCACGCAGGACATGCACGAGATGGCCGAGTTCGGGGTCGCCGCGCACTGGATGTACAAGCAGCGCCCGCAGTCAAGCGAGGACTCCGGGGCCACCAACGGTGACGCCAAGATGAAGTGGCTGCGCTCGATGCTCGACTGGCAGAAGGAGATGTCAGACCCCCAGGAGTTCATGGAGAGCCTGCGGATCGACCTGTTCGAGGACGAGGTGTACGTGTTCACCCCCAAGGGGGAGGTCAAGTCGCTCGCCGCCGGCGCGACGCCCCTTGACTTTGCTTATGAGGTGCACACCGAGATCGGCCACCGCTGTGTGGGGGCGCGCGCGAACGGCAAGATCGTGCCGCTCCACTACGAGCTGCGCTCTGGTGACATCGTCGAGATCCTGACCGCCAAGCGAGATCGAGGGCCCTCGCGGGACTGGCTTGCGATGGTGAAGACCACCAGGGCGCGTAACAAGATCAAGCAGTGGTTCAAGGCCGAGTCGCGCGAGGGCACCGAGCACACCGGACGAGAGCTGCTGCAGGAACATCTCAAGAAGCAGGGCTTGCCGGCGCAGAAGATCACCGGCTCGGCGCTGCTCGCCGACGTGATCCGCGAGATGGGCTACCGCAAGGCGGATGACTTCTATATCGCGCTCGGGGCCGCGAAGATCTCCCCGAAGGTGGTCGTCAACAAAGTGATGCAGCGCCTCAAGCAGGGGGAGGCCGCCGACGGGGACAGCGCGGCCACCGATCTGCTGAAGGTTGGGCGCCCGCGCCACCGCCCGACGAGCTCCTCGGGGCAGTACGGGATCAGGGTGGAGGGTGTTGAGGATGTGATGCTGCGGCTGGCCAAGTGCTGCAGGCCCGTGCCCGGGGACCCGATCATCGGCTACATATCGCTCGGTCGCGGAATCACGATTCACCGCAAGGACTGCCCGAACGCGAAGCTCCTACAGCGCAATCCCGAACGCTTCACCGACGTGAGCTGGGAGGGCGACCAGGCGACTTCGTTCGTCGTGGAAATCCATATCGACGCGTGGGATCGTCACCGCCTGCTGGAGGATCTCTCCCGAGCGTTCTCGGAGTCTGGGGCCAACATCCTCGAAGCGCGTTGCCTGTCGAGCCCCCCGATGGTCAAGAACCGCTTCGTGGTGGAGCTGGCCGACACACAGAGCTTGAAGGGAGCTATCTCACGCCTGCGAAACACCGAGGCGGTGTTCGACGCCTACCGCGTGACGCCCGGTGGGGCGGGTTAGCCGGCGTTCCAAGAACGGCTAGGAGATGACGCTCAGCTCGCCCGGGAGCAGCGAGTAGCGCGCCTCCATCACATCTCCGAGATAGTCGCCGTCGACTTGCAGAGGCAGTGGCTGCTCGTTGGCTGAGCGGACCGTCAGCTCGACCGCCTCACCGAGTGGGCTGACCTGACGGTGGCGGGAGAGGCGCGCGCGCCTTGGAGAACGCGCGGTATGCGATCGAGGGCATGTCGAAAGGCCGTGCGCGGTGCAGGATGCACGTCTCAAGCGTTCCCGAGTCGAGCTCCGGGCCCTCGGCGACCTCGATCGGGCGATCCTGGAAGTAGGTGAAAGGCGAGCCGTTCTGGACGATGGCTGTGACGCCCGCATGCCGCTCACCGTCGAGATCGACGGTGAGGTGGGGGGGTTTGAGGATGTAGCGGCGCGTGAACGTGCTTACCGCGGCCCATATGAAGAAGTAGGCGCCGAAGCGTGCCTTCAGACGTGGGTTGGAGTCGACCCTTCGCACGACGCTCGCGTCGAGCCCGAGCCCTGAGGCGAACGTAAAGCAGCGACCGTTGACGACGCCGAGGTCGGCCTTGCGTGGCCGCCAGTCGTCAGCCATGCCCAGGAGGTGCTCGGTGGCGTCGACGAGCTCGCCGGGGATGCCCAGGATCTTGCCGTAGACGTTCGTGGAACCCCCCGGAAGGCAGGTGAGCGGGGTGGGGGAGCCGCGCAGGCCGTTGGCGGCTTCGTTGACCGTCCCGTCGCCGCCGAAGGCCACGACGACGTCGTAGCCCTCGTGAGCGGCCTCGCGGCACAGCTCGATCGCGTGGCCGCGGGCCTCGGTGTCCACGGCGTCGACCTCGTAGCGGCCCTGGAGCGCGTAGACGACGAGGTGACGCAGCCGATCGGAGACAGTTGTGGCATACGGGTTGACGATGATGAGCATCCGCTTCTTCGTCGCCGGGGCGAGCGGCTCGAAGATGTCAGGCGTCTCTGCCGGGGCTCGATCCTCAGGGGTTACGCCGGTGCCCACAGCAAGCCCGTACACCGCTGGGCGTCATGCGTTACCGCACCCCTGAAAATGTCTTGAGACGGGGCCTTGAGACGGGGCCTTGTGTTCCGCCGAGGAGCCTCGTATACTCCCCCCTCACATAGCTGAACACATCCAGAGGGGTGGAGGGACCTGGCCCAGTGAACCCCCGACAACCACCGCGTGACAGCGGCAGGTGCCAATTCCAGAGAGATGTGTGGCGGGCTTCCAGTCTTTGCCACACGGTTCACCGGCGAAGACGAATAGATGGAAGGAGCCCCCCATGGCTGTCACACACCTTAGATGCAGAGAGTGCCGGGCCGAGTATCCCCTGGAGGCGCTGTATGTCTGCGATCGCTGCTTCGGACCGCTGGAGGTCGCATACGACCACAGCCGTCTCGGCGGCGACATCGACGGGCTGCGCCGGCGTATCCAGGCCGGGCCGCAGAACATCTGGCGCTACGCGGACTTCCTGCCGGTGGTGGACGGGCCTCCCGGTCCCTCGGGTCGCCTGGCGTCGCGCACCGGCCTGCCGGCCGGGTGCACGCCTCTGATCAAGGCCGACCGGCTGGCGCAAAGGCTTGGGTTGCGTGAGGTGTGGGTCAAGAACGACGCGGCCAACCCCACCCACTCCTTCAAGGACCGGGTCGTGTCGGTTGCAACGGCGCGCGCACGCGAGCTGGGCTTCGAGACGATTGCGTGCGCCTCGACAGGCAACCTCGCAAACTCGGTAGCGGCCCATGGGGCGGCGCTGGGGATGGACTCCTACGTGTTCATCCCCGCCGACCTCGAGGAGCAGAAGATCCTCGCGACCGGGATCTATGGGACCAAACTGGTGGCGGTGAGGGGCAACTACGACGACGTCAACCGGCTGTGCACCGAGCTCTCGGCCGAGCGAGACTGGGCGTTCGTAAACGTCAACCTGCGGCCCTACTACGCCGAGGGGTCCAAGACGCTCGCCTATGAGATCGTCGAGCAGCTCGGCTTCGAGCTACCCGACCGTTGCGTGGTGCCGATCGCCTCGGGGTCGCTGTTCACGAAGGTGGCCAAGGGCTTTGCCGAGTGGAGCGAGCTGGGCCTCATCGAGGGAGCGGCCGGGTCGGCGCCGCAGCTTCCGCGCATGAACGGCGCCCAGGCCGACGGATGCTCTCCGGTGGCCTCCGCATTCGCGGCGGGGCACGACGTGTGCAAGCCGGTGAAGCCCAACACGATCGCCAAGTCGCTTGCGATCGGCAACCCGGCGGACGGCCCCTATGCGATCGAGGAGGCACGGCGCAGCGGTGGTGGCGTTGACTCCGTCTCAGACCAGGAGATCCGCGAGGGGATCGCGCTGCTCGCGCAGACCACGGGCATCTTCACCGAGACCGCCGGGGGTGTCACGACGGCCGTGCTCTCGAAGCTGGCCGCCCGCGGGGACATAGACCCCGATGAGCGGGTCGTGCTCGTGATCACCGGCGAGGGCCTGAAGACACTCGACGCGGTGCGCGACACGTTCCACACGCACGAGATAGACCCCTCGGTGGAGCAGTTCGAGACGCTGGTCGAGCAGGCCCCGAGAAGTGCCCCCACAGCGTTTGCCGGCTCCGTTTCCGGGAGCTGAGCGGGGATGGCTGTGACGGTCAAGATCCCCACGCAGCTCAGGGCCGCCGCCGGTGGAGAGAGCGAAGCCGAGCTCGAAGGGGCCACGGTGCGGGAGGTGCTCGACAGCCTGTACGAGCGCTATGACGGCCTCGGCGAGCGGCTCGCCGACGAGAGCGGCTCGTTGCGACGGTTCGTGAACGTGTACCTGAGCGGCGAGGACATCCGTTTTCTCAATGGCCTGGACACGCCGGTGGATGATGGGGCAGAGTTGACGATCCTGCCCGCGGTAGCGGGCGGGTAGGAAGTCAAAACAGTCGCTCCGGCGCAGGCTCCGGGTCATCGACCTGGAGATGCCTCCGACGTCAGAACGCGCTAAGGGGTCCCGTGGAGGGGCGAACCGTGGTGCCCAGACCCATGAGAGGGCGATGGTGTAGAGCCGCTCACGCCGACGGCCGAGACCAGACCGGCGGCGCACATGGCGCTGACGGTGAGAGCGCGCATGCGCCGCGGCGTGAGCCAGCCGAGATGGTGACTTTGCATCCAAGTACGCAATCCGCTGGCCGCGGAAGCGGCTGCCATGGCACAACCGACGCACATGGGTCAAGCGTAACGTGCATGCGCCCGGCGTGATTCGAACACGCGACCTTCCGCTCCGGAGGCGCTTGGGTGGGGGAGGAGTTTTGGCTTGAATCCGGCATGGTTGCTGGGGGCGCGCACAGAACCGTCGGGTCGCGGGCCTAGCATCACGCCATGCTCACAGTCGCCGAGGCCGCACAGCGGATCAATAGGAGTCCGGGGACGATTCGTCGCTGGATACGGGAGGGTCGTCTTCCGGTCACAACCATCACCGGAAAGCGCCTGGTCGATCCGGTAGCTCTAGATGAGGTACGCGACGAGGCGTATCCAATGCTTCCGTTGCCGCCCGAGTGGCAGAAGCTAGAGGACGGTTCCCCGGCGCCCAATTGGGTCGCTGCGCGGGGGCGATCGAGACTCGATCGTTGAGCCGTGAGGGGGCTTGGTCGAAGATGACTCAGCGCTATCGGGACGTCCTTGACTACGAGATCGGGGCGCGGATCTTCGTGGAGTTCGAGACGCGCGGCAGGGGTGTCATGGACTACGCGGTGGTCCTGACGGTCGATGAGGACGACGGCAGCGTAGCGACCGTGCGGGTGTACGACGGGGCTCATGGCATCAACGAGATGCACCGCTTTGACCGCTCCGGCCGAAAGGCAGCGGGGGAGACCGTTCATGCCGGTACCCTTGGAGAAGGAATGCGAGCCGCGATCACAGCTGTTCGCATCGGCCACAAGGAGATGATCGAGGCATGGCGCGCAACGTGAACCCCGCCGACTCGCCCACAGCGAAGGCGATGGACCGCGCGATTGATCTGGCGATCGAGGGCAACTCACCCTATCCAGAGCACGCGGCTTTTGTTGACGCCGACTCGCCTCATGCCGGACAGGAGATAAGTCGCGCGCTCGACGAAGGCTACGCGGTCGTGCTCGTGTCGACGGACGGGCGCGAGCGGGTCGTCACCGTCAAGATGCTCGTCACAAGCCGCTAATCAACAGTCGTCATGGACACTCCGGCGCACTTTTACACGGGTGTGTCATCGCCTGGCGCAAGACTCGCGTGGATGACCAAAACCCGCACCGCTGAACGGGATTCAGAGGCGCGCCCGGCGTGATTCGAACACGCGACCTTCCGCTCCGGAGGCGGACGCTCTATCCACTGAGCTACGGGCGCAAAGAGGCGCTGGTGGGCACCGCTGACGCTGAGCTTAGCCTGCCGGGGCACATGGTGCTCTCGGTTCGCTAGGCAGGTTGGCGCTGACCCGGCTTTGGCTCGCCCGCTACCGTTGCGCGCATGGACCTCTCGGTGTTCTTCGCCGGTACCGGCGGCTCGGTGCCGAGCCCTCGTCGGGGGCTGCCCGCGATCCTCGTGCGCAGAGGCGCCGACCGGCTGCTGTTCGACTGTGGGGAAGGGACTCAGCGTCAATTGATGCGTTCGGTGGGCTTGGCGGACCTCGATTGCGTGTTCATCACGCACTTCCATGCCGACCATTGGCTCGGGCTACCGGGGATGCTCAAGTCGTTCTCCTTGCGTGAACGCGACCAGCCCTTGACCGTCTACGGGCCCCGGGGGCTCCGACGGATGATGGACGACACGCGGTTCATCTATGGCCGCCCTCCCTATGAGTTGAGCGTCGTTGAGGTCGATCCTGGGGAGACGGTGCCCTTCGACGGCTATGAGGTGGCGGCCGTCCCGGTGAGCCATCGAGGCGCCAACGCCTACGGATACGTGCTTGTTGAGGATTCGCGGCCCGGGCATCTCGACCCGCGGCTCGCCACGCGGCTCGGCGTGACGCCGGGCCCGGACTTCGGCAGGCTCACGCGTGGAGAGACCGTCGCAGGGGTCACCCCCGGGCAGGTCATGGGTCCCACGCGCGAGGGTCGCAAGATCGTAATCTCCGGCGACACCTCACCATGCGAGATGCTCGCGATTGCCTCCCACGAAGCCGACGTGCTCGTGCACGAGTCCACCTTCGCCGAGGAGGAGCTCGAGCGCGCCGGCCAGACCGGCCACTGCACAGCCCGCCAGGCGGCTCAGCTGCGCAAGCGACGCCAACGTGAGGCTGCTCGCGCTCACCCACATCTCCACCCGCTATCCGGGTGGGGACCTGCGCGAGGAGGCGCGGGCCGTATTCGCGGCCACCGAGGCCCCCCGCGACTTCGACACGATCGATATCCCGTTCCCCGAGAAGGGACCCGCGCAGTTGATCCGCTGGTCGAGCCGGCGCCCCACCGCCGAGGGGCAGGCCGACGTGGGCGGCCCAACACAGGACGGGGTCGATGACGTGGCGTCGCCGGACGCGCCGGAGGAGGAGTCTGGGCCGCAAAGCGCCCCACCGCGGAGCGTCGCCAAGCGTTGATACAGTCGCCCTTGCTCCTTTAACCCGGTCCGGTGAGGCCAGGAAGGAAACGATGAACGACGGGAAGATCGTCCTCGGAGAGGACGAGGTGGCGCGGGCGCTTGTGCGCATCGCCCACGAGATAGCTGAGCGCAACACGAGCACCCCCGCGGTCGCACTCGTCGGCATCCACCGTCGTGGGGCCGATCCTCGCTCGGCGCCTCCGGGCTCTGCTCGGAAGGCCTGCTTCACAGCGACGTCCCGATCGGGGATCTCGACATCGGCTTCTACCGCGACGACGTCGCCTCACGGCCACAGGCTCCCGTGGTGCACGCCTCCCACATCGACTTCGACCTCTCCCAGCGCACGATCGTGATCGTGGACGACGTCCTCTACACGGGCCGCACCGTACGTGCCGCCATCGAGGCGCTCTTCGACTACGGTCGCCCCGAGCGAGTGCAGCTCGCCGTGCTCGCAGACCGAGGCCATCGCGAGCTGCCGATCCGCCCCGACTATGTCGGCAAGAACCTCCCCACCTCGCGCGGGGAGCACGTGAGCGTGCGCGTCAGCGAGCTCGATGGCGTCGATGAGGTCGCGATCCTGCAGGACGCCGTGGGAGTACAGCGCGTGAACCATCTGCTCTCGATTGAGGATCTCGACCGCGTCGCGATCGAGCGAATCGTCGAGCAGGCCTCGCGCTTTGCCGAGGTATCAGACCGTGAGATCAAGAAGGTGCCGGCCCTGCGCGGGAGGATGGTCCTCAACCTCTTCTACGAGTCCTCCACGCGCACGCGCACCTCCTTTGAGCTGGCGGCCAAGCGACTCTCCGCCGACGTGGTCAACTTCGTCTCCAGCGGCTCCAGCGTCGAGAAGGGAGAGTCGCTCGAAGGACACCGTCCTCACCCTCAGCGCCCACAAGCCCGATGCGATCGTGATCCGCACTCCCTGGGCCGGCGCCGCCGAGCTCGTATCGGGGTGGACGAACGCGGCGATAGTGAACGCTGGGGACGGCAAGCACGAGCACCCCACCCAGGCCTTGCTCGACGTCTACACACTTCACCGCCGCCTGGGCTCTCTCGACGGGGTCTCGATCTGGATCGTGGGTGACGTAGCCCATTCAAGGGTCGCGCGTTCCAATATTCTCGCCTTCCAGCGCATGGGGGCCAGGGTGACGGTGGCCGGACCCCCAACGCTTGATCCCACGCGGAATCGAGGCGCTCGGCTGCGATGTGCGCTTCACCCTGGAGGAGATGAGCGGAGCCGACGTTGTGTACGCCCTGCGCATGCAACACGAGCGCATGAACGAGGCTCTCGTTCCCTCCATGCGTGAGTACGCCGCCTGCTTTCAGATCGACGCGCGTCGCCTCTCCCCGCGCCAGCTGCTGATGCACCCCGGGCCCGTCAACCGAGGCATCGAGCTCTCAGGCGAGGTGGTCGACTCGCCTCAGGCACTCATCACCGCACAGGTGGAGGCAGGCGTGGTCGTCCGCATGGCCGTCCTCTACGAGCTGCTCTCCGGCTCGCGCGCTGTCCGCCCAGTCCCCGAGCCCCAGCTCGCGTGATGGCCGGCGCACCGCTCCTCCACCGCGCCCACCCGAGCGTCGAGCCTCTTGATCTCGGGCGCCCATGTGCTCGATCCGCGCGCCGGTCTCGACGCGCCCGCGGACGTGCTCGTGCGGAGTGGGGTGATCGCCGAGCTGGGCGCCGCCGGTGAGTTGAGCGGCGACGGCGCCGAGGTGGTGGAGGGTCGCGGCAAGCACCTCTTCCCGGCCTTCGTCGACCCTCACGTGCACCTGCGCAGCCCCGGCCAAGAGCACAAGGAGGACCTTGAAACGGGCACCCGTGCCGCCGCCGCCGGTGGCTTCTGCGCGGTGATCGCAATGCCCAACACCGACCCAGTCCTTGACTCGGCGCCCTTGTTGCGCTCCCTGCGCGAGGCGGCCGCGCGCGAGGCGCGCGTGCCGGTCGGCTTCATGGCGGCGATCACGCGCGGCCTGGCCGGCGTCGAGCTGACAGAGATGGCCGAGCTGATGGGGGAGGGGGCGCTCGGTTTCACCGACGATGGACGCCCAGTGGCAAGCGCGGGCGTCTTGCGCAAGGCGCTCCAATACCAGCGCCTGTGCGGTGGGGTCCTCACCTTGCACGAGGAGGACCCCTCGCTCTCGCACGGCGGCTCCATGCACGAGGGGGCAGTCAGCGCGGCACTCGGCATCGGCGGGATCCCGAGCGTGAGCGAGTCGACGATGGTCGCGCGCGACGCGGAGCTTGCCGGGCTACGAGGACGGTCGCGTGCACTTCCAGCACCTCTCGCTGCGCCGCCTCCGTGCACGCCGTCGCGGCAGCCAAGGAGCGCGGTTTTCGCGTGAGCGCCGAGGTAACACCCCACCATCTGCTGCTTCACCGACGAGCATGTGCGCAGCTTGGACACACGCATGAAGATGAACCCCCCCTCGGCCGGCGAGACCGACCGGCTCGCGCTGATCGAGGGTCTGCGCTCAGGCACGATCGACTGCGTGGCCACCGATCATGCGCCGCATGCCCGCCACGAGAAGGAGGTCCCCTTCGAGCAGGCCCCCATGGGCACCACGGGCCTTGAGACCGCCTTTGCCGCCCTTCTACACCGAGCTGGTGCTCCCGGCGACGCTCGATCTCGGGCTGCTCGTCGAGCGCATGACCGCGGGCGCCGACCTCTTCGGACTGCCGACCCCCCGTATCGCCGTCGGAGAGCCCGCCAACCTCACGCTCGTCGACCTCACCTCAGAATGGGTCGCGGGGGAGCACGGCTGGGAGAGTCGCTCTGAGAGCTGTTGCTTTGCCGGCCGGCGTCTCACCGGACGGGTCCTGCTGACCGTCGCGGCGGGCGGGGTCGCCTATAGAGAGCGTGCCTTCTCGGTGGTCGCCGCATGAGACTCCGGGTGTCACTTGCAAGAGACAAGCGAATCTGTACGGCCCTGCCGGGGCAGAACGCGAGAGGAACCACATGAGCCTGCTCGAACGCGACAAGGTCGACACTGGTCGTCGTGGACGTGCAGGAGGGCTTTCGCCCCTACGCCACCTTCGAGGCTGTCGCGCAGGCCTGCTCGAAGCTCGTGCGCGGGGCGCGCATCCTCGATGTCCCTCGCATCGTCAGCGAGCAGTACCCGAAGGGACTGGGTCATACAGCACCCGAGGTCACACTCGAGGACGAGCCGATCGTCGAGAAGACCGTCTTCTCCGCCGCACGCGCCGAGGGCTTCCAGCTCGCGGGGCGCACACAGGCGATCGTCTGCGGGATCGAGACGCACGTGTGCGTCTCCCAGACCGTCCACGACCTGATTGGGGATGGAATTGAAGTACACGTTCCCGCGGATGCCGTCGGCTCCCGTCATCAGCTTGACTATGAACGTGGGTTGGAGCGCCTGGAGCGTGCCGGGGCGGTCGTGAGCACGGTCGAGTCGGTCCTCTTCGAGCTGCTCGAGCGGGCGGGCACGCCCGAGTTCAAGCAAGTCCAGGGACTGATCCTCTGATGCCCTCACGCGAGGCCTATCTGCTGCTCGAGGACGGTACCCGCTTCGACGGGGATGCCTGTGCCGCCGATGCCCACGCGGTGGGCGAGGTGGTCTTCACCACCGGCATGTCCGGCTACCAGGAGTCGGTCACCGATCCCTCCTTCGCCGGTCAGCTGATCACATTCACCTATCCCCATATCGGCAACTACGGAGTCAGTGCTAGGGCGATGGAGTCCGAGCGCGTGTGGGCGCGCGCGGCGATCATGCGCGAGGCCTGCAACCGCGAGGACGCCCCGGAGGCCGAGCGCGGTTGGCTTGACTGGCTGCGGGATTGCGAGGTGCCGGCGATCAGCGGCGTCGACACCCGTGCGCTCGTGCGCCACATCCGTGAGGCGGGCGCCATGCGCGGCGGGATCTTCCCGGAGCGCATCGCCGAGGATGAGGCTCGCGCGCTGATCGCGGCTGAGCCGTCGATGGTCGGGTGGGATCTCGCCTCCGTCGTCACCCCGGACCGTGTCAGCATTCACGGGGATGGCGACGGGCCGTTGATCGCGGTCCTCGACACGGGCATAAAGCTCTCCATAGTGCGCAACCTCGTCGAGCGTGGCGCTCGCGTCGCGCTTCACCCGTGCTCCGCCTCGGCCGAGCAGCTGCTCTCAGAGGAGCCCGACGCGGTCTTTGTCGCCAACGGCCCCGGGGACCCCGCGGCGCTCGACTATGTCGTCGATACTGTGCGTGAGCTCATCGGACGCAAGCCCGTTTGGGGAATCTGCCTGGGCCACCAGCTGCTCTGCCGCGCGCTTGGGCTTGAGACCTACAAGCTCCCGTTCGGCCATCGCGGGGCCAACCATCCGGTCAAGGACCTGCACACCGGCCGTGTCGAGATCACATCGCAGAACCACGGCTTCGCCGTGCTCGGCCCGGGGGGCGCGCGCACACTCGACACCGACGAGCCCGTGCGCTGGAACACCGACTTCGGCACAGCTCAGCTCACCCATGTGAATCTCTACGACCGCACCGTCGAGGGCTTCGAGCTGCTCGACGTTCCCGGCGGCGCCGTCCAGTACCACCCCGAGGCGGGCCCCGGCCCGCACGACTCCCTGCACCTGTTCGATCGTTTCCTCGAGAGAATCGCACAGGCGGCATGAGGGCCGGCCAGGGGAGGCCACGCTAGTGCCACGGCGTGAGGACATCCACACGATCCTGATTCTCGGCTCCGGCCCGATCGTCATCGGTCAGGCCGCCGAGTTCGACTACTCCGGCGTACAGGCGTGCAAGGTCTTGCGGGAGGAGGGATACAGGGTCGTTCTCGTCAACTCCAACCCGGCCACGATCATGACCGATCCGGAGTTCGCCGATGCCACCTACGTCGAGCCCCTGCTTCCCGGGCCGCTGGCGAAGATCATCGAGCGCGAGCGCCCCGACGCGCTCCTGCCGACACTCGGCGGACAGACCGCGTTGAACCTCGCCAAGGCCCTCCATGACGACGGCACCCTGGAGCGCTACGCCGTCGAGCTGATCGGTGCCAACTACGAGGCGATCACGTGTGCCGAGGACCGCGACCTATTCGGCGCAGCCATGGCCCGCGCCGGCCTGAAGATGCCCGAAAGCGCGATCGCAACGACACTGGAGGAGGCGCGCGCGGCGCTCCCGCGGCTGGGCCTCCCGTGCATTGTGCGCCCCGCCTTCACGCTCGGCGGGCGGGGGGAGGCATAGCTCGCAGCTCGGAGGAGTTCGAGCTGATCGCAAGCCGCGGCATCGAGGCATCCCCGATCGGACAGGTCCTGCTCGACCAGTCCGTGCTCGGCTGGGGGGAGTTCGAGCTGGAGGTGATGCGCGACAAAGCCGACAACGTCGTGATCGTCTGTTCGATCGAGAACATCGATCCGATGGGCGTCCATACGGGCGACTCGGTAACGGTGGCCCCGCAGCAGACGCTCACCGACGCTCTCTACCAGCAGTTGCGCGACCAGGCGATCGCCGTGATCCGCGCGGTGGGTGTGGAGACGGGAGGCTCCAACGTCCAGTTCGCGGTCAACCCGTCCACCGAGGAGATCCTGGTGATCGAGATGAACCCGCGCGTCTCGCGCTCCTCCGCGCTGGCCTCCAAGGCCACGGGCTTCCCGATCGCCAAGATCGCCGCGCGCCTGGCTGTGGGCTATCTCCTGGAGGAGATCACCAACGACATAACAGGCGTCACCCCCGCCTCCTTCGAGCCCACCATCGACTATGTCGTGGTCAAGTGGCCGCGCTTTGCCTTCGAGAAGTTTCCGGGAGCGGTGCCCACGCTCTCCACCCACATGAAGTCGGTGGGAGAGGCCATGGCGATCGGGCGTACCTTCTCCCAAGCCTTTGCCAAGGCGCTTCGCTCACGCGAGCTCGACAAGCCCCCGCGTCTCCACGAACACTCCGATTGGGAGTTGCTCGATGGGCTGAGGACCCCGACCGCCGACCGCTACGAGGCGATCCTCGAGCTGCTCGCCCGCGAGGTTGGGATCGACCCCATCCACGAGCGCACGTCGATCGATCCGTGGTTCCTGCGCGAGCTCGAGCTCCTGGCCAGAGATCCGGGGGCTCCGTTTGCCGGTGAGCGCTCGTTCAAGTCCGTCGACACATGCGCCGCCGAGTTCCCCGCCCGCACCCCCTACTACTACTCGGGCTGGGAGCGCAGGGCGGCGCATGAGGTGACGCGGGGCGAGCGCCCCTCGGTCGTGATCCTGGGCGCGGGCCCAAATCGCATCGGGCAGGGCATCGAGTTCGACTACTGCTGCGTCCACGCCGCCATGACAGTGCGCGAGTCAGGACGCGACGCGGTGATCGTCAATTGCAACCCCGAGACGGTCTCCACCGACTACGACACCTCCGACCGCCTCTACTTCGAGCCGCTCACCCTGGAGGACGTACTCGGCGTGATCGAGATCGAGCGGATGTGCGGGGACCTGGTGGGAGTGATCGTCCAGTTCGGCGGCCAAACGCCCCTGAAGCTCGCCGACGGCCTCGTCAAGGCCGGCGTACCCCTGCTCGGCACCTCCGTCGAGGCGATCGACCTCGCCGAGGATCGCGGGCGCTTCGGCGACCTGCTCGAGCGGCTCGGCTACCAGGCACCCCCTTACGCCACCGCCTGCTCGGTCTCAGAAGCGCTTGCCAAGGCCGAGGATGTCGGCTTCCCGCTGCTCGTGCGCCCCTCCTACGTGCTCGGTGGACGCGCCATGGAGATCGTCTACTCCAGTGAGGGGCTCGCCGACTATCTGCGTCGCGAGACCCCCGGCGCGGAGGACCGCGAAGAACGACCCGCAAATCCCAACAGATCAACAGGCCCCCGACAGGAGAGGAGCTCCCGCCCACCCAGGGCCCACCCGACCGACGATCTTCTTGGATCGCTTCCTCGAGAACGCGGTCGAGGTGGACGTCGACGCGCTCTGCGACGGCCATGAGGTGTGGATCGGCGGGATCATGCAGCACGTCGAGGAGGCCGGCGTGCACTCCGGGGACAGCGCCTGCGTGCTTCCCCCGCACTCGCTCGGAGAGGAGATGCTCGAGCAGATCCGCTCGGCCACGCGCGACATCGCCCTCGGGGTCGGCGTCGTTGGGCTCCTCAACGCGCAGTACGCCGTCCACGAGGGCCGCCTCTATGTGATCGAGGCGAACCCGCGCGCCTCACGCACCGTCCCCTTCGTCTCAAAGGCGGTCGGCCTGCCGCTCGCCAAGCTCGCCTGTCGCATCATGCTGGGCGAGCGCATCGCCAACCTGGGGCTTCCCGTCGGCCACGAGGGCCTCGGATTCGGCGACCACGTCTCTGTCAAGGAGGCCGTTCTCCCATTCGACCGCTTCGACGGCGCCGACTCCCTGCTCGGCCCCGAGATGCGCTCCACCGGCGAGGTGATGGGTATCGCGCGTGACTTCCCCACGGCCTTCGCCAAGGCCCAGGCCGCCGCCGGCTCGCCCCTGCCGAGTGCCGGAACCGCCTTCATCACCGTCACCGACTCCGACAAGCCGGGTGTCTTTGCCGTCGCCCAAATCCTTCACGACAACGGCTTTCGCATCCTCGCCACGCGTGGCACCTCCGAGGCGATCGCGCGCATGGGAGTCCCCGTCCATACCATCAACAAGATCGGCGAGGGCTCCCCGCACGTCGTCGACTGGATCGAGCGCGGCGACGTCGACCTGATCGTCAACACCCCCACCGGCTCAGGCGCGCGCAGCGACGGCTGGGAGATTCGTCGCGCCGCGATCGCCCACGGGATCCCCTGCCTCACCACGCTCTCCGCGGGCGTCTCAGCCGCACGCGCCATCGCACAGGCGATCAAGCTCGGCGAGCCCGACGTGCTCTCGCTGCAGGAGCTCCACCGCGGCCTCCCCGTGGCCCCCACCCCCGACGAGGCCCGAGTGGCGTGAGCACCCCCAGCCGCGAGCACCCCATCGCGCCGTTCGGGCGCCGCCTGCTCACCGTCACGGCGAATGAGCGATTCGGTGCCTACCGCGTGCTCAGGGCGGCAGACCCCGATGGCCCCGAGCCTGATCGCCGGCCAGTTCGCGATGCTTGCCGCCGCCGAGCGCTGGGGCGCGGGTGAGGAGGAGCGCCCCTATCTGCCGCGCGCCTTCTCCTATGCGCGCCGGCGGGG
Source organism: uncultured Solirubrobacterales bacterium (assembly GCA_963742945.1). Classification (GTDB taxonomy): domain Bacteria; phylum Actinomycetota; class Thermoleophilia; order Solirubrobacterales; family Solirubrobacteraceae; genus Palsa-744. Next base: position 150,426 of record CAVUNX010000007.1, on the reverse strand, counting down.
CGGCGAGGCCCACTTCCTGCTGGAGGACGTCGGCCCGGGCACGCACCGCCTGTGCGAGCTGAACGAAGGCGACGGTCTGTGGGTGCTTGGGCCGCTCGGGCAGGGCTTCACGCGCGCCCGAGGCCTCCGCATCGCGCACTGCTCGTCGGCGGGGGAGTGGGGATCGCCCCGCTCGCCATCCTGCAAGACCAGCTCGACGGTGCCACCACGGTGCTTCTCGGCTTCCGCGGCAGCTCTCACGCGGAGGGCGCCTCGCTGCTCGACGATGCTCGACTCGCCACCGACGACGGCTCCGTCGGCCATCGCGGCCTCGTCACCGACCTGCTCGCCGCCGAGCTAGGCCGCGATCCTCATGCCACCGTCTACGCGTGCGGGCCGCCCGCGATGCTCGAGGCGACACGCTCCCTGTGCGCCGGCACTCGGGGTTTCCGCGCAACTGGCTTTGGAGGCGGGCATGGCGTGTGGCTTCGGCGCGTGCTTTGGATGTGTCGTGCCCGCCCGTGACGGCTACCTGCGCGTGTGCGTCGATGGTCCCGTGCTCAACGCCGAGCGGCTGGAGCGGGTATGGGAAAGCGCGGGAGCTCCCTTGTGAGCGTCATAGGGCTGTGTGTTCGCGCTCCATTTTGGGTCCCCCAACGCGCGCGCGTGGGGCACCCCAAACGGGAAGACTCATCGTGGTGAGCATCGACTTCTGCGGGATCTCGCTGAGCCATCCGATCGTCAACGGCTCGGGCACCTTCGACGCGATCGCCGCGCGCCGCGCGTTCGGCGGCGCGCTCGACGACGAATTTCCGTTTGCCGCGTTCGTCTCGAAGACCATCACGCTGGCCCCGCGCGCCGGCAACCCCCCGCCGCGCCTGTGGGAGGCCCAGGCCGGCCTCGTCAACTCGATCGGGCTCCCCAACAAGGGCCTCGAGCGCTACATGGCAGAGGACCTCCCCGAGCTCGCCCGGCTGCCCGTGCCCTTGATCACGAATGTGATGGGCTCACCGCCGAGGAGATCGCAGAGCTCCTGCGTGCATGCGATGCCCGCCGGGAGATAGCGGCGGTCGAGCTGAACGTCTCCTGCCCCAATGTGCAGACCGGCCTTGACATTGGAGCGGACCCCGTGCAGCTCCAGCGAGTCCTCCAAACCGTCAGATCCGCGCTAGGCAAGCCCTTGATCGTGAAGCTCACACCCAACTGCGCGGATGTCGCCGAGTGCGCGCGGGCCGCCGAGGAGGGGGGCGCGGATGCGATCTCGCTGATCAACACGCTGCGCGCCCTGGCGCTCGCCCCCCTGCCCCGCGCGTGGCCCCACCCGCGGAGCCACGCGCCTGGCTCGGCGGCGGCACCGGAGGGCTGTCCGGAGCCGCCGTGCGGGCCGTCGCGCTCGCGCAGGTGGCGGCCGTGGCAAGTCGCGTCTCGATCCCCGTGGTGGGGATGGGGGGAGTCCAGAGCGCAGCCCATGCCCGCGGCTTTCTCGATGTCGGCGCTCGCCTCGTCGCTGTAGGCACCGAGAGCTTCCGCGACCCTCGCGCGGGCTTGCGCATCGCACGTGAGCTGGACGCCCCCGGCGTACCGGGATAGCCTGCAACCGGTCGTCCACGCCGACATAGGTGGGCCAGACCCCCGATCCTCCGGACCTCACGCCCTCGCCCGTTCAGATTTCCGGCGCCACTCAGGATTGGAGGCTGGAAAACCCCTGCAAACCGGCCACACCACCATCCACCATCCTCGACGTACCTAAAGCTCGACCTGAGCTTTATGCGAATTAGTGGCGCTTTGTCTTGAACGGAGCGCTCGGGTCTGTAGACTCGCCGCCCATGCCAACCGCGACGGGCCCGATGTCTTCGACCATGACCTCCAAGCCTTCAGCCGCTCCTGAGCGGTCGCTCAATCAGCGAATGGACGCCCTCGCGCGAGCCAACCGCATTCGCACCGAGCGAGCCCAGCTCAAGCGCGATCTGAAGGCGGGTCGGCTGTCGATCCACACGCTCCTGCTCAACCCCCCCGAGTACGTCGAGACCGCCAAGGTCTTCGACATGCTGCTCGCAGTCCCCAAGTACGGGCGCGTCAAGGTCAACAAGATCCTCGCCCACTGCCGCATCTCCCCGAGCAAGACGATCGGCGGCCTCTCCGAGCGCCAGCGCAGCGAGCTGGTAATGCTGCTGCGCCGCTGAACCGCCCGATACCGGGTCTTCGCTCACCTGCGTGCTCACAGCACGCCGCGCTCGCTGTGCCCCCGTCTCGCCTGCTCACGACGCGGCGGCGGACGCCTCACCCCAAATCACTCCCGCCGCCCTCGACATTAGGGTCTCGCGCGTGGCGTGCGTCTTTGTGATCACCGGCCCCTCCGGCGTGGGCAAGGGAACCCTGATCCGCGGGCTGATAGAGCGGGTCCCCAAGCTTGAGCTGTCGGTCTCGGCGACGACGCGCGCTCCGCGCCCGGGCGAGCGGGACGGTGTGGACTACCACTTCCTCTCCGCCCCCGAGTTCGAGCGTGCGTGTGCGGGAGGGAGATTTTGTCGAGCACGCCGACTACGCAGGGCGGCGCTACGGGACCTTGCGCAGCGAGCTCGAGCAGCGCGTCGCGGCGGGAGCCCCGGTCGTCCTCGAGATCGAGGTCCAGGGAGCCCGCCAGGTGCGCGCCGCGATGCCCGAGGCGGTCCAGGTCTTCATCGCTCCGCCCTCGCTGCAAGCGCTGCGCACCCGTCTGATCGGCCGCGGCACCGATGGCAGCGAGGAGGTCGAGCGGCGTCTGGCGGTAGCCGAGCAGGAGTTGCGTGCGCGCGAGGAGTTCGCACACGTCGTCGTCAACGATCGCCTGGAGGACGCGCTTTCCGAGCTCGTGGGATCGTGATGCGCAGCTCGGATGCCCACCCTGACCGCACGACTCACCCGCCCGGCCCTCGATCGGCGAGCCGGCCCGAAGCTCGCCCTGAGCCACTACACTGCAACCTCCACAACGAAAGGCACTCCCCGACCGATGATGACCTCACCCCGCATCGACCGCTTGCTCGACAACGTCGACTCCAACTACGCGAGTGTCCTCGTGGCCGCCAAGCGCGCCCGTCAGATCAACAGCTACTACCACAACCTCGGCGAGGGAGCCTTCGAGGAATTCCCGCCCCCGATGATCGAGACCTCCTCCAAGAACTACCTCACGATCGCCCTCGAGGAAGTCGCCGCGGGCAAGATCAAGTACCACTACAGGTAGGCCACACGCACGCAAGCGTTCGACCAGCGCTTGAGATCAGCGCCGGTCGCGCCTAAGAAGTCAACATGGCAAGGATCCTGCTCGGCGTCAGCGGCGGCATCGCCGCCTACAAGGCGCTCGAGCTCATACGGCTGGCGACCGCCGCCGAGCACTCCGCTCCGCGTCGTGCAGACCCCCACGAGCCGGCGCTTCGTGGGGGAGACGTCCTTCGCGGCGCTCAGCGGTGCTCCCGTGCTCACCGACGAGTTCGAGCACGATCCCGCGCGCGGAGCTTTCCCCGATCAGCAGCCTCCGTCACACCAGCCGCTCAGCCACCTGCAGCTCGTCGCAAACGCTGACATCTACCTGATCGCGCCAGCCTCGGCCAACACGCTCGCGAAGCTCGCGGCCGGCCTCGCGGACAACCTGCTCACGAGCTGCGCGCTTGGCGGCGACCTGTCCTGTGCGTCGTCGCCGCCGGCGATGAACAATCACATGTACGAACACCCCGCCACGCAGGCGAACCTTGAGCTGCTGCGCTCGCGTGGCGTGCGCGTTGATCGAGCCCGACAGCGGCGCGCTGGCCTCGGCCGGTGAGCACGGCATCGGTCGTCTGGCCGAGCCAGAGCGGCTGCTCGTCGCATGTGAGCAGACACTCGCGGCAGGTGCTCCGCGCGCGCGCGGGGGGGCGCAAGCGACGGGCCTCGCCGGTCGAACGCTCGAAAAAGCGGCGTCCCACGCGCGCGGGGGGGACGGGCCCGCCGACTGGGCCGGTGTGCGCGTGCTCGTCACCGCCGGTGGCACGCGCGAGCCAATCGACAGCGTGCGCTTCATTGGCAACAGCTCCTCGGGCGCATGGGCCTTGCGCTTGCCGGCGCCGCGCGCCGGAGCGGCGCCGAGGTGACGCTCGTGGCGGCCAACCTGGCGCTCGATACCCCACCCGGCATCACTGTGCGTCGCGTGAGCACCGCCGCCGAGCTGCAGGCTGCCTGCGAAGAGCGAGTTCCCCGGCTGCGATGTCCTCTTGATGGCGGCCGCCGTCGCCGACTTTCGCCCCGCGGCGGAGCTCGCAGGCAAGATCAAGAAGGGGGGGCGCGACCACCTCACGCTCGAGCTCGAGCCAACCGCGGACGTGCTCAGCGGGCTCTCCAGCCGGCGCGGCCCGGGCCAGACGCTCGTGGCATTCGCTGCCGAGTATGGGCCGGACGCGCTCGATCATGCGCGCGTGCTGAAGCTTGCCGCCAAGCGGGTCGACGCGGTCGTCTTCAACGACATCTCCCGCCCCGAGATCGGCTTCGAGTCGCTCGAGAACGAGGTCGTACGATCCTCACACGCGATGGCGAGGAGCCGGTCTCGCGCGCTTCCAAGGAGAGGATCGCCGAGAGGATCGTCGAGGCGGTCGACCGCCTGCGCAGGCGCAACTCTTGAACCGGCGGGGCCCGCGGTTAAAGTAGGTGCATGGACAGCGTCTACGAGCTCTACCGACGTGGATGCGATCTGCTGGAACACAGGCGACTACCTTGCGGCGATCGTGCCGCTCACGCGTGCCCGGGAGCTGGAGCCCGGCAAGACCTCGATCCGCGAGGCGCTCGGACGAGCCCTGTTTCACGCCCAACACTACGAGCGCGCCCTCGAAGAGTTCGGGGCGATCGCCGCCGCCTCACCCACGAACGACTATGCCCTCTTCTGTCTGGGACGCTCCATGCAGCTGCTCGGACGCCATCGCGAGGCCTGTCATCCACTCGCCGTCGCCTGTTCGATGCGTCCCACTCGGGCCGACTACCGGCTCTATCGCGAACGCGCTCGACGCGACGCTGAGCGCTCGTGAGCGACCCCGTGCCGAGCCTCCTCGACAGACCTCCCGATGATCGCGCCCCGAGCCCCGATGCTATTCTCGGAGAACAACTTTCGAGTCGCCGTATGCGCGGCGGCTGGCAGCACCGAAAGTGGGCGCACGCCCGCTTTTTTTTACGCCTCGTTCGTGGGAAGAGAGTCAGTAGTCGATGTCCGCAGTGCAGTCTGAGATAGAAGAGCGCCTGGCCGCAAGCGAGCCCGATGTCGAGGTGCTGCTCGCCGAGATGGTCCCCGGCGGGACCCTGCGCGTGTTCATCGACCACCCCGAGGGTGTCACGCTGGCGCTGTGCGAGCGCGTCACCGAGCTACTCTCCGAGCTACGAGAGCGCTACTCGCTCGAGGTCTCCTCGCCGGGCACAGAACGGCCGCTTACCAAGCCCACACACTTCCGCCGTTATGTCGGTCGTCGTGCCCGCGTTCGCACGCGCGAGCCGCGGCCGATCCCGGCTGCGGGGTCGGCCGCTGAGCGGCGCGCCAAGAGCTTCACCGGAGAGCTCGTCGGAGTTACCGACAGCGAGATCACACTTGCCGCCGACGGGGGCGTCATAGCGATCCCCTATTCGGAGATACGTCGTTCGAACCTCGTGGAGGAGTAAGCGCTGATGTCACGCGAGATCCTGGAAGCCATGCACGCGCTTGCGCGCGAGAAGGGCATCGAGCCCGAGAAGCTGATGATCGCCCTCGAGGACGCGCTGCTCTCCGCCTATAAGAAGCAGCCAGGCTCGGCGAAGTACGCACGCGTGGAAATGGACCGCGAGACCGCCGACTTCCGCGTCATCGAACTGATCATCCCCGAGCGCCTGGAGGCCCACCTGATCGTCGAGACGATCGACGAGGGCACCACGGTCGATCCCGAGACCGGCGAGCTGCGCGAACCGGAAGAGCCGGAAATCGACCCTGCCAAGTTCGAGCAGTACCGCGACCAGATCGACGAGCGCGACGTCACTCCCGAGGACTTTGGGCGGATCGCGGCCCAGACCGCCAAGCAGGTGATCCTGCAACGCATCCGCGAGGCCGAGCGCGACATGATGTTCGAGGAGTACCGCGACCGTGTGGGGGAGCTCATCACGGGGATCGTCCAACAGTCCGATTCGCGTTACACGCTCGTGCAACTGCGCGAGCGCGTCGAGGCGCTCCTACCCAAGTCAGAGCAGGTCGACGGCGAGCGCTATGACCACTCCCAACGCATCAAGGCGGTCATCAAGGAGGTCTCCCCTTCCACGAAGGGCCCTTCGATCATCGTCTCGAGGCGCGACCCCGAGCTGATCAAGAAGCTCTTCGAGCTCGAGGTCCCCGAGATCGCCGATGGTCTCGTGGAGATCGCGAACGTGGCGCGTGAGCCCGGCTATCGCTCGAAGATCGCTGTCGTCTCCCACGCCGACGGCGTCGACCCTGTCGGCGCTTGCGTCGGGCCGCGCGGCTCTCGCGTACGCATGGTGGTATCCGAGCTGCGCGGCGAGAAGATCGACATCATTCCCTACAACGAAGAGCCCGCACGCTTCGTCGCCAAGGCGCTCTCGCCAGCACGCGTGCGCGAGGTTCTCGTCGACGATGAGGCCAAGCAGGCCACGGTGATCGTTCCCGACGACCAGCTCTCCCTGGCGATCGGCAGGGAGGGCCAGAACGCCCGCCTCGCCGCCCGCCTCACCGGTTGGCGCGTGGACATCCGCTCGGAGACAGAGTTCGCGGCCGAGGAGGCCGAGCACGGCTACGAGGAGGAGGAGTTGCAGGGCCGCTGCGCCGCGATCCTCTCAAACGGCCGACGCTGCCCCAACGCTTCGCTGCCCGGTTCACGCTACTGCGGCCTGGAGTACCCACCAGGCGTTCGCCTCGATCGACAGCGACAACGTCGCCGATCTCACGCCGCAGACCGGTGGAGAGCCCCCCGAGGAGCCCACCGAGACCCCCGAAGAGGTCGCCGCATCCGGCGCGGGCACCCCGGACCCGGTTGACGCCGCCGGCGAAACCCCGACCGACCTCGACGAGCCGGGCACCGAGAACGGACAGGAGCCGGACGAAGTCGCCGATCAGGCCCCCGAGGGGCAAGCGTCATAGCTGGTCATATCCCCCGACGTCGTTGCGTTGGGTGCGGTCGCTCGGCGCCAAAGCCGGAGCTCGTGCGCCTGGCGAGCGCTCCCACGGGACCCGAGAGCCGCCCCCTGGCGACGTTGGACCGCGCCGGCACACTGCCCGGCCGAGGTGCCTATGTATGCCGCGCCGAGGCCCGCGCTGGAGCCGAGCCGTGAGCTGCATGAGGCTCGCGACGAGCAGGGGCATACTGCCCCGCGCCTTTCGCGCGGCCGTCGACGTTCCCGTCGAGCTCCTAGAATCGTACGAGGGTGGCGCAACCAGCCCTAAGGCTGGCAAGCCGGGCCCCTCGATTTAATTTGACTATGAGCAAGAAACGAGTTCATGAAATAGCCAAGGAGCAAGGCATCTCGAGCAAGGACCTGCTCGAGAAGTTGAAGGCCGCGGGCGTCGCGGCGAAGGCGGCCGCCTCGTCGGTCGAGGAGGCCGACGCTCTGCGGGCGCTCAGCGGCAATGGGAGCTCCGCCACCGCCAAGAGCGCATCCCCCGCGAGCTCTACCGATGGGGCGCCCGCAGCGGGGGCCCCAAGCGCATCCGCAAGCCAGACCGTGACGACTCCTGGGCAGGGCGGCGGGGAGGCTCCTCCCGCGAGCGCCGCACCCGCGGGCCAGCCGGCTTCGGCCCTGAGCGCGGCGACGGCCACGGCGGCCGACGCTGATCAAAGCGCCCCCGCCGGCGACGGTCAGGGCGCCGGCGAGCGCGTACGCCCTACGCGCGACTCGCGCACCGGCGAGCGCACGCCCGGCGGAGCCGGCCCAGGAGGGCGCCGCCGTGTCGTGATCGACTCCCAGGCCTCGCGCCGCCAGCAGGGTGGGCCCTCCAACCAGCCCGTGCGCCGTCCACGCCGCGGACGGCGCCGCAGGGGCACCTACGACGAGACGATCGCCCCGATCGACACCACCGCGATGGAGGCCACCGACCTGATTCGCGTCAACTCGGGCTCGACGGTCAAGGACGTCGCCGAGTACCTCGGCGTGCCGGTGCCGGAGATCATCAAGAAGCTGATGATGCTCGGCGAGATGGCCACCCTCACACAGACCCTCTCCGACGACGCGATCCAGGTGCTGGCCGACGAATTCGAAAAGCAGATCGAGATCGCCCATGCCGCCGACGACATCGAGGTGGAGCCTGTGTTCGAGGACGTCGAGGAGGACCTTGTCGATCGTCCTCCGGTCGTCACGATCATGGGCCACGTAGACCACGGCAAGACCTCACTGCTCGACGCGATTCGCGAGACCGAGGTGGCCGCCGGGGAGGCGGGTGGCATCACCCAGCACATCGGTGCCTACCAGGTGCGCCACGGCGGCAGGCCGATCACGTTCCTCGACACTCCCGGGCCACGAGGCATTCACCGCGATGCGCGCCCGCGGGGCGCGGGTGACCGATCTGGCCGTGATCGTGGTGGCAGCCGACGACGGCGTCAAGCCCCAGACCGAGGAGGCGATCGACCACGCCAAGGCCGCCGAGGTGCCGATCGTGGTGGCGGTCAACAAGATCGACAAGGAGGGCGCCCAGCCCGAGCGTGTGCGCACCGAACTCACCCAGCACGGCCTGCAGCCGGCGGAGTGGGGCGGGGAGATCGAGTTCGTCGATGTCAGCGCCAAGACGCGCGAGGGCCTCGATGGTCTGCTCGACACGATCCAGGTGGTCACCGACCTCGAGGAGCTGAAGGCCAACCGCGACGCGATGGCCTCGGGCACCGTGATCGAGTCAAAGCTCGATCCTGGCCGTGGGCCGGTCGTGAGCATCCTGATCCAACGCGGCACGCTCGAAGTGGGCGACGCGCTCGTCGCCGGCGCGCACTTCGGCCGCGTGCGCGCGATGCACGACTTCAACGGCGCACGCGTAAAGAGCGCCGAACCCGGTGAGCCGGTCGAGGTGCTCGGCTTCGACGGTGTTCCCGAGGCCGGTGAATTCGTGCGCGCGGTGGAGAACGAGCGACGCGCGCGTCAGCTCGCGGGCGAGCGCGCCAACCGCCTGAAGACCGAGGCGCTCGCCGACGCTCCGGGCGCAAGGTGTCGCTCGAGGACGTCTTCAAGCTCGCCCAGGAAGGCACCGTCAAGGAGCTCAGCCTGGTCATCAAGGCCGACGTCGCCGGCTCGCTGGAGGCCATCGAGGACGAGATCGCAAAGCTGCCCCAGGACGAGGTGTCGGTCAACATAATCCACCGCGGCGTCGGCGGGATCAACGAGTCCGACGTGATGCTCGCCTCGGCCTCCTCCGGGTCTGATCCTCGCCTTCAACGTGCGTCCCGTCGGTGACGCGCGCCAGTTCGCCGACCGCGAGGGCGTGGAGATCCGCTCCTACTCGGTCATCTACCGCGCGATCGAAGAGCTGCGCGCGGCGATGCAGGGAATGCTCGAGCCCACCGAGATAGAGACCTCGCTCGGCCAAGCCGAGGTGCGCCAGCTCTTCAGGGCCTCGCGGATCGGCGTGATCGCTGGCTCGCACGTCAGCGAGGGCAAGGTCACGCGCGGGGCGCGCGTGCGAGTGGTGCGCGAGGGCACCGTCATCTACGACACCACGATCGCGAGCCTGCGCCGCTTCAACGAGGACGCGCGCGAGGTGAGCGCCGGCTACGAGTGCGGAATCGTGCTCACCAACTTCCAGGATCTGCGCGAGGGCGACATCCTGGAGACCTATGAGACACGCCTCCAAGAGCGCCAGCTAGCCTGAGAGCTGATTCGCGCATGAGGGGTTGCTCATGCAAGTGACGATGCGACTCGGATACTTCGAGGGACACGGAGGGATAGGATGACTTCGGACCGCATGCGCCGCGTCGACGAGGCGATCAGGCAGGTGATCGGAGACGCGGTGGCTTCCGACTTGAAGGACCCGAGGGTGGGATTCGTGACCGTGACAGACGTCAGGACAAGCGCCGATTTGAGCCATGCTCGCGTATACGTGAGCGTGCTTGGCGAGCCCGAGGCCCGAGTTGAGACGATGGACGGGCTGAGCAGCGCCCACGGCTATCTGCAACGCCGGATCTCCGCGCGAGCTGCACCTGAAGCGAACCCCGACGCTCGAGTTCTCCTACGACGACACCACCGACCGTGCGATGCGCCTGGACGCCTTGATCGACGCGGAGGTCGAAGCGGGGCCCCCCGACGAGCACGGAGACGAGCCGGGCGAGGAATCGACGAGGGCATGAGCGACGAGCCGACCCTCGCGCAGACGCGCGAGCTCGTACTGGAGCGCGTCCGCCGCGGACGCGAGCTTCGTCGTCGCCACACACGAGAACCCCGACGGCGACGCGCTCGGGTCGCTGATCGGGATGCACGGTCTGCTCACGGCGCTCGGCAAGGACTCCGAGATGTTCATTTCCGCGAGCGACCTTCCGCTCCCGCGCGAGTATCGCTGTGCCGCTCTCGAGCACGCGATCCAGGCGGCCCCTGAGGACATCGGGGAGCGCACGGTGGTGATGCTCGACTGCGGCAACATCGATCGCAACCCAGCCGCCGTGCTCCAGCACGGGGCACACCTGCTCAACATCGACCATCACCACGACAACACCCGGTTCGGGACACTCAACCTGGTGGATTCGACGGCCTCGTGCACGGCGGAGATCGTGTGGGACCTGATGCACGGCCTCGACGTGGCCCCGACCGCGGCGATCGCCGAGGCACTGTACGTCGCCCTGGTGACCGACACGGGGCGCTTCATGTACGAGAACACCGGGCCGCGCGCCCACCGCATGGCGGCCGAGCTGGTCGCGGCGGGCGTCAACGTGTCCGCGGTCAACCGGCGTCTCTACGAGGAGATGCCGCTTGCCAAGCTCACCCTTCTCGGGAATGGCCCTGGAGCGCATCCAGCGCTTTGACTTGGGCGCACTCACGCTCGTGGCGCTCGACGCCGCCGACTTCGCCCTCGCCGGGGCCGAGGAGAGCTTCTCCGAGGGGATCGTCGATCACCTGCGGTCGGTGGCCGGCACGAAGGTGGCGGTGCTGATCCGTGAGCTCACCGCCGCTGAGAGCCGCGGCAAGCGCAAGGTGTCGCTGAGAGCCACCGGCAACGACGTCGATGTCTCAGCGATCGCCCGAACCCAGAGCGGGGGCGGTCACCGTCGCGCAGCCGGCTTCTCGACGACGCTTGACGTGCCAGAGCTGATCGTGCTGCTGCGCCACGAGATCGCCGCGCAGCTGCACCCGACGCCGAACGGGCCACCCATACCCACCCTCGCCTGAGCCGAGAGTCGAGAGCCGGTGGGCCAGAGGCGCCCTGGGCGCCGGAGAAGACATGGACGGCATTCTGCTGATCGACAAGCCGGTCGGGCTCACCTCGCACGACGTGGTCGCGCGCGTGCGACGCTCGCTGGGGGGAGCCAAGACGGGTCACGCCGGAACGCTCGACCCTTTCGCAAGTGGGCTGTTGATCGTACTTGTCGGGAAAGCCACACGCCTACAGCGGCAGGTGATGGAGCTGCCAAAGCGCTACGAGACCGTCGCGCGCCTTGGGGCGCTCTCCAGCACGGGCGACCCCGAGGGCGAGATCACAGAGACCGGCAAGCTGCCGCCCGAGCCCCCCGTGCTCCAGACGGGCGAGATCAGGCAGCGCCCACCGATCTACTCGGCGATCAAGATCAAAGGCGAGCGGGCCTACCGCAAGGCTCGTCGAGGAGAGAGCTTTCAGATGCCCGAGAGGATCGTGACCGTGAGTCGTTTCGAGCAGACATGGCGCGAGGGGGACCGCGCCGGCTATCTGATCGAATGCTCCTCCGGAACCTACGTGCGCTCGCTGATCGCGGATCTCGGGGATGCCTATTGCGAGGAGCTGAGGCGCATCGCGATCGGCCCCTTCTCGGTAGTCGAGGCAGTCCCGCCGCCGGCCCGTGAAACCGTATGGAGCGACGCCCCTTTTCTGAGCGTCGAGCAGAGCGCTGGCACTTCTCGCATAGGCTTTCTGCCGTGAGGATCACTCGGCTGGCGGACGTGAAGCGCAGAGAGCGACGTGTGGCGGTGGGCTCGTTCGACGGAGTTCACCTCGGCCATCGCGAGGTCATCCGCGGCTCGGACAGCGTGCTGACGTTCGACCCGCACCCCTCGGCGGTGGTCGCGCCGCAGCACACCCCGAAGCTCCTCACCGCGCTCGAGGTCAAGGCAGAGCTCATCGAGGCACTGGGCGTCGAGGAGCTGATCGTGATCCCGTTCGACGCGGACTTTCGCCAAGCGCAGCGCCCAGGAGTTCATCGACGACGTGCTCGTGGGAGCGCCTCGGCGCCACGTACGTCTCGGTGGGAGAGAACTTCCGCTTCGGCAACCGCGCCAAGGGCGACCCGCAGATGCTCGCCGAAGACGAGCGTTTCTCTACGCGCGTCGCGCCCCTGCTCGAGGTGGACGGGGAGATCGTCTCCTCCGAGCCACATCAGGGGCCTGGTGCTCGCCGGCGAGGTCGAACAGGCGACCCGCTTCCTCGGCGCGCCGTTTCAGATGCGCGGCGAGGTCGTCTCCGGCGATGAGCGTGGCCGCGAGCTTGGCTTCCCCACCGCCAACCTCGATTCCCGACGACGCGCTCGTCTGCCCGGGCCACGGCGTGTATGCGTGTCTTGCCGACGGGCTGCCCGCCGCGGTGAACGTCGGCGTGCGACCGACATTCGTCACCGGTCGCGGCGAGCTGGTCGAGGCGTACATACTGGACTTCGAGGGCGACCTGTACGGCAAGCAGCTGCGCCTGGACTTCCTCTCGCGCCTGCGGGGCGAGCGGCGCTTTCAATCGGCCGAGGAGCTGGTCGAGCAGATGCACCGCGACGTGGAGCGCACGCGCGAGATCGTCGCCGACTGCTCGTGCCCTCAAGGGTGCTAGCCTGTGCGACCGCTATGACGATCACCACAGAGCGCAAGCGAGAGATCGCCGCGAAGTTCGGCTCCGGAGAGCAGGACACCGGCAACACGAAGGTTCAGGTGGCCTTGCTCACCGAGCGCATCAACCACCTGACCGAGCACCTGCGCGAGCAGAAGCAAGGACCATCACTCGCGCCGCGGCCTGCTTGATGCTCGTCGGTCGCCGCCGCGCTTCCTCGACTACCTGCAGCGCAAGGACCTCGAGGGCTACCGCGCGCTGATCAAGGAACTCGGTCTACGCAAGTAGGCACCAGGCTGGTGCGGCAGATGAGCGCACCGACGCGACTTCAACGGTGCTGGCCCCGGGGACGAAGGTTCCCGACTTCAAGCTCGTCACCGAAGGCGGCGAGGGCTTCACTCAGGCCGACCTGCGGGGCAAGACGACCGTGTTCGTTTTCTACCCGTTCGCGTTCAGCCCGGTGTGCACCGACCAGCTGCAGGTGTACGAGAAGTCCCTACCCGAGATCACCGCGCACGGGCGCCGAGATCTACGGCGTCTCCTGCGACTCGGGTTGGGCCCAGAAAGCTTTTCGCGAGAAGCTCGAGGTGAGCATCGCGCAACTGTCGGATTTCGAGCCCAAGGGCGCCACGTGCGCCGCGTTCGGCGTGCTTCATCCCGGCGGCTTTCCGCAACGTGCGCTTGTGATCGTCGGTCCCGACGGGATCGTGCGCTGGAGCTACCAGGCTCCCTCACCGGCTGACCTACCGCCGGTGCACATGATCCTTGGCGGCCTGAAGAACGTTTGAGGCCCGGCTGTCGGCTGGGCGGGGGACCCCTGTCCGCTAAGCTCCACACGTTCGGATACAAGGGTAAAAGAAAACGGCTCCGCCGACCGACGGGTGGAGAAGGAAGGTAGTCAATATGAGTAGCAACGCCGTTACGCGGGTCTCCGTGGAGATCGCAGGTAGCGAGATCTCGTTTGAGACCGGCAGGATGGCCAAGCAGGCCTCCGGCGCAGTGGTCGTCCGTCAGGGCGACACGATGGTTCTCGCGACCGCCACGGCAGGTGGCCAGCGCGATGTGGATTTCCTGCCGCTGACTGTGGATGTGGAGGAGCGGATGTACTCCGCCGGGAAGATCCCCGGCTCGTTCTTCAAGCGTGAGGGGCGCTCGGGCGAGAAGGCGACGCTGACAGCGCGCATGATCGACCGCCCCCTGCGACCGCTGTTCACGAAGGGCTGGAGCTACGAGACGCACCTCGTCGCGATCCCGATCTCGGTGGACCACGTTCACCCGTATGACATTCTCGCGATGAACGGTGCCTCCGCGGCACTGATGATCTCGAATGTCCCGTTCGCGGGTCCTGTCGGGGCCGTGCGGATCGGCAAGATCGACGGCAACTTCGTCGTCAACCCCAACGAGGAGGACCTGCTCGAGAGCTCGGACCTCGACCTGGTCGTGGCCGGCTCCGAGGACGCGATCCTGATGGTGGAGGCCGGCGCGAACGAGATCTCAGAGGCTGAGATTCTCGACGCCCTGGACATCGCCCATGGGGCGATCAAGAAGATCTGTGCGCTTCAGCGCGAGCTGGCCGAGAAGGTCGGCAAGGACAAGACGCCGATCCAGGCGCCAACCGTCGACCAAGGGTTGCTCGCGGAAGTGAAGGCGTCGCACGGCTCCGCGCTGGACGAGGCCACTCAGGTCGAGGACAAGCTCGAGCGCCAGGACGCGTGCAAGGCGGTGGAGACGGCAATCCTCGAGCAGTACGGGCCCGCCGCGCCCGACGGCGCCGGCGAGGAAGAGCAGCAGGCAGCCAAGCGAGCGCAAGGCCGCAGCCCAGCTTGCTTTCGACAAGCTCGAGAAGGCGATCATCCGCGAGCGCATCGCGGTCCACAAGAAGCGCCCCGACGGTCGCGCGGAGGACGAGATCCGCGACATCACGATCGAAGTGGGCGTCACACCGCGCACGCACGGCTCGGCTCTGTTCACACGTGGGCAGACGCAGGCCCTCAGCGCGGCGGCACTGGGAACCCTCAAGGAGGAGATGCGCCTGGACACGCTCGGGCTGCAGACCAAGAAGTACTACTTCCATCACTACAACTTCCCGCCCTTCTCGGTCGGGGAGGCCGGCCGCCTCGGCCCCAAGCGCCGCGACATCGGCCACGGCGCGCTCGCTGAGCGTGCGCTCGTGCCGGTGGTGCCCTCGATCGAGGACTTCCCCTACACGATCAGCGTCGTCTCGGACATCTTCGAGTCAAACGGCTCCTCCTCGATGGCCTCGGTGTGCGGCTCCTCGCTGTCCTTGATGGACGCGGGCGTGCCGATCAAGCGCCCGGTCGCGGGCATCGCGATGGGCCTGATCAAGGAGGGCGACGATTACATCGTGCTCACCGACATCGCGGGCGTCGAGGATCACCTCGGAGACATGGACTTCAAGGTGGCCGGCACCGATCAGGGCATCACGGCCCTGCAGATGGACATCAAGATCTCGGGCGTCACGTTCGAGATCCTGCGCGACGCGCTCGACCCAGGCTCACAAGGCGCAGGACGTTCATCCTCGGCAAGATGGCCGAGGTGATCGAGGGCCCGCGCGAGCAGCTCTGCCAGCACGCCCCACGTATCCAGACGATCCAGATCGACCCGTCGCAGATCGGCATGCTGATCGGCAAGGGCGGCGAAACGATTCGCGGGCTCTCCGAGGAGTTCGAATCGCAGATCGACGTCAACGACGAGGGCCAGGTGCTCGTCTACTCGGCCAACGGCCACGCTCGGCGACGCGCTCGTGGAGCGCATCCGCACGATGATGAAGGAGGTCGAGGTCGGCGACGAGTTCGCCGGCAAGGTCGTCAAGACGACGACCTTCGGCGCCTTCATCGAGCTCTCCAAGGGCACCGACGGCCTGCTGCACATCTCAAACGTCTCGCCCGGCCAGCGCGTCGACACCGTCGAGGACGTGCTCAACAAGGGCGATGAGATCAGCGGTGCGCGTGGTCGAGGTCGACCGCGAGCGCGGGCGGATCGGCCTGCGCCTCGCCGAGGACCCGGAGATCGCCGGCAAGAGCGTCGAGGAACTCGCCGGCGTCGGCACCGGTGGCGGTGGCGGTGGACGCCCGCCCCGCGATCGCGAGCGGTGGCGGGCGCAACGGTCGCGAGGGTCGGGCGGGCGCCCCGACGCGGTGGCGACCGCGGCTCGGGCCGTCCCCGCCACGGCGGCGCGCGACTAGACGCGATTGACCCAACACCGCATAACCACGCTTGAGAACGGCGTGCGAGTGGTCACCGAGCGCATGGAGAACGTGCGCTCGGTGGCGCTCGGCTTCTGGATCGGCACGGGCTCGGCCATGGAGTCCGAAGACCAGGCCGGCTTGTCGCACCTGCTCGAGCACATGCTTTTCCGCGGCACCGACAGCTATCGCTCGGAGGAGATCGACCAGATCTTCGACGCGATGGGTGCGGAGATCAACGCCGGCACCGACCGGGAAACGACCTCGCTGTATCACGCGCGTGCTCGACCGGTCACCTCGAGCGCGCGCTGGAAGTGATGGGAGAGATGGTGTGGAAGCCTCGCTTCGAGGACCTCGCAGGCTGAGCGCGAGGTGGTGCTCGAGGAGATCGCGATGTATGAAGACGATCCTCAGGACAGGGTGTTCGACGTGCTCGGCGAGGCGGTCTTCGGGACGCATCCGCTCGGACGCGCGGTGATCGGCCGCGCCGAGGTGGTGCGCGCGATCGAGCTCGATGGGCTGCGACGCCTTTCACGCCGAGCGCTACCTTCCGCAGAGCGTCGTCGTGGCCGCCGCCGGCTCGGTCGACCACGACGAGCTGGTGGAGATGGTGCGCCGCGGGTGCACCCCCAACGGGGCGGTCGAGCCTGTCGAGATCCAGCTCGGAGAGCCATCCTTTGAGCGGCGCGTGCGCTTCCTGCGCAAGGACACCGAGCAGTACCACGTGTGCCTCGGGGGGCGCGGTATCCCACGCCACGACGAGCGTCGCTTCGCGCTGCGGGTGCTGGAAGGGGTGCTCGGCGGCACCTCCTCCTCGCGCCTGTTCCAGGAGGTGCGCGAGAAGCGAGGGCTCGCCTACTCGGTGTTCTCCTTCTCCAACCTGCACGCGCGCACCGGCGAGGTGGGCCTGTACGTGGGGACCCGTCCCGAGAACCTCGACGAGGCGATCGCGACGATCGCCGGCGAGCTCGACCGCTTCGTCGAGGACCCCGCCAGCGATGAGGAGCTGACGCGCTCGCGGGAGAACGTCAAGGGAAGGGTGGTGCTCTCGCTCGAGTCGACCGCGGCTCGGATGAGCCGCCTCGGATCATCGGTGCTTGAGCGAGCTGCCGATTCTCCCGGTGGACGAGATCATCGAGCGGATCGACGGCGTGGAGCTCTCCGACGTGCAGGAGTTGGCCAGCGAGTTGTTCGCCGGCGAGCGCCTGTCGGTGGCCGGCGTTGGATCTGATCAGAGCACGTTCGATGAGGCGCTCAGGCCGCTTTCAGGGGTAGCGTCGTGATTCGCGTGGCTGTGGCAGGGGCGGCGGGCAAGGATGGGCAAGACAGTGTGTGGCGCGGTCGAGGGCGCGGCGGACATGGAGCTGGTCGGTCAGGGCGGACCCGTCGCTCGAGACGACACCTCGAGGAGGTGCTCGCAGAGAGCAAGCCCGAGGTCGTCGTCGACTTCACGCGCCCTGACATGGCGCTCGGAAACGCGCTGGAGTGCGTGCGAGCAGGGGTACACGTGGTGATCGGCACCACGGGCTTCGACGTCGACTCGCTCGGCGAGCAGGCGCGCGCAATCGCGGCTGAGGCTCCCGGGGGCGCGGCCGCCAACGTGTTCGTGGCGCCCAACTTCGCGATCGGCGCGGTTTTGATGATGCGCTTTGCCGTGGAGGCTTCGAAGTACATGCAGAAGGCCGAGATAGTCGAGCTCCACCACGACCGCAAGCTGGACGCCCCCAGCGGAACGGCGGCGCGCACGGCGCGGTTGATGGCAGAGGCGTCTGGCAGGCGAGCCCCCCATCCACTCGGTGCGCTTGCCGGGGATCGTGGCCAACCAGGAGGTCATCCTCGGCGACGTCGGCCAAACGCTCACGATCCGCCATGACACGACGGGGCGCGAATCGTTCATGCCGGGGGTCCTGCTTGCCGATTCGTGGTGTGCGAACGCTTGAGAGCTCACCCGTGGTCGGCCTCGAGCACCTGCTCTTCAAGGG
The DNA here is from genome assembly GCA_963742945.1 of uncultured Solirubrobacterales bacterium. Taxonomy (GTDB): domain Bacteria; phylum Actinomycetota; class Thermoleophilia; order Solirubrobacterales; family Solirubrobacteraceae; genus Palsa-744. The sequence continues at coordinate 132,322 of CAVUNX010000007.1, read as the reverse complement.
CCGATAGATGACCAGGTCGTTGGCAAGCGGCGTGGAATACTGCACTCGATGAGCACCCTAAAGGGCACCACACATAACGGGGGGCAGGCAAGCGAGCTCGGCACAATCCTCACGGCGATCGTCACCCCCTTCGACGAGCGTGGCGGGGTGGACGAGGACTCGTTTGTCGCGCTCATGCACCACCTTGCCGAGCACGGCTCCGACGGCTTCGTGGTGTGTGGCACGACAGGGGAGGCGGCGACGCTCACCGACGAGGAACACCTCGGGCTGATTGGCCTCGCCGCGCGCGAGCGACCGCCCGGGACGACGATCGTGGGGGGGACGGGCTCAAACGACACGCGTCACGCTGTGCATCTGACCGAGGTCGCAAGCGAACTGGGCGTTGACGCAACCCTGAGTGTGACCCCCTACTACAACAAGCCGAGCCCACGCGGGATCGTGCGCCACTACGAAGAGGTGGCCAGGGCGACTGACCGGCCGATCTTGCTCTACAACATCCCGGGACGCACGGCCGTCAATATGGGCCCCGAGCTGCTCACCAGGCTCGCCCAGATAGAACACGTGAGCGGCGTCAAGCAGGCAAACGCGGCGGAGCTGCGACCGATCGACGGGCTCGACCTGTACGCGGGCGACGATTCGATGTTTTCGCGTACGCTCGACATGGGCGGCGCCGGGGGGATCCTCGTGGCCAGCCATATCGTGGGGGACGAGATGCGCCGGATGGTCGATGAGCCCGAGCAGCGTGCAGGGATCGACGCGAGCCTCGAGGATGTGTATGAGACGCTGTTCATGACCTCGAGCCCCACGTGCACGAAGGCGGCACTCGACATGCTCGGACACAAAGTGGGGGGCCTGAGGCTCCCGCTGATCGAGGCCAACGACGAGGAGCTCGAGGCGGTGCGGGGAATGCTCGTACGTCACGGCTTGCTCGTGGGCGCAAACAGGTGAGCGGGCTGCGGGTCCTGCCCCTGGGGGGGCTGGGGGAGATCGGCAAGAACATGACCGTGCTCGAGTACGACGGACGGATCGTCGTGGTCGATGTCGGCTTGCGCTTCCCCACTCCCGAGATGGTGGGCATCGACCTGGTGCTCCCCGACTTCACCTACCTGCGCGAGCGCGCACGCGACATCGAGGCGATCGTCGTCACCCACGGCCACGAGGATCACCTCGGAGCGCTGCCATGGGTGATGCGCGAGCTCGGCGAGCAATATGCCCCGCCCGTCTACGGGGGCCCGCTCACGATCGCGATGGCGCGCTCCAAGCTCGAAGAGCACAAGCTGCGCGAGGTGGAGCTCAACGACATCTCGGCCGGGGAGATGCTAGAGCTCGGGCCGTTCTCGCTCGAGCTGATCCACATGACCCACTCGATCCCCGACTCGAGCGCCGTCGCGCTCGGAACCGACCTCGGGACGGTGCTGATCACCGGCGACTACAAGTTCGACCAGACGCCCGTGGATGGGGCACCGGCGGATGTATCCAGACTCGCTGAATTGGGGCGAGAGGGGGTGCTGCTCCTGTGTGGGGACTCCACGAATGTCGATCGCGAGGGCTTCTCGCCGTCGGAGTCGCTCGTCGGCCCGCACCTTGAGGAAGCGTTCGCGCGGTGTGAGGGGCGCATAATCGTGACGAGCTTCGCCTCGAACATCCACCGCGTGCAGCAGGTGATCGACGCCGCCGCGGCGCTCGGGCGCAAGGTCTCGCTCGTGGGGCGCTCGATGCGCAAGAACGTCGGCATCGGGCGTACGCTCGGCCACGTAGAGGTGCCTGAGGGGATTCTCGTGGGGACGCGCGAGATCGAAGACTTCCCCGACGAGCGCATCGTGATCATCTCTACCGGCTCCCAGGGGGAGCCCCTGTCGGCGCTGCGGCGCATGGCCTACCGCGATCATCCCCAGGTCAAGCTGCGCCATGGTGACACGGTGGTGTTCTCCGCGACTCCGGTGCCGGGCAACGAGCGCGCGGTGAATGAGACGATCGACCGGCTTTACCACATCGGCTGTGACGTGGTGACGGCACGCGACGCTCCCGTACACGCCTCCGGGCACGGGTATGCCGAGGAGGTGAAGCTGATGCTGAATCTCGTCAAACCGCGCTACGTGATGCCCTTCCACGGCGACTATAAGCGCCTGCGTCTACATACTCAGCTTGCCGAAGCTGTGGGGATCGAGCCAGACGACATCTTTCAGGGCGAGAATGGCTTGCCGCTGGACATGGATGAGCGCGGGGCGCGCTTCAAAGAGCACGAGCAGTCAGGGATGGTGTTTGTCGATGGCGTCGAGATCGGTGATATGGCCGATGTGGCTCTACGCGACCGCAGGATGCTCTCAGCCGACGGGATCTTTATCGTGGTGGTGACGATCGCAGAGCAGGATGGCCGCTCGGTGGCAGACCCTGAGGTGATTTTCCGGGGCGTCCCGTTCATGGACGAGGCGGGCAAGCTGATCGAGGAGATCCGTGGGACGGTCGACACGACCCTGGTGCGTGCCGCCAAGGAGGAGATACGCGAGGTGGACCTGCTCCAGCAGCTCCTCCACGACGACCTGGCGGGGCTAGTCTACGACCGCTTGCGCCGCCGTCCGATGGTGCTCCCCGTCGTGGTGGAGGTCTAGGGGCTCTCCGCCTCCCGCGGGCAGCCTTACCACGAAGCGCGCCCCCGGATGCTCGGCTCCCGGATGGGTGGGCTCCAGTGTCACCGAGCCGCCGTGGGACTCGGCGACGGCGCGCACGATCGCGAGGCCCAGCCCGAACGATCCGCCACGATCTCCCGCGCCGCGGACGAAGCGCTCGAATAGAGTGTCGGTCAGTCGCTCGGGCACGCCAGGACCGTCGTCCTCCACGACAAGGCGAGCGTCGCCGTCGGGTGTGATGCCAGTGCTCACGCGAATTTCGGTGCCGGGTGGGGTGTGGCGCACGGCGTTCTCGATCAGGTTGAGCGCGAGCCTGTGGAGCTCGTCGCGCGCTGCCTCGACAAGAACCAGTCCCACCCGCCCGACGTCGAGGGAGATGCTGTGTTCGGCGCTCACAGGCCCGAGCTCGGCGGTGGCCTCCACGATGACCTGGGCGAGGTCACAGGACTCGCGGCGCACGACTCGCCCAACGTCGGTACGGGCCAAGAGCAGCAGGTCGGCGACGAGTCGGCGCATGCGCCGGGAAGAGCGCAGGGCGGAGCGCGCCGTGTCGGCCTCCTCGCCATGAAGGGACTCGACCAGCAGCTCGAGGTTCGCGAGCACGCTCGTGAGCGGGGTGCGTAGCTCGTGGGAGGCGTCGGCCACGAACTGACGTTGACGGGCGAGCGTCGCCTCGGTCTCGACATGGGCGGCGTCGAGCTCGCGCAGCATTCCCCCGAGCGTGCGGGCTAGCTCTGAGACCTCGTCGTCGGCCAGCGGCTGGGGGATCTTGTGAGTTGGGTCGCGCGTGCGGGCGATCTCCTCGGCGCTGCTCGTGAGCTCGGCGATCGGGGCCATCGCTCGGCGGGCGATCATCATCCCCGCGAGCAGGGCGAGCGCCGTCCCCGCGAGGACACCGAGCACGAGCAGAAGCTCCACGCGGGCGATCGTGGCGTCGAGGTCCGACAGGCGCCGGCCATACTGGACGATCACCGTCCCGCCGACCGGCCCACCGAGCGCAACCTGCTTTGTGTACACGCGGTAGCCGTGCACGTCGGCTTCGCTTGAGAGCTCGAGGTTCGGCGCTCCGGTGGTGCTTGCGAGGACATTTCCCGATTCGCTGAGGATCCTCACGACGGCATCCTCGGAGTTGGCGAACCTGTTGAGGTTCGGCGGGTTGAGGATCTTCAGCTTGAAGCCTTCGATATAGCTTCCCCTTACTTCGAACTGCAACAGCCCGGCCAGGTTGCCGGCGGAAGCCGCGACTTCGCGGTTGAAGTTCGTGCGGATGCGGTGCACGGTGAGCGACCCCACGACGAGCGCGAAGGCGCACAGGATCGTGAATGTCAGCAGCGCCGACACGCTCGCCAGGCGCACGCGAATCGGCAGGCGGTCGAACCTGTCGGCGATCCGTGCCTTAAGCCCTGAGGACGTAGCCGGCTCCTCGGATCGTGTGCAATAGCCGGGGCTCTCCATCGGCCTCGAGCTTGCGTCGCAGGTTGGAGACGAACACCTCGATCGTGTTGGTGGTGGAGAAGGGGTCATAACCCCAGACCTCGTCGAGCAGGCGCTGGCGGGAGATCACGATGCGCTCGTTGCGCATCAGGTACTCGAGCAGCTCGAACTCGCGTTGGGTCAGCTCTATCGCGCGCTCACCGCGTGAGATCTCGTGTGTGTCCACATTCAGGGAGAGATCCCCGACACGCAGGGGAGCTGAGCCGCGAGGGGGACGACGTCGCAACAGCGCGCGCATCCGCGCCAGCAGCTCCTGGCGCTCGAAGGGCTTGACGAGGTAGTCGTCGGCGCCGGCGTCCAGCCCCTCCACGCGTGACTCCAGGGCGTCGCGGGCGGTGAGGATCAGGATCGGTACATCGTCGTCGTCACGTAGCCGCCTGGCGACCTCGATCCCGTCGATCTCGGGCAGGCCGAGGTCGAGGATCACGAGGTCCGGGGCAAACGTACGGCCGTGCTCGAGCGCGGCCGCTCCGTCCGCGGCGGCGCGTACCTCATAGCCCTCCATACGCAGCGAGCGCTGGAGGGCCTGTGCGATGTCCTCGTCGTCCTCGACCACCAGGACGCGGGGGGCGCGGGTGAAATCGCTCATATCAGCCAATGTATGTATCGGTCTGCACTAAAGCCATGGTAAGCCTCGATCCCGCTGAGGGGGATTCGAGATGACCACGCGGTCGGATGAGCGATGGTAAGGGCATCTGCTCGAAAAGGCGGTCCGCGATGAGCGTACAGGCAGGTTACGGGCCCTTGGCGTCGAAGCCTGGGCTTGATGGCCGCCACCCGGAAGAGCCCCAAGAGACAGCCCGCCCGCAAGCAGGCCCGTGGTCGGGGAGCCCGCCCACCTGCTCGCGCGAGAGCTCGAGCGCGCTCGCGGGGCCGCCGCAGACGGGGCTCTTCCGGAGTGTTCGGGGGCCTCACGCCGCGCCTGCCCGCGCTTACCCAGAACCAGCGCGACGTGGCCGGCCTCGGGCTCGTGGCTGTCGGTGTCTTCATGGCATTCGTGCTCTACGGGCCGGGTGGCCCATCCACCTCCGGGGGACGCGTCGGTCACGGCCTGTCCGTGGCTCTTGGCTGGTGCGTGGGCGAAGCGAGGGTGCTCGCCCCCGTGGCGCTCGTATTGGGGGGTGGGGCGCTGCTGCTCGCTCAGCTCATGCCCACACGACGACCCCTGCGCACCGGTGGCCTGTGCCTGTTCGCGGCTGTCACGCTCGCCCTGGCGGCGGGCACACTCGGAGTGAGCGGCGGCACACCGGCTCATGGGCCCTCCTCCGAGCAGTGGCGCTCGGCGTTCTTGCAAACCCATGGGGGGGTTCTTGGGCAGGCGCTCTACTGGGCGACTCACCGCATGGTGCAGACAGTGGGCGTGGACATCCTTGTCGTGTTCTTGACACTCGTCGGAGTCGTGTTGCTGACCGGTGCCTCGCTCGCCGCCGTACTGCGTGCCACGGGCAACGGGTTGGTGGACACAAGTCGGGTTTTGCGCGAGCGCGCGAGCGCCCTGGAGCGAGCCTCCCGAGAGATCTTGGACGAGCGCCAGGGGGGCCAGGCAAAGGCTCTCCGCGCAGAGGATGGCTCGGTACATCCGCCGGAGCCTGCGCCTGAGGACCTGATCGTGCGCGCCACCCATGTCGAGGCGCCATCTGTCGATGGTCCTCCTCCCGGCTTCGGCGAGGTGGATCAGTGGGACGCCCGCCCCGACGAGCAAACCGGAGCGGGCAGCCCAGAAGAGGAGAACGTGCCTGAATGCTCAGAGGAGGAGCCCCAGGACGGGGCATTCGCGGCTGTGGACCTGCGCACATCGGGGGGAAAGGATGCACCGGGCGACGATGACGCCGAGCCGCTCGACGAGTCGTCGCTGACCCCGCAGGGTCGTTTGCGCGAGGCGGTGACCGACGACCCCGATTTCGTGTGGCAGCTTCCTGTATCCGAGCGTATCCTCACGCGCTCCACGGCCGAGCAGGCGCGCCCGGACACGGCTGGACAGGAGCGCACGGCCACCAGCCTGGTCGAGGCACTTGGCCACTTCGGCGTACAGGCCAAGGTGATCGGGACCGTCGCGGGGCCGCACATCACCCGCTACGAGCTGCGCTTGGCTCCCGGGACGAAGGTGGCCAAGGTGGCGCAGCTCAAGGACGACCTGGCATACGCGCTGGCCGCCACCGACATTCGCATTCTCGCCCCGATTCCCGGAAAGCAGGCTGTCGGCGTCGAGGTCCCCAACGCCAAGCGGCGCATGGTGCGGCTCGGGGACGTCTTCCAGGAGCCCCCCAAGGATTGGTCGCCGCTGACGGTGTGGCTCGGCAAGGACGTCGCCGGGAAGGCCATCGGGGCGGATCTCGCAAAGATGCCCCACCTGCTCGTTGCCGGCACGACGGGCGCCGGAAAGTCAGGGGCGATCAACGCGATGCTGTGCAGCGTGCTCTTGCGGGCCACACCACACGAGCTGCGGCTGGTCTTGGTGGATCCCAAGCAGGTGGAGCTCAACCACTACGAGTCGATCCCCCACCTGCTCACACCGGTGATCACGAGCCCACGGATGGCGGCCAACGCGCTTCAGAACCTGGTGCGCGAGATGGAGCAGCGCTACGGGATCATGTCCCTGGCGCGCACACGCAGCCTGATCGAGCTCAACAAGGCGCGTGAGCCGCGGGGCGAAGCCCCCTTGCCTTACATCCTGTGCGTCATCGACGAGCTCGCCGACCTCATGATGGTGGCGCCCGCCGACGTGGAGGACTCGATCATCCGCCTCGCCCAGAAGGCGCGTGCGGTGGGGATCCACCTCGTGCTCGCCACACAGAGCCCTCGCGTGGACGTCATCACGGGAATGATCAAGGCCAACGTCCCCTCACGGATAGCCTTCTCGGTCTCCTCTCAGACTGATTCGCGCGTCATTCTGGACCAGAACGGCGCCGAGTCCCTGCTCGGACAGGGCGACATGCTTTTCAGCCCGGTGGGCTCCTCGCGCCTGCAACGCATCCAGGGGGCCTACATCGACGAGTCTCAGATAGCGAAGCTCACCGACATGTGGCGCCGCCAGGGCGAGCCTGAGCTACGCGAGGAGCTGCTGGAGGAGGTCGAGCCGGTTGAGCCGGAGGGAGGGGGCCCCGACGAGTTCGATCCCGACGAGGACCCCTTGTTGCACGACGCGATCATCCTGGTGGCGGAAATGCAGACGGCATCGACATCGATGCTGCAGCGACGCCTGCGCCTGGGATATACCCGCGCGGGCAGGTTGATCGACATGCTCGAGCGCCGCGGCGTGATCTCCGGCTATGAGGGCTCAAAGCCGCGCCAGGTCTTGATTGGAGAGGGGGACGTTCCTCGGGTACTCGCGATGCTCGGTGGGCCTGACGGCACCGAGGCCGCGAGCGAGTCGGCGTCTGTAACACCCTGAGCGACGACAGTCACTAGCCTGTTTCACTGATATGACAGAAATCGGAGCGACACTGCGGGAGGCGCGTATGCGCGCCCGCGTCGACGTGTCCGAGATCGAGGCCCAAACGAAGATCCGCGCGAAGTATCTGCGGGCCCTCGAGAACGAAGAGTGGGACCTGCTACCGGGGCCGACGTTCGTGCGCAGCTTCCTGCGCACCTACGCCCAGGCCCTGGGACTCGATGACAAGGCGATCGTCGACGAATACCGGCGACTGTACGAGCAGCCGAGCGAGCTGGAGCATCAGCCCGTGATGTCCACCTCGCGCCGCCCACATCCCCGATCGAGCCCGGGTGGACGCCGTCCTTCGCGCGGCTACGTGATCGCGGTGGGGGTCTTCGGCGTGTTGATCGTGCTGCTGCTGGTCGGCCTGCTCTCCGGCAAAGGCGGTGGCTCCTCGCCCTCACCGGCGACCCCCACAGGCGCTCGAGGAACCCACGGCTCGACACACGGCTCCTCGAGCGCTTCCCGGTCGACCTCGCGGCGATCCGCTAGCTCGTCGGGGCGGGTGGCCCTGTCGCTGCGACCCTCGGCGCCCATATACGTGTGCCTGATCGGGGACAACGGTCGCAAGGCGATTCCCGGTGTGATCATCCAGCCCCCGTATACCCCCGTTACCTACCATGCGTCGCGCTTCACTGTGACGCTCGGCAACGACGCGGTGACGATGTACGTAGACGGCAAGGCCCTCACGGTGCCCCCCTCCTCGCGGGCGATCGGCTATTCGGTCACGCGCAGTGGTCGTCACACGCTCCCGCCGGGCCAGCTGCCGACGTGCAAGTGAGCACCGCGGCCCGCGCGGGCATCTTGATCACCGGTACCGAGGTACTGACGGGTCGCGTACGCGACCGTAACGGCCCGTGGCTGTCCGACAGACTCCTCGAAGCCGGCGTTGACCTCGCCCACATCGCCATCGTGGGGGACAGGCCGAGCGACTTGGAGGCGGCGTTGCGGTTCATGGCCGGCGAGGGGTTGAGCGTCATCCTGACCAGTGGCGGGCTTGGGCCGACCGCGGATGACCTGACCGCGGAGGTCGTGGGCAGGTTTCAGGGTCGTCCACCGGTCGTCGACGAGGCGCTGGAGCGTCGGATCGCGGAGATCCTGCGAGCGGCTCGCCGCGCGCTATCCGAACCTCGACCGCGACGCGATCGCGGCGGGCAACCGCAAGCAGGCCACGATCCCGCTGGGCGCGACCGTGCTCGAGCCAGTGGGCACGGCGCCGGGGCTGGTCGTCGAGCCTGGAGAGGGGCGCGAGGGGCCGACCGTCGTGGTGCTGCCCGGGCCCCCGCGCGAGCTGCAGCCGATGTGGCGGCAGGCGGTAGCTACCGAGGCGTGGCGCGCGGCGAGCTCCGGAGCGCGTGCTTACCGCCAGCGGATGCTGCGCCTGTTCGGGATCCCCGAGTCGGAGATCGCGGAGACTCTGCGCCACGCCGAGCGCGAGCGGGTCGATCTCGCAAGCTTGGAGATCACGACGTGCATGAGGGGCGGGGAGATCGAGATCGTGACTCGCTACGAGCCGGATGCCGAGGACACCTACGACGCCTTCAAGCAGATCGTGACGGCACGCCACGCAGACACGCTCTACTCGACAGACGGCACGACCGTCGACGACCAGGTGGCTGCGCTGTTGAGGGGCGAGGGGGGCTTGCCTGAAACGGACGATCGCCGTCGCCGAGTCGTGCACCGGGGGACTGTTGGCGGCGCGGCTGATCAACCCGCCGGGGGCGTCCGACTACGTGCTGGGGGGTGTCGTGGCTTACTCCGACGACCTGAAGATCGCTGAGGTGGGGGTGGCACGGGAGACGATAGAGCGTCACGGAGCCGTCTCCTCAGAGGTGGCGCAGGCGCTCGCGGCAGGTGCGCAAGGGTTGGGGGCGAATGTGGGGGTGGGCCTTACCGGAATCGCGGGACCAGGCGGCGGCAGCGAGAAGAAGCCGGTGGGGCTCGTGTGGCTGTGCACGGCCGGTCCGGACGGGGCGAGCTTGACGCGCTCGGTGCGCCTACCCGGCGGACGCGCGGACGTGCGAGAGCGGGCGACCCTCGTCGCCATGCACATGATTCGCCGTCTGCTGAGCGGCGAGGCGGACGCCCAGCGCAGCGTCGAGGCGGAGACGACCGAGAGGCCACCCCCGCGGTGAGTTTGCGCCTCGGTCCTCGCGAGGCGAGGCCTTACGCTGAAGTCGATGACGCGAAGCCCGACAGCGCGCCTGTTCGTGGCGGTGGACCCACCCGCGGATGTGTGCGAGCGGCTGGTGGCCTGGGCTCGTGGCGCTTTGCGAGGCGCCGACGCCCGAGCGCGCACGGCGCCGACACCGCGCGTGCTCGACCCTGAGTCCCTGCATGTGACACTGTGCTTTCTCGGCGACCGGCCGGTTGAGGAGCTGGACTTGCTGGGAACCCAGCTCGCTGCCTGCGACGGCGTGGCCGGGGAGCTGTCGGTGGGTGCTCCCCTGTGGCTACCCCCGCGCCATCCCCGGGCGTTGGCGGTGGAGATTCACCACGAGGGTGGCAAGCTGGCACGCCTTCAAGCGGAGGTCGTGACGAGGCTCGAGGAGGTGAGCGGCCGGCAGGTTGGGGGGAAGGGCCCGAGCGACGCGACGACGCGGCGCGGCTTTCGCCCGCACGTCACGATCGCACGACTGCGCCGCGGAGCCGCTCCGGCTGAGCGCATCCTGCCGCCCACGCCCCCGCTTGCGTTTGTTCCCTCAGAGCTCCTGCTCTATCGCTCGTGGCTCTCGCCCGAGGGGGCGAGCTACGAAGCCGTCGCTTCTCATCCGATCGGGTGAGACTCCTGTGTCTTCGATCTCAAAAGGGCCTGTCCCGCGCGTACGCGTGGGGCAGGCCCTTCTGTTCAGACGCCAAGAGGTCGGAGGGCCTACTCTTCCTCTGTGAAGCGCTATCACCTCACGACCTTCGGCTGTCAGATGAACGAGCACGACTCCGAGCGCATGAAGGGGATGCTCGAGTCGCTCGGCTATAGCGAGGCTCCCGAGCGCGGGGAGGCCGACCTGATCCTGTTCAACACTTGTTCGATCCGCGAGAGCGCCGATAGTCGCTTCATCGCGCACCTCGGCGAGGCAAAGCGCCTGAAGCGCGAACAGCCCGAGCGCGTGGTGGGAGTGGGGGGGTGTTGGGCCCAATCGGTCAAGGAGGAAGTGTTCGAGCGCTTCCCGTTCGTGGATGTGGCATTCGGCCCGGGACAGACGCACAAGCTTGCCGAGTTCCTTACGAGCGACTCGCTCACGGCGCAGGGGTATTTCGAGTTCGAGGGCTTCACCGGGCATCTGCCCGCCAAGCGCACACGGCCGTTTCAGGGTTGGGTGCAGATCAGCGTGGGGTGCAACTGCCGCTGCTCCTACTGCATCGTGCCGAGCACCCGTGGGCGCGAGGTGTCTCGGCCGCTGGAGGAGCTCGTCGTCGAGGTGCAGAGCATGGCTGCGGACGGCGTGTGCGAGGTGACGCTGCTGGGTCAGAACGTGAACTCCTACGGGCGCGACCTGCGCGTTGAGGGGAAGCCTGAGACGTTCGCCAACCTGCTCATGCGGCTCGACGCGATCGAGGGGATCGAGCGCATCCGTTACACCAGTCCCCACCCAAAGGACATGCGCGAGGACGTGGTCCTCGCGCATGCTGAGCTGGAGAGCGTGTGCGAGCACATACACCTGCCGTTGCAATCGGGCTCGAGCCGCATCCTTAAGGCGATGCGCCGTACGTATGACCGCGAGCGCTACCTGGATCGGGTTGCGCTGATCCGCGAGCACGTGCCGGACGTGGCGCTCACGACCGACATCATCGTGGGCTTCCCGGGCGAGAGCGAGGAGGACTTCGGGCAGACCCTGCAGGTGGCCGAGCAGGTCGGCTACGACGGAGCTTTCACGTTCATCTTCTCGCCGCGGCGCGACACGGAGGCCGCGCGGATGACCGAGGGCGTGGTGCCCCACCCGGTCAAGGTGGAGCGTATGGAACGGCTCGTCGAGGTGGTCCAACGCCGTGCCCTGGAGCGTGCCCAGCGTTTTATTGGCCGCACGGTCGAGGTTCTCGTCGAAGGCCCTTCGCGCACCGACCCTCTGCGCTTGCGTGGCCGTACGCGCCACAACAAGGTCGTCAACTTCGCGGGGCTCGCCACGCCCGGGGAGCTGACGCAGGTGGAGATCACGGCCGCGACCAGCCAGACCCTGTCGGGTGAGGAGAGCCTCGTCGCCCGCACGGCGAGCTGAGGAACAGGCGCGCTCTACGCCGAGCCGTCTGAATCGGTTCCACCTCCACCTTCTTCTCGTGCGCCTGCTCGAGCAACTGCTCGTAGCGATGCTCGCGCTGACGCCGTGCTGTGTATCCCCGGCGAGCGTTGCCCCACGCGTACGCGTGGGGCAAGCCAAAGCGGGCAGGTGCGAACGCGTGTTCGCATAGTTCCGTCCGACGCCCCGTCTACCTTTGACGCTCCAACTTTTCGACCGGAGGAGCAAGACGATGCCCGTGACCGATGAGGAGAAGGCCGCGAAGGCGCGTGACGCGGCGCTGCAGGGCGCGCTTGGCCAGATCGAGCGCGAGTTCGGCAAGGGCTCAGTCATGCGTATGGGCGATGAGGGTGCTCAGGTGCGGGTCGACGCGATCCCGACGGGGGCACTGTCGCTCGATCTGGCGCTTGGGATCGGCGGAGTCCCGAAGGGGCGCATCGTCGAGGTCTTCGGCCCGGAGTCCTCCGGCAAGACCACGCTCATCTATCACGTGCTCGCCGAAGCCCAGAGGCTCGGCGGGGTGTGCGCCTTCATCGACGCCGAGCACGCGATGGACCCGCTGTACGCGAAGGAGATCGGGGTGGACATCGACGAGCTGCTCGTCTCCCAGCCCGACTACGGCGAGCAGGCGTTGGAGATCGCGGACATGCTCGTGCGCTCGGGCGCTGTGGACGTCATCGCGATCGACTCGGTGGCGGCGCTCACTCCACGCGTGGAGCTGGAGGGCCAGATGGGTGACCAGACCGTGGGGGCGCAGGCGCGAATGATGTCCCAGGCCATGCGCAAGATCGCCGGCAACCTGAACAGGACCGGCACGCTCTGCATCCTGACCAACCAGATCCGCGAAAAGGTGGGGGTGATGTTCGGCTCGCCCGAGACCCAGCCGGGGGGTCGCGCGCTGAAGTTCTACGCGTCACAGCGCCTTGACATAAGGCGCATCGAGACGCTCAAGGACGGCACCGAGGCGGTCGGCAACCGAGTGCGAGTCAAGGTCGTCAAGAACAAGCTCGCGGCTCCCTTTCGCCAAGCCGAGTTCGACATCGAGTTCGGCAAGGGCATCTCCACATCCGGTTGCCTTGTCGATCTCGGGATCGAGCACGGCATCGTGGCGAAGTCCGGCTCGTTCTTCTCCTACGGCAACGAGCGCCTCGGCCAGGGCCGCGGCAACGCCAAGGCGTACCTCGATCAGAATCCGGCGATCGCCGGCGAGATCGAGCGCAAGGTATACGCGGCGCTCGGGATAGGAGCCGACAAGGTGCGGCCGATCCAGGGCACCGAGACACCGCTGACAGTGGCCCCGGAGCCGGAGGCAGAGACAGACACGCGGGCTGCCTAACGGGCTCCTCCCGGACGGGAACCGTCCGGGAGGAGGGCGAAGAGCTATGTAGGAAAGGCTCTTATCGCTTGGAGTGCTGACCGTCGGCCACATCGGCCGCGAGCTTCTCGCCACCTGACCTGCGCGTGATCGTGGCGGAAAGCTCCGGGGCGATGCCCGCGAACGCGGAGCCGAGGCGCAGGGATATGGGGGCGACATCCACCTCACCCAGATTGCGCTCGATCGCCTGCACGGTCGCCTTGGCGACGTCCTCGGGGCTGCGCGTGCCCACCCCCTTCGGCAGCTTCACTCCCGCCTCGGCGAACATGCCCGCCTCGCGGATGAAACCGGGAAAGACGGCGGAGACGCCCACGCCCGTGCCGTGAAGCTCGGCACGCATCGCACCCGCGAAGCCGCGCAGGCCAAACTTGGTGGCGTTGTAGATCGAGCTGCCCGCCGTCGCCGCCTTGCCCGACAGCGAGGACATGTACAGGAGATGTCCGCTCCCGCGCTTGACCATCTGCGGTGCCAGGGCACGAGTCATGGCGATCGGGGCACGCAGGTTGACATCGAGCGCGCGGTCGATCTGCTCGACGGTAAACGAGTCGAGCAGGCCGCTGCCGGGGAGTGCGGCATTGGCGACCAGGATGTCCAGCTCACCGGCCTCGGAGAGCAGACGGTCCACATCGGCGGGCTCACTCAGGTCCACAGCAAGGGAGCGAGCTCCAAGCTCGGAGGCGAGCGGCTCCAGCACGTCGATCCGACGACCGGTGAGGATCAACTGGGCGCCCTTGGCCGAGAGGGCCCGCGCGATCGCATGGCCGATACCACCGGTGGCGCCCGTGAGCAGGACTGTGGAGCCAGAGATCTCCATGAGGTGCAAGCCTACGGGAATGAGCCCCCCCACGCATTTGATCGCCCTGTTCGGGCCCACCGGCGTCGGCAAGACCGCGGTGGCGGTCTCGCTCGCACGCCGGTTGCGCACGCGCGGGCGAGCACCCGGTCGCGGTGGCGGCCGACGCGCTGCAGGTCTACCAGGGACTTGAGACGCTCACGGGGGTGGCGGCCCCGGCGGAGCGAGCCGAGCTGGAGCATCGGCTCGTGTCGTTCCTGCCGCTTGACGCGAGCTTCAGCGCCGGCCAGTACGCCGAGCTGGCGCACGCGCAGATCGACGCGGCCCTCGAGGAAGGTCGCCGGCCTATCGTGGTGGGGGGGACCGGCCTCTACCTGCGCGCGGCCCTCACCGAACTGCGCTTGCGCCCCCCACCGGCGGAGGGGGTGCGCGAGCGCTGGAACAGCGAGCTGGAGCTCTACGGGGCGCCCGCTCTCCACGCGCGGCTCACACAGCGCGCACCGTGGGCGGCCGAGGAGATCGACCCGAACGACCGTCAGCGGATCGTGCGCTCCCTGGAGCTGCTCGACGCGGGAGAGCTCGAACAGCCGGACGGACCGTCGCAGCTGTGGACCGAGGAGGTGAGGCGACCCACCCTGCTCGTGGGTCTCGTGATGGAGCGCGAGCAGCTCTACGCACGCATCGACGCCCGTGTGGAGGAGATGCTCGTGGCGGGAGTGCGGGAGGAGGTCCTGCGCGCGCACGCCGCCGGGGCAAGCGTCACGGCCCGCAAGGCGCTCGGCTTCGAGGAGCTACTCTCGCGGCGATATCGAGGCGATGAAGCGCCACACTCGCAACTACGCACGCCGTCAGCTCACGTGGATGCGCAAGCTCGCGGGCGTCCGTGTGATCGACGTCACCGGTCGCCCGCCCGAGGAGGTCGCGGGTGAGATCGACGAGGCTCTCAGCCCACTGGAGCAGCTCTAGGATATGAGAGCGCCCGACACCCCCGCGGGCACGAATCCTTAAACTGCTCGCCGCATGACGATTTACGCAAGACGAAGCTCATGAGGTTCGAGAAGTGGCAGGCGCTCGGGCAACGACTACCTGATCGTCGAGCAGGCGGAGCTGCCCTTCGAGCTGACACCGCCGCGCGTGCGCAGACTCTGTGAGGGGCACTTTGGCGTGAACGCCGACGGGATCCTGCTGCTGGTGGCATCCGAGGATCGGCGCTTCGTGGCGACTCTGCGCATCTACAACCCCGACGGCTCAGAGGCAGAGCTGTCGGGCAACGGGGCACGCGAGGCGATCCTCTACCTGCGCCGGCGCGGTTGGGCGGACGAGGACGTCCTTCTCGATCCAGACGGCAGCCGGTGAGATTCGCCCGACGATCACAGGTCCCGATACGTGCCGCGTGGACATGGGCCGCGCCGGCTTGACGCTCCAAGGACTTCCCCCAGGGACCAGATGATGGCCGCGGCGAGCTCATCGCCGACGGACGCGAGTGGAACTTCCAGCACGTCTCGATTGGAAACCCCCAGTGCGCGATCCACGTGGCCGACCTGGCAACCCTCAATGCTCTCGACCTGCCGACGATCGGACCGGCGATCGAAGCGCACGAGCTGTTTCCCAACCGCATGAACGTGTCCTGGTACACGGAGGTCCTCGACGGCCGCGGACGGTGGCGCCGCGATCCGCGCGCATTTTCGAGCGGGGTGTGGGCGAGACGCTCTCCTCTGGCACGGGGGCCATCGGCGCCGCGATCGCCTACCGTCTGTCGGGTGGGCCGTCACCGGTGACGGTGCGGCTCGACGGTGGAGAGCTGGACGTCGAGATCGCGGGAGGACCTGCAGGTGAACCTGACAGGCTGGGCACGCCCGGTGTTCGAGGGGCATGCTCAGCGACGACTTCCTGAAGGAGCTACATGAGACCGAGTGAGCGCCTGGAGCCGCATCCCGCCGTACCTGTTCGCCCAGCTCGAGCGCAAGATCGCCGCCAAGAAGGCGGCGGGAGTGGACGTGATCAGCCTCGGCATCGGAGACCCCGACCGGCCCACTCCACCCCTGATCGTGGAGGCGATGCAGGAGGCGGTCACCGAGCCCGAGACCCACCGATACCCATCCAACCGCGGGCGCGCGGACTTCAGGCAGGCGCTCAGCGACTTCTATGCGCGCCGCTTCGACGTCACGCTGGACCCCGATGAGCGAGATCATGCCCGGCGATCGGCGCCAAGGAGGCGATCTTCAACCTGAACCTCGCGTTCCTCGACCCCGGGCGACGTCGCGCTCGCCTCGGATCCCGGCTACCCCGTGTACACGGGCGGGCCGCTGCTGGTGGGCGGCGAGCCAGTCGTCATGCCACTCGTGCCAGAGCTCGGCTTCGTGCCGGACCTCGACGCGATCGACGCGACCACCGCACACGCGGGCGAAGCTGATGTTCCTCAACTACCCGAACAACCCGACGGGCGCCATCGTGCCGGCGGGATTCTTCGAGCGGGCCATCGAGTTCGCGCGCGAGCACGACATCCTCGTGGTGCACGACAACGCCTACAGCGAGACCACCTACGACGGCTACGTGGCGCCCTCGTTCCTGGCGACGCCCGGCGCCAAGGAAGTCGGCGTCGAGGTGTTCTCGCTCTCCAAGGGCTACAACATGACCGGCTGGCGCTGCGCGGCGATGCTCGGCAACGCGGATGTCGATCGAGCACTACTGGCGACTGAAGACCAACATCGACTCCGGCCTGTTCGAGGCGGTGCAGCTCGCGGGCATCGCCGCGCTCTCACCCGACGCCGACGCCGAGGTGGCCTCGATGAACGAGCTCTACCGCCGCCGCCGCGACCTGGTCTGCGAGGCACTTGCCAAGGCGGGTGTCCATGTCACCCCGTCCAAGGGCACGATCTATGTATGGGCGCCGATCCCCGAGGGATTTTCAGACTCTGCCGCCTACTGCGAGCACGTGCTCGAGCAGGCCGCCGTGGTGATCTCGCCGGGCGGCGCCTATGGGCCCAGCGGGGAGGGCTGGTTCCGGATCTCGCTGACCACGCCCGACGATCGCCTGGCCGAAGCGGTCGAGCGTTTGGCTGCCCTCGGGGCCTGATCTACACTGGAGAGCTGGATGAACCAACCCACCCGGCGCGCCGCCAGCGAGCCTTCTGCGTAGCTGTCACTACCTGTCGAGGAGAACCTCGAGGAGCTGCGCGAGCTGCTGCGCACCGCCGGGGTGGCGGTCGTTGGGGAGATGATCCAGCGGCGTGACGAGCCCCACCCCAACACCTATCTTGGGCCCGGGCAAGGTCAACGAGGCAAAGCAGAGCCGCGCAGGAGTGCGATGCGAACGTAATCGCCTGCGACGACGAGCTGAGCGCGCGCCAGGAGCGCAACCTCGAGCAGGCGCTGGGGATGCCGGTTGTCGATCGCACGACCGTGATCCTCGACATCTTCGCCACCCATGCCTCGCAGCGCCGAGGGCAAGCTGCAGGTGGAGCTCGCCCAGCTCGAATACAACCTGGCGCGCATGCGCGGCCTGTGGACGCACCTCGAGCGCCTCGGCGGCGGGATCGGCACGCGCGGGCCGGGGGAGACGCAGATCGAGACCGACCGGCGCCTCGCGCGCAACCGCATCGCGGCACTGCGCCGCCGCCTGGAGCACGTGCAAGGGCACCCGTTCGGTGATGCGCGCCGAGCGCGAGCGAGCGGCCCTGCCGAGCGTCGCGCTCGCCGGCTACACCAACGCGGGCAAGAGCACCTTGCTCAACGTCCTCACCGACTCGGAGGTGGGGGTGCGCGACCGCCTCTTCCACACGCTTGACCCGAGCACGCGCATGCTGCGCATCGGCGGGCGCCCGCACCTCCTGACCGACACCGTCGGGTTCATCCGCAAGCTTCCCCATCAGGTGGTGGACGCCTTCGGCGCGACGCTCGGAGGAGACGCGCCTGGCGGACCTGCTCCTGCACGTCGTCGACGCCTCGGCGCCCGAGCACGACCAGGCGGCGATGAGCAGAGCGGTCGAGGAGGTACTCGAGGAGATCGGCGCCGGGGAGAGCCCACGCGTGCTCGTCCTCAACAAGGTCGACCTGCTCGGCGAGGACGCCCAGCGAGGACCTGCGCCTGCGCCACCCCGACGCTGTCCTCGTCAGCGGAGCCGGCGGCCAGGGGCTGCCCGAACTCGAAGAGCGCATCGAACGCGAGCTGCGCCACACGCTGCGCCAGATGGAGCTGCTCGTTCCCTACTCCCAGGGGGGCAGCCTCGCCGAGCTGCACGACATCGTGGGGGACCTGCAGCGCCAGGACACCCCGGAGGGGGTGCTCGTGCGCGCTCTCGTGCCGGCCCGCCTGGCTGACCGCTACGCCAGATTCGCGATCGCCTAACCCTTGAGAGAACTCGACCCGCCCGGCGGGTCGAAGTGGTGGTTGAAACTCGATCCTCCCGAGCGGGTCGAGTGCGGTAGTTGAAACTCAACCCTCCCGAGCGGGTCGAATGTGGTGGTTGAGGTGCTACCTCCCCGACGCCACGCCCGCCGTCGCAGACCATGTACTCAACGGTTAGGGACGCGGATGTCGGATCAGGCATTCCCCGGATCTGGGTCCGGCGGAGGAGGCGGGGGATCGGCTGCGGGGGGCGGTTCAGGCATCGGCGGCGCGGCGAGCGCTGCGATGAGCCTCCCACTCGAGCTCGTCGTCGAGCGGTATGAGTGTTTCGGCATCCGCGTTCAGTGCGGCCGCGATCAGCCAGTCGGCGAACCAGGCGTTCTTGGGAAGCAGCGGGCCGTGCAGATAGGTCCCCATCACGGTGCCCGCACGGGCGCCCTCGAAGCCACTGCGGCCGTCGTTCCCGTGGCCTTTGAGGACACGCCCGAGGGGAGTGGCGCCCGGGCCTAGATATGTACGGCCGCCATGGTTCTCAAAGCCGGCAAGTACATGCGCTTGACCCTCAGAGATCGAACTCGATCGCGACGTTGCCGATCAGCCGCGGGCCGGGGTCGCGGGTGGTGCGTACATCCAGCAGCCCCACGCCCTGCAGCAGATCCTCGCCCAGCGTGTAGGACTCGCCGAGCAGCTGGTAGCCACCGCACACCCCGAGCACGATCGCGCCACGTGTCGCGGCCTCGTGCAGGGCCTCGCGCTTGCCGGCCACGAGATCCTCGGCGCAGAGCAACTGATCGCGATCCTGGCCGCCGCCGAGGTAGTAGATGTCGTGGATCCCCCCGTCGAGGGGCTCTCCGAGCCCGCTGCCACTCAGCTGAAAGCCGATCCCGCGCCAGGAGCAGCGACGCTCGAGCACGAGCAGGTTGCCGCGGTCCGCGTAGATGTTCATCAGGTCGGGGTACAGGGCACAAACACGTAGAGTGCGCTTCTCCGAGTCACTCACTGCCATGAGCTGCTCGCCTCCCCCCGTCGTACGAGCAGCTCACGCAGGGCGAGCATCGCGGTGTAGGTGGGGAGCACGTACAGCGGCGCGCTCCCCTCCGTCTGGGGATGCTCGGCCGCCGCGGAGAGCGCAAGAGAGAGGTCCTCGATCACGCGGATACGCTCGGGCTCTATCCCCGCATACTTCAACCGCAAGGCAAGCTCGGGGGCGCGCGTCCCCGAGCACGTCGCCAGGCGTATGCGTCCGGCGAGCAGCTCGAAGTCGGCATCCCAGATCCAGGACACATCGTGGCCGTCGGCGGTCCTGTCGTTGAGCACCCCCAGGAGGCCGTGCATGCCCGGCTCGAGCGCGAGCGTGCGCAGGACCTCGTTGGCGCCTGCGGGGTTCTTGACGAGCAGGATCCTTGTCTCGCGCCCCCCGACGCTCACCGTCTCGGCTCGCCCGAAGGCGGCCCGGGTGCTCTGCAAGCCCGCGACGATGTCGGCCAGAGAGATCCCGAGCGCCACGGCAAGGGACGCCGCCGCGAGGGCGTTGTAGACGTTGTAGAGACCCGGCAGGCCCAGCTTTACCTCGGCGTCCCCCTCGGGGACGATCAACCGGAAGCGCGCCGCGCGCACCCCCTCAAGCGCGACATCGCGGGCGAGCACGGTGGGGGAGGGTCGGCGTTGCCCGCAGGCGGGACAGTGGTAGTGGCCGAGATGACCCAGGTAGACCGCCTCGAAGGTGTATGGAGCCCCACAGCGGCGGCAGTGCTTGGCGTCGGCGGCGTGCGCCATGCCCTCCAGCGCAAGCGAGTCGTCGTCGACTCCGTAGTAGATGACCCCGTCGCGCTCGCGTCCCAGGTCGGCGACGAGCGGGTCGTCGGCGTTGCACACCAGGCGCGCACCGGTGGCCGCCCCGCCGCGTACAGCCGCCGACCAACGCTCGGCGATCGTCTCGAGCTCGCCGTAGCGGTCGAGTTGGTCGCGGAACAGGTTTCCAAGCACAACCACGCGTGGATGCAGCTCAACGGCGAGCCTGTCGAGCCATAGCTCGTCCACCTCGAACAGTCCGAGCTCACCGGCGATACCCCCGCGCGACCCGGAGGCGGCGAGCAACGTGGAGGCGATCCCGCCGGCCATGTTCGCACCCGCCTGGTTGTGCACGATGGAGACCCCCGCCTGCTCGAAGACGCTCGAGGCCATCGCCGCGGTTGTGGTCTTGCCGTTCGTGGCCGACACGAGCACGCTTCCCTGAGGCAGCCGCCCCGCGAGGGCCCCAATGGCCGAGCGGTCCATTCGCATGAGTAGCTTCCCCGGCAGGCTCGTCCCCCCGCCGCGCAGCCTCGACACTTTCGCGACCCCGCGGGCGAGAGCGAGCTTCGGCCCCAGCAGGGCGCTCATACCTCGGCGGCAGTCGAATCGGCGCCGGCCTCTCCACCCAAGAACGCCTCCGCGCCAGGACCGTCCTTTGGCACGATCACCCGCACCGCGCCACGCAGCGCCCTGATCCGCAAGGGCAGATCCCCGATCGGATCCCCGTCGGCGTACATCGTGAATGGACGGTCGGCGCTGACGGCGACCTCCATGGCCCGAAAGACCCTCACATTGGGCTCTTGCACATGCGCCCCGCTGAATACCTTCGGCAAGATCCGCGTAAGAAACCTGACCTTGCTGACACTTTCGAGGACCACCACATCGAGCAGACCATCGTCGAGCAGCGCATCCGGCGCCGCGCGCATCCCACCCCCGTAGGCCTTCGAGTTCGCTGCCCCAACCGTGTAAGCCGTGAAGCTGTGACGCTCGCCCGGCGGGTCGAGCTCGATCTCGAAACGAGCGGGGCGCCAGCCGATCAGCGCGCGCAGTGCGCCGTAGGCGTAGACGAGGTTGCCAAGCCGGGGGGGAGCCTCGTTTGCGATGCGGTTGGCCTCGCTGTCGAAGCCCACGCTCGCGATCCCCACGAATGACCGTCCCTCCACCTCGCCCAGATCGAGCATCCGTGAGAAGCCCGCGGCGACAGTCGCGCAAGCCTGCACCGGATCGGCTGAAATACCAAGCACCCGCGCCAGGTCGTTGCCGCGCCCGCCGGGCAGTACCCCGAGCAGGGCCCCCGGCACCTCGCGCAAGGTGTCCGCCACGGCACCCACCATCCCATCGCCGCTCAGGCACACCACGGTCTCCCCGGCGAGCGCCGCCGTGCGTGCAAGCTCGCGCGAGTGATCGAGGTCGCGGGTGAGCTCGCTGCGAACGCGCAGACCATGACCCTCGAGCGCCGGCAGCACCCGGGGCAGCACGCGGCCGGCTTTACCCCCACCGGCGGAGGGGTTCACGATCAGACATACCGGCGCAGACATGGCGCAAGCGTATTGCGCCGGCGCGCCCTTGGTAGGCCCCATGGAGATCGCGAATATTGAGAATCGCGAAGACCCGCTTAAGACTGCCCGAACATGGCTCAGGAACAGCCCACCCGCGACTATGCTCCCCCGATGGACCCCCGCTCGATTCGCCTGTTGCAATGCGCGGCCACGGCCACCCTCGGGCTGGCGTTGTCCGCGTGTGGCTCCACCGGGGGCGGCAGTACCCACACGGGAACGACCCCCAATCCATCCAAAACCCAGTCCCCGGTCACAACCAAGCCCGTCTCCGCAACGACCGCCGGTAAGTGCGCATCGGCGCGGGCGCCCGTACCGAAGGGGGCGCAGAGCATTCCCAAGCCCACGCTCACCCTCAACCCGGCCAGACGGTACGTGGTGGATCTGTCAACGAACTGCGGCACGATTCAGATACAGCTCGACGTGCGCCGGGCGCCGCGCACCACCGCCTCGTTTGCCTACCTGGTCAAGCGCGGCTTCTACGACCGGCTCACCTTCCACCGTGTGGCCGCCGGCTTCGTGATCCAGGGCGGGGACCCCGACGGCGATGGCTCCGGCGGGCCCGGCTACACGGTCGTCGAACCGCCCCCAAGCGACATGCGCTACACCCTCGGGACCGTCGCCATGGCAAAGACCGGTACCGACCCCCCGGTGCGTCGGGCAGCCAGTTCTTCATCGTCACCGCCAAGGAGGCCCCCCTGCCTCCCCAATACGCCCTGGTCGGAGACGTCGTGGGCGGCCTCACGGCCGTGCAGACGATCGCGAAGCTCCCAACCGACCCTCCGCAGGACGGCGCCCCCACGAAGCCCGTGGTAATCAGCCACGCGACGCTCTCCACGAGCTAGTGCCTGGGCCCGCGAGTCGCTGACGCTACTTCGAGCGCTTGGCCCCGGGCGCACCCGCTCCGGCGCGGTCACGTCGGCGACGCCCCACCATCGCGGCGATCGCCACCACGGCGATCACGACGAACAGGCCAAGCAGGATCCCGGGGGCGAGGCCCAGCCCACCGAACGGCAGCGCCACCAGCTCCACAATGCCAAGCCCCAGCGCCAGCAGCACGAGGATGAGCGCGATGATCAGCAAGATCCCGCGGATTCGTGCCACCATTCCGGCGCTCGCCGGTGGGATCAACAGGCCCATGGCCCGCAACGCAAACATCTGACGCCCGCTCGGGGCGGTGTGCCCGAGGCGCTCCACCGCCTCCTTCAGGTCGCCCGCACGCCGCTCGGCGAGCGCCAGCGAGGCGTCGGCCATGCGTCGCAGTTGCATTCGTTCCTGCGGCCTTGCCGCGGCGATGGCGCGCTGGAAGTAGGCGCGTGCCTGGTCGGCGTCGAAGCGCTCCGACGCGCGCGCCCCAAGGATCGCCAGCGCCGCCGACTTGTACTTCGTCTCCGACTCCAGCTCCTCGTCCGAGCGCTGCTCGAGCGCTTCGATCGCCTGCTGGGCGCCACGCTGCTCGACGCGTACCTGTCGCTGCTTGGGTGCCATCCTCGCTCATTCTATGGGGCTCTCACTTCATGCGCTCGCGCGGCGCCCCGCAGGCGCTATTCTCGCTCTCCCGAGCTGTTCGAGACCGATGCGTCGAATCTCCTCGTACATCCCACTCCTCGCAGCGCTTCTCGCCACTTGCTTCGCGGGACAGATCCTCGCGGCCGGCCTCGCCGTGGCGGCGAGCAGCCCCACCCTCGACAAGGCCGCCCTCAACAAGGCCGTTCAGGAAGCGCTCGCGAAAACCCAAGCGGAAAAGGGCGCGGGCGCTCAGGGCGTGACTGGAGCAGCCGGAGCCGGCACGGCGGCGGGAGCGGCGGCGGGAGCGGGATCCGCGGCCGGCGGAAGCGGTGCGAGCCTTGGCTCCTCCGAAGGACTCTCCAACTTGACCAGCGGTGGGGGAGAAGAAGAAACGGCCACCCCCACGACCCCCACCGCCGCCACATCCTCCTCGGGGATCCCCAAGAGCGTGCTCATCCCCATCGCCGTGGTCGGCGCCATCATGCTCCTGGGGATAGCGTTCTTCATCGTCCGCGACGCCCGCTCCGTCGCCCCCGCGGGTGGCGGGTTTGGGGGGGGATCCGCACGAGATCGTGCCATCCGCCAGCGCAAGCGACGCGCCAAGGCCAAGGCGGCCCGTCGTCAGCGCAAGCGCAATCGGTAGGGAGCCCTCCGGCAATCAGGAGAAGCTCCCCGGACGACGCATCCCGGGGCGCATGACCGGGAGACATCTACAGGAATGGGGTATCCCCTTCGCTACCCCGATTCGGGTCTGGACCTGGGAAAGCACCCAAAGCCGCTCTGACGGCCATCCAGGGCGTGTCTAGCCGCCGTTCAGCGAGATCCGCGGCGAGGCGATGATGTAGTGGCCGGTGTTGGTATCGACAGTGACGTTGTAGGTGGCCTGGCCTGAGCCGTAGCCTGAGGTGATGCTGCCAAGGCAGGTCAGCGACGATCCTGACTGTGCCACGCAGCTCACGCCGCTGACGGTCACTCCACCTTTCGCAGCTTTGTCTTCGATGGCCGACTCGATTTCCTGCTGCAAGGTGGTGTCGTGGGCGTTGTAGTGTTCCGCCGCCGGCCCTGAGCCCCCTTGTCCCAGGACGATGACGATCCCGGCGCCCCACACGGCCACGGCCACCAGGATGACGGCGATCCCTGGCCCCACTCGTTCGCGCACCAGGAGGCGGATGCCGAAGAAGATGCCGACCGGGGCGAAAAGGATGGCGCCGATGAAGCCCCAGGTGATGAAGGAGCGCTCCTCCTTCTCGCGGTGCTTCTCCACTCTCTTGACCTTGATGGGACTCTCCAGCGTCAGGCCCTCCTTGCTGAGGAGTGGGTCTTCGCGCAGCCCGGCGTCACGCAGAGCCTCGAAGACGTCATCCATCGCATCCTCAGTGAGTTCGTCATGGCCGAACTGCGCGAGGAGTTGGCGCACCGTCATGCTGGCCTGGCCGTACTCATCCATGAGACGATTCAAGCCAGCAGTGACTTCCCGCGCCAGGCCCTCTTGGCTCCCGGCGTCTATATCCTGGGCATCCATGTCAGTCGCCGCCTCTTGACGCGCGAGATTACCAGAGCCCCAGAGCCGCAGGCTGGAGAGATGGCATCTTGGTCGGTGTGGCGCTTCTTCTCGTGCCTGAGCGGCTCCATCAGCGTGTCACACCGCTCGCATCGAGAGGCTTCCTCAGCCGACTCCGCTTCATCATGGCTATGAGCGCAGGGGAGCGGGTATCCCTAGCGCTGAGTTGGCGAGCGCGCAACGACATGGGGGGCGGTCCCCCGACGCACGCGCGCGGGAGACGGCGGTGAGGGCGAGCCGTGCGGCCCGCGGCGGGGACGGCGGGGGAGTCTTGGATCAGGCGCCCCGGGTGTCCTTCGAAGCGTCTTGCTCCCCCCGTCTTCGTCCGCGTCGGGGCGCTTCTCGTCATCCAGTGCGCTCATCGCCGCGTCTGAGCGAAACGGCAACCACAACATCAATCCGGCCACCACGAGCTTGATCAGCCCCATCAACGTGAGCAACAACCACAGCGACATCCCTTTCGATGCTACACCGCTCGCCTCAAAGTCCGGCGGGCAGACGGTCCGGAGCCCGAGCGAAGACGCGGGAGAAGGGAGCTACCTGTGCGCCGGTGTCGGATCGTCGGCGAGCGCCCGCCAGTCCCGCTCGATCTGTCGCATCATCGGCGGGTACACGATCAGGTGCCGGAACGGCCTGATCGCGGCCATGTAGGCGGTCCCGAGCAGTCCGTTCGGCTTCACGTAGACGGCCATCTGGCCGCGGTAGCCGCCGGTCCCGTCCGGGACCCAGCCGATGTGCATGACCCCGTGCACGGTCCGGTTGGCGATCTCCGCGGCGCACTCGTCGTCGATCAGGTAGAGCGAGGTGAAGGGGAGCGCGTCGAAGTCCGGGCCGGATGGGGCGTCGCGCAGATCCGCCGGCAACCGGTCGCGGAGCGTCGGCACCCGGGAGCCGAGGCCGGCGTCCGGGTCGTCCCAGCCGAGCAGCTCCCCGACCTTCCACCGGATCGCGAAGAGCGTGCCGGCGACGCGGGAGGAGCCTTGCGCCGGGTCGCCCGAGGCCATCAGCTGCCACCAGCCGAGGGAAGTCGTCCGGACCGCCCGGCGTCGGCAGCGCCCACACGTCCTCGAGCCGGAAGTCGCGCGGTGAGCTCGTGGATCCGCCAGGGCCGGGAGGTGTGCGCGGTGTTCGGGAGCCTCATTCGTCGTGGACCTCTATCCATACAGTTTGTCTGGATGGAGGTTAGGTCATTCTTTGCCACTACCCACGCTCGCTCTTCGGTGCCTTCTGCCCTGATGAGGACGCTGTCGAGGGACGGGTCAAGGGCTCTCGGCCCACTCGACTTCCGCGCGGCTTACCCGCGCGCTCGCGCGCCGCTTCATGGCCGTCGGCACGGCTCTTGAGAGCCGCGAGCGATGATTCGCCACCCAGTCGTAGGCTCGGCTGGTGAGCCTGGGTAGCCGGGTGATCCCGAGAGCCGGGATGGTTCCTACCGGTAGCAACCGAAGGAGCGGTGCCAACACTGAGCCGGCCGAGAGTCGCTCGCCCTCAGGCGATATGAGATGCACCGAGGCAAGCCGCTCTTCGGGACGGAGGTCGCTCAACAGGGCTTGGGCCTGTTCACTCTGAAGAGCGCAAGGCACAAGCCGGTTGTCTCGGTCCCACACCAGGACTCCGGACACGATCCACTTGCAGAACCCGCAGTCGGCGTCGTAGAGAAGTATCCATCGCTCGTGAAAGCCCGAAGCGGGCGGGCGATCGAGGGGCGTGGAGGTCTCGTGAGATTCTGTGTCAGGTTTACATAACATACATTATCGAGCACGGTAGGGTAGTGGGTCAGTTTGTCTCGGGCTTGCAGCTAACGCCCGTATACGCCGTCCTAGCGGCTTGGGGCCCAGCCCTAAGCTCCGTTACCGCTAAGGCCAGCCTACGGTCCGCCACAGGTCCCGTCGGGGTCTTCTTGTGTAACCCCAACCCCATTCTTCGGGGCCAGGGTTTACAAAAGACATCTATGGTGGGCGAAACTTGTCTGTGCGCAAACCATGTGGTGATGGTGGCGCCAGCAGTCGGAATCGGCTGACAAAGGCTAGCGCGGCCCCTTCCAGGGTCTGCGTCAGTCTTGGGCTGCTGTAGTGGCCGGCACGTCGAGGTTCGCGCTGTCGGCTTCGCGCTTCATCTCGATCGCGCGGTGCGCGCCCTGGGAGAGCAGCATCGCGCTGTCGGCCAATTCGCGGATGGACTCTGGGGTTGCGTCCATGAGTCCGCCCGCGCGGGCGATCTGCGCGGCGTCGCGCTTCTCGTTCGATGGACGCGAGCCGTTCTCCATGCCTTGATGGTACCTCACGTCGCGGGCTTTCTCGCGTGTTCAATCCGAGTGGCAAGCAGCCGCGCGAACGGTTCGACGTCCCCATCAGGAGAGATGAGTGCCGGTGCCACGGCGCTGTCGTGGTCGGTCATGTCTTTGTCATCCGCGAATTCGACAGCGGGGAGTCCCAGCGACCACAGTGCAGCCGAAAGCGCCACGAAAGCGGAGCGATGGTTCCCGTCAGCAAAGGGATGCACGCGGAGGATGCCCGCATATAGCGCGGCTACGACTCGTGTCTGCTCAGCGATTCCGATGCCCTGCCGATCGAGTCGAGCACTACCGCTGTTGAACACGGCACAAACCTCCGTGAGATCTTGGCGCAGGGCGTCGGGTGGGCTGCCCTCGATCTGGCGCATCCCGCCACCATCCGTCACCACCCCGAAGAAACCGCGCTCGCGCCGAAAGCGCCCGCCATCATGGGGGAAGTGGCGGGTGAAGATCGCCCCATGCCACCACCGGACGCGCTCGGGATTCATCTCCAATCGACCTCGCCAGAACGCTCGCTGGGCATCCATAAGAACACGGCCCAGCTCGTCCCTGAGCGCCCGCCAAGTCTCCTCCGGCGAGAGGCGGTCGGCCTTGTAGAAGCGAGAGTCCTCGTTATCGCGGTAACGCGGGTGCCTAGATTCGTCCACCGGCCGAGGATGCCAAGCGATGCGGACCCCTGGCGCATTTGACGCGGGGGCTCGTGCCGGGGTTCGCGCACAGACAAGGAAAATGGGCGAAACTTGGCTGCTAGCTCCCGCACCATCAGCAGCGCCTCAATGAGCCGCGAGACGCGATTCCCATCCCGAAACGCCGAAGGCCCAGCCCCTCTCGGGGACTGGGCCGGTTCGGCCTTCGTCAAGATGGTGGAGCTAGCCGGACTCGAACCGACGCCCTTGCAGATACCGCTCCAGTCACAAGTTTTTGATCATTGTGGTCGACCTATCTGAGAAAAAGCCATCCGAAGAACGGCTCGAAAAACGGCGAACAACGCTCTCGTTCCGATCGAACGTCAGCAAGTCCGTGGCGCCCGCCTCAGCCAACGCGCGATGGGTGACGCGCGACCCGGGGATCACCACAAAGTCATGTCCTCGCCTTCTGCAAGCGGCGCCGCAGAATGCGATTACCGTGGCCCCGGTTGGGTCGATCACGTCGAGCTGACGAAGGTCGAGCGTGAGTATCGTAACGCCTTCTTGGCATAGGCACTCGATCTCCTCCTCAAGCTCAGAAGCCGAAAGATAGTCCAACTTGCCTGTCAAGATCAGCCTGTGCCTCCAGACGGGCGCACTCGCGAGCGTCAGATGCGGCCGGGAGTGCGCAGCAACTGACAAGTTAGCCTCACCCTCGCTGGCACGGGTTCGATCCGAGGCTGCTTCCACCTCCTCGCCCTGATTACGTGCATGCTTGCTTGCCGTTGACAATGTCAAATGATGCGTCATATCAATACAGCTCCTTTCAACAGAACTTCGATCTGGTAGCCAATTGGCCTGGATCAGGGGTGATCCAAGACCGAGGTAGAGAGACCGGGAGGAGCTAGTCCGGTCGCTCTGGGATCAGAACGAAGAACGACGTGCGCCATGACGGCTGCGCAAGGCGCAACCGTCGCATCGCACGCGGCGCTGCTTGGAGGAGAACATCCACGAGTGTGGAGGATGCCGAGGAGGCGGAGCCTGAACCGCCCCCCGCAGCCGATCCGCCGCCTCCTCCGCCGGACCCAGATCCGGGGGCGGAGGGACGGTTCCCAATCGTAGAACCATCGCCTAGGCTGCCGACTGGTGCACCTGCCCTGATCGCTGTCGGCGAGGCGTCGGCAGTGGTGAAGGGGATGTTCGATACCGACGAAGCGACCGAGATGTCCAACCAGCCACCGGCGTAGCCTGCTGTGATCGATGCTCTGACACAGCTCATCTGTCCAGCGCTGCGTGCCGAGATCGTTTGCGGCCATAAGGCGAGAGGCGACTGGTCCTGCACGGGCGACGTCGAGATTTCAGACGCGGCGGCGGGGGCGACAGAAGTCGTCACGGCAATCGAGATTTCCGGCGCGACTTCGCCCGTCGCGTCTTTGTGAGTGAGTCCCGAAGCGCCGGCGGGCACCTGCGAGCCTTCCCCCGACCCTTGGGTGGCTTCGGAGCCCGCTTCAACGGTCACCTCGCCGGGGGTCTGTTTTTCGACCACAGGCGGCGCTTCTTCAACCACAGGCGGCGCTTCAACCACAGGCGGCGCTTCTTCAACCACAGGCGGCGCTTCTTCAACCACAGGCGGCGCTTCAACCACAGGCGGCGCTTCTTCAACCACAGGCGGCGCTTCTTCAACCACAGGCGGCGCTTCTTCAACCACAGGCGGCGCTTCAACCACAGGCGGCGCTTCTTCGATCACAGAGGGGGCTTCTTCAGGAGGGGCACCGCTTTTCGTTGCCGCTTCGCCTATCGGCGTCTCCGCGGCGCCATCGGAGGCGTTCGTCCCGTCCGCTTGGGCACCAACGGCGAAGAGGAGCGCCGCGAACACGAGCGAGACAACCAGCCAAAGAGCAAGGCGGCCTTTGGAGAGGACCCGCGTCGAAGGACTCTTGAGCAGCTCGACCATGTCGCTTCTATAACCATAACGGGCTTTCGGCTCCCGATCGTCATTCCAGCGCTAAGCTTGTACAGGAGATGGCGTCGCAAAGGCAGGTTCGTGCGCCTAGGGTCTAACCGATGCGTTCGCCTAAGACTTGAAGTCCGACCGAGCTGGATCGAGTCGGGGAATCGAGGCTCATGCTCGTTCTGACGCGGAAGTCCAAACAGAGCATCATGATCGGCGACGACATCGAGGTCATGGTCCTGTCGAACGATGACACAAAGGTGCGCCTCGGTATCCAGGCGCCCTCAAACGTTTCAGTGCACCGAACGGAGATTTATCTCGAGATCCAAGCGCAAGGCCGAGAGAGCACCGGCTCCGAGCAGCACGATCTACCTCGCGCGGGCCGAAGACAGGCGAGACAAGGCCTTTAGGAGACGACTGAGGCGATGGAGCAACCGAAGTCAACCGAACTGGCTGCTGCGCGAGCGGATGTCGCTTGACGAGGCGAAGTAGCGCCTGCTGGGCCGCGAAGTGGGCCGGAACGAAACGAAACCCCGGCGGTTTGGCCTGCCCGTGGGGACTACATAGGGACCTCCCGGGGCTTCGCCTCTTATGGGTAGCGGGTGCGTGCGATCCCGAATGACTACCTCCGACCCACAGCTTTCACTGTCGGACCTCAAGCCTCGACGGCTTGTTCCGTAGTTTCGATAGTTAGCATGGTGCCTTCTTTTCGTTCAATTGGAGGTTGAGATGGCAAGCGCTGGAAGCGGAGACGCGGGAAACGAGGACGAGCAGCTCGATCCAAGGGCAAGGCTCATGCAGGAAGTGGCGAGCGAGATGGACGCCATCGAAGCGGACTTTGGCGACGACTATCAGATAGGTCGCGTCATCACGGTCGTCGAGGTCATCAGGCCCAACGGAGAAGTCAATCTACGTGTGAGGGCCGGGCAGCTTCCGTGGGTCACGCTCGGGATGCTTCGCTTTGCCCAGAAGGGCTTGGAGAGCCAGATGCAGACTCCTCAATAGCTTGTCTTCTGTCCGGACAAGTGCGTACCGTCACGAGTCAACTGGGCTGCTACGACCTTGGCGGGCCGCTGCGGCGAGCGACAATCGGTGGATGAAAGGAGGCGGAGTGGCTGCCCAAATAGTTGCCGTCAACAAGGTCACAAGCACGGCGGGATCCCATGAACACCGGCACATCTCGGAAGTCAAGACTGCTGGTAAAGAAGTTCTCAAGCGCTCAGAAGTCGTCAAACGAATCCAGAACGGAGAACAAAGCTTCTACACCCTCCTAGGAAGCTCCCAGGCGTCTGTGATCGTGGTCAAATGCCCCGTCTGTTCGACCAAGGACTACATCAAGACGACAGCCGACTCGACCACGGCCGACAATCTCCTGAGCCTCCCCTTCTTCTAGGCGAGCCCTTCCGTCCGTACGCTGATCGAGACGGCGGCTAGGTATCTAGACATCCTGACGTGGGGCCACGGTGGGGAGCGTTGCTGGAAGCTACTTCCGTCAACCGCGGAGCGTAAAGAGGGGCCAGCGCCCCGGCACTCCCTTGAGCTCGTGAAAGCCTCTGTCCTCAAAGGCAAACGGGCCGCCCACCACGGTTCCGAAGACTGTGCCTGACACAAGCACCTCGCTGGGCCCGGCGAGCGCGCTTATGCGCGAAGCGATGTGGACGGCCATGCCCCCCACGTCCTGTCCGATCAGCTCACACTCACCCGTGTGAACGCCAATGCGGATCTCGGCTCCCAGCTCGTGTGCGGCGGCGGTGCTTGCCGTGGCACAACGCAAAGCCTGCGACGGCGGTCCTTCGAATGTCGCCAGAAAGCCGTCGCCTACCGTCTTGACCTCACGACCACCGAACCGGGTGAGCTGCTCGCGTATCCGGGCGTTGTGCTCGGCAAGCAGGTCGCGCCAGCGGCCATCTCCCAATGCCGAGGCTCGTGCGGTTGCGTCGACGATGTCTGTGAACATCACGGTCAGCAACGCGCGCGCCAGCTCTCCGCCGCTACGAGCGCCTGTCAGGAACTCCTCGATCTCCTCGATGATCGCGTCGCTGTCACCTACGAACGGCAGCGAGTCAACGCCTTCCAGCTCGACATAGCGCGCGCCGGCTATGTGCTCGGCCAGATAGCGCGAGTGGCGCGGGTCCCAGGCTTCGTCGCCTGATCTGTGCATGACAAGCGTTGGGACACGGACGCGGGGCAGCACTTCGCGCACGTCGAGGTCGGCTGCGGCATTCAAAAGAACCCTGGCTCCGCTCGGGCTCGCCGCAAGGCGCTGGAGGCGCGCGAACCAGGCCGCGAGCGCCGGGTCCTCAGCCATCGAGGGCGCAAGCACCGGGAGTGCGGGACCGTCGATCTCGCCCCAGGCGACGACGCTTTGCTCGGTCCATTGGGCGCGATCCTCGATCGTCATCGCCCAGTCGTAGTCTGGAGCCCACGACGTACGCGCGATGGAGGCGTACATGATCAGCGCACCGACACGCTCTGGGCGATCCGCGGCGAGCAGAGCACCGACCGGTCCGCCCAGGCCATAGGTGAGTAGCGCCGCCCGCTCGCTGCCCGCGGCATCCAGTACCGCGAGCGCGTCGAGCGCCTCCTGCTCGAGGGTGTACGACTCACCGGCGCTGTCAGACAGTCCGCTTCCGCGGCGGTCGAAGAGGATCAGGCGACTGAAGACGGCAAGCCGCTCCAGGAAGCGACGCATCGCGAACGCATCCCACAACTGCTCTACCTGGGAGATCCACCCCGGCAGGAACAACAGGTCGAGCGAGCCCTCCCCGGCGACCTGGTAGGCGATGGTCCCATCGCCACTGCTTGCATAACGTGTCGTGGGCACCATCAGGAGCCCTCGACCGGTGACCCATAGGCATAGGACGCCGGCACCATGCGCTCATCCTAGGGAGCGCTCGTCCCTTCCGTGGTGGGAAAGCCAATCATCGCGAGCCGAGAGCTCCTCTCTAGGCGACCAGCAGTCGCACGATCGCGGTGACACCGACCACCACGATCAGTCCTCGCAGTGCCCGAGCAGGCAGGCGCCGCCCGTAGTGCGCGCCGATCTGACCGCCAAGGATCGAACTGCACGCGATGATCGCAGCCGGCCCCCACTCCACGTGCGCGACCACTATGAAGAACACCCCCGCCACACCATTTACAAGGCCGGCAAGGACGTTCTTCAGTGCGTTGGTCCTATGCAGATCCTGCGCCAGCGCCAAGCCGAGGATCCCCAGGAGCAGAATCCCTTGGGCCGCACCGAAGTAGCCGCCGTAGACCCCGGTGGCATACAGCGCGAGTAGCGTGACCACGCGGTCCCTGCGTCCCGAGCCAGTCTTACGCTTGGCGAGCATCCGGTTCAACCGCGGCTGGAGGACCACCATGACGAGCGCCAGCCCGATGAACACCGGCACGATCGCCTCGAACGCCGACGCCGGCAGCACCAGCAGCAATACCGCCCCGGTGACGCCGCCCAGCACCGATGCGCTACCCAACCGCACCACGTGCACACGCTGGCCCGCGAGCTCTCGCCGGTAACCCAAGGCCCCCGAGAGCGACCCCGGGACCAGGCCGACGGTGTTGGAGACGTTGGCCGTCACAGGCGCGTAGCCGAAGGCCAGCAGCACCGGAAAGGTGATGAGGGTCCCGCTGCCAACCACCGTGTTGATCGTGCCCGCCGCCAGCCCTGCCAGGGCGATGACGAGAACCTCCCCTATGCCCATTCGACGCTCAGGCGAGAAAGTCGACGATGGACTGTGTAAAGCAAGGGTCGGCGATGGCTCCGATGTGATCCCCGGAGAGAATCTCCAACGTGGCCCCCGGGATCGCCTCGCGGAGAACCTCGGGTCTGATCGCAAGCGGATCGGCATCCCCGGCGAGGAGGAGCGTCTGCGCCGAGATGCGATCCAGCGCGATATCGCCCCTGAAGATCGAGGAGGCCTGGGCGGCCAGGGCCTTGCGGTCCCCACCGAGGGCGTCCGCCAACATGCGGAAGGCCGCGGCCTCCGGCTTGTCGATCGTCGAGGGAGCATCCACGCTCAACGCCTCGATGATCGCCTCGTTGGGGACCGCACGCCTGTCCACTCCCCCACACTCGATCACACCTGAGCCGACACCCCCTATGACAAGCCGTTGCACCCGCGAATCTCCGCTCGCGAAGATCAACGAGACGATCGCCCCCATCGAGTAGCCGACCAGGTCGATCTGTGACTCCCCGACAACTTCGAGCAGGACCGCGAGATCGCGTGCCATTCGCTGCTCGCCATAACGATCAGGGTCATGCGGCTTCTCTGACCTGCCGTGGCCCCGGGCGTCCGGAGCTATCACTCTACGTCCGGCGGCCACCAGAGCGTCGACTACGCCGGTGAGGACCCAGTTGGAGTTGGCGTCAGCAACGAAACCGTGATGAAGCACAACCGGAGATGCCGGTGTTCGCTCGCCCCACTCCTGGTAGGCGATCTCGGTTTGATCCCAGCTCTTGAAGCTCTTCATGACGGAACGCGTGATCATGTCATGGCGCCGACCACCTCGGCCGCGGGGTACATCACGCCGTCGAAGGCGTAGGCTGGCTGTGGCTATGCGCACGACGAGGACAGGCAACATGCTCGTCACGATCCCCATCAGCCACTACTGCGAGAAGGCACGGTGGGCGCTCGACCGCGTCGGCGTGGCCTATCGCGAGCATGCCCACGTGCAGGCGATCCACCGCCTTGCCACACGACGTGCCGGCGGTGGCCTCACAGCCCCCGTGTTCGTCTGCGCCGACGGCGTCTTGGCCGATTCGGCAGAGATCCTCACCTGGGCCGACGCCCAGGCCCAGCCGGGCCGCGAGCTGTACCCAAAGGACCCTGATGGAACTGCCCGGGTGCGCCTGCTCGAGAGCGATTTCAACACACGACTGGGCCCGCACTCGCGGCTCTGGATGTACCAACAACTGCGCGAGCGCCGCGACCTCGCGCTCGCCTACGGCTGTGCCGGGATCCCAGCGTGGGAGCGAGCGATCCTCCGACTCGGCTACCCGATACTGGTTTCGATCGTGGCGCGCGTCCTCGACGTCACTCCCGCCAAAGCCGTCGAGTCCGAGCTCGAGGTGCGAGCTGTGTTCGACCTGGTCGCCGAGCGCTTGGCCGATGGGCGGCGCTACATATGTGGTGAGGAGTTCACCGCCGCCGACCTGACGTTCTCAGCCCTTGCGGCACCGGTACTCATGCCCGTCGGCTACGGAGTGCAACTCCCCCAGCCCGACGAGCTGCCGGCCTACGCCGCCGAGGTCGTGCGCGACCTGCGCGTCCACCCCGCCGGCGTGCATGCCCTGGCGATGTTCGACGCAGAGCGACACTGACCGACTGGTCAGCCGGAGAGTCTCACCACCACACGACTACCTCTCTGTGAATTGGTCGCGTGAGAGCATCTCGCCGGCAGAGTACGTCAGATCCCCTGTGCGCCTACGGGCCTTAGCCGCCGTCGCCCTCCCGCCGGGCGCCCTTCTCCGTAGATGAAGAATGTGGGCGTAGCGTGAACCTCGACCGCCCAGCCGATGTCCGCAAGCCGCCGCTGCAGCGGCTGGGACTCGTAGAAGTGCTTGACGATCCGGTGCTCGCTACCGTCGGCCAGACGGCGCAGCATCGTCGGGTCCTCGACAGCCGGGAGCTCGTGGTCCACCGCGGAGGCTCGATCATGACGAGCGCTGTCCACGAAGAACACGCGGCCATCCGCTCCAAGGGCCCGCCTGAGCTTCCCCCAGAACGCCTCGAAACGCTCCTCGGGAACATGGGAGAGCCAGAACCCGAAAAAACACACGTCGTAGGTCGTGTCGGGCTCCCACGCGAACAGGTCTGCCCGCATGTACCGGACTCGCGGGTCATCCACGCGCGCCTCACAAAGCTTGAGCATCTCCGGTGAGCCGTCGACCGCCGTCAGTCGCGCGGCATGCCCAGCCAGGCGCTCGGTCCATAGGCCCGTCCCGCAGGCGAGCTCGAGCACCTCACCGGAGGGCTCGAAACGCTCGAGGGCCTCCTGCACCTCGGCGGCATCGGCGAACCAGCGAGCGTTGACCTCCGGGCCATGGTCGTAGCGCTCGCGACGAAACCACCAGTCGTCGTACTCGC
The DNA here is from genome assembly GCA_963742945.1 of uncultured Solirubrobacterales bacterium. Classification (GTDB taxonomy): domain Bacteria; phylum Actinomycetota; class Thermoleophilia; order Solirubrobacterales; family Solirubrobacteraceae; genus Palsa-744. The sequence continues at coordinate 96,644 of CAVUNX010000007.1, read as the reverse complement.
CGGCTCGCTTGCGGTAGTAGTTGGCCTGCTCGACGAGCAGTCCCTCTATGTCGCTTGTCATTCCCTTGCCTCCGACTCGTTGGACCACGCTCCAGATGATATTCATAATCTGAGTTGCTGTCATCATCTAGGAATGACGGGAACTCAGCGGCTCACGCGAGCCGAGAAGCAGGCCCAGACTCGAGCCGAGCTCATCCAGGCGGCCTCGCGGGTCTTCGCGCGACGTGGCTTTCAAGCCTCGACGGTGGAGGAGATCGCTGAGGAGGCCGGCTACTCCCATGGTGCCGTCTACTCCAACTTCGCCGGCAAGGAGGAGCTGTTTCTTGCGGTGTTCGAGCAATACATGACACAGCGCATCGAGGAGGTTGCCTCTGCCACCAAGGTCGAGGGGACATTCGCACAGCGCGCGCGCGCGGCGGCAGACCAGTGGATGCAGCGCTTCAGCGAAGATCGCCCCACCTTCCTGTTGCATCTGGAGTTCATGATCCACGCGGCACGCAATCCACACCTCAGTGAGCAACTCGGGCAGCGCATGGCGGCGCTCCGGCTGGAGATCGAGCGCCGTCTCACCGACCGAGAAGCGGAGACGAGGATCGCTCTGCCCCTCCCCCCCGCCGACCTTGCTCTGATCGTGCGCGCACTCGGCATCGGCCTCGCCGTGGAGGCGCTCAACCAACCGGGCGAGATCGACACCCGGCTCTACGGGAATTTCGTCGCGCTCATCGCGACGCTACTCGAATCGGCCCTTCAGCCGCCCCCGGGCGGATAGGCCCTCAGCTCAGCCGCGTCGTGTACCGGAGCCGCTTCGCCGGGTCCCGCCCGCCTTTGCGGGTGTCTTCTTGGGCTTCTTCTTTGCGTCGGCCTCGCCCCTGATCCGTGCGAGGCTCTGCTGCAGTGCGCCCATGAGATCGGGCGCCGTCGGGGTCGTGGGCTTCTCGGGCTTGACCGAGGGGACGGAGATCCTCTGGCCCTTCCGCTTGCGCTTGATGATGCGCTTCCAGGTGCGCGCTGTGCTCGTCGCGATAGCGCGTGGGGTCAAATGGGACTTCGAGCTCCTCGATGATCGCCATCGCGTTCTCGATCTGCTCGCCCGTCGGCTCGGCGGCAGTGTCGAGCTCCGCGGCGATCTCAGCGCTTGAGCGCACTTCGTCGTGGAAGCGCATGGTCGTCAGCGTCAACAGCTCGGCGCGCGGACGAATGCTCACCAGGTGCTCCTTCGCGCGCATCACGAAGCGCCCCAGTGCCACCTTGCCAGAGCGGCGCATCGCCTCGCCCAACAGCGCGTACGCACGGGCGGCGCTCTCGTTCTCAGGCACAAGCAGATAGGGACGGTCGAGGTAGATCGGATCGATCTCCTGCTCCTCCACGAAGGACTCGATGTCGATCGTGTGGCTCTTCCGCGGTGCCGCGGCCTCGAGATCCGCGTCGCTGAGCAGCACCCAGCGGCCGTCCTCCAGCTCATAGCCCTTGGCGATCTCATCCCACGGCACCTCGCGCTCCTCGTGCGCGCACACTCGACGAGTCTCGATCGGGGAGCCGTCCGGTTCGTGCAGCTGGTTGAAGTGCACGATCGCGATCGCGCACCGCGCTGTACAAGGCCACCGGGACGTTGACCAAGCCCAAAGCTCAGCGAGCCCGACCACAATGGGCGCGCCATCAGCGACCCCCTCCCGTGTGGTCGCGCTTGCGCGCGGAGCCGGCCTGCGGGCGAGAACGACCGCGCCCAGCTCGTCCGCGACCGCGACCGCTGCCCTCAAGGCTCGCCTGAAGTGCGCTCAGCAGATCTCCCTCACCGTGTTGCCTGCCGGCTTTCGGGTGCCTCGATCGCCTCTCCGCGCGCCTTTCGCTCGATCATCTCCATCACGGCCTCGCGATAGGTGTTCGCGTAGGCTCTCGGGCTCGAAGCTCGAGTCGAGCTGGTCGACGAGGAGCTGGGCAGTCTCCACCTCGAGCTTGCTCGGCTCCTTCTCGGGCCTCGCCATCTCGAGCTCACTCTCGGGCACGAGCTCGTCCGCGAAGCGCATCGTATGCAGGACGATCACATCCTCGAGGGCCCTGAATGGCGACGAGGTGGGCCTTGTTGTGGAAGACGAAGCGCCCGATACCACACGATCAGAGCGCCTCAGGGCCGCGTGCAGCAAACGATAGGACTCCGTCCCCGAGCTTGCCGGGGCCCAGATAGTAGGCGCGCTCGTAGTAGGTCGGGATCGATTTCCTCGCGGCTCACGAAATGCTCGATCTCAACGACACGGGCCTCTGGTCCCTCCGCCGCGGCGATCTCCTCCTTGGAGAGCACCACATAGGAGCCCGCGCTCACTTCAATCCCTTGACGATCTCGCTGTAGGGCACCTCTTGCCGCTCCTTCACGCACATCCGCCGATGCTCGATCGCCGCGCCGTCGCTCACGTGGCGCTCGCGCAGCGGGATCCGCTTGGACTCGGTGGCCGAGTACAGCTTGACCGGCACGCGCACCAGTCCGAAGGCAACCGTGCCATTCCACAACGAACGGGGCATCGATATCGACCTACCCGCCAGTATGCCAGGACATGCGCCTGCTCGCCATGCTGCACACGCCATCCGCGAAATTGGCGTTAGATCGGTACCGAGCGGGGTAGAGCCTTAGCCAAGAGGTTGATGCCGAGCCGCCTAGTCGCTATACCGGAAACGAGTCGATGGAGGAGATTGAGATGGTGTCAGCCGTCGACAGCCACGCCCAGGTCTGCGCCTTGACTGCGCCACCAACGAGGACGTGGCGCAGCTGTTCGCCGGCTGGCAGCAGCAGCGCGATCCTGCTGCCCGTGAGGCGCTGGTGCGACGCTTCATGCCGCTCACGCGGAGCTTGGCACGCCGCTACGACCGCTCCTCAGAGCCATTCGAGGACCTTCTGCAGGTCGCCTCCGTAGGGCCTCTTGAAGGCCTTGGACCGCTTCGACCTCGAGCGTGGCCATTCTTTCCCCTCCTTTGCGGTGCCCACGATCCTCGGCGAGATGCGTCGCTACTTTCGCGATTGCGGCTGGTCGGTGCACGTGCCCCGCGGCGATCAAGAGCGGGCCCTGAAGGTACGCAGCGCGCAAGAGACGCTGACCAACGAGCGTGGTCATGCCCCCACCGTCAATCAGCTCGCCGTGTACCTGGAGCTGGACATCGAGCAGGTGATCGACGCGCTGCAGGCGACCGCAGGCTTACGAAACGATGTCGCTCGATGCCCCGCGCCCGGGTGGCGATGGAGAAACCACAACCTATGGCGACTCGATGGGCGCGCGAAGACGAGCGCTACGAGCTTGTCGAGTTGGACGCCACGATCGTCGCGGCGCTAGAGCACGTCCCGGCGCGCGAGCGCGCGATGCTGCACATGCGCTTCGTCGAGGAGCTCACGCAGACGGAGATTGCGGCCCGGATCGGCATCTCCCAGATGCAGGTCTCACGTTTGCTGCGCCGCTCGCTCGACCAGCTGCGCGCGTTGACGCGCGACACTAGTGAGCGAGGTGCACTGACGCCGCGCTGCGGCCAGTATCGTCTCATTTCAACGCTCGAGAGGCGAACAATAAGATTTGCGGCGGTCCCCGAAAGGATTGCCGCCCCATGCCTGACCTGAGCCTCCGAACGTTCGCCTGCAGCTAGCCAACACTCCCGAGAACGTAGTGCTCGTACGGGAGATGCTCTCAGGGCTGGCCGAAGCCGCTGAGCGTTGACGAGAGCGATCTCAACGACATCCGCACGGCCGTCACCGAGGCCTGCAACAACGTCGTGCTGCACGCCTACGAGGGAGAGCAGGGACCACTGGAGGTTGAGGCTCTGCCTGGTCGAGGACGCCGTATGGGTGCTCGTGCGCGATCAGGGCCGAGGAATCCCCCCCGGCGCGAACCCCCCATTGACAACTGACGGAATCGGCCTGCACGTGATCAACACGCTGGCCGACCAAGTCAAGTTCAGGGAGAGAGTCGGAGGCGGGACCGAGGTGCAGATGAAGTTCGCGACCCCTCACATCGGTGTGCTGGAGCCCCACCCCGAGCAGCGCTGGTCTCCCTCTGCTGGCGCTCGCGGGCTCGTCTCAGGCGGACCACTGTGAGCATTGCGCCGATCAGCTCTTGCGCGCACCGTCCTTCCACGCCTGGTGAGCGCCCTCGCGGCGCGCGCCCACTTTTCCACCGATCGAATCTCCGATGCCCAACTGCTCGCGGACGCCCTGGTCGCGCACGCGCACGGCGCGACTGAGCGGCGACCGTCTCAGCATCGGCCTCAACGTCGAGCCCCGCGACCTCCAGCTGTGCATCGCCCCACTGGGAGTCGGTCGGCGCGCATGGCCTCATCGGCGACTCTCGGATCGACGGCCTCGGCGAGTCATCGAGAAGCTCACCGATCGTCACGACGTGGCGACGGCAGGGCCCTACGAGACGCTCACGCTGGGCCTCATCGACCGGCGCTAGCAGGCCCCCGGGCAGTAACGGGGCCCGCGGGGGCCGCCGGTTTGTATACCTCGAGGTACCCGCCGTGTGACTGTCAAAACGATAATTCACTGGTTCCGCCGGTCGGCGCGCGGGGAGTGCCGGTCCGCGCGCGGGGAGTTATTCGCGGGCATGAGGTGAATGTTCACGGGTATGAGGTGAACGCTCGTGAGACATGAGCCACCCGCCAAGACGGGCACCGGGCACCGGGAAAGGACATGGCGGGTGCCACCACCGCGATGTCATGAGCGGCTTCCCCTCCGACGAGAACGGCTTCCCCTATGGGGAGAGCGGGGGCTTCCCCTCTGACGAGGTTAGAGGGCAGAGAGGTGGGTAATGACGAACCACAGACGCGTAGGGCGTCAGTATTTACAACGGGAGGATAAACATGGTTGCTCTAGTCGCTCTTGTGCTCATCTTGGCCCTTCTCGGCGGGCTGGGCTTCGCCGTGCACGTTCTCTGGTACGTACTGATCGTGGCGCTCCTGCTGTGGGCGATTGGCTTCTTCATCGGTGGCACCCCCGTAGCCGGTGGTGGGCGACGCTGGTACGGGCGCTGGTGAACGGGCGCTGGTGAACTTTGACGTCGCGTCTGTGGGTGTGACACGAGGGACGACCCCAGCTCGCTCAGATGCCCCCGGTGGGCCTGGCCCCGCCGGGTGGCATACTGAGCACATGGGCCGGCATGCCGCCACGAGCCAAACCGACACCGGCCATGCCCACGGCGGCTTTCATCACGCCACACTCTTCTACACAGGCGAGGATGGTTTTCTCGGGGAACGCTGCCCTTCATCACGGAGGCAGTGACAGCGGAAGAACCGATCCTGGTCGCCGTAGCCAACGCAAGGATCAAGTCGCTGAAGGGCGCGCTCGGAGAGGAGGCCAAGCATGTTCACTTTGCGGATATGCACGTACTCGGAAGTAATCCGGCCCGCATAATTCCCGCCTGGCGTCGTTTTCTTGCCGAGCATTCACCCGACGAGCGTCCGGTGCGCGGCATCGGCGAACCGATCTGGGCAGGTCGCAGCGACGCGGAGTTGACCGAGTGTCAGCGTCACGAGTCGCTTCTGAACGTCGCGTTCGACGGGGGGCAGGCTTGGAAGCTGTTGTGCCCATACGATCTGGAGGCCCTCGACGATCAGGTCATCGACGAGGCGCGACGAAGTCACCCGTTCGTCGCGCACGAGGGGCGCAAGCCGCGCCAGCGACACCTATGCGGGACACCACCACGCGGTGAACCCCTTTGAGGGGGCGTTGCCCGCACCCTCAAAGCGGCCGCGAGAGCTGACGTTCACAAGTGAGCAGCTGGCGGATCTGCGCCGGTTCGTCTCACAGGGAGCCACCGAAGCATTGCTCGAGGGTAGTCGCAGCGACGATCTCGTGCTCGCGGTCAACGAGCTGGCGACCAACAGCCTCCGACACGGGGGCGGCGAGGGCAAGCTGCTGATGTGGAGCGAGGCGGACACGCTGCTGTGCGAGGTCCGCGACAGCGGCCACATCACCGAGCCGCTGGTTGGGCGCAGTCCTCCCGAGACAAGACAGCCCACGGGTCGTGGCCTGTGGGTCGTTCATCATCTCTGCGACCTCGTGCAGATTCGCTCCACCGCCACGGGGAGTGTCGTGCGCGTGCACATGCGGTTGGCCTGAGCCGCCGCGCGCCTATCGCTTCTAGCGTCCACCGCCTGCTCCAGCTGGGACTTGTTCATTTGTGAGCGACCCTTGACGCCGAGCCCGCGGGCCTCCTGGCAGGAGGCTACCCACCGACGTGAGGATCAACCGCGGGAAGGGCCCCGATGAGACCGATCTGCTGCGATACTGGTCGTGCCTGGCTTCTGAGTTGAGAGCCGCATTCGAGAGCCGCATTCAGAACTGAAGCGACGCCCGGCACACGCCATGTCAGAGTCACCGGAGCGGGCAGCCAACCAGCGTCAACGCCCACCGGTGGGCGATGTCGCGATCGGCCTGCTGATCGAGGCGGGCGCCGTGCTGGCCAGCTCGCTGGACCTGAGCACCACGATGGGTCAGGTGGCGCAGCTGACGGTGCCGCAGACTGGCGGACCTCTGCGTGATCGACCTGGTCGACGAGGATGGCTCGATCAAGGACGTTGCGGTCGCCTCCGCCGAGGACGGACTTGCGCGCGAGCTCGAGGAGCTGCGCGCCACTATCCGCTGGACCCCGAGGGCGAGCATCCCGTGGCACGAGGTCATCCGCGACGGCGAGCCCGTGCTGCTACCGGAGATGTCGAGCGCCCTGCTGCAGCTCCTTCGCCCAAGGCTCCAAGCACGCCCAGTTCATGATCGAGCACGGCTACCGCTCAGCGGTGGTGGCGCCGCTGCGTGCGCGAGAGCGCACCCTCGGAGCGCTCTCGATCGCTGCGGCTTGCGGGCCGGCCAGCCCTACGGCGAGGAGGACGAGGGGCTTGGTGCTGGAGCTGGCGCGCCGCGCCGCGCTGGCGATCGACAACGCTCGCCTGTTCTCCGAGCTGCACCGCATGCAGATGGCGGAGAGCTTCATGTCCGAGGCAAGCCGGGTGCTGGCCTCCTCGATGGACTACGAGCGACACGCTCAAGCGCGTGACCCGGCTGGTGGTCCCGCAGATCGCGGACTGGTGCGCGGTCGACCTGCTCGATGAACGAGGAGGAGATCGAGCGAGTGGCGGTCCACCACTCCGATCCGGCGCAGCTCGAGCTGGCCGAGCGGCTCGATCGCGACTACCGCCCCACGCTCGACGAGCCGCTTGGGCGTCCCCGAGGTGATCCGCACGCGGAACGCTCGCCATCTTCACCGACATCCCCCTCGAGGCCCTCGCCGACTATGCGCGCGACGACAAGCACCTCGAGCTGCTGAGCTCGGTCGGTGCAACCGCCGTGATCATCGTGCCGATGATCGGCGCGGCACGGGCACGATCGGTGCGATCACGCTCGTCTCCTCGGAGTCGAGCCCACAAGCTCTCCCAAGCGACCTCGCGCTCGCCGAGCGGCTTGCCCGTCGCGCGGGCACGGCCGTGGAAAACGCGCGTCTCTACACCGAGCGCTCGCGCATCGCCCACACACTCCAGCAGGCGCTCTTGCCAGAGTCGCTACCCGAGGTGCCGGGCGCCGAGATAGAGGCGCGCTACTGCGCCGCCGGCGAGCTCAACGAGGTGGGCGGCGACTTCTACGACGTGCTCGAGCAGCGGCGCCGAGCGCTGGATACTGATGATCGGGGACGTGTGCGGCAAGGGGCCGCGCGCGGCCGGGGTGACGGCGCTCGCGCGCCACACGCTGCGGGCGGCCGCGATGAGCGGCCAGACGGCTCCGCAGATGCTCGGAACGCTCCATCAGCGCCCTGCGCCGCCAGCCTCCCGGGGCCGATCTCTGCACCGTGTGCCTGGTGACGATGGAACGCACCCGGCCAGAGGACGCGCCTGAAGGTCGCGCTCGCGGGGCATCCGCCGCCGCTGCTGATCGATCGCGAGGGACAGGCACGACCGGTCGGCAGGCCCGGCACGCTGCTGGGCGTACTCGACTCGATCGAGTTCACCGAGACCGGAGCGGAGCTGCGAGCCGGGCGAGACGCTGGTGCTCTACACCGACGGGGTGCCGGAGGCGGGCCGCCCGAACGCGCAGCTCGGCGAGGACGGGCTGATCGAGCTGTGCCGCAGAGGCGCCCACGCTCAGTCTCGGGGGCCTGCTCGAGCGGATCGAGCACGCGGCGCTCGAGCGAGCCGAGGAAAGCCTGCGCGACGACCTTGCGCTGCTGGCTCTCCGCCTCTCCCAACATGAGCCCGACCGGCGGTAACATTCGAGTCGTGGCGACCGCCGGCGAGCATCTTCGAGTCGACGTGCGCATCGAGCCCGACAGGGTCGTGCTCGGGGCTTCACGGCGAACTCGACCTGCTTGGGGCGCCGTTGCTGCAGAAGAGGAGATCGAGAAGGTCGAGGACAGGCGCACCGGGGATCGTGGTGCTCGACCTTCAGGAGCTCCAATTCATCGACTCGGCGGGCCTGCGCGTGATCCTCGCCGCCGCACGAGCGATGCGCGCGAGCCAGGGACAGGAGCTCGCGCTGACGCGTGGCTCCGAGCAGGTGCAGCGCCTGTTCACGATCGCGGGTGTGAACGAGCACCTGCGGATCATCGTCTCGCCCGACGAACTGCTCGTCTAGGGCTGCGCCCTTGGCGCTCCGTCCCAGACTGGCTATAACGTCGTGTCGATGGAGGACGCAAGCAACGGAATCGAAGTCGAGTCGCTCGTACGCGTCTTCAAGGGCGACGTGCGCGCGGTCGACGGGATCGACCTGCGCGTCGCGCCTGGTGAGATCTACGGCTTTCTCGGCCCCAACGGCGCGGGCAAGTCGACGACCGTGCTGGTGCTCACGACCCTGCTGCCCCCGACTTCCGGCAGCGCGCGGGTGGCCGGCCTCGACGTGGTCCACCAGGGCGCCGAGGTGAGGCGCGCGATCGGCGCGTCCCTGCAGGAGTCGGCGCTGGACCCGTTCCTCACAGGCCGCGAGCACATGCGCTTGCAGAGCGCCCTGCACGGCCTGCCGAAGGGCGAGCGCGAAGCGAGCGCGGCAGCGAGCTGCTCGCGCGCGTGGGCTTACCGAAGCCGCGGATCGCAAGGTGGGTGGCTACTCGGGCGGGATGAAGCGCCGCCTGGATCTCGCGCTCGGCGCTGCTCCACCGCCCAAGACTGCTGTTCCTCGACGAGCCCACCACCGGCCTTGACCCGCAGAGCAGGGCCGCCCTATGGGACGAGGTGAGACGCCTGGCCGCAAGAGGGCGTGACCGTGTTCCTGACAACCCAGTATCTCGAGGAGGCCGACGTGCTCGCGGACCGTGTCGGCATCATCGACCACGGCAAGATCGTGGCGGAGGGTACGCCCGCCGCGCTGAAGGCGGAGATCGGCCGCCAGACCGTCGAGGCGATCCCGCAGGAGCCCGCGGACCGCGAGCGCCTGGCCGGCGTCCTGCACCGCTTCGGCGAGGAGACGACGGCGTCGGCAGGTGGCGTGGCGGCCCAGCTCTCCGAGGGGGCCGGCGACCTCGCCGAGATCGTACGAGTGCTCGACGCCGAGGGCATTGCAAGTGGCCGACCTGCGGGTGCACTCCCCCACGCTCGACGACGTGTTCCTCGCCAAGACGGGGCGCTCGCTGGAGGGGGCCTCGGATCACGGGGCGGCGGAGACTCCGACGAGGCATCCGCCGAGCCCGTCGCCGCGTGAGGCTCCGCGTCTCTCACCGAGGCGGCCCTGTGAACGTCGCGCCGCGCCCGAGCCATGGCGTGAGCCCGGCCCTCTACACGCAGGTCTGGGCGCTGGCACGACGCTCGATGCTCAAGACGCTGCGCCAGCCCTTCCAAATGTTCCCGGTGATGTTCTTCCCGGCGATGCTCCTCGCGGTGAACGCGAGCGGCCTGCGCGCGGCGACGCGGCTGCCGGGCTTTCCCACCGGCTCCTACATCTCGTTTGCGATCGCGGTGGCGTTCATCCAAGGCGGGATGTTCTCGCTGATCAACACCGGGACGAACCTGGCCGACGGACATCGAGAGCGGCTTCTTCAACCGGCTCGCACTCACCCCGATGCGACGGGTCTCCTTGATCGGCGGGATGCTCGTGGGGGTGGCGGCGCTCGGGGCGCTTGCAGTCGGCGGTGTACGTCGTGATCGGGGTGATCGCGGGCGCCCACATGGCGGCCGGCGGATGGGGGGTGCTCGTACTGATAGCGCTCGGCTCGCTGGCCGCGACGGGGTTCGGCGCGCTGGGATGCGTGGCGGCGCTGCGGACCGGCTCGGGCGAGGCCGTGCAGGGGCTGTTCCCGCTGTTCTTCGTGTTCATCTTCCTCTCCTCGAGCAACCTGCCACGCAACCTGCTTGAGGACCGGTTGGTTTCACACGGTGGCCACCTGGAACCCGATCTCCTACCTGATCGAGGGCTTTCGCAGCCTGTACATCGTCGGCTGGGACACGACCGCGCTCGCCCGCGGCTTCGCCGTCGCTGTCGGCCTGCTCGTGATTGGGCTTGGCGCTGGTGGCGGTAACGATGCGAGGAAGGCTGCAGCGCACATGACCACCTCCGAGTCCTCGAATGGGAGTGTGTGGGGTGTGGCGTGGGCGATCGCTTGGCGTGGCCTGCACACCTATACGCGCCGCCCCGACCTGTTCATCCCCTCGCTCGTGTTCCCGCTCGTGTTCTTCGCGAGCTTCGCGGGCGGGCTCTCCGCGCTGGGGTCGGTGCCGGGCTTCCGCTTCCCGGCGGGCTACACCGCGTTTCAGTTCGTGTTCGTGATGCTGCAGGCCGCGATGTTCAGCTGGGCTGTTCACGGGTTTCACCGTGGCCTTTGACTTCGAAAGCGGCTTCGCGCGTCGATTGATGCTCGCGGCCGAGGATCGTCGCGGGATCGTGCTCGGTTACGCGCTTGTGGCGCTCTCGCGTGCTGCGATCACGCTCACCGTGGTCACCGGGGTGGCGTTGATCGCGGGTATGCAGATGACTGGAAATGGGGTCGATCTCGTGGGCCTCTACGGGCTTGGCCGGGACTTCTGGTGCTGGTCGGCTATGGGTGGGCGGCCGGGGTCGCCTTCCGCTTCCGCTCGATTCAGGCCGGGCCCTTGATGCAGACACCTGTATTCCTGATCCTCTTCCTGGCGCCGGTATACGTACCGCTGGCGCTGCTCAAGGGCTGGATCCACGCGGTCGCCTCGATCAACCCGGCCACCGCCTTCCTCGGGGCCGGGCGCGGGTTGATCTCCGGAGCACAGGAACACACGGCGCTTGCGTTTGGGTGCGCTGTGGCGCTCATCCTCGCTCTTCGGCGTCTGGACGCTCCTGGGCCTGCGGGCCGCCGAGCGCTCGCCGTAGCCTCCCCGTCGGCTTCGAGGCCTTCTTCGACGCCGAACGGGGCTTCCGTTTCGCGTTCGGTGCGTTCGCGGCGTCGTTCCACGGCCTTCTCGGCGGCGCGGGCCGCCGTTTTGAAGTAGTCCGCCAGACCGCGCTTGCGGGCACCCCTCAGGCGCTTGGGGAGCGGCTCGCGCAGCTCGTCGCGGACCGCCCGCTCCAACTGCGCCTTCGAGCTGGGGCTCCAGCGGGCTGCGGCCCGCTTCGTTGCGTAGCTCCATGCGACCCTGCTGGCGTGCTGTAGTCATACAGCTCGGTTTCCCGGCCTTCCGCTCACCGCGTCGATCGCCCCGGGGACGAAGTTCGAGTAGGTGGCGTACTTGGCCCGCGGGGTGCGCAGCGCCACGACGTGAAGCGGGGCGCTCGCCTCATACGGTTCGATCGCGAACTCGGTGACGGTCTCATCGGTCGCGTGCAGCACATAGTCGCGCCCGGGGGCCCCCGGATCGCTCAACATCGAGGCGAGGTCGTGGCGAGCGGCGATGTGGGAGTAGTGGCTGTCGGCGCGCCACGTCGAGGATCCCGTGGCGATATCGAGCAAGAGCGGGCGCGACGTCCACGCTCGAGGTGAGCCCACGGCGTTCCTGTGCGGGCGCCCGCGTGAGCTTGTCGCGCAGGTCCCTCACCATCAAGGGCACCCTGATCGCCTCCTCATAGGCCCCCCCGCCCTTGCCCCGCATCCCGTGCGAGGCGCCGTACTCGCCGTGGTCGGAGGTGAACACGATCGACCGTGTTCGCTGCCACGTCGGGGCGGCTCGCAAGCGTGTTCAGGACCGCGCCGATGTGATTGTCCACCTCTCCCAGCAGCTTCATGTAGAGGTCCAGGAAAGGGCAGCCACGTTTCCTGCATTTCCGGGCCGCTGTAGGGGACCGGTGCCGAACGACGCCTGCGCCGTGTCCTGCAGCGAGCGTTGCAGGCGCGGCTTGCCGCGCGCCGATCATCTCTTCAGGTGTCTCGAAGTTCGGCGGGAGCTCCCCCACGACGCTCGGCGGTTCGGCCTCGGCGGCGAAGCGCTCGCTCCAGTGGTACCACCAGGCGATGTCGTGAGGGTTGACGAACGAGACGGTCGTGCACCACGGATCTTTACCAGTCCCACCCGACCCGGCGCGCGCGAACCACTCTTCGAACTGGGTGACGATGTGCGGGTCCACGCGCCACCCCTGCCCGGGGGCCCCGTCCGGCGAGGGGAAGGTGCCCCCAGCGAAGCCATAGGGCTCCAGGGCACCGGAGTTTTCATATGGGTCCCACAGGTTGTCCCCATGGGTGAGATGCCACTTCCCGTACCAGTGCGTGCGGTAGCCCTGCTCGCGCAGCATCGTCCCCCATGTCGGAAAACCTGGGTCCAGAGCGTGCTCCCGCCGGTGATCATGCAGCCTGTCTGGTGGGTGTGCAGCCCGGTGAGCAACGCCGCGCGCGCCGGGGTGCAGTCGTTGGAGGCCGTGTAGTGGCTCGCGAACGACACGCCCCCCGTTGCGCAGGCGCGCGAGGTTGGGCATCAGCGCGAGCGGCCGTAGAGCTCGCCGAGAACCATTGTGGGGTGCGCAGCTGGTCGACCATGATCACGAGGATGTTCGGGGCGGCCGGTGACGCTCGGCTGCGCCGGGCTTCTTGGCGGCGCTCCTCGTCCTTTGCGCGACCTTTGGGCCCCGCGTGTCGCGCGCCCTCGCGCGCTTGCTCGCCTGGGCGTCGCCGCGGGTACCGGGTCCGGCTTTGAGATGAGATCGGCCAGCGCCGCCCCACCGCCGGCGAGAGCGCCACCGGCGAGCAGGCCGCCCTTGAGCAGTGTGCGCCGGTCGATCACCGGGCCAGAGGTCGGCCCGCTGTCTCGCGGTCGGGCTCGTCTCGGGACTGCTTGGCGGTCTGCTCTGACATCGATGTCCTCGAGCGCTTGTCGGTCTTGCTGGGACATCCGGTGTCTAGTCGATACGTGCCGAGCTCAGCCGGTGTCCTCGCGCCGTCAACGCTAGCCCGCCTCGATGTTGAGACTGGGATGAGCGGTTTGTTGGGCGTGCGTTGAGACGCTCATCCCGCGTCGCTCCTCGCTGAGCGGGGTCCCCTGCTCGTCGGCGGCCTGCGCCGGGGGCCATGGCCCGAGCCAATCGTCGCGTGCGCCGTCCATCGTGATCACCGCGCCCGAGAAGAAGTCGCCGGCGGGCGAGGCCAGGTAGGCGACGAGCCAGGCGAACTCCCGCTCGGTGCCCATCCGTCCGAGCGGGATCGTGTGCGCGATGCGCTCGACGATCGCCTGTGGGTACTTCGTGAGCAGCGTCTGTGTCTCGAACTGACCGGCCGCGAGCGCGAGCAAGCGGATGCCGAAGCGTGCCCACTCGACCGAGAGCGTGCGCATCAGGTTCTCCACGGCCGCCCTCGCGGCGCCGGAGTGGGCCATGCCCGGGCATGCCGTTGTGGGGGGAGAGCGTCACGCTGAACACCTTGCCCCCGCGTCCGGAGGGGATCATCGCCTTGGTGGCCACGGCATGGGTGACCAGCCAGGTTCCCTCCACGTTGAGCCGGATCACCGTCCTGAAGCCCTTCGGGGTGATCGACTCGGCGGGCGCCAGGAACTGGCCGCCGGCGTTGTTGACGAGCAGGTCCACCTGTCCGTGGCGCGCGAGCACCTCGTCCACCATCGAATCGACCTGGTGCTCCTCGCGGATGTCGCACACCCGCGCTTCGATCAGGCCACGCGGATCGGCCGCCGACGGTCTCCAGCAGAGGCTCCTCGCGACGTGCCACAGATCACCACGCGCGCCCCGCAGCGGGCGAGCTCCAGCGCTGTCTCGCGCCCGAGGCCGCTGCCTCCGCCGGTGACGATCGCCACCTGGCCCTCCAGCAGGGAGGGCGAGAACAGCTGCGAGCGGTCCTGCTCGGGATCGGATTCGGCTGCCCCCACCTCTAGCCTTGACCCGCGGGCCGTATGAGCATCTCCCCCACGCTCACATTCGCGGGCTGGCCGATCGCGTAGAGCACGGCCCCGGCGATGTCCTCGGCCGCGAGCGGCGTCACGCCCTCGAAGCGCTTGGTCATCTCGCCGAGAATCTCTGGGCGGTTGTGCATCGGGAGCTCGGTGGCCACCGCCCCCGGCTCGATCAGCGTGACACGCACCCCCAGTGGCACGGCCTCCTGGCGCAAGGACTCCGAGAAGGCCCCGATGCCGAACTTCGTGAGGTTGTACACCCCCGAGCCGGCCCTTGCCACGCGCCCCGCCACGGAGCTCATGTTGACGATGTGCCCTGAGCCCTGCTCCTTCATCAGGGGGAGTGCGGCATGGGTGCAGTAGAGCACGCCGAACACGTTGGCGTGGATCATCCGCCGCCATTCCTCGGTGGGAGCGTTCTCGATCGGGCCGAGCAGCATCACGCCGGCGTTGTTGACGAGCACGTCCAGGCGCCCCAACTCCGCGTTGGTGCGCCGGATGAAGGCTTGGGCCTGCTCCTCCTCGCCCACGTCGGTCTGCACGGCGATCGCCCGGCCTCCCTCGGCGACGATCCGCTCGGCGAGCTGCTCGATGCGATCGATGCGCCGCGCGGCAAGCGCCACGGAGGCGCCCGCCTTCGCGCAGGCGAGGGCTGTGGCCTCGCCGATCCCCGACGAGGCACCGGTTATGGCAACTACTTGGCTTGAAAGGTCTGTGGTCATGCCGGCCAGCTTACGACCTCGACGGCCCCCCGGGAGGATTCCCTGCGCGAGAACGGCAAGACTCCTCACGTTAGGCGTGAATTCGACCGATGCTTGATATGCGACGCCTGCGAGCGGGTAGAGCCCCGTATGTGACCATTCTGCGCATTTTGCGCCGCATTTGCGGACCTTCTGGCCGTTCTCGATGGGTTATGTCCTGCGGGGGCAGGTGGCTGCGCAGGAGGTGTCGAACCACGTCGAATGGATCAATCACGCAAGAATGATTGACAACGCAACTATCGCGGCGTATAATTCCGACTCCAAGCATCGGATTACGAGGGTGGCGCAGCCGGCCGCAGGGCCGAGCGAGCCGAGTCCCTCGACATTTCCAATAGAGAGACGCTCATGCCAGATCCCATCAACGAAGCCCCCCACCACCATAGACATGACCGCCGAGTCCTTCATCCCGGAGTCGGTCGACCAGTTGCTCGCGCACTCGCGACGCTACCCCCTGCTCACCCCTGAACAGGAGATCGAGCTCGCCCAGGAAATCGAGCGCGGCGACCTCACCGCCAAGGAAAAGCTGATCAACTCCAACCTCAGGCTGGTCGCCTCCAACGCACGGCGCTACCAGAACCAGGGCCTGCCGCTCGCCGACCTCGTCCAAGAGGGCATGCTCGGCCTGATCCGGGCCTCGGAGAAGTTCGACTGGCGCAAGGGATTCCGGTTCTCCACCTACGCCACCCTGTGGATCGCCAGGCGATCCAGCGCGGCCTCGAGAACTCCGGGCGCACGATCAGGCTGCCCGTGCATGTAGCCCAGCGCTCGCGCAAGGTCGGCCGCGTCGAGCGCGAGCTGTCGGTCAGGCTCGGCCGCGAGCCCACGCTTGAGGAGCTGGCCGAGGAGACCGGCCTTGCCGATCGAGCAGGTCGAGGAGGTACGCCACCAGCGCGCCGCCCTCGTGAGCCTCGACCAGCAGGTCGGCGACGACGGCGACACCGCCCTTGGCGACCTGCTCCCCTCCGACGCCGAGGCGCCCGAGGACACCGCCTGGGACAACGAGCGCGAGCGCATCGTCCACTCGGCGATCGCCAAGCTCCCGGACACCGAGCGCACCGTGCTCACGTTGCGCTTCGGCACCGGGCGCGAGGAGCCGCAAACCTTGACAGCGATCGGCAAGCGCCTCGGGTTCTCCGCCGAGCGAGCCTCCCAGCTCGAGCAGCGGGCCCTGAAGAAGCTGGCCGAGTCGCCCGAGCTCGCGGCGCTGCGCGAGGCTGCCTGAAGATTCAGGGCGTCCCAGACCGGCGGTCCCGCGACCGGTCGGGCTCGTGCCCTCGAGCGCGGTGCCTACGCGATGCCTGGCGCGCGCCAGCGTGGCATCCGTTCACTTCACGACAAGTGTCCCTTCCATGCCGGCCTGCCGTGGCCCGGGACCGAGCAATAGAACTTGTAGGTGCCCGGTTTCAGGTTGAGCGTGAGCGTCTTGCTCCCGCCTTGGAACGTTGCGGTGGCCCCACCCGTGCCGCCGCCGGAGGATTCCACCGTCACGTTGTGGCTGAGCGGCGACATGTTCGTGAAGTCGATCGCCACCTTGCCCAGCTTTGGCGGTGAGCGAGCTCGTGTCGTATTTCAGCTGCCCTTCGGGATTGGCTGCAAGGCTGAGGCCCGCCGGCGCGAGGAGCGCGTCGTGGTCGACTCGGTCGTGGCGGTCGATTCGGTCGTCGCGCGGGCGTGGATGCCGAGGAGCTCGTGCTTTTCGAGCCTCCGCAGCCCGCCCAGCACGAGCGCTCCCACGAGCAGTGCCAGCAGCGGGAGCATCGAGATACGCCAGGGCCTTGCGTGGTCTGCTGTGTGGAGCCTCACGGCTGGTCCTCCGTCGTTAGTGGTGCGAGGGTGAGTTCACCTTAAGACGTCCTCGGCGTTGATCCTTCCCCGGTGAGACCGCATCACATGCGCAAAAGCCGCCTGGAGAACATCGGGTAGCAAACCGAGCACGAAACCGTCCAACCGTTCTACTCTGAGATCTCCACTAAACACAGCGATCACGAGAGGTGGAAGCGCATGGTCGACAATCCGGGCCAGAAGTCGCTTTGGGAGCGCACGGTCGATCTCACCATCGCGGTCGGCGAACGGGTGCTTGGCGCCGATCGAGCGGTTCATCGGCAAGCGCTCGCTCGTGGGCGACGCCACGTTCTTCCCCAACGATCGCTTTCCCTGGATCGAGCACATCGAGGCCAACTGGCGAGACGATTCGCCAGGAGCTGCCGAGGTGTACTCGCCGACCGTGAGGCCTTGCCCAACTTCCAGGACATCTCCAAGGATCAGATCGAGATCACCGACGACGATCGCTGGAAGACGTTCTTCCTCTACGGGTACGGCTTCAAGGCGCCAGCTCGGCGTCGAGATCTGCCCGAAGACGGCCGCCCTGATGCGCGAGATCCCCGGGATGACGACCGCGATGTTCTCGATCCTCTCCCCCCGCAAGCACATCCTCGACCACCGCGGCCCCTACAAGGGCGTCCTGCGCTACCACCTCGGCTTGATCGTGCCGCGGGAGGCCGAGCGGTGCCGGATCCGGGTGGGCGAGGACATCCGCCACTGGGAGGAGGGCAAGAGCCTGATATTCGACGACACCTTCAACCACGAGGTGTGGAACGACACCGACGAGACCCGAGTGGTGCTGTTCGTGGACGTCCTGCGTCCTCTCCCCTCCCCCTGGTCACAGTCAACAGGCTGATCGTGAAGGCGATCGGCTACTCCCCCTTCGTGCTCGACGCCAAGCGCAATCAAGAAGGCCTGGGAAAGGCGCTTCCTGGCGGAGCGCCAGCCCGCGGCGCCGCAGCGACAAACGACGCCGTCTCGCACCGGTCGAGTGAGCGCGCGTCCAGCAGGCACCGTGGCCTCGCCAGAGCCTCCACGGCTCGACGTGATCCTCGGGCGCTCGCTCGTGCACCTCACACGCTCCATGCTCGGCGAGTGCCGCCGCGCTCCACACTCGGCTCGGTCGCGGGCATGCGCAAGCGCTGCACGAGCAATTCGGCGCTCGCGAAGCGCACGCTCGTCGGCCGGGCGAGACGCCGTGTCCATCAGCGCGTGCACGCTGTCGTTCATCAGTCGCCCCGCCGAGAACATCGCCAGGCCGGCCACGAGCAGGGCCGCGATCGAATCGGCGTCGGGATAGCCCGCCGTCACGAGCACCAGCCCGATCAGCACCGCCACAGAGCCGATCAGGTCCAGCGTGAAGTGCAGCGCATTGGCGCCCAGCGCCGCGCTCTCGTGGAGGTGGGCGCCGCGGTGGGAGGCGATCGAGCGGGTGCTGTCGATCGCGATCACCACGAGCAGCACCGCGAACGTGTACCAGTGCACGTCCACCGTTCCGCCCGTGGCCGGTCAGGCGGACGATCGACTCGGTTGCGATCGCGAGGCTCGCCGCGATCAGGATCACGCTCTCCCCGAGCGCCGACAGGTGCTCTGCCTTGCCGTGGCCGTAAGGATGGTCGCGGTCGGCCGGACGAACCGCCACGCGCACCGCGAACAACGTGAGCAGTGCGGCCGCCAGGTCGGTGGCCGAATGGATCGCCTCGGCCAGCACCCCGAGGCTGTTGGAGAGCAGGCCGATCGACCAGCTTGATCGTCACCAGCGCGCCGGCCGCGACCACGGAAGCGAGCGCGATGCGCTGCGGCGATGGCATCTTGCCCGCTGTCATCCACACGCGAGGGTACCCGCCGGCGGCTCAACCCGACGGCCTGACGCGTTCAGATCTTCGACACGTCGAGGCCAGTGCCCTGCAGCAACCGATTTGCTTCGGCGTTCAGGATCGTGAACTCGCCGGTGAGGATCAGCACGCCGAGCGCGATCATCACGGCGCCGCCCACCCCCACGATCACCGGAAAGTGGCGTTTGACGACCGCGAGCGCCCCGCTCATCCGCTCGAACGCCACGCGCGATCAAGAGGAACGGGATCGCAAGCCCAGCCGAGTAGAAGGCGAGCAGAATCGCCCCGTGGGCGGCCGAGTTGGAGACCGCGGCCTGTGTGAGGATCGCCCCGAGCGTGATGCTCGTGCACGGAGTCCACGCGATCGCGAACGCCGCCCCCGCCAGCAGCGGCCCGCCGCGGCCGGCCATGCGCAGCAGCGACTCCGAGTGCCACTGGAAGTTGAGCGCGTCGACGAATGGGGTCGCGAGAAACACCACCCCCATCAGCACGATCAGCACGCCCGCCCGCGGTGCGTAGCGTGGCGATGTGGTCGTTCAGCAGCGACCCCAGCTGCGTGGCGGTGAGACCGAGCAGGATGAAGATCAAGGAGAAGCTCGCGATGAACAGCAGACTCGGCACGAGCACCCGGCGCGCCCCCGCGTGCTGGATGTCCGCCGGGGCGACCCCGATCACCGTCGAGAGATAGCCAGGCACCAGCGGCAGCACGCACGGCGAGAGAAACGACACCAACCCCGCCGCGATCGCCACGGGGATGCCCACCCGCCCGTCAGGTCGTGTCGATCAGTGACGTCTGCGGGTTGCGACCGCGGCCAGTCCCACGAGCCCGACACGCTGAGTCACGATCGTGTCCAGCGCGGAGCCCGCCCCGCCACGCACTCGGCCACCTCCCGCTCCAGTCGTTCGACTCGCTCGCGCAAGTCTTCAGGTGCTCCGCCCGTGCGGGCCGAGAGCTGCGGGAGCTCCGCCGGCGACGTTCCATCTCCA
Organism: uncultured Solirubrobacterales bacterium; assembly: GCA_963742945.1. Classification (GTDB taxonomy): domain Bacteria; phylum Actinomycetota; class Thermoleophilia; order Solirubrobacterales; family Solirubrobacteraceae; genus Palsa-744. Next base: position 77,002 of record CAVUNX010000007.1, on the reverse strand, counting down.
TTGAGGCTCGGCATCCTCGCCGAGCAGCTGCGCATAGCGCTCCTCCTTCTGGCCGGGGCGACGATCCAGGCGCGCGACCAGACCGCGCTCGATCAGCCCGGCCAGCGTGGCGTGCACCTCGTCGAGCCCCTCGAAGGCGTGGATGCGCTCGCCGCGCTGCTTGAGCTCACCAGGCGTCTGTGGCGCCGCGCAGCATCAGCACGCACATGACCGCCTGCTCGCCGCTCGACATCGGCAGCGCCTCGGCGAGCAGGTGACGGTACTTCGCCGCTCGGCTCGCCCCGGCCAGGCGCACGTAGCCGCGACGCCCGAGCCGGTGCAGCGCGTCGCGGATCATCGCCTCGTCGTAATCCACGACCGGCTCGCGATTGGTCGCCTGGTTGCACGCCAGGCGCAGCGAGTTCAGCGACAGGGGATAGTGATCGGGGGTCGTGCGCTGCTTCTCGAGCAGGCACCCCAGCACACGGATCTCGGAGTCGGAGAGGTCCATTGCCCTCATCCTACGATCCCGCGACCATATTCAGGGGCGATCTGGCCCGACAGTAAGATCGACACGGATGAGTGGCCATCACAGTCGAGGGAGCGCTTCCACGTGAGTAACCAACCCTTCGGCGATGGGCGCCACGGGAGCCACGGGGAAACGCGGCAGGGATCGCCCGGTCTGGCAAAGGCGGACGCCCCGCCCGAGGACGTCGCCGCCGCGCACGTCTCGCTGCGTCGCATCAGCGCCCTGTTCGGGCCCTACCGCGCGCGCCTCAGCGGCCTGCTGGCGCTTGATCTTCATCTCGGCCGGCCTGGGCGTCGATCAGCCCCTTCCTGCTTGCGAGAAGTGATCGACACGGCGATCCCCGAGCACGACACCCAGCTCCTGAGCTTGCTGGTGGGCGGGATGATCGCCCTGTCGATCATCGGCGGGGTGATCGGGGTCGCGCAGACCTGGATCTCAAACCAGGTGGGCCAGCGCGTCATGCACGACCTGCGTGCCGCCGTGTACGCGCACCTGCAGCGCATGTCGCTCGGCCTTCTTCACCCACACCCGCACCGGGAGAGGTGCAGTCGCGCATCGCCAACGACATCGGCGGGCATCGACAGCGTCGTGACCTCCACCGCGACCTCGATCGTCCAGAACGTCACAACCGTCGTGGCGGTCGTCGTGGCGATGATCCTGCTCGACTGGCGCCTGGCGGCCTTCTCGCTGTTCCTGCTCCCCTTCTTCGTGTGGCTCACCCGCCGCGTGGGCGAGGAGCGCAGGCGCATCCAGTCCGTGCGCCAGGGCCGCCTCGCCGACATGTCGACGCTCGTGGAGGAGTCCCTGTCGGTGTCGGGGATCCTGCTCGGCAAGACGATGGGACGCTCCCCCGAGCTCGTGCGCCGCTTCAGCGACGAGTCCGGCGAACTGGCCGACCTGGAGGTGCGCGCGCGCATGGCCGGGCGCTGGCGCATGGCCTCGGTGCAGATGAGCTTCGCGATCATGCCGGCGGCCGTGTACTGGTTCGCCGGCTACTCGATCGCCCACGGCAGCGCCGCGATCTCGATCGGCACGGTGATCGCCTTCACCACGCTGCAGACGCGCGTCCTGTTCCCGATCCAGTCGCTGCTCTCGGTGGGCCTCGAAGTCCAGACCTCGCTCGCCCTGTTCGGTCGCATCTTCGAGTACCTCGACCTGCCGGTGGACATCGAAGAGCGCCCCGACGCACGCGATCTGAGCGGGGTACGGGGTGACGTGCGCCTGAAGGACGTCTGGTTCACCTACGACCCCGAACGGAAGCGCTGGACGTTGCGTGAGATCTCCGCGGAGATCCCGGCCGGGACGCGCACCGCGCTCGTCGGCGAGACGGGCTCGGGCAAGACGACGCTCGCCTATCTGGTGGCGCGGCTCTATGAGCCGCAGCGAGGACGCGTGGAGATCGACGGCGTCGACATCCGCGACATGACGCTCGCCTCGCTCGCGGCCACCGTGGGCTTGGTCTCCCAGGAGACCTACCTGTTCCACGCCTCGATCCGCGAGAACCTGCGCTTCGCCTGCCCTGAGGCCAGCGACGAGCAGATCGAAGACGCCGCGCGCGCCGCCCAGATCCACGAGCTGATCTCCTCGCTTCCCGACGGCTACGACACCCCGGTGGGCGAGCGCGGCTACCGCTTCTCCGGCGGGGAGAAGCAGCGCATGGCGATCGCCCGCACCGTCCTGCGCAACCCCCCCGTGCTTGATCCTCGACGAGGCCACCTCGGCGCTCGACACCGAAACCGAGCGCGCCGTGCAGCGCGCCCTCGACGACCTCTCCCGCGGGCGCACCACGATCGCGATCGCCCACCGGCTCTCCACGATCCGCGACGCCGACCAGATCCTCGTGCTCGACGCCGGCCAGATCGTCGAGCGAGGCACCCACGAGGAGCTGCTTGGAGCTTGGCGGACGCTACGCCGCGCTGCTGGCCGATCGAATATCCCGTCGATCTCCGATCGGTGGGAGCGCGGTCGCCGAGGACGATCCCGCGGCTGACGCTTCCGCGGCGCTCGCCTGAGCGGCCCCCCGGTCGCACCGGCGCAGACTTTAGGGGTACTTCGGCGTGGCTCGCCAACGCACTTGCCCCGCAAGCCTTACCCCGCTCACCCCCGCGCGCGCTCAAGGGCCGAGCACCTTGGAGAGCTGACCGCCCTGCCAGGCGATCGGCGAGCTGCAGGCGGGCCTGAATCCTCCACGACGAGCCTCGCGTCCGGGGATCGCTGTCGGCGTAGCGCTCGGCGACCGCCAGCGGATGACTCGGGTCGGCCTCGTCGCGACTGGCGACGACGAGCGGTCGGGACCCCGATCGGCTCCAGCTCCGCCCAACTCCTCGAACGGCCTCGAGCGTGGCACCGCTTCGAGTGCGTCCGCCACGGCAAGCGGATGATCGTGGGCGGAGAGCCGCTGACGCAGCACCTTCACGACCGTCTCCCTGAAGCGCGTCGGGAGCGGATCGAGCTCGTAGGCCTCCACGAAGCCCTCCACTCCCGCCTTCTCTGAAGTCCCTTCGCCAGCCTGTCCCAGCCGGCGTAGTCGCCACCGTGCGGGTGCCTCGGGATCGAACGCGGGCGTGATCAGCCCGAGTGCGAGCACCCGCCCGGGATGATCGAGCGCGAAGCGCAGCGCCGTCTGAGCCCCCATCGAGGCGCCGGCGAGCGACCGCCCGATCGATCTCCAGCTCGTCGAGCACCGCTGAGGAGATCCTCGGCGAGCAGCTCATAGGTGTACGCGCTCGGGCGAGCGGCGCCGGGCTGGAGTGGCCGTGGCCGCGAGCGTCGTAGGCGATCGTGCGATAGCCCGAGCGCTCCAGCGCGCGCGAGCCCATCACGACGTAGCGGCGCGTGGCGGTGAGGCCGTGCAGCAGCACGATCGGGACGCCCTCGCCGCGATGCTCGGTGGGATGCTCGCCGCGCTGCTCGCCTGCCGGCTCGCCGTGTGCCCTCTGGGTATGCCCTTCAGGATGCCCTCCGCTGTGGCGGGCACCCGCGAGGGTCCCGGCGAGCCGGACGCCGATGGGCGGCGTCGATCTCGAAGTCGAAGTTGACGGCCGGGCTGTCAGGCATTGACGGCGGCGTGCTCGCGCACCAGCTCCGCCGTGACGCTCGGGTTGCTCCAGGAAGAACATGTGGCCGATCCCCTCGAGGATCTCGAGACGCGAGTCGGGTATCAGCCCGGCGATCATGTGGCCGTTCTGGACCGGGCAGCATTCGTCGAGCGTCCCGTGCACGACCAGCGTGGGCAGACTCGCAGCTCAGGGAGTCGTGCGCTCGTGTCGTGGCCGGTGATGGCCCGCATCTGCTCCATGATCACCTGCACTGGCAATGCCATAGCGCATGCCGGTTCTCCAGGAACCTCGCGTAGGCGTCGTCGTCGGCGGCGAAAGCTCGGCGACACGTTGACCTCCCATGCGGTGCGAATCGCCCGTTCGCGATCGCCCGAGGACATGCCTTCGGCCAGCCGGCGCATGACATCTTCGCCGGTGAGCGCGCTACCCTCGCCACCGCAGTAGGTACAGCCGAGCGTGAGCGAGCGGATCCGCTCGGGGTGGGCGAGCGCGAGCTCCTGAGCGACCATGCCACCCATCGAGATGCCCATCACATGCGCGGACTCGAGCTCGAGCGCCTGCAGCAATCCGGCGGCATCGCCGCCAGGTCGGCGATCGTGAACGGCTCGCCGGTCTTGCGTCGAGTCGCCGGCGTCGCGATGGTCGTAGACGATCGTGTCGAAGTCGCGACGCAAGCTCCTCCAGCACCCGCATCGCCCCAGTGGTGCTTGGTGCCGCTCATCCCCATGATCAGCAGCAGCGGCGGGCCGCTCGCCCGCGCGGTCATAGCTCAGCTCGATCTGTCCCTGCCTTGGCGAGTGGCATCGTCCGAGAAGACTACACGGGTGTGCCCCTATTCCGAGCACGCTACATCGGGCAACGCCAGCTTGACGTCGCGGCGCTGAGCTCGACAAGCAGCTGAGCTGACCGCACGGGACGCTCGCGCGTACCCGAGCCGCCCAGGCCGGCGACTCGCACCCCCAGCAGACGCACTGGCCGCGGAGGCGAGTACTGCTCCAGCAACGCGAGCGCCACGCGCGTAACCTGCTCCGCGTCGCATGTGGGCGCCGCCAAGGTGCGGGCCCGCGTGACGGTGGAGAAATCGTCGAGGCGCACCTTGATGCCGATCGTACGCCCGTGATTGTCGTGCGCGGAGAGGCTCTTGCACAGTTCGACCGACATCTGCGTAAGCGCCTCGCGCAGGCGCGCGGTGTCGTGGATGTCGTAGTCAAAGGTGCGCTCGCGCGACTCGGAGACGACCTTGCGCTCCTCGCTCACCTGCCGTCGTGTTCGAAGTGTGCGCGCCGACCCAATTCGCGACCGTGATTCGGACCGAAGCGCTCGACCAGCAACTCGCTCGGGAGCACGGCGAGCCTGCCCAAGTGCGCAGACCCATCGCCTCGAGCCGTGCGACCGTCTTCGGGCCGATCCCGGGAATCAGCCCTGGAGCCGCGTCCGCGAAGCGCTCGCACGCCTGCTCACGCGTGAGCACGACAAAGCCCGCCGGCTTCTCGGCGTCGGAGGCCACCTTCGCGACGAGCTTGTTCGGCCCGATCCCCACCGAGCACACAAGCTCTGTGGCAGCCTTGACTCGGCCAGGATCCGCCGCATCGCCGCACGTGGCGAGTACAGGCCACTCAGGTCGAGGTAGGCCTCGTCGAGCCCCACCACCTCGACGTGCTCGACGTGAGAGCGCACGATGTCCATCAAGCGTTTGGAAACCTCGCGGTAGTGGGCACCGTCGGGAGGCAGGAACACGGCTTGCGGGCATAGCCGCGTGCGCGCGCCGCAGGCATCGCCGAGCCGACGCCAAAGCGACGCGCCTCGTAGCTCGCGGTGGTCACGACCGCACGCGGCCCCGTGCCGGAGACCACGACAGGCAGTCCGCGCAGCTCGGGACGGCGATTCAGCTCGACGGAGACGTAGAAGGCGTCGGCGTCGAGGTGGGCGACGCACGGCTCAGCTCCTCCCTCGACGGACGCCTGATCGACGGGCGCGGCGGAACTTCGGTCGTCGTGCTGACACCCCAACCGAATCTAGCGCGCGTCACGGCGCACCGGCGCCTTGAGTCACGCTACGCGACCGCGTCGATGTTCAGGCGCACGTAGTCGACGACAACCGGCTCCCGCATCGTCCGCAGCACGTCGTCCATGAACGGCTCGCGCAGCTCCTCGGGCAGTCGTTGAACGTGCGGGCCCGAGCACGATCGTGGAGAGGAACTCCCGCGGATGCTCGGGCTCGCGCGGCGCCGGCGGAGCCAGCACTCGGCCGCGGCAAAGCCCGCCGCGAGCAGGCGCTCACGGGTCGCTCCGCCGTCGCGTAGTTCCACGGTGGGCTCGCCACTCGGCGGAAGTGGCTCGGCGTAGGGCTCGCGGGACGAGCGACGGGGCGACCTTGCCGCGCAAGACCGTAGATGTTGCCCTATCCCCCACATTGCGCGACCAGTCGACCGCCTGGGCGCAGGGCCGCGTGCAGGCGTCGGAAGAGCTGTCGTGGTCGGCGATCCAGTGGAAGGTGGCGGTCGAGAGGATCGCGTCGACCGGCTGCTCCAGCTCGAGCTCGAGCAGATCCAGGACGCGCACATCCACCTCGGGCCGAGCCGCTCGCCTCGCGGCGTCCACCATCGACGGCGACTGGTCCACCGCGATGACACGCCATGCGGCAATCGGTCGATCAAGCGCCTGGGTAATGCGCCCCGACCCACAGCCGGCATCGAGCACGAGCTCATCGCCGGCGAGCTCCAATCGGGCGAGCACATCGCGCCCGAGTGCCTCCATCGGTCCGGAGATGCGATCGTAGCTTGCCCCGTCCCACTCGCGTACACCTGACATACATGTGTACGTTATCACGTATGCGATGGGTGCCAGGTCGACGGACCGGCGGCCCTGGCGGTCCCGTTCAGGCCTGAGCGAGGATCCCGGCCAGCCGCGCCCGCTGGCGCTTAGCGCCACCAAGCCACGAGGCATCAAGCAGGGCACGCTTGTAGAGCCAGTGGACATCAGCCTCCCACGTGAAACCGATCCCGCCGTGGGCTTGGATTGCCGAGGCCGTCACCTCAACCCCGGCGTCGGAGGCCGCGGCCTTGGCCATCGCGGCGGCCTCCCCCAGCCGCTGCGGGTCGGCGTCGGCTGCCCAGGCGGCGAAAGCCGTCATCGAGCGCGCCCGCTCGGTGTCGAGCAACATCTGCGCACAGCGGTGCGAGACCGCCTGATAGGAGCCGACAGGCACGCCGAACTGCTTGCGCTCCTTGACGTAGGCCAACGTCATCGCAAGCGCACGCTCGCACACGCCGACGAGCTCCGAGGAGATCGCCACGAGCGCACGGTCCAAGCCGCCCCGCACGTCGCCCTCGAGGGGCTCCCCCGCGTCCAAAGCGGCGCTTACGCGAGCAGCCGGGCGGGTGGGATCGATCGAGTCGATGGACTCCACGAGGACCTCCTCGCGCGCGCACACACGCGCGCGCATATCCCCCTCTTGCACGAGTACCAGGACCCGCGCACCCGGCGCCCCCACGACGAGCTCGGCGAGGCCATCGCGCTCGATCCCCAGCGCACCAGCAGACTCCCCGGCGGCGAGACCGGGCAGCCAGCGGGCACGCTGCTCCTCAGATCCAGCCTGCTCGATCACCAAGGCAGCCATGACCGTGGGCAGCAGAGGCACCGGCGCGACGGTGCTGCCGAGCTCCTCGCACAGGATCGCAAGCTCAACCAGACCAAGCCCTTGGCCACCGTACGTCTCGGCGATGGCAATTCCAGGCCAGCCGAGCTCGCCCAGCTCGCGCCAGAGATGCTCGTCCAGGCGAGCACTCTCAGCGTGCTCGCGCACGCGCTCAGGGCGCGCCCGCTCTGCAAGCAGCTCGCGAGCGGTGCGTTGGATCTCGCGCTGATCCTCGCTCAGACCGAAGTCCATCGGGCTACGCAGCCGCCTTCAGCCGCGGAAGCCCCAGGACGCGCTCGGCCACGATGTTCTTCAGAACCTCGGTCGTGCCGCCCTCGATCGTGTTGCCGCGTGCACGCAACAGCTCATAGCTCCAGCTCGTGCCGTCGGTGAGCGCCTCGGGGCCCACGATCTCGGCGGCGAGGGCGGTGAGACGCTGGTTGGTGTCCGACCACAGCCACTTCACGAGCGAGCCCTCCGGCCCAGGCTGGCCGTAGCGCTCGATGTCGGTCAGACCCTTCCAGGCGAGCAGGCGGATCGACTCGCAACGGATGTGCATCTCTGCCAACGCGTCCGCGTAGAGCGGGTCCTCGAGCAGCCCACGCTCGCGCGCCGCGGCGATCGCGTCGTCGAGCAGCTGGCGCAGGCGCACCTGCAACAGGAAGCCCAGCCCGGCACGCTCATTCATGAGCGTCGTCAGCGCAACCTTCCAACCGTTGCCAACGCCGCCCACGACGTTCTCCTCGGGAATGCGCGCCTCCTCGATGAACAGCTCGTTGAACTCGGCCTCGCCGGTTATCTGGCGCAAGGGGCGAACCTGCACGGCCTCCTGGTCCATGTCCATCAGGAAATAGGTGAGACCCTTGTGCTTTGGCGCATCGCCGTCGCTGCGCGCAACGAGCATGCACCACTTGGAGTACTGCGCCCCGCTCGTCCAAACCTTCTGGCCCGTCACGACCCACTCATCGCCGTGCTTGACCGCGCGCGTCTTCAAGGAGGCGAGGTCCGAGCCGGCGTCAGGCTCGGAGAAGCCCTGGCACCAGATCTCCTCGGCCGAGAGGATCGGCGCCAGGTAGCGCTCCTTCTGCGCCTCGGTTCCCCACACCATCAGAGTCGGCCCACCCAGCAGCAGGCCGAGCACATTGGCGGGCAGCGGCACCCTGGCCCTGCCCAGCTCCTCGAAGTAGATAGCCGACTCGCTCAAGGAGGCGCCGCGCCCGCCATACTCGGTCGGCCACGCCGGCGCAGCCCAACCTGCGTCATACAGCCGCTTTTGCCAGTCGCGCCGCCACGCGTAGTGGACGTCTTCGCCGCCCTCACTCGGCTCGTGCGAGGGCTTGTTGCTCGCTAGCCATGCACGCAATTCTTTGCGAAAGGCGCTCTCGCGCTCGTTAAAAGTCAGGTCCACTGAGGTCTCCGTTGGCGGGGCCAGAATCGATCACGGCCCTGTATTCAACTACGACTGTGCACCACGAGCTCGTCGACCTCCAGGCGACCGACCTTGACCTTGCTCACATCGAGCTTGCCGACCGCCGCGCGCTTGATTGCGAGCCTGCGAATCGCGACCGCGCCAACGGCGAGCGCCCCGCAGGCACTTGCTCCCAGCGCGAAGGAGCCAAGGGCGACTGAGCCGAGCGAGAGCGCGTGCCCGGCGCTCCCCTTGCCCTTGCGACCCACACCGAGCGTCCCGCTTGGCACGCCGGTTCTGCTTCATGCGCTTGGCCTGCTTTGCGAGCCGGGCCTGCTTCGCCAGCCGGGCCTGCTTTGTGCGCCTGGCTCGCTTGTGCGCTCGACCTTGCGGGCCACACGCATGAGTCGCCACGCGACCATCGCAGCAGTAGCTGCTTTGCGCCGTGCCCTGCGGTTGGGACGCTTGCGGCTTCTCTGTTTTGTGGGCTTGCCCATGTTCCCCAGGCTAGCGCGTACTCCAAACCTCGCCGACGCCTTCGAAGCCAAGCGCACGCTTGGTCGCTTCGGTGAGGTCGAATTCGCGACCCGCCACATATGGTCCGCGGTCCACGACGGGCACGCTCACCTCGTGACCGTCGTAGCGCAAGGTCACGAGCGTTCCGCAGGGAAGCGTCTTGTTGGCCACCCCCATCGTGGCGTCCGTGAGCTGTCCTCCGCAAGCGAGGCTGCCACCACCGCCATACCAAGAGGCCCCGGCCAGCCGATAGGAGCGCAGGTGTCCGATGCTGCGCCGTGCGACGAGAGCGTGCGCGTCGCCGACGAACAGCACCCGCACGCGCTCGCTGAGCAGACGATGGGGCGTGTAGCGAAGGACAAAGCGGCCCCGGGCACCCGTGATGGTGTGCGCAAGCGCTCGCCACCCGTGGCGTCCGAGACGCTGGAGCTCGACGGCGCTCCCGAGCTGTGCGACTCAGGATCCCCCGACGGTGGCGGAGCGGCCATCGAGCACGTCCAGGACGGCGTGGCGGATCCGTAGGCTTTGCGCATGCGCACATGAGCCACGAACGGCCCCTCTGAGCCGGTCCACCGACCCGCGGGATGCCTGCAGGGCAATATCGCCGGGCGCCGTCCCCGCCGCGGCGGACGGTGGCTGTGCGGGCGTCCCGGCGGCATTGCCGATGCTGGGCGCGACGGTGGGCGCCGCTGCGCTCGCGACCGGCAGGGCGGTGAGCGCCGCGGCACAGGTCAAGCTCGCGCCAAGCAACGCCGGCTGGGCGCGACGAGCGCGCCCGGTTAGTTCGGCCTCGACAAAGAGGTCCTCCTTGTGTCTGCGCCTACGGGGTTAGCTGTCGGGCTCACGCCCGCCGACACACGCGTCCATACGTGCGTCAGTCGGGCGTTACAGCCGCATCAGCGGCCGATTCGCCCCATCCGAGACCCGTTCGTCAGGCCCGGCAATGGGTCCCCCGCTCGTCCTCCATTTGTGGAGACGACTCGGCAGGTCAAGCAATCGAAGGAGACGCTAGATGACAAGCTATGGCGCAAAGTGTGAGAGTGGACACACTCCATCCAACTCTCATCCCGTCCTCAAACGGTGCCCGAACCTCCAACGTGCGCCTACTCCTCCTCCCCGCGAGTCGACTCCGCCGAGCCGGTTGAGCATCATCGCCTCGGCCATGCGCAGCAGCCCGATCGTGGTGTGCGGTCGCGCTTCGCTGGAGCGCACCGACACATCCGAGCCGTGTGGGCCGAGCACCTCGACGATCGTGCACACGTTGCCGATCTCGCAATCGTCTCCGTAGCGCCCTTCGAGCGCCTCCATCTGCGCCGCCACGACCTGCCCGATCTTCGATTGGTCGAATGTCATCTCGTCGAGTCCTCCTGAGGGATGGTCTTGGTCTAGCCTCGCCATCCCTACAGCCCTGCACCGATACGAATAAAGCAAATCGCGAGCGCGACGACAATTCTCACTCCCGAATAGCATCCACCGCAGATGCCACTCGAGCCCCCCTTCTCCAACTACGAGCACGAGATCTATGCGGCCGGAATGCTCGGCGGGCGCAAGCCCACACGGCCGCTCGACTGGCGCGAGCTGGAGCGCGACGCCTACGCGATGCTCTCGCGCGGGCCGCGGGGTTACATTCAAGGCGGGGCGGGCGCGGGCGAGACGATACGGGCCAATCGGGAGGCGTTCGACGAGTGGAGGATCGTGCCGCGGATGCTGCGAGACGTCTCCGAGCGCTCGCTCGAGCGGACGGTGCTCGGTACGAGGCTGCCCGCCCCCGTGCTGCTCGCGCCGATCGGCGTGCAGACGGTGGCCCACCCCGACGGGGAGCTCGCGAGCGCGCGCGCCGCCGCGCACGTGGGGGTGCCCTTGATCGCAAGCACCGCGGCGTCGCACACCATCGAGCAGATCGCCGAGGCCGCGGGCGAGCAATCGTGCTGGTACCAGCTCTACTGGCCCCGAGACCGCGAGCTCGCGCGCAGCTTCATCGAGCGGGCCGAGAAGTCCGGCTACGAGGCCATCGTGGTGACGCTCGACACGTGGCTGCTGGGCTGGCGCCCTGCCGACCTCACCGACGGCTTCCTCCCGTTCCTGCGCGGCGAGGGCAACGCGAACTACATGCAGGACCCCGTGTTCCGCGCGGCGCTTCCCAAGCCGCCCGAGGAGGACCTCGCCGACCGCCGTGGCCTACTGGGCGTGGCAGTTCTCCAACCCCTCGGTGACCTGGGACGACCTGGCTTTCCTGCGCGAGTGCACGAAACTGCCGATCGTCTTGAAGGGCATCCAGAGCGCCGAGGACGCGCTGCTCGCCGTGGAGCACGACATCGAGGGCATCATCGTCTCGAACCATGGCGGCCGCCAGGTCGACGGGGCGATCGGCTCCCTGCAAGCGCTGCCCGGCGTCGTGGACGCCGTCGCGGACAGGTGCGAGATCCTCTTCGACAGCGGTATCCGCTCCGGCGCCGACGCGCTCAAGGCCTCGCGCTCGGGGCGCGGGCCGTGTGCCTGGGGCGTCCCTACGTATGGGGCCTCGCACTCGGCGGCGAACAGGGCGTCATCGACGTGCTACGAGCCTTCCTTGCCGAGCTCGACCTCAACATGGCCCTATCCGGTCACGCGAACATCGACGAGGTGGCGTTTGCACACGCTCGTCGCTCACCCGCGGCGGGCTCCCGCTGAGAAGCGCCCGTTGGGAAGAGCCCGTTGTGAGGCCCGAGCGGGGAAGTCGAGACAGTTCTGAGCCTTCGCCGTTGACGCCGGACGCCAGACCCGCGACAATCGCCTTCGATGTCAAACCCCGACCGCCTCACGGGCCTGGACTCGGCCTTCCTGCACCTCGAGGACCACAGCTCGGCGCACATGCACGTGGCATCGGTGATGGTGTTCGAGGGGGAGGCCCCGAACTACGAAGACTTCGTCGAGCATCTGCTCTCACGGCTTCACCTCGTGCCGCGCTACCGCCAGAGGCTCGCGTTCGTGCCGTTCGGGCAAGGGCGGCCGGTGTGGGCGGACGATCCGCACTTCAATCCGCGCTACCACATTCGCCACACCGGGCTCCCTCGCCCCGAAGACGAGACCGAGCTCAAGCAGCTCGCGGGACGCATCTTCTCCCAGCGCCTCGACCGCTCGAAGCCGCTGTGGGAGCTGTGGCTGGTGCAGCACATGGCCGGGCGAACGCTTCGCGGTGATCGCCAAGACCCATCACGCGCTCGTGGACGGGATCTCGGGCGTGGACATCACGACCGTCCTGTTCGACGCCTCGCCCGAGCCTGCCGGTACGCCGCGACCGCCTGTGCCATGGATCGCGCGCCCGCTGCCAGGGTCGGCGAAGCTGCTCGCGGACGCACTCGTGGAGCGCTCCACGGTGCCCGGCGAGATGCTCCGTGGGGCACGAGCGATGCTGCGTCGTCCGCGGCGTGCCCTCTCGCGGGCCAAGGAGGCCGTCGTGGGCGTCGGAGCCACGACGCTCGCCGGGATCAACGCCCCCGCGCCACCCAGCCCGCTCAACGTCGACATCACCTCCCACCGCCGCTACACCTGGGTGGACGCCGACCTCGCACAGTTCAAGGCCATCAAGAACGAGCTTGGGGGCACCCTCAACGACGTGGTTCTGGCCGCGGTGAGCCTCGCGCTGGGGCGCCACCTGCGCGTGCAGGGCCATGACACCGAGGGTCTCGTGCTGAAGGCGATGGTGCCCGTATCGGTGCGCACAGACGTTGATAGGAAGTCCCACCCACCCGCGCTCGGCAACCGTGTGGCAGCGATGTGGGCGCCGCTGCCGGTTGGGGTCGTGGACCCCGTCGAGTGCCTCGCCGAGGTGCGCCTGGAGATGGATGACCTCAAGGACTCCGGCCAGGCCGTGGGGGCGGAGGTGCTCACGAACCTCGCGGGCTTCGCCCCGCCGACGATCCTCAGCCAGGCGGCCCGCCTGCAGGCACGCCAGCGCTTCTTCAACCTGGTGGTGACGAACGTTCCGGGGCCCCAGTTCCCGCTCTACCTGCTCGGGCGTCGTCTGAAGGCGCTCTACCCGGTGGTGCCGCTCGCCCGCCGTCAAGCCCTGGGCATCGCCGTCATGAGCTACGACGGCCACCTGGGCTTCGGACTGCTGGCGGACTACGACGCGCTCCCCGAGCTCGAGACGATCGCGCGCGAGCTGGAGCGCGCAATCGCCGCGCTGGCCGACGCCGCGGGCGTGGACGGCCGCCCGCGCGGCGCCCGTCGTGCCCGCCGTCCGCGCGCGGTGGCAACCAATTAGCGCCGGTGGCCCGATGGCGGTGAGGACCGGCTTGCGCCTGGCCCTCTGCCAGATCAACCCCACGGTCGGCGATCTCGCGGGCAACGCGAAGCTCATTCGCGAGGGCATCGGCGCGGCCAGGGGCGCCGGGGCGGAGCTCGTGCTGTTCCCGGAGCTGGCGCTGACGGGCTACCCACCCGAGGATCTGCTGTTGCGCGAGCATTTCCTGAGCGACACGGGCGCCCAACTGGAGGAGCTCGCGCGCGAGGCCGAGGGCATCGTGGCGATCGTGGGCTTCCCGGAGCGCGGGCGGGTGGGACTCCCTATCAACGTGCGGGGCCCGGCGCCCGGCTCCCCGAGGCCCGTTGCGAGGGTGGTTTACAACGCCGCCGCCGTGCTCGCCGACGGAGCGGTGCGGAGCGTGTACCGCAAGGTTCATCTCCCCAACTACGGAGTGTTCGACGAGCAGCGCTACTTCAAGCCCGGCGAGGAGAGCGGCGCGGTGGTCGATGTGGGCGGGGTCACGGTGGGCGTGACAGTGTGCGAGGACCTGTGGGTCGCCGGCCCCCCCGCCTCAGCCGAGGCAGCCGCCGGGGCAGGCTTGATCGTGAATATCTCCGCCTCGCCCTACCACGCCGGCAAGGGCTTGGAGCGCGAGCGCCTGTTCGGCCAGCGTGCACGGGAGACCGGCGCCCATGTCGCCTTCTGCGCCATGGTGGGGGGCCAGGACGAGCTCGTCTTCGACGGCCACTCCTTCGTGCTCGACCCCGGCGGAGAGACGATCGCGCGCGGGGCCCAGTTCGAGGAGGACATGCTCGTCTGCGAGATTGGGCTCCCGGATTCGGGCGTCCCACGCACGCGCGTGGGAGAGCCGATTGCGAGCACAACACAACCCGGGGCCCCTCCGCGCGCACCGATCTCCTCGACGGAGGAGGAGGTGTACGAGGCGCTCCTGCTGGGGCTGCGCGACTACGTCGAGAAGAACGGCTTTGGGGCGGTGGTGCTGGGGCTCTCGGGCGGGATCGACTCGGCGCTCGTGGCCTGCCTGGCCGTCGATGCGCTCGGGGCCGAACGGGTGAACGTGGCGGTGATGCCCTCCCCGTACTCCTCCTCGGCCACGCAGGAAGATGCCAGGGCGCTCGCGAGGGCGCTCGGCGTGGGAGTGCACGAGCTCCCGATCGAGCGGGGGATGGACGCCTACCGCGAGACGCTGCGAGAGGACTTCGACGGGCTGCACGAGGATCTGACCGAGGAGAATCTGCAGGCGCGCATCCGCGGCAATCTCTTGATGGCGCTCTCGAACAAGTTCGGTTGGCTGGTGCTGACGACCGGAAACAAGTCGGAGATGTCGGTCGGCTACACGACCCTGTACGGGGATCTGGCGGGTGGCTTTGCCGTGATCAGGGATGTGCCCAAGACGTTGGTCTACCGGCTGGCGCTCTGGCGAAACTCACGGGCCGCGCTGGAGGGGGGCGCGAGCGGGCGGGTGAGTGCGCCAATCCCCGCTTCGATCCTCGAGCGGGCCCCGTCCGCCGAGTTGCGGGAGAACCAGACCGATCAGGACTCGCTGCCGCCCTATGAGGTGCTCGACCGGATCCTGCACGGCTACATAGAGCTCGACCGCAGCCGCGAGCACCTGATCGCCGATGGGCTTCCGGCCAGGGACGTGGAGCTGGCCACGAGGCTCGTGGATCGCGCCGAGTACAAGCGCCGCCAGTCCCCCCCGGGCATCAAGATCACCGAGCGGGCCTTCGGCCGTGACAGGCGCATGCCAATCACCAACGCCTACCTGCGGGGCCGATGAGCCGCGGATTGCGTGTGTCACTCGGCATGGGGCTCGTCCTGTGCGCGCTGGCTGTGAGCTCCTGCGGGGACACTCTCCAGGATCAGGCGATCGGCCCGGCAGCGCTCGAGACGGTGCTCGTGAAGAGCCGTTTTCCCGCGTACTGGCTGGGGCTGGAGTTCAAGGGGATGCGGATCACGAGCGTCACGATCGACCCGGCGGAAGCGGTGACCATCCGCTATGGGGACTGTGTGTTGGGGGGCCAGTACACGTGCGTGACGCCGGTGTCGATTGTGAGCTCCCCCGATAACAGCTTCATCCCGGGGGCGAGCCCCGCGACGCACTCGCTTGCACTGAGGGGGGCGAGCGCGAGCGTGGCTCGGGGGGGCTCGACGCTCGCGATCCCCACCGGGGGAGTGGTGGTGAGCGTGTATGCGCGCAATCCCTCGCTCGCCCGAGAGGCAGCCACGACGATGGCGCCGCTCAACATGGTGGGATTCCCGCAAGCGCCACTGCCGGCTGCGCTTGCCGACACCGGGCTCGCGAGAATCCCGTTGCCGAGCGAGGTGCCCCCGGGCGTGAGCGTGGCGCACCCCCACGGCCAATAGTCACACGCTCCGCTCACCCGGCTCTCGCCGCCGCCGCCGCCTTCAGCCGGGAGCCCAGCGGCCGGGACCCCACCGGCCGGGGAGCCCCGCGGCCCGCGGCGCTCAGCCGGGAAGCGGTCGCACGGCGATCGTCATGCGGGTGAGCGCGCAGGTGCGGCCGTCGTCGTCGCTGAAGGTGACATCCCATACCCAGGTGGTGCGTCCACGGTGAAGGCGAATGGCGTGGGCGTGCACGATCCCTTCGGTGACCGGTCGTAGGAAGTTGGTGTTGTTGGACATGCCCATGGCCATGTTGCCTTCCTGGAGCACCGTCATCCCGGTGGCGATCGAGGCGATCGACTCGGCGATCGACGCGTAGAGGCCTCCGTGGACGAGGCCCGCCGGCTGCTTGTGCTCGTCGCGGACGAGCACGCGCGCGCACACCTCGCTGTCTGTCATCTCCAGGAGCTCGAGCCCGTAGAGGAGGTCGAAGCCCAACAGGTGCTCGTTGATCTGGGCGACTGGTGGCAGTGTCATCGGGCGGCCACGATAGCCTAAGGACAGCGCCCGGGTCCATGGGGACACGATGGGCGCCGCCAGAGATGACCGAGCTCGACCGACTGCCACCCGACCAGCGTGCCGTACTCTCGCTGGTGCTCGACCGTGGCAAGAGCTATGGCGAGGTGGCCGACCTGCTTGGGATCCCCGAGCAGACGGTGCGCGACCGCGCGCACGCGGCGCTGGACGCGATGGCCAACAGCCCGACGGGGCCCGAAGCCAAGGCGTCTGGTGGCCGTCCCCCCTCCGGTCCGAGCGGCCCTCCTGCATCGCGCGGGCCTGGAGCCGGCGCCGGCGCCCCGCTGAGGGCCAGCTCCAGGACGGGGGGCGCACTGCTGCTCGGCGCGATCGTGGCGATCGTCGTGGTGGCGGCGATCCTGATCTCCAGCGGGGGGAGCGGGAAAAGCTCGAGCAAATCCTCGACAGGGAGCAACACCAACTCGACCACGACGGCGAGCACCGGCAAGCCGAGCCTCAACAAGACGATCGCGCTCACCCCGCTCGACCCGACGCTCAAAGCCGCCGGCACGGCTTACGTGCTCTCGCAGAGCGGGAGGCGGGCGTTCTATGTCGCGGCGCGCGGGCTGCCCCCCTCCTCCGGCTTCTTCTACGCCGTGTGGCTGTACAACTCGCCGTCGAGCTCGGCTCCACTCGGCCGCGCTCCGAGCGTGGGCTCAGACGGTCGCATGGAAGGCGGGGGCCCTCTGCCGACGAACGCCCGCGTCTACCGCCAGCTGATCATCACGCGCGAGACGAGCACCCATCCCCAGCATCCCGGTCAGATCGAGCTGAGGGGCACGTTCGGGCTGCACTAGCCGGGAAGCAGCTTTCCCGGGTTCATGATCCCGGTGGGGTCGAGCTCAGACTTCAGCGCACGCAGAGCCCTCACTCCGGTGTCCCCGATCTCGCGCGCCATCCACGGGGCGTGGTCGCGTCCGACGGCGTGGTGGTGGGTGATGGTGCCGCCCTGGTCGAGGATGGCGGCACTCGCTGCCGCCTTGACCGCCCGCCACTGCGCGATCTCCTCGCCGGGCTTTTGAGCGGCGAGGAACGTGAAGTAGAGCGAGGCGCCCGTCTCATAGAGGTGGGAGACGTGGCACATGACAAGCCCCGGTGTGCCCCACGCCCTCAATGCGCCGTCGATTGTCTCGAGCAGGCGACCATGGAGGGCCTCCAGGTTCGACCAGGGTGTCGCCGTCTCCAGGGTCTCCACCATGAGGCCGTGGGTGAGCAGCTCGTCGCGCAGGTAGGGAGCGGAGAAGCGCGAGCCAAGCCAGGCGTGCCCGGGCGAGCGCCCGACTCGCAGCCCACCGGCGCGGCGCACGATGGCAAGCGCGCGGGCGCGGCGCTCGCTCACCTCCGGGGCCTCCCCCTCGAATCCGAGGATCGCCAGGCACCCTCGCCCGTAGCCGCGCACGCCGAGATAGGCGCGTCCCGAGACGTCCCTTGGCGCCGCCGGAGCCGGCAAGGGCAAGCGACATTCGCGTCTCCTGCTCGTCTGAGAGGCGCGCCACGTCCGGAGCGCAGTGACGTTGGGAGAGCTCCCGGAATGCCCGCGCGCCGGCCTGGAAGCTCTCGAAGAAAACCCCTTCGTAGACGCGCTCTGTGGGGGCGGAGCGGACCCTCAGGGAGAGCTCGTCGATGACGCCGAGGGTGCCCTCCGAGCCGACGACGATTTCGCGCATGCCGGGGCCCGCGGCGCTCGGCGGGGAGAGCCGCCAAGCTCGATGTCTCCCGACGGGGGCCACCATGCGCAGGCCCTGCACCATGCGCTCGAAGCGCCCATAGCCCGTGGAGGCCTGCCCGGCCGAGCGCGTGGCGGCGCAGCCGCCGAGGGAGACGTACTCGAAGGACTGCGGGAAGTGACCGAGCGTGAGCCCCTTGGAGGCGAGCCGGCGCTCGACGTCGCGCGCCCGCGCGCCCGCCTGGAGGCGCACGGTGAGCGAAGCCTCGTCGAAGTCGAGTACGCGTCGCCATGCAAGACATGTCGAGCGACACGACACCGCGATGGGGCCCACGCAGAGGCTCCACGCCGCCCACGACGCTCGTGCCGCCCCCGAAGGCGACCACCGCCAGCGAATCCCGCCCACACGCCGAGAGCAGCTCGCGCAACTGCTCGTGGGAGGCGGGGTAGAGCACGGCGTCGGGCGCGCCCGCGGGGGCGCCCGCGCGCAGACGCACGAGGTCGGGGTAGCCCCTGCCGGCGGCGTGAAGGACACGGTCGGCATGGTCGTCGCGGACGTGTTGTGCACCGAGGATCTCACGGAGCCCTCGAGCGTGCGGGAGGGTATGGATGAGGGGTCGATCTTCACGTGTTCGAGCGCCACCGGTGGAGCGGGCGTGGCGGCGAGGCCGACCGTGTCGCGGAGGAAGTCGAGCGCGTGAGCGGGCAGGCCGGAGGGGTGTTCAGACTCGCCCCAACCCCACCAGCGCATCCGCCGCGGGCCGCTCGAGCCGAGATCGTGGGCCCCGGAGGACGCGATGTGCCTGGCCGCGCCAGGGCCGCCCCCGGAGGCTCGGGTTGAGCTCACGTCAGGCCCTTCTTCCCACGATGCGCTCGAGACCGTCGAGCGCCTCGTCGAGCGTGGAGTGGGCGGCGCGACGCACGAGGTGGCCGCCGAGGCGCGCGAGGAACCCGTGCAGGGTCTGGCGCAGCTCGATTGTGACCTCCGTGAGAGGACCATCGCTCGCAGGGCCATCGCTCGCGGAACCATCGGCCCCGGAGCCATGCGAGAGGCTGATCTCGGTCTCCGCGCTCGTGAGGATGCGGGCGAATGGGGTGTTCTCGACCTGTTGGGCCCACACCACTCGCTCCTCGGGGACGGTCTCCAAACGCTTGAAATCGGCTCGCACCATTTTTCCTCTGCCGCTCATGAGGACCTCTGTGAAAGCGTCGAACTCGCCTGTACCCGTAAGGGTGACGGCCTCCACGCGGTTCACGCGGGGCCACCAGCGCGGGAGGTGATGAGGATCCCCGAGCACATCCCACAGCTCCTGCCGGGAGGCGGCGATCGTGCGGGTGCGCTGTGCGGTGGGCAAGAGCTACCTACCCCTCATAGGTGAGCAGGGCGTGGACGTTGTGTGGCTCGAGCAGGTCGCGCCCGCCCAAGTTGGCGAGCTCCACGAGGAAGCCGCAGCCAACCACCTCCGCCCCCACCATCTCCACGAGCCGGCACAGCGCCCGCGCGGTGCCCCCGGTGGCGAGCAGGTCGTCGTGGACGAGGACGCGCGCCCCGGGACGCAGGGCATCGCTGTGGAGCTCGAGGCGACCGGCTCCGTACTCGAGCTCGTACTCTGCGCTGACCGTCTCGTGGGGGAGCTTGCCGGGCTTGCGCGCGAGCGCGAAGCCGGTGCCGAGCGCGAGCGCCAGGGCCGGCCCCAGCAGGAAGCCACGCGCCTCGGCCGCCAGCACGCACTCCACGCGCAGCGGGCGGGCGTACTCGGATAGCCCGCGCACCGCGGCGTCCAGCGCGGCGGCGTCGGCCATCAGGGGGGTGATGTCCTTGAAGAGGATCCCCGGCTTGGGGAAGTCGGGGATGTCGCGGATCAGCCCACGCAGGTCCGCGGTGGCGATCACCTAACTATCTTGCGCAGGTCGCGGACCAGCAGCAGATGCTTCAGGTGGGTGGTGACAGCCGCGAGGTTCTCCAGGGCCTCGACGGCGTCCTTGCGCCGTTGCGGGTTACGCGAGCGCAGGGCCGGGGCGAGGATCTGCTGCAAGAGGCTTGCCTCGCGGTCGGCCGAGGAGCGGAAGACGCGCAGGTTGCGCCCCCCGACGCCGTAGCGGGCGAGCTCTGAGACGGCGCTCACGATCTCCCGCTCGGTCTCGTCGAAGTAGCGCGCTCCACCGCGCATCTCCCCCTTGACGACGCCGTACTCTTCGAGCTCGCGCACGAGCTTGGCGTCGGCGCCCGTCTCCTCGAGCATGTCCTCGAGCGAGTAGAGCGCCCCCGCTTCCTCGCGCACGCTCACGCTGGTGTGCCAGGCACGCTTGCCGCTCTCGCACCCCGGACGCGGGACCTGCGTGTCTCCCGCCCGTCCCGTCGCGAGCTCTTGACGAATCACCCTCAGGGGAAGGAACTCGTCGCGCTGCATGCGCAGGATCGTGCGCAGCCGTGCGACGTCGCCCTGCGTGTAGAGCCTGTAGCCGCCGGGGGTGCGGCGCGGCGCCAGCAGCTTCTGATCCTCGAGGTAGCGGATCTTCGAGATCGAGATGTCCGGGAACTCCTGCACGAGGGCCTTGCAGACGGCGCCGATCGTGAGCGCCTTCTGGCGTCCGCCACCGTCCGTGCCTCCAGGGGAGCCGTCCGCGACCTCGGATGCGGCGAGCTCGAGCTCGGCCTGCTCCCGTTGGGATGTCTGGGGGGCGGCGGCCATCAGCGTGCGTGGTAGGTGAGCTTGTACTTGCCGATCTGCAGCTCGTCACCCTCCTCCAGGCGATGAGATTCGATCCGCGAGCGGTTCACGTAGGTGCCGTTGAGCGAGCCGCAGTCGTCCAGGTACCAGTGCTCGCCGCGGCTTACGAGTAGTGCGTGGTCGCGCGAGACGGTGACGTCGTCGAGGAACACGTCGGAGTCGGGGCGCCGGCCGATCGTCATGCGCTCGCGATCGACGGGAAAGCTCTCCCCCGCCCGCCCGCCGCCTGTGCGGATCACGAGCGCCGGGCCGTGAGCGATGACCTCGTCCAGTTCCACCGGTACGAGCTCCCCCGCCTCGTCGATCCGGTAGGTGGCTGTCACAGGCTCCCCCGTGCCCCCGTCCCCACGCGGAAGCAGCGCGCCGCAGCGCTGACAGTAGTTGGCGCCCTCGCTACCCGCGAAGCCACACTCCGGACAGTGCACGGCCACTTGGTCCCCCTAGTGCCTCACGTGTGAGCTCGCCACGCAGGACACCCCTACAGCTCGTCGGTAGCGGCTCCGCCCGCGCGATTGGCGAGGATGTCCGACAGCCGCTGGACGTCGTCGCCGGAGATCGTCGCCTCGCCATCCTTGTGCTGCTCGCGCAGGCGACTCACGAGCTCGGCTCGCAGGATGTCGATCTTGCCGTGCAGGATGCGCCGTTTGTAGGAGATCTCCATCTCCTCGTCGGTGAGCTGGCGGATCACATCCTTGAGCTCACCATCGGTCATCGAGCCAAGGTCGGGAAACGTGTCCATCGCGAGCGATCTCCTCTTGCGCAAGGATTGAAGGGCAGTTGACTGCCGGTGCTGCCATGCTGCCGGTCGAGTATAGACCAAAAGGTGAAGTTGAGCTTGAGAGTGTCGAAGCTGAGAATGGCGATGAGAATGCGCGGGCGGCTCGCACGGGTGACGCCCGCCCAGGCCATCGCGGCAACGCTGATCGTGCTGATCGTGATCGCCGGAGGGATCCCGCGCGCCTCGGCGATCGGGAGCAACACCCACCTATCCGCGGACGAGAACGGGTATGTCGGCAACGCCAACAGGATCCTCGCCGGCGAACGCTACGCAACCTTCAAGTGGCCCCCGGGAACCTCGGTGGCGTTCGCGATCGCCACGAGACTCTCAGGCCACCATTCCCTGCGCCTCGCCATGCACGCGAGCGGCCCGGCGCAGTACATGCAACTGGCCATCGGCGTCCTCACGCTCGCGCTGGTGGCAGCCCTCACATGGATCCTCGCGGGGCCCTGGGCCGCGGTTCTCGCCACAGCGCTCGTCGCGGGCTACGTGCCATTGGTCGTAGCCACGCGAACGTACTTGAGCGAGCCCCTCGGCGCGCTCGTGCTGGTCGCCGCCGTGGCGGCAGCCGTGCTCGCCCACCGGCGCCTGGGGACGCGTCGCGAGCTCGTGGCGATCGCCGCCGCCGGTGTGGTGGGGGCGCTCGCGTGCCTCACGCGCGGCGACCTGGCGATCGGGATGGCGGTGGTCGCGCTCGCGCTCGCGCTCGCCGGGCGTCCAGGCCGGCGCACGGGCGCCAAGCGCGGCGCGGTCTATATGGCGGCGCTCCTGATAACCCTCTCGCCGTGGCTCCTGTACGCGTCGGGGAAGGTGGGCCGTTTCGTGCCGATCACCACGGCCGGGCCCGATGCGTTCTTCATCGGCACCTACCTGCCCGGCAAGGGCCTGCTCGTCCCCACCGAGGAGCAGCTGGCACCCGAAGTCTGTCGCCACTTCCCCCAGGATTGCGGGCGCTACTGGGAGCACAGCGCCGCTCCCGTGTTCCGCCTCATCGAAGCACGCCATCCAGGGCTCTCCCAGAACGACTCCGTGAACAGGGAAAACCTCGAGAACATCCGCAAGTACGCGCTCGGCAGACCCGGGGCGTTCGCGTCGATGCTGTGGAGCAAGTTCTGGAAGATGTGGGGCAACGTGTGGAGCGGGGGCAACGGCAGCTATCACCCCGACACCAACAAGCCCCAACACCTCATCTACCTCTGGTTCGCCTGGATCGGGCTGCTCGCGGGCGCGCTGCTCACGCGCCGGTTCGCCTTGGTGGTGAGCGTCGCGGTCTTGCTGAGCGTGGCGGCACTCGCCACCCTCTTCAACGACCAGCCGCGCTACAACGTCAGCCTGATGGCCCTGCTGTTGTGCTCCGGCGCGGCCGGGGCCTGGCTGGCCGGCGAGCGTCTCATCTCCCTGTGGCGCGCCCGCGCAGCTGGGCGCGCCCCGAGCGCACATACAGCAAGCTAGCGACCACGGCGAGCACCAGACCGACGTAGAGAAGCACCTCGGCGAGACCCCCCAGCCCCACCATGGCGAAGAACATGGCTCCCATCAGCGGCGCCACGGAGATACGCCCGGGCCAGTTGATGCGCAGCTCCACGCCGTGCTTCAGGCCATAGCGCCCAAGCGCCACCATCAAGAGCTCGCGCGCCATCAGGATCGCAAGCCCCCAGCGCGGAAGCAGATCGAAGCGCCAGCACACGACCACGCCGGAGAGGACGAGCAGGCGGTCGGTCACGGGGTCCATCAGCGCCCCCAGGCGGCTGTACTGGCGCGTCACGCGCGCCGCTATCCCGTCGGCGTAGTCCCCCCAGCCGATCACCGCGAAGAGCGTCGCGGCGAGCGCGTCTATGCCGTCCTCGCTGGAAAGAGCCACAATCAGGAACACGGGGATCAGCGCGAGCCGCGCAAATCCGATCGCGTTGGGGATCGTCCACGGCCGCAGCGGCTGGCCCGCCTCGGTCTGCGGCGGGGGCGGCCCCGAGCGGTCGAGCCCGACCAGGCGGCGGATCGTGAGGCGGCCGGTGGCGCCCGTGCGCTCCCCCTCGGTTGGCGGGGGGGCAGGCTCCTCGCGCGAGCGATCCCTCTCCGGTCTCAGGGGGCGCTCTGACACAGCTCGTCCAACGCCCGCAGCAAAGCCCGCGGCTCGCCCCCCAGCGGCAGGCCGGGAGCCTCCCTGCGCCCGCGCCGCACCTGCGCCTCGACCTCGCCGGACTCGAGGCTGCGACGACCCACGGTAAGGCGCACCGGGCATCCGAGCAGCTCGGCGTCGGCGAACTTCTCCCCCGGGCCTCCCTCGCGATCGTCGTAGAGGACGTCCACCCCGCCCGCCAGCAAAGTCTCGTACAACCCCTCGGCGGCGTCGCGCTCCGGCGTTCCGGGACGGCCCAGCGCCACCAGGTGCACCGCGAACGGGGCGAGTGCCCTCGGCCAGGAGATCCCGTGCTCGTCGGCGAACTGCTCGACGGCGGCCGCCACCACCCGCGCCGGCCCGATCCCATAGGAGCCCATCCAGATCGGCAGCTCCGCGCCGTGCTCGTCCAGGTACGTGGCTCCGAGCGCCTCCGAGTAGCGGGTGCCGAGCTTGAAGATGTTCCCTATCTCGATCGCCGGCTCAACCGTCAGCTCCTGCTCGCCGAGCATGTACGCGTCGCCCACCTTGCGAAACTCTGGCCGCTTCTCAACGACCTCCATGTTGGCGGCATACCCGTCGGCGAGCGCCACCTCGTCCTCGCCGGCGGGACAGGGAGCCATGTACTCGTGCGCTCCCAACCCCCCCATGATCCCCACGTCTGACTCCACCCGGTAGAAGCGCACCCCGGTGCGCTCCATGATGCGATCGTATGCCCCCACGTGCAGGGCGTAGCGTTCGTCCAGCCCCGCCTGGTCGCGATCGAAGCTGTAGGAGTCCTTCATCACGAACTCCCTCGTCCGCAGGACCCCCGCGCGCGGGCGCGGCTCGTCGCGCTCCTTGACCTGGAAGTGGTAGAGGATCAGGGGCAGGTCCCTGTAGGAGTTGATCGTCTGGGCGGCGTGAAAGGTGACGGCCTCCTCGTGGGTCATCGCGAGCACGAGCTCCGAGCCCTTGCGATCCTGCAACTTGAACAGCTCGTCGATCGCCAGGCGTCCCGTCTTGCGCCAGGGCTCGGCCGGCTGCAATACCGGCATCAACATCTCTCGCCCCCCGATCGCGTCGATCTCCTCGCGTACGATCGCCACGACGCGCTGGTGCACGCGCCATCCCGCGGGAAGCCACGTCCACATGCCCGCCCCCATCTGCCTGATCAGCCCGGCCCTCACCATCAGCTTGTGCGAAATCGCCTCCGCGTCGGCGGGGGCCTGCTTCTCGGTGGGCAACAGGTACTCGGTCAGTCTGGTCATGGCGCGTTCGACATCCTATGCGGCGTCCCGCTCCCAGGGGTGCCGCACGAAGCCGGGCGGGTAGCCCAAACAGATCCCAGCCGACCCACGCGACGCGGGCGATCACGCCCCCGGCGCCGTCGCACGCTATGAATACTCCAGTAACCGTCCACCACAAAGGAGCCCCGATGGCCTACTCCGTACCGCCGCTTCCCTACGCCTACGACGCGCTCGAGCCCCACATCGACAAGCTGACGATGGAAATCCATCACGACAAGCACCATCAGGCCTACGTGGACAAGGCCAATGCGGCGCTCGCCGGCACCCCCCTGGAGAACGCCTCGGTCGAGGACGTGCTGCGCGACCTCTCGCAAGTGCCCGAGGACAAGCGCACCGCCGTTCGCAACAACGGCGGCGGCCACTACAACCACTCGCTCTTCTGGGAGTCCATGTCAGCGAGCGGCGGCGGTGAGCCCGAGGGCGCCCTCGGCGAGGCGATCGCCTCCACCTTCGGCTCCTTCTCGGACTTTCAGGACAAGCTCAAGGCCGCCGGCGTCAACCAGTTCGGCTCGGGTTGGTCCTGGCTCGTGCACGACGGCTCCGGCCTCGCGGTCGTGGGAACCCCCAACCAGGACAACCCGATCTCCGCGGGCAAGACCCCGCTCCTGGGTGTGGACGTGTGGGAGCACGCCTACTACCTGAAGTATCAAAACCGCCGTCCCGACTACCTCGACGCGTGGTGGAACACGGTCGATTGGGGCAAGGTCTCCGAGCGCCTCGGCGCAATCGGCTAGGCCCACCGGCAGCGTGCGGGCGCGGACACAGTCCGCACGCACGCTGCCCCGGGCTCAGCTCCCCGACGCGGCGACCTTGTCACCGACGAGGATGAGCCAGTCGCGACTTATCGCCTCGTCGGGGGCACTCGGCATCAGCCGTTGAACCTCAGCCGTTCTCATCCCGCAGATACGCAGAATCTCATCCGAGCTGAAATTGGACAGTCCCTTGCCGATCGGCAGTCCCTCCAGATCGACTATCTCCACGGCGTCACCCGCTTTGAAGGCACCCTCAGCTCCGCTGATACCGACCGGCAGCAGGCTCGCCCCGCCATCTGTCAACGCACGCGCCGCCCCCCGATCGATCAGGATGCGCCCGCGCGCAGGCTTGCCATGCTCCAGCCAGAACTTGCGGCTCTGGCTCCACGATTCCGGGACCTCCTGCTTGATGACCGTCGTACCCACCTGCTCTCCCGCGAGCGCTCGCAGGATGTTCCCCGGCGTGTTCCCGCTACAGATGACAGTCGTCACGCCTCCCCTGGCGGCCAGCTGCGCGGCGCGGAGCTTGGACCTCATCCCTCCCGAGCCCAGCGCTGAGGTGCTGTCGCCGATGGCATAACGCTCCATCGCCTCGTCGGGATCGCCAATGCTGGACAGCAGTCGAGCGCTTGGGTCAAGATCCGGATCCGCGGTGAATACACCCTCGGCGTCGGTCAACAGGACCATCCTCTCGACGTCGAGCATGGTCGCTATCTGAGCCGCCAGATAGTCGTTGTCGCCGAACGTCAGCGCATCGGTGGTAACGGTGTCATTCTCGTTTATCACCGGTATCACATCCCATTCCAGGAGCCGCTTGAGAGTACGGGTAGCGGCTTCGCGGTTCTCGCGCTCGCTGGCCTCCAGGAACGTGAGGAGAATCTGCGCGGTCGTTATCTCCCACCCCGCGAGTCTCTGGTCGATTTCCTGAAAGAGCTTGCCCTGGCCGATCGCGCTCAACGCCTGCAGGACATCCAAGCGTCCCTGGCGTCCGTGGCGACTGACCACCTCGCGTCCCCTGGCGACGGCCCCACTGGTCACGAGCACGAGCTGCCACCCGGCGTTTCGAGCGTTGGCCGCTTCGCTGCATATGCGTGACAGCGCGGCCCTCCGCAACCCCCCGTCTGGCTCGGCCAGGACGCTTCGAGCCGATCTTGAGGACCGCCTGCTGCCTACTCACGTACTCGGCCCGCTCTTGCGGTGAGGCCTCGCCCTCACTCGCATGGCTCCTCGCCCCCGCCGCTCCTCGTCGCCATGCCCACCATCGTAGCCGCTCATAACCGGGCTGGGCCGCGAGGTGGATGCCCGGGAGGCGGCTCAGCCGCGGCTGAAGCGCCGTCCCGCCACGGGCGAGATCGACTCGTCCAAAACCCCCGCCCCGCGAGGCCCCGCGGAGCCCGCGGGCTCGAGCATCGACTCGAGCACGGCGTCGGCCTCGGTTTCCTGCTCGGCGGCCGCCGCCTCGAGCGCGGCCAGTTTCTCGGGGGTCATGGCGGTGGCGTCCTCGTTTGCGGCGAGCCACTCGCGCGCCTCGGCCGCGGCGCGCTCGTCGCGCTCGACCCTCTTGCCGGCGGCGTAGTAGCGGTCGATCTCCTTGAACAACTCATCCACGAGCTGGTCGGTGGGGACCTTCTTGAGGGGCTCCCCCTTCGAGTAGATCATCCCCATGTCCTTCGCCCCGGTGATCCCGAAGTCGGCGTGCCTTGCCTCGCCGATCCCATTCACCGCGCAACCCAACACCGAGACCTCGATCGGGTCCTCATAGGCTTCCAGTCGGCGCTCCACCTCGACCACCACCGTGTCCATGTCGAACTGCAAGCGCCCACAGGTCGGGCAGGCGATCAAAACCGGCCCGCGCTCGCGCAGCTTCAGCGCCTTGAGGATCTCCCAAGCCACCTTCACCTCCTCCTCCGCATGGAAGGTGGAGAGCGAGATCCTGATCGTGTCGCCGATGCCGTCCGCCAGCAATGTCCCCAGGCCCACCGCCGACTTCAGCGACCCCGACCACTTCGTGCCCGCCTCGGTCACTCCCAGGTGCAGTGGGTAGGGGATCCTCGCGGCCAGCAGCCTGTTGGAGGCGATCGTGTTCGGCACCGATGTCGACTTCATCGACACCTTGAAATCCTCGAAGCCCAGGCGCTCCATCAGCTCGACCGTCTCCAGAGCCGCGGTGACGAGCGCCTCGACCGGGCTCTCGTACTCGAGCTCGCGCAGATGCTTGGGCAAGGAGCCGCTGTTGACCCCCACGCGCAGCGGCGTCCCGTGGCGCTTGGCCAGCTCGATCACCTCCGCGACCTTCTCGGGGCCCCCGATGTTGCCCGGGTTGAGCCTCACGCAGTGGGCCCCCGCCTCGATCGCCTTCAGCGCGAGCGTGTGGTTGAAATGGATGTCCGCGATCACGGGGATCGGCGACTCCACCACGATCCGCTTGAGTGCCTCCACGTCCTCTTCGCGCGGCACCGCCACCCTCACGATATCCGCGCCGGCGTCCGCCACCTTGCGGATCTGGTCCATCGTGGCCGCCAGGTTGGCGGTCTCTGTCTTGGTCATCGTCTGCACCGCCACGGGGGCGCCCCCGCCGATCGGGACGCCACCCACGTGAATCCGACGCTCTGAGGCCATGCGCATATTGTATGGACCAGCCGCGCCACGTCCGTGAACCCATGTCGTTCGAGCATGCCGTGGCCTAACCTCGCGGGCGTATGCCACAGCCGCCATCACGACCCACACCCCCGTCCCCGGCCGTCTATGCGACCGCCCACGGGCCACTCGCGCGCCTGGCCTCCCCGGTCGCCTCCCGTGCCCGCCTACGCCGCCACGAACGATTCTTCGCGCTCACCGGCCTGGGCCGGGAAGCTCGCGTGCTCGATCTCGGCTGTGGAGCTCTCGGCCTGCGCGCGCTCGAGCCCGACCTGGACATCACCGGCGTGGACTTGGCCGAGCGGCCCGGCTATCCCGGCCCGTTCGTGCGCGCCGACGCCACCGCCGGCCTCCCTTTCGCCGATCGCGAGTTCGATCTCGTGTACTGCTCGAGCGTCATCGAGCATGTACCGCCCGCGCGGCGCGGCGCGTTCGCCGCCGAGCTACGCCGCGTGGGACGGGGCTGGTTCGTACAGACCCCGTCGCGCTCCTTCCCGGTCGAGCCCCATTCCCTGTTGCCGGGCGCCCACTGGCTCCCCCCGCGCCTGCGCAAGCCCTACTGGCGCCTGGGCGCGGCCGGCGCCTGGGAGGACATCTCGCTGCTCTCGCGCGATGAGCTGGAGGCGCTCTTCGGCCCCGCCCTCCCCGAGCGCCTCGGCCCGCTCGTCAAGAGCTGGGTGTGCGTGCGGGCGCCCTCAGCCCCCAAGCCGCCCGATGTCGTTACTGAACCCGTTGATCACCAGGAACAACAGCAGGGCGATCCCGACTGAGCTGAAGCGCCACATCGCCGCGAGCGAGACGCGCCGCCCGCGCAGCTTCTCGGCCACCGCCCACAGGACGTGCCCGCCGTCCAGCGGGAGAAACGGCAGGAGGTTGAGCACCGCAAGGACGAGCGAGACGTAGCCGATCACCACGAGGGCCTTGCCGGGACCGGCGGCGACAGCCTGCTCGGTGAACTGGCTGATGCCGACGATGCTGCTGATCTGCCGGCGTTGCCTGGAGCTCGTGAGGGCTTTGGCGAGACCGCTGAAGGTCTGCGTGGTCATCGCCCACATCACGCGAGCCGACGCCCCCGCGGCAGAGAGCGCCCCGAACGATCGCGGGGTGGGGATCGCGAACTGGAAGCCCAGCAGCATGCGCCCAGCCTTCTTGTCGTAGCGAGGAAGGATCGAAAGCCTCATAACCTGTCCGCCTCTGCGCACGGTCACGATTGCCGGCGTGCGCGCACGGCAGCCCTCGGCGGCGGCACCGGCGCAACGGTGCGAGGAGATCGCTTCCACGGCGCCCCGCAAGGTCACGGGGTGCCCGTCCACCGCGACGATCCTGTCGCCCGCGCGCAGCACTCCCGTGGCGGGCATGCCGTGCTCGACGGACCCGACCGCGGTGGTGGACGGTTTCAGCGTCTGCACGCCAGGAGCGACGCCTTCGAGCGTGAGCGCCCCATCGAAGCTGCCCACGAACAGCACTCCCCAGAACAGGAGAAACGCGATCAACAGGTTCACGCCCGGTCCCGCGAGGATCACCACGATCCGCTTCCAGGGCACCTGCGCGTAGTAGGCGCGGCGGGCCACCTCAGGTGGCAGGCCCTCGATCTCATCCGGGTTCATACCGGTGATCTTCACGTACCCCCCAGCGGGGATCGCGCCGATCATGTATTCGGTCTCCCCGCGCTTGATCCCCGCGATCTTTGGCGGGAAGAACAGCGAGAAGCGCTCCACCCTCATCCCCACGGCCTTCGCCACCGCGAAGTGCCCCAGCTCGTGCAGGACGATCAGCGCCATGATCCCGAGGATCGTGAGCAGCCAGTTCATGGGCTCAGTTTGGCAGGCCCTGGCAGCGTACCCGCCGTCAGAGCCTCTCCGCAACCGCCTTCCCGCGCGCGCGCGTGGGACACCCGATTTTGCGGAGCATCACAAAGCCACCACGGCCACCGCCCCCTCGGCGGTTGCGCGTGCCTCGCGGTCGGCCTCGTAGAGCGACTCGAAGGCCCTGACCGGCGAGTTGCCGAGCGTGTGGAGGGTGCGCTCGATCACCTCGGGGATACCGAGGAAGGGAAGCTGTCCGGCGAGGAAAGCGTGGACGGCTATCTCATTGGCGGCGTTGAGCACGCATGGCGCCGTCCCCCCCGCCTGGGCCGCCTCGCGGGCAAGGCGCAGGCACGGGAATGCTTGGAGATCGCAGGGCTCGAACGTCAGCGAGCCGACCTGTACGAGGTCGAGCGGCTCGATCGGGAGCCCCACGCTGATGGCGCCGTGCAGGGCGTAGGAGATCGCGATGCGCATGTCCTTGGGGCCGATGTGAGCGAGCATCGCCCCGTCGGCGAGCTGCACGAGACCGTGGATCAGGGATTGCGGGTGCACCACCACGTCGATGCGCTCATACGGGGTGCCGAACAGATGATGGGCCTCCATCAGCTCGAGGCCCTTGTTCATCAGGGTCGCCGAGTCGATCGTGATCTTGCCGCCCATAGCCCAGGTGGGATGGGCGAGCGCCTGCTCGACGCTCACCTCCGCAAGCTGCTCGCGGGCGCGACCGCGGAAGGGGCCGCCGCTCGCCGTGATCGTCAGCCGCTCGACGGCTCCCGGGGGCTGACCGCAGAGCAGCTGGTGAAGCGCGGTGTGCTCGGAGTCCACCGGCACGATCTGCGCCCCTGTGGCTTCGGCGAGCGCCACAACGAGCTCGCCCCCCACGACGAGCGACTCCTTGTTGGCAAGCGCAAGGTCGATGCCCTCGCCGAGCGTGGCGACAGTGGGCCCAAGGCCCGCGGAGCCCACGAGCGCGTTGAGGACAAGCTCGGCACCCGACTCCACGACGAGTCGCACGAGCCCCTCCGCGCCACTCAGCACCTCCCCCTCGGGCCATGCCCGCGCGGCCTCCCGCGCGGCGTGCTCGTCGGCGAGCGCGACCCGGTCCACTCCGTGTGCGCGTGCCTGCTCGACGAGCGTCTCCCATGAGCGCTCGGCTGACAGGCCAACCAGCTCGAGCTCCTCGCTGCCCCGCAGCACGTCGAGCGCCTGCGTGCCGATCGAGCCGGTGGAACCGAGGATGAGCAGGCGCTTGGCCATCGTGACCGCCTACACCACACCGGGAGAATCGGGCGAATGATCAAACATAGGCCAACCAAACGTAGTACCCCACCACAGCAGTGAACAGGACCGCGTCGAGCCGATCGAGGACGCCGCCGTGAGCACCGAGGAGGCGCCCCGTGTCCTTGGTGCCGGCTTGGCGCTTGACGAAGGACTCGAAGAGGTCGCCGATCGGGGCGAAGACGGCCACGGCAAGGCCGAGAACGAGGGCATGGGCGCCCGGGAGCCAGTCCTGGTAGCGCCCGGCGAACCACACGGCGAGCACCGAGCAGATCATCCCTGTCAACAGGCCCTCGACGGTCTTGTTGGGGGAGATCCGGGGAGCGAGCGGGCGACGGCCGAAGAGGCGACCCCCCAGGTAGGCGCCCGTGTCACCGAGGAAGGTGCCGACGAGCACGTCGATCACTATGCCCTCACCGTGGGGCAAGCCGCGCAGGAGCACAGCATGGGCGAGCCCGAAGCCGATCCAGTAGATGCCGAGCAGGGTGAGCGCCATCCCCCCCACACTCGGATGGCGCTGGGTGAGCGTCAACCCGAACAGCAGAGGCAGCGAGGCGGTGGCCGCCAGGAGAACCTGCTCCGGGTGGGTGTGACTTCCGTACAGGGCGCCCACGAGCAGCCCGGCGAGAGCGACGAAGCCCGCCAGTCGCACCGGGGATGCACGCTCGTACATGGCGTAGAGCTCGTGCATGCACACGCACCCGAGCACGAACAGGCCCGCGGCAAAAATGGGGCCGCCCTCGATCACGAGGAACAGGGCGAGGGCGATCAGGGGCAGGGCGAAGAGGAAGCGCGAGGCTACGTCCGAGTCCGTGGCGCGAGAAGCGAGGCCGGCGCGAGCCGGCGTGCGGGAATCCACCATGGCGCTATCGGCCACCGAACCGCCGGCGCCGCGCGGAGAACTCGGCGAGCGACTGCTCTAGCGCCTCGCGGGAGAAGTCGGGCCACAGCTCCTCGCGGAAAACGAGCTCCGAGTAGGCGGACTGCCAGAGCAGGTAGTTGGAGAGGCGACGCTCGCCGCTGGTGCGGATGATCAGGTCGGGGTCGTGCATCTCGGGGGCGTAGAGGAGCTTGCGGAAGTCCTCTTCGCCGCCACCCTGAAAGGCGCGCGCGGCGTCGAGGATCTCAGCTCGCCCGCCGTAGTTGAAGGCGACGAAGAGAGTGATGCGGGTGTTGGCGTCGGTGAGCTCCTCAGCCCAGGCCATGCGCTCGACGAGGTCGGGGGAGATGCCCTGGCGGCTACCGATGAAGCGCATGCGCACGCCTTCCTCGCGGAGCTCCGGCGTTTCCCGGGAAATGCGCGTGGCGAACATCTCCATCAGGCCCTCCACCTCCTCGGCGGGGCGCGACCAGTTCTCCGTGGAGAAGGAGTAGACGGTCAGCTCCTCGACGCCGAGCTCTGCCGCGTCTCGAAGGCGCGCCTTGACGGTGTCGGCGCCGGCCTTGTGACCTTCCTTTACCGACAACCCGTGAGAGCGCGCCCAGCGACCGTTACCGTCGGTGATGATCGCGACGTAGCGGGCGTCGGAGCAGGCGCGGGCGGGCGGGGCGAGCGGGGCGGGCGGGTCTTGAGTCAAACCTCGAGGATCTCCTCTTCCTTGGCCTTCAGGATCCCGTCCAGGTCGGCGATGCGCCCGTCGGTGAGCTTCTGCAGCTCCACCTCGGCGCGATGCTCGTCGTCGGAGCCGGCCTCGCCCTCGGACTTGAGATCGCGCAGGTGCTGCATCGTGTCGCGGCGAACGTTGCGGATCGCGATGCGCCCGTCCTCGGCGAGGTTGCGCACGACCTTGACCAGGTCCTTGCGGCGCTCCTCGGTCAGCTCGGGGACGGCCAGACGGATCAGGTTGCCGTCATTGGAAGGGTTCAGGCCCACGTCGGACTCGTTGATGGCCTTCTCGATGTTCTTGATCGAGGACTTGTCGTAGGGCTGGACGGTGATCAGACGCGCCTCGGGTGCCGAGAGTGTGGCGAGCTGGTTGAGGGGGGTTTGGGCCCCGTAGTAGTCCACGACGACGCGCTCGAGCAGGGCTGGGCTCGCCCGGCCGGTCCTCACAGTGGAGAACTCCTGCTGGGTTGACTCCAGCGACTTTGTCATCCGCTCGCGGGCGTCGTCCAGCAGGGCATCGATCATCTCAGCGGCCATCCTCGGCTCCTCTCCTCCTCGAAGTCATGTGCTCACGAGCGTTCCCACCCGGGCACCCGAGATTATGCGCGCGATGTTTGTCTCATCGTCCATATTGAAGACGTTCAGGGGCATCGAGTTCTCCATGCACAGCGCGAGCGCGGTGGAGTCCATCACCCGCAAGCGCTGCTCGAGCGCTTCCATGTGGGTTATCTGCGGGATGAATTGCGCCGTGGAATCGATCGCCGGGTCGGCGCTGTAGACGCCTTCCACGCCGTTCTTGGCCATCAGGATGATCTCGGCGTGTATCTCGGCGGCGCGAAGAGCGGCCGCGGTGTCGGTGGTGAAGAACGGGTTGCCGGTGCCGGCGGCGAAGATCACGACGCGGCCCTTCTCGAGGTGGCGCATCGCGCGGCGGCGGATGTAGGGCTCGGCGACCTCGGAGATGCCAAGCGCCGATTGGACGCGCGTGTTGGTGCCGGTCTTCTCCGAGCGCGTCCTGCAAGGGCAGGGCGTTGAGCACGGTCGCGAGCATCCCCATGTAGTCCGCGGTCGAGCGGTCCATGCCCTCCGCCGCACCCTTCATTCCCCTGAAGATATTGCCCGCCCCGACCACGATCGCGACCTCGACGCCCTGGTCGCGCACGGCGGAGACCTGACGCGCGACGGCTGCCACGCGGTCGGGGTCGGTGCCGTACTCGAGCGAGCCCATGAGGGCCTCGCCGGAGAGCTTGAGCAGTATGCGTTTGAAGGCGGGGGCGCTCATCGAGGCCAGAGCCTATATGGGTTGGCTACTGGCCCACGGCAAAGCGCACGAAGCGGCGTACAACCACATTCTCGCCCGTCTTGACGGTGAGCTCGTCGCGCAGCTGCTGGACCGTCTTGCCGTCGAACTTCGGGTTGTGCATCTCCTGCTCGAGCAGCACGATCGTGCGGTACCACGCGTCGAGCTTGCCCGCGACGATCTCCTCGCGCACGTTCTCGGGCTTCTCGGCGGCCTCCTGCTCGTAGATGCGCCCCTCGGAGTCGCGTGCCTCGGCGGGGACGTCCTCACGGGAGACATACGCCACGGTGGGGGTGGCGGCGATCTGCATGGCGACGTCCCGCGCAAACGAGACGAAGTCCTCGTTGGTGGCGACGAAGTCGGTGTTGCAATCGACCTCGACCAGGACCCCCACCTTGGCGCCCGCGTGGATGTATGCCTGAATGGTGCCCTCGGTGGCGGTGCGCTCGCCGAGGTCCTGGATCTTCTTGCCCTGCTTGAGGCGCAACAGCTCGATCGCCTTCTCGATGTCCCCCTCGGCCTCGGCTAGGGCCTTCTTGCAGTCCATCATGCCGGCCCCCGTGCGATCGCGCAGGGCCTTGACGTCCTTGGCGGAGATCTCGGTTGCACTCACGATGCGCTTGCCTCCTCGGGCGTCTCGGAGGGCTTCTCCTCGCTCTTGGCAGGCTCCGCGGTCTCGGGAGAGTCAGCCGCGGGCTCGGGCACCGCCTTGGCTTGGCTCGGCGAGGCCGCCTCGACTGCCGGGGCTGACGGTGCCTCGGGGACAGGCTCCGAGGGAGCCTGCGCCGGGGGTGCGGCTTGTGGCGGTGCTGCCGGTGGCGGCGTCGCTTGAGCCGGTGGAGCCGGAGCCTGCGGTGTTGCTTGTGCCGGTGCGGGCTGCCCCGCAGCCGGCTCCGCCGCGGGGGTGGGCGTGGCGGCCTGCTTCTCGGCGGCCTCCCTGGCTGCCGCCTCCTGCGCATCGCGCTTTGCCTGCTCCTCGGCTTCGCGGCGGGCGCGCTCCTCGGCCTCACGCTTGGCCTGCTCGGCGCGTTCCGCGCGGGCCTTCTCCTCCTCGGCCCTGAACACGGCATGGCCCTGCGCCACGACGTCCCCGATCGCTTTGGCGATCAGCGCACAGGAGCGCATCGCGTCGTCGTTGCCGGGGATCACATAGTCGATCCCGTCGGGGTCGCAGTTGGTGTCCACCAGCCCGATCACGGGGATGCGCAGGCGCTGGGCTTCGCGCACCGCGATCGCCTCCGTCTTCAGGTCGATCACGAAGACGGCGTTGGGGGTGCGCTGCATGTTCTTCACCCCGCCCAGGTTCGAGCGCAGCTTGGCCAGGTCGGCGAGGGCCGCCATGCGCTCGCGCGTGGGGAGCAGCGCGAGCTGACCCTCGCTCTCGTACCGTTCGAGATCGTGCAGGCGGCGGATGCGCTGGTTGATGGTTTGGAAGTTGGTGAGCAGCCCCCCCAGCCAGCGGTTGTTGACGTAGGGCATGTCGGCCGCCTCGGCGACCTCCTTGACGGCGTCCTTGGCCTGCTTCTTGGTTCCCACGAACAGCACGGTCCCGCCGCGGTGGGCGATCTGAGCCGCGAATTCCTGGGCCTGCTGCAGAAGCGTGGCCGTCTTCAGCAGGTCGATGATGTAGATGCCATTGCGCTCGCCATGAATGAAGCGGCGCATCTTGGGGTTCCAGCGGCGCGTCTGATGGCCGAAATGGACTCCGGCCTCCAGCAGGTCCGCGATTCCTACTTGGGTCACGGGTACTCCCTTTTGTGATCTTGCTTGATCCGGGCGATGCACCAGGCGGACCCGAGTGGCGCACTCGAGGGCGACAGTCGGGCAGGGCCGCTTTGTGCGGTCGCACGGCGTTAGGGTTGGCTGCAACCGCCCAGGATACCCGAAGCCAGGTGTGGACAGGCGCGGCCCGGGCTGCCCTCGCTACCCGCGCACCTCGCCTTCGGCGCGCTCGAGGGCTTGCCGCAGGTCGGGGGGCAGCGGTGACTCGACCGCGACGGGCTCACCGGTGATCGGGTGGGGAAAGGCGAGGCGGGTGGCGTGCAGGAACTGGCGGGTGAGGCCGAGCTTGCCGGCGGTCCCGTACTCCGGGTCCCCGCACACCGGGTGCCCGATCGCCTGCAGGTGAACGCGAATCTGGTGGGTGCGCCCGGTATCCAGGCGCAGGCGCAGCAACGACACCTCACCCAGCGAGCGCTCGAGCGTGAAGTTGGTGCGGGCCTCCCTGGGGGCGGTACCCCCGACGGCCATGCGCGTGCGTACACGTGGATCGCGTCCGATCGGCGCCTCGATGGTGCCGGTGCGGGAGGGCGGGCGCCCCTCCACGAGCGCCACGTATTCGCGCTCGAGGAGCCGCTCTCGCAGGGCCTGCTGCAGCAGCCTGTGGGCCTCCTCGGTGCGGGCCACCACGAGCAGCCCCGACGTGTCGCGGTCGAGTCGGTGGACGATTCCGGGTCGATCCGGATCCCCCCCACCCACGCCGGCCGCGGCGCTCTGAGCGAGCAGCTGCGAGAGGGTCCCCTCGCGATGGCCTCGGGCCGGGTGCACGACGAGGCCGGCAGGCTTGTCCACGACGAGCAGGTGCTCGTCCTGCCACACGACCTTCAACTCAGAGCTCACTCGCGACTCTCCACGACATAGAAGAGCAACAGCACCCCCAGAGTGATCGAAGCGTCGGCGAGGTTGAATGGGGGCCAGCCGAGCGGGAGCTTCACGAAGTCGGTGACCGACCCCCCCCGCACGCGATCGAGGATATTGCCGAGGGCCCCTCCCAACAGCATCCCCGTGGGAAGCCAGATCAAGGGCTTGCGGTAGTGGCGAGCGAAATAGACGAGGAGCACCACGAGCGCAACCCCCACGAGCAGGCTCACAGCCAGGTGGCGACCGGGCAGAAAGCCGAACGCCACCCCCTTGTTGCGCGTGTTGACGAGCTCCACCCCGGGGAGCACCCCGCGTGTTTCGCCGGGCACGATGGAGTCGCGCACAGCGGCCTTCGAGAGCTGGTCGAGCCCCACCACCAGTCCCATCACGAGCGCCGCCCACAGCCACGCCAGAGCGCCGGGACGCTCGGGGCTCCGCGGGGTGGAGAGAGGAATCAACCGTGGATCAGGCCGTTGACGATCAGGCTGTTGACGAGCGAGAGCACGAGGATCGCCACAATCGGGCTGAAGTCGAAGGCCCCCACCATCGGGATCACGCGCCTGAAGATGCGCAGGTAGGGCTCGCACACGTCCCGCAGGAAAGTCAGGACCGCATCGCTGGCCCGCGTATAGGGCGGGCGCACCCCGAACGCGAACAGCAACTGGGTGACTATGTAGAGGACGATCAGCAGCGTGTACACGTAGATCAGCGTCGACAGGTACCCGGCGACTTCGGTGCGAGCGCTCGCAAGCAGCACGGTCATCCCCTGCACTCCCCGCCACCTGCTTCAGAGACACGCCCGCGACCCGCTCGGTGAGCCGTCATCTCGCCGGCCCCTGGTCCAGCACGGCGTCGAGAGCGTCGCTGAACGCGGTTCGAACGCCCCCCCTCTCCAAAGCATCCAACCCGCGGGCGGTCGTCCCCCCGGGCGAGGCGACCTCGCGACGCACGGCAAGCGTGTCATGGCCGCGCTTGCGCAAGAGCTCGGCGGTACCCGCGAGCGTCTCCGTGACGAGCACGGAGGCCTGAGCGGGGGGGATCCCGCGGCGCACCCCCGCGTCCACCTGCGCCTCGACCACGAGGGCCACGTAGGCGGGGGCACACGACATCAGGCCCATGGCCACGTCCACGAGGGCGTCCTCGAGCGTGACGAGCGTCCCCAGCTCTTCGAAGAGTTCCCGCACCCGCGCGTCGATCGCCTCCCGGCCGAGCGTCGCCTCGCGCCGCGGGTCGGCGGCCTGCACGATCGCCCCGCGACACACCTCGGCCGGCAGGGACGGCAGGAAGCGGTACACGGGGGTCTCCGGATAGGCGCTCTTCAAAGCCGACAGTGGCGTGGCCGCAAGGATCGAGGCGACCGCCCTGGCGGCCGGCGCCACCTCCTCGGCGACGGCTCCCAGCTGCGCGGGCTTGTGGCAGAGCACGACGAGGTCCGCGCCCTCGGCCACCTCGGCGTTCGAGCCGAGCGCCTCCCCCCCGAGCTCCCCCACGAGCGCCTCCGCGCGGTCGGTCGCAGGGTCGAAGCAGAGCACGGGCCTGCCCCAACCGCGAGCCATAGCCCGCGCCATGTTCCCGCACCCGATCAAACCTATTCTCATAGCGCGCCTCAGGCTAGCGGCCCCCGCGGCCGCCACGCCCTCAGGATTGGTTGAAGAAGCCCTTTTCGATCAACCTGGCCCGCTCCTCGGCGGAGATCTCCACGTTGCGCGGGGTCAACATGAACACCTTGTCGGCGATCCTCTGCATTCCCCCGTCGAGCGCATAGGTGAGGCCGCTGGCGAAGTCGATCAGGCGCTTTGACAGCTCGGTGTCCGCCCCCTGCAGGTTGAGGATCACCGGGATCGAGTCCTTGAACTTGTCGGCGATCTGCTGGGCGTCGTTGAATGACTTGGGGATCACGAGGTGCACGCGCACGTCCCCGTTGCCGCGTCCCACGGGGCGAAGCACGGTGGTGGACCGCCGCGGTTCGTCCTCGGGGAAAATCTCGTCGAACTCGTCGCGCCTTCGCCGCGGCGAGAGCCTGCGCACGTTCGGGCGCTCGCGGTAGCGGTCGGCGATCTCCTCCTCGTGAGGGGGCTCGTCGTAGTCGTCGTGATACTCCTCGGCCAAGCCGAAGTACACGAGAGCGCGGTGCCAGGAGTCGCGGAATGCCATTTGTATGGGGCGTTTTCGTTGAAGGAGGCCGTTTCCCTGCTCGTGCCCGCATACCACCAGGGCATTCGAGCGAGAGCTTGACCCTTTTTCTATATCCCTAAGCGTACAACCGCGTGCCGATCCGCACGATCGTGGAGCCCTCCTGCACCGCCACGGCGAAGTCTTGGGTGGTCCCCATCGAGAGCTCCCCCAGCCCGCGTGCGTGCGCCAGCTCGCGCAGACGGCGAAACCACGGGCGGCTCTGCTCGGGGTCGGCGGCGAGCGGGGGCATCGTCATCAGCCCCGCCACCGGCAGCGGCGAGCGGGCGATGAAATCGTCGAGCCCCTCCGGCCCGATCCCCCCCTTGCGCGGGTCACCCGCCAGGTTCACCTCGACGAGCACCCTCAACCCCGGGCGCGCCCTCGCCGCGTGGCGCTCGAGCTCACCCAGCGCCGAGTCCGTGGCCAGCGAATGGATCAGACGCACGTGCGGCACGATCGCGCGGACGTGTTTGCTCTGCAGCTCCCCAATGAAGTCCCACGTGAAGAGGTCCCCGTGGGCCTCCACCTTCTCCCGCAGATCCTTGACGCGGTTCTCTCCCACGAGCGCGATCCCGGCGCTCGCGAGCACCGGCAGCTCTCCGCTGGGAACGTACTTGCCGGCGGCGAGGATCTCCACATCGCTCGCCTCCCGCCCGGACAGCTCCGCGGCGGCGGCCACCTCGGCGCGCACCCCTTCCAGGTTCGCCCTTACGCGCTCGACCTCCAGACCGTGGATCAGCTGCGCCATTCAGCTGCGCAATGCTAGCCCCTCGGGGATCTCGGCAACGAGCTCTCCGGCGGCGCGGCCCACCTTCCACCCGCCTCCCCCCGAGTCGCGCGGCGTAGCCGGCTCGCCGCTCAGGGCAACCAGGCCACCCCCGCCTGGCGCCCGGCGCGGGGGCCTTCCCTGCGATGGGAGAAGTAGCGCTCGTCGCAGATCGTGCACGCCTGTGCGTCGCGCACCTCCCCAACCCCCGCCGCCAGCAGCCGCTCATGGGCGATCGCCCGCAGGTCGATCAGGCGCCCGTCGCGATGGGCGCCACCGAACGCGGCGTGCACCTCCTCCCCAACCTCGTAACAGCATGCCCCCGCGCAGGGGCCCACAACCGCCACGACCTCACCCCCTCCACCGACCTCGCGCAGCGCGCGCACCCCCTCCTCCAGCACTCCCCCCGCGAGCCCGCGCCAACCGGCGTGCACCGCGGCCACCGCCCCGTCGGCGCCGAGCGCCACCGGGACGCAGTCGGCGCTGAGCACCACCGCCGCGACACCGGGCGCCGCGATGGCATGACCGTCCGCCTCGAAGCGCGGTTGGCGCTCACCGTCCACGTGCTCGCGTGCGTTCGACCGGCCGGGGCGCTCGCCATCGGGGAACACCCGCCCCACCACGCTCCCATGGACCTGGTAGCCACGCACGAGCGCCACCACCCCCAGTCTCTCGCGCAACCGCTCGCGCGCCCCCAGGCCCAGCTCGGCACCCTCGCCGCCCACGCTCGACAGGTTGCCATGGGCACGACTGGTGAACAGCCCCCGCCCACCCCCCGGCAGCTCGAACACCTGCGCCCCCAAGCTCACCCCGGCATCGCCCCGCAAGCCCCCCGCGACCTTCCCTCGCTCGAAGGCCCCGCCCGCGGAGCTCATATCCTCGCTTCGAGCGCCGCCCGCAGCTCTGCCTCGCGGCCGGGCTCGATCCGTTCTTCCAGCAGCAGCCGGTAGGACTCTTCCAGGCGCACCCCCACCTCCGGCCCCTCGGGCACCCCGGCCGCGATCAGGTCGTCGCCGGTCACCTGCAGGCTGATGTGACGGCGCTCCTTGAGCCATTCTTCGACGACCCGCCTACCGTAGGACCCGGGCCCATCCTCCAGCTCGCGCACCGCCCCGGCGAGCGCGAGCGACTCGATGGGGGTTCCGATCGTGAGCTCCAGCAGGTCCACCGTGGTATCGGTCACGTGGACGTGTTCGCTGGCGAAGGCGGCGCTCACAGCCGCCCCGAACGCACGGTCTCCATCCCCGGCGGGGAGCTCCAGGTCCCGCAGGAAGCCACGCATCGCCGGCTCGGTATCTTCGTCATCCAGGTTTTTTGAGAAGCTCGAGCAGGAGCGAGGCTGCCAGCAGCACCCGTGTGGACCCGTCCTCGGGCAGGATCTCAAGCGCGGTACGCACCATGTGCTCGTCGAAGCTCACACCCGGCTCCCAGGCCGCGAGCACGCCGAGCCGGTCGAGCTCGGCGAGCGGGGCCACCGGGTCCTCTTCCGCGAACACGAGGCGCAGCTCGGCCCCCAGGCGCTGGCCCGATACTGTCTTCAAAGCGCCCGAGGCGAGCGCCGCGGCGGCGAGCCCTGCCGTGTCTGGCTCGACCTCAAAATCCAGGCGCGTGGCGTAGCGCACAAGCCGCAAGATCCTCGTGGGGTCGTCGAGGAAACTCGCGTCGTGCAGTACCCGCAGGCGATGCCCCTGGAGATCCTCGAGCGCCCCCCGCACTTCCCGCACCTCTCCCGGCTGCTCCCCGGCGAGCGCCACCGCGATGGCGTTCACGGTGAAGTCGCGGCGATGGAGGTCCTGCTCGGGGGAGCCCGGGCCCACCTCGGGGAGGGCTCCCGGCTCGGGGTAGCTCTCCGAGCGGATGGTGGCGAGGTCGACGTTCCCCCTCTCCCCCCGCACGAGGGCGGTGCCGAAGCGCTCATGCAGCGTCAGCTCTCCGCTGAGCGACTCGGCAAGCGCACGCCCCAGCCGCTCGACGCCCTCCTCCACGATCACGTCCAGCTCGCGCGGGCG
Organism: uncultured Solirubrobacterales bacterium; assembly: GCA_963742945.1. GTDB lineage: Bacteria > Actinomycetota > Thermoleophilia > Solirubrobacterales > Solirubrobacteraceae > Palsa-744. The sequence goes on along the minus strand of CAVUNX010000007.1, from coordinate 35,152 downwards.
CCCACCCAACATGACGTCGCGCACCGCTCCCCCAACCAGCTCAACCCGCCCGCCGTGCTCTTGGGCGGCGGCGAGCAGCTCGCTGCCGCCGGGTAGCCGGCGCAGGCGCTCGAGCACCACCACCCCATCGCTCGTGGGGGCTCCGCTGCTTGCCTCCATGTTGCCCTGCGTGTGCTTGTCGGTCATCGCCGTGCCCTCTCCCGGTCATGGTCATGCCCGCTTCTTGATCATTGACTACGGCCGGGCCCTTTCCTTCCCTTTCCGCTCAATCGACACGCACGGGGATGCCCGCCTCCGCGAGGTGGGCCTTGGCTTGCGCGATCGTGTGCTGGTTGTAGTGGAAGATCGAAGCGCACAACACCGCGTCGGCGCCTGCCTGCAGCGCCTCGACGAGGTGCCGCGGCTCACCGGCTCCCCCGGAGGCGATGACCGGCACGTCCACCGCCCCACTTACGGCGGCGGTCAGCTCGAGGTCATAGCCATCGCTCGTGCCGTCGCGGTCCATGCTCGTGAGCAGGATCTCCCCAGCCCCCCGGGCCGCCCCCTCGCGGGCCCACTCGACGGCGTCGCGGCCGGTGGAGGTGCGCCCGCCGGCGACATATGCCTCCCACCGAGGCCCCTTCTCCGAGGCGACTTCCTTGGCGTCGATGGCAAGCACCACGCACTGCGCCCCAAAGACCCCGGCGAGCTCGTCGATCAGCTCGGGACGGGCGAGCGCGGCAGAGTTCACCGACACCTTGTCGGCCCCCGCGTCGAGCACCCCCTGAGCGTCTTCCACAGAGCGGATGCCCCCACCGATCGTGAACGGGACGAACACGTCGTCGGCGGTGCTGCGAGCGAGCCTCACGATCGTCTCGCGCCGCTCGTGGGTGGCGGTGATGTCGAGGAACACGAGCTCGTCGGCCCCCTCGCGGTCATAGTGGGCCGCGAGCTCGACCGGGTCGCCCGCGTCGCGGATGTTGAGGAATTCGACCCCCTTGACGACACGCCCGCCGTCGACGTCGAGGCATGGGATGACGCGCTTGTAGTGCACGTGCCCACGGTAGCGGCCCAACGCCCGCCTGACGGGACAGGGAGATCTCTAGTGGTTTGAGCCGTCGAGCACGGCGAGCGCCTCGCCCACGGTGAACCGCCGCTCATAGAGCGCCTTGCCGACGATGACGCCACTGAGGCTCGACGCGTGAAGGGCCGCGAGGCCTTCAAGATCCGCGAGCTCGCCGATGCCGCCCGAGTAGACGAAGCTGCCCGGCACAGCGCGCGCGAGGAGGCTCACTTCCTCCAGATCCGGCCCTTCGAGCATCCCGTCGCGGTCGACGTTCGTGTAGACGAGCTCGGTGGCGCCCTGCTCCCACAGCCTCGCCACGACGTCCTCGGCGGTCAGGTCGGTCGTCTCGGTCCAGCCGGCCGTGGCGACCCGCCCGCCGCGCACGTCAACCGATACGAGCACCTGGCCGGGCCAGCGGGCGAGCGAGCGCTCCAGCAGCTGGGGGTCGGTGAAGGCTGCGGTGCCGAGGATCACGCGCTCGGCTCCCGCCTGAAGCGCATCTGAGATCGCCCCCAGCGACCGCAGCCCCCCTCCGAACTGCACGGGCACGTCGAGCTCGCCGGCGATCCGGCGCAGGTGATCGAGGTTGACGGGGGACCCGTCGCGTGCCCCGTCGAGGTCCACGACGTGCAGCGCGCGCGCCCCCGCCTCGACCCATCCGCTCGCGGCGGACAGGGGGTCCTCGTCGTAGACCTTGCGGGCGTCGAAGTCCCCCTTGACGAGCCGCACGGCCTTCCCCCCGAGCATGTCGATCGCCGGGTAGAGCTTCACAAGCCGACGGGCACCGCTGCGATGGCGCAGATGCGCGTGAAGTTCGCCAGCAGTCGCAGCCCCGCCGCCGAGGACTTCTCGGGGTGGAACTGCACCCCATAGAAGCTCTCGTGGCCGACCACGCTTGCGAACGGGGCGCCGTAGACCGCCGTCCCGAGGATGTCCTCGGGTGCGCTCGGCGCCGGGGCGAAGGAGTGGACGTGGTAGAAGGCACAGCGCTCGGGCAGGCCGTCGGTGAGCGGTGAGCGCGCCGTGAAGCTCACCTCGTTCCAACCGATGTGGGGGAGCTTCAGCTCGCCGTGCTCGAGCTGGCGCACCTCTCCGCCGATGACGCCGAGGCCCTGAGTCCCGCCCTGCTCGGTGGAGCGCTCGAAGGCGAGCTGCATCCCGAGGCAGATCCCCAGCACTGGAGTGCCGTGCGCGAGGCGCTCGCACAGGAGCTCGTCCAGGCCGAGCTCGCGCAGGTTGGCCATACCGCGCGGGAACGCTCCGACGCCGGGCACCACAAGGCCCGCGGCGGCGCGCAGAAGGTCGTGGTCGCTCGAGATCGTGACGCTGGCCCCAATGTGCTCGAAGGCCTTCTCCACCGAGCGGCGGTTGCCCATGCCGTAGTCGACGATGGCGATCTCCACCGGCTCCTCCAGCAGCCGGCGAGGGCCCGTCTCGCCCCCAATCGGGGTCATCGCGTCCGCTCCGGGAAGGTCATGCGGTCAGCGTACCCTTCGTGCTCGGCACGCCGCTCTCGGTGGGGTCAAGCGCCACTGCCTCGCGCAGGGCCCGCGCGAACGCCTTGAAGGCCGCCTCGATCATGTGGTGGGCATTCGTGCCCTCCTGCACCTCCAGGTGCAGGGTGAGCTTCGCCGCGTTGGCCAGGGCCCTGAAGAACTCCTCGGCGAGCTCGTGGTCGAAGCCGCCGGTCGAGCCCGCGGGGAGCTGGGCCGCGAAGAGCGTGAAGGGGCGTCCCGAGATGTCGATCGCGCAGCTTGCCCGCGCCTCGTCCATGGGGACGACGGCATACCCGTACCGGTAGATCCCGGCTCGGTCGCCGAGCGCACCGTCGAGCGCCTGTCCGAGCACGATGGCCGTGTCCTCCGCGGTGTGGTGGGCGCCGGTCTGCAGGTCCCCCTCGACCTTGACGTCGAGGTCCAGGCGCGCGTGGCGGGCGAGCAGGTCGAGCATATGGTCGAGGAAGCCCACCCCGGTGGCACGCGTCCCTCCTCCGGTCCCTTCGAGCGTGAGCGAGAGGCGAACGTCGGTCTCCGCGGTGGCGCGGTCGAGGGTGGCTGTGCGTGTGAGTGTGGCCGCTGGGGGGCTCATGTCAGTCATTCTCGCTCAAGCTGGGCATCGAGGGGGACTCGGGGGCCCGGGCGCGCATCGACAGGGCGTGCAGCGGAAAGCCCTCGGCCTCGGCGATCGGGGCGCCGGCGCGCGCCAGCTTGACGGCTGCCTGCTCGCCGATCTCCACGATTGACATGTGACGGCGGAAGTGCCGCGGGGAGAGCGTAGAGGCGAAACGGGCGGCTCCACCGGTGGGGAGCACGTGATTGGAGCCCGCCGTGTAGTCCCCGAAGGCGGTGGCCCCGCCCCTTCCGAGGAACAGGCAGCCGGCCGCCTGGACCTTGCCGGAGAGGGCCTCCTCGGCGGCTCCCACGAGCTGCAGGTGCTCGGGGGCGAATGCGTTGGCGAGCTCTATCGCCGCCTGCGGGGTGGCGGTCTCGATCAGCACGCAGGCGTCCGGCTCCAGCTCCGGCCAGGCGCTCGCCTCGTGCTCGATCGCGGCGGCGACCGCGTCGAGCGCCGCGCGGGAGCTCGAGACACCGGCGACGAAACTGCCGGCACCGTGCTCGGCCTGGGCCATCATGTCGAGTGCGACCAGGCGCGGGTGGGCGTCGGGGCCGAATACCACCATGAGGTCGCTGGGGCCCGCGAACCCGTCGATGCCCACCACGTGGGAGAGCCTTCGCTTGGCCTCCTGTACGTACAGGTTTCCGGGCCCGACCACGACGTCGACACGTGCCACGGACTCGGTCCCGAAGGCGAGCGCCGCGATGGCCTGCGCGCCCCCCATGCGGTAGACGCGCTCCACGCCGCACAGCCTGCAGGCCGCGAGGATCGCCGGGTGGGCCTGGCCGTCGCGACCGGGGGGGGTGCACACCGCCACATCCAGGACACCGGCCGCACGAGCCGTCACGACGCCCATCACGACCGTGCTCGGGTAGGCGGCCCGTCCTCCGGGGGCGTAGATGGCGGCGGCCCCCACCGGCAACTCGCGCAGCGTGACCGTGTGGCCCTGTGGCAGCTCGACCGGCGTTCGCTCGGGGCCGATCGCGGCATCTGCCACTCGCGCCACGTTGGCGATCGAGACCTGCAGCCCCGCCACCACCTCGAGGGGCATTCGCTTGAGAGCCTCGTCGAGCTCCCCAGGCGGGACACACAGCTCGAGCGGCTCCCCGTCGGTGTCGAAGCGGCGCGTGTACTCGCGTACGGCCTCCTCGCCCTCGGCGCGTACGTGCGAGACGATGCGCGCGACCGTCTCCTCGAGACCTTCCACGTCGCCGATGAGCCGGCGCAGTCGCGAGGCGAGGAGCGCCGGGGCGCCCGGGGGCTCGGTGGGGGTGAGCGTCAGGCGCTCAACGAGCACGCAGGCGCTCCAGGAGCTTGTCGATGGCGTCGGCGCGCAGCTTGTGGGCCACCGGGTTGGCGATCAGGCGCGCGGTGCACTCGACGATCTCCTCTCTCACGATGAGGTCGTGTTCGCGCAGCGTGGTGCCGGTCGCCGTGAGATCGACGATGGCCTCCACCATGCCGGTCAGGGGGGCCAGCTCGACCGAGCCCTTCACCTCGACGATCTCGGCCTGCCTGCCCGTCTCCTCCAGGTGGCGCGCCGCGATCCGGGGGTACTTCGTGGCGACCCTCATGACACCGAGGCGCCGCAGGGCCTCCCTCGCCGGATCGGGGCCCGCCTTGCTCGCCAGGACCATCGTGCAGCGCCCGTAGCCCAGGTCGAGGAGCTCGTAGACCTCGCGCCGCGCGGTGTCGCCGGAGCCGTGGGCGGCCTGCTCGAGCAGGACGTCCTTTCCGGTTATCCCGATGTCGGCCGCCCCCGACTCCACGTAGGTGGGCACGTCGGAGGGACGCATCGTGATGACCCCGATGTCCTCGAAGAGGAGCTTGCGGTCGTTGGAGCTGAGCTCGGCGGTGTCGAGGCCGAGGTCGCGGAGCAGCTCGACGGTGTCTTTGAAGAGGGCCCCCCGTGGCACCGCGATCGTGAGGCCGTTGGTGGCTCCGGTCACAGCGAGGCTCCGGTGCCGCGCTCCTCGCCCATGAGGGCGATGTGCAGGCGATCGACCCCGAGCGCGAAGCCCACCGCCGGCAACGAGCGCCCGAAGCGGCCGAGCAGCTCGTCGTAGCGCCCGCCACCTCCGAGGGGGGCGCCGAGCGCGGGGTCGTAGACCTCGAAGACGGCCCCGGTGTAGTAGCCGATGCTGCGTACGAGCCCCAGGTCGAAGATCACGCGCTCGGCGACATGGGGGTCGAGCAGCTCGTATACCTGGCGCATGTTGGCCGCCGCGGCGGCCACCACCCCGTTGGAGGCGGAGAGCACCTCGGGGCCGCCACGGCGCTGGGGCACCTCCAGCAGGAGCTCGCGCTCCTCGGCGCCGAGCTTCAACGCCGCGAGCTCCTGCTGGAGCCCGACGAAGTCACGATTGACAAGCGAGGAGAGCAGTCGCGGGCGCTCCCCCTCGGGCACCCCGAGCCCCTCCATGAGGGAGGGGAACAGGGAGGCGTCGCCCAGGCCGATGCGGTAGCCCTCCAGGCCCACGGTGTCGAGCGCCGCGCACAGGACCCCGAGCGCCTCGGCGGTCCCCTGGGGGGCGGGGGCGCCGATCAGCTCGATCCCGGCTTGGAGGAGCTCGCGTGGCTGACCGCGTTGGGGGCGCACTCCGCGATAGCAGTGCGCCAGATAGCAGAAGCGCAGGGGTGGATCGGAGGTGGGGTAGCGGGTGGCGACGACGCGGGCGATCGGGACCGTCATGTCCGAGCGCAGGACGAGCGCGGCCCCGGACTCGTCGAAGACGCGGTAGGCGGGCTGGGCTTCGGCCATGTCGGCGCGGGCGAGCACCGACTCGTACTCGAGCGCGGGGGTGTAGACCTCGCCGTAGCCGTGGCGCTCGAAGACGCCGCGCAGGGCGTCGGTTATGGCGCGCACCTCGCGCGTCTCGTCGGGGAGCACGTCGCGCGTGCCGCTGGGGATCGGGTGGATCACTACGCGTGAACGGGCTCTGTGGCAACCCGCTCGATGCGCGCCCCGAGCTCACGCAGGCGCTCGTCGATGCGCTCGTAGCCGCGATCGATCTGGCGGATGTTGCCGATCTCAGAGCGCCCCTCCGCGCAGAGGGCGGCCAGGAGCATCGCCATGCCGGCGCGGATGTCCGGCGACTCGACGCGCTCTCCGCGCAGGCGGCGCGGCCCGGTGACGATCGCGCGGTGGGGGTCGCACATGACGATGTCGGCCCCCATGAGGATCAGCTTGTCGGTGAAGATCAGGCGGTTCTCGAACATCCACTCGTGGACGAGGATGGAGCCCTCGGCTTGGGTGGCGAGGGCCACGGCGATCGATGTGAGGTCGGCCGGGAATGCGGGCCAGGGGCCGTCCTGGATCTTGCCCTTGTAGTCGCCCACGTCGGACTGGACTATGAGTTTTTGGGATCCTGGCACGATCACGTCGTCGCCATCGAGCACTGTGCACAATCCGAGGCGTTCGAAGACGAGGCGGATCATGCGCAGGTCGCCCGGGACGGTGTCCTTGATGCGAAGCTCTCCCCCGGTGACCCCGGCGAGCGCCATGAAGCTGCCGATCTCGATGTGGTCGGGGGCGACGCGGTGCTCGCATCCGTGCAACTGCTTGGAGCCGCCCACGGCCAGCAGGTTGGAGCCGACCCCTTGGATGTCGGCGCCCATCTTGACGAGCATGCGCGCGAGGTCCTGCACGTGGGGCTCGCAGGCGGCGTTCCCGATCACGGTGGTGCCGGGTGTGAGGGCGGCGGCGAGGAGGGCGTTCTCGGTGGCCATGACCGAGGGCTCGTCCATGAAGACGTCGATGGGGCACAGCCCGCGCGGGGCGCTCAGGACGATCTCCCGGTCGCACTCGACGGTGGCCCCCATGGCGCGGAAGGCGTCGAGGTGGGGGTCGAGGCGGCGACGGCCGATCACATCGCCCCCGGGGGGCGGCATGACGGCCCTGCGGAAGCGTGCCAGGAGCGGGCCGGCGAGCAGGAAGGAGGCCCGGATCTGCTCGGCGAGCTCGGGGGGGACATCGACCTGGTGAACGGCGGCGGAGCAGAGCGCGAGCTCGTTGGGGCCCCTCCACTCGACCAAGACGCCGAGCGAGGAGAGGATCGCGAGCATGGCGTCGACGTCGCGGATGCGGGGGACGTTGTGCACGACTATCTCATCCTCGGTGAGGAGGCAGGCGGCGAGGATGGGCAGGGCACCGTTCTTGTTACCGGCGGGGACCAAGGTGCCGGAGAGCGGAACGCCGCCTTCGATGACGAACTTCTCCATGAGCTGAATGCGCCGGCGAGGAAACCCGGGGGGCTCCTGGGTGGGGCGCTTGGCAAGCCTAACAGCCATCTCAGTGGTGTAGTTCGAGTGGGGGCGCAAAGACCCTGCTCGCGTCCCGTAGACGTGCTCGGGAGCAACCGCCGGCGGACCGCCGGCGGCGCGGCGGTGCAACTCTCATTGCATGCGCCGGACGGGCCCCGATCCGCATGGACAAGCCGATTGACGTCTGTCGGGAGGTCGATCGAAGGGACACGTACACCCGTTCGCATCGGGTCTGTCCGAGAGCCTGCCTACAGTACGAACACATGTTCCCATCTCATGACACACCACCGTTCGCGCGGCGCCTTGTCGGGGCGTTGCGGCTGATCCGCTCATTCCTGTTGCTCGAGGATGACTATGACGTCGACTGGGAGGTCGGCCAGGACAAGCGGGCGGAGGGGCCGGCGTGCGGTGCGCGCAGGGCCCTTCGCGAGGATCTGGACCGCGGCGATCATCCGCATCGTGTGGCCTTGCGGAGCCGTGTGGGTGCACGGCGTCCGGGGGCCGCGGCGCCGCGCGAGCAGGTGTGTCTGTGTCCGCTGCCCCCGCTTTGGGAGCGTGGCGAGGGCGACGTTCGGCGCGAGGGCGATCCTCAGCGCGGTTCGAGGATGACGACCGGCATTGTGCGCGTGGCGATCGACCGATAGTGGTCGTAGCCTGCGTACATCGCAACGAAACGGGGCCATAGGGCCGCCGGGCCGCGGTGGCCGTGATGCGGCGTATCGTGACCGCAGCGAACGACCGCGAGCCGCCCGGGTGGGCGGCTCGCGTGTGTGGCGAAGAAACCGGCGGCGTCCTACTCTCCCAGGCCCTTGCGAGCCAAGTACCATCGGCGCTGAGGGGCTTAACTTCTCTGTTCGGAATGGGAAGAGGTGTTTCCCCCTCGCTAAGGCCACCGGAAAAAGGTGAGAGACCACGCTTCTCGGGGTCCTTCAAAACTGCACAGCGCCACAGCGAGTATCACTCCCCATTACGGGGATCAAATACCCCATTCGTGTCCCGATCGGGGCACTCAGGGGCACAATAAAAATCCGTCAAGCCCTCGACCCATTAGTACCGGTCTCCTTCAGACGTTACCGTCCTTCCAGATCCGGCCTATCAACCTGGTGGTCTACCAGGGGTCTTACTCCCTCTAGGGGATGGGAGAACTCATCTTGAGGCCGGCTTCCCGCTTAGATGCTTTCAGCGGTTATCCGATCCACACGTAGCTAGCCTGCTATGCCCTTGGCAGGACAACAGATACACCAGAGGTGCGTTCATCCCGGTCCTCTCGTACTAGGGACAAATCCTCTCAATTCTCCAACGCCCACGGCAGATAGGGACCGACAGTTTTGTTACTCCCACGCCAAACATCGCGCGAGGGCCAGGACATTTCTGCCTGACTCTGCATGTCGCCATGCAGCTCGGACTATATCTTCACGAAGGCATCAATCTTCGTGTTCGGCATATAGTCTCTGAGGATTCTGGTTGGCCATCTTTGATGAGCTCTACCCATCGCACACTCCTGAACCGACCGCCTCCGTTCATCGAAAGCGCGACTTCCAGAAGCCTGACGAAACCGTCAGGTGTCCGATGTTGACCGAGAGCCATCGCTCTCACGATCACCGCAAACTTCTCAAAGTCCTCACGCTTCGAGGACAAGAGAGGCGACCGCTCGAAGAAAGGGATCACATGCTCCAGTAGGTCACGTCGCCGTCTGACAACATAAACCAAAGCACGATCTTTTCTTCCGTTGGACTTGACGTAGCCGCTATCACCGAACCGTTCGCGTATCAACCAAAGCACCTGAGCCCTGTCACCGTTCTGGCTGACATGAAACTCTGGGACCAGCTGATACCCGCTACGACTCGATGGGTTGCGATTGACGGCGACTGCAAAGCAGCCCTCGCCATCTACGTAGCCCGAGATGTAGCCATCCAGCCTTTCCTGCTGATTGTCCGCACCCGACACATTTTCACTGTAACACCCAATCCGGACGGAATCGGGCGCACGAGTAGTGCGGGATACTCGGAGTTTCCAGCATATAGCCGAATTTATAGACAGCAACGGAATTTACTGTCTCACGACGTTCTGAACCCAGCTCGCGTACCGCTTTAATGGGCGAACAGCCCAACCCTTGGGAGCGACTTCACCCCCAGGATGCGACGAGCCGACATCGAGGTGCCAAACCGGGCCGTCGATGTGGACTCTTGGGCCCGATAAGCCTGTTATCCCCGGAGTACCTTTTATCCGTTGAGCGACGGCACTTCCACTTGCTACCGCCGGATCACTAAGACCTACTTTCGTACCTGCTCGACCTGTCGGTCTCGCAGTCAAGCTCCCTTGCTACCTTTGCGCTCTACGCACGATTTCCGACCGTGCTGAGGGAACCTTTGCGCGCCTCCGTTACATTTTGGGAGGCGACCGCCCCAGTCAAACTACCCGCCTGGAACTGTCCAGCACCCGGATTCACGGAATGCTGTTAGAAACACAATACACCAAGGGTGGTATCTCAAGGTTGGCTCCACGCAAGCCGCAGCCTGCGCTTCAAAGCCTCCCACCTATCCTGAGCGAAATGCACCGAATTCCAATACCAGGTTGTAGTAAAGGTTCACGGGGTCTTTCCGTCTAGCCGCGGGTACTCGGCATCTTCACCGAGACTGCAATTTCACCGAGCCCATCGTTGAGACAGCGCTGAAGTCGTTACGCCATTCGTGCAGGTCGGAACTTCACGTGATCTCTCGTTATCCGAGAGCGCAGACTATCCCTTCACCTCATCCAGCACCTTTAGGAGCGTGGCCTGTGAATGACGTCGCTTGCCGAAATTCATCTCGTAAGCGATGCCAACTATCTCTCTCAGACCGTCACGCTGCAGATGACCTCCTTGTTCGATCATCCGACAGACACGGGAGAAGCCTGCACAGCTTCTCGCCTTGTCCCCCCGCAAGGGGTAACGCTCGAAGTGCGGCAAGATCTTGCTCGTGAGATCTCGGATGGAACGCGCCTCGTACTTGAAGGTGCGATCTGTCTTCGACTCACGGATCCAGCCACACGCAAAGAACGTCTGTAGATCTTCCAGTAGCCCCAAGTCCTTCTCGTTGAGCGAGAGCGAAAACGACGGCCTCACCTCGAGGCCGAGACGCAACTTCGCACGGATGGCTAGTGAGATGCAGAAGCATCCCTCACCATCCGCAAGACCTGTGACATACCAGGGATCCAGCGGTACTGCTACTCCATAGGCGCCTTGTCTTTCGATGAGGGCCGGCGTATTGCGCGTCACATAGATTTCCGGACTCTCCGGAGCGTGACACGCCTCTCCTTTCGGATCAGTCGTTAGGGGGTCACTAGGACTTCCCTCGGGATTGCCCTTTGTCAACGTCGACATGAGGGTTTCCCCGATATGAGCCGGTTCTCGATCGCCTCTCGCGAGGCGGTGGGGCAAGTGTTGTGCTTACCCGACAAGGAATTTCGCTACCTTAGGACCGTTCCTACTGTTACGACTTGGACCGAAGTCCAAGCGGTCGGCACATTTCTGGCCGACTCTCATGGTCGCCCATGAGAGCGGACTATCTCATCCCACCCTCGGTCTGGAAGATGGGCTCGGCGTATAGTCTCTGAGGATTCCAAGCGCCTTAAGCGCTGCACGGAACACCGCTCGCGCGATTGACCGTTCCGATACAACTGGACGCCTGGCCTTTCCTGCTGATTGTCCGCACCTGTCACATTTTCACTGTATCGCTCAGTTCGGACGGAACTTCACGTTACGAGTAGTGCAGGATACACGGGTGTTCCAGCATATAGCCAAGTTTTACAACTACCTCGGTCAACTGATAGTTACGGCCGCCGTTTACCGGGGCTTAGCTTCGCTGCTTCGGGTCAAGCCCTAACAACTCCACGTAACCTTCCGGCACCGGGCAGGCGTCAGCCCCTATACGTCGTCTTTCGACTTAGCAGAGACCTGTGTTTTTGGTAAACAGTCGCTTCAGCCAATTCACTGCGGCCCCCTCGGGCTCCGCTCGCGAAGAGCCTCACCCTACTGGGGCGCCCCTTATCCCGAAGTTACGGGGCAATTTTGCCGAGTTCCTTAACGATGGTTATCTCGATCACCTTAGTATTCTCTACTTGCCCACCTGTGTCGGTTTTGGTACGGGCACGCGCTTCCTCCCTAGAGGCTTTTCTCGGAGGTATGGCGTTGGGGACTCGCCGGCTTAGTGCCAGCTGGCATCGCACCTCAGGTTATGCGGCCCCGCATTTAACATGGGCCACCCCTACATGCTTACCCCAGGACAACCATCGCCTGGGTTCCCTTAGCCTTCCTCGTCCCCCCATCGGTCAAACGGAAGCGACGTGGTACAGGAATATCAACCTGTTGGCCATCGACTACGCCTTTCGGCCTCGCCTTAGGTCCCGACTAACCCTGAGCAGACGAACTTTACTCAGGAATCCTTGGGCAATCGGTGGAGGGGATTCTCACCCCTCTTTCGTTACTTATGCCGGCATTCTCACTTCCCACGCCTCCACGGCTGGCTTACGCCGCCGCTTTACTGGCATGGGAACGCTCTCCTACCGCGTGATCGACCCGAAGGTCTCACACACCCGCAGCTTCGGTGACTAGCTTGAGCCCCGTTACATTGTCCGCGCTCGAACACTTGACCAGTGAGCTGTTACGCACTCTTTCAAGGATGGCTGCCTCTAAGCCAACCTCCTGGTTGTCTATGCACTCGAACATCGTTTCCCACTTAGCTAGTACTTAGGGACCTTAGCTGGCGGTCTGGGCTGTTTCCCTTTCGACGCTGAAGTTTATCCCCCAGCAACTGACTCCCGGAGTAGACGTGATGGTCTTCGGAGTTTGCCTGAAATCGGTAACCTGGTAGGGCCCCTTATCCAAACAGTGCTCTACGGCCACCACGTAATTTATCCGAGGCTATACCTAAATATATTTCGGAGAGAACCAGATATCACTGAGCTTGATTAGCCTTTCACTCCGATCCACAGGTCATCCGCCCAGTTTTCAACCTAGGTCGGTTCGGCCCTCCACGAGGTCTTACCCCCGCTTCAGCCTGCCCATGGATAGCTCGCTCAGTTTCGGGTATACCGCCTACGACTATGTCGCCCTATTAGGACTCGCTTTCGCTACGGCTCCGCTCATCGCTTAACCTTGCCGCAGACGAGTAACTCGCCGGCTCGTTATGCAAAAAGCACGCGGTCACCGCCCGAGGCGGCTCCCACCGCTTGTAGGCGCGCGGTTTCAGGTACTATTTCACTCCCCTTCCGGGGTACTTTTCACCTTTCCCTCACGGTACTAGTCCGCTATCGGTCACCAAGGAGTACTTAGCCTTGGAGGGTGGTCCCCCCAGGTTCAGTCCGCGTTTCACGGGCGCGGACTTACTCAGGAACGTCTGACGGAAGATCATGCAGTTTCGTCTACGGGACGGTTGCCCTCTATGGTGCGTGGTTCCACACGCTTCGACTACCACATGATTTTGTAACTTCCGCCGAGCCGGACACGGCTCGGAACAAACGCCCTACAACCCCCAACAGACAACGCGTGTCCGCTTACACCTGCCGGGTTTGGGCTGATCCCTTTTCGCTCGCCACTACTCAGGGAGTCTCTTTTGATTTTCTTTCCTCGGGGTACTGAGATGTTTCACTTCCCCCGCTTGTCTTCGCCCGGTCTATGTGTTCAACCGGGGATAACGCCGCATTACCAGCGCTGGGTTTCCCCATTCGGGAATCCACGGGTCATAGGCTATTCAGCGCCTGACCGTGGCTTATCGCAGCCGTTCACGCCCTTCATCGACTCTTGGTGCCAAGGCATCCACCATGCGCCCTTACTATCTTGACGGTGATCTGACCGATTTCGATCACATCCCTTTGCGGGGATGTGGGCTCCATCGGTCCGGTGATACCCGTTTTTCAGCCGCCGCTTATCGATGGCGGCTGATGTGGCTTCTGTGCAGTTTTCAAGGACCGTCGAGAGGCGTATACGCCGGCCGCTAATGGGTATGTGCGGAGGCGATCTCTAGATCGCTTCTGCCCCACCACCGGCGGACGCCGGTCTCTCAAAACTCAACAGCATGCTGGCATCGTTGCGGATTCGCCTCGCTCGGACTCCAAGTAGTCAGGAATCCTCGCGCTGCTCGTCCATCCAGCCAGGTTCGGTCGACATGCTAGGCCCGAATGCACAGTCACCGGCAGGATCTCTAGGCTCTCAAGGAGCCACGGACCTGACGGCCGTTGCGTTCGGGGCACCATTGGTGCTCCCTAGAAAGGAGGTGATCCAGCCGCAGCTTCCGCTACGGCTACCTTGTTACGACTTCACCCCAGTCACGAGCCCCACCTTCGACGGCTTCCTCCCTTGCGGGTTAGACCACCGGCTTCGGGTGTTGCTCACTCCCGTGGTGTGACGGGCGGTGTGTACAAGGCCCGGGAACGTATTCACCGCGGCAATGCTGATCCGCGATTACTAGCAACTCCGCCTTCATGCAGGCGAGTTTCAGCCTGCAATCCGAACCGAGACGCACTTTAAGGGATTCGCTCCACCTCGCGGTATCGCAGCCCTCTGTATGCGCCAATGTAGCACGTGTGTAGCCCTGGACATAAGGGGCATGATGACTTGACGTCATCCCCACCTTCCTCCGGTTTGTCACCGGCAGTCTCGCATGAGTCCCCAACTAAATGCTGGCAACATGCGACGGGGGTTGCGCTCGTTGCGGGACTTAACCCAACATCTCACGACACGAGCTGACGACAGCCATGCACCACCTGTGAAAGTGCCCCGAAGGGAAGCCATGTTTCCATGGCGGTCACTCACATGTCAAGCCCAGGTAAGGTTCTTCGCGTCGCGTCGAATTAAACCACATGCTCCGCTGCTTGTGCGGGCCCCCGTCAATTCCTTTGAGTTTTAGCCTTGCGGCCGTACTCCCCAGGCGGGCAACTTAATGCGTTAGCTTCGACACGGGGGGAGTCGACACCCCCCACATCTAGTTGCCATCGTTTACAGCGTGGACTACCAGGGTATCTAATCCTGTTTGCTCCCCACGCTTTCGCGTCTCAGCGTCAGTCACGTCCCAGCGAGCTGCCTTCGCCATTGGTGTTCCTCCTGATATCTGCGCATTTCACCGCTACACCAGGAATTCCACTCGCCCCTTCCGGACTCTAGCCCGACAGTATCCACCGGCATTCCAGGGTTGAGCCCTGGACTTTCACAGCGGACTAATCGGGCCGCCTACACGCTCTTTACGCCCAATAATTCCGGACAACGCTTGCACCCTACGTATTACCGCGGCTGCTGGCACGTAGTTAGCCGGTGCTTCTTGTGAAGGTACCGTCACCCCGCGCGGCTATTCACCGACGAGGCTTCGTCCCAACTGAAAGGGGTTTACAACCCGAAAGCCTTCTTCCCCCACGCGGCGTTGCTGCGTCACGCTTTCGCGCATTGCGCAAGATTCCCCACTGCTGCCTCCCGTAGGAGTCTGGGCCGTGTCTCAGTCCCAGTGTGGCTGATCGTCCTCTCAGACCAGCTACCCATCAAAGCCTTGGTGAGCCGTTACCTCACCAACAAGCTAATGGGCCGCGGGCCCATCTCGATGCGGAGGCCGAAGCTTCCTTTCCCCTTGCGGGCACATCCGGTATTAGCCCGAGTTTCCTCGGGTTGTCCCGGTCATCGAGGCAGGTAACCCACGTGTTACTCACCCGTTCGCGGCTCTGCCCCAGGGCAAGCCCTGGTTCGTCGCTCCACTTGCATGTGTTAAGCACGCCGCCAGCGTTCGTCCTGAGCCAGGATCAAACTCTCCGTGAAGAACTTCACGAAAAGCTGTCATGGGTGGTAGGGACCCATACACCGTGGTCCCCTCCATGACGGGGTACTTCTCTACTTGACTCTTTGCCGTCACCCGAGCGATATCGACACACCGGCAAGCCGGTGTGTCAGAAGACGATGATCAGAGATCAGCGCCGCCCGGTGACGGGTCGAACCTGGACGCACACCACGATCGATTCTCGATCATAGGTGCGCATGCTGTTGAGTTTTCAAAGACCGTCGTAGCCTCTTTGAGAGGACTTCTCATCCGAGGAGACCGTTCAGCCCACGCCCAGGGACGCTTTCGGGCCGACCGTACAGTATAGCGCTCGCCTCTACTTCGTGACGTGAGCGTAGCCCACCGTCTCGGTTCGCAGAGCCGAGCTGCTGTGGCCAGCACTATAGGACATCTTGCGGACGGGCGTCTTCAGGATGCCCGCAGCCTGCGGAAGCGGCGCTTGCCCACGCGCAGCACGACGCCGTCCAGGCGCTCGGCGGCGAGATCGTGCTCGCCGGCGCCGAGCGGCTCCTCGTCGAGCGACACCCCGCCCTGGTCGATCAGGCGACGTGCCTCCGAGCGCGAGATGTCGAACGCGCCGGCGATCAGCGCGGGCAGGTGCACGAAGCCGTTCTCCGGACGCGAACACGAGCTCGTCGATCTGCTCTGGCGCCGCCCGCTCGACGAACACGCGGTCGAACTGCCGCTCGGCGTCCTCGGCCTCCTCGGCCGAGTGCAGCCAGGCCACGATCTCGCGGGCGAGCGCTCGCTTGGCCTCACGCGGGGAGGCCTCCCCATCGAGCCGGCGGCCGAGCAGCAGCCTGTAGTACTCGCCCATGGCCTCATCGGGGATGCTCATCGTCTTGCCGTACATCTCCGCCGGCTCGTCGGTGATCCCGATCTGATTGCCGAGCGACTTGGACATCTTCTTGACGCCCGTCCGTGCCCACAAGGATCGGCATCGTCAGAATCGCCTGCTCGGGCTGGCCGTAGGCCCGTTGGATGTCGCGGCCGAGCAGCAGGTTGAACTTCTGGTCGGTCCCCCCCAGCTCCACGTCCGAGCGCACCGCCACCGAGTCATAGCCCTGCAAGAGCGGATACATCAGCTCGAGCATCGAGATCGGCTCGGAGGCGACCATCCGCTTCGCGAAGTCGTCGCGCTCGAGCACCTGCGCCACCGTGGTGGTGCTGCACGAGCGCCAGCAGGTCCGCCATCCCCATGTCCAGCCACTCGCCGTTGCGCCGCACCTCCAGGCGCTCGGGCGCGGCGTCGAGGATCTTCAGCGCCTGCTCCTGGAACGTCGCCGCGTTGGCCTCGATCTCGGCCTCGGAGAGCATCGGGCGCAGCGTTGAGCGCCCGGATGGGTCGCCGACGCGCGCCGTGTAGTCGCCGATGATCAGCACGACCAGGTGGCCGGCGTCCTGGAACTCGCGCAGCTTGCGCAAGCACGACCGCGTGACCGAGATGGATGTCCGGCGCGGTCGGGTCGATCCCGAGCTTCACACGCAGCGGACGTCGCTCTGTGGCCGCTCTCGAGAGCATCTCAGCGAGCCCTCCGGAGGGAAGACTGTCGACGGCGTTCGCGCTCAACAGCGCCGCCGTGTCGAAGTAGACCGACACGTCGGCCGCCCCTCCGGCGCCGGCCTGGGTCACGGTGGCCTGCGAGCGGATCTCGTGGGCATTTCGCATCGGGCCCAATGCTAGACTCTCGCCTCCCGGTGGAGCTAGCCGCATTGCCTGCCGGCGGCCGGCCGCGCTTGAAGAGGCTCCGTTTCGTCTCGATCCTCTTCGCCGTCCTGCTGCTCGGCCTCATCTCCTTTGTGTTCGGCATGTTCATGGCCGTCGCGTCCGACGCTGCCCTCGCTGGACAAGCCGCGCCGAGTTCAACAACGCCCGCAACTCGGTCCTGCTCGACGACCAGGGCCGCCAGCTCGGGGTGCTCAGCCATCAGAACCAGATCCTCGTCACGCCCGGAGAGATCCCGCACGATCGTCAAGGAGGCGGTGATCTCGATCGAGGACAAGCGCTTTCGTGACAACAGCGGGGTCGACATCCGCGGGATCGCGCGCGCGTTCTTCCAGGACGTCCTTCACAAAGGCACCGTCCAGGGCGCCTCCACGATCGAGCAGCAGTTCGTCAAGAACGCGCTGCAGGCCCAGACCCACCGCACGCTCTTCGAGAAGCTCCGCGAGTCCGCGCTGGCCTACCAGCTGGCCCACAAGTGGTCGAAGGAAAAGATCCTCACCGAGTACCTCAACACGATCTACTTCGGCAACGGCGCCTACGGGATCGAGTCGGCGGCACGCACCTACTTCGGCTCCGACGTCAACCATCTCGGCTGCGGCACGCCCGAACACAAGCTCTGCGTTCAGGAGCTCGAGCCGTGGGAGGCGGCGCTGCTCGCCGGGATCATCAAGTCCCCGACGTTCTACAACCCCGTCACCAAACCCGATGGCCGACACGGGCGCGACGCAACCTGGTGCTGTCCGAGATGCTCCAGCAGGGCTACCTGCGACGCTCCGACTACGAAGAGAGCGTCAGCCAGGCGCTGCCGGCGCCCAAGGACATCGAGCTGCCCCATCAGCCGCTCGTGGAAGGCGTGGACGCCGGCTATTTCACGAGCTGGGTGGCAGCAGCAGGTGATCGAACGCTACGGCGCAACGCGCGCATTCGACGGGGGGCTGCGCATCAAGACGACGCTCGACCTCGACCTGCAGCGGGCCGCCGAACAGGCCGTCGACGGCTACCTCGCCCGGTCCGGCGGGCCCGACCGCCGCGCTCGTGGCGATCGAAAACTCGACCGGCGAGGTGCGCGCGATGGTCGGCGGGCGCGACTACAACGAAAGCCCCTTCAACCTCGCCACCGAGGGCGAGCGTCAGCCCGGCTCCTCGTTCAAGGCGTTCGACCTCGCGGCCGCCCTCGAGGACGGCATCTCACCAGACTCCGTCGTGGTCCTCGCGAGCTGAAGACCTTCGATCGTCCCGGGCACCAGCGGCAAGGAAAAGTTCGTCGTGCACAACGACGAAGGCGCCTACACCGGCTCGAACACGCTCACCGGCGCCACCGCCTACTCCGACAACTCGATCTACGCCGAAGTCGGCCTGAAGGTCGGCACCCACCGGATCGCGCGCCTGGCGCATCGGATGGGCATCACCACGCCGATCTCGACCAACCCGGCGATGACGATCGGCGGGTTGAACGTCGGCGTCACGCCGCTCGACATGGCCCACGCGTATGAGACGATCGCCCACGACGGCCAGCGCGTGAGCGGCTCGCTCGCCGTCCGACCTCGCACCGGTAGGCATCCAGGAAGTCAACGCCGGCGGGCGCACGCTCCCCGACGGCCACCATCACGACCGTAACGTGGTGACCACCAAGCGCGTGCTGTCGCTCGGGTGTGGCCACCACCGAGACCTCGATGCTGGAGACCGTGCTTCAGTACGGCACCGCCCGCGCGGCGGCGATCGGTCAGTTCGCGGCCGGCAAGACGGGCACCACCTCCAACTTCGGCGACGCGTGGTTCGTCGGCTGGGACAGCAAGTACACGGTCGCCGTATGGGTGGGCTACCCGGACAGCCTCGTCCCGATGACCACCGACTTCAACGGCGAGCCGGTGCTCGGCGGCACCTACCCGGCGCTCATCTGGCACGACTTCATGCTCTCGGCGATGCAGGTCGAACACGACCGGCGCCGGCCACAGGCCGTCGAACAAGGGCCCCAAGACCGGCTCCGCGCGTTCAGGCGGCGGGCCTGAAGCACCGACGGGCACCGAAGCCTCGCGGCGCCGACCGACGGCAAGCACTCCGGCGGCACAGGCGAAACGCAAGAACCCACATCCACCGCGCACGGTCGAGGGAGCGGCGAATCGACCGGCGGCTCGGGCGGGGGCGCCCCCGGAAAGGAACCGAGCTCCGCCGGCGAAGCTCCGGCGAGCCTACCCGCCAAGCCCCCCGCACCCACACCGCGGCGCCCTCACCGGAAACGCCCCCCCGCTCCAAGTCCGGCGGCGGGACCGGCGCCACCGGTGGCGTCAGCCCCGGCGGCTGACTCCCGCGTCCGGAGCCGGCCTCGCGGCGAGAGGCTCCAGCGTCACCCCGGCGATCGCCAGCCGGGGACGGGCCGCGAAACGTGAGGGTTGCCGGCCACGCAGAAGCGCCAGCGCAGGTCGACCGCCTTGGTGATGCCCACGCGCGTGCCCAGCACCACCCTCGGCTTCCCGAGCTGCCGCACGACGTTCCCGCCTTCGGCCTCCTCGCGGTGAGTGGCCCGGATCACGACCGGCCCATCGAGCAGGCTCGTCCCGTTCTCCGACAGCTCGATGCCGAACGCCTGCGTGAGCTTGCCGGGCCCCGAGCAGAGCTCGGTCCTCGCGCGTGCCGCCCGCGACGCAGCCGCATCTCCTCGATCCCCACGAGCGGCTCCAGCGCGCGGATCAGCACCGCGGCGCCGACACCCGCCGGCTCACACACCGCGTTCAGAAGCGCGTGGATGCCGTAAGAGCGATACACGTAGGCGAGGCCGGGCTCGCCGAACAGCGTGCGCGTGCGCGGCGTGACCCCGACGAACGCGTGACAGGCCGGCTCGCTCTCGTGGTAGGCCTCCGTCTCGACGATCCTCCCGACGAGTCCGTCGGTGTTCGACGACACAGCCGATCAGGTCGCGGGCCACCTCGAGCACCGGGCGCGCGTAGAACTCGACCGGCAGGACCACGCGCGCGTGTGCGCGCGGCGGAACGCCGGCTCGCGAGAACGACACCGGCGCCCCGGCGCTGATATCAGCAACGTTGCCGGCGACCGCCATCACCCAGAGGGGCCTGCTCCAGCACCGCCCGTGCCAGCTCCAGCTGCTCGCGCACGCGCGGGAGCGCGGTGCCGCCCTCGGAGACCTTCGATTCAAGCCACGAGCTCGCGCGCGAGCACCTCGTAGTAGTCCTCGTCGCCGCAGCAGTCACGCTGTGCGCGCGCAGCTCCTCGAGCGTCAGCTCCGACAGCTGCCGGTCGCTGTCGACCGCCGTGCGCACCAGGCCGGCGACGACCCCGTGGGCCTCGCGGAACGGCATGCCGCGGCGCACCAGCAGATCGGCGACGTCGGTCGCGGCGATCAGCTCGTCGGCGGCGGCCTGCGCAAGGCGCTCGCGGTTGAAGCTCACGCCCGCGACCATCCCGTGGGCGGCGCGAGCGGCCAGCTCGATCGTGTCGACGGCGTCGAACAGGTGCTCCTTGTCCTCCTGCAGGTCCTTGTTGTAGGTGAGCGGCAGCGCGTGCATCACGCCGTGGAGGCCCGCGAGGTGGGCGACCACGCGCGGGGCCTTGGCGCGCAGCAGCTCGGCCGCGTCGGGGTTCTTCTTCTGGGGCATGATCGAGGAGCCCGAGCTCCACGCGTCCGGCAGCTCGCAGAAGCCGAACTCGGCGCTCGACCACAGGACGAGCTCGGCCCCCAGGCGCGAGAGGTGGGTGGCGCAGGTGGAGGCCGCGTTCAGGTAGTCGAGGGCGAAGTCGCGGTTTGAGACCGCGTCGATCGAGTTCGGGGAGCGGCCCTGAGAAGCCGAGCTCGCGCGCCACCAGCTCGCGATCGGTGTCGAAGCTCACGCCCGCCAGCGCCCCCGCGCCGAGCGGCAGGCGCGAGCACTGGCGCTCGGCGAACGCGAAGCGCTCGCGGTCGCGCGCCAGCATCCAGAAGTAGGCGAGCAGATGATGGCCCAGATAGACGGGCTGGGCGCGCTGCAGGTGGGTGTAGCCGGGCAACGGCCAGTCCAGGTGCTGCTCGGCCCGCTCCAGCAGCGCCCCCATCAGCCCCCCCACCGCCGCTGTGCGCTCCGCCGGCGCGCTCGCGGGTGTACATAACCAGGTCGGTCGCCGACCTGGTCGTTGCGCGAGCGGGCCGTGTGCAGCTTGCCGCCGACCGGCCCCACCAGCTCGGTCAGGCGGCGCTCGATCGCCATGTGGATGTCTTCGTCGTCGGGCGCGAACACGAAGCTCCCTTGCTCGAGCTCGCGCCCCACCTGCTCCAGCCCGCGCAGCAGCGCGTCGCGATCCTCCTCGGAGATGATCGTCTCGCGCCGCGAGCATCGCCGCGTGCGCGCGCGACTGGGCGATGTCCTGCGGCCACAGGCGCCGGTCGAAGCCGATCGAGGTGTTCATCCTCACGAAGTCGGGGTGCTGGGGCTCACGGAAGCGGGACACGGAGGCCCGCAGTCTATGCCCCCACGGGCGCGGCGAGGTCGTCCAGCTCGAGCACCTCGAGCATGACGCGCAGATCGTTGTCGCCGACCTCGCCGCCGCGGCGCTCGGCCTCGAGGACCCACTCGAACATGACGACGAAGGCGAGTGGGGTGTCGAGGTCGTTGGCGAGCGCATCGCGGAAGGCTTCGATGTAGTGGCGCATGTCCGGCGGGCTCGGCTGGTCCGGGACGAGCCGCCGCGAGACCTCGCGGATGCGCACGGCGTTCTTGGAGCCGGTGAGCAGGCCCGTGGAGGCGTCGCCGAGCGGGAGCGAGTAGTGGGTGCCGAGCAGATAGAGGGCGACCGCGGACTGGCCGAAGTGGTTGAGCGCGTCGCTCAACAGGATGCGCTCGCTCGGCGACCGTGGCTCCCATTCCTCACCGTCGCGGCCAGCGCCGAAGCAGACGTTCACCCAGCGGTCGACGTCCGAGCGGGACACCTCGAGCAGGCTCATCTCGACATCCTGCTCGCTCTCGGGGTCCCGGGCGTTCAGAGGCTCGTGCTCTTCGGAGAGCTCGTAGAGCATGTCCTCGCCGGAGGGAGAGTCGAACAGGAACTTGGTGCCGAAGCCTTCGCGCTGTAGGAAACGCTCGAGGAAGCTGAACAGCACGAGCGGCCGCGTTGACTGACATCCACGACCCCGTCGGCGCCATTCGGAGAGGCCCGCACCTCGACCCGGATGGCATCTCCCGCGCTGACCGGCACGAGCTGACCGCTCAGCGAGTCGTACAGGCGTATCTCACGCACGGCGTAAGACTACACCTCGGTCATAGCGTCGGTATACAAATCTGTCGCCCTTCTGAAAGATCCGAATCGGTCGAGCATCGTAAGCCCACAGTGCGGCGGAACTTTCCGAGAGATGTGGTGGTGCTCTCAGCGCCCGCGACCTCCCGCCCGCCAGCGCCGGCGCCTGGGGACCCGGCGTGGACTCATGCGCCCGTTGACGCGGGTGCAGCGAGCTTCCTCGCAGCGCAGGTCCCAGGTGGCGCGACGCGGCACCGTGTAGTGGGCGCTTCCGTCACTTGTATATGAGAGCGTCCACTGCCATCCGTACTGGCCATGCTTTCGCATGGCGATCAGCCCTTCGCGAGAGTTGTGCAACCCGTGAGAGCCATCGCGCAAACCACTTCCTTTTGAGTGTTAGTGGGCCGGCGCCGAGATGCACGTCTTAGTTCAGGTCAGAGACATCCCGGCGCCGGCTAGCCTGGAGGGGCCGGTGCTTCCTATCACGCTGGAGCGCCCAAAGCAAGCAAAATCACGCAACTGTTTCCCACTTCTTGGCGGAACGTCGTCAGAGTTAAATCGGGGCTCCAGATCACATGTCATGTTTCTCATTTTTAGGGCTCAAATTGGCCCCTCGTTCGCTATGCTCGTCTCGACTTCTTCGCTTGCTCATGACAACCAACCTTTTTGACTATTTCGAGGAAGTGACACGGGATGATGGGGCGCATGCCCCGTGGGCCGCTCGCGCGCCGAGGCGCCCGAGCGCGAGCTTCGACATCAAGCTCGTGCCGCGCACGCCCGATTGGGAGAAGGATCCCGAATCCCTGAAGGCGCTCGAGCGGATCGAGGGAAAGCCGTGGGTGGACACGCTCACGCGCACCGCCGACGGCGTGGAGCTGCGCCTGGACGACACTTGGATCGAGACGACCGGCGCGGCGCTGGAGGCCGGCGGGGGCGACGAAGCGGAGCTCGTCGGGCTCGCCCGCAGGCGGCGCTATGCGATCCAGTTCTGGGACGCCAACGCGACCAAGGCGCTGCACGTCGGGCACCTGCGCAATCTTGCCCTCGGCAACGCGCTGGCGGCCTCGCTCGAACAGGCCGGCGGCGAGGTCGAGCGGCGCTCCGTCATCTCCGACGCGGGGCGCTCGATGGGCGAGGCGATGGCGGGGATCATCCGCAGCGGCCACCACACCTCGGCGTGGCCCGAGGGGGACCAGAAGAGCGACCACTTCGTGGGGCTCTGCTACGCCGACTACGTCGCGGCCGGTGGCTTCGCCGAGGAGGGGATCGACGAGCGCGAGGACTCGCTGACGCGCGAGCTGCGCATGCAGAACGACGCCGCCGACGAGCTGCTCAAACGCGTGATGGCGGGCGAGGGCGAGGCGCTGGAGCTGTGGTTCAAGACGCGCGCCTGGGTGATCTCCGGCCAGCGCAAGACGCTCGCGCGGCTCGGGGTGGCGTTCGACCGGGTGTTCTTCGAGTCCGATTTCCTCGAGGACGGCAACGAGCTGATCGAGCGGGGCCTCAGCGAAGGCAAGCTCGAGCGGCGCGTGGACGGCGTCGTGATCTACGACACGGGCGTCGAGCACCTCGAGGAAATGCCGCTCGTGCGCGCCGACGGCCAGACCACGCAGCACATGCGCGCCGTGTCCTACTGGATGGGCACGCCGAGCGTGGAGGGCGTCACCACGATCCAGATCACCGGCACCGAGTGGGTGGCGCACTCGACCTGCATCCGCCAGCTGATGACTGAGCTCACCCCGCCGGAGAACGGTGCCGCGAGCCGCGGCATCCACCCCACGCACGACATCTTCCACGGGATGGTGGCCCAGCAGAAGCGCGCGGTCAGCTCCAGCGACGAAGGCGGCCTGTTGATCGACGACCTGATCGAGTGGATCGAGAAGCAGATCGACGCCGACCCCGAGATGCGCGAGATCCTGCGCGCGCACCCCGCGCCCGAACGGATCCCGGCGCAGATCGCGCTCGGCTACTTCCTGCCCTACCCGATGACCCCGCGCGTGGACTTCGAGACGAGCAAGCTCTTGACCGAGCGCGAGTGCGCTCGGCTGGGACCTCGTGCGGGCGCGCGCCACACGCGGAACGCTCACCACCTCGCCCGGCCACCGCCCCGCCGAAGACCCCGACTATCGCTCGGCGGTGGTGCAGTCGGAGATCTACCGCCGCCACCTGCGCCTGGCGGTGGAGCGCTACGACGTGACGCCGCTGGCGCTCTACCTGCGCCATCTGGCGCGCTGGTACCTGGAACGTGAGCGCTCCAGCCACGTCGAACGGGTGATCCACACGCTGCTGGACCGCAGTGCGCGCGGATTGGGATTGGAGGCGGGGCGATGACGCGGCGCCTGGACACGCGGCGGCGCCCACACCAAATCGGCTCATGCCTCCCTTGGGAGGCATGGATTGGAGGGCCGTGGGCATGAGCACGCTGCTCGTCGACAACTACGACTCCTACACCTACAACGTCTTCCACCTGCTCGCCGCCGCGTGCGGGGAGGAGCCGATCGTGGTGCACAACGACATGGTCTCGTGGAGGGCGCTGTCGCGCTGGGACTTCGACGCGATCGTGCTCTCCCCCGGCCCCGGGCGTCCCGAGCGCTGGCACGACTTCGGCGTGTGCGCGGACATCCTGCGCTCCAGCGAGGTGCCGGTGCTGGGCGTGTGCCTCGGCCACCAGGGCCTCGGGCACGTGCTGAAAGCGACCGTCACCTACGCCCCGACGGTGATGCACGGGCGCCTCTCCCCCGTCAAGCACACGGGCGCCGGGTTGTTCGAGGGGATCCCGCAGGACTTCGAGGTCGTGCGCTACCACTCGCTGGCGGTGAGCGGCTCGCTCGGCGAGGAGGGCCGCGAGATCGCCTGGACCGACGACGGGGTGGTGATGGGCATCGAACACGCCACCCGGCCGATGTGGGGCGTGCAGTTCCACCCCGAGTCGATCTGCACCGAGCACGGGCACAAGCTGTTCGAGAACTTCTACACGCTCGCCCACGAGCGCCGGCGCCGCGGGGGCGACGGTTGAACCGGCCGAGCGTGCCACCCAGGCGCTGCCGCAAGCGCAGCGCCGAGGAGTCGCACGTCAGCTTGCTGACGCGCACGATCGAGGGCGAGGTGCCCACCGAGCCGCTGTTCGAACGCCTCTTCGCCGACGCGGAGCACGCCTTCTGGCTGGACAGCGCGGACACCTCCACGAAGCTCGGCCAGAGCTCGTACATGGGCTCCTCGCTGGGGGCGAACAGTTTGGTGCTCGAATACGACGTGAGAGACGGGATCGTCACGCGACACACTGCCGAGGGGACCGATAGGGAGAATGGGTCGATCTTCCAGGTGCTCGACCGCGAGCTGGAGACCCGTGCGATCGAGCCCCCGCAGGACCCCGACCACGGTCTGATCGGCGGCTTTGTGGGCTATCTCGGCTACGAGTGCAAGGCCGACTGCGGTGCCACGAACACGCACCAGTCCGACGTGCCCGACGCGGTCCAGATGTTCGCCAACCGCGTGATCGCGGTCGACCACGTCCACGGGCGCACGCACGTGATGGCGCTCGCAACCGGCGAGGAGCCCGACGCGCGACGTGGCTCGAGCAGGCGGAGCGGGCAGTTCGTGAGCGGCTCGCCGCACCACAGCCGAGCTGGCGACGACCGGTACGACCCAAGATCCCCCAAACAAGCCGGTGATCTTCCGCCCGGGCCGCGGGCGCGAGCAGTACCTCGCTGACATCGCCCGTTGCCAGAGCGCCCTCGGCGCCGGCGAGTCCTATGAGGTGTGCCTGACCGACCAGATCCACACCGACGCCTCGCCCGACCCGTGGCAGCTGTACCGCGGCTTGCGGCGCAGCAACCCGGCCCCGTTTGCGGCATACCTGAAGCTCGGCGAGCTGACGATCGTGAGCTCCTCTCCCGAGCGCTTCCTGTCCGTCGACCGGGACCGGCGCGTGAAGGCGCGGCCGATCAAGGGCACCGCGCCGCGCTCTGCGGACCCGGTCGAGGACGAGGCGACGCGCGTGGAGCTGCAAGAGGACGAAAAGACGTTTGCCGAGCACCTGATGATCGTCGACCTGTTGCGCAACGACCTCGGGCGTGTGCGAAGTCGACTCGGTGCGGGTGCCGGAGCTGATGGTGATCGAGCAGTACGCGACCGTTCACCAGATGATCTCCAACATCGTCGGCACGCTCGAGCCGGGGCGCTCCTCCGATCGACTGTGTGAGGGCGTGCTTTCCGGGCGGCTCGATGACGGGCGCACCGAAGCTGCGCACGATGGAGATCATCGACGACATCGAGCGTGAGGCGCGCGGGGTGTACTCAGGTGCGATCGGCTGGTTCGGGCTCGACGGCACCGTCAACTACAGCATCGTGATCCGCACGATCGTGATTCAGACCCCCACCCCGGTGGGGGCGCCAAAACAACGACGATCGGCGCGGGTGGCGCGATCGTGATGCAGTCAGACCCCGCTGATGAGTTCGACGAGATCCTGTTGAAGGCGCGCGCACCGATGGCGGCGATCGCAAAGGCGGCAACAGGCAGCGATTCGCGCGAGGCGTGGACCGTGCAGCTCGAGCCGAGTGCCGCGTTCGCGGGGAGCGCATCATGAGATTCACGACACGGGTTGGGTTTGGGATTCGACCGGGAACGCTCTCGTGAGTGGCGCGTCCCCGATCGGGGCGAGCACGGGCTCGAGCTGGGAGGCGCTCAGCTGCACCGTGCGTGCAGCCTGCGATGCCGACGTGCCGGCCGTGGTGGCCGGTGTCGGCGAGCTGCTGGTCGAGCTCGGGGGCAAGCCGGCCGCGACCTCTGCGCTGGAAGAGGCTGCGCGCGCCTTGATCTCAGATCCAGCGGCTGGCGCATTGCTCGTTGCCGAGAACCAGAGGGACATAGTCGGGGTGCTCGGCGTGAGCTGGCAACTAGCAATTCGCATCCCGGGTCGCTATGGCTTGATCCAGGAGCTGTGGGTCCATTCAGCCTGGCGTGCGGATGAGAGTCGGCGGGGACCTGTTGGTGGCGCTCTTGGAGCTCGCACGCCGCCGGCAGGTCTCCCGCCTGGAGGTTGGCTCCCAAGCGAGCGCTTCAAGCATCTCGGGGCAACCGAAGCGTTCTACATGAACAATGGCTTCACCACGATCGGTATGCGCATGCGACGGGTCCTATGAGCGAATTGCGCTCTGATGGTCGAGCAGGTCTCGAGCGGCGACAGCGGCGACGGCGCCCCGTTCATCCTCGACCGTCACGGCCGCAAGATGCAGGGCCGTGACGACGAGCGCCGCACGGCATGAGCTACGGGCGACCACCGCCACGAGGAAGTGCACGCCACGACCGCGGACGTACGCGAGGAGGACCTGCAGAGGATCCTCGCGGCGCTTGCACCCCGGCGAGTATCTGGATGCGCTGCGTCAGGTCAGCTGGGAGGAGCCGACGATGATGCCCGAGTGGGCACCCCCCGGCCTGCCCGCCGATAGCCCCCTATGGGCAGGCGTCGTGGCAACCGCGTTCGAGGGCGTGCGCACCGCGATCGCAGCAGCACAGCGCATCGTCGACGGCGAGCGTTTCACCTACGCTCTGTGCCGCCCGCCCGGCCATCACGCCGGCCCCGCGTGGCTCGGCGGCTACTGTTACCTGAACACGGCCGCCGCCGCCGCCTTCGCGCTGTGCGAGGGTGGGGTGAAGCCGGTCGCGATCCTCGACGTCGACTTCCACTTCCCCACGGGCACCTCCGCGATCGTGGAGCCCCTCGAGAGCGTCAGCCTCGGATCGCTGCACGCCTCCACGATCGCGGAGGTCCCATGGCACCGCGTCGAGCCGGGAGAGCGCGAGCTGTTCGTCGAGTTCGAGCAGACACCCGACGCCGACGCGTACCTGAAGGCCCTGTCAGAGACGGTCGAGGAGCTCGCGCGCACCTCCAGGGCGCTGGTCCTGTCGCTCGGCTATGACATCGTCGCAAGCGACCCGCATGGCTCATGGGACTTCCCGCCGGCCATCTTCGAGCGAATCGGCGGCGTCTTGGCGGCCTCAGGCCTGCCGGTATGCGTCGTGCAAGAGGGCGGCTACTGGCTCGAGGCGCTCGCGGAGGGCTGCAGCCATGCGTTCGCCACCGGCCTGCTCGACGGGTGCGGCTCATGAGCACCCCCAGACAGGGACAAGCGGCCTGGAGCCGTTCCGCCGGCGACTGGACACTCTCGATGAGCAGATCGCGAGCCTACTGGGCGAGCGTTTTACATATGCCGCGAAGTCGCAGCCTACAAGCGTGAGCACGACATTCCCGATGATCCAGGCTGAGCGAGTGATCGAGGTGCGCGAGCGGTACTTGCAGCGCGGCGTCGAGGTTAACCTGCCGCCCGATTTCACCTCCGCGCTGTTCGATCTCTTGATCGGTGCGACATGCAAGCTGGAGGACGAGCTGTTGATCGACGCGCCTGCCACCATGGCGGAGGCGAGCGAGAAGTGCCGCACCACGCCTGATACCCAGTGCACCAGCCGGGGCTCGAACCCGGATCTGCGGAGGTTAGCAAGTCCGCCCCTTCACCGCTCAAGGTACCTGGTGCGCGGTGGCACGACAATCGGCGCGACGATACCATATCTTCTGACGGATCACACCATCGGAAGGGGGCTCCCGCCGGGCCCGAGGATGCCCAGCACGCTGCAGGCAGTGGCGTGGGCGCGACGGCCGTTGCCGTTCCTGGATCGATGTCAGAAACACTTTGGTGACACCTTCACCATTCGCGTCAAGCACGCCGGTACGTGGGTGATCCTGGCCGATCCCGACGATGTGAAGAAGGTGTTCACGGCCGACCATGCGGTGCTGGGCGTCGGCCTTGCGAACTCGATCCTTGGACCCTTGCTTGGCCCCGCTCGGTGATGCTGCTCGAGGAGCCTGAGCACGTCAAGCGGCGCAAGCTGATGCTGCCACCCTTCCACGGCGAGCGGATGAAGGGCTACAGCAAGATGATGGCCGAAGTCACGCGGCGAGAGCTCGCCGCCTGGCCGATCGGCGACCCGTTCGAATTGTGGCCGAGGATGCAAGAGATCACGCTCGAGGCGATCATGCGAGTCGTGTTCGGGCCGGTGGAGACCGACCTGGCGCGGCGCTTGCGCGCTTTCCTGCGCACGACTGACCAACTGGATGAACGACCCACGGCGGTTGAACCTGCTGGCGGCCGCCGGGCCGGCTCGATTCGCGGACAACAGCGACTACCAGGCGATGATGGGGCCCGTCGAGGACGCGGTGCTGGAGAGGTACAACGCAGACAACAGGACCCGGACTGCACCGACGAAACAGACATCGCCGCAATGCTCGGCGAAGCGCGCTACGAGGACGGGTCTCCGATGACCGAGCAGGACCTACGGGACGAACTTGTCACCTTGCTGACGGACGGGCCCACTTCGAGCCTGCTCTCGTGGGCGTTCGAGCGGATCCTGCGGCATCCGGAGCAATACGCGCGCTTGCGGGATGAGGTCGACGGGCGGACGACGAGACATCTATCTCGATGCGGTCGTAAAGGAGACGATGAGACTGTGCCCCGCCGCGCCGATCGTGGTGCGCAAGCTGCTCGCGCCAATGGAGCTGGGCGGATACACCATTCCCGCTGGGACGACCGTGGCCCCGTGCGTGCACCTCGTGCACCGGCGTCCCGACATTTATCCCGAGCCGCTTCGCTTCAGACCAGAACGGTTCCTGGAGCGACCCGCCGGGACGTACACGTGGATTCCATTCGGCGGAGGTGTACGGCGCTGCCTCGCCGCCAGCTACGCGCAACTACTAATGAAGCAAGTGATCGCCACCGTCAGCGAAGTCGACTTGCGCCCAGTAGAGCCGCGCTCAGAGCGACCCCGCAAGAGTGCAATCGCGTTCGTGCCACACCGGCACGCCCGGGTAATCGCGACGACGGGAGCCCAACCGGCGGCCGCGCCCACAGATGGGCATGGCGGCAGCCACCGTCAGCTGACAGAGGGTTTGGGCCTCACCAGGGGCTCTCAAGGCAGTTCGCCGTCGAGCAAAGCGCCGATCTTCCAAACGCCGTGTTCTCGGAAGAGGCGGAGCGCGCGTCCGGGGAGGCCTTTGAAGGCCAGGATCGCATAGCCTTCCTGGCCGCCGAGCCTCACGCTGCTCACCTGCAGGTTGGCCGCGTAGACCACGATCTGGCGGTAGTTCTGTCTGAACACCTTCGTCAGTACTTCAGCACACGTCTTGCCCGACAGGTAGGGCGGCCCGGGCCGGCGTCCCGAGGACTTCCGGTAGCGATTTGGAGATGCTCGCGCTCTGCATCGCGCAGCCTTTTGCACCGTCCAGGGCGGCGGCCACGCGGTAGTAGCGCTTGACGAAAGCGGTTATCGCCTGTCGATGGGTGCGCTCGCCGCGTGCCCGAAGGCGCGCACGATGCGGTCGTCGCCGTCGAAGTAGCTGCCACTGGAGTTGTCGATGTCGTTGTCCCTGTCTCGTGGCTTGACCAGGTCGTCATTGTCCGCGTCGTCGCCATGCGGCTGGTAATCGTCGTTGTCATAGTCGCTATTAGGGTAAAGCAGCCGGGGGTATCGCGCTCGAGCCGGTGTTGGAGGAGGCCCGGGGCCCCGAGCGTCCTCCCCGCCGGCCGCGCCGCACGCCGCCAGTACGATGCTCAGCAAGAGGGTCACGGACAGGGTGAGTGAGCGTTTCATCTACACGATTTCCAGGTCGAGCAGCGAGTCGATCTTCCAGGCATGACCTTCGCGCACTATGGGAATACGACGTTCCGGCGATGCCCTGAAGCCCAGCAGCGTTAATCCGTCGAAGGCCGTCGATGCGTACAGCGATCACGTAGAGCGTCGCTCTGTCGGCCGTCGACCGCCGATGATCTTCCCTGAACAGCAGCGACATGATCTGGACACAGCTCTTGCCGTGCAAGCTGGGAGCGCTCGGCGCCAGTAGGTAGGCTTCTTCGGCTGCGTCGCCCAGTTCAGCTCGCCCGAGCCGGCGAACGCGGTGACATCAGGCGGCAGGCAGTGGCGCCGTCACCCATGGCGCCCGCGGCGTAATAGCGCTTGACGAGCGCCGTCACAGCGTGCTCGTCCGCTGCATTCGCGGCGTGCCCGTAGCCCGGGTGCGCCCGTCGTCCGCATCTGGAGAGCCGACGCCTTCATCGGCGTCGTCATAGCCTTCGTAACTGCCGGGAGCTGCCGCGCCAGTACCGGCGGCGCCTGTCGCGGTGGAGGAGGCCCTCGAGGGAGAGCCGGCATCACGACTCGCGTTGCCGCACGCCAGGAGAACCGAGTCCAGCAGCGCGCCCACGATCAGCGCGAATATCGAACCCCGTCCACCGGCGTCTCCAGGCACGCACCCTCCGATATATGGGCGAGACGGGCATCATGGTGTTGAAGGTGAAAAACAGTCTCGAGCTTCCAGGCCCTCCGTTCGCGGCGCAATGAGATGAAGCGTTCGGGTCGTCCCTCGCCCAGCTTCAACAGCGCGACCGCCTGATCGCCACCGACTCGCACAGCGGTGACCCTCAGCTTCGCGACATCGGCAGCCATCCTCGTATGGTGCTGCTTGAACAACTTCGAGACGACCACGGGACAGGTCCCCCCACGCAGGGACGGTGGGCCGGGCGGCCGACCGAGATTTTCTGTTATCGCCGCCGCGGTGACCGAGTAGATCAGCGAGCAGGCGGTCGCGCCGTCGCGCGCGGCGCGCGCTCGGTAGTAGCGATGGACGACTCCCGTGACCATACGCGCGGTCGGCGGCGTCCGCCGGGCGACCGAAGTGAAGGCTCGCGTTGTCGTCTTCCTCGCTCTTGCTGGGACGGTCATAGCCTCGGTCGTCGTCGGGCGGGGGTTCGCGCGCGAGCGCGGACGCAGTGTGCGTGGCCCTGCTCGCGCCGCCGCATGACGCGATGCCCAGGACGACCAGCACGATCGTCGGCAGTGCGATCAGAAATTCCCTCACCGGGCCCGGCTCCTCTTTATCGAGATTCATGTGCGTGCTGCCGGGCAGTGGTGAGCCGAGCAATTTGCCGATCTTCCACGCACCGCCTTCGCGCCTCACGGCGATGGTGCTTGCGGGCATCGTCCTCGAGCCCAGCAGCGCATGTGTTTCATCGGCGAAGGTGCGCACTCCGGTTACGGCGATCGGCGACTGGAGGCTGTGATGAAAGTGCCTGAAGAGGAGCGTCATCACCGCCGGGCAGGTCCTGCCGCCGCGCAGATATGGCGGCCCGGCGAGACCGTGACCGTCATCTTCCCCGGAACCGAGCCGGCGAGGATCGAGACGATCATCGGGCAGGCGCTCGCGCCGTCCTCGGCCGCCGCCGCGGCGTAATAGCGCTTCACGGTCGCCGCGATCTCCCGTTCGTCGGCCGCACTCACCGCGTGGCCCCCGGCAACGAGACCGCCGTCGTCGCTGTCGTGGTAGCGGTTGTTGTCATATGTCTCTTCGTATTCTTCGACGCTGTCGCTGTCGCCGTCCTCGTGGTTGCCGCCGCCGTTGTCCGTATCGTGATCGTTCTTTTTCTCGGCGTCGCCATAGTTGAGATAGGGCAAATTCCGAGTCGCGTCGCCGCCGAGCACGGCGACTGTGGAGGAGGCACGACTCGCTGACCTCGCCTGCCCCACCGCAGGCGACCGCGCCGATCGCCAGCAGAGTCCATCAACAGCGTGAGCGCCAATCTCATCGTTGAGTTCCTCCGATCCATTGACTCGAGCCTGGGAATGCCCTTACAGAAACGACCCGGCGAACGTGCCCAGCTTCCAGGCGCCGTGTTCGTGCAGCAGGAAGATGAAGCCGACCGGAAGCGTCTTCGAGTGCAGCAACACGAAGCCTTCGTTGCCCTTGATGCGCACATCGGTCACCTGGAGCGTGGAGCCTTCCGCCACCAACTGCTTGTGCAGTCGCGCGGACTGTGCCGACATCAGCACGGAACACGGCTTGCCGCCGAAGCGCGGGATCGGCTCCCGGCCGGTTGTAGGTTTCGAGGACCGGCTTGACAAGCTGCGGAGCCATCAGCGAGCACGCCCTCCCGCCATTGAGGGCAACGGCCGCCGCGTAGTAGAGCCTGACGACCAGCGTCATCGCTCGCCGCTCGCCCGCGTTCGCCTCGGCGTGACCCTCGTGGGGCACAGGCCCGTCCTCCCCGTCATAGCCCCGCTCGGGGAAGTCGGCATCCCCGCCGACGCGCGCGAGCCCGATGCGTCGGTCCTGCTCACGAGAGCGCCCCCGCTCGTGCCACCGCAGGCGCCGACACCGAGACTCAAGAAGGCGATCGTGAGCAGCGTGAGCGACCGTCTCATCGCGCGGGCTCCTTCGCTGTCGATCGCGTCAGGGGAAGCATGGCTAGGACAGGGAGCCGCCGAGTAGGCCGCCGATCATCCACGTGCCCTTTTCGCGGCGGAGGGCCACATAGCTGGCGGGCGTAGCGCTCAAGCCCAGGAACGCGAACGCTTCGTCGCCACTGACGCGCACCGCCGTCACCGTGAACGGCGTGGCGAAACGGGCGTGTTCATGCCTGAACAGGCGGAACAGGACGGCCCCACAGCTATCGGCTCCGCGCAGGTATGCGGGCCCGGGCCCGCGACCGTAGTTTTCGACGATCGAGTTGGCTATGCCAGGCGCAATCATCCCGCACCCCTTGGCGCCATCGCTCGCGGCGCCCGCCGCGTAGTAGCGCTTGACCAGCGTCTTCACCGCCCCGTCGTCGGCCGGGCTCGCCGCGACTCCGAACGCGACCGACTTCGCGTCGTCCCTGTCGTGGTAGCGGTCATTCTGGGGGTCCAGGTTGTCTTCGGAGCCGTCGTGGTCGTCTTCGATCTGTCCGCGTCCACGGTCGTCGGGATCGCCGTCGTCGCTGGGGTCGTTGTCGCCGTCGTTGCGATAGCCCGCCGTGCCTTGCGCGGCATCGGCGCCCGCACCGACCGCCGCGACACGCGTCCTCGTCGCGGCGGCGCTCGAGGTGCTGAAGGTCGAGCCGGCGCCGTTGCCCGCGCTGCCGCACGCGCCGACGCCAAACCCGATCAGCGCGACCGCCAGCCACGTGAGCCGACCTCTCATCTTGGGCTCTTTCCTCCCTCATCGCCAGTGGAGATCTCGGCGCACGCTGGCATATCTAGCATCATGTCAAGTTTTGAAACATGGCGCGTCTCCTGAGTCTCACAATCCGTCTGCAATCCACCGGCGGCACGAACAGATCAGACCCGGTGAGCGTCATTCCTTGTTTCTGACTCGATTGACGGACCGGCCCCATCCGCAGTACGATTCGAAGTCACAGAACTCAAACGATAGGGAGGAGCACGATGAACCATCTGAGATTGGTCGCCGTCGCGCTGGCCACAACCTCAATCGCGGCCTCCGGTTGCGGCGGGTCCTCGAAAACATCGAGCGGGACCGCTTCCACGCCAACCGGATCCTCGACGAGCCACACCGAATCCTCCCCGACAGAACCCTCCACTCAGACCGGACCGCTCACACGAGCTGAGTTGATCGCGCAGGCCGACACGATCTGCCAACGCCTCAACCAGAAGCGTCTCTCGACGACGGTCGGGGCGCGGCCAGAGAACCTACGCAGACGTGTTGACACCGGTGGCCGCCTACGACCAGGCCGCCGCCGCTCAGATGCGCAAGCTCACCCCTCCAGCCTCCATCGCCAAGGACTGGAACCAGATCGTCTCCGGCACGCAGGCCATAGCGGACGCGATGACAGCGACGGTGGCGTCGCAAAGGCAGGCAAACTCAAAGAAGCCGAGCCTCTGCCCATCAAGCTTGAACGGGCGACGCAACAGATCCTATCCGCCGCCAAGCGCGCGGGGTTCAAGGACTGCGCCCGACGGAGCGCCTGACTTGAGTGTAGGTGGGTGGGCAACAGCGCCCACCCACCTACACAACAATCACAAGAGCAAGTCGTAGGCTCTTTCGACTAACACGCGGTTTCTGACACGCATGGTTAAGTCGGCAGAAGTCGCGCAGAGTAACCCTTCGCCTACAAAACGGATACTTTTCTTCATTCGTTCCAGCAAAGAGGCAATGTATCTCGGGCGAT
>CAVUNX010000006.1:0-55812 GCA_963742945.1 uncultured Solirubrobacterales bacterium | reverse complement strand
CTCGCGCACCCCCGTGGGCACCCCCGTCTACGTGCTCTAGTCTCGCCTCTTGGTTCCTCTGGGCCGCCGGCGCCGCCCGCCCCTCGGCCGAGAGGCGACCCAGACGCGCGCTAGCGCCGGTTCTGTTGATGCTCGCCGCGAACCAGGACGGCGATGAACACAACGATCACGTTCACGATCAAGCCGATCCCGAGAAACGTGGCAAGCAGGCCAATGTCCTTGCTGACGGCTGCGCTGGCGAGAAGCATGGGCGGAAGCCTACCAACGCCGAGCGCCCGCGTGTCGTAGCCTTCTGAGGACCGCTTGCGCTCCGCAAGCCATGGAGAGGTGCCAGAGCGGTTGAATGGGCGCGACTGGAAATCGCGTAACGGGGGTTGACCTCGTTCGAGGGTTCGAATCCCTCCCTCTCCGTTTTTGTAGTGATGGCGAAGCGCGTCAACTCCAGCCGGGTGGGTGCAGCGTGCAGCTGTTCTCGGTGCAGGTGCGCTTCAGTCGTCCGGCGGAGATGGTCTGGACCAGACCGGCGATCCAGCACATTGGGCAGCCGCGGAGTGCGACCATGCCGGGGGGTGCGAGCAGGAGCGCAGCTAGGCCGACGCTCGGAGTCAATGCGACTGCCGCCGTGATCAGCCCGAAGCCAATCGCACCGCGCGTGAGGTGGGCGGCGACGGAGGTGCCGGCGAGAGCGATTCGGTCACGGTCAAGCATCCACGGTGCCTCCATAGTTTGTCGTGTCGTTTGGCGTTCGGAGTCGTGAGCGGAGTGTTTCGCGTCCACGATGCAGACGTGACTTCATCGCTGCACGGCTGAGACCCAGCGCCTGAGCCGTCGCCGCCCCCGATAGACCCTGAATGTCACGTAGAACGAGGACGGAGCGCTGCTCGGGGGGAAGCCCTGCGATGGAGTCGACGATCCGCTCGATCTCCAGGCGGGCCAGGGCGGCGTCTTCGGCGGATGGCTCGACCGTAGCGGCGGGGATAGGCCTGCGGAGCGCGATCCGCGATCTGCGGATGCACTCGTTGCGCACGATCTGGAACATCCACGCTGCAAGTGCCGCGGCGGCGCGCAGTGTCCCGATCTTTCGATACAGGACGATCAGGGCCTCTTGCGCTGCGTCCTCTGCATCCTCGGGTGTCGAGCAGAGAGTACGGGCGAAGCGATGCACGTGTGCGTGGGAGCCGTCGAGGAGTATCGCGATCGCGCGGGGATCACCCTGTCGGGCCGCTTTGACGACCTGTTCGGTCGGCCAAGACCAACTGGCGCGACTACTCATGAGAGCGAACTCTCATGATAAAGAAGAGACAGCCACAGACAACGACCGCCGCTGCGATGAAGTAGATAATGATGACCATGGCGAGATTACCTCTTGGGGCAGGGCATCTTGTACGAGGCTCCCGCAGTTGTGCCGCCGAGGAAGCTCACTTCCACCTTCACCGGGAAGCCACCCTTCGGGCACGTCTTCGGCATCGTGACGTAGGAGATCGTCTTCCTACCATGCTTGTATGCGGCGCCGACCCTGATGGTGCCTTTCAGGAATGATGCGTCGAGCGCTCCGGGCACCGTTTCGATCAGCGGCACTTCACCGAGAAACTCCAGGCCGAACGGGGGGAGGAGCTGACGACGTGGCCCGTCGCGAGGAATTCAACCACGACCGGCGTCCTACCTTCCACGAAGAACTCCGGGTTGCCGCCGGGAGCGAAGAATGGCTGCACCGACGCAGTCTCTTCTACGCGGTCGCCTCCGAAGCTCACGACGCCGACCGCGAAGCCCTTCGGGCCCGCAATCGATTTCTTCGGGCACGTCTGCACTTCGTGGCTTTCGAGGATCGCGCTCGAACAAGTTGCGAACCCCTGTGGGTGTAGTTTCATGCCTGCCGGTGCGTAGACCTTGATCTCAGTTACCGGCGGTGGCGAGCCACCGTATTCGGTCCCCGATATGGTGCCTTCACCCTGGAACAGGGCGCCAGCGCCGAGGATGTCGCCGGTGCCCGGGAAGCCCGGGATCGGCAAGGCCTTTACTTTGAACGTGATCATCGGCGATGCCGACGCCGACGCCGACAGGCCAAGGACAAGGCCGAGCACAGCAAGACACGTGGACACTCTGCGCGCATAGATGGCGATGGTCATGATAAGCCTCCTGTTCAGGTCGACTGGGTGTCGCCGTAGATAAGAGGCCTGCCGTCGCGAAAAGGATTCTCTGCTCTTGATTGGACAGAGCGATGCCGCCACGCCTCAGTGCGGCTCACGGCGCCCAGCACTCGCAAAGACCTCGCCGGGAGTACGCTTGCCCATAGCTGTCTGAGGTGATAATGGACGTTCGAGCAGGAGAAGCCATGAGCACGACCGCATCCGAGCAGCAGTTGAGCGCCAACGACGAGGCGATCAGGGCGTGGGACGGCCCCTTGTACGACCGCTTCGTGCGCTTCCGCGAGACGGTTACGACAGGTCTGGGGTCCCATGGCGAGGAGGCTTTGCGGCTGCATCCCCCGGCCCCGGGAAATCGAGTGTTGGATATCGGGTGCGGTTTTGGGGACACCACGCAACGGATCGCCGGACTCGTGGGCCCGGGCGGCGAGGCCGTCGGCGTCGACGCCGCTCCACGCTTCATCGAAGACGCGATCCACGAGGCGGGCGAAGCCGGGGTTGCCAACGCACGCTTTCTCAGTAGCTGATGTCCAGCAAAGCCTTGGCGAGGAGCAGGGCTTCGATATGGCCTTCTCCCGCTTCGGGACGATGTTCTTCGCGAGCCCGGTTGCCGCGATGCACAATGTCCGGCAGGCGCTTGTGCCCGACGGGAAGCTTGTAATGGTGGTGTGGCGCCGGCGGATCGACAACGACTGGCTCTACCGTGCCCAGACGATCGTCGAGGGGATCGTGCAGCGCCCCGAGGAGTACGACGAGCCGACATGCGGCCCGGGGCCCTTCTCGATGGCCGACGCTGACACCACCAGCGAGATTCTCGGCCTCGCGGGCTTCACCGACATCGCACTCCAGCGCTGTGACATCCCGATCACGATCGGCCAGGACATCGAGGAAGCGCTCGAGCTGGTCATGGCCCTCGGCCCCGCCGGCGAGATCCTGCGACTCGCAGGCGATCGCGCCGCTCACCTTCACGGACAGGTCGAAGCCTCGCTGCGCGAGGGCCTGGCTGAATTCGCCGCCGACGGAGAGCTACTCGCCCCAGCCTCCACCTGGATCGTCACGGCCAGGGCAGCGAGCGAGCAGGCTTGAGGCTGAGCGGCGCCCGGCGCTCCCACGCGGCCCACTACACTAGGCGGCTCTGCGCCCTTAGCTCAGCTGGATAGAGCGTCTGTCTACGGAACCGAAGGTCGGGAGTTCGAATCTCTCAGGGCGCGTTGGGCGAAGCCCCTGCTAAGGCGGGGGTTTTGTCGTTGATGTGGGAGCTTCGCGCCTCCCGCAAAGCGGTGGGTGCGAACAGAAGTGCAAACACGTGACGGCGATTCATGCGGTAGTGGGCATGTGCCGTTTGCTGGTCAGACTTGCCGAGCAATCAGCTCCTCGTCGTCGCGTAGGGCTTGATCGGCCCGAAGAAATGCGCCTCCGATAGCGTCGCATGTCGCTTGGAGGAAGGTCATCGTCACGAGGTCGCCCATATCGGGGTCGCGGTTAAGCAGCGATACTGTGGCCCGAAGCAACGTGATTGCTATCGAATGCCCAGGGTCCGCAAGGCCTGCATTGCTCGGTCCCGCAAGCATTACATCGTGGTCGTCGTTCAGCCCGAGATCAAATGCGATGGCCTTAGGTCCCGCATGCGTCGGGTAGGACGCCATCCGGTAGTACGGGCGTAGATGATCCAGAGCGACTGCTGCCTCGATATCGCCGAACTTTGGATCAACGTTGTTTAGCGCGTTAGCGGCCCACCCGTATGGCCTTGAATAGGCGCTGCCGAAGCGCGCAATGAGTGCTTCCTTGGTGGTCTCCAAATCTGCGAGTTCCTGTGCCGTCAGAGGTTCATACCCCAGTCGTACGGCGTGTTGCTGATAGTCAGCCGTTGCCCGATGGCTCTCAATGACCTCGTGAAGTAGATACCGCTCGGCAATATCTTGGCCATGCTCCGCGATCAAGAGGGCGACTACATCGATCTCGTGCGCGCTCCGCCAGCGGGCGTGCGCGCCGGACGCAAAGCCAGCACGTAGGAGTACAAGGATCTCTGCCGTGATGAGACAGGCTCTAGCGTGGAGCCGGGTAAGCGCGGCGTGGACCCAATCATCTTCTGTCTGTTCATGCCGTTCATGGAAAGCGATCCCAGCTTCGAGGCACCAAAATCGGAACAAGGTGAGCATGCCGAGTGCCTCGCCCCACCGCTCCTGAAGTCTCGCTTCGAAGCCGATGCGTTCATCCTTATCCTGTGCCAACTCTCGCCGGGCGTCTTTCGCTGCACCTTCCATGACGAGTATCACGGAAGGTTGCACCACGCGCGCAATCGTCTTCCGCATCAAGCGCCTGAAGTGATGCGGGTGGCGGTGCAAAGCCAGTGGTGGTTTCGCCGTCATTGCTGCCATCACGCGGTCGTGAAGATCCTGCGGACCCGTGAGGCGTCCGGCCGCCAGATCGGCGTCGAGATTCTTCAAGACCGCATTGACAAAACGTTCTTCGCTTCGCTT
The DNA here is from genome assembly GCA_963742945.1 of uncultured Solirubrobacterales bacterium. Classification (GTDB taxonomy): domain Bacteria; phylum Actinomycetota; class Thermoleophilia; order Solirubrobacterales; family Solirubrobacteraceae; genus Palsa-744. The sequence goes on along the minus strand of CAVUNX010000006.1, from coordinate 51,188 downwards.
AAGCGCTGTGGTCTTCTTCCGTGATCTTCTTTGCCGTCGTCTCATTGGTCCTTCTTCTGGATCATCAACCCTCGACATTATTCGTGTCTAGTCAGCGTTCGAGTTCGCCATCATGATCGCGCTCTGGCAGCGCCATTAGTCTGCGCAAGGGAGCGACGGAACGGCTGATCCTTAGCGGGTCGCGGGTGGGGCGCCGGGCAGCATCCCGTAGCTCGTCATAGGCGATGGATGGTGTGTATATGCGGCTGTTGCTCATCCGTTGCGCGAGTCGTTCGATCCGCTCGGGGTCTTGTCCTTCGTCGCCGAGTTGGTCGCGTGCGAGGTACCAGTCGGTGCCGTGGCGGGCGCGAGTGGCTTGAACGTAGGCGGTCTCGCGGCTTGTTTGCCAGCCGCCGGTAAGCACGACTGAGCGGTCTACGGTCGCGCCCTGCTGACGGTAGACGTGTTGGGCATAGGCGAGCCTCAGCGAGTCGGCGTCCGAGCGCGCGAGCTGGAGCCGGCGGTCTGACCCGTCGAGGGTGAGCGTGAGCGTCCCATCCTGGTCGATGTTCGTGACCTGGCCGCGCGTGCCGTTCTCGACGCGCGGCAGGCCGGATAGGCGGTGTTGGGTGATGAACGCGACCCGGTCGCCTTGGCGTAGCCCGTAATGGACACTTGAGAGTGGGAGTTCGTTGGCGCCGAGTTCGCCGCGTTGGGCGCGTATGTGTTGGGCTCGGGCATTGAGCCTGTCGATCTCCTGGTTCGAGGAGTCGGCGATCAACGCGACTCTGTCGATCCTGACTTCGCTGGTGAGTTGTGCCCATGCTTGGACTGCGTTCTCGGCGGCCTGGTCGCGGGTGTCGGCGAGGTGGAGCCGTCCTTGGGCCTTGTAGTGGGCCATTGCGCGCTCTGGTTCCCCGGCGCGTAGTGCTTGCCATGCGCGCTGCTCGGCCGGATGCCGGTCCCTCCTTCGATCGGATACCCCTGTGCGACGAGTTCTTGAGCGAGCGCGGAGCGGTAGAACGCGCCCAGCTCGCCAGCTGCGCGAAACACAGGCCGCGACGCCACCGCCACAATCCGATCATCCGCGCGTACAGCGCTCGTGATCACGACATGACTGTGGAGTTGCGGGTCGGGCGCATTGGCGCCCGAGACTCCGCGCGCGGTGGTGTGGCGGTACTCGACTGCGATCAGATCCTTCGCTGGCTCCTCGATCACCTCAGCGCCATAGCGACGACGGACGAGCGGGACGTGTTCTCGCATGTAGGCGACGGTCTGCTCGACGGCGTTTGCGTGTGCTTGCTCGATCTGCTCTCGCTGCCACGGATCCGCAAGCGCCCAAACCGTCGAGACGGACTTCGGTGCGCTGAACACCTCGTCGATTCCTCCGCCGCGAGCACCATCAGGACCAGCACGCCGCAACCACGCTCCCGTCTGTGGATGTTGGCCTTCCATCAGCGCGACGAAGTCCTCGCCGTTTGCTGACACGCCGGGCTGAATGCCGAGCGCTTCGAGCGTCTCGGGGTCTACCAGCCATCGTCCGGGTGCCTCTGTTAGCTCGCCGTCGGGGGTGAGGTAGTAGTCGCCGCGCTCTGGAGCGACGGTCTTTCCCTCCAAATATCTGGCGTAGTCGCCACCGCGTGCCGCCGGGATGCTTGCTGCGCTCATCACATAGCTATTGACCGCGAGCACCGCGAAGCGGCCACCGACTTCGTCACACAGTCATCACACAGCAATCGCACCGTGATGCTTCTATGTCTGTCAAGTTTCGCTATTTGCGGGAGTTGGGGGTGTGGCGTTGAGTAGGCGGTAGAGGTGTCGGGCGGTGTAGCGCTTGAGACAGCGCTTGATCTCTCGGGTGCTTCGGCCTTCGGCTTGGCGGCGGGCGGTGTAGGCGCGGGTTTGGGCGTCGTCTCGCATTCGGCAGAGCACGATCGTGTGCAGCGCTCGATTGAGCTGTCGATCGCCGCTTCGGTTCAGGCGGTGACGGACGGTTTGTCCTGATGACGCGGGGACAGGAGCGACGCCGGCGAGTGCTGCGAAGGCGGCCTCGGAGCGGATCCTGCCGGTGTGGGAGTACGCGCAGAGGATTTGCGCTGCGACGATCGGCCCGACGCCCATCTCGGCCAATAGGCTGGGCGCAACACGCTCAACGATCGGTTCGATCTCTCGTTCGAGCTCATGGGCTTCTTCGCGGAGGGCGAGGGCTCGTCGGGCGCTGGCTCGGATGGCGATGATCGTGGCGCGCTGTTCGCTTGTTTGTGTGGGGCTGATCCGCAGACGAGCGCAGCGCGCGAGCTGCTCGCGGGTAGGCAAGCTGCGCAGTCCTTCGCGCAGCGACGGTGCGGCTGAGACGAGCAGGCCCTTCATCAGTGCGATTGCTGCTCGCTTTGACTTCACGGCGCTGTCACGGGTCGCGAGCAGCACGCGTAGTGCCTCTCGCTCGCCGCGCTGGCGCGGTCGCGCGAGGTGCTCGCGTGTGAGGGCCTCGCGTGCTGCGCGGATCGCGTCCAGCTCGTCGGACTTCGCTCGGTCACGCCGCGCGGGCCGGCGGGGACGGTCGACCTCGAGGACCAGCTCGCCTTCTCGGTGCAGGAACACGGTCAGTCCCGCTCCGTAGCTGCCCGTCCCCTCGACCGCCCACGCGCGATGGCCCGGAGCATTCTCACAAGCGAAGCGCAACAACCGGCGATATCCCCGCTCGTTAGCGGCGATCGTGATCTGTCCTTGCACGACCGCGGTGTCCGCGGCAAGGATCGCGGCTGAGTGCGAGTCGCGATGAGTATCGACGCCGAGCACATGGTCGGCTTGGTCTGCCAGCATGAATACGACCTCCTGCTATGGGGGTTTGACTGTCGGTGCTCGGCCTGGACTACGGAACCGCGAAGGGCAGGACTGTGATGAGTCACGCCCCACACCCGGGGCGGACAGGCTTCTGATCAGGCCACAAGCGGGGACCAGGCCGGGACCGGCAGCAACAGACGGACAAATCAAAGGGCACCACGCGACACGCGGGGCCAGTGCATGTGAGGGTCACGTCCATCGCCACCGGGGCCAGCCTGAACACCAGGCCCGACGTCCACTCAGGGAACGCCGAGAACACAGCGACCACCACGCCTCACGGCACAGCAATCACTGTCCCCAAGCATCACAGTGCATCTGGTCTGCAACGCGCTTTGGAGCGCCGTCAGCGCGACGAAGCTAGCGCGCTACGGGTCCGGCGCGGGACCGCAAGAACGGTCGGTGAGACGGTCGCTGGAGAGTCGAAGAGCGGACGGAGAGAGCTGGTGAGCGACGAGCGCGGCAAAAGTTGTTGGCCGCTTTGCCGGTCTCACGGTCATTAAGAGAAAGGGACGAATCGCTTCCCTGTGATCCGCGAGTCGTGAAAGGAGGTGCCAGGGCGATGATCGAGTTGACCGTAAGGCTCACCGACGAGCAGCTCGCCGAGATCGCTCAACGCGCTGCCATGCTTGTCCCAGTCGCGCCACCAGTGTCCCCCTGGTTGAATGTGACCGACGCGGCCGAGCGGCTTCGTTGCGGCAAGGACCGCATCTACGACCTCATCGCGCTCGGCAAGCTCCACCCCCGCCGCGACGGACGCCGGGTCCTACTGCACTGCGACGACCTCGACGCCTACGTCGAAGGAAGAGCCGGATGATCTCGATGAGATTCTTAGGTGGAGTGGTGCTCTTGCTTTTCGAGGGCCTCGCCGAGCTGGCCAAGATCAACGTCGAGCGCTCGCAGGAAAGCGAGGAGGGTATGCCAGCGGATGCCGCGGTGTCCGTTCTCGACCTGCGAAATGTATGTAGCGCCGATGTCCACTCGTGCCGCCAGCGCCTCTTGGGTGAGTCCGGCCTGCTCGCGCAGTTCACGCAGCGCCTTGCCGAGGATGCGGTAGGCATCGGTATCTGTCTCTGCTCGACGACGGGTGGGCGACATCTCTCGACTACCTTTACAGTTGGGCTAAGTTGCGCTAGGCTCGACCCGATCGAACATACATACAAGTTGGCGCCCGCGATGAGAGGCTCATCCGGGCGCCGTGGCACCGTGAGCTGTAACTCCCGGCACGCCAGTCAAGCTACCAGTCAGACGGCTTGGCTTCCCTGCCAGAGCAGTCCTCCCGGGGCCTCCAACCAAAGGAGGAACCATGAGCACGAACACCCAAGGAGTCCTGTCCTCGCTGTTGGCCGAGGACCGGCCGTGGACAGTGGAGGAGCTGGTCCGCGAGAAGGGAAACCGGCTGGAGGTCGTGGACGCAATTGCCGAACTGGACGCGCTGGGGCTTCTCACTCGGATCAACAAGCGGGTTGTCTGCGCGTCACGGGCGGCGATCTAAGCAGACCGCCTGTCCGTGTGATGAGCGCCCGATCCTGCCGTGAGCGTCGCTCCTTCGGGAGTGGCGCCCACGCTCCCCAACAGAGCGAGAGCCATGTCTGCTCCACTTGAGAAGACCCGGACACCGGGCATCTTCAAGCGCGGCAGCCGCTACGTGTTCAGCTATCGCGTCGATGGCAAGCAGCGGTGGGAGTCTTGCCGCACGCTCGACGAGGCGCGCAGGGCGAAGGCCGCACGAGCAACCGACATCGGACGCGGCGAGTTCGAGGAACACTCAAGAATTACGCTTCACGAGTACGCGAAAGAGTGGATCGAGCGCTACCAAGGCACTGGCCGCAGAGGCTTCCGCGAGGAGACCCGAACCGAATACCGCACGCTGCTCGACAGGTTTGCCCTGAGCTACTTCTCGGAGCGAACCCGCCTAACGGACATCACGCCAAGGCACGTAGCCGGTTTCATCGCGTGGCTATGCGAGCAGACCAAGCACGCTCCGACGGATACAGACAAGGAGCGGCGCGTGCCGCTGTCGGATAACACCGTGCGTAACGCGCTCAGTCCGCTCAAGGCATGTCTCTCGACCGCCCGCCGAGAGGGCCTCATCCGCCACAACCCTGCGACCGATGCCACGTTGCCTCATCGCGCGACGATTGATGCCGACGAGGATCGGCCGCGCCCTTTCCCGCGCGTCGAAGATGAGCAGGGCGAGATGATCGAGACGATGGAGCTGGTGGTGCGGCTCGTTCCGTCTCCCCATCGGCTGATGTTCGAGCTGCTGGCCGCGACCGGCGTGCGACGCTCGGAGCTGCTGGCGTTTGAAGGTCGCCATCTCGTGCTTGATGAGGCTCGTCCGTACATAAAAGTGCGTCAGCGTGTCCGTCGCCGCCGTGGCGAGGGTCTTGTGATTGGTCCGCTCAAGTCGCGCTACTCCCGGCGCGACCTGCCGATCTCAACGGCACTGGCGAAACAACTTCTTGCGCTCGATGTCGCTTCGCGTGCGTTGGTGTTCCAGTCGTCGGCTGGCACCGTGCTGGACCCTGACAATCTTGCGACGAGAGTTCTTGCGCCAGCGTGCGAGAGTGCGGGTGTCTCATGGGCAGGCTTCCACACCTTCCGGCATACGGTCGCCTCTCGGCTGTTCGCCGAAAGTCGCAATGTGGTGCAGGTGCAGCGCTGGCTCGGTCACCACTCGGCGAGTTTCACGCTCGACACATACGTCCACCTGCTCGACAACGATCTAGGTGAGCCGCTTTGATTGTTCAAACCTAAATGGTGATTGAAGCTCGGACAAACCGACCAAATATTGGTTTCCTAATCGCACCAGCGGTTATTTACGGCCGCTTATTAAAGATTCCAACTTAGCCCCAGAAGTTGCTTGAACGTAGACTTCTCCTCCTTGGACTGGGGTTGCTTGCAGGATTGCGAGTCACGGTAACATAGGCTTTGAGGCGTCGCTTCTTGCGGTCGTGTGAGATGGCCCAAAGGATGGCGTGCGATAGGTTACCTTGGTCTGGATGACTAGATCCCCAGGAAGAAATGATCCTTGCCTATGCGGCAGCGGCAAGAAGTTTAAGCGCTGCTGCTTGGATCCCACCGTCGATGCGATCAGGACTCCACATGGCGCAATCGCACCGCCCGACCTCGATGAGGGTGCAACACTCTTTATTAGGACTGGCGCAAAGACCATCGTCCGGAGAATTCCCACCGCGTCTCCGTTGCCCAGGGATGCCCGCAGTCAGGGCTACGCGGCGGAGGCTGCTACCCATGATGCTGCCGTTCTCTGGGGGATGCCAGACTTCGTCTATAGACCTCTCCAGCAACGGGTTGGATCGGGTACGCGAGAGATCGGAGACGGCATTCTTCTTGTTGGCGACCTGGGCGCAGTACTGCAGGTGAAGAGCCGAAGCAGTGACGCTGGTGATCCGGACAAGGAGAGTCGCTGGATACTCAAGCAAACTGCTCAGGCGTTGTCGCAAGGTTCGGGCACGATTCGGCAGCTAAAGCAGCGACCGGCCAAGCTTACAAATCTGCGCGGTCGAGAGGTGATCGTTGATGGCAACGAATATCGCTGGCTGGTGGTTGTGGTTGTCGACCACCCCGACCCACCGGACAACGTCGAGCCGCCGCTCTTTGATAAGGCTCCTGCGATCGTCTTGTTGCGCCGTGATTGGGAGTTCCTTTTTGACCAGTTGAAGTCAACGTATGCAGTGATTCAGTATCTGGAGAGAGTTGCTGGAGAGTCGATCGAGCTAGGTACGGAGTCAATGCGCTATTACGATCTCGCACTCGCAGACTCAGAAGCCACGCCTGGAGACCTCGATCCGGAGCTCATTAGTTTTGGCAAACCAGTGTCCACTCCACTCCTCCCTTTGGCGCCAGCCGCGAACACCAATATCGAGGCTCACTATATGGTCAGAGAGATCTTCGAGGCCATCGCAGCGACCGTTCCCATTGCGGCAGATGAGAAGGATCGACTCCGAGCATTGGCTGAGTTTGACCGACTGCCGGTTGGAATGCGAGCAGACATCGGTCGGTTCATGCTGGAGTCGATGGCAGAGGTGCTGAAGCACGTTCCCGACGACGTAGTTTGGAAGATGAGGAGCGTGCGTGGCCCAGCTGGCCAAGCCCACCTTGGCTTTGTCGTCTGTTCGAGTCCCTTCCGCAAGGAGCTGCAAGACCTCTTTGGCTGCTGGACGCAGCTGCGACACCATGATGCCCTTTCCGCGCGGAAGGACGTTGAGCAGTTGACTACCGTCGCTGCGATGCTCTCGCCTCGTGACGACACGCATCAAAGTTGGGATACGACCATGGCCGCCGTGTCCGGAGAGATCGACTTCTCCGCTTCCGAATTGAAAGAGCTGCGACGGCTTTGGCCGAGCAGGGCCGCGTCGTGAGCAGTGAATCGGCTCGGTGCGACGAATGGGGAGTATAAGGATTACTAGGATTCTCCGCTTTCAACGCGGCAAATGAACTCTTAGTCTGCGCGCGCGGTCTCTGAAAGCTCGTTCACCACCCTCCAGAATCTCGCACACGTTTTGCCGAATCTTTGGATCCTCCAGGCCTCCCGCGATGTAGCTTATCTTCGGAAGCTTTCCGCGGCGGTGAGATCCTGCGGACGCAACAATGATTTGGTCAGCGTCGGTATTGACGATTAGGTTTGCGTTATGGGTCACGATGATCACCTGTCTCCGCAGCTTTGCTTCACGGAAACGGTCGACCAGCTCGTCAAAGATCGACTTCGGATCGAGATTCTCCTCGGGCTGATCAATAATCAGCGGCCGATCATCCCCCTGGTCGATAGACAGATACACCAGCAGAAGCACGATTCCGCGTGTCCCTGGAGAAAGTTGCTCAATATCAACCCCGTCGTACTGGATGCCATACGTGATGCTGATGTGGCTTGTGTCGTCGAGCCACCGTGCAATGCTGGCGGCCCACTGCCAGAATCGCGCCCGGTCCTCACGGTGCACCGGCGAATGCTCAATCAGGCCGGCGTTATGCTGGTCTCGGAAGTTCGCCATCGCCGTGGCGACCTCAGAACTAGAGCCTGTCTCCCACGCTGAGAGGAGCTCATCGCGAGCGATTTTTGCAAGAGCGCCTTGGCCCCGGAACGGTCCCGACTTACGGAGGTCTAGAAGTGCCTCGCCAGCACTGGCCCAACTCTCTATGTCCACCTCACGGCGGATTACGAAGCTAAGCTTGCCGAGCGTTCCACCGGCGCTGTTCAATGTGGCGCCTAGCGGCGCGTACATCTCGGTTAGCTGGCGTTCCTCATGTAGGAGCGCCTCAAACACATTTCCGTACTCGTGCTTGCGCCGCTTCTTTAGCTCGTCGATACGGTCCTTTGATTGTTCGGCGTCAGCGATTTGCTCACCTAGATATGTCAGTGCCGACTCTGCTCGGGCGATCTTGCGATCAAGCGCCTTAAGTTGATCGGCCTTCTTCTTATCGATCCCGATTACCTCCCGGAGTCGTTCGGCCTCTCTCGTGAGCGCGGCCTGGGGCACCTTCGAGAGATCAGCGTCGTCGGCAACGTATGGTGACGCTGGTTGCTCAGCCACCGGTGCCCCCTTGAGTTCGGTCAGAAGTCGGTTGTTCTCCTTATCGTGCCGATCGAGGACGCCATCGACATCACCCGTAAAGACGAGCTCGAATGCCGACCAGTCATCAGGACGAAGCCCCGCGTCCAGATGTCGTCGTTGGAGATCGGCAAGCTCACTTTGGGTCTTCCTCTCACGGAAGTCAGTAACGAAGTCTCGAAGTTGGTCGAGCGCCTGTTTGCGACGGCCAGCGGCGTCAAGTTCCTGCAGCCTGCGGTCGATCGCTTTTAGAATTTCATCAAGGCGTTTGGTGCGATCGTCAAGGCCGGTTCCGAGAAGCGCAAGCCGAGCTTTCTTGTCGCTCGCGATCGTCCCTGTATCGGCCGTATGCCGCGCTTTTAGCGCCGGAAGCTCAGCCTGCTTGCGATGCTGTTCAAACATTTCCTCGACAGCGGCAGTCAGTGCTTCGCGACTGCGGCGTTGGGCAAGTCGGCTGCGACTTGCCCGCATGTCGCGAAGCTCAGTGAAGGTTGCAGCGCCCGCTCGGTCCTCGGCGGAGTGCTCGTCGAAGATCACGCGCTCGATCTCATCTAGCAACTCATCGTTTATGCCCCCGTCCGCGGAACACAGCCGCTCTACGAATTGTTGTGAGAGATACTGCACACGGGCGCCTTCAACGTCTGCGTCATCGGATTGGTCTAGTTTCCCAAGTGTCTCGGTTCCGTCACCCCAAGCGAGCTTGATCTGTAGGCCAGAAAGGTGAGAGGCGGCGCGTCGGAGAAACGAACGCTCATTTTCGTGACTCTCAGGGGATTCAGCGCCTGTCGCGATCAGATCAGCAAGTGCTGTCTTTCCTGACCCGCGGGCTCCGATGATCCCAACGAGTCCGGGATTTAGCTGGATCCGACTGGCCGTACACCAAGGTGCCCCTTCAAGCTCGATCGAGTCGATGACCTTATAGGGAAGCGCTCCCTCCGATGGGTTCGGCCCAATGAATGCACGCGTTTCTGGCTCAATGCAAGCCTGTCTGAGCGACTCGAATGTCGCGTCACCCTTGATCCACATGAATCGATCGAGGTCAGGCATGCACACGCTATCGAGATCGTGTGCATCACTTCCGTGCAGGCACGGCTTGACCCCATCGTAGGTCTCAATGACTGCATCGACAGGCACCGATCCCTTGCCGAGCCAGAACTCTCGATCGGAGGGCTTCGCTGAAAAGACTACATCCGCCATGCGCTCGATCTCGGTTCGCAGGGCTGCGAGCGAGGCGTCCTTCTTCAGGCCGGACGTGCCATCGCTGGAAGCGGCCTCGATCGCGATGACGATGTTCCTCCGAGCCCACTCGCTGTCCTTAAGCGCCGCGCTGAGATCCGACACGGTGACCTTGAACTGGTTTGCCCCGACGACGAGCGCTTGCTCGTCCGTATCCGAGCTCGGATCGTGCGCTCGGCCGAGGCGGATCAGATCCTCGCGAGAACAGCGATACGACTCATTGTGGGCATTGAATGTTAGGTTGGCCAAGAAGCTCCGTGCCCGAGCGACGTGATCCGCGTCCTCTGGAGAGATCAACAGATGTGCGTTGATCGGCGATCCACGAGATGTACCGATCGCGAAGCGGATCTCTACATTCGGGAAAATGAACGCTACGTTAGGAAGTCGCCCGTTAGCTCGATACGAGCAAACCTTCTCGTAGTGGTCGAGACTCCAGTAATCCGTGATTCCGAGTACTTGTACTGTTGGCGCGGCGTCTTCGATTCTCGTGAGATATTCGTCCCACAACGCCGGCCCGCTGAACTGGTCGTTGAGAGTGGTCCCCGGAGTGTGGATATGTGGGTCCCAACGCCGCCAGAGCGAGCCGCCGCCTATCGAGTTCGTTGCACTCTTCACGTGTCTCAGACTATGCGAAAGGCCGGAAGTCTGGACTGGTGGCGGTGACCGCGCGTGGCGCCGACTTATGCAGGGGCGATGGAACTTCGCCCGCAATGACAGGAGTATCAAGGCGGCAGGCCCGGATGTAGAAGGCCTCGGCTATCCGATGCAGTGTCACCTTAGTGCTGTACGATCCGATTGAGTCACGGTATTCTTAGGCCATGGCGACCAAGATCACCGTTCCGCTAGACGAGGCCCTTGTGCGACGAGCACGTCATGAGGATGCCGCTGGCGAGCAGAAGACCGACGAGCAGGTCGTCGAGGATGCGCTATCGGTCTATCTCGGCCTGCGCGCCCTCGATGACGCTCGTGCGCAAGGGACGCTCAGCCTTGATGAGGCTGAGCGCCTTGCGGTGGCAGAGGTCAAGGCTGTGCGGTCCGCGCGTTCACACGCGGCGTGATCCGAGCCGTTGTCGACACGAGCGTCCTTGTCTCGGCATTCATCGGCGATCCCACCGCCGGTCCCGGACGTCTTGTCGATGCGTGGCGCGACCAGCATTTCGTTTTGGTCGCCTCACCCGGCTTGCTCGCTGAGCTGAGCGATGTGCTGGCCAGGCCAAAGCTCGAACGATGGGGCGGCGGAGGCAGAGCGCAAGCATACGTGGACGGTTTCAGGGCGCGGTGCGAGTGGCACACCGATGCTGCCACGCCGCCGCCGACGGTACGTGACGCTGCGGACGACTATCTGGTGGCTTTGATGCGGAGCAGCGCGGCAGACGCGCTCGTGTCCCTCGATCGTGACCTGCTGGACGCACAACTCCAGGGCATCGAGGTGCTCGATCCGGCCACATTCGTCGCCCGCTTGGCTGAGGGCTCGTAGGCGATCGAGGCGCGAGGGTGCAAACAAAATGCAAACAAGGCCCACATCACTCGACTCCATAGCCTGGGTAGGCCGACTGGCGAATCGTCAGTATTAGGGCCAAATCGACCACCTACACGACACCCCACACCACCCCCGAAATGGTCTACGGAACCGAAGGTCGGGAGTTCGAATCTCTCAGGGCGCGCTTAGAAATATCCTGGTAATCAGCCATTTTACCAGGCAGGGACAGGAGATGCGACCCAACTTGTCCCGGGATTTTGTCCCGAGATTGATGAGTAGATAGGCCCACAGAAGCGGCTGGATGCGGCCCCGAAAACGCGCTGAATCTGGCGGCACGACGAGCTGCCGAACGGCTCGAACCTCGTCGAGCAGTCTGCTCGGATAGCGCCAGGCGACTGCCAGAGGAGCCGCCAGAGAGGATCGCGCTAGATCGCGAGCATGTTTGGTAGGTCGGTGAGATCGCGGACGATCTCGGCGCCCGCGCTGCGCAGCGCGATTTCGTCGCTGTCAGCGACATAGCCGATGGCGCGCATTCCGGCCGCAACGGCCGCGGTGACGCCCGAGACGGTGTCCTCGACCACAGCGCATCGTGAGGGTCTTGCGCCCATTGTCGCGGCGGCGTGCAGGAACAGGTCGAGGTGGGGCTTGGCGCGCGGCACCAGCGGTCCGGAGAACAACGCGCCGGTCGAGAAGAGCGAGCGCAGGCCCGTCAGGCCGAGAGTCATCCGTGTCTTCTCAAGGCTGCCCTGCGAGGCGACGCAGACGGGGATACCGGCATCTTTTACGCACTGCACGGTACTGGCTGCGCCGGGGACCGACTGCAGTTCTCGATAAAACGCCTCGGCGCGGTCACGCTCGAACCGCTTGACCCAATCGCCGGCCAGCTCTCGTCCGAGGCTCTGCTGTGCGCGTTGCACGACCTCTCCGAGCAGCAGTCCTTGGTATTCGCGGCGGGCCTGCGTGAGCGTGGTCGGCAACCCTTCGGCGGTCAGGGCGCGGGCGAGCATCTCGTTAGAGATGACCTCGCTGTCCACGAGCACGCCGTCGCAGTCGAAGATCACCAACTCCAGATCGCCCATCGCGATCAAGCTGCCGAGAACGCCGCGATGAACGGTTCGCGGATAGCGGGGTCGCAGTGTTCGCGCTCGAGTTCTCGCTTCTCGGCGTCTGGATCTTCGTTGGCGGGATGGTCGTCTCCTGGTCCGCACGCCAACGCGAGCGGTGAGCTCCCGTCCCATCGCGGGCCGGGGAACGTCGCGTCGATTGCGACGCGCTGGCTGCCCACACGGATCGTCAAGTACCTATGGACGTCGACCAGACAGCCGTCCCTGGGCACGGTGTCTGCGACATGCTCGCCGTAGCGCTCTCGTGCCGAGGGCGTGGTCGAGTCGGTAGACACGATGGACGATCAGCGGTTCGGTCTCAGGGAACCGTTCGGCCAGCCTGCGGGCAAGGAACAGGTGCTTTGTCGAGCAGGTTGTACTGCGACCGAAGGATCGGTGGCATTGAGAGGTGGGTATACGGTGATCGACGGAAGACGTTGATGCGCGTTCCAGATCCGATTCTCACATCGGCGATGTTCCTCTGCATCAAGAAGGATGGCGTAGTCACACCAGCTGGCACAGCGTTTGTGCTGGAGATGGAGTCAGACTGGCCCCAGGCGAGTTGGCACCATCGCTATCTCGTGACGGCCAGATATTGCATCGAGAATGCCAAGAGGTACGGCACGCTCTACGCACGAGTCAACCCTTTTGATGCTGGCAAACCGATACTTATCGAGATGTCGTCGACCTGGGAGTACCACGTCTCAACAGAATGGCGGTTCTACCTCCTTGGTCTGATACGGGGGCATTGGGAGAAGGAAGACGGATGGCTGTCGGACTTCGGAGACACCGAGAGCGAAACGCTCAACACTGGGATCGCCATGGTGACGCCCATCCAAAAGGCGCTCGACATCATCGACGGCTCGCAGGAGCTTGCGAGAGATCGAAAGCGGAGAGATAAGGAACTGGCAACGCGCGACACAGGACTAGCGCATGACTCTGCCGTTGCGGGCGACAATCCGGGTTTGAGCGCCTCGGGGACCTGATTGGCTGAGATCGGTTGCGTGCCCTCGGCTACTGGCTCACTTTGAGTCGGTGAACTGGCGGAAGGCGGTGAGTATCTATTCAGCGGATCGGGTGCAGCTCGACATCGTGGGCTACTCCTTGCCAGGCTGTGTCGGCTGTCAACGCCGGGGTCCCCAACCGTCGCGCCACCGCAAGGCACGCACGGTCGCCGAGCGAGAGTCCCGCATCGCGAGTCAACGGTCGCAGGCGCGCCGCGTCGATCGCATCGGCGGTCGTGAAAGGCTCGACGGTGATCGCGCCGTTGAGCAGCCCACTTTGGGCGAGCTTGGCGGCGATCTTCGCCGGGTCGGCTCCCCTGTCGGCCGAGCGACTGAAGACCTCCGCGAGATTGACGGTCGAGATGACCACACCATCAGCGATTGCCTCCGCCACAAGCTCAGCGCCGGGCTCATCGCGAAGATAGGCAAGCAGCGCCGAGGCGTCGAGTACGAGAGCCAACTACTCGGTGTCCTCTTGCACAGCTTCTGCACGTCGCTGGGCTAGTAGATCATCGACCATCGACTCTCCAGGGAGATCGCGGAGCAAGCCGCGGCTCTGTTCGGCTACGACGCGATACGGGCGCAGTCGCAGCGAGCCGTCCTTCTCGGTGCTCAGGAGCATGTGGGTGCCGGGCTTCAGGTCCAACTCGCGGCGTACCGCAGATGGTAGGACCACTCGTCCGCGCTCCCCGACGACTACTTGTCTATCAGTGTGGGCCACACTAAGAATGTACCACAATAGGGGGAAGACCCACTCCGGTTTGGCGTGATCGCCGCTGATGCTGCCGGCGAAGCAAGCGACCAGCAGACGAGACTCGTCGCGCTGCGAAATGCGCGGGCGCGAGTTCCAGCGCGCAGCCGCAACAGCGTTCCTCTGTGCCCTCGGTGGCCCCAAGACACGCTGGGGGCGTCGGGAAGGATGCGGGTTGTCGTGTCATCTAGGTTGCGATGCTGGCGCAGGCTATCGACCTGCCGTTGACCTGCACGAGCTTGGTCCTGGGCCCAAGCTGGCGGCCTGCCTACGCCCCGCCAGAAACGTCGACTTAATCGTGATATGGGCCCCGATCTCGGCGAGCAAATAACCCGGTTATGCCGCGCTACGCCTGAAGATGGGCCAGATCGACCATCGTCCTACGGCAACGAAGGTCGGGAGTTTCGAATCTCTCAGGGCGCGTAGTCGTTGGCACGGTGATCTTGTATATGTGGTGCGGGTTTGCAGGGCTCTCGGCCTGGCTGCAGAACCCGTTTGGGTGGCAACAGCGCAGGCGGCGGCTCTCTCCTCAGCCGGCTGTGCAAGGCGCCGCCGATCGTGCGACCTCTGATCGCCGGCGTAGCTCGGGTAGTTCCTGGTCTGTGGTTGCATCGCGCTGACTAACTGAGCTTCTGCAGTTGGCGCGTGCGCGAGTTGGCCGAGGATGACGAGTGCTATACGGTGGTGTGGTAATGCCGAGTGAGATGGTAAATGGGGCGGTCCTGCATTACGAGGAGCGGGGGAGCGGGCCGCCGCTCTTGCTCATGCACGGGACCGGCACGTATGCCGACATCTGGTCTCCGGTGCTCGATGGGCTCGCGCGCGTGTACCGTGTCATCGCTTATGACCGGCGCGGCTTCGCACGCTCGTCGCCTGCACCTGACGGAGGGCTCGCAGTACACGCTCGTGACGCCGCTGCGCTGCTGGACGCGCTCGGTGCGTCGCCCGCGACGGTGGTGGGCTGGAGCGGCGGCGGCGTTTTCGCCCTTGACCTGGCCGCCTCGTTCCCCGATTGTGTTGCGGCGCTCGTCTTGGCCGAGCCGGCGGTGCATCTAACTACGCACCCGACGCGCGCCGCGCTTGCGATGGCAGTCCGCTCGGGCTTTCAGAGATACGTGCGCCGTGACTCGGCGTCGGCCGCACTGACGATGTACCGGTGGGCAGGTGGTTACAAGACGGGTGGCAACGCGTTCGACGCTCTCCCGGGGGCGTGGCGCGCGCAGATGCTCGCCCATGCCCCCACCACGCTGCGCGAGATGGATCAGATGATCCGTCCTTACCCCACGCGAGCGGCGATCCGCTCGATTGTGTGCCCCGTGACCGTCATCGAGGGCGACCTCAGCGATCCGGCGTTTGCGAGGGCCGTTGGGTTCGTCATGGGCTTGCTGCCCCAGGCGCGGTTGGTCTCGCTGCCCGGTGCCGCGCATATGCTCCACGTCGACCAGCCGGAGAACTGGGTCGAGGTCGTCACTCAGGCGACTGGCCATGCGCCATCGCCCGCAACCGTGCCAAGCCGGCACTCGCAATAGTGGTCTGACCTGCGTTTCGCGCGGCCCACTCAGCTGTCGCTTGGGACGAGAAGCCACACTCCTTCAAGCATTGCGACCCGCTAGCGCATTGTGGGAAGAACAGCAGCCACTACCGGTCCCATCGGTGGACCGCCAGCCCCGTCGCTGCGCAACCGCGTCGTCACGCGCGTGTGCCGACTGCGAGCAGGTACTCCTTCTCGAAGAGCGCCTGCTCAGCGGTGCCGCGGTTCCACTCGTCGCAGAAGCGGTCGAGCGCGTCGTCGAACTCCGCCTCGCGGCCGGTGCTGGACGCATTCGCGCGCGCGACGATGGTCGGACCGTACCGCGCCTTGAAGTGCTCGCCGTAGTCGCGGGGATGCTCGAAGGCGGTGATCTCCAGTACGCCGCGCTCGAGCATGCGCCAAGCGACTCGATCTCCGAACAGCTCGCGCATGTGGTCCTCGCTGCCCCACAGCGGCGGCGACTGCGCGCCGGGCGGAGGCGCCGGGGCAAACGGACCCATCGTCCGGAACAGTGCGCCGATCATGCCCTCGGGCGTCCAATTCAGCATCCCGATCGTGCCGCCCGGACGGCAGACCCGGGCCAGCTCGTCGGCGACGTCCTGGTGGTAGGGCGCGAACATCGCACCGATCGACGACATCACGACGTCGAACGCCCCATCCTCGAATGGCAAGCTCTCCGCATCTGCTGGGACCCAATCGAGCGCGAGCCCGTTCGACTCCGCCTGGCGCCGGCCGGCCTCGAGCAACTCGGGCGTCAGATCGCTCGCCGTCACGCGCGCGCCGCGCTCGGCCGCCGGAATCGATGCGTTGCCGGTCCCCGCGGCGACGTCCAGCACGCTCATCCCGGCGCCGATGCCGCAGGCCTCGACGAGTCGCGGTCCCAACGGCAGCAGGAAGGTCTCGACCATCGACGGGTAGTCGCCCGATGCCCACATCGCACGATGGCGCGCCTTGAGCTCGGGATTCGGCACAGCGGCTGACACGGCAACCTCCCAGATAGATAAACCGATCGTACTTTGCCTCAGCACAAGCTGCAACCAAACTATGCGGCTTCGGCGGATACCTGAATGTGGGTTTGCGCTCGGCCTGTCACCCTGTAGGCAGGTGAGCACACTTCCTCCCGGCCCCACCGAGCTCCCAGCCGTGCAGATGATGCGCTGGCTGGCACGCCCCATCGCTTTCATGGAGTCCTGCAGACGTCGTTTTGGCGATGAGTTCAGCGTGAGCTTCCCGGGGTTTGAGCGACCGATGGTCATGCTCTCGGCGCCCGAGACGATCAGGGCTCTCTATACGGCGCACGAGCACGGACTTCCCCCGGGGCGAACGATCACGTTGCTGCCCGTGATGGGCCCGAACTCGGTGCTGCTGCTCGAGGGTGGTGAGCATCTCGCTCGGCGCAAGCTCATGTTGCCGCCGTTTCATGGCGAGCGGATGCGCTCCTATGAGGAGATCATGCGCGAGGCCACAGAACGCGAGATCGGCCGCTGGCCCGAAGGGCAACCATTCGCGATTCACCCCCATATGCAGGCGATCACGCTCGAGGTGATCCTCAGGGCCGTCTTCGGGGTGAGCGATCAGGCGCGCGGCGAGCGGCTGAGGGAGCGCCTTCCCATGTTGTTGAGTGAGACCTCCTCAACGGCTCTGCAGTTTCGCTTCCTACTGGCCAGCCGCCTCGGTCGTGGCGATCCCATGGCGCGGCTGCGAGAGATCACGGCGAGCATCGACGAGCTGTTGTTCGCCGAGATCGCGGATCGTCGCTCAGATCCGGCGCTCGATGAGCGTGAGGACATTCTCTCGTTGTTGATCGCGGCTCGCTTCGAGGATGGCGGCGGGATGAGCGATCGGGAGCTGCGCGATCAGCTGGTCACGCTGCTGCTTGCCGGCCACGAGACGACAGCCACCGGATTGGCCTGGACCTTCGATCTGCTGCTGCGCCACCCTGCCGTGCTCGCTCGTCTGAGCGCCGAGGTGGACGCGGGCGAAGATGGCTATCTACGCGCCGTGGTCTGGGAGTCGCTGCGACTGCGCCCGGTCGTACCACTCGCGGGACGACGTCTTGCCTCAGAGCTTCATGCAGGTGGAGTGAGTCTCCCGGCCGGTACCGACGTGACGCCTGCGATCTGGCTCACCCACACGCGAGCGGACCTTTACCCCGAGCCGTTCGCGTTTCGTCCCGAGCGCTTCCTGGACAATCCGCCCAGTGGCTACGGGTGGATCCCCTTCGGTGGAGGTGTCAGGCGCTGCCTGGGGGCGAGCTTCGCCGAACTCGAGATGAGGGTCGTGCTGGAGACCGTCTTGCGTCGCAGCGTCCTACAGTCGGTGAGCCCACGGGCGGAGCGGGTCACCCGCCGCAACGTCACCTTCTCCCCGCGCAAGGGGACGCTGGTACGAAGTCGTCCGCGTATGGACGCGCCCATATCCGCGGTCCAGGACGCAGATGTCCTGGTGGCGGAGCCGGCAGGCGCTCTTCTCTGAGGCCTGGAAACCCGACAGGCTTGAGCAGCCGAGCGTCCAATGGGCCTTTCGGGTGTTAACTTACGTCCATGTCCTCCGATTGGCCTTCGCTTCCCTACGCCGATTGGAAGGAGACCTGTGACACGCTCCACGCTCACACGCAGGTCCTTGGCAAGCTGGCGGTGGCGCTTGCCCCGCCTGAGCCGCAGCTCCAGCATGCGGCTCTGAGGCTGACGGCGCGTGGGTGGGAGACGCACCCCCTACCCGCCCCGGATGGCTCAGGCGCACTGGTCGTCACACTCGACCTGCGCACGCACAAGGTGGTCGCCGAGCACAGCGACGGGCGCTCGTGGCGTGGCGAGCTTGGCCCGGACCGGTCGGTGGGGGAGATCACGCGCGAGCTGTTGGCCGCCCTCCGTGGTCTCGTGGGCGCCGTCGAGATCGACCCCACACCACAGGAGGTCTCGTGGAGCGTGCCCCTCGACGAGGACGACGAGCACATCCGCTATGACTCCGGCCAGGTTGCCCGCTACTTCTCCGCCGCAACTCAGGCCGCGCTCGTGCTCGCCGCATTCCGTGCCCCCTATCGCGGTCGCTCGACGCCCGTCAATGCCTGGTGGGGTTCCTTCGACCTCGCGGTCAATCTCTTCTCGGGGCTGCCGGCCGATCCACCGTCCGGGGACTTCATCATGCGCAACGCCATGGACGTGCAGGAGGTCGCTCTGGGATGGTGGCCCGGTGACGCGCGTTATGAGAAGGCGGCCTTCTACGCCTACGCCCACCCCGCTCCCGACGGGTTCGCGAGCGCGACGCTCTCGCCTCCGGCCGCGCGTTGGGAGCAGGCGCTCGGGGAGTACATCCTCGACTGGGACGATATTCGTTCGAGCCCAGACCCCCGTGCCCTCGCGCTCGAGTTCGCACGCTCGGCGTTCCGTCACGCCTGCCTGGTGTGTAAGTGGGATCCCGCACTTCCCGCCAGCGCTGAGGGTACCCCGCCGCCTGTCGCCTGAGCCGTGAGTCCTAAGCTGCCAGCGGGTCGCTAATCAAGCCGACGAGCTTGTATGTGGCGCGGAGCTTCCGCCGTCCCTTTACCCGGCTTCTATCTGTGTCCTGAACCACTCCGAGGGCTCGACGCTGGCTCCCTCCGCGTGCACGCGGTCGGACAGCCAATGATCTGAGGTCACCACGCGTACCAATCCCGGCTCGGGCTCGGCCTTCAGCAGACGCACGATCTCGTCGTCGGCGGAGTCGCGGCGGGGGCGGGGAGCGTGCTTGACCACGATCACGCTCGAGCGGATCGGCGGTTTCGGTGGTTGCTCGAACACAACGGTCACGTCCTCTCCGCCGTAGGCAGCCCATTGCTCGAGCATGTTCACGAGCCTCACCATGGCCTCGTGGCGGTCCCTCCACCACCCGTCGGGTCTCGTCCCGATCACGTTCATGCCGTCCACCAGCCAGCGCATCGGCTGTAGCCTATGCGCTACCCGCGACCTCGTGCGACGGCTGCCCCAGGCTCGCTCTCGCCGTCCGCCCGCCTCAGATGCTCAGCTCGGGGTGTGGGCGATCGGTCGCACGGGACGCAGCCCCAGCTCTGCCACCGTGTGTACTGAGCACACGATCAGCTCGAGCGTGGCGCAATCCTCCAGCTCGACCAGGAGGTTCCCCTGCTTGCTGCCGACAAGTGTGCGCTCGATGCGAAACAGAGTCTCCCCATCTGTCAGGTACCCCCCGTCGAAGGTGGTCGACGAGGGGTCGTCCGCCGCGCTCGTCCAATCTGGGCTGTCGGTCTGCTTGGGGCGGCGCATGTTTGGAACCTACCCTCTCCACTGGTCGCTGCCGTCGGTAGGGGTGCCCGTTTGACGGTGGAAAATCACTTAAACGTTACGTATGCCCAGAGGGCTCACAGCGACGGCCAGGTACTCCTTCGAGTCCCAATGCGCCGATCGAGCAGGCCACTACGCTCAGCAGCGCCGCCACTATGATCGCCGCCGCCTGGGGACCCGTGAGCACATGCTCAGGCAGCCCGAGCGCCACGAGGGCGGCGGGAACGCCGAGCTGCGCCGAGGCCACGAGGCCCGCGGCCCGGGGCTGGCGCACCAGCCGCGCGGCCAGCAGGTGGACGATGACATTGAGTGCGGCAAGTGCCCCCGCGAGGCCGATCGACGCTGGATCGGAGAACAGGCCCCGCATATCCAGGCGTGCGCCCAACACCACGAAGAACAGAGGGATGAAGAAGCCTCCGGCGATCCCCAGGACCTCGTTGGAGAGGCGTTCGGGGCCCCCTATCCAGGCCACCATCAGCCCGGCCCCGAAGCCGGCTATCAGCAGGCTGGCCCCGCTGCGCTCGGTGGACCAGGCCAGCCCGAACAGCAAGATCAGGGCAAGGCGCAGATCCACGGCCCATCCTCGCCGCTTGCCCAATTGCCTGAGCCTCTGCACGTCGGCGCGGTGGCGGAGCCGGCGGGCGGCCACCAGCGTCGCGAGCACGCATGCCGCCACGATCACGCTGCCCACCACCACGCGGCCCGTGCGCCCGGGTGCGAGCACGAATGGCACCGCCACCATCGCCCCGATGTCGGCCATGGTCACCTGCGTCATTACGGCGAGCGCCGTCGGCCCGGCGAGGCCCCGTTCCTGCAGGATCGGCAGTACCACGGCGGCCGACCCGGAGGCGATCAGGACCGCATAGACTGCCGGATGCCCCGCTCCCCCGATCCTCGACGCGAGCAATCCAGCGGCCACCGCGATCACCGCCACGATCCCGGCGGTCGTGGCGCCGGTGCGCAGCGACTCCTTCAGCCCGAGCTTGCGCAATGGCACGCTCATCCCCACGGCAAACATGAGCATCGCGAACCCAATATCCGAGAGGAAGGTGAGCGTGGCGTCCCCCGTGTCGATCGCGTCGAGGCCGGTACGCCCAAGCAGGATCCCAGCCAGCAGCTCCCCCACCACGACCGGCACCGCGCCATGGCTGCCGGCAGCGAGCAGGGGCCCGGCGAAGCCGCAGAGGCCTATCAGGGCGAGCGTGCCGAAGCTCATCGAGCTCATTCTCCCCCCTCGTGGGGATAGAGATCCGAAGAGAAGAGGGAGGTGAGGAGCCGGCTCACCAGGACTGAGACCGCATCGATCCGGGTAGACGAGGGTTGTCTACATAGACACGGGTTGCTACATAGGCGCCGGCCCCGGGGCCGGCTTCAGGAGGAGGACGGGATGACGTTGAGGGTTCGCAGTTTGCTTCTAGGGACGGTTGCATGTGCGGTTGTGGCCTTCTCGGCACCTATGGCGCAGGGAGCTCCAGAATTCGGCGTTGAAAAGTTTGTCGCGGCCAACTGCATCGAAGGGCACGAAAACTGCGTCGAAGAAGCATTGGGGCCCTACTCACTCCCGAAGGAACCCAGCTTGGCCGAAGCCAGGGAAGGGGCCTACACGCAGGCCGCCGGACACCCGGCCTACGGGATCACGGCCTTCAAGATCAACACGGTTGGCAACGTCCCCGAAGCGGCACCAACAGGCATCGTCACGCATGTCCGCACGGATGTTGCCCCGGGAGTCAGCACGAACCCGGAGGCAGTGGGCAAGTGCACGATGACAGAATTCGAAGGAGTCGAAGTAGCCACCGGAGTCTTTTCCCCACCCGCATGTAAGCCGGCGACGGAAATAGGCGTCAACAAGGTGATCGTCTACGTTCCCACCGTTACTCCGAAAGACATACCTCTGCAAGGCAAGGTCTACAACCTCATCCAGCCGAGCGGCCTATCGTCCCTGTTCGGCGTCGCAATCGAACTTCCAGAAGCCCTCACAGGCCAGCCGGGACTCGTTGCCCATACCTTGATCGAAGGCCATATTGAATGGGCCGGCGATTACCACGACTATTACGAAATCAAGGTATCTCCGGCCATCCCGCTCATTGCCTCGCGACTGAGTCTCTTCGGAAACATCGGCACGACAGGCAACGGGGGATTCATCACGAACCCGAGCACCTGCCCCGGTCCAGGCCCATCGACCACCAACACGGTCACGCTCAATTCAAGCGCGAGCCAGGAAGTGGCGAGGACCTACACCACGCCGATCGGGACCGAAGGGTGCGATGGCCTACCGCCCTTTGCGCCGGTTCCGTTCGCGCCCTCGTTTTCGCTCACGCCTGAAACCAAGCAGTCCGATCAGCCCGACGGCATCACCACTCAACTGACGCTTCCGCACGATCCGAGCCCGGCGAACATCGACTCTTCGCAGCTAAAGACAGCCGGCGTCACACTGCCTGAAGGCATGACGCTCAACCCGTCGGGCGCTCAAGGCCTTGAAGCATGCACGCCCGCGCAGGCCAGGATTCACAGTCTTGTACCTGGTGTGGCATGTCCGGAAAAGTCGGAAATCGGCACAGTCAGCCTCGACGTCCCCGACCTTCCACCGGGGTCGCTGGCCGGCAAGCTCTACCTCGGCGGGCCGGAATCCGGCCCGATCACAGGGCCCCCCTACACGATGTACATCGACGCCGAGTCTGCGGCCTACGGCATATCCGTGCGCCTGCAAGGCCAAGTCGTTCCCGACGAAACGACGGGACGTGTCACAGTTACGTTCACAGAAAACCCCCAACAGCCTTTCAGCAACCTGGTCCTGCGCTTCAAGAAAGGCGCGCTCGCGCCGATCGCCAACCCGCTCGTGTGTGGGCCGGCTACGACTGACGCCAGCTTTGCGCCCTATACGGGCACCCCTACCGTGTCGCCGGCCGTGCCACCATTCACCGTGGACAGCAACAACGCTGGCGGAGCCTGCGCCTCGCCGCTGCCGTTCGTGCTTGGCCAGAGCACCATATCCACACCCACCACGGGTGCGGCCAACACGAACTTCACGTTCAACCTGTCGCGCGCCGACGGGCAGCAGTACCTCTCCAGGGTGAGCGCCACCCTGCCCCCGGGTCTTGTCGGCAAGATCCCGGCCGTGCCCCTCTGCCCCGAACCGCAGGCGTCCCTGGGTACCTGCACCTCGGCGAACCAGATTGGAACCGCGACCACCACTGTCGGGTCTGGGCCCACCCCGATTCAGTTCTCGGGACCCGTCTTCCTGACGGGCCCCACCGGTAGCGCTCCCTACGGTATGACCACGGTCATCAACGCGGCCGTTGGACCCTTCAGCCTCGGCAACGTGATAGTCCGCACCGGGATCACAGTAGACCCAATCACGGCGCGGGTCACCGTGGCGGGCAATGTGCCCACGATCTTCAAGGGCATCCCCCTGCGCATGAAAACGCTCAGTGTCGCCATCAACAGGCAGGGCTTCCTGATCAATCCCACCAACTGCGGTGCCCTGACAGTCAACTCCACGCTCACCTCGACCTTCGGGGCGACGCAGGCGCTGTCGACCCCGTTCCAGGCGACGGGCTGCAGCGGGCTGGCCTTCAAACCGAAGTTCAGCGCCTCCTCCAAAGGGAAAACCTCGCGTGCGAACGGGGCGGCCTTGGACACCAAGATCAGCTATCCCAGCGGCGTCCAGGCGAACATCAAGTCGGTGCTCGTGACGCTCCCCAAACAGCTCCCCTCACGTCTCAGCACCCTGAAAAACGCGTGCCGTGAAGCGGTCTTCAACGCGAACCCGTTCTCCTGCCCGTCCAACTCGCGCGTTGGCGGGGCCACGGTCAGGACTCCCGTCTTGCCAGAAAAGCTGACCGGCCCCGCGTTCTTCGTCTCGCACGGGGGGGCCGCGTTCCCGGATCTTGACTTCGTCCTCACGGGCAACGGCCTCATGGTGATCATGGTGGGCAACACCAACATCAGCAAAGGAGTCACCACTTCGAAGTTCGCCGCCGTCCCCGACGTGCCGGTGTCGAGCTTTGAAGCCGACCTCCCGGTTGGTCGGAACTCGGCCCTCACCGCCAACGGCAGCCTCTGCAAGCAGTCTCTGGTCATGCCCACCACGATCACCGCCCAGAACGGCAAGGTGATTAAACAGAACACCCCCATCTCCGTGTCGGGTTGCCCGGTGACGGTGATCTCCAGTCACGCCAAGGGCAGCAGGGCGATCGTCACCGTCAGGGCACCCGCCGCCGGACGCGTGAGCGGCAGCGGCCCGAATCTCAAGACCGTCTATCGCCGGCCAGGCAAAGCGGGGAAGGTGACGCTCGAAGTACCGCTCACCAGCACGCACAGGCCGCTGGCCGTACGGGTGCGCATCGGGTTCATCCCGAAGAAGAAAGGCGCGAGCTCGAGCACCCACACGACGGTCCTGTTCAAATAGGGGAATCAGTTCGGGGGGCGGCCCGGGTCGCCCCACGAACCGATCGCCGGCAGGCTGGGTGGCGCGAGGCGAGTGACCGAGGCTTGGCGGCGCGAGGCTTGGCGGCGCGAGGCTTGGCGGCGCGAGGCTGAGCGGAGCGAAGCTGGGCCAGTTGCGAGCGAGGGCTAGATTCCAGCGCGGGCTTGGTGTCTTAATAAGCGGTTAGGGGATATCGAAGCGGGTATATCCAGCATCGAAATAGGTGGACGTCACGTGCATGTCGGGCCTCGCGCGGGCGTGTTTTGAATTCAAGGGGAAGAGGACGATATGAGACTCACGGCTCGCATCTGGCTTGTGGGAGCGATCGGGTGCCTGACGGCGATGCTCTCTGCGTCCTCTGCCTTTGGGGCCTTCGGGCTCTCCAAGTGGGAAGCGGGCACCTGCACCACTTCAGAATGCACAGCCTCCGACAGCTCCCAGTTCTATACCCAGGCCGCCGGTCATCCTCCCTTCGGAATCACCGACTTCCGGTTCAACACGAGCGGCGCCGAAGGCTCCGAGAAGCCCGAAGGAAACGTAAAGGAAGTGCGTGTGGATCTCCCCCCGGGGCTCAGTGTCAACCCGTTCGCGACAGCTCATCGCTGCCAGCTCTCAGAACTGGAAAGCTCGACCGGCTGCCCAGCCGACACGCAGGTCGGCGAAGTACACCTCACCGCTCATCTCAACTTTGTTGAAATCCTGGGGCAACCCGTGGGCACCACGATCGGCCCACCCCTGACGAACGCCCCCGTCTACAACATGGTACCGCCCCCCGGCAAGCCGCTGGAAGCGGCCTTCAAGGTGGCCCTCTTTGAAACAGTCGTTCATATCGTGGGCGGCATCGAAACGACCGGCGACTATCACGAGTTCTTCACCATCAAGGAAATCCCCCCCAGCCCCGAACTCGTCGAGTCGCGCCTGATCTTCTTCGGTAAAACATTGGGCTCAGGGGGCACGCTCCCCTTCATCACGATGCCCAGCACCTGTCTTGGGCCACAGACAACCTATCTGCATGTCGCCTCCTACGACGGCCATGAAGAAACCAAGGGGTTCACCACCCCTGTGGGTGCAAGCGGCTGCGAGAAGATCCCCTTCGCGCCCTCCGTCAAGGTTGCCCCCACCACGACCGCCCAATCGGATCGCTCCGACGGAGTGACCGTCAAAGTGGAAGTCCCGCAAGACCCCGAAGCACCCATAGACTCATCCATGCTCCGGGACGCCCGCGTCGCGCTCCCCGAAGGCATGACGCTCAACCCGGCCGCGGCAAGCGGCCTCCAGGCGTGCACCGACGAAGAGTTCGGTAAGCACTCCACAAGTCCCGTGAACTGCCCCGCGAGCTCGCAGATAGGCACGGACACAATCGAAACCCCGGACCTCCCCGCGGGCTCGCTGAGCGGCGCGGTCTATGTCGGCCAGCCCACGAGCAGCGATCCCCAGTCGGGCGACCAGTACCGCATCTTCATAGACGCCGAGGCGCCAGGCTACGGAGTCTCGGTGCGCCTGGAAGGCAAAGTTAGCGCCAATGCGAGCACGGGACGCCTCACGACCGCCGTGCTCGAAAACCCGCAGGTCCCATTCAGCGACTTCATCGTCCGCCTCGAGGCCGGCGCCCACACTCCGCTGGCCAACCCGCTCGTGTGCGGCCCCGCGACCACCAACGCGAGTCTCACCCCCTACAGCGGAAACCCGGCCGCCGACCCATTCACGGCCTTCCCCATCGACTTCGACGGCAAAGGCGGCGCCTGTCCCTCCCCATTGCCCTTCACCCTCAGCCAGAGCGCTGCCAGCTCGCCGACCGCAGGCGGGGCAAATACCAGCTTCGCGTTCGGTCTGGCACGCGCGGAGGGCCAGCAATACCTGTCAAAGCTCACCACAACCCTCCCCGCGGGCCTCATCGCCAAGATCCCGTCGGTCACACTCTGCGGCGAACCCCAGGCGCAACAAGGGGGGTGCGCCCCCGCCAGCCAAATCGGCACCGCCACCGTCTCGGTGGGATCCGGCCCGACCCCGCTTGCCCTCACCGGCTCTGTCTACCTAACAGGTCCCTACGGGGGAGCTCCCTACGGCCTCTCAGTGGTCGTACCGGCTGAAAAAATCGGGCCCTACGACTACGGCAGGATCGTCACGCGAGCCACGATCAACGTCGACCCATTCACATCCCGTGTGGTGGTCTTCGAGTCAACTCCCCACAATCGTCGGCGGTGTGCCGCTGCGCCTGAGGACGCTCACCGTGAGCGTCAATCGCCCCAACTTCGCGCTCAACCCCACCAACTGCGGCCCCCTCGACGTGTCCACAACGTTGACTTCGACCCTGGGAACGACCCAATTCCTCTCAACACCCTTCCAGGCGACTGGCTGCGAGGCGCTGGCGTTCAAACCTAGGCTCACGGCATCCACGAATTCGAAGACCTCACGCCTCAGGGGGGCGAGCCTGATCGTGAAGATGCGCACCCCGAAGGGCCCCCAGGCCAACATCAGGTCGGTGCTCGTCGCCCTGCCCAAACACCTCCCCTCGCGCCTGAGCACCCTCGCTCACGCCTGCACGCAGGCCGTGTTCGGCGCGAGCCCCTTCGCATGCCCGCCCGCCTCGCGCGTTGGCACGGCCACCGTGAGGACCCCGGTCCTGCCCGACAAGCTGACCGGCCCGGCAATCCTCGTCTCGCATGGAGGCGCGGCGTTCCCTGACCTCGACCTCGTTCTGAGCGGCGACGGAGTCACAGTGATCCTCGTCGGCAATACCAACATCGCCAAGGGCGTCACCACCTCCAACTTCGCCGCACTCCCCGACGTGCCCGTCTCAAGCGTCGAAGTCAGGTTGCCGGTCGGCAGGAACTCCGCTCTCACGGCGATCGGCAAGGTCTGCAGGCAGCGCCTGGAGATGCCCACCACCATCACCGCCCAGAACGGCAAGCAGGTCAAGCGCAACACCAGGATTTCGGTGTCGGGGTGCCCCCACGTGCGCAGGCACAAGCACAAACGCCACCCTCGACGGCGACACGGCCGGCACGCGGGACGCCGGATTCTTCACAAACCGTCGCACTAGCGCGGTAAATTGGGCGGATGGCCACCGCCTCCGCCAACGGCAGCGCACACGAGAGCGACCTCGCCCCCGTGCTCGCGGGAGTGCGCAGGCTCACGCTCCTGGCCGGCTCCGCCGAGGACACCGAGACCGTCTATGGCGCCCTCGCCCGCGAGTTGATCGCGGTGATGGGCGCAGAGGAGGTGCACGTCCATCACCTCGCCCCACTGGGCGAGGATGAGCTTGTGGTCGTCCACATGCTGGGCGGCGACGGGCGCCTCAGCTACGTGGAGCCCTCCGCGGAGCGCCCACCCGGGGTGAGCTGGGTGGCGAGCACCGGGCGCAGCTTCCTGGCGGTGGGCCCGCGCGAGCTCACCGCAAGCGTTCCCCGGCTTTCGATCACAGCACCCCCCTCCGGCGGCTCGGATGGCTGCGCCCTACTCACCCCCCTCACCCTCGCCGGGCAGGTCGAGGCCGTGGTGGTGCTGGTCCGGCGCGAATCCGGGCCCTATGACGAGGGCTCGATCGAGGAGGCCACCACGCTCGTCGACCAGGCCGCCACCGTGCTGGCGCTCGTGCTCGCCCGCGCCGAGGCGGGCACCGACTCGGTAGCCGGATGCCTCAACCACCGCGCCATGCGCCGTCGCCTGCACGAGGAGATCGGTCGTGCCGAGCGCTCCGGCGGGCGGCTCTCGTGCGTGATCGTCGACCTCGACGACTTCAAGCTCGTCAACGACCGCTACGGCCACCAGGCGGGCGATTCGATCCTGCGCCAGGTCGCCCAGGCCCTGACAGGAGAGTTCCGCGCTTTCGATCGCGTGGCGCGCTACGGCGGAGACGAGTTCGTAGTGATCCTCCCCAACGCCGACATCGAGAGCGCCCTCGCCGCCGCCGGTCGCGCGCTGGAGCGCATGCGCAGGGTCCTGTTCCCCGATGGCTCGCGCGGGGTGTCCGCCTCGATGGGGGTGGCCGAATGGCAGGCCTCGATGACCGAGCAGGAGCTCCTCGAGATCTGCGACGCGGCCCTCCTGCAGGGCAAGCGCGACGGCAAGGGCAGCGTCACCGGAGCCATCTCGCGGTGACCGAGAATAGCTTTGGCGCACGGCGAACACTTCGAGGTGGGGGAGCGCGAGTATGAGATATTCCGTCTCGACTCCCTTCAGCAGCGCTTCGACGTGGCGCGGCTCCCGTTCTCCCTGAAGGTCCTGCTCGAGAACCTCCTTCGCACCGAGGGCAACGGGTCGGTGTCGGCGGCGGATGTCGAGGCCCTCGCGGCCTGGGACGCCCGGGCACAGCCGAGCAAGGAGATCGCGTTCACGCCCGCGCGCGTCCTCATGCAGGACTTCACCGGAGTCCCGGCCGTCGTGGACCTCGCGGCGATGCGCGACGCCATGGTCGAGCTCGGAGGAGATCCCCTCATGATCGAGCCGCTCGTCCCCGCCGAGCTCGTCATCGACCACTCCGTCCAGGTGGACGCCTTCGCTTCCCGCGACGCCTTCAAGATCAACGCCGAGCGCGAGTTCGAGCGCAACGAGGAGCGCTACCGCTTCCTGCGCTGGGGCCAGGAGGCATTCGAGTCGCTTCGAGGTCGTCCCCCCCGATACGGGCATCGTCCACCAGGTCAACCTGGAGTACCTCGCGCGTGTCGTCTTCTCGACCGAGGGCAACGCCGGCAACCGTGCCTCGGAGTTGCCCAGTGCCTACCCTGACACGCTCGTGGGTACCGACTCGCACACCACGATGGTCAACGGCCTTGGGGTGCTCGGCTGGGGCGTTGGCGGGATCGAGGCGGAGGCGGCGATGCTGGGCCAGCCGATGTCGATGCTGATCCCGCGCGTCCTCGGCTTCAAGCTGCACGGGGAATTGCCCGAGGGGGCGACCGCCACCGACCTCGTGCTGACCGTCACCGAGATGCTGCGCGAGCGCGGGGTGGTCGGGCATGTTCGTCGAGTTCTACGGCGCGGGCCTCGCGGGCCTCCCGCTCGCCGACCGCGCCACCATCGGCAACATGTCCCCGAGTTCGGCTCCACCTGCGCGATCTTCCCGGTGGACGCCGAGACCTTGCGCTACCTCGAGCTTTCGGGGCGCCCCAAGGCGCAGATCGAGCTCGTCGAGGCCTACTGCCGCGAGCAGGGCCTGTGGCACGACGAGCACTCCGAGGAACCCACCTTCTCTGAGCTCGTCGAGCTCGACCTGGGAGAGGTGGTGCCGAGCATCGCCGGCCCCAAGCGCCCACAGGACAGGATTGCGCTGACGCGTTCCCGCGAGGCGTTCCGCGAAGCGCTGGGCGGCTACCTACCGGACTCCGATGGCGATGACGATGCGCTCGGGGGGACCTTCCCGGCGAGCGATCCGACCGCCTCGCAGGAGCCCTCCAATGGCGACGGGGCACGCGACTCGCATGCCGTCCCGCATGGAGCTGGGGAGACCCGGAGCGCCCACAGCCAAGCGGGGGAGACCCGCGCGGGCGCCGATGGTGGAGCGGGGGAGGCCGTCGGGATGGGCGTCGCTGAGGAGGCCGCCCCACGCGTACGCGTGGGGCGAGCCGTTTTGCAGACCCTGCGCCCGACCGTCAAGATGGGCTGCGCCACGGCGACGTGGTGATCGCGGCCATCACGAGCTGCACCAACACGTCCAACCCGTCGGTGATGATCGGCGCCGGGCATCCTTGCGCGCAACGCCTTGGCCCGTGGCCTGCAGAGCAAGCCGTGGGTGAAGACCTCGCTCGCCCCGGGCTCCAAGGTGGTGACCGAATACCTCGACAAGGCCGGTCTCGACGGAGTCGCTGGAGCGGCTCGGCTTCAACCTCGTGGGGTATGGATGCACAACGTGCATCGGCAACTCCGGGCCACTCCCCGATGAGATCTCCGAGGCGATCCAACGCGATGATCTCGCCGTGGTGTCGGTGCTCTCGGGCAACCGCAACTTCGAGGGGCGCATCAACCCGGACGTGAAGATGAACTACCTCGCCTCGCCGCCGCTCGTGGTCGCCTACGCCTGGCCGGCACGATGGACATCGACATCATCGACGACCCGCTCGGCCGGGACGAATCGGGCGAGGAGGTCCGCCTGCGCGACATCTGGCCGTCTGCCCGGGAGATCGCCCAGACGATCGAGCAGGCGATGAAGTCGGACATGTTCCGGGCAAGCTACGGCGAGGTGTTCGACGGGGACGAGCGCTGGCATGGGCTTGAGGTGCCCGACGGGTGAGCGCTTCGCGTGGGAACCGGACTCGACCTACGTGCGCCTGCCCCCCTACTTCGAGGGGATGGCCCCTCAGCCCGAGCCGGTCAGCGACATCGAGGGGGCGCGCGTGCTGGCCCTGCTCGGCGACAGCGTCACCACCGACCACATCTCCCCGGCGGGCTCGATCAAGCGCGACAGCCCCGCCGGGGCCTACCTCCAAGAGCATGGCGTGGGCCCGCGCGACTTCAACTCCTACGGCTCTCGGCGCGGCAACCACGAAGTGATGATCCGCGGCACGTTCGCCAACATTCGCCTGCGCAATCAGCTTGATCGAACCCCCCCCTCCCGGAAGGCGGAATGACGGTCAAGGAAGGCAAGCAAATGTCGATCTACGACGCCGCCATGAGCTATCGCCGGGAAGGCGTCCCGCTGGTGGTGCTGGGGGGCAAGGAGTACGGGTCGGGCTCATCGCGCGACTGGGCGGCCAAGGGCACGAGCTGCTCGGCGTGCAGGGCCGTGATCGCCGAGAGCTTCGAGCGCATCCACCGTTCCAACCTGATCGGGATGGGCGTGCTTGCCGTTGCAGTTCCCCGCCGGGGAGTCGGCCGAGTCGCTCGGGCATCGACGGGCAGCGAGCAGTTTGAGCATGCGCGGGATTCGCCGCCCCACTAAACGCGGGCGAGCTGCCCAAGACGTGCACGGTCAAGGCAGGCGAGGTCGAGTTCGAGGCGACGGTGCGCATCGACACGCCCAAGGAGGCCGAGCTACTTCCGCCACGGGGGCATCCTGCAGTACGTCCTGCGACGAGCTGCTCGCGGCGTGAGGCCCTCGGACGCTCCGGCGATGACGACGCGAGAGCGGCGGGCTCGCACAGCGGCGGGCGAGAGAGGCTTCATGACAGGCGCATTCACCAGACCCTGCGCGACCTGCTGGCCGCGCGCGGGCCCTCGCGGCTACGAGACCGCCCCCGCGGCGGTCTGGAGTGGCGGCCGCTGAGGCCTTCGGCGCGCAGGTGGAGACCGACGTGGTGGGGACTCCCTCCGCAAGGGTGCCCGCGCGCGCGCGTGGGGCAGCCCATTTGGAGCACACACACGAGCACCCCCGAGGGGAAGGCCGCGACCCGGCGGCTGATCGTGATGGGCCACATCGACGAGATCGGCTTGATCGTGACCCACATCGACGACGAGGGCTACCTGTGGTTCAGGGAGGTGGGCGGCTGGGACGCGCAGATCCTCGTGGGCCAACGCGTCGTGCTCGGCCACGCGCGAGGGCGAGGTCGCGGGGGTGATCGGCAAGAAGCCGATCCACCTGCTGCGCGACGAGGAGCGCAAGAAGGTGGCCGAGGTGCGCGACCTGCACATCGACATCGGTGCCAAGGACGGCGACGCAGGCACGCGAGCTCGTGCGCGTCGGCGACGTGGCGGTGATCGATGGCGACCCGCTGGAGCTGCCCAACGGACGGATCGCCTCGCGTGCGCTCGACAACCGGCTCGGCTCGTTCGTGGCGCTCGGAGGCTGCGCGTCTCGTGGCAGAGGCGGGCGGGCCGGCGACTGGGAGGTCGTGGCGGTGGCGGCCGCCCAGGAGGAGACCACCTTCGGTGGCTCGCGCACGAGCGCCTTCTCGCTGGAGC
Organism: uncultured Solirubrobacterales bacterium; assembly: GCA_963742945.1. Taxonomy (GTDB): domain Bacteria; phylum Actinomycetota; class Thermoleophilia; order Solirubrobacterales; family Solirubrobacteraceae; genus Palsa-744. The sequence continues at coordinate 19,154 of CAVUNX010000006.1, read as the reverse complement.
CCGACGCGGCGATCGTGGTGGACGTGACCCACGCCACCGACGCACCCGGGATCGACGTCAAGGAGTCGGGCAAGCACGAGCTCGGCTCGGGGCCCGTCGCTGAGCCGAGGCTCCACGCTCAACCCGCGTCTCTCGGAGCTGCTCTACGAGACGGCCGAGCGCGAGAAGATCGCCTTCACCGTGGAGGCGATCGGACGCAACACGGGCACCGACGCCGACGCTGTGCACCTCAGCCGCGGGGGCGTGCCCACGGCGCTCGTGTCGATCCCGCTGCGCTACATGCACTCGCCGGTAGAGCTGGTGCAGTTCGAGGACGTGCACGCAGCCGCGGCCCTGATCGCCGCGGCTGCGCTTCGGCTCGACGCCGAGACATCGTTCGAGCGCTGACACACCCGCATGCCCCAACCTGGGGGCATTCGCACTGGGCATGGGGAACGCGCTAGGCCCTCGCACCCTCCAAGCTCGGTCATCGCGACGATCTCGTAGGGGACGCCGGGGGCGGCGCCGAGCGCGAGCATCGCAGGCCCTCAGGGCCCGAGAAGACCTTGCGCTTGGGCTCAGGACCGACGCGCACGAACATGTCGGGCTCCAACTCGACGCGCTCGTCCTCGATCTCGATCCAGCCGGAGCCGTTAAGCGCGAGGAAGACCTCCTCCTGGCCACTCTCGGCGTGGTCGTGCAGGGGGTAGTCGCTGTAGTCCGGCGGGAGCTGGATCACCTGCATGCCAAACGAGGTGACGCCGAGCTCGGCCCGGGCCTTTACGAAGCCGCCGCCGTACGCCGCCTCCATGTCGCCGATTCGCTTCGCTGTGTAGTCGCTCATTGGTGTCTCCTGTCTTGATGTGGGGGTGGTTGCGTTTAGTTTTGAGGGGAACGACGGTCGTTCGTGCTGAGATCAGTCGGCGTCCTGGTCGCTCACCGAGGCCGGCCGGCTGGAGCACGGGATTGTCGGTGGGCATGATGATCCCGAGCTGGCGCGACTGGGCGAGGACCGTGCCGTCGGCGGCCCAGATCGACGCCGTCCTCCTCGAACAGCCCGTCGTGGAGCAGCCGCGTCTCGAACACGCTCAGGCACAGCGCCGTGGGTCGCAGTCGCACTCGGAGATCGCTTGGCGGAAATGGATCGTGAGGTCCACCGTGGGGCTGATCGCGGGCGCGTCGAGCGCAATGAAGGAGGGGGGAAACCAGGCGTCGCAGAAGAGGGCGAGCGAGAGTGCGTCCACCGGTCGAGGCTCCGGCAAGCCGATCCAGCCGCCGATCTGCATCGGGGCGCCGCTGCCGGCGAACGGGATCGCTCCGACGCGAGGCTGCATGACCAGTTGATCGTGTGAACTCGGGGGCCCCCTTGAACAGCTTCGGAGTGGAGCGTCGCTCGGCGTCCGGCGGCGCCAGGTCGGGCATCGGCAGTTCGTTGGCGCCAGGAGCCTCCCACGGCACCGAGAAGGCGGCCAGCGCGAGAGCGGTTACGCGGCCCCCCTGCTCCATGCGCGCGGACAGGGTGCTGAGTGAACGACCCTGACGCTCCACGGTCGTGCGAATCTCGATCGGCCCCGCCTCAGGGGCGGCGGGTAGTGGATCGTGAGCGAGCGGGGTGACGCGCGAGGGGTCGTCAACCGTGGCGGTGAGCGCGCGCAGCAGGATGGCCGCCAGGTAGCCGCCGTGGGGGCCGCGTCCCGCGCGCCAGCCCGGTGCGATCGTGGCGGCGAACAGGCCGTCGTCAACGTGCGTGACGGCAGTGTCGCGGTCGAACACCGTGTTCATGCACGGCGAGCATATCGGTCTGGCTGGCCGTCCGGCCAGTCGAACGCGCGAGTCGAGCAGGGCGAGGCTTCAGCCGCGCACGAGACGCTTGTAGCTGATCCGGTGCGGCCGGTCGGCGGCGGCGCCGAGGCGCTCGCGGCGGGCTTCCTCGTAGGCCTCGAAGTTGCCCTCGAACCAAGTGACCTGGGAGTCGCCCTCGAAGGCCAGCACGTGGGTGGCGATCCGGTCGAGGAACCAGCGATCGTGGGAGATCACGACAGCGCAGCCGGGGAACGCGAGCAGAGCTTCCTCGAGCGCGCGCAGCGTGTCCACGTCGAGATCGTTGGTGGGCTCGTCGAGCAACAGAAGGTTGCCGCCGGAGCGCAGCAGCTTGGCGAGGTGGACCCTGTTGCGCTCCCCGCCGGAGAGCTTGCCGATGCGCTTCTGCTGGTCTGACCCCTTGAAGTTGAAGCCGGCGGTGTACTGGCGGGAGTTGACCACGCGGTCGCCCACCTTGAGGTGGTCGAGACCGTCGGAGATCTCCTCCCACACGGTCTTCTCGGGATCGAGCGCGTCACGCGATTGGTCGACGTAGGCGAGCTGCACGGTGTCGCCGAGCTCGAGCGTCCCCGCGTCCGGGGTCTCCTCGCCGACGATCATGCGAAACAGGGTGGTCTTGCCGGCGCCGTTGGGGCCGATCACGCCGACGATCCCCGCGCGGGGCAGATCGAACGAGAGCGACTCGATCAAGAGTCGCTCGCCGAAGCCCTTGCGCAGGCCGTCGGCCACGAGCACCTTCTCGCCGAGGCGCGGCCCGGGCGGGATGTGGATCTGGACCTCGTCGAGCTTGACGTTGCGCTCCTCGGCGACGAGCTCCTCGTAGCGGGCGAGACGCGCCTTGGACTTGGTGCGCCGGCCCTTGGGGTTGGTGCGCACCCACTCGAGCTCGGCGGCGATCGTGCGCTCGCGGCCCTTCTCAGAGCGCTCTTCCTGGGCGAGTCGCTTCTGCTTCTGCTCGAGCCAGCTCGAGTAGTTGCCCTCGTAGGGGATGCCCTTGCCGCGGTCGAGCTCGAGGATCCAGCCGGCGACGTTGTCGAGGAAGTAGCGGTCGTGGGTGACCGCCACGATCGCCCCCTTGTACTCGGAGAGGTGGCGCTCCAGCCAGTCCACCGACTCGGCGTCGAGGTGGTTGGTGGGCTCGTCGAGCAGCAACAGGTCCGGCGCGCTGAGCAGCAGCCGGCAGAGCGCCACGCGGCGGCGCTCGCCGCCGGAGAGCGCGCGTGACCTCGGCGTCCGGCGGGGGCAGGCGCAGCGCGTCCATCGCGTACTCGAGCTGCGTGTCGAGGTTCCATGCGTCGGCCGCTTCGATCTTCGCCTGGATCGTCGCCGAACTCCTCGGCGGTCTCATCGGAGTAGTTGGCGGCCAGCTCGTTGAAGCGGTCGAGCAGCGCGCGCGTGGGGGCCACCGCCTCTTCGACGTTGCCCTTGACGTCCTTGGTCTCGTCGAGGTGGGGCTCCTGCTCGAGCATCCCCACGCGTCGCGCCCGGCGCGAGCATCGCCTCGCCGCGGTAGTCCTGGTCGACGCCGGCCATGATCCGCAAGAGCGTGGACTTGCCCGCGCCGTTGTAGCCGAGCACGCCGATCTTCGCGCCTGGGTAGAAGGCCAGCGTGATGTCGTTGAGCACCGTCTTGTCGGGCGGGTGCAGCTTCGACAGGCGGTGCATCGTGAAGATGTATTGCGAGGACATTCGGCACGCAGGATATGAGGTTCGCGCAGCGGATGGCGGATGCGGGCCCGCGAGCCGGTCTGATCAAGCCGCCGACCCAGACCACGATCGGTATGGCTCGGTAACGTGTTGGGTCATGCCTGGAGTGATCCTCGACATCGAGCAGCAGATGCTCCTCTGGAGATCGAGCCGCCCTTCGACAAGCGCGAGGTGCAGCTGGCGCGGCGGCGGATGGCCAAGCGCTGGCATCCGGACATCGCCCCGGCGGGCAAGCAGTTCGAGCACGAGCGTCACCTGAAGGCGATCAACGAGGCCGCCGATCACCTGAGCGCCTCGCGGAAACCTCGCGCGGTGGCAAGGTCTCGCGCAACGCCGTCAAGGTCAGCGCGGCCGCGGCGCGCCAGGCGCGCGAAGAGGCCGGCAGGCGCGCCTATGAAGCCGAGCAGCGCGCGCGCGAGCACGCGGCCGACCGCGCGCGCAACGACCCGTTCGGCAGCAGCGTGCCCGACCACTCGGTGGTGCACCGCTACGCGCGCTGCCAGTCCTACCCCGAGTGGGGGGTGGGGACGGTCGAAGGCATCTACTTCACCGGCGACTGCGCCGAGGACGAGGACGTGCAGCAGTGGGCGCGCGTGAAGTTCAGCCACGGAGTGAGGACCGTGCCGGCGGGGAGCATGAAGTTCGTCGACTTCTCAAAGCCCGACCCGGCCGAGGAGCGCGTCGAGCGCTTCATGACGGCGGCCCAGCGGGCAATGGCCGAAGGCGAGTATGTCCTGGCGGCGCAGCGGCTCGTCTATGCGCGCGACGCCGAACCGCGCAACGTGGGCGTGCTGCGCCTGATGACGCTCGCCTTCTGGCAGGCGGGCAACCTCGACGCGGCGGCCCGCTCGGTGCGCGACTGGGCGCGCGTGGACGGCGAGCGCCCGGCGCCCCACCGCTTTGCGGCTCGCATCTACGAGGACATCGGGGCGACCGACCTCGCCGAGGAGGCCGCCCAGCGTGCGGCCGAGCGCGGGCCGACCGACGCGGGCGCGTGGGAGCGCCTGGGTCGTCTGAGCGTTGGGCCTTGCTCGATCGCGAGGGGTCGCTGCAAGCATTCGACCGGGCGCTCAAGCTGGGGGCCAACGGCGAGGTGCACGACCTGGTCGTGCAGGCCCTTGCGCTCGAGCCGCGCATGACGCAGACGGTCTGATCAGGCCACGGCGCGCAGGTGGCGGTAGGGCTCGCCCGCCAGCTCGCGTGCCAGCGCGTCGACGATCCCCTCGTCGCTCTTCCTCGCGCCCGTCGGTGACGGCGCCGATGATCGCGCGCTTGCGCTCCAGCAGCGTCGCCATCGTCTCGTCGATCGTCCCCGCGGCGAGCAGGTACCAGGCGTTGACCGCGTCCTGTTGGCCGATGCGGTGGCAACGATCCTCCGCTTGGTCGTGCTTGGCCGGGGTCCAGTCGAGCTCCAGGAAGGCCACGTTCGAGGCCTGCGTGAGCGTCAGTCCCTGGCCGGCCACCTCGATCGAGCACACGATCAGCTGATTCTCCGAGCTGTCGGCGGCCTGGAAGGCGCTCAGCGAGGCGTCCCTGGCGGCGTGGCTGTCCTCGCCGAGGATGTGCAGCGCGTGTGGGAAGCGCTCGATCACCGCGCGCTGGACCTCGCGGTGGCGGGCGAACACGACCAGTCGCTCGCCGGAGGAGCAGAAGTCGTGGATCCAGGCGAGCGCCGCGTGCAGCTTGCCGCGCGCGGCGAGCATCTTCAGCGCGTTCAGCCGCACGAGCCGCTCGGCGCGCAGGGCAGCGGCGACCTTCGCGTCGAGCTCACCCAGGTCGAGCGGGCGCGAGCGCAGCCACGCGATCACATCGGTCTCGGCGAGCCGGTACTCGGCTTCGTTGTCGAGCTCGACCGGCACCACCGTGCGCGTCTTGGCGGGCAGTTGGGGCAGCACGTCGGCCTTCAGCCGTCGCACGAAGCAGCGCGAGCGCAGGTGCCAGTGCAGGCGCACGTGGGCGTCCGCCCCGCGGAAGCGCCGTCCGAACTGGGCGCCCGAGCCGAAGTCGGCGAGGCGTCCGAGGATGCGCAGCTGGGAGATCAGCTCCGGTGGGCGGTTCATCACGGGTGTGCCGGTCAGGGCGAGCACGAGGCCGTCGCTCGGGATCGCTCGTCGCGAGGCGTGCGACGGCCTGGGTGCGCTTGGCGGCGGCGTTCTTGCAGTAGTGGGACTCGTCGAGCACGAGCGCGCGCGGGCGCGATCGCCGCAAGCGCGTGCGCCGCGCGCGGCGAGGATGTCGTAGTTGACGACCGTGATGTCCGCGGATCGTGCTCCGTTCCCGCGCTCGAACTCCGCCGTTGGTAGTCCAGACCCGTCGCTCGATTCGCCGCCATCGGACGACCCGCCAGAGCCGTCGCGTCCACGGCTCGCTGCGTCGCTGGACTGCCGACGCCCCGCCTCCCAGCCGCTGCGACGGTGCGTCCGGGCAGCCAGCGCTCGATCTCGCGCATCCAGTTGAGCTTGAGGCTCGCCGGGCACACCACGATCGCCGGATAGGCCTCGTCGGCCTCGAGCGTGGCGAGCGCCTCGATCGTCTTGCCGAGGCCCTGCTCGTCGGCGAGGAACGCGCGGCGCTGCGCCAGCAGATAGGCGACGCCGGCGCGCTGAAACGGCTTGAGCTCGCCGCCGAGGCCAGCGCACGCTCGAGGGCGTCGGCGTCGGTCGGCCGGCTGACAGCGCCACCAGCCCGGCGGCGTGCGCGTGCTGCTCGCGGATCTCCTGCAGCACACGAGCGCCTCCGGCTCGATCCAGATGTCGCGCTCCGCCAGGAAGCGCGTCGAGCTCCTCGACGCAGAACGGGTCTGCGCGGATCGAGGGCAGCTGACCGTGATCGCGGTTGCGCGAGTAGGGGCTGCGGCTCTGGTCGGCGGGGCCGGTGGGGCGCCGGCGCCCGGCGAGCGCCGCGAACGCGTCGAGTTGCGCGCGCATCGTGGCCGGGCGCGAGCACGAACGTCGGGTCCTCGTGGACGGTCGAGAGCTCGAGCACCGCGGGCGGCGCCGGTCGGCCCTCCTTCAAGGCGGCCACGCAGCGTCGCGCGGCGGGGCTGGTGAAGCCGTGCAGGCGCTCCTCGAGCGCCGCCACGACTCGAGCGTGAGTGGCACGGTCACCCCGCCGGGGGCGCGCACGGCTCGTTCGCGCAGCTCGCGGTGGCAGTCGCGCGGGGTCTCCCAGCAGCAGGAACACCGGCTCCTCGGGCGGCCCCGTCACGTCGATCGTGCCGCGCCAGGTCGTCGCGCGCGCAAGCCAGCTCTGGGCGCGCGGATCGATGCCGGCCATCTCCAGCTGCATCGAGCAGCTCCGCGATCAGGTGGGCGTCGTGCTCGACGGCGGCCAGCGCAAAGCTTCCCTCGGGCCCTCGGCGGTGCGCAGGCCGGCGCGCTCGGCGAGCACGCGAGCAAGCGGGGCGTGCTCGGCGGAGATCAAGACCCAGTGCTGCTTGCGGCGGTCGCGGCGTAGCTCCACGTCGTAGCTCGTCATCCGGCCCCGCGCCGTCGCCGGCCGGCCGCCGGGCGCTCGGAGACCTCGGTGAGCGCGTGGGCGGCGTCTTCGCTCAGGCGCAGGCGGCCCGCGCTCGCGGGCAGCGTGTCCACGAGCCGCGCCGCCTGCTCGTCGAGCGGGATCAGGGCACGGCCGATCGTTGGCAGCTCATGGGCGTCGGGGTGCTCGAGCAGGGCGGCCACGACCTCCGGCGCGCGGTCGGTCGCGAACGTCAGCCACCAGCTCTCGTTGGGGCGCGCCACGTCGAGCACGCACTCGTCGTGGCTGCGCCGGCGCCCGCCGGCGCTCGAGCGCCCGTGCGAGCGGCTCGCTGACGAGCGGCGTGGCGTGGGCAGGCTCGCCAGCAGCATGCGACACGGCCTCGGCGCGCTCGGGATCGAGCGGCACGATCCACGCTCGCTCAGCCGGATCCCAGCGGCGGCCGGGGAGTGCCCGTCAGCAGCCTGCGCAGGATGTCGTCGTAGGGGAAGCGCAGTACCGCCTCGCCGTCGCGCGAGCGTCGCCTGAAGGGTTGAGTCCATGACCTATGGACGATAGGCCGCCCTGGGGATGGCTGCTTGCGACCCTGGCGCAAGGCCTATGAGAGCGAGGATGTTCACCGCGCGCGACACGATCAGGCCGATCGTCACGAGCGAGACGAGCGACTGCACGCCCATCGTGATCTTCGCGATCGAGCTGAGCGGCATCGTGTCGGTCGGGGAGAAGGCGGTGGCGTTTGTGAGCGACACGTACAGGTAGTCGATGAACTTGGGTCGCCACTCCTTCGGCTCGATACGGTCGTCGGACATCTGGGGAAACAGGAAGTCTGGCGGTCCGTCGTGTCCGGCCGCACGCCTGCCCGGGCCGCCGCGGTCCATCTCCCAGTACCACAGCCCGAAGATCAGGAAGTTCGTGAGCCAGATCAGCACGCCGGCGACGATCAGGTCGCGGCCGCCGCCCGGGGAGTTGTGGTGCAGCAGGAAGTGGGTGAGGGCGCCCAGCGAGTAGATGTTGGCGGCGCCCACGAACGCCGTCAGGCCGAGCGCCACGCGGCGCCGGCGTGGATGCTCGTCCTCGAGCTCGCGAGGGCGTGGCCAGGAACATGCCCACGAACAGCAGGCCCTCCAAGGCCGGAATCAGCCACAAAGGCCCGACGGTCAATCGCTCGGGCAGCGTCAGCTGCAGCCCGATCGCCGCGAGGATCGTCGGCCTGTGCCGGCCAGAACGGCTCGCTTGCCGGCGGGGGCGGATAGGGACGGCCCGGTTGAGGCGATGTCTCCTGCGCCACGCCCACAGAGGGTACGAGCCGTGTCGGCGGCGCGTCCCGGATCCGCGGTCGGCGGCCTTCGCGGGCGGCGCCGACATTCAGCTCCCCGCGGCCGCGACCCGTCGCGCGGCTCGCTCAGCCCTCATTAAAGCCCGTGACTTCCTCGCCGCCAGGATCGCGCTAGCCTGGTACGGGTGGGAATCGAGAGCCCGGTCCACCTGCTGTTCCTCGGAGTCGTCGCCTGATGGTGCTCGGCCCCAAGCGCCTGCCCGAGCTGGCGCGCGCGCTCGGCAAGGGCGTGCGCGAGTTCCGCGAGTCGATCGACTTCGAAGCTCCCACGACGACGAGCAGTAGGGGCGGACCCGCCTCCCATCGCCGCCCCCGGGCACGGGCTTCGATCCGGCTGAACGGATACCGTCCGGCGGTGCGCTTGATCGTCGCCCGCTGTGAGGTCTCCTACATCGGCCGCACCACCACCGTTCTGCCCGAGGCGGTGCGCCTGTTGATGTGCAAGGGCGACGGCACGTTCATGGTGTGGGCCGACGGAGGCTCGCCCGAACGTCAAGCCGCTGAACTGGATGACCCCGCCGACCGTGCTCAGCGAGGAGCGCGACGCGCACGGCACGCTCACCCGTCTGATCGTGCGCAAGCAGCGCGACGAGGAGCGCTTGGAGATCGCCATCGCCGAGGTGCTCACCGACGTCGATCACGAGCTCGACGTGCTCGTCGGCGCTCGGAGAAGGAAGGCCTCGAGCGCGAACTGCAGGAACTGCTCGCCGACGCGCCCGCAATGGTGCGGCGAGGGCTTCCGGCTCGTGCGCCGCGAGTGGCCCACCGACATCGGGCCCGTCGACCTCATGTGCCGCGACACCGAGGACGAATGGGTCGCGGTCGAGATCAAGCGCATCGCCACCATGGAGTCGGTCGAGCAGCTCACGCGCTACCTGGAGCGCATCCGCCTGGACCCCGCGATGGCCGCCTGCCGCGGGGTGCTCGTGGCGAAGTGGATCAAGCCCCAGGCGCGCGTGCTCGCCGGGTCGCGCGGCATCGACTGCGTCGAGGTCGACGTGGAAGTGCTGCGCGGCAACCGCGAGCCCGAGCTGCGCCTGTTCGCGGCCTAGCGTTCGCCCGCTCGACGGTCTGTGCTCGCCTGAGGTCGTCGGGGTCGCCCCGCCTGCGATCGCCGGCCGATACTCTCCATCGCGATGAGCGACGCCGAAACGACCGACGCACCCGTTCTCACCGAGCGCCGCGACGGCGTGCTGCTGATCACGCTCAACCGCCCCGACGCGCGCAACGCGGTCAACCTGCCGCGTCGCCGCAGGGCATCGCCGCCGCGCTCGACGAGCTCGACGGGGACGACTCGCTCAGCGTCGGCGTCTTGACCGGTGCGGGCAAGGGCTTCTGCGCCGGCATGGACCTCAAGGCGTTCGTCACCGGCGAGCGTCCGTGGGTCGGCGACCGCGGCTTTGCCGGGATCGTGCGGCGCGCGCCCGTCAAGCCGCTGATCGCCGCGATCGAGGGCTTCGCCGTGGCCGGCGGCCTGGAGGTGGCGCTTGCCTGCGACCTGATCGTCGCCGCGCGCGGTGCCAAGCTCGGCATCCCGGAGGTCAAGCGCTCGCTCGGTGGCCGCCGGCGGCGCGCTGCTGCGCCTGCCGCGCTCGCTTCCCTACAACGTTGGCGATGGAGCTGGCGCTGACCGGCGACCCGATCCTCGCCGAGCGCGCCTGCGAGCTCGGGCTCGTCAACCGCCTGGCCGAGCCGGGCGGGGCGGTCGAGGTGGCGCTTGCGCTCTGGCCGGAGAGATCGCCGTCAACGCGCCGCTGGCGCTGGTCGCCTCCAAGCGCATCCTGCAGGAGCAGTGGGACTGGTCGGCCGACGAGATGTGGGAGGCACAGAGCGCGATCTCCGACCCGGTGTTCGCCTCCGAGGACGCCCGCGAGGGCGCGACTGCGTTCGCCGAGAAGCGCCCGCCGGTCTGGCGCGGCAGGTAGCGCCGACGCGACGACCCACATGCGCGCGTGGGCCCCGCTCGCCTTGCTCGCGGCCCGGGCGTGTGACTGGAAGCCCACTCGTTTCACGCGAGGCCGCGTGGCGCGCCAGTGCCTGTCGCTTTCCTCGCGTCAGCCGCGCGTGCGCCGTTTGCGGCGGCGCTGGCGCCAGATCATCTTGAATCTTCGCCACAACATCGTTCTCTAACGCTCTCCTGGAGTCTTTTTCGGGTACTGCGAAACGGGCACGCCCAGGTCGAGCGCGGTCCTCACGATCCGGCTCTGCTCGGCGGCGTGCGCGGCCGGGTATCCCTCCCCGGGGCTCGCTCGCTCCGGGCGTCCCACGAAGCCGAAGTGGATCTGCTCGGGCATGATCTGCATCAGGCGCGGGAACATGTGCGCGCGTGCGCCCATGTTGCGCGGCTCCTCCTGTACCCACACGACCTCGTTGAGCTTTGGGTAGCGGTCCATCAGGCTCCTTGATGTTCCGCTCGGGGAAGGGGTACAGCAGCTCGACTCGACCGACGGCCACGCGGTCGTTGCCCTGTCGCTCTGAGTGGCCGGCGAGGTCGTAGTAGATCTTTCCCGTACACAACACCAGTCGTGTTACCGACTCGTCGATGACGCCCGGCTCGGCGAGCACCGGCTCGAAACGCGAGCTCTCGGCCAGGTCCTCCACCGTGTTGGTTGCCTGCGCGCAGTCGCAACAAGGACTTCGGCGTCATGATCACGAGCGGACGCTGCTTGGCGATCAGGGCCTGGCGGCGCAACAGGTGGAAGTACTGGGCGGGCGTCGTCAGGTTCGCCACGCGCATGTTCCCCTCCGCGCGCGAGCGCGAGGAAGCGCTCCAGGCGCGCCGAGGAGTGCTCGGGCCCGGAGCCCTCGTACCCGTGGGGGAGCAGCAGCGTGAGACGTGAGGTCTGTCCCCACTTGGCAAGCCCCGAGGCGATGAACTGGTCGACGATCACCTGTGCCGAGTTGACGAAGTCCCCGAACTGAGCCTCCCACAGTACGAGCGTCTCGGGGGCCTCCTGGCTGTACCCGTACTCAAAGCCCATGCAGGCGAGCTCGGAGAGCGGGCTGTTGTGCAGCTCCATCGGGGCGAGCGCCTCGGGCAGGTTCTGGATAGGGCAGAACGCCTGACCCGTCTTCGCGTCGTGCAGCACCAGATGACGCTGGCTGAAGGTGCCCGCGCTCGGTGTCCTGGCCCGTGAGCCTCACCGGCGTTCCTTCGGTCAGCAGTGAGGCGAACGCGAGCGCCTCGGCGTGGGCCCAGTCGATCCGTGCCTCCGTGGGTGGGTGGGCCTCATCATTGAGTGCCTCACGGCGGCGCTCGAGCTGCTTGACGAGCTTCGAATGGACTGTGAACGCTGTCGGGCGTCCGCAGCAGCTCCAGGCCCGAGCTCCCGCACGCGCGCGGCGGCCACCGCGGTGTCGACGTCGGGGCTTGGGGTGCGGTCGAGCTGGTACTCGCCCGTGCTCTGCTCCACGGCGCCGTGCTCCGCAGCCGCTGACGATCCTCGCCTTCAGCCGTTGGTGCAAGATCGTCAGGTTGTCCCACACCTCCTGGCCGGTTCGCTCGACGTCCTCGCGGCTCACCACGCCGTCGGCCACGAGCTGGTCGGCCCACAATTCGTACACGCGCTTCTTCGTCTTGATCTTCGCGTACATCTCCGGCTGGGTGTAGGCGGGCTCGTCGGACTCGTTGTGGCCGAAGCGGCGATAGCCGATCAGGTCGATCAGCACATCGTGGCCGAACTCCTGGCGGAACGCGAACGCGAGTCGCACAGCGCTCATGCAGGCCGGCACGTCGTCGGCGTTTACATGGATGATGGGCACGTCGAAGCCCTTCGCAAGATCTGAGGCCCAGCGTGTCGAACGGGCGTCGTCGGGGTCGGTCGTGAATCCGATTTGATTGTTCATCATCAGATGAACGGTGCCGCCCACCTGGTAGCCGTCGAGTGCCTGCAGGTTGAGCGTCTCCGCCACGACACCCTGGGCAGGGAAGGAGGCGTCGCCGTGAATCACGATCGGCACCGCCGCATTCGTGTCCTGATGAGCGCGCGGCCCCGTTGCGCGTGGTCTGCGCGGCGCGTGTCGCGCCCTCGACTACGGGCGAGACGTACTCCAGGTGGCTTGGATTGGACTCGAGGTTGACCCTGATCGTGCCGCCGTCGGGCAGCTTGTAGGAGCCCTGCGTCCCGTGGTGGTACTTGACGTCGCCGGTCCCTCCCTGGGGGATAGTCGTCACAGCCTCCAGCGTCGAGGCCCCCTCGAACTCGGCGAAGATCGTGTCGTAGGGGCGCCCGAGGTTGTGGGCGAGCACGTTCAACCGTCCCCTGTGGGCCATCCCGACGACGACCTCCTGTCCACCGATCTCCGCCGCCAGCTGGATCAGCTCGTCGAGCATCGGCACCGTCATGTCCAGGCCCTCGATCGAGAACTGGTGCTGGCCGAGATAGGCCTTGTGCATGAAGCGCTCGAGCGCGTCGACCTCGACCAGGCGCTTGAGCAGTGCCCTGCGCTGCTCGGCGCCCAACGGTTGGCGGAGCGTGCCCGGACTCGATCTGCTCACGCAGCCACACACGCTGGCGGTGCGAGGAGATGTGCTCGATCTCATAGGCGATCGTCCCGCAGTAGGTCTGGCGCAGGTGCGGCAGTGCCTCGGCGAGCGTCTCGCCGGGCACGTACATGCGCAGAATGCGAGCCGGTATCTGTGCCATCACCTGTGGCGTCAGCCCGGCTGCCTCCGGGTCGAGCTGGGGCTCGCCCTCGGGCTCGGAGCCGAGTGGGTCCAGGCGCGCCGCAAGATGTCCGTGGCTGCGGAAGCGGTGCACCAGAGTGCTCGCGGCCTGGACCGCCTGCAGCATCTGCTCGTCGGGCACCATGGCCTGCGTGGGGGGTGCCGTCGCCGCGCCGGCAGTGGCCGGCACGGGGGTGCTCGGCGCCGGGCCGAGCTCGACGCCGAGCGCCGCGAACACGCCCTCGTAGAAGTCGTGCTCACCCTGCAGGCGTCCCTCCACCAGTGCCAGGAAGCGGCCCGACTCCGCCCCTTGGATCACGCGGTGGTCGTAGGTCGAGGTCATCGTCATGACCTTCTCCGCGCCGATCTGCTCGCCCACCCCGCGAGCCCTACCGGATAGGCGATCGAGCCTGTCGCCACGATCGTGCCCTGGCCGCTCATGAGGCGCGGCACCGACGCGACCGTGCCGAGTCCGCCCGGGTTGGTGAGCGTCACGTTCGCTCCCACCAGGTCATCTGCGGTGAGCGTGTTCGTGCGCGCCTTCTCCACGAGCGCGTCATACGCGGCCGATGAAGTCCGTCGAATGACAGTGCGGCCGCATCGCGGATTACGGGCACCATCAACGTGCGCGAGCCGCCTGCCCCCGGGTGTCCTTCTTCTCGACGTCCACCGCCAGGCCCAGGTTCACCTGGCCGTCGTCGACGCGATACGGCTTACCCTCCACCTCGGCGAAATGGTGGGCCATGGTCGGCATCTCCTCCGCGGCCTGGGCGATCGCGTAGGCGATCAGATGTGTGAAGCGACACCCGCCGTCCGGCGGCCTTCAGCTCGCGCCGGCGTCCGTCGAGCACGGTCACCGTCAGCGTGCGAAAGCTCGTCGCGGTGGGGATCGAGCGCGACTCGTCCATGTAGCGAGCGAGCATCGCCGCGGCCCCCTTGAGCGGGCGGCGCTCGCCGGCTTGCCCGTGCCCCGGAGGGTGTGCCCCTGAGGGTGCGGGCTCGCGCGCCGCGGTGGCCGAGCCGTTGGCGGACGCGGGCTCGGCGCCATCGCTGGATGCGGCGCCGATCACGTCTGCCTTGACGATGCGACCGCCCGGGCCGCTGCCGGACACTCCGGCCAGGCTCACTCCCTCCGCCGCGGCCACGCGCGCGGCCACGGGAGAGACGCGCGTACCGTCGGGGGCCTGGGTCGTCTCGCTCACTGCTTGCGGTTGTGCGCTGGAAGCGGCGGATGTCGCGACTCCATCGCCATCGTCCTTCGACGGCCCGTGATCCCCGGCCGTGTGGGCCGCTCCGCCTTCGTCTGTGGTGAGTCGAGCTATCACCTGCCCGACGCCGACGGTGTCGCCCTCCTCGGCGAGGATCTCGACGACCGTCCCGCTTGCCGGCGAGGGCAGCTCGACATCGACCTTGTCGGTGGATATCTCGACGATTGTGTCGCCGACCTTGATTAAATCGCCGACCTTGACATGCCATTCGAGGATCGTTCCCTCGGTGACAGACTCACCGGCGGCAGGGGTCACGACGTCGATCATTTGCTTGATCGTAGTGCCGGACGCCATCGAGCGTCACTTTAGCGCGCCTGCCCGGCGGGGCTCTATCAGCCCCGCCCGTCCGGCCGCGTGCTTGGCCTTCTTCACACTCCTTAACAGTTGGGTCGGCGCCGCGGGTTGTGCCGTGTGCCCCTCGGGTGTGCCCTTTGGGTTCGCACGAACTCCCAGCTGCCAAAGAACGGGCCGATCCCACCCAGCACAGCCACCGCCACCGCCAGTCTCAGTGGCACGATTCTCATACGTGCCGCAGTGATGCAGGCGAGCGACATCCCTATCCAGAGAATCCCGTGCGTCCATCCCAGGACGAGCGTCTCCGGCTGCGGTTTGCCGAGCGCGAAGGCGCACAGTAGGAGCGAGGTGTAAACGCACGAGTGAAAGAACGATGTCCACTTCAGCGGGGTGAATGCCCGCGAGGGCCTCTCCGTCCTCGAAGTCTCCGCCAGACCGGAGACGGTGGCGGGCCGGCTCACTCCGAAAGCCAGCGCGCCATCCTGCGCAGGCTCTCCTCGGCCTCGACGGGCCACTCGTCGATATCGCTCGGCCACCATGCGTACTGGTCGTGCTCGTGGTCGGGCGTCACCTCCGCACCCTCCGGCAAGCCATGCCTGACCGACGAACATGACGAGCCGGTGGGGCAACCTTACGAGTGCCTCGCCGCGCACACGCTCGGGAGACACCGACCACTCCTCCTGGAGCTCCCTGACAAGCGTGTCGGCCGGGTTCTCCCCGAGGTCCACGGCACCGCCGGCCCCGAGCGCCCAGCGCCCCGCCCAGGAGGACAGCCAGGCCGCGCGCCTGCCCGCAAGCCAGCGGCCGTCTGCCGCACGGGTCACGCACAGGGCAGCCACGCTGGAGCAGGCGTCACCCGCGACCAGTCGCAGGGCCCAGCGCAGCGGCTGCATTTCGAGCTCGATGCCCTGTGGGCCGTTCCTGAAGCCCACCAGCCTCCCGGCGAGGCCGTCGTGGCTCGGCGACCCGCGCTCGCGCAGCCCGGCGATCTCGGCGTCCGCGGCCTCGATGTGCTCGTGCGAGGGCTCGAAGTGCTCCGCGCGCCAGCGCGTGATCACCTGGTTCAGGTCCCATGGCCCGCGCGCCAGGATTTCGGGCATTTCGTTCGTCGTGGGCTCCGCTCTCATGGCCATCCCTACAGGCTAGTCGTCGTGGGGGCCGGGTTGGTAAAGATCCCGCCCCCTACACTCGCTCCACCGTGAGCGCTCGCCGACGCAAGCACTGGGGCTGGGGGTACGAGGACGAGCAGCCCTCGCCCGAGGAGGTCCGCGCCGCGGCCGGCGGCCTGGCGGCACACCTCGGCTTCCCACCCGCCGAGATCGAGCAGCCTGTGAGCCTCGAGCAGATCAAGCTCCCCGCGGCGAGGGTCCTGGCGCCGCCGGACCTTGCCGGAATCTGCTCTGCCGACGATCACGCGCGTGCCTCCCACGCGCTTGGCAAGTCCTATTCCGACATCGTGCGCGGCTTCCGTGGGGACTTCCGGGACGCCCCCGACTTCGTCGCGCGCCCGCGGGACGAGCACGAGGTGGAGCGCCTGCTCGAATGGTGCTCTGCCGAGCATGTCGCCGCGATTCCCTACGGGGGCGGCACGAGCGTCGTCGGCGGGGTGCAGCCGGCCGTCGGGCTCGTCCTACAACGGCGCCATAACGATAGATCTCGGCGTGCTCAGGCGCGTGCTCGAGGTGGACGAGGTTTCGCGTGCGGCACTCATTCAAGGCGGCGCCACCGGCCCCGACCTGGAGGCTCAGTTGGCAGAGCGCGGCCTCACCCTGCGTCACTTCCCTCAGTCGTTCGAGCTGTCCACGCTCGGCGGCTGGATCGCCACCCGCGCAGCCGGCCACTTCGCCACGGTGTGGACCCACATCGAGGACTTCGTCGAGTCGGTGCGCGCGCTCACGCCGGCCGGGGTATGGGCCTCTCGACGGCTCCCCGGGTCCGGTGCGGGCCCCAGCCCGGACCGATTGCTCGTCGGCTCGGAGGGAGCACTCGGCGTGATCTGCGAGGCATGGGTGCGCGTTCAGCCACGTCCCACCCACAGGGCCTCCGCCGGCGTGCGCTTCTCCACGTTCACCGCCGGGGCCGAGTGCGTGCGGGCGCTCTCCCAGTCGGGCCTTCATCCGAGCAACTGCCGGCTCATCGATCCCGCGGAGGCGCGCTTCACGATGTCGGGCGACGGCACGTTTGCCCTGCTCGTGCTGGGCTTCGAGTCATTCGACCACGAGGTCGATTTCCTGATGGATCGTGCGCTTGTCATCTGCGCGGAGCATGGCGGTGTGCCAGGGGAGCGGCGCGCCTCCCCGGGCAGGGCGCAGGCCTCGAGCAGGGCGCAGGCCTCGAGCAGGGAGCAGGCCTCGAGCACAGGAGAGGGCGCAAGTGGTGTGGGGGCATGGCGCGAAGCGTTTCTGCGCGCCCCCTACGTGCGCGACATCTTCGTGGCGATGGGCGTCCTCCAGCGAGACCTTCGAGACGGCCATCACGTGGGATCGCTTCCCCCGCTTTCATGAGCGCGTGATGGCGGCGGCGGACTCGGCGGCCCGCGACGCCGGTGGTGCGGCTCACGTGTCCTGCCGCTTCACCCACGTCTACCCGGACGGCCCCGCCCCTTACTACACGGTGCTCGTCCCGGCACGGCGCGGCGTGGAGATCGAGCAATGGGCTGCCATCAAGACCGCCGTGTCGGAGGTGATCTCGCCGAGGGTGCCACCATCACCCACCATCACGCCGTTGGGCGCGATCATCGTCCCTGGTATGACCGCCAGCGCCCCGATCTCCATTCCGCGGCTTTGCGGGGGGCCAAGGCCGCGGTGGATCCCCACTGGGTCATGAACCCTGGCGTGCTCGTCGACCCACTCACGTGACCGTCGCCGTCCTTGGACCGGGAGGGGTGGGGGGGCTGGTGGCCGGCGCGCTCGACCGCGCGCGGGACGGCGGTGACCGTGATTGCGAGGGAGGGCACCTGCGAGACGATCGGGGAGCGAGGGTTGCGCGTCAACAGCGTGGTGCTTGGCGACTTCACTCGTCCACCCCCGCGCCGTCGGCGCGCCTCGAGGAGCCGCCGGATGTCCTGATCGTGGCCACCAAGGCGGCCGGCTTGGAGGATGCGCTCGAGCGCGTCGAGGTGCGCGCCAGGCCTCGTGCTGCCATTGCTCAACGGGCTCGATCACCTGGCCGTGCTGCGCGAGCGTTTCGGTGAGGGGAGCGTGGTGGCGGGCACTATCCGTGTCGAGGCCGACCGACCCGAGCCTGGCGTGGTGGTCCAAACGAGCCGGTTCCTGCGAGTCGACATGGCGTCCCGGGACCCGGCGGCGCGGGAGCCGATGGAGCGGCTGGCGAGCACTCTCGCCGAGGCTGGCGGTCTATCCCCCGCGCGCCGCGGTCGGCGGTGGCTCGCGCGGAGGCGCAGGTGATGTGGTCGAAGTTCGTTCGGCTCAACGCGCTGGCCTGCACCACGAGCGCGTTCGACCGCCTGCTCGGGGAGATCCGCTCGACGCCCGAGCTGCGCGCCGAGCTGGTCGGGGCGATCGAAGAGGGCTGTGCCGTGGCCCGGGCAGAGGGCGCCTCGATCCCGACGGGCGACCCGCTCGGCGAGCTCACCGCCGCGCACGCCACGCTCGGCAGCTCGATGCAGCGCGACATCGCCGCCGGGCGCTCCCCCGAGCTGGACGCGATCCCCGGCTCGGTCCTGCGCGCCGGCGGCGCGTCACGGGATCGAGTGCCCGACGATCGAGCGGCTCGTCGCGATGATCGCCGTGCGCGCGCGGGATGTTCGCGCTCCGGTCGGTTGCCGGCTCAGCCGGCGAGCTAATCAGCCGGCCCTGCACGCCGGCCGGTGTCTCGTGGGCCGTGCGAGGTCTGTTGGCGCTCTCAGAGCTCGCGTGGGGCAGCCGGGTGAGATCATCGGCAGCGCCTGCGTGGAGACCGCCTCGACGACCTCCTCCTCCGACTCGACCGTACCCTCGTCGTGCTGGCCGTCGCATAGCACCCTGAAGTTCGCGCTCTGGCCGCCGTCGGCGTGGATCGTGATGCCGGGCAGGATCTCCTCGCCCTCCTCCAGGCCGAGGCGCTCCATGTCGAAGTGCGCAAGGCCGATCCCGTAGGCGGTGTGCGTCGGGTTCTCGCGGTCATGGGCCGCGACGGCTTGCGCGAAGCGCTCGAGATTCTTGGCGATCTTGCCGGTGTCGGCCATCCTTGGCGAAGATTAGCGCGCCGGATCAGGAAGTCTTGACGAGTCCGACCAGGTTCCCGTCCGGATCCGGAACAGGGCGATGCTTGGTCCGTTGGGGATATCCATCGGCGGCTGCACCGTACTACCACCGGCCGCCTCGATCGCGTCGAGGGTTGCCTGCAGGTCCCCGACTTCGACATAGAAGGTCGAGTGACCGGGCGCGCCCTGACATGGTGGAGCCGACGCCGCCGACGAGGCCCTACTCGCCCTCGGGGCGCACCATCGCATAGGTGTCCATCACTTTCTCCATCGGCCAGTCGAAGATCTTGGCGTAGAAGCTCTGCGTAGCCTCGGCGTCCTTGCCGAGGACCTCGAAATGAATAACGGGATTGGGCATGGTGTGCTCTCCTGTCTTTGGGGGCTCGCACATTGCCACGAGTG
>CAVUNX010000005.1:0-306881 GCA_963742945.1 uncultured Solirubrobacterales bacterium | reverse complement strand
GCCAACTCTCCACGTTCGATGCGAGCAGCAACCTCCTCAGCGTATGCGCCTGCGATGCGCCCGTCCCGCAGCCGCGACCAGACCGAGGTGTCAAGCAGACTGAGGCAGGTCGTCACGCCCTGGTCCAACCACCGCGACGCACCTCCACGAGAGCGTCGGTGTCGATGCCCTCACCTGTGCGCAGCCGCACGGCCAGACGCTCGCGCAACATCACACCCTTACGTTGTCGATCATCCTCGGCATCCGCGTCGGCGAGCAGAACCTGCGCACCCGCGATCGCCATCTCCCCAACGGATGGGGCAAGCCCACGCCGCCGCAAACGCTCGCGCGCCTCCTGCAAAGGCGGCGTCAACGTAACGGACACACGCTTATATCGAGTCGGCACAAACCCAGTGTAGCACCTGGGTGCTGTACTAGCCATAGAGGCCTACGATCGAGTCGTGTACCTGTTGTCCGGTCGTGGTGAGCGTCCAGGCGTTGGGCTCGCCGCGGGCCGGGTCTCCGTCTTCATTCTCGATCAGCCCGAGGCGATAAAGGCGGGCGAGTAGCTTTGAGGCTTGGCCTTGGTCGCCGATACCTGCGCTCTCACCCACGGCGCGGTTTGAGGATCGAGGTCGCTCGGCAACGGACATCAGGACCCGCATAGTGCGATAGGTAAGGCGCATGGGGAGATCCTGCAAGGGGTCGTTGCGAACAACCGGTCCCTTGCCCGCTCGCTTCGGGGTGGGCCGCTCGATCTCCTTGCGCGCCGCAGCCGGTCCCAGATAGGGCAGCACAATCATGCCCATCAGCGGGTTGACCAGCTCCAGCAGATTGCCGGGATGATCTTCCATCTGTCGTGCGTGCAGAATCGACAGGACACCCCCGATGATCCCCTCAGCGGTCAACGCTGGTGGATCGGAACCCGTTTTGCCTTCGGCACGTCCCTGCTCGATAGCGGGGATGATTTGGACGAGCACGCCCTGGCGCCGCTCAGGGCTTTAGGACCGGCGGCCAAGCTCTCGGCGATAAGCAAGCGCCCCATCGCAGAGTCGTACTCCAGTGACTCCAATAGTGCCGTGAGCGCTCCACGCATCCTCGCCCGCCAGGAGCCGGACAACTCATAAGCAGGAACGACCACCCTTGCGGTCCGCTCGACAGCCTCATCAAACGCCGCGAGAAAACAATCCTCGCGACCGTCGAAGATCTCATAGAACGTACGACGCGACACACCCGAGCGCCCCACCACATGACCCACAGACACATTCCCAGCACCACGCTCCGCGACCTCTTGAACCATCGCGGTCAACATCCGCGCGCGCTGGATCTCAGCGACCTGCCCGCGGCCTACACCATTGCCACCCTCGGGCTCGCCTGTCCCCGAAGGGGTGACCCCTTCGGGCGCCGCCCCCTCAGACGGCATGTCTGTGCCCCTTTGGGTATGCCCTTTAGGGTGCTTGCCTGTGCCCCTTTGGGTATGCCCGTTTGGGTGCTTGCCTGTGCCCCTTTGGTTATGCCCTTTGGGGTGCGCCCTCCTATCACCAACCATGTCTCACTTCTTCCCGTGCGTATTCCCCTTATGACCCCTACCCGACCTCTTAGCCTTCTTGTGCTTCGGGCACCCGCTCACACTGATCGGTGTGGACTGGTGCAGTTCCGCCCCGTTCTGTCCCACGAACGATGTGGGCATCTTCAGCTTGGTCGAGCACAGGTTCCCGTTCGCCGCGAGCGCCGAATACTTGCCTTGAGGCAACGTCAGTTCGAATGTGCCCACGGGTACGTCGGGGACGGTCTTGAACGTGCTGCTCGTGACGTTCGTCTTGCTGTTGATGAACGTGGAGCCCACAAGGTCCACGGTCGTGCCGTAACCCTGCAGCACGATGACCAGTTGCGGGAATTCTTCCCCGCCGTGCGAGACGAAATACGCGGGGCCTTCCAACCCCACCGGTAGCACCGGTGTGCTCGCCTTGGCCTGTCCCACGATCGACGCTGTGGGGCACGCCGCCGGGTTGGCTTCGAACGTCGCCGCCGGACACGCCTTTTGCAGTGTCGTCAAACGAGAGGGTAGTTGCTTGGGAAGGTCTACCTTGACCTTCGCGATGTTCGCGTCGAACGGGCTCGCGGGATAGGTCAGCTTGACGTGCAGGCTCGCCCCGTTAGCCCGCGAGGTTTTCCCGTTCGTGCTGACCGCGAATTTTGGTTTGAAGGCGAGTTTCGCGCAGTTGGTCACCTGGAACGGTGTCGAGACCTGACTCGTGGCTCCCTGGCTACTGGACAAGGTGCCTACGATCTGTGTCTTTTCACAGTCTGTTGGGTTGAACGTGAACTTGTCCCTGTCAACCGTCACGTTCACGTGCTGCAACTGCAACGGGATCCCGTCCAGCATCGTCGGTAGAGGATCGCTGACGATATGCAGTGCAGCGGTATGCGGATCGACATTGATCGCCGCCCTTACGACGACTGTCCCGAGGTCGAACGGGCCGGCCTTCGCAGGGTTGACTATCGAGAGGCCGTAGGCGGCACCTTTGTAGCCGGTGGTGATGTAGATCTTGCCGCCCGTGACGGTATAGGGATCGTTACCCAACCCAGCGCTGACGATCGTGTGACCGATCAGGCTGTCTTCGCCACACGTCCCCTGAGCCGCTTGTGGTTCCCCGCACAATTTGACGTTCGCGAGAGTGCCGAGCAGTCCTGGTGGCATTTGCATTTCGACCCTGCTGAGCGTCTGGTTACCATCAGGACGCGACATCGTGAGCGTGAACGGTGTGAACGCACCTGCCTGCAGGTTGGTTGACCCAGCCTGGAAGCTCGGGCTGAACGGTTGCGGGCTCGAACAAGGACTCCCGCCTGGACCGCTCGTGATCTGGAACTTCGAAGAGGGAGCCGCGGTCCCGGTTTCCGTCCACGGTTCGATAGACGTTTCCGTCGTATACATCCCACATTCTGTGGGGGTAGTCAAGGGTGCCCTGTCGGTCCCGAAGAACTGGAGCTTGAAGTCGCTGAACGGCAACGCCGGTGTTTCCTTGAACGTCGTCACCAGTTGACCCGTCACGGGATCGAGCGATACTTGTCCCGCGACCTTGATCAGCACCCCGAACTTCTTGCTTTCAGCAGCCACGTACAGCGCCACGAGGCTCCCGAACGGGTTCGCGTTCTGTGCGGCCAAGAACACGGACCCCTTCAGTGGCTCGTCCAGCAACGGTGTATCGACCTCGACGTTCCCAATCTTCGAAGGGTCGGGGCACGCCGGTGCATTCGCGTTATGAAGGCCAATCTGTTCTTCAGAGCAGGCCATCAACCCGTCAGCGGCACTGGGGCTCACCTGTATTCCCGCGGGCAATGCGACAGTCGTGTTCTTGACCGTCGCCTCAGCCAACCCGACAGGGTTCTGTGTCGCGCCCTGCGGGACATGCAAATCCACACCCAACCCCGTTGGGGTACTGCCAGCCGTCCCATCGGGTGTCACCGTGATCGTAGGACTGAAATCCAGTTTGTTACAACCTTCGATCTCGGGCATCGCCGAGCTCATCGAGACGTACTTCCCGGGGTCTTCCCACGAGTCCATGCTGATCGTCGCGGTACGCGGCACACCACACGACGTCGGATTAGTCAACAACGGTAGTTGCGGCAAACAACCGGTCCCGTTCACAGCGCACGGCACACCCCACAACGTCACGCTGCTTCCCGCTATCGGCGCCGCCCCGAGGATGTTAGGCACCTTTACCGTCAGCCCATAGTCCCCACCCGTGCGTACCGATACGTCCAGTTGTATCGGTGCGAGGTTACCTAGGTAATGGTATCCGAACTCCGCCGCCACCCCAGGTGAGGGTTCGAGATTGTAGACCACACCACCCTGCGCTGAAGTTTCCCCTTCCCGGACTACGATGTATGTCGTCTCTACGCCGACTTGCGTGTTGGCTGGGCATGCGGTGACGGAGAATTCTGAGAATGCGCATCTGGGTGTTGCCTGGGGGTCGCCGAAGAACCCGGGTGGCAGATCGACTTGGATGTCCTTCGGACTGTTTTCCAGTGGTTCGGGAAGAGGGTTTTCGTTCAGCGTGAAACTGGTCGTCAGCGCGTAGGGATGCGAGCCGGCCAGCACATTTGGGGACCCATCCTGGTTTTCGGCCTTTACGCTGAACGTGCTCACCCCGAATGAGGCTACCGTCGGAGCGGCCAACAACAACGATCCGCACAACGCCAACAAGAAGGGCAGCGTTCGCCTTACCATGATCACTTCCTCCCCCTCTTGGAATGACTACCGGACCTTCTCACTTTCCGTCTTACACACTTACCCCGCCTCTTCACAAAGCCCTTCTTGCACGCCTTAGGCTTGACTCTCTTTGTCGCGGGTTTGCTGGTCACGACTGGTGTGATATTTCCCGCGCCGGAGAACGTCGCACTCGCGGGCGCACCGAACACTCCCGGCTGCGCCGACGGAGGCGGCTTACACGAATCTCCGTTATCGCACGTCGGAGGCGACACATTCACCGGGAACCCACCGCCCACTCTCGCATCGTAAATGTCGAGACGGAGATCCGTGTCCTGGCGCAACAACTGATCGGCCGTCGCAAGGAACACATCGCTCCCACTCGGACTCGCATCCAGGAAAAACGAGTCGTACTGTCCCGCGTCATCGGAGATCGCATACACATGCCCGCCCGCGTACTCATACACATCCTGGCGGCCGTTACTGTCATGCGGCGACAACGCATCGAAGGACTGAAAGAACAAGCGACCGCCGTCTCCGGAGAACTGACGGTTCTTGTAAAGCTGTTCCTCGGGAACATATATGCTGTTGAGGCTCGATTCACCAAGCGGTCGCGTGCCACTCGGATTACACGACACGCACGCCAAACCACCAGACACCGCATCGTAGAGGTACACCTCCATACAGAGATGTTTGCTGGCGCCACGAAAGCATTCTCCTTGTGGCAGTTCGCTGTGTTCTGCTTGTTCGTTGTCGTACCCGGTGGCGCTCCGCTGCGAGCGGAACGCCAGCAGCGTCCCGCTCGAGGACACATCGGCCTTGTTGATCGCGAGACTGTGAGACCAGACGTTCGCGTCACCTCCTTCATTCGTTTCTTCGTCTCGTTCGGGCCTTGTGACGCCGTTTTCGAGGGTTGCGATGAACCGGGGCGCTCCGTCGTCATGGATCACGTAGAGGTTCGCCTGGCCGGCCTGCGCAGTGGCTCCCTGAGTGTTCTGTTCGCCACCGGTCAGGACACCTTTGGCGACGAAATACACGTACGACCCATCTTCGCTCATCTGCGCTACACCCAACACCCCAGCGCCTTCGGCATCGGTCGTATCCACCGTCAAATCCTTCAGCCGTTCTCCCTGTGGCCTTTCGAAATTGTATTCATACAAGTTCCCGGCATTGTCTTCTGGCCCTGTGAACGCATTTTCCGTCAACTCCATGCGACTCGTGAAAAACACCCGCGAACCATCCGCGCTCGCACCACGATAACGCGCCGGAAACGGCCCATGAGGATCAGGTTCACCCCGCTGCGACGCCGACACCTCAACAGTACACGCATCCCCAGCAACAGTGCACACCCCCGCCTGATCGACAGGACTCTGAGGCTCGCCGACATTCACACGCACATACACATTCCATTCCTTGTCTTCGGTTGTAGTTTCCCGAAACGGACTTGTGAACGCGACCCGCGAGCCGTCGGCCGACAACGCATGCCAAGGCCTCGCGTTGAACACGGCCTCGGGGGTACCGTTGGCGCCCCCCGCCTCCGCGGACATCGGTTCGGCGCTGTTGGTCACGCTCACGTTGATCCTTTCGCCGTTCACCTCCTCGTAGAGCGATGGGCTGGTGTCGTTTTCGGCCACGTAGCTTTTGCTGTAGAGAATGTGACTGAGGTCCTCCGAGGCGCCCAGAAGCAACGGCGATATCGATGTTATAGCTTCGGGACTATTTGAGACCAACTGATAGGAGCCGCTTATGAGATCGGCCACATACAACTCCCGATAGTCACCCACGGGAGCTTCAGGGGTCAAGGGCGTCGTCTGTGACGTTAGAACTCCCCTCGCGAGATCGGGCGTAAACGCCATACCCCGAAATACTTCCTCGATCCCGCCATAGTTACCTTCCACAGCCACGTGCGCAGGAGTTATCGACTGCGTCGACCAACCATCCCCTCCCCGCCTGGAGATGTACGCATTGCACAAACGCGCCCCCGCCGCCGCCCCAAACGAACCAGGAGATTCATAAACAATCGCTCCCCCAGACACCGACGAACGATTCGGATAGTTAAAGAAACAGCCCCCGCGTTCACCGGCAATCGCGTCACCGCCGTTCTTCTCGAGGGGTGAGACCATCTCATACGCGCGACAATCGGGCAACCCCAACCCAGACGGCTGTTCGGCTCGTAGTTGTTCGTTCGCGCAACCTTCCGAGTGGTTCGAGCCCGGGGCCTGCCCATCAGCAATAGGCGTCACAAACGTGCGATCCGGTCCAAGCGTCCCACCACCAAGACTCTGCGAATTCGTCGCAACTACACGATAATGATATGTTGTTCCGGGTTGCAGACCCTGGATCGCAGCGGACACCGTATGGTTACTGTTATCTGAACCTATCGACGCGGAGGACTCCGAGGTACTCTGGCCATAAGCACTCGTGGTGCCGTAGTCGAAGTGATAAGTCGTTTCTGCACCATCAGGGTCTATCTGAGCGTTCAACGTCACACCGGACGGACCCACCTGCGAGGTGTACTCGCTAACGATCCTCGGAGCCAGTGCGGGTGTGGAGAACGAAACAGGCTGACCCTGTTCTGAACCATACGCATTCGAAGCGATAAAGCAGACGGTGTACTGGGTACCCGGTAGCAACCCCGTGACGCTCGCGCTCTCAGACACTTCGCCACCCGCGCCACTACCCGCATCCCCCACCGTCGTGGTGCTACCCCCCGCGCACCCCCCACCAGTGTTATAGATGAAAGAGTAGGTCGTATCGACAGGATCCAACGTCAAATGACCGTTGAGCGTCGCGCTTGTCGCGGCGATCGCACTCGACGGATCGGTATTCGGAACAGGCACCGTCGTAAAGGACTGCACGGTCCCGTCGCTCGCGGGTGGCGTACCGTTCGCCGCGACGACACGGTAATAGTAGGTCGTGCCCGCTACAAGCACACCACCCGTTGACACACTCGCAAGCTGATCACCGAACCCCGCGGGAAGCGGTCCGGGACCGGGGAGGACCGTGGCGCCCGTCAATGCTTCATTGGTGGCGTATTCAAACGAGTACGTGGTTTTCTGCCCGTTCGGGTTGATCTGCGCTTCCAAGCTCGCACCAGTCGAGTTGACCCCGGAGACCGCCTCGCTGTCCACGCTCGGTGGGGCGGCGGACGTCGTGAACGTCACAGGCAACCCAACCCCGACTTCTTCAGCGGCGTTGCGCTCCAACAAACAGAACGTGTACTGCGTACTCGGGCGAAGACCGGACACCCCCACAGACACAGCTTCCTTTTCAAAACCCACAGCCAAACCAGCCGGTACCGGCGCCACAGCACCTTCCACGCATTCCGTCCCCGACTGGCTATACAAAAACTCGTATTCCCCCGGTTCCCCAGGAGCATTAGGGTTCAACACACCATTCAACGTCACAGACGATGCGGTAACCACGCTCGCCGCACCCGTTTCCGGAGTTTCCGGCGCACCAGCGAACACCGGAGCGCTGAACACACCCAACAGCGTCACACACACCACCAGCACGAACCCAACAACACCCAGATCGCGAACCCTCACAACACAGCCTCCCTAGACGAGCCCCGCCCGGGGCATGAACGATCCGGCCCCAGCCCACAAGGCCAGACCCTCCCCCGCAAAAACACAACAACACCCGCAGGCACACACACGCCCACGCCCACCGAACGAAATGCTGAAAGCGCGCCTATAACGCGCGAATACCCCATTGCGGGGCACGAGCACCCCATTGCGGGGCACAAGCACCCCTTTACGGGGGACAAGCACCCCATAGCGGGGCACAAGCACCCTTTCGGGCGCCGATCACCAAACCGGGCCTCACACCCGGCGGGCCGCGACGAACAGCCGCGGCGAGGGCTACCAGCGCCTAGACGCCCAACACAACCCCTACCCCCTTCGGGGGAACAGGCCCGGCCCGCTAGGGCCGGCCAACGGGGGTCAAGCCTTGAGGCGCAGAGAGAGAGAGAGAGAGAGAGAGAGACGCGTCAGCGACGCTGACGCGTCCTATTACAGACTCATCAGCAGCACACGGACTCTCAAGCACGCTATTCCCCAAAGAAACCACGCGAAAAACAACCCTCTCTCAAAATTACGACCCGGTCCCTCTCCCAAGGGCCCCATCAAAACGTTGGTGTCGACCACAGGGACCAACCCAACCCGACCTTATGTTCCGCCCACACCCACAGGGATGACAGACGCTGGCGGCAACATACCACGCACGATCCTACGTGTCAAGTCCCCCTGAGAGCGTCGCACGGTAGAGATCGTTGGCGCTCAGACCTGTCAGCTTTGCGACAACCCCCGCCGCCGGTCGTGAGCGTGCACCTGCCTCGACAAGCGCCAGGAGCGCCGCCAGCGCCTCGTCGCGATCGGCGTTGACTCTCGCCGATGCCCCCACGACCAGCACGATCTCCCCACGCGGCGGAGTCTGCGCATAGTGGGCGGCGAGGTCCGCGGCGCTGCCGCGACGAACTTCCTCGTGCAGCTTGGTCAGCTCCCGACAGACCGCGGCTGGACGCTCACCGTCGAGCGCCGCCAGGACATCGAGCGTCCTGACGAGCCGCCCAGGTGACTCGAACGCCACAAGCGTCTCCTCGCTCTCCCCCAGCACCCGCTCCAGCTCCGCGTGCTTGCGTGGCAAAAACCCGATGAAGCGCCAGCGCTCCGCCGGCAGGCCCGAGGCGACGATCGCCGTGAGCACGCTGCTGGGACCCGGCAGCACCTCGACCGGCAGGCCCGCCCCAAGACTGTCCCGCAATAGGGCCCAGCCGGGGTCCGACACGAGCGGCATTCCGGCGTCAGAGACGAGTGCGACAACGGCGCCGTCTCGGATGCGCTCGACCAGCTCCCGTGCGCGCTCGCGCTCGTTGTGCTCGTGATAGCTCACGAGCGTGCCGACGATCTCATAGCGGTCGAGCAGGACACGCGTGCGACGCGTGTCCTCGCAGGCGATGACGTCGGCCTCGCGCAGGGCATCGAGGACGCGTAGGGTCACGTCCCCCAGATTGCCGATCGGGGTCGGGCACACGACCAGCCGCCCGACTGCCTCATCCGGGGTGTTCATCCGGCAAATATAGGGTCCCTCCCGTGACACCTGACCACGACAAGCCCCAATACACGCGCTACCGCGCCGGCAGGCGTCTACTCGGGACGCGCAAGAGCGAGACCGGCGAGCGGGGCGTCGCGCTGCGCCACCCGCGCCGGCCCGGGCGGGAGGGCCCCGGGCGGAGTTGGTTAGAGCGCCTTGCCCCCAAGCGCATACTGCTCGGCCTGCTCGCCGTGATCGTCGCCTGGCTGGGGCTCTCGCTCGTGCTGTTCCTGGTTAGCGCCCACTTCGAGCGCACCCTTCCGCCATCGGAGGTCGCCGGCGTGCTCAAGCCGGCGGGCTTCCCGCTCACCTCCCCCAACAACATTCTCGTGCTCGGCTCCGACCGGCGCCCGAAAGGGAGCAAGGAACCCGGTGCCAACACGTCCGGTCCCAGTCGCTCGGACACGATCATGCTGATCCGCACGGGCGCCGGCCACTCGGCGCGGCTGTCGATCCCACGCGACACGGTCGTTGAAATCCCGGGGCACGGCCTGCAGAAGATCAACGCCGCTTACGCCTTCGGCGGTCCGGCGCTCGCTATCTCGACGGTGGAACGCTTCCTGGACATCCCGATCAACCATCTCGTGGAAGTCAACTTCGAAAACTTCCCTGAGCTGATCGATGCGATGGGCGGCGTGGACTACACGGGGGGGTGCGTCGTCTCGGAAATCAGCGGTGGCTCTCGAAACGGCGGTTTCACCCTGCGCTTGAGCAAGGGGACACACCGCCTGGACGGCAAGCAGGCGCTCGCGCTCGCGCGCACCCGGGAGAACCGCTGCGCCCCCAACGAGACCGACCTGCAGCGAGCTGCCCACCAGCAGGCCCTCTTCCAGGACATGAAGTCGCGGCTACTCTCCTTCTCGAGCTTCGTGCGCGCCCCCCTGATCGCCTGGAACACCCCTCCGGCGATCATCTCCGACATGAGCGGGCCCACGCTGCTCGGCCTCTTCGGGGCGCTCACGATCGGGGGCACACCGCCGACGCGCGTTCTGCGTCCCTCCGGGACCATGGCCCTCACAGACGGGGAGGTCGGGCTCAGCGTCTCTGAGGGCCAACGCCGGGCCGCCGCGGCCCGCTTCCTCGCCGGCTGACCGGCGCCCCCGGGGCCGCGGTGCCGACCGACCGGTCGAGAATCTCGCCGGCCCAGAAGCTACTTGGCGGCCACGACCCCGCCGGCGGGTGCAGGCCGGCTCGGCGGGGCTACTTCGCGGCTGCGACCGGCTTCGACTCGCCGGCCTTTTTCTCCGGCTTGCTGCCCGACTCGCTCGTC
Organism: uncultured Solirubrobacterales bacterium; assembly: GCA_963742945.1. Lineage (GTDB taxonomy): Bacteria > Actinomycetota > Thermoleophilia > Solirubrobacterales > Solirubrobacteraceae > Palsa-744. The sequence continues at coordinate 296,328 of CAVUNX010000005.1, read as the reverse complement.
TTTGACTCGCCCTTGCCGGCGGAATCTCCCTTGGACGCGGAGTCGCCCTTCGAGGAGGAGTCTGAGGAGCCCTCGCTCGAGGAGGAGTCCCCTGAGGACCCGGAAGAGGACCCATCCGCGGATGCCGCGGTCTCGCGTTGGCGCTTGCGGGTGCCGTAGTCGGTGTTGTAGAAGCCTTTGCCCTTGAAGTGCACGGCGGGGGCGTGCAGGACGCGTTCGACCGGCACCCCTGTTTGGGGATCCTGGGTGAGCGGATCTTCGCTGAAGGCCTGCTGCAACTCGAAGGTGCTCCCGTCGGGGCGTCGGTACTCGTAGATGGGCATGTCAGCGGATTATAAGAGCGCGGCTCGGCTGTCAGACTCGCGCCGGGGGGCGCACTAGTCGGCCACGAGCGAGCGAGCGCACTCGATACCCGCCCGGATCGTCTCGGTGAAGTCGCGCTCGGGCTCGGCGATCATGCGCAGTGCGAAGCCGTCCCCCAGCGAAAAGAGGATGTCCGCGACCGCCTCGGGCCCCGCGTGCAGCCGCAGCACCCCGTCCTCCTGCGCCGCCGCCAGCATGCTTGCCAGGCGCTCCCTGGTGAGCCGAACGAGCCGGGCGTACTCCACGGCGATGTCCGCGTTGCGTCGCGAGAGCGTGAACAGCTCGAACAGGAGCGTCACGAAGTCGGGTTCCTCGCGAATCGTCTCCTGCAGGTTCTCGGCGAGCAGCGCCACGAAGTCGTCAGCGCTCTGCGCGCCCGCGAGGCGCTGCTCGAGCGCCTCGATGCGTTGGTCGCAGTCCCGGCGCGCCGCCTCGACGAGCAGCTGCTCCTTCGTGCCGAAGTAGTAGTGCAGGAGGCCACGGGAGACTCCGGCCTCGCGCGAGACGTGGTCGAACGTCGACCCCGCGGCGCCCCGGCGCGCCACGCTGTGGCGCATCGCCTCGACGATGCGCTGTGCCTTCTCACCGGAGAGCGACCGCGTCGCGGCCCCTGCCCCCTCGCCCTCGGCGAGGGATCCCTTGGAATTGGCGATCACGGTGGGGGTCATACGGTTTGAGCGTACGGTCCGTGTCTATGCGGCCGACGTGCCGGCCGCGGCTGGGGTCCCCTGCGGGGGCATCGTGGTGGAGCTGTAGTCGAACTCCTCCTCGGCCCCGAACAGCAGGTCGAGGACCTTCGAGCGCAGGCTCTCGCTGAGCGCGATCGCGAGCACGGCTCCGACGACCAGGAGCATCAGAGTGCGCCCGAGGCCACCTTTTCGCTTTGGCTTCCCCGGGGGCTGCCTGATCGCAAACGACGCTTCCTTGAGCGCGTTCGCCGCTTCGACGAGCTCGCGCTGCAGCTTGCGATCCTCCAGCAGCGCCTTGCCCGCGGGCTTGCCGTTGCTCACACGCCCGTAGGCGCTGCGCGCGGACCCGTAGGCCGCGAGCAGGCTCTCGCGCAACTGCTCGTCCTCGATCAACCTCTTGAGTAGTCGCTGCTACGCACTGCTTCACTTGCCTTGCCGATCCTGTCCTTTGCCGCCATTTGGCCACCGCCTCTGCTGAAAGCTTTGTCGATGATGTCCAATATACCCCCGATGATCGGAGCCATACCGGCAATGATCGGCGTCGTGAGCGCGTGAGAGGCAAACAACCCAATCCCGATAGGCGTGCACGTCCCGATCGGGACGTGCACTAGCGCATGCCGAGCTTCCAAGCGACCGCCGCCTTCCTCGGCGCGCTCTTGATCGTCGGCGCGCTCGCCTCAGGGCTGGCCCAGCGCTCGTTTCTGTCGCTCGCGGCGCTGTTCGTGCTCGCCGGCTTCGTGGTCGGAGACGGTGGCTTTGAATGGGTCAGCTTCCATGCCCAGTCGGGCTTCGTCGAGGACCTGGCGTTCGTGGCGCTGATCGTGATCCTCTTCCGCGACGGCCTCGAGGTCGAGGGGGAGATGCTGCAGAAGGCATGGCACCTGCCGCTGCGCAAGCTTGCGATCGCCATGCCGATCACGGCCGGGATCGTGGCCGTGGGGACACACGTGCTGATCGGGCTGTCCTGGACCGAGTCGCTGCTGATCGGGCGCCTTGCTCTCGCCGACCGACCCGGTGCTGACCTCGAACATCGTCACCAACCCGAGGGTCCCGAGGCTGGTGCGCCACTCGCTCAACCTGGAGTCGGGGCTGAACGACGGCCTCGCCCTGCCGGCGGTACTCACGTTCCTCGCGGCCCTGAGCACGCAGTCTCAGGACTTCGTGTGGTGGCGGTTCGTGCTGCAGGACGTCGGCCTCGGCTTCCTATACGGCCTCGTGCTCGGGTGGCTGGCCTCGTGGCTCATGCCGAGCGAGAGCCGCCGCCCACTCGAGCACCCGATTCCCTCCCACCAGAAGTCGCTGTACGCGTTGGGGGTCGCATTCGCAACCTACGGGCTCACGGTGCTCGCCCCGCGCGGCAACGGTTTCATCGCCGTGTTCGTCGCGGCGATCGTGCTCGGGGTGCGCCGCCCCGACCTGCGCCGCCACTTCGAGCAGCGCGCGGATGAGATCGTCGAGATCGTCAAGCTCGGAATCTTTGTCGTGTTCGGCTCGCTACTCACACTCGACGCCCTGGAGAGCAACGGGTGGGCGGCACTCGGCCTCGTCGCTGTCACATTCCTGCTGGCGCGACCCCTGGCCGTGTGGATCGCCCTGCTCGGCACCGACACCGATCGTCAGACGCGCCTGTTCATGGGCTGGTTCGGCCCAAAGGGGGTCGCCACGATGACCTTCTCACTGCTCGTGCTCGACCAACACATAGCGAACGGTGAGCAGATCTTCGACCTGACGGCGCTCGTCGTGTTCTGCTCGATTGTCCTACACGGGCTCACCGACACGCCGGGTGCGCGCTGGATCGCCCGTCACGCCGAGCAAACCCGAAAAGCACCCTGAGGCTACGTGTGCAGCGCAGCCTGTTCCTGGGCCGATGGAAACGCCCATGCGGCGCGCGACCGGCGCTCCTGGCGGAACACGAAGCGCAGCTGTTGCGGAGGGGCGAGCTTGGCCTCGGCGGGGCGGAACGTGGCACAGGGCTCGGCGAGCTCCAGCGCGCACAGTATGTTGCGCCGGAAGTAGCAATCCTCACATGTGACCTTGCGGGTGGCTCGCTTGCTCTGCGTTCTCGGCACTGACTCCCCTTTGCGCTCGCGGCTGGTCGGAGGCAGCATCAAAGCACCCGGGGCGTCCTCACTCAAGGGCCAGCGCAGAGCCTTCCCCGCAAATCGCAGGGAAAACCGCCATACCCGTCATCATCAAGAGTTATGCGCATTCTCCTGACGGGCGTGAGTGGCTTTGCCGGCTCGGCGCTTCTTCCCCGCCTGCTCGAGCAGGGCCACGACGTACGGGCGCTCGCACGCGACCGCTCCCGCGTCGAGAGCGCGCTCAAGACGATCCCCGGCGTGGGCCTCGGAGACATCGAGCTCGTCATGGGTGACATGCTCACGGGCACGGGTGTGCTCGGTGCGATGCGCGATGTGGAGGTCGCCTATTACCTGGTCCACTCGATGGAGCCATCCACCGGCGATCCATTTCCCGCACGCGAGCGAGCCTCCGCGGAAACCTTTGCTCAGGCGGCCGGCGCGGCGGGAGTGGGACGCATCGTGTACCTCGGTGGGCTGCTCCCCAATGAGGGGGACACCGTCCGAGGAGGTGTGGAGCGCGTCGCGGGGGCGAGCCTCGCCACGACCGGAAGCCTCCCCTCACCTTTCGAGCAGATATGCGGTGGAGCGCATCCTGCTGGACGCAATCCCCGACACGGTTGCCCTGCGTGCCTCAATCGTGATCGGGGCGCGTTCGCGCTCGTTTCGCTTTCTCGTGCGCCTGGTGGAACGTATGCCGGTGCTCGCACTCCCCGCCTGGCGACGCTTTCGCACCCAACCCATCGACGAGCGTGACATCGTCGAGATGCTTGCGGCCTGCGCTTCTCATCTGCCCATCGGAGGGCGGGCGTTCGATGTCGGCGGGCCCAACGCACTCACCTACGGCGAGATGATGGAACGTATCGCGGATCTCATGATGCTGGGCCGTCCGAGTGTGGGCCTTGGCGTGACAATCACACCGATAGCGGCTCGACTCGCGGCCATCGTGGCAGACGAGCACCCGGAGTTGGTACTTCCCCTGATGGAAGGCCTTGGTGCGGATCTGCTCCCGGCAGACGATGACGCCGCCGGAATCCTGGGCGTGGAGTTGCACTCATTCGACTCGGCCGTCGAACACGCCCTGGGGGAGTGGGAAAAGGTTGAGCAGCTTGCCGCACGCTGAGAGCGGCCGGGACGACCGCGACGAGGCTATCAGAGGTCGGCGGTCAGAGCCGGCTACCGTTTCGGGCGCACGATGAGCGTCGTTACCGCCTCGATTGAGATCGCCGCGCCGAGCGCACGAATATGGGAGATCGTGATGGACCCCGCACGGCTCGGCGATTGGGTCACGATTCATCGCAAGTTGCGCGATTCCGACGTGGGCCCCCCACGGGTGGGCTACCACATGGACCAGCAAATCCACCTGAGAGGAGTGAGCGTCGATGTTCACTGGACACTGGTGGAATGCGTGCCCGGCGAGCGCGCTGTCTGGAAAGGGCGCGGCCCTGCCCGCTCTCGCGCACACACGGAGTACGTGCTGCGCCCCGTTTCGAGTGGTTGCACCCGCTTTGACTACCGCAACGAGTTTCACGCGCCACTCGGGCCACTCGGCGCGCTTGCCGGCCGCGCGCTGGTGGGTGGAATGCCCGAGCGTGAGGCCACCCGCACGCTTGACCGGCTACGTGCACTGCTCGAGCGTTGACAGGTCGTTGCGTGCACTGCTCGAGACAGCTCGTTGCGTGCACTGATCGAGCTTTGACAGGTCGTTGCGACCCATCCATGTTGACCAATCAAGCCGCATTGCACTTGGTAATTCGCTTGCAGACCGCAGACAAGTGGACGGGCAGGGCAGCAAGTTGTGTAGAGTTAAGCGCAACAACTGTGTGACCCGAATCGTCGGGCTACATTCACCCCAGTGAACAGGACACTTATCGTGACTGACTTTCTTGACGAGAAGCGCCGAGAGATAAACGACCGTTTGGCGGAGCTCAAGCCGCTGATCGACGAGTACAATCGCCTCGAAGCCGCGGCGACGGCGCTGGCAGGTGTTCGTGGGTCGGCTCCGGCTTCCCGTGCCGCCGCCGCGCCTGCCACGGCCGCACCGGCTCGCCGTGGGCCCGGTCGCCCGCGAGGGTCCAAGAGTCGCACGACAACCGGCGCCAAGCGACGTGGTCGTCCCCCGGGTTCCAAGGCCAAGGCCAAGGCTGAGACAGCCGCCGCCACCACAACCGCCACAGCGGCGACGCCTCGTCGCCGTGCGGGCCGTCGCAAGGGCAGTGGCACCCGTGCCGCGCAGGCCCTGTCGTTTGTCAAGGGACAGCCCGGCATAACGATCCCCGAGCTTGCCGCGAAGATGGGGATCAAGCAGAACTACCTGTATCGAGTGCTCCCGGGTCTCGAGCAGGAAAAGAAGATCAAGAAGCAGGGCCGCGGCTGGCATCCCGCGTCCTAGTCTCGTCGTCCCTGGCGGCGTCCTCCCTCCCCTATGTGCGTCCAGCACACTGCGGTCGGTGCGTCCTTGCCAGGAACGACGATCCGTCGGACGACCACAGATAAACAAAACGGCCGGGTTCGCGACGCGCGACACCCGGCCGTTGGTCGTTAAGAGCCCTGAGTAAGTCCCTGAGAGGGCTTCCTAGATAAGCCCCTGGCTGCGGACCGTGTCACGCTCATCGCTCAGCTCGGCGATGGACGCGTCGATCTTCGAGCGAGAGAAATCGTCGATCTCGAGGCCTTGCACGATCGACCACTCGCCACCCGCACAGGTGCAGGGGAAGCCGCTGACGAGGCCCTCGGGCACCCCATGGGAGCCATCTGAGACAACCCCCATCGACACCCAGTCGCTCGTGCCGCCAACCCAGTCGCGCACATGGTCGATCGCCGCGTTGGCCGCCGAGGCGGCGCTGGAGGCGCCACGTGCCTCGATGATCGCCGCTCCCCGCTTGCCGACATTCGGCAGGAAGTTGCCCTCGATCCATTCCTGGTCGTCGACGACCTCAGCCGCCTGCACGCCCTTGACCTCGGCGTGAAAGAGATCGGGGTACATCGTGGGCGAGTGGTTGCCCCACACACCCATCTTGCCTACGTCGCTGACCGACGCCCCGACCTTGGCCGCAAGTTGCGCGACGGCGCGATTGTGGTCCAGGCGCATCATCGAGGTGAAGCGCTCGCGCGGGATGTCGGCCGCGTTGTTCATCGCGATCAGACAATTCGTGTTGGCTGGGTTGCCCACCACAAGGACCCTTACGTCGGCGGCGGCGCTCTTGTTCAGCGCCTTACCCTGTGCCGTGAAGATCTTGCCGTTCTCGCTTAGCAGCTCCGCGCGCTCCATCCCCTTCGTGCGCGGCCGCGAGCCGACGAGCAGGGCGATGTTCACCCCGTCGAAGCCATCCTCCGGGTTGTCGTGCAGATCGAGGCCCGCAAGCAGCGGAAAGGCGCAGTCGACGAGCTCCATCGCCACACCCTCGAGCGCCCCCATCGCCGGCGGGATCTCGAGCAGTCTCAGGTCCACGGGCTGGTCGGGGCCGAGCAGCTGACCGCTTGCGATGCGGAACACCAGGCTGTAGCCGATCTGGCCGGCGGCGCCTGTGACGGTGACTCTTACTGGATTGCTCACGTGTTCAGCTCCTGAGTAGGGGGTCGATATTCGATTCTTGGAATGAAGCGACGCGCCTGGTCACGTCATCTCGAGCTTGAGGTTCTCATCGATCGAGGCAAGGAACTCCTGCGTCGTCTGCCACTGCTGATCGGGCCCGACCAGCAGCGCGAGATCCTTGGTCATCTTGCCGCTTTCAACCGTCTCCACGCACACCCGCTCGAGCTTTTGGGCGAAGTCGCCGACTGCCGGGGTGTCGTCCATCTTTCCGCGGGCCTGCAGCGCCCGCGTCCAGGCGAAGATGGAGGCGATCGGATTGGTGGAAGTGGGCTTGCCCTGCTGGTGCATGCGGTAGTGACGGGTGACGGTGCCGTGCGCGGCCTCCGCCTCGACGGTCTCGCCGTCCGCGCTCATCAGCACGCTGGTCATCAAGCCCAGTGAGCCGAAGCCCTGCGCGACGGTGTCGGACTGGACGTCGCCGTCGTAGTTCTTGCAGGCCCACACATAGCCCCCTTCCCACTTGAGCGCGGCCGCCACCATGTCATCGATGAGGCGGTGTTCGTAGTTGATGCCCGCCGCCTCGAAATCAGTCTTGAACTCAGCCTCGTACACCTCCGCGAAGATGTCCTTGAAGCGCCCGTCGTAGCGCTTGAGGATCGTGTTCTTCGTGGACAGATATACGGGATAGCCGCGATCCAGGCCATAGCGCAGCGAGGCGCGTGCGAAGTCGCGGATGGACTCGTCGAGGTTGTACATCGCCATGGCGATGCCACCAGAGGGAAAATCGAAGATGTTCAACTCGACCGGTTGCCCCCCGTCGCTGGGGGTGAATGTGAGCGTCAGCTTGCCCTCGCCCGGGACCACCATGTCGGTGGCGCGATACTGGTCGCCGAAAGCGTGACGGCCGATCACGATCGGCTTGGTCCAACCGGGCACGAGGCGCGGGATATTGGAGATCACGATCGGCTCGCGGAAGATCACCCCCCCGAGGATGTTGCGGACGGTCCCGTTGGGAGAGCGGTACATCTCCTTGAGCCCGAACTCCTTCACGCGCGCCTCGTCGGGGGTGATCGTGGCGCACTTGACACCCACCCCGTACCGCTTGATCGCTTCTGCCGCCTCCACGGTGATCGCGTCCTCGGTGGCATCGCGCGATTGGATACTCAGGTCGTAGTACTTCAGGTCCACATCCAGGTAGGGCAGGATCAGCTGCTCCTTGATGAACGACCAGATGATCCGCGTCATCTCGTCGCCGTCGAGCTCGACGACGGGGTTCTCCACGTTTATCTTGGCCATGTATCGGTCCTCTGATAGCTGGAGCGTTGGGGTCCCACGGTCCGAATCCTCGAGCCGTCGGTGGCGATGCGACAGGATGAGCCCGTCGGCGCGGTCTGCGACGGCCGGGTCGCGATGCTATCGCGCAGGGATCGCGCGGAGGGGTAACCTTTAGGGCGATGGCCACCGTCTCACAGCCGATCGACGCCGACACGCGGTGGGAGACCCACACCGTGGCAAACCAGGTACCGCCACTTCAGGGCGTGGATGTGTTCACGAGCAATCTTCCACTCGTGGAGGCCACTCGGCGCGAGGGCGCCGAGTGGGTCATGGAGCGTGCTTCCGCGCTCGGCACGATCGTCGGGGGCGAGCCGCAGCAGTCATGGGGGCGGCTGGCGAACGAGAACAAGCCGGTCCTGCGCACTCACGACCGCTATGGCAACCGCATCGACGAGGTCGAGTTCCACCCGTCCTGGCACCAGCTGATGAAGCTCGGCGTGGAGCACGAACTGCACGCGCTGCCGTGGCGCACCGAGCAGCCGGCGGCACACGCCGCGCGCGCCGCGCTGTACATGACGGCGATGCAGGCCGAGGCTGGCTTCTGCTGCCCCATCACGATGACCTTCGCGGTGCTGCCGGCGCTGCGCGCCCAGCCGGAGCTGCTGGCGGAGTGGGGGCCGCTCGTGACGGCCACGAAATACGACCCGCGTCTCATCCCCGCGAGCGAGAAGGGCTCGGCCATAGCGGGCATGGCGATGACCGAGAAGCAGGGCGGCTCGGATGTGAAAGCCAACACGACCGTCGCCCGCCCGCTGAATGGCGGGGGGCCGGCAGCGGAGTACGAGCTCACGGGCCACAAGTGGTTCTGCTCGGCGCCGATGTCAGACCTGTTCCTCGTGCTGGCGCAGACCGACGAAGGCCTCTCGTGCTTTCTGCTCCCGCGCATTCTCGCGGACGGGAGCCGCAACGCCTTCCACATCCAGCGCCTCAAGGACAAGCTCGGCAACCACTCCAATGCCTCCAGCGAGGTGGAATTCCACGGGGCGTGGGCGCGGATGCTGGGCGAGCCCGGACGGGGTGTGCCGACGATCATCGAGATGGTGGGTCATACGCGCCTTGATTGTGTGATCGGCGGGGCCGCGGGGATGCGCGCGGGTGTGGTCAACGCGACTCACCACGCCGCGCACCGCGAGACGTTTGGGAAGCTCCTGATCGACCAGCCCTTGATGCGCAACGTGCTTGCCGACCTGTGCGTGGAGTCGGAGGCGGCCACGGCGCTTGCGATGCGCCTGGCGCGCGCCTACGACGAAGCGGGCTCCGAGGCAGGGTGGGTGGGTTCCGATCCGGGCAGCGACGAGCTCTCAGACGCCCACCTCTTCAAGCGCCTGGCGACCGCCGTGGGCAAGTACTGGGTGTGCAAGCGCGCCCCCAACCACGCCTTTGAGTCGCTCGAGTGCCTTGGCGGGAACGGCTATGTCGAGGAGTCGGGGATGCCGCGTCTCTACCGCGAGGCCCCGCTCGCCTCGATTTGGGAGGGGTCGGGCAACGTGATGAGTCTCGACGTGCTGCGCGCGCTCGTGCGCACCCCCCGCTCGCTCGAGGTCTTCATGCACGAGCTGCGCGAGGCGCAGGGGGGCGACGCACGCCTCGACACTCACGTACAGAAGCTCGAGCGCCAACTCTCAGACCCCGAGACGCTCGAGGCGCGCGCGCGCCGGGTGGTGGAGGGGATGGCGCTCGCGTTGCAGGGCTCGCTGCTCGTGCGCCACGGAGCGCCGGCCGTCGCGGACGCATTCTGCGCTTCGCGACTCGGCGGCGACGGGGGGCTGGAGTACGGCACGCTTCCGGCCGGCACGGACTTCGGGGCGATCATCGAGCGCAACCGCACGCCGGTCTGAACGCCCGCACAGCCTAAGATCGAAACATGCCCACGAGAGCTCCGATGCGTACCGGCGGCAGCATCCAGCTGGCGCGCATCTTCGGGATCAGGGTCGGAGTCAGCGGGAGCTGGTTCCTGGTCCTGTTCTTCCTGATCTTCTTCCTGTCCCAGTACTTCCACGAAATACTGGGAGGGTCCGCGAGCACGGCCTACGCCGTCGCCGTCGGCGGGGCGCTCGGGTACTTCGCTTCGCTGATCCTGCACGAGCTCGGGCACGCGCTGGTGTCGCGCCGGCTCGGTATCCCGATTCTGGGGATCGACCTGTGGTTCTTCGGCGGGATGGCCAAGCCGGCGCGCGAACCGGAGACCCCGGGCGAGGAATTCAAGATCTCCGCGGCCGGCCCGGCGGCCACATTCGCCGTGCTGGTCGGTCTGCATCGGCGCAACAGCGGCGATCGCCAGCGGCGAACACTTCACCGACGCCGTACTCACCCGCGGAGGCTCGACAACCACGCCTGCGCTCGCGCTGCTGGCGTGGCTAGCCTTCATCAACGCCGCCTTGCTGCTCTTCAACCTGGTCCCGGCCTTCCCGCTCGACGGCGGGCGGATCGCGCGCGCCGTTATCTGGTGGCGCACCGGAGACCGGCACCGCGGGACGCGGATCACGGGTCGGGCCGGCCAGGCGTTCGCGCTGGTGCTCGGGCTCATAGGCCTGCTTGCCCTGCTCGGCGGCAACAGCTTCGGCCTGTTCACGCTCGTGCTCGGTCTGATCCTCTACCAGGCCTCTGGCGGGCGCGGTGGTGCAGGGAGCGCTTGGCCAGCGCATCCAGAGCGTGAGGGTGGCGGACATCATGGACCGCGAGCCCCCGACGATGCTCGCCGAGCTGAAGCTGCTGGACGCCCAAGAGCAGTTCTTCGCCCGCTACAGGCGCCCGTGGTTTGCGGTGGTCGACCAGGCCAGGCACTTCCTCGGGGTGGTGCGCTCGGAGCGGATCGACGCGGAGATCGCGGCGGGACGCCCGGCGCTTGAGGTGGGGGACGTACTGGAGCAGGACCTGGCGGTGCGCATCGACGAGCAGGAACCTCTGGAGTCGCTGTTGCGCAACGAGGGCCTGGGCCGCCTGGGGGGGATGGTCGCCGTGGACGCCGACGGGGTGCTGCGCGGCATCGTCACGGTCGCCCAGATCCGCCAGGCGCTCAATCCCGCGGGCGGTGCCTGACGGGAGCCGCGGCACGGGTACAGCCAATTTTGACCGTCCCACGCGTACGCGTGGGGCAGCCCATTCGGCGAGCACCAACACGCTCGCACGAGCGGCATCGGCACGCTTTGGACGATCCCCGTCCGGTCCCGCGTTATAGAGTCTCGCCCGACACGCCACCGCCCTACTTCCGACCACACCAGGGAGCTCATGCCGGCACATGACGTATTGATCATCGGCGCAGGCCTTGCGGGCCAGCGCGCGGCGCTGGCCGCGGCACAGGCCGGCTCGAGCGTGGCGATCGTGAGCAAGGTCCACCCCGTGCGCTCCCATTCGGTGGCGGCCGCCGGGGGGATAAACGCCGCGATCAACGTCGCCGACGACTGGAAATCGCATGCGTACGACACCGTCAAGGGATCGGACTTCCTCGGCGATCAGGACGCCATCGAGATCATGTGCTCGGAGGCCCCCAGGGAGGTCATGCACCTCGAGCACATGGGCGTGACATTCCACCGCAACGACGACGGCGAATTGGACCTGAGGGCCTTCGGGGGCGCCTCGATGAAGCGCACCGCCTACGTCGCCGACATCACCGGCCAGGCGATCCTGCACGTGCTGTACGAGCAGTTGATGAAGCACCACGAGCAGATCGAGCGCTACGAGGAGTGGTTCGTGACCTCGCTGCTACAGGACGACTCGGGACGTTGCTGCGGGGTGATCGCCCGCGACGTGCGCACGGGACGCATGGAGGTGCTGAAAGCCAAGAACACGATCCTCGCGTGTGGTGGCGCGGGGCAGGTGTACAGCCCGACGACGAACGCGCTGATCGTGACCGGGGACGGGATCGCACAGGCCTACAGGATCGGGGCCCCGCTGATGGACATGGAGATGGTCCAGTATCACCCCACCACGCTCGTGGAGAACGGGCTCTTGATCACCGAGGGGGCACGCGGCGAGGGGGCTGTGCTGCTCAACTCCGAGGGGGAGCGCTTCATGGAGAAGTACGCCCCCAACAAGATGGAGCTGGCCTCGCGCGACGTGGTCTCCAGGGCCGAGCAGACCGAGATCCTCGAGGGACGCGGAGTGGGGGCGCACGGCGAGGGGATCTACTTGGACATCACGAAGGTGCCCCGCAAGCGCACCTTGGAGGCATTGCGCGAGATCGTGAACATCGGCAAGGACTTCGCTGGCGTGGACATCACCCGCGAGCCGATCATGATCAGGCCCGGGCAGCACTACATCATGGGTGGTGTGAAGACCGACATCGACGGAGCCACCTCGATCGAGGGCCTGTACGCCGCCGGCGAGGTGGCGTGCGTGTCCGTGCACGGAGGCAACAGGCTCGGGGCCAACTCGTTGCTGGACACGCTGATCTTCGGCCGTCGCGCCGGCGAACACGCCGCGGGCAGGGCGGCGTCGATGGGGATGCCTGAGACGACCGACGCCCAGCTGCGCGAGGACGTGAAGAGGATCGATGAGATCGTGGCGCGCCCGCGCACGGGGAGGCGAGTCTCCGAGATCAAGCAGGAGCTTGGCGAGACGATGAATCAGTATGTGGCCGTGTACCGCGAGCGGGAGGGCCTGGAGAAGGCCCACGAAGTCGTCAAGCGCCTGCAGGGGGAGGCCGAGAGCGCGTACATCGACGACAGAGGCACGGTCTTCAACCAGGATGTCTTGGGGGCCATCGAGCTCGGGTACATGCTCGACTGCGCCGAGACGATCGTGGTGGCGGCGATCGAGCGCAAGGAGTCCAGGGGGGCGCAGTTCAGGACCGACTTTCCCGAGCGCAACGACGAGGAGTGGCTCAAGCACATCGACATCAGCCTGAATACGAATGACCCGCCCACCCCACAGGTGAGCTACTCCCCCGTGACGATCACCCAGTGGCAACCGGAGGAGCGGAAATACTGATGAACGTGTCATTCGTCCCAACTTCCCCGCCACACGAGCACCACTCGAGCAAGGAGCGCGCCTGATGGCCGAGACGCACAAGCCGCCGGAGGAGTTCACGCTGCGCATGCGCCGCTACGACCCGGAGTCCGGAGAGGCGCCCTACTGGGACGAGCACACGATCGAGCTGGAGCCCCACCGCTCGGTACTGGAGGGGATCCTGCAGGCGAAGGCCAGGTTCGACGGGTCGATCGGGATCCGCTGCTCCTGTAGGGCCGCGATCTGCGGGTCGTGCGGGGTGCGCATCAACGGGGAGCCGGGGTTGGCCTGCCACACCCACCTCGACCACGCGCGCGCGCAGTCAAGGGATGGGGTGATCGAGGTGGAGCCGATGGGCAACATGCCCGTGATCAAGGACATGATCGTGGACATGGACGCCGTGCACTGGAAGAAGGTGCGGCGTGTGACCCCGTGGCTGATCAACGAGGGCCCACAGCCCGAGCGCGAGCACATCGTGGCGAGGGAGTCGATGATGGACGTGACGCAGACCATGGCGTGCATCCAATGTGGGGCGTGCGTGTCGGACTGCCTGGCGATGGAGGTGGACCCTGGGTTCATCGGCCCGGCGGCACTGGCGAAGGCCTACCGCTTCGTGGGAGACCCGCGCGACGAAGAGCAGCGCGAGCGCCTGATCGACCTCTCCCAGGACCCGCAGGGGATCTATGACTGCACACACTGCTTCAAGTGCGTGGATGCGTGCCCGAAGGACGTCAACCCGATGGGCCAGATCATGCGGTTGCGGCGGATCGCGGGATCAGACCAGCACATCGTGGATCAGAACAACGGGCACCGTCACGAGGAAGCGTTTGCGACGCTGATAAAGGATTACGGGTTGCTGCACGAGCCCGAACTCCTCTCCCGCTCGTACGGCGGCAACTCGTGGTTCGGCAAGTTCCATCCCGCCGCGGGCAAGGAGTTGCTCAGCTCGATACAGATTGCCGTTGCCGGCCTTGTGCGAAAGCGAGTCAGCCCAATATTGGCGATCTTCGGCCACAAGATCCCCAAGCAGGACCTGAAGGCCGTGCAGGGGATCTACGAGAAGGTGGAGGGCAAGCCCGAGCGCTACGAGCTGAACCTGTACGTGAGCGGGGAGGACGAAGAGACGGAGAAGACGCCGGTGGGTGCCACGCCCTCGACCCCCGGGCCCGAGGCAAGCGCATGACCGAAGACGCCCACACGGGAAGACGCGAAGGGAGCACCGGATGAAGGTCGCCTACTGGCCCGGCTGCGTGAGCAGGGGCTTCACTCCCGAGCTGCACGGCTCGATGGCGAAGGTGGCGCCGCTGCTCGACATCGAGCTGGTGCAGCTGGACCGCGCGAGCTGCTGTGGGGCCGGCGTGATCGCCGAGCACAACCAGGAGCTGGCCGACACGCTCAATGCGCGCACGTTCGCGCTCGCACAGCAGGTCGATGGGGCAGAGCTGATGATGAACATCTGCTCCACCTGCCAGGGGGCCCAGGGCGAGTGTCAGGAGCGACTCGACGCGAACGCCGAGTACAGGGCACACGTGAACGAGACGCTCGCCGAGGAGGGCCTTGCCTATGAAAAGGATCCGGGGGGGCCCTTTGTCAACAAGAACTTCCTGTGGCTGCTCGTCGAGGAGATAGGCCTCGAGAAGTTGAGCTCGCTCGTCAAGCGTCCCCTCACGAACCTGAAGGTGGGCCCCTTCTACGGTTGCTACATCGTGCGTCCGCGCAATCGCCTGGGCATCGACGAGGAGCACCCGCGTGACCACTACCTCGAGCAGCTGATCCAGACGCTCGGGGGCACGGTGATCGAGTACGCGGGGATGCGCAAGTGCTGCGGCTTTCCGATCATCACGATGAACAAGGAGGCCTCGCTCAAGCAGGCGGGGCGCCACCTCGGGGACGCGGTGGACGCCGAGGCCGACTGCCTGGTGACCCCGTGCCCGCTGTGCCATCTGAACCTCGACATGCAGCAGCCCTTGGCTGAGAAAGTGGTGGGGAGGGAGCTGCGGATGCCGGTGCTGCACCTCCCCCAGCTCGTGGGGTTGGCGCTCGGGTTGGAGCCGAAGGAGCTCGGCCTGAGCCGCCACGTGGTGAGGCCGACCTCGGTGATCGACTGGTCGACTTCGGTCGTGGGCGCCGCGGCCTGATGGCACTCCCACGCGCGCGCGCACGCGTGGGACACCCGAAAACAGAACACGACGCCCTCGCGCGCCGCCCGCCGGGCGCGTAGTCTGCACGCGTGCGCGTCCTCACGGTCGTAGGCAACCGGCCCCAGTTCATCAAGGCGGCGGCCGTCTCCGGGCCGCTGAGGGCCGAGCACGAGGAGATCCTCGTGCACACGGGCCAGCACTACGACGAGGCGCTCTCGCAGGTGTTCTTCAGAGAGCTGGGGCTGGCGGCGCCCGAGCGCGAGCTGGGGATCGGGGGCGGGTCGAACACATCCCAGACATCGCGCATGCTGGCCGCGCTCGAGCCACTGCTCGCGGAGACGAGACCCGACGCGGTGCTCGTATACGGGGACACCAACTCGACGCTCGCGGGGGCGCTCGCCGCGGCCCAGGCGGGGGTGCCGGTCGTGCACGTGGAGGCGGGCATGCGCTCGTATGACCGCACGATGCCCGAGGAGCTCAACCGCGTCCTGTGCGACCACATGAGCGAGCTGTTGCTGTGTGCCTCTGAGACGGCGGCCGAGAACCTGAGGGGAGAGTCGGTGAGCGGGAGGATCGAGGTGGTGGGGGATGTGATGGTCGATGTGGCGTTCAAGTGGCAATCGACGGGGGCCGTCGAAAGCGAGGCTCTCGCCGGTCGTGGTCTGAGGCAGGGGGACTATCTGCTCCTGACCGTCCACCGCGCTGGGAACGTGGACGATCCCGAGCGCTTGAAGGCGTTCGCGGATGTCGTTGCCGGGTTGCCCGGACGCGTCGTATTCCCGGTGCACCCACGCACGCGGGGGAGGCTGCGCGAGGCGGGACTGCTCGCTCGCCTGGAAGCCCTCGACGATCTCACACTCACCGAGCCGCTCGGTTATGTGGAGTTCGGGGCCCTCCTGAAGGGGGCGCGCGCGGTGCTGACGGACTCGGGGGGCGTCCAGAAGGAGGCATACCTTGCCGGGGTGAGGTGTATCACGCTGAGGGGGACCACCGAGTGGGTGGAGACGGTGCGGGCGGGATGGAACGTGCTCGTGGACCTCGACCAAGACCGAGTGATGGCATCGCTTGAACGACCCACTCCCAAAGACCGTCCTCAACTCTACGGGGACGGCAAAGCAGCCGAGCGCTGCGTGGCCGCGATCGGGACGCTCCACTCGCGCCCGCGGGCGTCATCGGGAGAGGCGTCGTCGGGAGGGGCGACATCGGGAGAGGCATCGTCGGGAGGGGCGTCGAGGTGAGTGAGGATCGCGCGCTGGGGCACCCCACACCCGGAGAGCCGAAGGTCGTCCAGTCCGGCGGGAGGCCCGTGAGGATCGGCGTTGTGGGGCTCGGCTACTGGGGCCCCAACCTCGCACGCAACTTCGCGGCGATCGAGGGCTGTGAGCTCGCGTGGCTGTGCGACGACTCCGAGGAGGCCCGCGCACGTCTCGCGAGCGCCTTCCCGGGCGTGCGGGGCACCGCCGCGCTGGGGGACCTGCTCGATGACCCCGAGCTCGACGCCGTGGTGCTCGCCACACCCGTCCCCACCCACGCCGAGCTTGCCACGCGAGTGCTCAGAGCCGGGAAGCACTGTTTCGTGGAGAAGCCGCTCGCGACGACCGTGGCCGAAGCCCAGGGCGCGGTGGACGCGGCTGAGGAGGCGGGGCGCATCCTGATGGTGGGCCACCTGCTCGAGTACCACCCGGCCGTGACCCGTCTGAAGGAGCTCGTGGACGCGGGGGAGCTGGGGTCGCTCTACTACGTGTACGGCAACCGCGTGAACCTCGGCAAGCTGAGGGCCGAGGAGAACGCCCTGTGGAGCCTCGGGGCACACGACGTGTCTGTCGTGTTGCACCTCATCGACGAGGACCCCGAGGAGTGCTCGGCCCACGGGGAGTCCTATGTGCGCGGGGGGGTCGCAGGACGTGGTGTTCTGCTACCTGCGCTTCCCATCCGGTCGCGTAGCCCACCTCCACCTCTCGTGGCTCGACCCCCACAAGGAACGTCGCATCACGGTCGTCGGGTCAAAGCGCATGGCCACCTTCGACGACATGCAGATCCAGGGCAAGCTCACTGTGTACGACAAGGGGTTCGACGAGGACACCTCCTCCTGGGGCGAGTACATAACGCGCGCCGGGGAGAGCTTCTCCCCGCACATCTCGAACGCCGAGCCCCTGCGCCTGGAGTGCGAACACTTCGTGGAGTGCGTCCGCGGCGGCAAGCCCCCGCGCTCAGACGGCCGCGTGGGGCTGCGCGTGGTGCGGGTCCTGGAGGCCCTGCAGCGCTCGCTGGATGGGTCGGACGTTCACTTGGCGGCTGAGTAAACCCGGGGACCATCCCGGGTGGAGTCGAATCGGCTTGCGCAAACGCACACCAGGACTAGCTTAGCTAAGCAGCGGTGCTAGGATGTCTTGGATGACGCGCGTGGGTATGCACGAAGCCAAGACCAATTTCTCGCGGCTGGTGGAAAGCGCCCGCCATGGCGAGGAGGTGATCGTCGAGCGCTCCGGCCGTCCGGTGGCCAAGATCGTCGCGTACGACGAGAAGCCGCGCGGCCTGTTGGCGCTTGAGGGTGTGTGGAAGGGTCAGGTCGTGATACCCGACGATTTCGATGAGCTGCCCGAGGATCTCCAGCGCGCCTTCGGCATGACCGACGATTGAGACTCCTTCTCGACACGCACGCCCTGCTGGCGCTGCTTTCCTCCGATTATCCCCTGTCGCCTCCAGCTCGTGAGGCTCTGGAGCGACCGGACGCACAACTGGTCGCGAGCGTCGTGAGCGTCTGGGAGATCGCCATCAAGCGCGCGATTGGAAAGCTGACAGCGCCCAACAACTTGCTCGAGCGCATCGAGGAGGCCGGCACCGAGGTGCTCACCATCACCGCCCGCCACGCCCACGCCACCGGCGAGCTCCCCCTGCACCACGGCGATCCCTTCGACCGGCTGTTGATCAGCCAGGCAAGGCTCGAGGGTTGCGCGATCGTCACGGGCGACCGGGCTTTCGCCGCCTATGGCGTTCCGGTCGTGTGGTAGGGAACTAACGCCGGAACAATGGACGAGCGCGATCGCGACCCTCGACGAGCACACGCCGCACGATAGGCCACGGCGTGCGCTTCGGGTGAGGGACAGCGGCCGGATCCAGGGGATGCGCAGAGGCGAGCTTCAGTTCCAGAGAGGCCCCGGGGCTGGCGGGCAAGGCATCCGACATCCAGCCGCCCTGCGTCGCGGCGAGCCTGACATCGGCTGCGCCGCTGACAAGCTGCCGTTGTGGCTCGTCGCCGATCAGGCTCGAAGTGCTCACGCGCACGACGCTCACCCCGTCGGGAACCTCGACCACGACCCGGCGAGAGTGCATCTGGACGTGCAACGTCTCTCCGGCGCGCCTCGTGAAGAAGCAGTTACGGGCAATCGAGCCAACCGATCCCCAGCGGACGTCGCCGAGGCCGTTTATGTCTTTTGCCGCCTGCTCGAGCAGATCGAAGCCGTCGGCGAAGTTCCAGTGGTGTGCGAACACGATCAGCGGCTGGCGCAAGAGCGCGGCGAACACGAGATCCTCGCGCGAGTGCTCAATCGGATGGCGAGGCACGATCGGCAGTCCCGCGCCCATCAGGTCCGTCGGATGCCACTTCAGCATTCGTGCGTAGGTGAGCCTCGAGAGAGACTCGTGGTCGCGCCAAGGGTGGCGACGCGCGATGCACGCCCCTTCGAAGCCAAGCCTGAACATCGCCGCGAGCGCCGCCGTGGAGCACAGCTCGTGCGGAGGGGCCATCACCTGCTCGACCACGATCCCACAGCGCCGTTCGAATGCCGCGACGCGGCACAGGGCTTGCGCGAGCGCGCTCTCCGCGGCGCGATCGTCGGTAAGACGACCGAGCTCGCCGGCGAGATGGCTGTTCCCGTGCATGAGCAGCGATACGACCTTGGGGCTGCTCCTCACCAGGCTCGCGGTTCGTTGGCTGCACATCCAGCCGTCCAAAGGCACCGTGGCCAACCCGACGTGGTAGCCGTGGCGCTCAGCGTGAGCGATCAGCCGGCGATAGTTCAGGTATCCATAGGACCCAGAGTGCAGGTTGGGGTCGTCGATCATGAAGGCGGCGCTCAGCGGGCGCTCGTCCCAGTCGAGGTCTCGGCACACGTGCCGTAGAAGGTGCAGAAGCGGGAGCAATCCCATGAAGTGACCCGCCCTGAGGCGATCGCGCAGTGCTTCTCCTGAGGCGAGCTCCTCGAGGCCAAACGCGCTGTGGTGCGCCCAACCCGGCCCTGGACGGCGCCACCAGAGAGGACGCCCGCCGGCCACGGCGAGCACCTGGTCGCCGTTCAGTGGGGATGGACCGGGGACTGGAGCGCATTCCTCGGACAACCTCCGTCCCCGCAACAACCGCGCGAGCTGCTCGTCCTCAGCCAGTTCGATCGCCACTCCAGACGGCGCCAAGCCTCCACTGGCTGAATAGGTGGCCAGACAGGGGCATTGTCGAGCAACTGCCTCCGAGAGGCCATCGGGCATACCCGAGCCGGGATTCTTCGCGTCGCCAATCGCCAGCACCGCGTCGAGGCCATCGAGATCGTGGGGTTCAAATCGCTGGAAGAGGACGGGAAAAACTTGTTCGAGCGCTTCGAACAGCTCGCTGCGCTCAGATATGGCGCCGGCGGGAATGACGCCTACAAGCTTGCGTGGCTCGAGGTCGGTGGCACCCGCTTCGTCGGTCATCGATGCGCTCGCGGGAGGAGGTTGGAGACCGGTCGCGGCCGGCTTGAATGTGGGGGAGCTCACTCGGGGATGTTCGAGGCTCGATGTGGCGCCCGCTCGTCGAGCTGTCCTCAAGGAGTAACGGTCCGAGTAGCGTCGAAAGTCCGCCATGGGACCGCACGTTACTCAACTGTGTTGAATTCAAGCGTTCAGACACCATCCTCGGTTCCGATGACCGTCATGGACCATGGCGACCCGGAGCTGTTCGAGGAGCTGATCGCCGCCGTGAGGAGCGTCGCCGCGACCGGCGCCTTTACAGGGGGTGCCGCGGTAGAGGCATTCGAGGCCGACTATGCCCGCTGGTGCGAGGCCCCTTACGCCGTGGGGGTCTCCTCGGGAACCGAGGCTCTCGTCCTGGCGCTTCGCGCGCTCGGGGTTGGCCCCGGCGACGAAGTGGTGGTACCGGCGAACTCGTTCATCGCAACCGCCGAGGCCGTGAGCCTCGTAGGCGCACGCCCCCGCTTTGCGGATGTCGATCGAGAGACACAGCTGATGACCACCTCGACACTCTCGAAGGCGCTCGGCCCCGACGTGCGTTGCGTGATTCCCGTGCACCTGTTCGGCCGTACCGTGGACATGGGCCCGATCATGGAGTTGGCACGGGGCGAGGGACTCGCCGTCATCGAGGACACCTCTCAGGCGCATGGAGCGCGCTACCGGGGACAGCGGGTCGGCACGATCGCGGACGCGGGGACGTTCTCCTTCTATCCCGCCAAGAACCTTGGCGCATGGGGTGACGCGGGAGCGGTGGTCACCGCGTCCGAGGGCCTCGCCGAGGAAGTACGCCTGATGCGCTCGCATGGGGAGAACCCGCGCTACCACCATCGCATTGTGGGCAGCACCGGCAGACTCGACGCAATCCAGGCGGCTGTGCTGCGACTGAAGCTTGCCCGCCTGGAGGAGTGGAATGTGGCGAGGAGAAGGGTCGCCGACGGCTTGCGCGAGGCGCTGGCCGATATAGACCGGATAGCGCTCCCCGCCCCCGTCTCAGCCGACGGCGATCACGTCTACCACCAGTTCGTGATCCGCACGAGCCTGCGTGACACGCTTCGCGAGCAGCTGGCCGAGCGAGGAATCGCGACTGGCATTCACTATCCAATCCCGATCCATCTATCGGAGGCGTATGCCGACCTCGCCGCCGACCTCGACGTGGCCCCCAATGCCACCGCACTGGCAACAGAAATACTCTCGCTACCGATCTTTCCGGCAATGACCGACGAGCAAGTCCACCGGGTGGGCGAGGCTGTCGGCGAGTGTGTCGCTCGCACCTGATTGCCTTTCACACGCCGGGACGGCGTGTGCGCTGAAGCGCCTCGCCGGCGACCCGCTCGGCGAGCTCGACGACCGACTCGCCGTTGAGCAGCCTCGGATAGATCTGACTCGCCGAGGCCAGCGCCAGGCCCTCGACCCCCGGCCATACGGGGGCCGTGCGCGGCTCGTGGCCGAGCGCGTGAACGGGCTCCACAAGCGGCGCGCGCTGCACCGTCCAGTCGACCACGTCCGCCTCGCTGAAGTCGGGCAACGAGCCGTCCCAACATCTCTGTGAAGCGCTTGTAGATCGACTCGTCCGCCTCGCTGAACTCGGGGGCGTCCGGGTCGCAGTACTTGGGAAGGTAGGCCAGGCGCAGCCCGTCGGTGTGCTCGGTGCCGACAACGTGTGAGGTCTCCACGACCGTCGTGATCGGGGTTGGATCGCAGATGTTCACGGAGTAGTAGGGCAGCAACGAGCGGCGCAACTTGAGGATGAGGCACACGACGCCGAGGTAGCGCTCGGGGTAGGCGTCCAGCAGCGGCTGCAACTCGGCGGGCAGCAGGTGTTTCAACCCCGGGGGTTGCAGGGTTGGGATGGTGAGGTCGAAGTGCTCCTCCCGGCCGTCCACCCGCACCCCGCTGATATGCCCGTCCTGCTCGCGAACGAGGCCTTCCACGCCGGCGCCCCAGACGCACATCGACGCCAAGCTCGCGGGCGCGCTCGGCGGCGGCAAGTATGAGCGTTTCGTGGCCGCCCACGCAGGCAACCCATCGTCTCTCCCGAGCTGCCGCTGTCGCGAGCCGAGCGCATGCGGTTGGTGCGCGCCCACAGGTAGGTCGCGGGCAACTCATCGTGGCGGGCGTTGAAGCGCGAGTCCAGCAGTGGCCGCCAGATGCGCTCCACGACTCGCCGTCCACAGTGGCGCCGTCAGCCAGCGCTTCAGCGGCTTGCGCTCGAGCGCCTTGAAGTCGCGGCGCAACTGGCAGTACAGGACGAACCAGGCCAAGCGCGGCGCGCCCGAGTGGAGAGAGCGGGGGAAAGCGCAGAAAGTCGCCGATCCCGTTGAACGGGTACATCTTCCCGTCAACGAAGAAGCCGACGCCCACGGGTGTGAAGCTCAGCTCGTCGCGTGAGTCCGAGCTCATCGGTGAGCGCGATCATGCGCTGGTCCGATGGCACGATCACGTGGTAGAAGCGATCGACGCGGTGCCCTGAGAAGTCGATCGCGCCGGCGAGCCCACCCAGGCGTGGGGGCGCGCTCGAGCAGGGTGACCCTCGGCCCCGCCCTGGGCGAGGCGCAACGCCAGCACCGTCCCGAGGATCCCTGCGCCGACGACGCCGATGTGCGGCCGTCCGTCGCTCGTCGGCGTCGGGGCTCGGCCGCTCCGTGCTCGTGCCCTGCGCTTCGCTCATCGCTCGCCGGCGATGGCGTGCAGCTGTGCGGCGGGACGCTCCGCGGCCGCGACGTGCTCGCTACCGAGCGGCGAGATCGGCGGCGGCTGGATGCGGCCGACGAGATGGGCGGCCATCAGTCGACCGTAGGCGAGAATCGTGGGCCGCAGGTTCATCTTGGAGGTGCCCAGACGTCGTGACCAGTCGTTGACCGTGGGCACCTCGGCGACGCTGGCGCCCGCGTTGTAGAGCTTGAGCAGCAGCTCGACGTTGGCCGCGAAGCCCGGGCTCGCGCACGAGCAGATAGCCGTATGTTTCGGCGGCGCGGCGCAGGGTGCCCGGCGCGGTAGACCCGGTAGAGCGAGGACAGCGTGTGGATCTCGCGCAAGCCGCCCGTGTAGCGAAAGACGTTGGAGACCGATTTGGAGGCCGCCAGGCGCCAGGGCGCGACGCCGAGGATGCGCCCGCCGGGCGCGTAGACCGAGGCGAGCACCACGTCGGCGCCCTCGTGGAAGCGCTCGAGCATGCGCGGCAGGTCGCTCAGGTCCGAGGTGTTGTCGGCCTCCGAGCGTCACGATCGCATCGCCGTCCTGGG
The DNA here is from genome assembly GCA_963742945.1 of uncultured Solirubrobacterales bacterium. Lineage (GTDB taxonomy): Bacteria > Actinomycetota > Thermoleophilia > Solirubrobacterales > Solirubrobacteraceae > Palsa-744. The sequence continues at coordinate 273,276 of CAVUNX010000005.1, read as the reverse complement.
ACTCCCCGAGCGCTGCCCGCAGGCCGGAGTTGATCGCGGTGCCCAGGCCGCGGTTGACCTTGTGGCGCACGATCGCCAGGTGCACGGAGTCGCTGTGCGCTTCGATCGCCTCGGCCGTGCCGTCGGTGGAGCCGTCGTCGACGAAGATCACGCGCGCCCCGAGCTCGCGGGCCACGGGCCCGAGGTCGGCGAGCAGGTTGGGGATGTTCTCGCGCTCGTTGTAAGCGGGGATGACGAAGCGAATCATTGCGGCCTCCTCAGGCTGCGACGCGGACGGGCTGGACGACCGGCATGTCAAGCAGGGTAACCGGACGGTTGTTGGCGGCCGAGTCGCGCACGGCAAGAGCCGCGGCGAGCGCACGACAGCCCTCGCCGGCCCCGACGGGCTCGGGGGTGTCCTCGAGGACGCAGCGCGCGAACGCCTCGAGCTCGGCCTGCAGCGGCTCGACGCGCGGCAGCGCGAAGCGTATGGCCGCCCCCTCGGCGTCGCCACGGATACGCGCCAGCTCGTTCCAGCCCATCGGGGACCCGGTGGACTCGGTGAACCACACGTCCTGGGTGAGGTAGGAGGCGCTCAGCATCCCTCCCTCGCCGATCACGGTCATCTCGCGGCGCTTCTCCGGCGTCAGCCAGTTGACGTCGAGCAGGCCCTGCGGGCCCGTCGTCGCCGAAGCGCAGCAGACAGGTGATCATGTCCTCCTGCGTGGGATGCACGCAGCGGCTGCCTTCGGCGTAGATGCTCGTGATGTCGCGACCCAGCACGAACTGCATGAGGTCGAGGTCGTGCGTGGCCAGGTCGATCGCCACGCCCGTGTCCTGGATGCGCGGCCGGCAGTGGTCCGACGCGGGTGGCGTGGGCACGGAAGACCTGGCCGATGCGACCCTCGTCGATCAGCTCGGCGAGCTTGCCCACAGCAGGATTGAAGCGCTCGACGTGGCCCACCATCAGCTTCAGGCCGGCCAGTGCGTGCCGCGGCCGCCATCCGCAATCCGTCCTCCAGGGCGGTTGCGATCGGCTTCTCCACAAACACGTGCTTGCCGGCGGCGATCGCGTCGAGCGCGATGCGCGCGTGTTGGGCGGAGGGCGCGCAGATGCACACGGCGTCGACGTCGGCGCGCTCGAGCAGCCAGCGGTAGTCGCCGACCCACTCGATCGGCCGTCGGCCGATGCGCTCGCGAGCGACGGTCTCCTCGGGCTCGGCGATCGCCACGAGGTTCCCGCAGGCGATGCGCTCCCAGGTCTCGACGTGATAGGCACCCATGCGCCCGGCGCCGATCAGCCCGATGTTCAGCTCATCCATCTGCCTGCGCTCCTTTTGGGTGTCATATGGGTGGTCATGCTGCTGCCTCCACGCCCGACCCGGCGGCGAGCCCGTCTACCTCGCCGCCGGCCGAGGAGTCCTGCCCCCAAGAAAGATGTGACGACCCGGGCGATCTGCTCGGCGGCGTGGCCGTCGCCGAAGATCGCGCGGACGCTCGGCCGGCAAGGGGCTGCTGCAGCGCCGCGGCGAAGGCGTCGGGGTCCACGCCCACGATCGTGTTCCAGCCCGCCTCGACGGTGTCGATCCACTCGGTCTCCTCGCGCAGCGTGACGCAGCGCACGCCCCACAGGTAGGCCTCGCGTTGGACCCCGCCCGAGTCGGTGGCGATCGCGCCGGCGCCGCGCTCGAGCTCGAGCATGCGCGTGTAGGGAACCGGGTCGATCAGCTCGACGTTGGCCGGGGCCTCGAGTCCCCACGCGTCGATGCACGCGCGTGTGCGCGGATGCAGGGGCATCACGACCGGCAGCGGCGAGCGCGCGAGGCAGGCCAGCACCGCGCCGAGCCGCTCGGGGCTGTCGGTGTTGTAGTTGCGGTGCACCGTGGCGAGCATGTAGTCGCCGTTGCCGGCGGGCTGCACCCGCGGGCGCCAGCGCTCGAGCATGTCGCAGAGCGGGTCGCCCGTGACGTGAATCTCGCCCTTGACGCCCTCGGCTTCCAGGTTGCGCCGAGCTCCGGGGGTCGGGGCACAAAGAACCTGCGCGAGCTTGTCGGTCTCGATGCGGTTGTACTCCTCGGGCATGTCCTCGCGGTGAGAGCGAAGACCTGCCTCAACGTGAATCAGCGGGACGCCGGCGGCAGCCGCGGCCCGGGCGCCGGAGAGCGTGGCGTTGGTGTCCCCGCGCACGATCACCGCATCGGGACGCTCAGCGGCGATCAGCTCCCCCAGCCGCTCCTGCGCCAGCTCGACCTGCTCCTCGCGCGCCCGCGAGCCGACGCCCAGGTTGTGGTCCGGGCGGGGCAGGTTGGTCGCCAGGATCTGGCTCTCCGACATGGCATCGTCGTAGTGCTGGCCGGTGTGCACGAGGATCTCCTCGGCAAGCGGCGCAAGCGCTTCGCAGACCGGCGCGGCCTGGATTATCTCCGGGCGGGCCCCGATCACCGAGAGCACACGCGGCCGCGTCGTGCGCTTGGCACTCGGCGAGGCAGGGTGCTTCAGGTCGTTGGGTGTGGCCAGCTCGGGCATCCGCGCATACCTCAGGCAGCTGCCCTGTCGGCCAGCACGGGTAGGGAGAGCGGCGTCCCCCCGTTTCGGAGCGATTCCTGCGCGAGCTCGATCGTCGCGACGATCTCGATCCCCAGAGCGAGACTCGACCTCGGCTCCTCGCCGGTGCGGATCGCGTGGGCGAAGTCCTGTAGCTCGAGGCGCAGCGGCTCCTGGGGCTCGACCCGTGGGATCAAGACGTCCCCGGTGCGGTAGATCAGCTGGTGCTCGCCGAAGTTGGCGGGCGTGGGGGGCAACATATCCATGCCCCGGTCATAGATCCGAACAGGTTCGTCGGAGGCGGTGTCGTCGTACTGGACCATCCGCTGGCTTCCCACGATGATCATCTGACGGACCTTTCGCGGCGCCAGCCAGGAGATCTGCACGTTGGCGGTCTGCCCGTGCTCGAAGGTGAGTGTCATGAACGCTGTCTCGGGCACCCCCTCGCGCAGAACGCTGCTGCCAGATACGGCGACTTCGACGACGGGCTGCTCGAGCCAGTACAGGAGAATTGAGAGGTCGTGTGGCGCGAGGTCGCAGACGACACCGTCATCGTTGTACTTGCCGAGATTCATGCGCGAGGAGGTGATGAAGTGCACATCCCCGATCACACCCTCGCGGATCAGATCGCGCACCGTGTTGACCGCCGGGCTGTATATGAACGTGTGCCCGGGCATCAACACGCGGTCCATGGCGGCGGCGATCTCGGCGAGCTCGTGCGCGTCCTGGAGGCGTGTGGCAAGCGGCTTCTCGACGAGCACGTGCTTGCCGGCTTCAAGCGCCCGCTTGGCGAGCTCATAGTGGGTCTGGGGCGGAGTGGCGATCACAACCGCCTCAACAGCGGGGTCGACCAGGATCGCGTCCAGCTCACGCACGGTGCGCGCGTCGGGGTGACGCCGGCTGAAGAGATCCAGATTTGCGGGGTCGAGGTCACACAGCGCCTCGAGGCGCAACTGAGGGGACTCGGCTACGTTGCGTGCGAGGTTGGGCCCCCAGTAGCCATAGCCGACGACCGCGGTCCCGAGCGCAGGCTCACGACGCAGGATCCGGTTTGCGGGTGGAAACTCACTGTTGAACATTCAAGCCACCCCCTGACGGCGCAACACGACGGGCACGGTCTTCGCGAGAATCCGCAGATCGAGCCATAGCGAGGAAGACTCCGCGTACTCGACGTCGAAGGACACCATCTCGTCATAGGTGCGTTCGTTACGACCGCTCACCTGCCACAGTCCGGTCAGCCCAGGCTTTACGGCGAAGCGCTTCAGGTAAGTGTCGGGATACATATCGACCTCATAGGGGATCACCGGACGGGGGCCCACGAGCGCCATCTGCCCGCGCAGCACGTTGATCAACTGCGGCAGCTCGTCCAGGCTCCAGGAGCGCAGGAAGCGCCCCACACGCGTAACGCGGTCATCGACCGACAGCTTGTACAGATGACCGCGCTCGGACTCGCGACTGCCGTCGATCAGCGTCTGGACGTACTTGCGATGACGACTTGCGTCGGCGTCTTGGCACATCGTGCGGAACTTGAAGATCGTGAACTCACTCCGCCCACGACCGACCCGGCGCTGACGAAACAGCACAGGGCCTTTTGAGTCAATCCGAACCGCCAGCGCGATCACGATCAGCAGCGGCGCGAGCACAAGCAGCACGATCGCCGCGACGAGCAGGTCCAGCAGTCGGCGCGTCGCGGTGCCGGCGGCGCGCCCCACAGCGACCCATCCGCCGGCCGAGCCTGCCCGGACGGAATGAGACTGGGTGCCCTCGAGCACGGGTACGGTCAAACCCTTCACCGGTTGTGTGTGAGTGCTCATAGTTCATCAACGATCCTTTGCGGCTGTGTCTTGCGCGAGATCGACGCTCGCGGACGACTGCGGGGTCAACATGCGGCACTCAACGCCGTGGCGGTGGTGGTGGGGGCCGAGCCGAGCCGACGCAACTCCTCCTGGAGCGTCCGGCGACCACGGTGATGAAGCCCGTGTATCGAACTCTCCGAGCGACCCATCTGCTCCGCTATCTCCGGCGGCGAGAGCCCGACCACATGACGCATCACCATCACGTCGCGCTGCTCGTTGGGCAGCGCCGCGAGGGCCGCGTGAAGGTCACGCGCACGGTCGCGTGTGTCATCGTCGATGTGGACCTCCGCACCAAAGACCTCTTCGGTCGGCGTCGGTCGGCGTCGGCGCAGGTGGTCGAAGGCGACGTTGCGCGCCAAGCGCAGCAGCCAGGCCGAGAAAGGTATGCCGCGATCGTCGTACTTCACGATCGCCGTGATCAGCTTCATGAAGACGTGCTGGGTGAGATCCTCGGCCTCCTGCTCGTCCCGCACGATGCTGCAAACGTAGCCGTACACATTGTCCGAGTAGCGCACGTAAAGCAGTCGCAGTGCCTCTCGGTCTCCCTCCTTGGCCCTGGCGATCGCGAGTCTGACTTCCTGCGCCGAATCCGGCGTCTCGTCGAGCGTTGCACGACGACGGAAGCCTACGTGTCCATCCTTGGAATTGAGGCTAAGCACCGGGTGTCTCCCCGTATTTGACGGTTGGCTCCTCTGTGACCATCCGATGCACAGAGGTTTCGAGACATGGATGATGGGTAACTCATAGCGGCATCACAATGGCCCGACCATCGCTATCTCCGTTCAGGAAATGAACGCGGCCTCTCCACCAGCTGTCGGGTTGGTCACGCTCGGCTGGATGCAGGCTTGCCAAGGCCAAATCCCGCATGGACACTGGGCTTTGATCAGCCGAGGCCGCGTTCACATTTTGCGTTCACATGCAGATAACCCGACCCCTGGACGCTCATCGGTCGGTTAATATTTTGTCCAAAGAATTTTGAATCTGAGGTCTCCTGACGGTGCCCTGATCTGGTTGGTAGGCCAAAGCCAGAGTGCTTATTGGTACTTGTGAAGATCTCGCATAGCTATCGCTCCAGTGCGGGCAGACGCGTATTCCAATGACCGCACAACCGGCCGGGTCGTGGGGCTCGCACGACCACCGCGCCGAAGCTGGGTGGCTCCACTCCAGGCTCCGACCCGATCTCAAACGCAGAAGATGATTCCGCTACGCGTGCGATCAACTGGCGGTGACGGGGCCCGCCTCACGGGCAGATCCTGACACAGCGAGTCTCAGGCGGCCACGGCCTCGGCGGCCGTCTGCCGCGTGCCTGCCCCCGGCCCGGGATCCCTACCGACGAGCTCGTCCACCAGATCGAGGTAGCGCTCGCGCTGATGCTCCCACGCGATGTCCCCGAGGCACAGCGTCGCGCGCTCGGCGCGCGCGCGCGCCTGAGCGGGGTCCGCGCAGATCGACTCGATCGCACGGGCCAAGTCCTCCGGGTCTCCCGCCGTGAACTCGCACAGCTCTCGCTCTGAGAAGTAGCCCCCGATCCCAGGCAGCCGCGAGGCCACGACAGGCAGGCCCATGTGCGCATACTCGAGCAGCTTCACAGGCAGGAGCAGCTCGGTGAAACGATCGTGCAACGTCGGCACGACCCCGATGTGCGCGGCCTCGAGCTCGGCCGGGATCCGAGCGAAGGGAACGGGCTCCGCGGCGACGTCGATGCGCTCGGGGTCGATCTCCCTGGCCAGCGCCGCCAAGCGGTCGCGATCCTCCCCCGACCCGCACACCCGCAGTTGCACGCGTGGAACCGAGGTCCGCAGGCGTGCAAAGGCCCGGATCAGCGTCTCGACGCCGAAGCGGGGGGCCAGACCTCCGTGATAGAGCACGCGCAGCGGTCCCACTTCTGGCATGTACACCGGCGGTCGCGGCGGCCCGAACACGCGCTCGTCGGGCGAGTTCATGATCACGCTGGTACGCCCGACGCCCACGCCCCGGTCTTCCAGACACCGTCGAGCCTGATCGGTCACCGTGATGACCCGCGTCGCCAGTGCCGCGCTCATGCGCTCCTCACGCTCGAGCATGCGCACGAGCGTATGGTCCTCCGGCCAACCGTACTTCGTGGCAAACAGCTCCGGGAAGGTGTCGTGCACGTTCAGGATCACCGGCACCCCCCGCATGCGCGGCCAGAGCGTGGCCCCCGTGAGGATGTCCGGCATGTTGTGGACCTCGATGAGATCGAAGCGCTTGCGCAGATCGAGAACCGTCAGCCGCCACAGGGCACGAAGCAGGAACTCGCCGTACCCGCGCACATACGAGCCCCCGCCTCCCTGCGGCTTGGCCGCCGTCAAGGGATGGGTGCGGATCAAGCCGTCGCCCACCGCCGAGACTTCACGCTCGCCCACGCACAGGAGGTCCACCTCGTCGCCGCGTTGGGCGAGCGCGCGCGCCTGACGCTGGATGCGCGAGTCAAGGCTGAAGTCGGAAAGGTGAATCATCGCCACACGCAGCCCGGCCGGACGATCGCGCGAAGCCCCCGCCCGGGACACCAGCGCGGGGGAGATTCCCAGGTGAGCCTTCGCGGCGCTCAGCACAGCACGACCTCGCCGCCGTCTCCGACGTTGAGGCGCATCGCGCGCGGGAGCGAGAAGTCTCGCGCGACGCGGGCCTCGCGCCCGACGACACTGGCAACGAGACGCCCACCGACGTGCATGATGCTGGCGCCGGCGAGGATGATCGAGCGCTCGACCTCCGCCCCCTCGATGTGGGCGTGCGCCCCGATCGAGGTGTAGGGGCCTATGTAGGACTCCACCACCAGTGCCCCCGGCCCAATGATCGCGGGGCCGATGATCACGCTTGACTGCACAGAGGCGCTGGGGTGCACCGATACGGGACCCTCGATCCGGTTGTGGGCCCCCGGTATCGGCTCGAGCTGCAGGGCGAGCTCGCCCAACAAAACCCTGTTCATGTCCAGCAGGTCGGCCGCCCTGCCGGTGTACCTGAGCCAGCTGTCGACGTACCCGATGTGCAGCTCCCCCCCGTCCTCCACGAGCTTCTCCGCCACCGCGCCGAGACCCGACTCGCGCTCCGGGCGCCACCCGGTCTCCTGGGCACGACGCAGCCCCCCAACTCCAAAGATGCACACACCCGAGAGCCCCAAACCGGCTCCGGCCGTCGTCTTGCAGTTCTTGGCCAGGCGCAACAGTCGCCGTGGAGCAAGCCCGATCGAATCGATCTCTCCCGGGCCTTCGCGTACGAGCACCACCAGGTCGGGGGCGTCGGTACTCAGCAGCTCGACGAAGCCGGCGAGCGGCTTGACCAACAGTCCGTCAGGCGGATGGACGATGCACGGTGCCTCGCCGAGGTAGTCAATCGCGGCCGCGAGGGCCTCGGGATAGGCGTCGTGCTCGTAGGGGAAGCATCGGCTTGTCACGTCGCTCGGCCCCTCGGCTGCCACGCATGCCTGCATCTCGGGGGTCGCCGAGGCGGATACCACGAGCGCCACCTCGCGCACACCCGCATCGCACAAGCGGTCGAGGGCGTGGCAGACGATTGGCCTGTTGGCGGCACGCTGAAGCCCCGCCCCGGATGGGTCGGTTGACGATGCCCCTGTGTGCGCCACGGTGAGCCCTGGCGTGATCAGCCCCTTGAGGACCATGGACAGATAACGCGGCGGGAGTGCCCCTGCTCGCGCGGCGATCTTCGAGGCGCGACCGACGGGGGGTGAGACGCCCTCCTGCGGCGGGGGCTCACGTGGCCCGAACCCGTCCTCTGGGCGTCAAAAGTTAGACGGAGGACATCCCGTTTCTGAGGTGGTGGAGCTAAACGAGATTTTCCGAATCCTGTGGGCTCGACGTCTGGCGACGGCGATCGTCGTCGCACTCGCACTCACGGCGACGGCCGCGGTCAAGCTGAGCTCACACAGCGTCCCGACCGGCGCCGCCACACTGCAGATACTCGTCGACTCGCCGAGCTCGGAGCTTGCGAACCTCAGCCAGGACCCGGCGCCCTTGATCTCGCGCGCGGCCGTCTTCGCCCAGGTGATGACAAGCGACGCCGTGCTTCGAGAAATTGCGAAGGCCGCCGGCGTCCCACCGCAACAACTGACAGCCCAGGGGCCATTCAGCGGCTCAGGCCAAGTACTCAACGCGATAACTCCGGCGGAGGCCCGCAGCAGCCAGCTCGTGGCTGAAAAGGCACCGTATCGCTTGACCTTCTTGGCTCAGCAGGATCAGCCCGTGATCACCGTCTCGGTGCAGGGGCCCACCGCGCTGACGGCAGCACGCGTCGCCGACGCCGTCTACACCGGCGTGCAGACCTATGTCGCCAGGGCGCAGCAGGCGGGTGGCACGCCCGCACAGCACAAGGTGACCCTGCGCGCGCTCGGGCCGGCTCAGGCGGGCACCGTCAACAACGGATCCCGGGCGACGCTGATGGCCGCCGCTCTGCTCGGCGTGCTGCTGCTCGGGCTCTTGGCCATCGTCGGCGTTGAGAGCCTGCGCAGGCGCAATCGTGAGCTGGTCGGCATAGAAGATCACCTCGCGTCCGAGTTCGACACTGTCACACGCGACCCGCGGGCCAGACGTCCGGCGTCCGCGGCGGGAGAACGCCAGCAGTGAACTGGGCCGCTGGGATCTTCCAGCGGCGGCGACTGCGACCGGTCGCGATCCTCGTGACGGTGGCCGCGCTCGTGGCCGTTCTCGCCGGCTACCGCATCTCGCTCACGCCCCCGGCTCTGCATCCGCGCGGCGAGCAACTCGGCTCGGCGCACGCACAGGTGCTCGTCGACACCTCGAGCTCCATAGTCGCGGACATCGAGCAGCTGACGCAGTATCAATCGGACCTGGGCGCGCAACTCGCGGTCAACTACGCGCTCTACCTGCAGGGCTATGGCCCGACCGCGACACTTGGTCGGTCGCTGGGCTTGGGCGACCACAGCGTAGCGGCGTCGGGTCCTTTCACGCTGCTGCTGGGGCGCTCGAACACCGCGGAGAAACTTCCGCGGCTGCCGGATCCACGGCTCGTGGATCGCTCCTACCGGCTGCTCCTGGACGTCGACGGCTCGCGGCCGCTGCTTGACATCTACGCGCAGGCACCCACCCAGGGCGCGGCGGTCAAGCTCGTCGAAGAGGCTCGTGGACTGCTCGAACGCCACGTCGCCACGCAGAAGGCCTCCTATCCACTGCCAAGCACCTCGGCGGCGGTGCTGCGCCCACTTGGGCCAACCGTCGGCGGAACCGTCGGCGCCGGCGCGAGATGGCAGCTGATGGGTCTTACCTTCGTTCTGGTCATGCTGCTCGGCTGGAGTCTTATGTGGGCGCGACGACAGCGACGAGCGCGCTCCTACATGGCGGGAATCGCCGGCGCGAAGCTCGACCGACTCGACGAGCAGTTGCCGGGCTGCGACGAATGGCCGTACACGACTCGCCTGCTGCCGTGGGCGCTGGCGGGCTTCATGGCGATGCTGTTCCTCGTCCCGATCGATGCCATCACGCTGCCGATTCATCTGCCGGTCAACGGCACGCTTGACCGCCCGGTGGTGATCGCGCTGGTGATGCTGTGGTTTGCGAGCCTAGCCGTCGTGAGCGGCGCGGCCCGTCCTCGATTGAAGCTAGGTGGTGTGCACGTCGCCGTACTGCTCTTCCTCGGGGTATGCCTGGCGAGCGTCGCCGTCAACGGGCAGACGCTCGGCGACATGGACGAGCTGACCCTGGTTGTCAAGAAGCTCGCGCTGCTGATCTCCTACGTGGTCTTCTTCTTCATCGTCGCGTCGGTGTTGCGCCCGCGTGAGGTGCCGCGCTTCGCGGCCCTGATGGTGTTCCTGGGCGTGATAGTGGCACTCGGGACCATCGTCGAGTACCGCACGCACTACAACGTCTTCTACACCCTGTGGGGCAAGGTGCTCCCGGTCACGGCACCAAACCTGCTCGACCAGGTCGACTCGATCGGACGCCTGACGGTGTACGGGCCGACGCTGCAGCCGCTCGAGCTCGCGGCCATGCTCGCGATGGTGCTCCCGTTCGCGATCCTGGGGGCCATCGACGCGGCGACGCGGCGACGGCGGTTGCTCTACGCGATCGCCGTCGGCCTCTTGATGGCCGGGGGTGTGGCCACGGCGCGCAAGACGAGCCTCGTCGTGCCGGCGGCCGTGATCCTGATCCTGCTCGCCTACCGCCCGCGGCAGGTGGGGCGCCTGATGCTCAAGCTCGGTCTGCTGCTCGGGGTGCTCGTGCACTTCGTCGCCCCGGCGGCCATCGGCGGTGTGATCAGCCAGCTCGAACCGGGGCACATCAACAGCGCGCTCACGACCACCGACCGCACGGCTCGCTACGACGCGGTGGCGCCCGACGTGCTGAGCCATCCGCTACTGGGACGCGGATATGAGAGCTACGACCCACAGAAGTACCGCATCCTCGACAACCAGTACCTCGACCTGCTGATCACGGTCGGGGTGATCGGACTGCTCTCCTATCTTGCGATCTTCGGAGCCATGATGCTCGCCGCCCACACAACGATTCGCGGCCCCGACCCGCGCCGCTCCTCGCTCGCGCTCGGCGCGTTTGCAACGGTCGCGGCGATCGCCATCGCGAGCGCCCTCTTCGACGTCCTCTCCTTCCCCCACGTCCCCTACCTGCTGTTCTTCGTCGGCGCGATGATCATCGCCCTACGCGAGCCCTCGCCGACGCCCGAGCCGGCGCGATTGCGCATCACGCGGCCCGTCGGCCACGCCGGCGGCCCGGCCGCGGCCGCAGGGCTCTCGCGGCCGCCCTCCCCGGAGCCGGCGCGCGAGGCACGCGAGCCGGCGCTGGCGGGCTAACTGGCGAAGTGGCGCTCACCCCACTCACGCTCGAGCAGTTGCTCCATATCCCGACCGGTGGTGCGGTGGCAGCTGTGACCGAGCGCGGCGAAGGGCGCCGAACGCGCATCCCCGAGAACCACTTGGTGATGCTTGGCGGAGGCATCGCGGGCGACCGCCAACGCCGCGCAGGGATGCGCCTCGGACGTGAGGGCTAGGGCGAGATCGTCAGAGAGCGATAGCGTTGTGCGCTTCATACGTGCATGCTAGCCCAGCAAACTCAGCTTCTTCGCTAAGCAGCGGCATAGACCGGCATGCGCTCAACAGCGGTCGCGTCCCCATCCACAAACAGCTGCTGCCAACGCTCGAGCAACATCAAGCAGAACAGGCGCTGGTCGCTCTTCTTGCCGCCGGCGCCGGCCTGGGCGAGTAGACCGCGCACGGCCGTCGCGTCGTACTGGCCACGAGCGAGAGCGCGCGGGTCGAGCAAGGTATCGCTGAGCAGCGTGTCGCTGTGCACGCGCAGCCAAGCCCCCAGGGCGGAGTGGAAGAAGCCGCGCTTGCGCTTGGAGATGATCTGCTCGTCCACCAGCCCCTGGCTCGCGCGCTTGAGCAGCTCCTTGCGCCGGCCCAGCCACACCTTGCGGCGATCCGGCAGGTGGGCGCAAAAGTCCGCTATCTCGGTGTCCAGGAACGGCACACGCACCTCCAGCGAGGAGGCCATCGACATCTTGTCGAAGTAGAGCAGCATGTTGTCCACGAGCGCCATGCGCGTATCGAGCGCAAGCGTCTCCCCGAGTGGGCTCTGTCCCCCAAGGGGAAGCTGCGCTTGGATCGCGCGCGCCAGCTCCCCCTCTATGTAAGGAGCACGGAAGTCCGCGGATAGCAAGGCGGTGCGGTCCGCGGGTTGCAGGATGCGACTCATCGCGAGCAATCGCACGGCGGGATCGTCGGTCGCCACGGCCTCCAGGCCCCTGGCGAGCGTGGAGCCGGGCTTGGCGCGGCGCCCGAGCACCGCGAGCCCCCCACGCGCGGCGCTCGGAACGTGCGCCAGCGCCGCCGCCAGGGCGGCGATCTGGTGCTTGCGGTAGCCCCCGAGCAGCTCGTCGGCTCCCTGGCCGGACAGCGCTACGGTGACCGACTCGCGTGCGAGGCGGCTGAGCAGCATGAAACCGAGAAACGACACGTCGGCGATCGGTTCCTCCAGGTGCCACAGCGCTTCGTCGAGCAGCTCAGGGTGCTCGGTGGCACTCGTAAGCAGCTCATGATGGTCTGTGCCAAGGCGCTCGGCCACTGAGCGGGCGTCGCCAAGCTCATTCGCGTCGGCGTCCTCGACGAACCCGATCGAGAACGTCTTGACGGGGCGAGAGCTGTGCTCGGCCATCAGCGCCGTGATCAACGACGAGTCAAGACCCCCGCTCAGCATCGAGCCGAGCGGGACATCGCTGACCATCTGGGCATGCGTCGAGCGGCGCAACAGCTCCAGCAGCTGCCCCTGATCGTCCTCCCAGCTCGCCTTCGAGCCGCGCGGCGAGGGGCCAACGCCCGCCGACCAGTAGCTGCGCTGCTCCACCGGGCCCTCCCCCTCCCATACGAGCATCGAGGCCGGCATCAGCTTCTCCACGCCTGCGAACAGAGAGCGCGGGCCCGGTACGAAGCCAAACGCGAGGAACAACTCGGCGGCGAGCGGATCGAGGGCCGGCTCGACCAGGCCCCCCACGATCAGCGCCTTGACCTCGGAGGCGAATGCGAGCCCTTCGGGCCCAAGCGAGTAGTAGAGCGGCTTCACGCCGAACTGATCGCGTGCCAGCACGAGCCGCCGACGCGGAGCATCCCATAGCGCAAACGCGAAGATGCCGTTCAGGTGGCTTGCGAAATCGGGGCCATACTCCTCGTAGAGATGGACGATCACCTCACCGTCCCCCTCGGTGCGCAGGCGGTGGCCGCGCTTGATCAGACGCTCGCGCAACTCCCTGTAGTTGTAGATCTCGCCGTTGAACACGGCCAGCACGCTGCTGTCCTCGTTGAGGACCGGTTGATGGCTGCCCTCCACGTCGATGATGCTGAGCCGCCGCATCCCGAGCGCAATGCCCGGCTCTATGTGCGTGCCACACTCGTCGGGACCGCGATGGAGGATCGCGTCGGTCATGGTGCGCAGGCGTGCCTCGTCGAGAGCCGGCCCGGCGCCGTCGCGCGTCGCTATTCCGCAGATACCGCACATACTGGTGGATAAACGCGGTGGCCCTCAAGCGTCTTGCGTGCCCTCGCGAGCTTGGGGGACGACCCTCGCGGCCGCCCCCCATACAAAAGTTCCCTGCCGCGCCTGGCGTTTTTGGAGGTGTGATGGCGAACAGACTGCTGGTGATCTCACCGGTATACAACGAGGCCGGACATATGGAGCGCGTGGCACGCGCCGTCGCCGCTCAGCGACGGCGCCCGGACGCTTGGATCGTCGTCGACGACGCCTCGACCGACGCCACTCCCGAGCTGCTGCGCGAGCTCGAGGGCGAGCTCGACTTCATGACCGTCCTCGGCGCGCCACCCATGCCCCCCACCCGCGGGCGCGACCGACTCGCCCAAGCCGCCGAGATTCGTGCGTTCAACCACGGCCTTGGGGCGGTCGACTGGCAGTCCTTTACGCACATCGCCAAGCTCGACGGCGATGTCGAGCTGCCCTGCGACTGGTATGAGCTCTTGCTGGAACGCTTCAATCAAGACGCCTCGCTCGGGATCGCCTGCGGTCAGCTCGCCGAGATCGTCGATGGGCACAGCCACGTACTCCCAATCCCCCCCCACCATGTCCACGGCGCGCTCAAGCTCTACTCGCGGGCCTGCTTTGAAGCGATCGGCGGCATCGAGGAGCGTCTCGGGTGGGACACCATCGACGAAGCCTACGCGCGCATGAACGGCCTGAAGACCTGCTCCTTCGACGATCCCATCGCGATCCACCATCGCCCGTTTGCGAGCCGCGGCGGAGTGCTGCGCGGTCGCGCCCGTCACGGGGCGTGTGCCTACATCTCCCACCAGGGCCTCCCGTGGGTGGCGGCTCGCGCGCTGAAGGTCGGACGCGCGCGGCCGGTCGGGATCGGTGGCCTGGCTTTCCTCTTCGGCTACCTCCAGGCGGCGGCCAGCCGCACGACCCGCTTCGACGACCCCGCCCTGCGTCGCTTCGTACGCCGTGAGCTGCGCGCACGCGTGCGACGGGCGCTCACACCCGCGCGTCTCGGACAGGCCTCATGAGCGCCGCGCATGCGCACGCCACCGCGTCGATGACCATGACCCTCGAGAGCCCCTTGCCCGCTGAGCTGACCGCCGTGAAGGCCGGCCCACAACGCCCCGACCTCAGCGTCATCGTCGTGACGCACAACCGCAGCGATCTCGCGCTCGCCACGCTTGACTCCGCCCGCGCCGCCACCGGGGCGCTGGACGTGCAGTGGCTCGTGATCGACAGCGGCTCCACTGACGACACGCCCGAGGCGATTGAGAGTCGTTTCCCCGACATCCGCGTGCGACGCTGCGAGAACATCGGTTTCGCCGCTGCCAACAACAGAGCGCTGGAGCTGGTCCGAGGCCGGTACGTGCTCCTGCTCAACCCCGACGTGGAGATCGTCTCAGGGACCTTCGCCGAGCTCGTCGAGACGCTGGACGCGCGCCCGAGCGTCGGCGTCGCAAGCGTGATCCAGCAGGGCTCCGACGGCCAACTGCAGCATACGATCCGCGGCTTCCCCTCCCCGTGGAGGGCATTCGGCGAGGCGCTCGCGCTGCCCTGGGGAGACTCCCGCGAGGAGCGACCCGAGGAGCCCCGCTACCGCGAAGAGCGTTCCGCGGACTGGCTGGTCGGGGCCTTCCTGCTGGCCCGCGCGGAGGCCGTCGCACAGATCGGAAGTCTCGACGAGCGTTTCTTCCTGTACTCGGAGGAGACCGACTGGTGCTATCGCGCCAGGCAGGCCGGCTGGGACGTGCGCCACTTCCCGCAGATGGTCATCACGCACCACTGCGTCCCAAGCACCAAGCCGGAGCTCGTCGCACAGCTGAGCTACGCCAAGCTGCTTTTCGCGCGCAAGCACTACCGGCGCGACCAGGCGGCCGCGGTCCGCCTGGCGCTCACCGCGCGCCATCTCGTGCGCGTGCTTGGACTCACCGTCAGACCAGGACGAAGCGGCGCCAACCGTGCGCGTCTGATCGCCGAGCGCAGAGCACTCGCGGTCCTCATCGGCCTCGCCCCACCCCCGTTCCGGTGAGGGGGGCCGACGCCCATAGCCTCTACCGGCGCGCGCGCGACCGAGCTTTCTCGCTTGCCACGCGCTCCTCATTTGAGAGCTTCGGGCCGCGCAGCCGCCTCTCGCTACCGATCCAGCTCGAGGGCACCAGGCGAATTGCGATCGGCAGCCATGTCTATCTCGGCCCCGGCTGCTGGCTGCTCACGCACGAGCCAGGCGGCCGCTTGGAGATCGGCGATGGGACCTCGATCGCCGGCTACTGCGTGTTCTCCGCGGCCACGAGCATCCGCGTCGGACGCAAGGTCCTGTTCGCTCGCAACGTCTACGTCGCCGACCATCGCCATGGCTTCGAGGGTCGCGAGGTGGCGGTGATCGACCAGGAGATCGCGGACCTCCGCCCCGTCGTCATCGAAGACGGCGCCTGGGTCGGTCAGAACGTCGTGATCCTGCCGGGAGTGACGATCGGTTGGGGGGCCGTTGTGGGCGCCGGGGCGGTGGTTCGCGACGACGTGCCCCCGCGCTCCCTCGCCGTGGGCGCGCCGGCGCGCGTCGTGCGCGAGCTTGACGGCGAAGACGACGCCGCTCGTCTGTTCCCGCTCGCATCCTGACAGGAGAGCTAATCGGTGGAGACACCCACGGCCGCGGGAGCCGGGGTGGGCGCTCCGCCGCGTGCCCGCGACACAGGAAGCGGCGCGAGCACTCGCGTCGCAAGCATTCGCAGGTCATTCCAAGTCGCGCGCGAGACCACACGCAAGCCAAGGCAGTAGGCGAGTAGCCCGGCGCTCCCGGCGAGGGTGATCGTGACGGCCGCCGGGAGAGAGGAGGCTTCGAGCAGATGGCGCAGGGGCTCGCCGACGGCCGCGAGCACAAGGCAGCCGGCGACCGCCGGGGCGAGCTCGGGGACGAGGCGCTTGACGGAGATCCCCACGTAGCGCTGCAGTAGGAAGCGGTAGACGCCGGCGAGAATCAGGACGTAGGCGGCGACGACCGCGATCGCGATCGTCACGAGACCGTGCTGCGCGGCGAGTGCGACAACGACGGCATAGGTCACGAGCATTGCGAGGTTGAAGTTCAGCAGCGCGCGCGGGCGGCCAACGGCGAGCATGACCTGGGGGTAGCCCGTGAGGATTGCGGCGATCATCCCGGCAAGGGCGAGAATCTGCGCCGGGCGAACCGAGGGGTTCCAGGCCGGGCCGAGCACAAACGGGATCAGAATTGGAGCGAGCACGATCAGCGACGCGAGCAGCGGGAAGATGACGGCGGCGTGCACGCGGGTCGCGCGCTCGTGCATCGAGCGCAGCTCCTCGTGGCTCTCTGTCCGTGAATAGACCGGGAAGGCGAGCTGCATCATCACGCTGCTCAGCTTGTCCTGGTAGACGACCCCGAGGTTGAAGGCGCGCCAGTACATGCCCACCTGGGCCGCCGGCAACTGCGCCGCGAGGATCGCGTAGTCGACGTTCCTGAACATCACGTCGACGAGCCCGGCGAGCGCCGCCGCGAGCCCGAAGCCGCCGATGTCGCGCTGCGAGCGCCAATGCCAGCGCGGAAACAGCGAGGGTACCGCCGCCAAGAGCAGAACCGAGGTCAGCAGCACCTGCACGAGCGCCCCGTAGATGATCGCCGACGCGCCGAGCCCGGCGAGCGCGAGCGCCGGTGGCACGACGCTGCCGGCGATGGTCGCGCTCATGTCGATCAGGCTCATTCGGCGGAAGTCCAAGCGACGCCACAGCATCGCGCGCGAGACCGTCCCCAGCGAGGCGAGCAGGAACACGGGCGAGACGAGCGCGATCAGGTTCGCGGTCTGCACACCGAAGATCGGACGCCACAGGACCGGGACGAGGGCGAGCACGATCGCGGTCAGGACCAGTCCGCCGAGCAGGCTCATCAACATCGCGACGCGGCGGTGGCTCTCCTCGATGCTCTCGCGCTGCACGAGCGCGGAGGCGAAGCCCTCGAAGGTGAGGATGCCCGCAAGCGGGACGAAGATCAGCGCCACGGCGGCATGGCCGAACTGCGCAGGCGTGATCAGCCGGGCGAGCAGGACGATGCAGCCGAGGGCGAGGGTCTCACTGACGACTCGCGTCAGCATCACCCAACGCACCCCGCTGATCGTCGCCTCGTGGAAGGAATTGCGCGACATGGCGGTCTGTAAATTAAACGCCCCTCGCGGCACGGTCCTTGCGCCGGTCCGGCTCGGTGCAAGCGTGTCATGGTCCAGGGCATGTGTCCAGACGGCCAGAGCGACCGCGAGCAGGCCCAGCCTGCCGCAAGTTCCCCGGCGAGCGACCCGTTTTTTCGCAACATGCCAGAACCAGTGGCAGATCGCGGCGGCAGCGACGTGGCCCCACCCGTCGCGGATCGCCCCGGCGAGGATGTGGTTTTCTGCTTCTCCTATCTGAGCTGGCAGGCCGCCGCGCATCGTGGCTGGTTCGGGACCGAGGACCGGCTCGCACGAGGACTGATCGAGCACCAGCGGGTGGCGCGCCTGCTCGTGTGCGACCAGATGCGCAGCCTGCCGGCGATGCTCGTACGAGATCTGATGAGTCGCCGCGGGGATGCGGGGGCCGCGTTTCCCGCGAGCTCTCAAGCGCAGCTGCTGCGCCCGGTGCGCCTGCGTCGTGAGTACCCGACGTCGATCGCCGGGATGGAGCGCGCCGCGGGGGCATTCGATCGGATAGCTCGCCGGGCCGCTCGCCGGATGGGGCTCGTGGAACCGGCGGTGATCATCGCCAATCCTCTGCTCGCGGGCTTCGCGGAGCTCAAGTGGGCGGGCCCGGTGACGTTCTTTGCGGCCGACGACTGGCTGGCCTACGAGCCGCAGCGCCGCTGGTGGCCCGCCTACGAGGAGAGCTTTGCACGGGTGCGAGAGCGTGGCCGGCGAGTCGCGGCCGTGAGCACCGCGGCGCTGGAGCGCATCGCGCCGACCGGGCCAAGCGCCGTGATCCCCAATGGCATCGATCCCGCCGAGTGGCTGGGCGTCGCGGCGCAGCCACCAAGCTGGGTGATCGGGACGAGGCGCCCCTTGCTTGTGTACGCCGGCACACTCGACTCGCGCCTGGACGTGGCGGCGCTGCTGGAGCTGGCCCAGCGGATGCCCGACGCCCACATCGTGCTTGTCGGGCCGCTGCTCGACGCCCCCCACCTCGAGCCGCTGGGGACCGCTGGGAACATCGAGATCCGCCCGCCGCTCGCGCGGGCGGAGGTGATCGCGCTGATCCGCGCCGCCGATGTCGGGCTCGTCCCACATCGCGACAACGCCTTGACCCGAGCGATGAGCCCGTTGAAGCTCTACGAGTACCTCGCCGCGGGCCTTCCTATCGTGGCATCCGACCTGGCGCCCATGCGCAATGTGGACGCGAGCGTCCTGGTCGTGGCATCCGGCGAGGGGTATGCCCCAACGGTGGAAGCGGCACTCACACGCGGCCGCGCCGACGAGGATGCGCGCGTGGCATTCCTCGCCGAGCACTCCTGGCGAGCACGCCATGACAAGCTGCTCGAGCTCGTGCTTGCCTAGGGCGTTCGGCGCGTGGGCTCGCGGCGCGTGGCTCCCGAGCGCCGGCTGTCGTCGCCCGGTCTTCTCAGCGCCGGGCGAGCAGCCGGGCGTAGCGGCGCCCGAGCGTGTAGTCGAGCGCCGCCGTGTTGAGCCGGTTTCTATAGGGGAGCGCGGCGCCGTGCAGGTTGACGTCGCTCCTGGAGCAGGCACCCTTCTGCCAGATGTTGCGCCTGAAGGAGATCCCGCGCAGGGTGCACCCCAGGTAGGGGAGCATCCCCACGTTGGCGACCAGGCGGAAGTTGCTGTAGATCGGTTTGAGGCCGTCGTCGTCGAGCGAAACGATGTAGTTGAAGCGATTGCCTTCGACGAGGACATCCGAGTGGATCCCGGAGAAGCCGATCACCGTGCCGTTCTGGCGGCCGTCGACCCCGACCGGCATCGCCATCCAGTTGCCCCTGAACGTCAACCCGGAGATCGGCCCGCTGTTGGCCTGCACGAACACGTCGTAGACGGAGTTCCCGTAGAACTTCGAGTCGCTCACCGTGACGTTGCGACCGGCGAAGATCGCGAGGCCCTCGATGTGGCAGCCGACGAGGTCATAGGACTGCACGTCGTGAATCCTCACGTGCTCGATCGAGATGTCCGCGGGGACCACGCCAGTGACGTCGCGGATGCTGTTGTTGCCGCCCCCATAGGGCCCCCCGCAGGCGCTGGTCGGGCCCCAGGCGCCGCCTGAGATCGTGACGTGGGTGGCGGAGTCGATCTCGAAGTCGCGGCCCACGACCCCGCGCAGACTCACGTCGGTGGGGTTTGGCCGGCCGGGCGTCTGGTCGTAGTTGCCGATCGTCACGTCGCTTACATGGAGACTCTGCAAGGTGAGGTGGGATCCGTACACATAGATCGGCCCCGTGACGCGAACTTGGGCTCCCGGGGCGGGCTTGAAGAGCACATCGGCCTTCGCCGTCTTTGCGCCGTCGCCCTCGATCGTCTGCCCTGGATAGTCGCCGCCGGCGAGCATGACAGTGTCGCCGGGTCGCGCCACACGGTAGGCCCTGTCGAAGGAGGCGCACGGCGCCTGCGCGCTGGCGCACTGCCCCGCATCCCTGCCTGACGGAGCGAGGTAGTAGATGTGCGGTGAGGCTGAGGGTCGCTGTGGCTTGCCCGGGTCGGTCTTGACCAGTAGGAGCGCCACGGCGACCCCGGCGGCGCTCACCGCGAGGATGCTCGCGGCACCGAGCACGAGCACGGCAACGACCCGCGCTCGTGACCTGCGAGGCGCTCGCGGCAGGTCGGGGCTCTGGCTGGGGGTTGGTTTGAAGGGCATCGCGCGCTGACCTCAGCGTATCAATCTAAGTCTCAACTAGAGGCTTAGATTGTGCACTCTTATCCGGTAGTTCGGTTCGATGCCGGTTGAGCATGGCAGGCGGAGTGGCAATCCTCGACGGTGGAAGAGTTTGGGAAATGGCACGTTCACCTTGCGATATATCGCACCCGGAAAGCCATTTGTAGGACCAGGCGGCCATCCGGCGTAAAAAAGTCCTCATGTGAGCACAAAAGCTGCCGCGCGCATCAAACGTTTGCTCATCAATGGACACTCAAAGCGCTTTCCCAACCCTGCGCACGGCACGACACGGATTCGTCCTGCTCGTCGCGCTCGCCGTCACCTGCGGCCTGCTGATGCTCACCGGACCCGCGCGCGCCGCGGCGGAAGTCTCCTGCCCCAATGCCAACCCAATCGTCAACGAGAACAACTGCATGGGCGCTGGGACGACCAGCAACGAACTCAGCCACTACAGCGAAAGCATCGCCGGCTTCAGCACAAAGACGAGCTACAACCTCGGTGAAAGCGTCCAGCTGAAGATCGGGACGAGCGCTGCTTCCTTCCCGGGCACGAAAGCCAACATAGCCATCTACCGCATCGGCTACTACGGCGGCGCCGGGGCGCGCCTGATCTCCGCGGCCGGATCGAGCAATGTGCAGATCAACAACACGCAGCAGTGCAACCCGATGAACGCCGAAACCGGCGAACTGAGCTGCGCCAACTGGAACGTCACGTACACGATCCCCGGCGCCTCGCTTCCAGTCTCGGGGATTTACGAGGCAGTCTTCACGGACCTCGCCGACGGCGGCATCCAGAATGAGGTCATCTTCACGGTACGCAACGACGCGCGCGCCTCGGACATGCTGTTCGTACTGCCGACGGCCACCTACGAGGCTTACAACATGTGGGGATGCAAGTCGCTGTACTTCGATCTCTGCGGGCTCGGCAACACCATCGCCGGGGACGAACGCGCGGTGGCGGTGTCATTTGACCGGCCGCTCGCCGAAGGCGAAGAACAGCGCAACAAGTTCTGGGGCCCGGACTACAGCACCGTCCAATGGCTCGAGGAGCAGGGCTACGACGTCACCTACACAGACGATGTGCAGACCGACGCGGCCCCTGCCTCGCTATTGACCCATAAGGCGATCGTGATCTCCGGCCATAGCGAGTACTGGTCCAACGGCTCTTTCAACAATATGCTGGCCGCACGCGAACACGGGGTCAGCATCGCCTCCTTCAGCGCCAACACCGCCTACTGGCAGACGCGCTACACCAACAACCGCCGCACGATCGTCTGCTACAAGACAATCCAGGGCGCCGGCGGAATTGGCGGAGCGACGCCCAACGACCCGGCCTCGCGCGGGCCGAACGGGGAAACGTTCCCGCAGTTCGCGACGACCACGCGCCGTGACTTCGGGGCTCCGGCCGGATCCCCCAACGCACCTCCCGGCGGACGCGTGGGCGTGGGTCAACCCGAGAACGAACTGTTCGGCGTCATGTATGTCGGGGACAACGAGGCCCACGATTGGGGCCTCACCCTCCCGGCGGGCAACGCCGGGGGCGAATACGAGGGCTCGCGACTCTGGCGCAACAGCGGGGTCCCGACGAACTCGGCGACGATTCTCGGCAGCGAACTGGTCGGCTGGGAGTGGGACCAGGTCCCGAGCGCCGAAAGCTCGACGTATGCCCAGGCAGCCGCGCTCGAGCCCGAAGGGGTCAAGCGAATCTCCTCGACGAGCACGAGCGACCCCAACTCCTCGTGGCTGCAGGACCAGGGCCGCGAACGCGCCGCCGGCCCGCCGCCCGGGCAGTCGAGCAACGTGAGCGCGGTCTCCTATCGAGCGAAAAGCGGCGCCTACGTGTTCTCGGCCGGCACGATCCAATGGGGGTATGGCCTGGACAGCATCAGCGCGATCAACCAGGCGACGTACAACATCTTCTCGGAAATGGGCGTGCAACCGGTGACGCCCGCGGTAGGCATCACGCTCGACGCGGCCAACGCGCCCAAGGCGCCGTGGCCGTCATTCAAAGCGTCCCCCTCGCAGGCGCTCGTCGGCCAGTCGGTGAGCTTCGACGCCTCCGCGTCAAGCGACCCCGACGCGACGATCACCAACTACTTCTGGAACTTCGAAGGCGCGGGCTTCACCGTCGAAACGGGCTCGACCCCGAGCGCCACGCACAGCTTCGCCGCTCCGGGCACCTACAACGTCGTGCTGAAGGTGCGCGACAGCAAGGGCGCCGAAGAAACGACGACCCGCACGGTCGTCGTCGTCAGCGCGATCACGGCGCGGCTCTCCTCCTCGCCGAACCCCGCTTCGACCAATCAGAGCATCAAACTCGACGCGTCCGCCTCGACTGACGCCGCCGGGGCGATCAGCGATTACAAGTGGGATCTCGACGGCAGCGGCAAATATGCCACCGACACGGGCGCGACCCCGACGGCTACCGCGAGCTTCGCCACCACCGGTGCGCACACGATCGGCGTCAAGGAGTCCGATGCCAAAGGCAACACGGCGACGACAACGATCACCGAGACCGTCGTCACGACGGGCGTCAGCAATTACGGCGAAGGCGTGCTCGCGACGCCGGGCCTGCTGCACTACTACCGCCTCGGCGAAGCCAATGGCCCGACGATGGCCGACTCCAAGGGCTCGGCGAACGGGACGCTGAACGAAGCGATCTACGGCGCCCCCGGGGCGATCAACGGCGACTCGAACACGGCTGTCAGCTTCCAGGGCGCCGGCGACCCGACCGAGGGCGAGCTTGGCAGCTTCGGCGCGGTACCGATGGACCTCTCGGGCCAGAGCACGATCACCGTCGAATTCTGGCTGAAGTGGAACACCTACGGCAACGACGACAACCTCGCGATGGAGTTCACGCCGAACTACAACAGCAACGGGGGCGGTTTCATCGTCGACCCGGACGCGCCGCAGTTCGGCGGCACCTTCGGCATCGGCCTGGGCAGCGACGCCTCACGCAACAGCATCTTCTTCGCGAGGCCCAGCGCCGGCGTGTGGCACCACTATGCGCTCATGTTCGACAGCACAGCGCCGGCGGCAAGCGAGGTCACCCCGTATGTGGACGGCCAAAAAGTGAGCTTCCAGCAGGAAGGCAAAGGAACGGGCGCCGGAGCGTTCGCGAACTCGACGCTCTACCTGATGTCGCGCGCCGGCACCGCGCTATTCGGAAACGGCTCATTGGACGAGCTCGCCATCTACGGCGGCGCGCTCAGCGCAAGCCGCGTGCAGGAACACTTCTACGACAACGGCACCGACCCGCGCCCGAAGGCGTCGTTCACGATGACCCCCAGCCCCGCACGACCCGGTCAGACGGTGACGTTCAACGCCTCAGGCTCGAGCTACGCCAACGGAACGATCAAAAAGTACGAATGGGATCTCAACGGTGACGGCACCTATGAGACCACGACGACTACGCCAACCACGACCGCTTCCTACGCGACCGAACAGACCGTCAACATCGGGCTGCGCGTGACCGACAGCAACAGCGGCTGGGACTACACCACGCAGACGCTGCGCATTGGGACCTTCCCCCCGGTCGCACAGCTGACCGCCTCCCCGACGACGGCGCTGACGGGCCAGACGGTGAAACTCGACGCCAGTGGCTCGACCGATCAGGGAACGATCACCGACTACAAGTGGGACCTCGACGGCAGCGGCAAATACGCGACCGACACCGGCACCACACCCACAACGACAACCTCCTTCCAGACAGTTGGGACCCACACCATTGGCGTCGAAGTCATCGACGACCATAGCCTCAGCACGCGCACGACCATCACGCTGAAAGTGCTCGAACAGGGCGTCAGCGACTATCCCGACGCCGTGCTGAACACGCCCGGACTGATCGACTTCTACAAGCTCGGCGAGTCCAAAGGCCCGGCAATCGCCGACTCCAAGGGTTCCGCCAACGGCACGATCGCCGGCGGCACCTTCGGGCTGTCCGGAGCCGTGCAGGGCGATCCAAGCACGGCGATCGGCTTCAACGGGTCGAGCGACTACGGCACCGTCCCGCTCAACCTCTCGGGCACCAGCAAGGTGACGCTCGAGTTCTGGCTGAAGTGGAACCAGTACGCGAACAATGACGCCCTCGCGATGGAGTTCACCTCGAACTTCAACGCCAACGAAGGCGGCTTCCTGGTCGATCCCAACGCACCCGAGTTCGGCGGCACATTCGGCGTGGGCATCGGCCTCGGTGGTGGGCGCAACAGCATCTTCCTGCAGCGTCCGAGCACAGGCGCGTGGCACCACTACGTATTCGTGCTCGACAGCACGGCGCCCGCGACAAGCGAGATCACCCCCTACGTCGATGGGGTGCCCGTGAGCTTCCAACAGGACAGCAATGGGACCGGCGGGGGCGCCTTCGCGAACTCGTCGCTATATCTGATGTCGCGTGGCGGCAGCGCCCTGTTCGGTAACGGAGCTCTGCAGGATCTGGCGATCTACAACCAGCCGCTGAGCCCCGCCACGATCTACCAGCACTTCAACTCCTCTGGCACCAACAGCCCACCGCACGCGGCGTTCACGATCTCCAGCAACCCCGCGCGACCCGGCCAGAACGTGACGCTCAACGCAAGCGGCTCGACGGGTAGTGGGTCACAGATAGTGGACTACGCATGGGACCTCAACGGAGACGGGGTGTATGAGACCGACACCGGCTCCTCGCCGACGCTCACACACGCCTTCGCGAGCGAAGGGACCATCAACGTGGGCCTACGCGTGATCGACGCGAAAAACTCGAGCGACAGCACCTCGCACTCGCTCGCGGTCGGGAACTTCCCGCCGACGGTGAAGGTCAAGGCCACCCCGAGCAGTGTCGTGACAAGCCAGACCGTGGCGCTCGACGCGAGCGAAACGACCGACCAGGGCGCGATCACCGACTACAGGTGGGACCTTGACGGCAGCGGCAAATACGCGACCGACACCGGCACCACACCCACAACGACAACCTCCTTCCCGACGGCCGGCCTGCACCCGGTTGGCGTACAGGTGACCAACGATCACGGGCTGAGCGCGACTGGCACGGTCGCGGTGACGGTGCTGGCCCAGACGGTCAGCGCCTACCCCGAAGCCGTGATCGGCACGCCCGGGCTCGTCGACTACTACCGGCTCGACGAATCCGCCGGCCCGACGATCGCCGACAGCTTCGGCCTGTCAAACGGCACGATCTCCGGTGGGACCTTCGGAGCAGCCGGCGGCGTGCAGCCGAGCACGGCGGTCTCCTTCAACGGAACGAGCGATTCCGGCGCGATCCCGCTGAACCTCGCGGGCACCAGCAAGGTGACCGTCGAGTTCTGGCTGAAGTGGAGCCAGTACGCCAATGACGACGCGCTCGCGATGGAGTACACATCCAACTTCAACGAAAACGAAGGTGGCTTCCTCGTCGATCCCGACTCACCCGCGTTCGGCGGCACGTTCGGCGTGGGCATCGGAACTCCGGGGGTCCGCAACAGCGTCTTCTTCGCGCGGCCCAGCGCAGGCGTGTGGCACCACTACGCACTCGTGCTCGACGGCACGGCGCCGGCGGGCAGCGAGATAACGCCCTACGTGGACGGGCAGGCCGTGAGCGTCCAGCAGGACGCCGCGAACACCGGCGCGGGTGCCTTCGCGAACTCGACGCTGTACCTGATGTCGCGTGCGGGGACGGCGCTGTTCGGGCACGGCTCGCTTGACGAGCTGGCGATCTACAACCAGACGCTCGAACCCGCCACGATCTTCCAGCACTACCACTCCGGCGGCACCAGCCAGACGCTGCAACCGTCCTTCACGATCAACCCCTCGGCAGCGCTCACCACCCAGAACGTGACGTTCGACGCCTCGGGCTCGACGGACACGCAGGGGACGATCAATGACTACCGCTGGGACTTCGACGGCAGCGGCAAATACGCGACCGACGGCGGCGCGACGGCGACGCTGACACACGCATTCGCAAGCCCGGGCACCTATACGGTCGGACTGGAGACGTTCGACAACGCCGGCCAGAGCGCAAAGGTGCTGCACACGATCACCGTCACCCAGCCCCCGCCTGACACGGCGCCACCCACCGGCGGCGCTCTGACGGTCAACGGTACGCCCGCGACCGCGGGCGGCTCCGCCAGCTTCAACGGCTCCGGGAGCTTTACGATCGGGACGCGCACGGACTACACGGAGACCCAATCCTTGACCCAGTCCGGTCTCGCGTCAAGCACGTTGACGCTCGCCACGGCGACGCTTGCGGGCAACCAGTGCGGGACCTTCGGCACGCCCGCCACGATCACCGGTGCGCCGGCCCAGAGTGGGCTGGCGTCCGGCTGCTACCGCTACAAGCTGACCGGCATAGACAAAGTCGGCAACGCGGCCAGCCTCAGCACAACCGTAGATGTGGACACAACCGCACCGACGAAGCCGACGCTCGCGTTCAGCGCCCTGTCGAGCAACGCCTCCTACAACGCGACAAGCAACACGCTCTACTTCCACCCTGTCGCGGGCGGAGCGTTCACTCTCACGGGGGCCTCCAGCGACCCCGAGACGGGCATCGCCGGCTACACCTTCAGCTCGCTCGCAAGCAATAACTTCACCCAGACGCAGAATGGCGCGCAGGACGTGTACACATTTGGAGCGACCGCGACGCAACCGGCGAGCGCACCGACAGTGCTCGCGACCAGCAACGTCGGCGTGAGCTCGGCCACCGCGAGCTTCGGCTTGGTCGCCGACTCCAGTGCGCCGACCGGCGGCGCGCTGAGCGTCAACGGCGCCGCCGCGAGCGCCGCGGGCTCGACGAGCTTCAATACCTCAGGCAGCTTCGCGATCGGGACGCGCACCAACTACAGCGCGGACGCCGGCTCGGGTCTGTCCTCCTCGGTGCTGACGCTGGCCACGGGGACGCTCTCAAATGGGGTGTGCGGCGGCTTTGGAGCACCGGTCACGGTCACAGGCGCACCCGCGCAGAGCGGGCTCGCGACCGGGTGCTACCTCTTCAAGCTCACCGGCACCGACAACGTCGGCAACCTCGCGAGCCTCGCGACCACCGTGGAGGTAGACAGGACGGCCCCCACCGCGACGATCAGCGTGCCTGCCTATGCCAACGCCGCGCTGCCGGTCACGTTCAGCGCGAGCGACGCCGGCTCGGGCGTGAAGACGGCCTCGAGCCAGCTCAAGCGCGCGACCGGCAACTACGCGCCGGCCACCGACGCCTGCGGCACATTCGCCGCGTTTGCCAACGTCGGCTCGGCGGGCCCGACCTCGCCGTTCAGCGACACAACGGTCGGGACCGGCCACTGCTACGAGTACGAGTACCTCGTCTCCGACAACGCGGGCAACTCCACCACCTCGGCGATCGCTCTGGCGAAGATCAACACGACACGCCCGACGCTCACAGGAATCGTGGACACGACTCCCGGCAGCACGGCCGGGCTCGCCCAGGTCGGCGACGCGATCACGCTGCAGTTCAGCGACCTCGTCTCGGCCGCAAGCATCCCGGCCGGCGTCACAATCACCTACACCCGACCCCTGCTGGGGTCTACCACGATCTCCGTCTCGGGCATTGGCTCGGGTACGTGGAGCACCGGTGACTCAGGCAACTCGCGCTACAGCAAGACCCTTGGCACCTCCGCGCAGGTCACCGCGAGCACGGCGGTAACCGGCTCGACGGTCAAGCTCACGGTCACCGGCATCACCGACCCGAGCGCGAACCTGACGGCCGGAGGGCCGGCGGCGGTGAACGGCACCTTGGCCTCGACCGTCAAGGACGTGTTCGGCAATATCGCGAGCACGAGCGCCTTCACGAGCGCCGGTATCAGGCTCTTCTAGCGGCGCCCAAGAGCCTCGCGGGCCGACAGCATGCAGTCCGCGAGGCCGTTCGCTCCTTCCGCCAGGACGGCGGCGCGAGAAACGGGGCCGCCCGCACGTTTTTCGAGCATGAGCACACAAACGCTGACACGCCCCGCCGCTCTGCGCGAGGGGCGCAACAAGCCCGCGCAGGCCGAGAGCAAAAGCGGCAAGGCCCGCGCCGGGATGGCCATGTCGATCGCGACGTTCGCGATGGCCGCCGCCTCCGCGATCCAAGCGGTGCTCTACCTCGGGCACTTCGGCACGAACGCGCGCACGGATGGCTTCTTCGTGGCCTTTGCGCTGTACTCGACCTTCGGCGTCTTCAGCCAGAGTCTGCGGCTTACCTCCGTGGGCCTGCTCGTCCAGCCCGGTGCACGCCTGAGCGTGCGCGAGTTCACCGCGACGCTCGGCTTCGTGGCCCTCCCTGTACTGCTGCTGACGGTTCCCCTCGCCGGGCCGCTCTCCCACGCGATCGCACCGGGACTGCACGCGCAGGGACGCGAGGTAACGGCGGCGGCGCTGCCGGTGCTCGGTTGCGCGATGGTGCTGCAGCTGTGGGCCGCCGGCGCCGCGACCGTACTGGCGATCCGCTCAGCCTTCACGACGATCGCCGGCGCCTACATGGGTGGCGCGGCAGCGGGGCTGATCTCCTTCTTGGCTCTGATGAACAGCGCGGGCGTGCAGACGCTCGGCTACTCGATGCTTGCCATGGCTCTCGTGACGAGCAGCTGGATGTTGCTCGGGATCCGGCGCTCGGGCGGGCTCGGGGCGCGCGGAGGCTCATTCTCTCCGGCGGCGCTCGCGCGTCACGGTGGCCTCCTGCTCGGCCGCACGGTCATCTACCTGGCTTTCAACGTGCTGTTCGTGATCACCCTGGCGTTCGCGAGCCGCTCGGCGGCGGGCGCGACCACGGTGCTCTCCTACGCCTACCTGTTCGCCAGCTATCTCGTCGCCGGGACGGGGATGGCGCTGGGTATGTCGAGCATCCCGGACATGACGCGCGAGGCTCGCGCGGAGCGTCTGGCAGTCGTCGCTGAAACGGTGCCGCGCGGCTTCCGCTACGCGATGCTGATCGTGGCGCCGGCCCTTGCGGGCCTGATCGCTGCGGGGGCCCCGCTCGTGCACGCGGTACTCCCGAACAGCCTCTCCGCCGTCCAGGTAGACACCCTGCGGACCTTCACGGCACTGCTCATACCGTGGACGATCGCCGCGCTGCTCGTGAACTTCCTCTTGCCGGTAATGCTCGCACTCGGGCGAGCCCGGCTGCTCGGGGCGCTCGCGCCCGCGCTGCTCGCTCTGCATGTCGCGGCGACCGCGCTCGGCTACATGCTGGCCGGAGTTGACGGCGCCGTGGGGGCGTTTTTCGTGGCCCCCTCATGCCTTGCGGCCGTGCTGCTCGTCGCGGGAGCCGGTCGCGCCCGGGCCGCCGGCCTCGCGCGTGAGCTGGCAGTTGACGGCGCTCGCTTCCTGGGTCTCGCCGCGGTCGCGTTCGGGGCGAGCTGGGCCGTCGGCGACACGCTCCCGGGAGAGTTCGCCCAGGCCGCCGTGACGGGCCTGCTCGGCTGCGGGGTCTACGCGGCGGGGCTACTCGTGATTGCCCGCCCGCAGCTGGAGGTCCTGCTCGGCGCCGTGGTAGCCCGTCCCGCGCCGGCCTGAGGCAACAGCACAGCCGTGAGCACGACGCTCCTCTCCCCCGCGCGCCCCGCTCCAACTGAAGAGCCCGCGCTTGACCGGCCCGCCCCTTCTCGGGGAGGGGTGCGTGACATTCCCGCGATCGCCGCGCTGGCGACGTGCTTCGCGGTGCTGACGGCCCTTACCTGGCGCAAGTGGGGCGTTCCCGAGATCGACGCGGGGGCAGAACTGACGACCGCAGATCTCGTCAAGCACGGCGCCCTGGCCTACCGCGACGTGCGCTACTACTACGGTCCCCTGGGCCTTTACTCGCTCGCCCTGAGTTTCAAGCTCCTGGGAAGCAGCTTTACCGTCGCCTATGCCTTCGGCCTCGCCCAGGCGCTGGCGATCCTCGCTGCCTTCTACGCGCTCGCGCGCCAGTGGCTGGTCCCGTTGAGCGCAGGGCTCGCGACGGCTGTGCTGATGGCAATCGGTTTCTCGGGGACAGCCTTCAACTTCGTGCTGCCCCACACCAGCTCGGCGACGTTCGGGATCCTGTTCCTCCTGTTGACGCTGCTGGCCCTCGCGCGAGAGCGGCTGGTGCTCGCCGGCGTGGCGGCCGGTTTCGTCGGGCTCACTCGCCCCGAGTTCGTGGCGGTGGCCGCCGGCGCGCTGGCCGCCTACCTTTTCGCGACGTGGCGCCTTCAGGGCCGCACGGTGGCGCTCAGCCGCGCGTGGCGCCTCGCGCTGCCGGCCCTTGCGATCCCAGCGGTCGTGCTCGGCTGGTTCGCGGCACGTGCGGGACTCTCGACGCTGGTCGGCGAAAATCTGTGGCCGGCGAAGTTCATCCGTGTGGGGGCCAAGACGGAGAGCGACTGGATGCCGTTTACGATCGCGAGCTTCTTCGGCGTGCTCGCGCGGGGAGCTATCTACGGCGGACTGCTGGCGGCGCTCGTTGTGAGCGTCGAGGCGGCACGCAAGCGTCATGGTGTACGGCGGATCGCGGCCCTCTGGCCACTGCCGGCGGCGGTCGCGGCGATTGGGGTCGGGGACGCCTTGCTGCGCGCGAGCGGCGTTCTGGCGGGAGAGCGCGCCGCGATCGAGCTCGAGGCGCGACACCTCATGCTCGGCATGAGCTTCCTGCCCGCGCTCGGCTTCGCCGCGGCGGCGCTCGCCGCGGTGCGACTGTGGCGCCGCGGCGACTCACCGTTGGGTGGCTCCTGGCCAGTCGATCTCGCCCTGATCGTGGCGGCGGCCGCGCTCGGGTTGCGCGCGTACAACGCCTTTACCGTGGACGGCTCCTATGCCCCCTACTATGCGGCGCCGCTCGTCCTGCTGCTCGGAATCCTGCATGCGCAACTCGCCGAGCGCCGACCGCGGGCGCGCCTCGCGGTTCACGGCGCGCTCGGTCTCGTAGCCGCTGGCCTGGCGGCTTACGCCCTCGGAGGCCTGTACGTACACGACACCACCACGGTACACACACCACGCGGGGCATTCGTGACCACGGCCGCCACCGCGCCCGCGATTCAGGCGGCCGTGCGACAGATCGACTCGCTCACCGCGCCTGGCCAGAGGATCCTCGCCGCCCCGGTCGACGGAGGGCTGTACTTCATGTCCGACCGTCGCCCGGCGCTGCGCGAGCTCTCGCTGCTTCCGGGCCTGATCGCCTCGCCCGCCGAAGAGCGGGCGGCGATCGCACGACTGCGCGGGGAACGAGTGACCCTCGCGGTGATCGGCGCGCGCGATTTCTCCAGTTGGGGAAGCCGCACGTTCGGCGTCAACTACGACCCGCTGCTCGGAGGTTATCTCCGCTCACACGCGATCGGCACCGAGACGCTCGGCACGCTCGCCGATCCCCCCGGAGGCACCTACCCCTCCCAGGGCTTCACGGTCCTGCACTTGCGCGGTTGAGGCGGTCGTTCCATGGCCTGACCGCCTCAACGGCTCATCGTCTGTTCTGGCGCGGTCTTCAGTGCTGTGTGGCGCCGGCGTCCGGTGGGTTGGGGCGGGTTTTGCCGTAGATGTCTGTCGGAGGGTAGTCGCCAGGGTCGCCGTGGTTGAGCGCGGCCGCGCCGGCTTTGAGGTTGAAGTTGAATTTGGATGGTTCGACGAACCCGGACGGGGCCACCAGGTCGTGGGGGCCGATCCTGCTGCCCGAATACCACACGTTGTAGTCGGCGCTTATGCCGGCCGGCTTGCCCTGGAGGGTGTCTTTGGCGTTGGAGTAGAACACGAGCGAGGGACCGATGTTGCCGTCGATCTTCACGTTGGTGTAGGAAGCGTCTGGGTCGGCGGTGATGGCCTTGTCGGTCGAGTTGTTGCGGATCGTGACGTTCGTGAAATGCGACCCCCCGGTAGCGCCGGTGTGGTAGGGAAGCATGATGCTGTAGTACCCGGAGCGGCAACAGTCCAGGAAGTTGTTCTGGATCGTCACGTTCCTCGGAGTTCCCGCCGATCCCCCAGGGAGGAACTGCAGGAAGATGTCAAAGACCTCACAGTTGTTGAAGGTGGAGCCTTCGACGGTGAGCCCGTTCGCGGCCCACACCTGTAGGCAATCGACGTGCGCACCGGAGCCAGGCGTGAGCGTGTAATCGTGAATGTGCACGCCCCTGATCACAATGTTGGTCGGGGAAGCGGTCGTGCTCGTGCCGTTGCTGGCGATGATGTTGTTTTCATTGGCGGCCGGGCCGGCGCTACCACCGATGAACGAAATGTTTGTCGGCGCCTGCGTGCCGCTCAAGATCACCTCGAAGTTTTTATACGTGTCGTTACGCAAAATGTCGTTCTGAGCACTCGCGTCCACCCACAACGTCGCGAACTTCAAACCAGACAGTTCAACATGATGAGCCTGGAGGTGCAAAGTGCTCGAGAACGTCGCAGTGGCGCCCGACGCAGCCCTGAACACGACATTGCTCGTGCCCTTGGAGCCATCGACCGGGAGCGTGGTATCCGAGTAGGTCCCGCCCGCCAACTGCACCGTGGCCCCCGACTGTGCCACTCTGTAGGCACGAGCCAGAGTCCGACACGGCGCACCCTGTGAGCACGCGGCCGAATCGGAGCCCGACGGCGACATGAACACACTCGCAACACCCCCGCCGGAGGACCCTCCACCAGAGCCCCCGGAGGATTCCGGCCAGTTTGCGTATGCGCCGGTTAAGGTGTAGTCGAGCGTGGCGTCGTTGGTCGCTTTCTTGTATGGCATCGCGGCACCGTTGAGGTCGATGTCGCTACTGGCGCATTTGTCGTTCTGCCAGATGTTCTCGACCCACTGGAGGCCAGAGAGCGAGCCGCACGGGTAGTTGGAATAGGGCATCATGCCGACGTTTTCAGCGACCTTGACGTTCGTGTAGGTACCTTTCGTGCCGTTGTCGTCCATCTGCAGGACGTCGTTCATGTGATTGCCCTGCACGGTCAGGTTTTGGTTGATCCCCGAGTCGCCGACGGCGACACCGTTGTGATACCCGGCGGCGTGACCGTTGGCTCCCGAGTTATCGACAGTCGCCGCGAGCCAGTTCTTAGTGAGCGTGACGTTATTGGGGTGGCCTCCGCTGTTTGACTGCATGAAGACGTCATAGACGGAGTTGCCGTAGAACTTGGAGTTGCTGACCGTGACGTTCGTGCCCGCGAAGATCGCCAGGCCCTCGATGTGGCAGTTGACGAGGTTGTAGGACTGAACGTCATGGATGACCGTTTTGTCGATCAGGATGTTCGCCGGAGCGGTGCTTGTGGGCTGGCGGATACTGTTGTTGCCACCCCCGCTCGACCCACCACAGGCGCTCGCGGGGCCCCACGAGCCACCCTCCACCGTCACATTGGTCGTCGAGTCGATCTCGAAATTACGACCCGTGAGACCCTGCAACGTCACATCCAGGGGATCCGGTCGTCCGGGTGTCTGATCGTAGTTGCCGATCCTAACATTTTGGACTTTCATGTTCTCAATAGTCAAATGGGACGCGAACACGTTGATCGTGCTCGTCACGGTTACGCTCGCGCCTTCGGCGGGTATGAACACCACATCCGCGCTCGAGGTCTTGCTCGGATCGCTGTTGATGGACTGACCCGGGTATGAGCCGGCGAGCATTCCCACGATCTCGCCAGGACTTGCCCTATCGTAGGCATGATTCATCGTCTGGCACGGTTGACTCTGAGTACATGGGTTCGAGTCATTGCCCGTCGGAGCGATGAACATTCCAGCAGAAGCACCTTGAACAACGCTCGTGTGGGCGGACAGCGCCAACGCCAAAACGAGCAGCAGAACGAGTAGAACCGGCAGCCTGGACATACGAAAACCTCCCCAGTCGCGAACGTCCATGTCCTGTTATCTCCCGTAGCAGGACGCCGCGCCAAGTATACATAATCACGCTCAACCGGGGCTGGTTAGTTGATAATATGGCTTTTTGCAGGTGTTTTTAACTACCGTTAGTGTTGTGTGGCGCCGGCGTCTGGTGGGTTGGGGCGGGTTTTGCCGTTGATGTCTGTTGGGGGGTAGTCGTTGGGGTCGCCGTGGTTGAGGGCGGCGGCTCCGGGGGCGAGGTTGAAGTTGGCGTTGTTGGGTTCCAGGAACCCTGAGGGGGCGAGTTGGTCGTGGGTACCGATCTTGCTGCCTTCGTACCACACGTTGTAATCGGCGCTTACGCCTTCGGGCTTGCCCTGGAGGTTTCCGCTGGCGTTGGAGTAGAACACGAGCGAGGGACCGATGTTGCCGTCGATCTTCACGTTCGTGAAGGACGCATCGGGGTCAGCCGTGATGGCCTTGTCCGTCGAGTTGTTGCGGATCGTGACGTTCGAGAAGTGCGAACCTCCCGTCGCCCCCGAGTGGTAGGGGAGCATGATGCTGTAGAACCCCGAGCGGCAACAGTCCAGGAAGTTGTTCTGGATCGTGACGTTCGAGGGTGTTCCAGCGGACCCTCCCGGGAGGAACTGCAGGAAGATGTCAAAGACCTCGCAGTCGTTGAACGTGCTGCCTTCGACGGTGAGCCCGTTCGCGGCCCACACCTGCAGGCAGTCCACGTGAGCTCCAGAGCCAGGCGTGAGCGTGTAATCGTGAATGTGCACACCCTTGATCAGGATGTTGGTCGGGGAAGCCGTCGTGCTCGTCCCATTGCTGCCGATGATGTTGTTTTCATCCGCCGCCGGGCCGGCGCTACCACCGATGAACGAAATGTTCGAGGGAGCCTGCGTGCCACTGGAGATCACCTCGAAGTTTTTATACGTGTCGTTGCGCAACGTGTCGTTCTGAGCACTCGCGTCCACCCACAACGTGGCGAACTTCAAACCAGACAGTTCAACATGATGAGCCTGAAGGTGCAACGTGCTCGAGAACGTCGGGGTGGCACCCCCCGCCGCCACGAAAACCACATTACTCGTCCCCTTCGAGTTATCGACCGGCAACGTCGTATCAGAATACGTCCCATTCGCCAACTGCACCGTAGCCCCCGACTGCGCCACACTATACGCACGAGCCAACGACTTACACGGCGCCCCCACAGAACACGCACCCGAATCAGAACCAGACGGCGACACAAACACACTAGCCACACCACCACCTTCTTCAACAGGCGGTTCTTCTTTCGGCGGTTCTTCTTCGCCTTCGGTGGATTCCGGCCAGTTGGCGTAGGCGCCGGTGAGCGTGTAGTCGAGCGTGGCGTCGTTGGTCGCTTTCTTGTATGGCATCGCGGCACCATTGAGGTCGATGTCGCTACTGGCGCATTTGTCGTTCTGCCAGATGTTCTCGGCCCATTCGATGCCTGAGAGCGAGCCGCACGGGTAGTTGGAGTAGGGCATCATGCCGACGTTTTCAGCGACCTTGACGTTCGTGTAGGTGCCTTTCGTGCCGTTGTCGTCCATCTGGAGGACGTCGTTCATGTGATTGCCCTGCACGGTCAGGTTTTGGTTGATCCCCGAGTCGCCGACGGCGACACCGTTGTGATACCCGGCGGCGTGACCGTTAGCTCCTGAGTTATCGACAGCCGTCGCGAGCCAGTTGTTGCTGAGTGTGACGTTGCTGGGATGGCCTCCGCTGTTTGACTGCATGAAGATGTCATAGACGGAGTTGCCGTAGAAGGTGGAGTTGCTGACCGTGACGTTCGTGCCCGCGAAGATCGCCAGGCCCTCGATGTGGCAGTTGACGAGGTTGTAGGACTGAACATCGTGGATCACCGTGTTGTCGATCAGGATGTTCGCCGGGGCGGTGCTCGTGGGCTGGCGGATACTGTTGTTGTTGCCGCCGTCGGGCCCCCCACAGGCACTCGCGGGGCCCCACGAGCCACCCTCCACCGTCACATTGGTCGTCGAGTCGATCTCGAAGTTACGACCCGTGAGATTCAGCAGCGTGATGTCCGTCGGGTCTGGACGACCGTTGGTCTGGTCGTAGTTGCCCGTCGTGACGTCCTGCACGGTGATGTTCTCGATCGTGACGTGGGACGCGAACACGTAGATCGTGCCCGTGACCTGCACGCTCGCCCCTTCGGCGGGCACGAACACGACATCCGAGCTCGAGGTCTTGGTCGAGTCGCCGGCGATCGACTGACCCGGGTAGGAGCCGGCGAGCATCTGCACCGTCTGGCCCTGTTCAGCTTCGCGGTAGGCGTGGCTCATCGTCAGGCACGGCTGAGCTTGCGTGCAGGGGTTCGAGTCGCTCCCGGCGGGGGAGATGAACAGGCCCCCGGAGGCCCCGGGGATGATGCTCGTGTGCGCTGAGCTCGCCGGTGTCGAGCCGCCTGAATTGGTGGCGGTGACGACCACGCGCACGGTGTGCCCGACCTCCCCGGCGCCCACCTTGTGGGTGGCCGTCGTCGCGCCCCCGATCGCCGCGCAACCGTTGCCGGAGCTGTCGCAGTCCTGCCACTGGTAGGCATAGCCGGTGGGGCTGCCCGACCAGGTGCCCTTGCTTGCGGTCAGCGTCCCTTCGACGGCGACGGTGCCGCCGATGACGGGCAGAGCGGTGTTCATGGGCGACGTGGGCGGCGGCGGCGGCTTGGCCGCCACGACGGCCGTCGCCGATGAAGTGGCGGCTGTCGAGCCTCCCGCGTTGCCGGCGGTGACGACGACGCGTATCGTGTGCCCCACATCTGAGGCGCCCAACTTGAAGGTGGCGGCGGAAGCCCCCACATTTGTGCAATTGCCACCGGCGCCGTCGCAGTCCTGCCACTCATATGTGTAGCTCGTGGGGCTACCCGACCAGGTGCCCTTGTTCGCCGTCAGGGTGCTTTCCTGCTTGGGGGTTCCCGCGATCGTCGGCGCGATTGTGTTCGCCGGGGGCTGTGGCGGTGAGACGGCGATCGCCGCGCTCGCCTGCGAGCGAGCCGAGGCCGAGCCGCCTTCGTTGCTCGCGGTGACGAGGACCCTCACCCTGTGCCCCACCTCACCGGAGGTCAGCTTGTGCGTGGCAACACTCGCGCCGGCGATGGCGGCGCAGCTGTTGCCCGAGCCGTCGCAGTCCTGCCACTGGTAGGCATAGCCTGTGGGGCCGCCCGACCATGAGCCCTTGCTCGAGCTGAGCGTCGCCCCAACGGCGACCGAGCCAGTGATGACCGGTGGGGCGAGATTCGCGGGCGCGGGCGGGGATGACGGGGTTTCTTCGCCCGGCGGGTCGCCCGGCGACGTGGGCGCCAGTGGCGAAGGGGGCCCTGGAACGAATGTCGGCCCGCCCGGCGCAGTCCGCACGCTCGCGGCGACCGCAAGCGCATAGGCGGAGATCGGACATCGAGCATGGACGGAAGATCCGCCGGTGCCCCAGGACTTGGGCAGCGCACGCAGATGGCGCTCCAGGCTCGTCTCGCTGCGACAGCGGCCACCTGGACGGGTGCGGTAGCGCAGTGTGCCGCCCTCGGCCAGCACGGCAAGCCAGTAGGTGTGCCCCGAGAGAAGCTGGTGGAGCACGAAGGGCAGGCTGTTCCACGAGCCACTCCGCGGTGAGGAGACGAGACCGGTGTCCAGCAGAGCGCCAGGCCCCTTCTCGCCGTTGCGATAGATCCCGACAAGGACCGCTTTGGCACTGCTCTGAGAATCGATGTACAGGCGCACCTTGGCGGCGAGCCCGGAGGCATGTGCTCGCAGACGGAAGGCCCGCAGACGCCCGGCGTGCAGCGAGTCGTGCTGGGGCTCCATCGCGGAATCCCCCAGCAGCACCCCTACAGGCGCAGCGACGTGGTGGGGTTTGGCAAGGCCAAAAGCGGGGGAAGCAAAGACAAAGACAAAGACTACGAACGTTACGACCGGCAAAATGCGTCGAATCGGCGGCATTGGCATACGAGCCTTCCAGTCGCGAACATGCGTGCTCTGGATTGTCCCATCCTGGGACGAAAGCACCCCCTCCTGGGATACATAATCACGCGCGGCGGCACAGAATACACATATGCCCGGCGGCATGCGGCGGCCTCTATCGGGACGAGGTGAGACCTCGGTGCCTGTGGTGGAGGCAGGCCTAGAGTCGGTTATGTGGAGGGACCGACCACAGCGCGTGGCGAGGCGGTGTACAGCGGTTCGACTGCGAGTGGGCCGTGGCACCACGGCCCACTCGCCGGTATCGATGTCTCTTATTAGGCCTAAAGACCCCGCGCTCTTTAGTGTTGTGTGGCGCCGGCGTCTGGTGGGTTGGGGCGGGTTTTGCCGTTGATGTCTGTTGGGGGGTAGTCGTTGGGGTCGCCGTGGTTGAGGGCGGCGGCTCCGGGGGCGAGGTTGAAGTTGGCGTTGTTGGGTTCCAGGAACCCTGAGGGGGCGAGTTGGTCGTGGGTACCGATCTTGCTGCCTTCGTACCACACGTTGTAATCGGCGCTTACGCCTTCGGGCTTGCCCTGGAGGTTTCCGCTGGCGTTGGAGTAGAACACGAGCGAGGGACCGATGTTGCCGTCGATCTTCACGTTCGTGAAGGACGCATCGGGGTCAGCCGTGATGGCCTTGTCCGTCGAGTTGTTGCGGATCGTGACGTTCGAGAAGTGCGAACCTCCCGTCGCCCCCGAGTGGTAGGGGAGCATGATGCTGTAGAACCCCGAGCGGCAACAGTCCAGGAAGTTGTTCTGGATCGTGACGTTCGAGGGTGTTCCAGCGGACCCTCCCGGGAGGAACTGCAGGAAGATGTCAAAGACCTCGCAGTCGTTGAACGTGCTGCCTTCGACGGTGAGCCCGTTCGCGGCCCACACCTGCAGGCAGTCCACGTGAGCTCCAGAGCCAGGCGTGAGCGTGTAATCGTGAATGTGCACACCCTTGATCAGGATGTTGGTCGGGGAAGCCGTCGTGCTCGTCCCATTGCTGCCGATGATGTTGTTTTCATCCGCCGCCGGGCCGGCGCTACCACCGATGAACGAAATGTTCGAGGGAGCCTGCGTGCCACTGGAGATCACCTCGAAGTTTTTATACGTGTCGTTGCGCAACGTGTCGTTCTGAGCACTCGCGTCCACCCACAACGTGGCGAACTTCAAACCAGACAGTTCAACATGATGAGCCTGAAGGTGCAACGTGCTCGAGAACGTCGGGGTGGCACCCCCCGCCGCCACGAAAACCACATTACTCGTCCCCTTCGAGTTATCGACCGGCAACGTCGTATCAGAATACGTCCCATTCGCCAACTGCACCGTAGCCCCCGACTGCGCCACACTATACGCACGAGCCAACGACTTACACGGCGCCCCCACAGAACACGCACCCGAATCAGAACCAGACGGCGACACAAACACACTAGCCACACCACCACCACCTTCTTCAACAGGCGGTTCTTCTTTCACAGGAGGTTCTTCTTTGACCGGGGGTTCTTCTTTCACCGGGGGTTCTTCTTTGACGCCACCCGGCCAGCCGGCGTAGGTTCCGGTGAGGGTGTAGTTCATGGTGCTGTTGTTGCTTGCGTTCTGGTAAGGCATCGCCGCACCGTTGAGGTCGACGTCGCTGCCGGCGCATTTGTCGTTCTGCCAGATGTTCTGGCTCCATTCGATGCCCGACAGAGACCCACAGGGGTAGTTGTTGTAGGCCTGCATGCCGACGTTCCCGTGGACATGCACATTGGTGAATTTGGAGATGTCGCCGGCGTCGTTCATGTTCAACACATCGTTGAAGTGATTGCCTTCGACGGTGACATTGGCCGATAGCTCGTTGCCGAGCGCGATTCCGTTACCCGATCCCACAGCTTTCCCGTTGGCTCCGGAGTTATCGACCGCCGTCGCGAGCCAGTTGTTCGCGAGGGTGATGTTGTTGGGGTGGCCTCCGCTGTTTGACTGCATGAAGATGTCATAGACGGAGTTGCCATAGAACTTGGAGTTGCTGACCGTAACGTTCGTGCCCGCGAAGATCGCCAGGCCCTCGATGTGGCAGTTGACGAGGTTGTAGGACTGAACGTCGTGGATCACCGTTTTGTCGATCAGGATGTTCGCCGGAGCGGTGCTCGTGGGCTGGCGGATACTGTTGTTGTTGCCGCCGTTGGGGCCCCCACAGGCACTCGCGGGGCCCCACGAGCCACCCTCCACCGTCACATTGGTCGTCGAGTCGATCTCGAAATTACGACCCGTGAGATTCTGCAGCGTGATGTCCGTCGGGTCTGGACGACCGGCGGTCTGGTCGTAGTTGCCCATCACGATGTCCTGAGTGGACATGTTCTCGATCGTGAGGTGGGATGCGAACACATGGACGGTGCCCGTGACCTGCACGCTCGCCCCTTCGGCGGGCATGAACACGACATCCGAGCTCGAGGTCTTGGTCGAGTCGCTGGCGATCGACTGTGCCGGATAGGAGCCTGCGAGCATCTGCACAGTCTGACCCGGCGACGCTACACGATAGGCACGGCTCATCGTCTGGCACGGTTGCGCCTGAGTACAGGCGTTGGCGTCGTTGCCGCTCGGTGAGATGAACAGCCCACCGGGTGGCGGAGGCGGCGGCGGCGGCGGAGTCACCTGCGCCACCACTACCGCGCCGGCCAGCGAGCCGGCCGACGTGGAGCCGCCTTCATTGGTGGCGGTCACCACAACACGAACGGTGTGACCAACATCCCCGGCAAGCAGCTTGTAGCTCGCCGAAGAGGCCCCACCGATGCTCACACAACCCGTACCCGAACCGTCGCAATCCTGCCACTGATAGGCATAGCCAGTAGGGCTACCCGACCAACTGCCACTACCAGCAGTCAAAGTATTCCCTTCAACGGCCGTCCCGGCAACAGCCGGCAACACGGTATTCACCGGCGCGGCAGGCGGAGGCGGCGGCGGCGGCGGAGGAGGAGGCGGCGGAGGTGACCCGGCCGCGACCACCATGGTGTGCTCGACCGTGGCGGTTTGACCCGACGCATCGGTGACCACCAGGCGCATATACACAGTGCCCGCTTCAGCGAAGGTAAAGGAGGACGTCTGTCCACTGCCGAGCGGCCACAGCGGCGTGGTGGGCTGCGTGATGGAGCCGTCGTCGGACCAGGCGTAGGTGCACGGACCATTCGGGCACGTCGAGGCCGAGCCGTTGAGAGTCACCGATTGCCCCACTGTGGGGGAGGTCGGGCTATAGGTAAAGCTTGCCGTCGGTGGCGCGGGCGGCGGTGGCAGCGGCGGAATGGCCGCGACCGGCGCGGTCGGGGCGGAGCTGGCAGAGGCCGAGCCGCCTTCATTGCTCGCGGTGACGACAACGCGCATCATGTGACCGGTGTCAGCGGAGCCGAGCGTGTAGCTGGCTCCCGTGGCGCCGCCAACACTCGAACAGTTGGCACCGCTTTTGTCGCAGTCCTGCCACTGATGGCCATAGGAGGTCGGGCTGCCGGTCCAAGCGCCGTTGGTCGAGCTCAGAACCTGGCCCTGGATGGTCGTGCCACTGATCGTCGGCGGCGCCATGACGGCCGGGGCTGCCGGGGGTGGCGGGGGTAGAGGTTCTTCGGTGGGCGGACCGAGAACGGGTTCCGCGGCTGTGACATATGCGGATACCGGACAATCGGCGTAGGCCGTGCCGGTACGCCAAGAGGAGGGCAGCGAACCAAGGTTGCTCTGTGCGCTGGTCTCGCTCGGGCAGGGGCCGTTGCGACGGTCGTGGTAGCGCAGGGTTCCCTGCTCCCCGAGCAGGGCGAGCCAGTAGGTCTTGCCACCTACGAGAGGGCTCGGCGCCAGCGATACCGAATTCCATGCCTTTGCCTTGACCGTAGAGATCGAGCCCGTGCTCAACAGCGAGCCGGGGTGCCCCGAGGTGCTGCTGCCGTATAGACCCACGATGAGCGTGCGAGCCGAATTATGTGAATCGATGTAGACGTGAGCGATGCCTGCCATTCCGGAGGTGCCGGCGACCACGCGAAACGCTTCGGCTTCGCCCGCGTTGACATAGTCGGAATGAGACTCCACGATGCTCTCCCCGAGAAGCGTCCCGGTAGGAGGAGCTACCAGGTCAGTGGCCGTCACCAGCTTGACGGCCTTGTGCCTATGGCGGGCCTTGTGTTTCACGTGGCGCTTACTCGAGCGGTGATGGACTGCACGAGATCTTGCACGGTGTGAGTTGTGTGCCGCCAACGCCGATGGAGCAGCGACGGCAAGAAGAACGAAGACCGAGCAGAGACGTATCAACAGCTTGAGCATTGGCAACCTCCCGCGAAGGGCATGGGCATGTGCTCACTTGTGTCGGCCTCACCATGTGAGGTCTTGACTGTTTTGGCCGCGCTCTGGACAACTCAAGTGGATTACCGCGAGCGTCCAGGTGGCTCCTACGGTCTACATGTCCAAACCGCCGATGACCAATACGTGAAATTGTGATTGGTCAGTCCGTATAAGTCACCACAAACGGCGCTCGAGGTTGGTCGCGCGGGCCCAAACCTCAAAGCCGGGGCGGCCCAGTCATGCCCTTCTCGCCCGATTCGGTATGTTCGGCGTGTGGATGATCTCTCCGCCAACTCTCTGCGCATCGTCCTGGCCGACGATCACCACTTCTTTCGCGAGGGCCTGCGAGGCATGCTCGAGAGCGCTGGAGTGAACGTCGTGGGTGAGGCCAGGGATGGCTCCGAGGCGGTGGAGCTTGCGGGGGAGCTCAAGCCGGACGTGATCGTGATCGATCTCAATATGGCGAAGGCCTCCGGGGCCGACGCGCTGA
This sequence comes from uncultured Solirubrobacterales bacterium, assembly GCA_963742945.1. Taxonomy (GTDB): domain Bacteria; phylum Actinomycetota; class Thermoleophilia; order Solirubrobacterales; family Solirubrobacteraceae; genus Palsa-744. The sequence continues at coordinate 230,619 of CAVUNX010000005.1, read as the reverse complement.
GGCAGATCGCGGCTGTGAGCCCCCAGGTCAGGATCGTCGTTCTGACCGCCTCGGTCGAGGAGGCCGACGTGATCGACGCGCTCGAGGCCGGCGCGTCTGGCTACATCCTCAAGAACACCCGTGCGGACGAGCTCATCGAGGGCATCCGTCAGACGTCCTGTAGCCAGGTGGTGCTCTCGAAGGAGCTCGTCGCGGCGCTCGTGAGACGTGCCACCGCGAACAACCACGCCGCCAAGCCCGGCTCGGTGACCGATGGGCCCATGCTGACGACACGCGAGAAGGACGTGCTGCGGCTGATTGCCAGTGGCGCCGACAACATCACGATCGGCTTGGAGTTGTCGATCAGCCGCCACACCGTCAAGCAGCACGTGACGAACATCTTCGAGAAGCTCGGTGTGCGTACCCGGGTCGAGGTCGCTGTGTACGCCGTACGGGCGGGCCTTGTTTGAGCGCCCAACGCATCCGGACGCCAAGGGGGCCGGCCTATGCCGAGGGGCCGCTTATGCCGTGACGGCGAGGGGCTCGATCGCGCGGATCGCCGCGTCCCGATCGGCGACGCCGAGCTTGGCCACTCCGGCGGAGATGTGACGACGGACGGTGACCGGGGAGACCGACAGGATCTCGGCCACCTCGAGCGTCGTCATTCCCGAGCCGAGCATCCTGAGAATCTCAGACTCCCTGGGCGTGAGCCGCACCTCGCCGACGCGCACGGGGTCGGCCGTCGCTCCGACCGTGAACGCGCGAAACTCTTGCAAGACCCGCCCCACGAGCGTGCGCGGTAGCGCTGCCTCGCCCTTGAGCACACCGCAGAGTGCCGCGGGAAGCCGATCCGGGCTTGTGTCCTTCGGCAGATAGCCGACAGCCCCCGCTCGCAGCGCCGCCAGCAGGTCCTCGGTGTTGGTGGAGACCGTGAGCATCACGACGGAGGTGGACGGCGCCGCTTCGGCCAGCCTGCGCGCGGTCTCGATGCCCCCGCCCGGCATGCACACGTCGATCAGGCACACGTCTGGGCGCTCTCGCAGCACCGCGGTGACGGCCCCCTCGCAATCCGCGGCTTCGGCGACGACGTGGAAGCCCCCTCGCATCAGGGCCATACGCACACCCAGGCGAGTCACCTGGTGGTCGTCGGCGATGACGATCGTCGGTTCTACCCCGTTCATGACAGGCGATCCACTTGCCGTGGAGCAAAGGCCGCCCGCGCGCCGAGTTCTGTTGCGGTCTTCCTTGCTTTGGGCTCGACGGTGCCGCTATACGACTCAGCCGAAGCCGGCGCAGGATGTACTCGTCCTTGGTTCCTGCTCGCGGTGATCATTCCTTGGATGTCCTTTTCCTAGATGCTCCATCTCAATGCGAGCCTCGTTAACGATGTCGGCCTGTTCCCACGTTTTCGTTAGTTCAAGCTCCTCAGGCCGCCCAGTTGGATTCGCATGGTCAGTCCTGCATCGTCCGAAACTGGGAGAATGATACATACTTTGCGGCCCAACGTGCATTTTGCGGGGAATTTCTTCCCAAAACTCCCGCATTTTGCGAGGAATTCTATTTGCGCGAATTTGAATGGATCGGAGGCTGCCCAGTGCGGGCTCAGGCCACGCTGACGCCGCGGCGCTCGGCGCCGTCGTAGGAGGGCTTGCGGCTATGGCGCCGGTCGACCCGCAGGACGGGCCCCCTCGAGCTCCCGATCCCACGCAGCACGAGCGCGTCGCGCGTGGCGCTGTAGCGAAGCAAAGGCTTGAGCGCTAAGAGCCAATGTCGTGCGATATAGCGGCGTGGACGTTGCTGCGTGCGCATCGGCACTCATCTCCCTGCGTCGAGCCTGGACAGAACCCGGCCACGCGGTGTCCCCTGCCCTGCCTTGGCCCGCATGGCCCTTCTATTATTCAATACGTTCGAGCGGGCGAAGTTCCGACAGGCTTCCCAGATTCTTTACGCAAGGGAGATCAGTCTCCCGATAGAGGCTTCAGTCGAGCGTGGGGCAAGGGGGGCCCGTAGGCCCAGTGGAGGCTTCAGTCGAGCGTGGGGCAAGGGGGGCCCGTAGGCCCAGTGGAGGCTTCAGTCGAGCGTGGGGGCCTCCACGCAGCAGCCGTCGATCGCCCCGGTGCCGGTGCCGCTGTAGGAGCCGTTGGGCCGCACCTCCACCCGGTAGTGGGCACGGGTGCCCGAGCGGTAGCGGATCGCGCACGACCACGGGTTGCGCAACACCCCGGTCCCCCTGGGCCGACAGCGGACCAGCACGGGGCGGGTGCGCTTTGCTGGGGGGACGGGCTCTGGAGCCTTACCCACGAGGACCTCCACGCGGGCGGCGCCCAGCACGGTCGGGGGGTTCAGGGTGAGCGAGCGGGACTGGTCGACCGCGAACAGATCCCCCCCTCCCCTGTTGCCCAGCACCACAGCCGCCCCGCCGAGCCCCACCAGGACCACGATCCAAACGACAGCTGCGCCAAGCCTTGGCATCGCCCTCACCCTACCCGGGGGACCGGCTCAAGCCCCAAACAGGTCCACTGCTCCCGGTGGGCTTCTATAAAAGCGAGAGCCCGCCGTAGCGGGCCCTCGCCGTCACTGCTCATTGAATCGGCCGGTCCTTGCTAGTGGTGGCCGTGTCGGTGGCCTTTGTCGCCGCCACCGGACTCGTTGCCACCTTTATTTCCGCCGCCCTGGCCGCCGCTTTTGCCGCCGCCCTGACCGCCGCCTTTGTCGCCACCGTCTTTACCGCCGCCCTGGCCACCGCCACCGCTCTGGTGACCCACGAAGTGGCAGCTGCCATTTTCGTAGATGAAGCCATGCGGGCAACGGGGAACTGGGATCGGGCTGCAGTTGCGACCTTTGAGTTCGTAGCCGGGTGGGCAGGTCGGGGGAGGCGTCGGAACGCATTTCCCACCGAAGACTTCATAGCCTCGCGGACAACGCGGGGGCGGGATGACACGACAGTGACGCCCGTCGAGCACGTAGCCGGGTGGGCATTCGGGGCGGTACTGGTGGTAGCTCGCGCTGCCCCCGCCGTGTTTGCCGTCACCGCCACCGGCCAGTGCAAGCGTCCCGCCGGTACCTATCACCAGAAAACCGACCGTGAGAAGTGTGGTCATGCGTTGCTTCATGAAAGATCCTTTTGTCGTGAGCTTTGGCTAGTGGTGACCATGGCCGGTCTTATGGCCACGCTTGGACTTGTGGCCGTGGCGAGCCTTGCCGCCGTGGCCACCCTTGCTGCCCTTGCTACCTTTGCCGCCTTTGGATTTGCCGCCGTGGTGGCCGCCCTTGCCGCCACCACCTTTGCCACCTTTACCGCCGTGACCTTTTCCACCTTTTCCTTTTCCACCTTTGCCCCCGTGGCCTTTTTCGGGTTTTTCACCGGGGCATTCGTTTGCGAGGTGAAGGCCTTTGCCGTGGACGCACGGCGGAGGTTCGGGTTTTTCGCCCGGGCATTCGTTGGGAACGCCGGCGCCTTTGCCGTGGACGCAGGGCGGAGGTTCGGGTTTTTCGCCTGGGCATTCGTTGGGGACACCGGCCCCTTTGCCATGGACGCAAGGAGGTTTGTACTGGGTGAAGGCGGCGCTTCCCGCGCTGTTGCCCCCACCACCGCCGGCCAGGGCAAGCGTGCCACCGGTGCCCAGCACGAGCAGCCCGAGGGTGAGAAGGGTGGCAAGACGTTGCCTTGCCGGCCCGCGAGGTCGTGAGGCGCCGGACTTGCGTGCCGCGCTCATCGCTCGCAGCTTTACTCGGTCGAGTGAAAGCGGGTCAAGCTGGGGGCGCCCGTCGCGGAGCGCGTCGGCGACATGCCGGAGATCATCGGAGATGCGTTCGTTTTCGTGTGAGTGGCTCATGGGGCCTCATACGAACGACCGGCCAGATTCCTGCCCGAAGCTCGCACCCCTGGACGAAAGGACGATAGGAACGATTGTGCGGGCTATGCGTGAAGACGGATTCGAGCGGCTCTACGAGGAGCACGCCCAGGGACTGTTCGCCTTCCTCAGGTACAGGACCGGGAACACGGCGGTGGCCGAGGAACTGCTCGCGGACACCTGTGAGCGAGCGCTGAGGGCACGCAGGCCCTTTGACCCGCGCAAGGGGAGTGCCAAGACCTGGCTGTATGCGATCGCCCTCAACTGCCTCAACGACCATGCCCGCAAGCGTGCCGGGGAGGGAAGGGCGCTGGAACGCGTCGCCGCCGGCCCGGGCCCGCAGAGCACCGAGTGGGAGGAGATGGACGAGCTCGCCGAGGGAGAGTTCGAGGGGGTGGCCGACCGGGACCTCCTCAACCGAAGCCTTGCGACCCTCAGCGGGAAGGAGCGTGAGGCGATCTCGTTGCGCTTCGGCGCCGAGCTCACCATCCCCGAGATCGCCAAGCTGACCGGGGTGCCCCTGACGACGATCGAGAGCCGCGTGTACCGGGCGCTCGAGAAGCTACGCGAGGCGATGGCCTGAGCGGCCGGTGCCGGCCCCGACCCGCCTCAACGGGCTGACCGTCGGCGATGGCCCTACCCGCCTCAACGGCCCGACCGTCGGCGATGCCCTACCCGCCTCAATGGCCCGACCCGTCGGCGATGCCCCTACCGCCTTGATTGCCTGACCCCCTCAGGAGGGGACGATCGAAAGGTCGTTGCTGGCCAGGGCGGCGGCGCGTACCGCGGCCGCCTGCCTCACCCACTGGGTGGGACTCGAGCCACGAAGCTCCCGAGCGGCCTTGCGCGTGAGCGGCTCAAGTGGATTCATGCGAAGCGCCCGCTGGACGTTGGGGCGCGGGTCGAGGCCCGCCGAGGCCTGGGCGATGGCGAGCACGTAGTAGGCCTCCCAGCTGTGGGGGTCCTTGCGCACCACCTGGCCCATCGCCGCGACGCCGAGCCTGGGGAGGCCCCGCTTGAGGTCGCAGAAGCCCACGATCTCATAGGGCTCGGGGCGCAGGTCGAGCCACCCGATCGAGGAGAGCGCATCCGGCGCGGCGGCGGAGCAGTTGGAGGCGTAGAGCGCGTGCTCGGCGTCCCCAAGGCGGCTTTGCGAGCCGATGATGGAGACGGGCAGGACGATCGTGGCGAGGCACAGGAGGGCGAGGGTAAGTCGGGTGTTGTGGGCGGGAACCCAACCGTCTCCCCCCCTCCCACGTGCCCCCAGGGCAAGGCCCCCCGCGGCGAAGAAGCCGAGCGTGACCACAGGCATCTCCCAGTCCCAGTCCATGCCGGCGTGCAGGGCCCACACCACGGCGAGGGCGAGTAGCGCTCCAAAGAGGGCCCGCTGGGACCCGCGAGAACGAACGGCTAGTCCAAATATGGTGGCCCCCACGAGGACCAGGAGCAAGAGCAGGCCCGGGAGCCCAAGCTCCTCCATCGCCTGCAAGTAGAGGCTGTGGGCGTTGATCGTGTAGGCGAAGCGGGGACGGTGCCGGTCCCAGGCGGTCTGGTAGGTCCCGGCCCCGCCGCCGTGGAGGGGGGCGGCGGCATACCCGTGCAGGGCGACCCGCCACAGTTCGGTGCGCCCATCGTTGGAGGGGTCGGTGAGGCGCTGGCGCAGGTCCCCGTTGGTCCTGTAGGTGGAGGCACCGCTCATGAAGCGCCTCCAGTCGCCGGCGACGGCGTGGGGGACGCCGAGTGCCAGGACGGCGAGGAGGCCAACCAGGGCCCCACCCGCCAGCGCCCCACGCCTGGCGCGGGGGCTCAGGCGCCATCCACCCCCGGGGCGCTCCAGTCGGGGGTCGAGCGCATGGGAGAGCAGGAGGCGCAAGCCAAGGGACAGGAGCACGCAGATCCCCGCCACTAGGGCGACATGACGGCCCTGGGAGACGGCCGCCGGGGTGGTGGGGTTGCGCGTGTCCAGGAGGTTGGCGTGATAGGCCACAACGATCAGCCCGGCGGTCGCGGGGACGGTCGCGAGCGCCCCGCTGAGCAGGGCCCGGGGGCGAGCGACCAGGACATAGACCGCAAGGCCCACCGCCCCGGCCGCGATGGCCCCGCGGGAGAAGGTGAAGAAGAGGGTGGCCGCCAGCAGGGGCAAGACGGCGGCGGCGAGCACGCGCACGGAGCGTCGCTCCTGGAGGCTGCACGTGAGGTGGAAGGCGAGCACGATCCCCAATGTGGCGAGCAGGCCGAGCGTGTTCCAGTAGGTGACGGGGTAGCTGAGGCGCTCGTTGGCCACCTGGGGGGCGGTGTGCCATACGTGGGGAAGCACGCGGGTGATGAGCCCTGAGACGCACACGATCGAAGTGCCGAGGAGGAGCCCCCTGAGGAGCCACCGGATGTTGGAGGGGCTCGCGCGGATCGTCCCGAACAGGAGGAACACCAGCAGGTAGAGCCAGGCGCGGTCGAACTCGAGGAGGGCCCGGCCGGTCGAGTGTGACCAGAGCGCCGAGGCCAGCGTGAGGGCCGCGTAGAGCGCGAGCGCCGCGATGGCCACGAGCGTTATGGGGGCGAGCCCCTCGAAGGGGTGGCGGGCCTGGACGATCCTCACGAGCAGGACCTGGGTGACGATGACGGCGGCGACGGCCGGCGTCCCGGGGAAGTACCCCCCCGCGTTGAACCCGAGAAAGACGATCAGGGCCCCGGGCAAGAGCATCAGCGCGACCAGCACCAGCTCGCCCACTCCAGTGACGGACGCCTCGTCCGCCAAGGGGGCCTTCACACCTATCGCAACGCCATTGGCCACGGGCGGATGCTAGCCCCGCCGCCGGAGTCCCTGGACGGATGATCGAGCGACGCTCGGCCGGCCACCCGGGGCCGCCCGTGCTCTCAGCGAATCCGCACGGGTGCGCTGTAGGCCGATACGTGCGAGCCGTCGGCCACCTGGACGAGCGCCTGGTAGAGGCCGCGGTGGCGGACGTGGACGACGGTGCTGAAGCGCGAGACGGTGGGGGTGGCGGACCTGACGAAGGTGCCCCCCTTGTTCAGCGAGGGGAGCCCGGGGCGCAGGAGCTGGAAGCCCACGCGCGCGCCCACCTCGGCGGGGGCGACGGTGCCATACATGCGGTAGTACCTGCCGCGATGGTGGCGGTGGACGCGATGCACGTGGAAGCTCACGCGTACGGCCACCCCCTCCACCAGGACCGGGCTGGTGATGAAGGGAGCCGCGGTCGTGACGACCCGGAACTGGGTGTTGACGAGCAGGCCAAAGATCGGGAAAGAGAAGCCCCCCGCCGCGTTTGTGACCTCGGGGTTGCCGAGTGCTTTGAAGCCCGCCAGATAGGGGAAGGGGTTGAACTGCAGGGCCACCACGCGGCCGGCTTTGCCCGTCCCGGTAAGGGTGCCCTGTACAGAGAAGGCGTTGCTGAACACAACTGGGTTGGGGCCCCCCGCGATCTGTAGGGAGAGCGGGATCTTGTGGGTGGTGAAGACACGATCGGGCCCGGGGATGGCCCCCTTGGCGTTCGTGGCCAGGATCCGGTAGTGGTAGAGCGTGTTCCCCTGCAGCCCCCCGACCGCTTTGCTGACTTTGATGGCGGCGGTCCCCCCGCCGACGGCCGCGGCGGGCGTCTGCGCGCCATAGGCCCGGTTGAGGCCGTACTGGAACACATAGGTGGTGGGCAGGCCTTTGGGGTTGACAGCCCCGTTGAGGACCACCGAGGAGGCAGCCAGATTGGACACCCCGTAGGTGAAGGCCCCGGGCGCCGCCCCTGCGGGCGCGGGCGCGGCCGTTGCCCCGGCGGGTGCCAACAGAGCGGCTGTCACAACCGCGACCGGTAGAGCAGCTGTGAAGCGTCGTGCAAATACCGAGCGCGCCTGCCTGGTTGACTTCTTGTTCGCCGTCATGTTGGCCTTGTTCCCCCTCACGGTAGGTAGTAACCCCCCACTTGCCCCAGAGTCGCGGCGCTTGGGGTTCTTCCCGACGCGTCAACGAGGGGTAACACAGGCTCGCAGCAGGATCGGACGATCCCGCGCGTGACCAGGATTGGGAGATGGACATGGACACGTTCCCGTGGTGCAACAGGCTTGGCGGTCGTGCCCTGAGCGATCCGACCCCTATCACACATCATGCATTAGTTGATCACGTATTACGTGATAAACAGCTAGCGCCGCCGCTAGGCTCAGACCGCGAGATGCAGGGCGCAGGCAGCGTGCAGGGCAACGCCCACGCGCTCGACGGCATCCTCGACGCTCTCGGCTCCCGAGCGCAGTACGAGGTCGGGGTTGAGGGGCGCCTCGTAGGGCGCGTCGATCCCGGTCAGGCCGGTCGAGCTCGCCCGCGCGCGCGCGGGCATAGAGGCCCTTGGGGTCGCGCCGCTCGCACAGCTCGAGCGGGGCGTCCACGAATACCTCGATGAAGGGCAGATCGACGACATGGTGCAGCGCCGCGGCTTCCTCACGGTCGTGGGCGTAGGGGCTGACGAGGCTGACCAGCGCGATCGTGCCGGACTCCGCGAGAAGCCGCGCGACGTGGGCGGTGCGGCGCACGTTCTCGGTGCGGGCCTCTTCGCCGAAGCCGAGATCGCCGTTGAGCCCGTGGCGCAGGTTGTCCCCGTCGAGTAGGAATGCGGGGCGTCCGCTGCCCACGAGGTGCTCCTCGACTGCCCCCGCGATCGTCGACTTGCCGGCGGCGGGCAACCCTGTGAACCAGATAGTGGCCCCGGCGTGCCCCAGCGCCTGCCAGCGTTCTCGGCGGCCGAGGGCAGAGCGCTGCCACCTGACATTCGGGCTGTGCGGGGTACTGTGCCGCGGAGTGGGACAGTCGGCGACTTCCGCGTCGGTGACTGCGCCGTCTGCGAGCTCGGTGGTCGGCGTTTGGATCACTGCCGACCGGGGATCTGTGCCGTTGCGGATGGCTACCTTGCCGTTGTTGAGCATCAGCCTGCCTCTTTTCCTGGCTACGCCGCCCTCAGGTGCGACCGCGCAGCTTTGTCAGCTCGTGCAACACCCTATACGAAGATGAGCCACGGTTTCCGACGTGTTAGGCAATGTTTGGACAGGTGTAGCACGCCTCAGGCTCGATCCTCTGAATGGTTTCGGTCAAAAACAGCGCACAATCAGAGCTCGTGGCGAGCCTTTGCGATGAGTGTTTGCGCGCGCTCGAAGATGACCGCTCGGTACGCTGGTCCGGTGACACCCCCCGACGAACCCACCGGCCGGCCGCAGGACCTCGCCGACGTGAGGCTGCTCGAATCGCTTGACGACGCACCCTGAGGCTCAACGCTCCTCAGGCTGCCCTCCTGTCACGTTCGGCCAAGAGCAGCGAGAAAGCGCGGAGCGCCAGCCGCATGTTCTCAACGCTGTCCTCCAACTCGTCGGCCTTCCACCGCCGCGTCCACTCGCGCGCGTCGAAACCTGTCTCACGCACGAACTCCGCGCACAGCTCATCGACATGACGGCTTCCCTCCGAGACGATCGGCACAGCGAACTCGCCCTGTTGCAATCGACGTCTGTAGGCATCGAGCGCAACGCGAGAGACCCGCATACCGCGCTCACTGCGGCGAACGGCCGGCAGCTTGCCCCGCCTGATCAGCTTGTATACGCCGTCAGGACTTATGTCCAGCTCGGCTGCGACTTCGGAGATGGTGGCATAGGCACTTCGCTGCATGTGTGTATCAGCTTAGCATGGTTGTCCACTTTGTCTTCTTAGTCTTGTTCGTCTTGTGACGCTACAACCAGGGCTTGCATGGCCGCATCCGCGCAGCCCATAGCGGACTCCACGGCGCGGGGCCGCGGGGCGCCCTGAACCGCGTACGTGCGAGGTGCGCGAACAACGCAGAGACAGGCAGACAACCACGGCTCGAGCATCGGACGCGGCCCCAAACGACGTCCGGCGGCGATGTCTGTTAAGCGTGTCAGCTCAGCCGTTGACCGTCGGCACTGACGCCTCGGGTAAGGCGGCGCCGTTGGGCGAGACGGGCGCGTCAGACGGGGGCTTGGGCTTGACGGGGGAATAGTCGTAGCCGTAGCCATAGCCGTAGCCCCCACGGCGCCCGGCCTTGAAGCCGTTGGCGATCACGCCGAGTAGCGGTGCGCCCGCGCCGGTGAGTGTCTCGTGGAGTCGCTCGGCGACATCGCGCCTGTTGCGCCCGACACGCCCGACGATGACCACGCCATCGACCTTCTTGAGCAGTGGGAAAGCATCTGAGACAGCGGTGAGCGGGGGGGTGTCGATCACCACGAGGTCGTACCTCACCTTGGCCTGCTCGAGCAGGGCGGCCATCGTGCGGCTCTCGATCAGCTCGCCCGGGTTGGGCGGATGGGAGGCGCCGGCCACGAGGACATCGAGGGCCTGCCCCTTTGGCCTCTCCGCCGACGGAGGGGTCAGCCCTATCGTCTGGATTGCGTCGGTCAAGGGGATGGCCCCGATCAGCACGTCGGCCAGGCCCCGCCCGGGCACGATGTCGAGCTGTTGAGCAAGCGTGGGACGGCGCAGGTCGGTCTCGAGCAGGAGCACCTGCGAGCCCATGCGGGCCGCGGCCGAGGCGAGGTGCCGGGCGATCGTCGTCTTCCCGTCCCCAGGAGCCGCCGAGACGACCATCAACGTGCGCAGCTCACGATCGACGTTGAAGTAGCGCATGTGGGCGCGAATCAGGTGGAATGCCTCGGCCTCCCCGGCAGGTAGGGCCCCCCCGGCATCTCCATCGCGGCGCCCGGCTCGTGACAGGGCAGAGCTCTCCGGGACGACGCCGAGGAGGGGAAGTCCGTAGACGGCCTCCAGGTCCTTGGGCTCTCTGATGCGGCGGTCCAGGCGCTCCAAGAGGAATGCGACACCCAGTCCGAGCAGAAGGCCCAGGACCGCGCCGAGGACGGTGTTTCTCGAGACCTTCGGCGAAGAGGGCGAGGTCGGGATCGTCGAGGGCTGGGCGACTTCGACGTTGCCGTTGCGCAGTTCGGCGAGGACCCCGAGCGACTGGGCGCGGCCCTCCAGCGCGAGCCCTGAAGGGCTGAGCCGCTGCTTGGAGGACATCGCCAACAGCTGTTTGTCGACGAGGGCCAGAGCCGAGTGGTAGTAGGCGTGATTGGCGTTCTGCTGCTCCTTGACGAACTGGCGCGTATAGGTGTTCGCGATGGCGGCGGCAAGCGCCGGGGACGTCGAGGTGGCCGAGACGTTGACGATGTTCGATTCGCCCTGGGCGCTGACGCTCACAGCATTCCGGACCCTCTGTTCGGTCAACCCCTGATCGAGCTGGGTGGCGGTCTTGGCCGCCATGTCCCCGAGCTGGACGAGCTTCAGGTTCGTGTTCTGCAGGGACAATTGGTTCCCGCCGCTGCTGACCGCCTGGAGCCCCGCGGCTTGCAGGTTCGCCTGGCTGTTGTTGAAGACGAGCGAGGCGGTTGCCGTGTACTTCTTGGTCTGCTGCTTTGAGAAGCCGTAGGCCGCCGCGGCGACCAGCACGAAGCAGAGCGCGATCCATCCCACCCGGCGGCGGAGGATGCCAAGAACCTGCTCGATACTTAGATTTGCCTGCTCAGTGTCCATCAAATCGCCTCAGTCGCCGCATCCATGGGCACGTGAACAAGACCGCCTGCTTGTGTACGAACGACGCAAGGCCGGGATGGTAGACCACGCGCCAGCCGATGCGCAAGGTCTGCACGATATCGCGCGAGGAACAATATCGCCAGTGGGCCGGTGCAATGGCTGCTGTCCTGCCTGCGTCGAGTGGATCGCCAGGGTGTTCGCCCTCGCGCGAACTTCACTAGGATGGCGCCGCTCGCCGTCGAGCAAATGGTGAAAACCCGTATAACCGGATTGAGAACCCCCATGAAATTTCGCTTTTGCCCGGTCTGCGGCGATGAGCTCATACCGCTCCCAAGCGGGCCCGACCGCGGCCGGGCAGGCTGCCGGCATGGGCACTTCGTGCACTACGAGAACCCTGCCGTCACGGCGTTTGCGTTTGTCGAGCGCGACGGACGCTATCTCGTGCTCAAGCGTGCGCGAGAGCCATACCAAGGTCGCTGGGAGTTGCCGGGTGGATTCGTCGAGGCGGGAGAGCGCCCGGCGGAGAGCGTCAAACGTGAGATCTTCGAGGAGACGGGTCTGCATGTCCAGGAGCCGAGCGTCATCGGTGCCTATAGGAGCCGTTATGGAGATGAGGGCAAGTGGACCGTTGATGTTGCCTTCCATTGCCGGGCGACCCCGGGCGAGATGAGGCTCTCGGCGGAGAGCCTCGAGGCGGCTTGGGTCTCGATCGAGCAGATACCGCCCCTTGCCTTCGAGGGCGAGCGAAGCGCATTCGAGGAGTTCAGGCAGAGGCCGGCGCCGGGATAGGCCTTCAGGCCGCCGTAGAAGAATGCAGGCCACTTCAGGGAGAGATATGGTGTTTATGCAAGGAATGCCGGCGGCGAGCTCCTATCGGTGTGTGCTCAAAGCTATTTGAACGGCCCTAAGCAGGCGCCCAAAGCACGGAGGTCTTTGTGATGAGTAGTGATCTGGTTGTAGTCGGCGGCGGTGGAGGCTTCATCGGCGGCCACCTCGTTGCCACTCTGCTGGGCCAGGGCCATCGGGTCCGGTCGGTGGATCTCAAGCCGCTCGAGGAGTGGTACCAGGTCCATGGGGAAGCGGAAAACGCTGTTTTGGACCTCAGCCTGAAGGAGGCCTGCGCGGAGGCGCTTGTCGATGCGGACGACGTCTACAACCTTGCCGCCGACATGGGCGGGATGGGCTTCATCGAGAACAACAAGGCGCTGTGCATGCTGTCGGTGCTGATCAATACGCACATGCTGGAGGCAGCCAAGGAGCAGGAGGTGGGTCGCTTCTTCTACTCATCCTCGGCCTGCGTCTACGCGGCCGACAAGCAGACCGATCCGGATAACCCCGGGCTCAAGGAGAGCGACGCCTACCCCGCTCTGCCCGAGGACGGCTATGGATGGGAGAAGCTCTTCAGCGAGCGCATGTGCCGGCACTTCCGCGAGGACTTCGAACTGCACACGCGGGTGGCTCGCTACCACAATGTCTATGGGCCGGAGGGCACGTGGCAGGGAGGGCGAGAGAAGGCTCCGGCGGCCATCTGCCGCAAGGTCGTGGAAGCCAAGCTCTCGGGCAACAACCAGATCGACATCTGGGGGGACGGGGAGCAGACCCGCAGCTTCATGTACATAGACGACTGCGTTCACGGATCCCAGGCCATCCTCGATTCGGACATCCTGGAGCCGATCAATCTCGGGTCAAGCGAGATGGTGACGATCAACCAGCTCGTGGACATCGTCGAGGAGATAGCGGGCACCAAGCTCGAACGTCAGTACGACCTGTCCGCGCCGAAGGGCGTGAGGGGGCGCAACAGCGACAACACGATGATCGAGGAAAGACTGGGCTGGGAGCCGAGCATCTCGCTACACGATGGACTCGAGAAGACCTATGCCTGGATCTTCGACCAGGCGTCCGCGCTGAACCCGGTCCGATAGCTCGTCAAGCGACCCGTCGTCGCTCGACAACCTCGCTGAGCGACTCGTCGAAGCGCTCAGCGAAGCCGGCCTGGGTGAAGTGGCGCTGGGCGTACTCGTAGGACGCGCGTCCCCGCGAGGCGACCTCCGCGGGCACCTGTAGAAGCTCTGCGAGCTTGCGCGGGAAGGAGTCCGGATCGGAGCTGTCAACCACCCACCCGGCGCCAGACTGCTCCACGATACGCGCAACCTCGCCACCGGGATTGACCGCGGCGAGAATCGGTAGGCCGTAGGCCATGAAGTTCATGATCTTCGAGGGGATGTTGAACTCGGCGCCCTCGTGCTGCTGGCTGACGAAGGCGATGGTGGCGGCCCGCAGCTCCTGCTCCAGGCGCTCGTCGTCTACGACCCCGGGCATCTCAACTCGCTCGGAGTGGATCTCAGAGCGCGTGTCGTCCGCGGCCATGCCGTTGCCGGTGATGATGAACTTGACAGGCGTGTCGGCGAGGGCACTTGAGGCCTCGAAGGCCGCGACCAGAGGCGCAAGGCCCTGGGAGTAGCCGATGTTGCCCATGCTCAGGAGGCGCGGGGGTTGTGCCTGGGGCTCGAAGGAGGGCTCCTGTCGAGGGACCCTCGTAGCCGGATCGTAGATCAGCTGGATCTTGCTCTCGGGTACACCCTTCGCAGTCAGGTTCCGGGTGAAGGCGCTTGAGAGCACGACAATACGGTCGGCCTCACGGTAGGAGGAGTGCTCCAGGCGACGGGCCGCCCGGATGACCACGCTGCCCTCGTCGACAAGCCCGCTGGAGGCCGCCCCGTCCGGAAGAATGTCGTGCAGCCAGATGACCCAAGGGGTGCGGCGCACGCGCGCATTGACCATCGCCGGGAATAGCGCCGGGAACGACGGGGAGGCGGACACGAGAACATCGGGGCGACCAAGCGCCGGCAGGGCAAGAAACTGCGCCGCCATGAACGACAACTCTTGTCGATAGCGCTCGAGAGCGTTCTCACGCCCGATCCACAGGGGGAGGCGGAGAACCGAGATGCCGTTGCGCGTCTCCCGGTAGGGGAGCCATCGCGAGCCCCACACCGGCTCCGGGTAGTGGGGATGCGCCGCAATGACCTCGACCTCATGTCCGCGGTCGCGCAACCCCTCCGCCCAGACCTTGCTCACGGGCCCGATACCCGTCGGCTCGGGGTCGTAGTTGTAGCTCCAGAGTTGGATTTTTAGCATCATTGCGCCAAAAGCCTAAGCGATTGCTATCTGACGTAGGTGATCCAGTCAATTGGGCGACCCTGGAACCCTACCCGCTAGATGGCAACGGAAGACACCTCATCATCGCTATCTCATCAGTGGATAGGCGATATGTGCATGACAAGAGTCGATCTCACCAGATACCGACCGCAGTACTACGCCCTCGCCCCAACATGGCATACACACCCGCGAGACCTCGGCCAGCGTACATCATGGCGACATCCAGACTGCCATAGGCTGAGAGTGCAACCCCACTGCGGATATCGACGGCAAATGCCATAAGCTGAACTATATGCCTGCCGTCGAAAAGGACATCGACATGCCTCCGAATAGTCGCGAGCTTTCTGGCGAGGAGTTGCCACCTACCGAATCCTCAGCGCATGATTTGCGCACGTCAGGCTCCGAATCAATCTGGCGGAGCGTCCGACACGACATCGTGCTGCTTGGAGCCGGGAGTGTCGGCATAGTCCTTGCCCAGCTCATCTTCCGAACCATTCTCGTCTCGGTACTTGTGCCCGCTGCATACGGTCGGCTGTCGCTCATTCTCAGTATCTACAACTTCGTCTGGATAATTGGCGCTAGCGGTCTGCCAAACGGGGTCGCACGGTATATAGCACTCATAACCCCTGCGGACGATTCTGGCATTGTCCGCTCCGCCTTCCGGGCAGGTGTCTTGCCGACCACCATTGCAGCGGCGTTTGTCGCTACCACAGCCGCCGTCATCCTAAACTCGCCGTTAGCTTTTCTGCTCGGCGCAGTTGGTCTCTTTTCTCTCGTTTATGCAGTGATAATCATGGGGGTTTTGCGAGGACGTGGACGGATGGGTCGAGCGGCCTCGATCATGCCAATCGGCGGTGTCGGTGAAGTTACACTACTCTGTCTTTTGCTGATATCTGGATTGGGTGTGACCTCGTTGTCCGCATTCGGAGTCTTCTGCGTGGGTAATGTCATTGGACTTGCCGCAGCAATTTTTTTTACAGTCCAAACATCTCCTAAACATGCTTCCGATACTGACCATCCCGCTACGCCTCCAGTCCCCTCGACACCCAGCTCTCGCCAACTACTTGGCTTCTCGATGTGGATCGGCGCGGCTACCGTGGGTATTACCATCCTCCCACTAATTGTGCGCCTCGCGGCGGCGCTCAGTTCCTACACCGTAGTCGCCATAGTTGACGTTGCTCTCGTCCTTCTTTCCGTTCCCCTGCGCATGGCATCAGTTATTATAGGTGCAGTAGTTCCCCATGCTACACGAGAACTTAGCAAGGGTAACAAAAACTTGACGATCTCCCAGCGTGAGCACTTTGCCATCATCGTTCCGTTTGTGCTTGCAGCTATCATCGTGGCCTTTACCCCGATCGTTGGATCGCTATTTGACGCACTGGGACGACCGGCGTATGCCAAAAGTGCTGACTATCTCGCGCTGGCACTGCTCGCCGGTCCAGCCCGTGTTCTATATGGGCTGGTAGAGGGCGTGCTCGTCGCACACGGCGAAGGCAGATTCCTCGCATTCAACTCTTTGTCTATAACAGCTTTGGCCTCGGGGATGATTTTGGCGGCCGCCGCCCTCGGAAGCATGCTGACAGCGTTTGCGCTGTTCGTGGTCGCTTGTTGGGCCGTCTACGCGTTTGGGTTCCACCGAATCAGCCGTTTGAACTCGACCAGCGATCGGTCACCAGCACTAACTCGCCAGCTTGAGTAACAGGTAACTGATGGGGAGACCGTCATCGAGCTCGTGGGTCTCCAAAATGCTCAAATGAATAGTCCCTATGTCGCTACACCGGCCAGCGAACGGAGGAGCGATGCGAGTATGCCTCTGTCGCTATACCAGCCGCTTAACCGAATTGTGATCATTTAGAGTTAATTGCCTGTAGATAGACATTTTCTATTCGATCAATATAGGAGGTGTGACAATGGTCACGGTCGATTGCCTCGCGTGCCCGGCTTGACATTCCCTCCCAGCGCTCACGGTCATCGTAAAGCAACGCAACCGCCTCAGCCATCGAAGTTGCTGTTGGAGCCACAATTATTCCCGCGCCAGCATCTCTAACGTACTCTGCGAAGCCACCACGATCATACGCTACAACAGGCGTCCCGGCGGCCATTGCCTCAAGCGCCACTAGGCCTCCTGGCTCCCATCGAAGTGACGGCATAATCACCAGGCGAGCAAGCGCCAACTCTCGGGCGACGGCAGGAGGATCAAGCCGTCCACGGTAACTCAGGCCCTTTAGGCAACCCTCAGCCTGGCGCACTTCGGCCTCCAGAACTCCATCACCCACAACGACGATTGACATCTCGGGAAGAAGTCTTGCCAACTCTAGGACATGCGGGAAACCCTTTTCCTCTGAGAGTCTACCTACGAATACGACGCCCTTGCGATCCTTGAATGCAGGCAGATCATCAGCCCTTGGCTCAGTAAAATGTGGGACTACCGTCGTATCTATACCATACTTACTAGATATTTCGCCTGCAGTCCGAGATACTGATATCCAATTATTAACACGAGGCACATGCACCAGTCGCTTGACCCCAAAGAGCACAGTATTCAATGTTCTATATGCTATCCGCTTTTCATCACGATCTAGCCATGAACCACTATTGTCGACGGTAGACGCCGAAATAAACTCACAATCATGAATCGTCTGTACGACAGTAACATTGCGCCTCGCCGCAATAACCACGGGGGCCACAGATAGCTGGGGGTAGAGCTTATGGAGATGTACAACATCAGGGCTAAAGGAATCCAGCAACTCCTTGGTTGCTGTCGCCACATCTGGATTCCAGAGCGCAAAAGCAGCTACTTTAGCGGCCTGTTTGTATTTCATTGTTTCGCGGTTTTTATTAGTGACGGTGGTCGGTACGAATATCCCTTGCTTCTCAATGTTTCGCTCATCCGCCGTTGAGAGATACATAACTTCATGACCTCGCGACCGCAGCCCGTCAGCCAATGCCAAACAGTGACGATCAGCTCCTCCGGTAACCCAAGCGTACTTATTTACTAGGACAACCCTCATTTTGCAAGGCCTATGTGGCCTGCTTGCCCGAGATGTGACGCATGGCAAGGGCTGTCACTATCTTGACCATGCAATTTTATGTATCTACCTTTCACGGAAGTTTACACTCAGTGTTTGGCATACACTACTGTAACGATAGCCGAGACAATCAAAATCATGTGATCACCCTGGGAATCGAGCCGAGGTCGCAGATGTCGAGTTTGGCGATGACTTTGACCGCGCTGAAATCATCCACATGATGGCTAGCATCACGGCCAGGCGAGCCATTGATTGGAGCAAGGCGCCACGCAGCAAGATGCAGCTGTAGCCAGCGAGGAGCGGGATCATAAACTGGGCCAATGGGGAGTCACCCCTTACAAACCTGTCATCTGCTCGGCGCATCAGTCTTCCGTACAGGAAAAACATAATAACTACGCCTAGGTAACCAAAATCGATGTACATCTCGATCCAAAGCGGTGCCGACAGATTTGTGTAAGCCAAATTATTATGACTAGCGATAACTGCTCCCGTGTCTTGTGCCTTGGTTGGCCATAGGGCGCGAGGCACAAAGAAGAATAGATCCGAAAGCAACTGCTTGCCATCGAGATGCCCGGTGTCCATGGTGTACTGTACTCCGGCTGTAATCATCTCAAACGAGTCGTAGTCTGGCTTCGTTATGAGAGTTTGTGTAATACCGGGAGGTTGCTTAAATCCAGACGAGTATCGAAAGAATGCAGCGTAGGGGAACAGGACGATACTACCGACGAGTGCTGCCACTACAACCGTTCGCGTTGCCATCGCTCGTTTCTGTACTAGCGGTATAGCAAAAATCAAAGCAATTAGCATTGTGGCTACCCAGAACCGCGGAGCCGCGATCGGGCTATTCAGCACAAAGGCGATGGCTGCAAGGATGACAATAATCAGACGTGAGCGATTTCGCCACAACTTGTATTGTCGGGTGACAATCACGGCATACAATGCCAAGAAGCTGGGAACGGTGGCGAGCGAGATAATGATGCCCCCGGTAGCCAAACTAAGACCCCCGCGCCCACTGGCATAGATCGTTTCCTTGAGTTCCTCACGGCTAGTAAAAAGACTATGAAGACCGCCAAGCTCTTGATACCACAGTGGTGCTGTTAGAAAAACAAACGCTACAAGCATGGTTACTCGGGAGCCAACTATACGTCGGCTAACCGGTTCTAGACTCTCGATGCTTGGAGTCTGTATACGTTTTGGAAACAAGTGGCCGATCTCGAGAGCGGCGATACCGAGCAAGATAACAATCTGTCCCCGCTGAAATGCGGAGGGATTAATCGAAATCGGCCATGGAGCGGTCTGGTGGATGACCTGTAGCAAGCCGGTAAGTCCTAGCCACACATAGACGTACAACCAGAAGACAATGGCGAATGGCCGAGCTTCTCCCCGTGCTGAGATTCTCGCGAGCCGTAGCCCGGCCCAAGCGGTGATCACAAGTTGCAACGCGACGGAGCCAATCGCTCCCGGACGGTTAGTTACTTGCCAGTCTCCCAACATGCCGGGGATGAGTACGCATAGGATGAGAGCTCCAAGCAAGAAGATTGCATCCCGATCACCGAACCGCGTCCGGGGAGCAACTGGCGAGAATGGTATGGCAGTGTCACGCACGGCTCCGCCCGGAAGACCCGTTCTGATTTCCGACGAATCTATCAAAGACACTGCAGCAGCCCACCATTCGTTGACTGGCGCAAGCGGAACGCTGTGACCACTACCACAGCGCTGCACCCCCTGGAGGCACTCGGGTGAGGATCATCTTGAGCATCTAGGTGTGTCTCGGTACGCGCCACAGAGCTCCTGGGATTAGAGGAGCACGTTATGGAGCATGGGAACAAGGGTATCGAGATAGGGTGGCATGCCGAGTGCGCAGTATTTCTATTCTGCCGAGAGATCGAAAGCGCCGAAAGATCGCGGTCAGAATCTCAGGCGCGCCCTACAAGTGCGGGAGACTCGAGGGGGTCGGGTGCACGGACTCTGAGCTATCCCCAACCAGATAGCCCGCCCGCCGCATCGCAGGCATTGTCGGCTGAAGGAGAGCTAGCTCTGCATCAGAGTACTGGGTACGCCAAGCGTGATAACTGCCATCGCCAACAGTCACGGACATACGCTCGTCGGAGTACTTGGTCTTACGATTGCGCATCTTGGCCGGGCGGTTGTTCTCGACGACCTCACGTAGCCGTGCGTCATCGATTGAAATACCGACAAATCGTGCCATCTCACCCAACTTCGTTACAGTATCATCGATGAGATCCTCATAGCGCACAACTAGAATATTGGAGCTGACATCAGCTGCCGCAAGCCATGATGTCACGTGAGCTTGCCAGCTGCCATAGCCCGCGACTTGACCACGGGCAAACCTCACTAGGAAGTCATCGAAGCTGTCCTCTCTAAAGCCCTCTACGGTGCGCAGCTTTCGAAAAGAAAGCGCCACATCCCGAACGTCGCGCACGAGATAGATTGCACGGTTGTACACCCTGCTATACGGCTCATGGGTCGTCATGAGCCGGCCGCCTCCGGGCAGGAGGCGTGGGGCTTGAAGATGATGGCGCACTATGGGGACCATCTCAGTGTTCGAGTAAAAATCCACCTCTGAGCCCGTTAGCAACTCGGCTAGCATGAACTTCGTCCATGTGTTTCCGGAGCGTGGGTATGACGCCAACACCACATCGGCGGACGTGAGCCCACGGTGTCTCCACTTTGATACCAGAATTCTCAGCTTTGAACGCCGGAGGCGATCTGCCGCTCGTGAGGTGCGTGGATTGAGCACTCGCGAAGTATCGCATAAGACCTGGCGAAGTGGTGGGGCGATCGAGACTTCATCGCTAGACATCGTGAGGACCTGACTTTGAGCAAGCCCCGCTGGGTTCCATTTCGATCAACGCCTGTAGCTGACGGCGGATAAGACCGTAGTGATATAGCTCACGATGACGTTCGACCACAGGCTTACTTCCGTCGGAAATTGGCGCAGACTCTACTCGGTCGGTTGGGAAAATCTGTCATGTCCATGCGGGCTCAGGCAGAGAACCCAAGCGCCGCGCCCACTACTGAGCCGGCATCGAGAGCCGCCACCCACGCACCAGGCAGATCGTCAAGGCGCGGAAAGCTCCTCTCCGTCGATCCTGCCCATCTTGCAACGCTGCGGGTCGAGCAAACGCTCCTCGCCTCGGTAACTGCCTCCACCGTTGGAGCGGAACTAAAGCTCGCATATTTCAACATTTCGATATAGTTGCTCGTATGAGTACACGAGGTCCTTCCCCCACCGCTCTCATCACGTTCGCCGTTCGACATCGCCGTGACCCGGGTCTTGGTCGTCTTTATCGTGAGGCACTACTGTTGTTTGGCATTGATATTCCGCCTAAGGTTGAGATTGGCGCAGATCTTGCGCTACGCCATCGTGGTTATGGCGTGACGCTCAGTCCGTTTGTGACTATCGGCAATCGCGTCCAGCTTTATCCGCGAGTGACGATTGGTCGAAGTGATATCTACAGGCCGGGTCGTCTAGCCCATGTCACGGTCGAGGATGACTGCGTTCTTGGAGTCGGTGCTGTAGTCCTCGCTGGCTCCCAGCCGCGTATTCTTGCACAAGGAACTGTTCTTGGGGCGAACTCGGTATTGGTCAGGGATACCGGTCCGTGGGAGATTTGGGCCGGCAATCCTGCTTTACAAGTCGGCGACCGTGATCCAGCCACGGCCATCAACGCGACTACAAGCCATTGTTCGGGCGACGATCGGGCCGACGTTTCTAGTATCCAACCTCATCGAAGCGCAGCAGCACCAACCCGACACCTCCAACGGGGGTGAATATTCAACCGGCCTTGGCGGATGCGTACCAGCGGCGGCGCAACGCTCGGGTGCGACTCACGCCGCTGCGCACCGCAGGATGGTTTCGGGATCAAGGGGAAGCTTCGACCTGTGGCTTGCCTTGCCCGGGAGAGCAACGAGTAGCTGCACACGGTCAGCTCGTCGTAATTTCGTGGGTTCGAAGACGGCCCGCAACGAGTGATCAAGGATAATCTGCACCGTGTCATGGTGCAGAGGCACCGGCCCCCTTCCACCCGTGCGGATGCGCCCAAAACACCCCCGACGAGCGTAGGCAACCGCCTTAAACGTCAGGATCGAGAGCGATGGGTGCTCGGGTCTGACCGCGAGGTTGAAGCGAGCCAGCCACGTGCCGGTGTTCAGCCAACGAGTCGCGTCCCAACCGGACACGTTGGGGGATAGAACGGCAAGCCTCCTGACTGGAGCGAATTTGTCCAGTCAGCAGGTTCGATTGAGCGGCGCCCACCCTTCAGAAGACGTGACCGGCAGTACCGACGCTGAGCGTTTTTCGGCCAGGTTCGTGGTCTCGGACGTTCCACCCGAACCAGTGGCTGGCGGTCCCTTCATCCCCGATCCCGCACAACCGTGGGGGATTCCTGATAGCGGCTCGCTCATCAAAGGCCACCTCACCAGGAGAGCCTCCGAAGCGGCCACCATCGGCCCAGGCTACAACCAGTCCGTGGCTCAATCGATCAAGCACCCCGCGACGCCGTTGCCGGCCGACTATCCAGAGTTCCTCGCCGAGGTCAAGGCGCGGATCGCAACCGCACGCACTCGCGCCGTCCTCGCCGCCAGCGGCGAGATGATCGAGCTCTACTGGGAGATCGGGCATGAGATTCTTGAGCGCGAGCACCGTGAGGGTTGGGGTGCCAAGGTCATCGGCCGCCTGGCTGCGGATCTCCGTCGCGACTTTCCGGAGATGACCGGCCTCTCGCGCGCCAACCTCCACCACATGCGCCGCTTCGCCGACGCCTGGCCCAGGGATAGTGCCGACGCAATTGTCCAACAGCCCGTTAGACAATTGCCCTGGGGGCACAACATCGCCCTACTCACCAAACTGAAAGACCGCGACACCCGCCTCTGGTACGCCGCCGAAGCCATCCAGCACAGCTGGTCGCGCAAGGTCCTCGAAGCCCAGATCGCGACCGATCTCAGAGGTCGCAGGGGCAATGCGCTCACGAGCTTCGAGCACTCTCTCCCGGCACCCGAGTCCGAGCTCGTGCGGGACACCATCAAGGACCCCTACAACTTCGAGTTCCTCGGCCTCTCCGAGAGAGCCAAGGAGCAGGACCTTGAGCTTGCCCTGCTCAACAACATCCAGTCCTTCCTGATGGAGATGGGCCACGGCTTTGCGCTGGTCGGGCGACAGTTTCCGCTGAAGATCCTCGATGAGGAGACCGGCGAGGACCAGGAGTTCTTCATCGACCTGCTTTTCTACAACTACATCCTGCGGCGCTTCGTAGTAATCGATCTCAAGATCGAGGACTTCAAGCCCGAGTTCGCCGGCAAGTTGAGCTTCTATCTCACCGCGGTCGACCCAGCGCACCGGGTTCGCCGCGGTCGTATTCGCCCAAGCGCTCGTACTGCGCACGACCCTGGCGCAGGCCGGCTCGCGGGCCACCAGCTGAGACCAGGTAAATACCAGCTCGTTGCGACATCGAGCCCCGGCGAAAAGACCGGGCAGGCCGCAAGCGCTTCATCCCGGATCGTCAAAGTAGGCCCTGCCGGGCCATCGGCCACGGTTGCTCGGAGCCCCTACTGCTCCCGATACTTGGAGATCAACCCGGCTGTCCGCTTCAAGCGGGGCCCCATCTCCTCAGCGAGCCGGTCCGCCGTGTAGGCGTTCGAGGGCACCGTCACCTCGATCGCGACCGGATGTTCGCCGTGCGAGCCCGGGACGATCACAGCGATCGAACGTGCGCCGAAAACAAGCTCTTCGTCGCTGACAACTTCGCCGCGGACACTGATGCGGTCAAGCTCCCTGTTGAGCTCGCTCTCCAGTGTGATCGACTTGGGGCCATGGGGGATGAGATCCAGCCCCGCGAGCAGTTCACGACGTTCGGCGTCGGGAGACGCTTGCGAGCAGCATCTTGCCCAGAGCTGTGCAGTACACGGGAACGTTTGCCCCCACCCCAAGGTCCATGTCGATCTCGTACTGTCCCGGCCGGCGACCGAACAGTCGATGTATGTAGACAACACGGTCTCCGTCGAGCACTCCCATGCTCACGGTGTAGCCGACATCGTTGCGCAGCTTCTTGAGCGCCGCCCCCGCCCGCACCTGCCGACGTATTGTCCTGATCATGACGCTTCCGGGTCTGGCGGCCCGCGTGGACAGGCGGTACTTGCGCTTGGCGTCTTGCTCCAGGCAGCCGAGGGCCACGAGCGTTATGACATTGCGGTGAGTCGTGGAGCGGCTCATCCCGACCATGTCTGCTAGCTCGGCGATCCCCAGCGCCTGAGACTCCCGCGAGAAGGATTCCAAGATGGCGATGCCGTACTGCACCGACAGAGACCATCGCCCGTCTGGGGTCAGCCAGGTTCGGGTCGCCGATGCACTGCTCGAAGAGCCTCGAGCATCGGCTTGGCCTACCGGACTGGTCAAGCCATTCTGCTCGTCGTCATCGTCTCGCACCGCGAACAGCTCGCGGGTCGAGGCGCGCCTTGAGGACCGCGGGCCTGGCGCGCGCCTGCTTCAATCTCGTGCCCCCTCCTACGGAGATGCTCGTCCGTGACCACCATTTGAAAGCGAGCCTGACAGATAGAATGCCTCCTCGGAGCGAATTTGTTCTGCGCAAAAGAGAAACATTCTGCGCAAAACGAAACGCGCTAAAAAAGGGGGTGCGGCGGTCGCGACCGTAGACGACCGGCGCCGGGGCGGAGCCTGCGTAGCACGATCCTCGAACCGGCGTGCGGCGTGACGATCACGCTGCGCCATCGCGCGTGCTCCATCGCTCTGCTCGTGGGAAGGATCCGACGCGAGGAAAGCGTCGCGCGGAGCACGGTGCGCATCTCCAGTAGCGCCAGGTGCCGGCCAGGACAGGTTTTCTGCCCGCCTCCCCACGGAAGCCATGTCCATTTCGTTGGGGCCGGCTCCAGGAACCGCTCTGGACGAAACTCGTGAGGCCCCACGAAAAGTGCGGGGTCGTGATGCATCAGATAGGTGCACCCCAAGAGGTGTGCGGGTGGATGGTAGGTCCATCCGTTGATCTCGATCGGCTGGGCTACCGCACGGGGGACCGTGAACAGGAAGACAGGACGGTGGCGCAACACCTCGCTGACCGTGGCCGCCAGATACTCCTCGCCTCCGCCTCGGTCGATCTCATCGATCAGCCGATCCTGAGCGGTCGGGTGGTGCGCCATCAGCTGGAATCCCCACGCGAGGGACGAGGCAGTCGTCTCGTGCCCCGCGGTTATGACTGAGACCAGGTTGTCGCGGAGTTCTTTCTCAGACATCGGTGCGCCATCCGGACGCCGTGCTTCGAGCAACATTTCGAGCATGTCGCGCCGCGTGCCCGTCATCGCTCGACGTCGAGCGATGAGACTCGCCACCAGCCGGTCAACTTCATCGCGGTCCTTGACAAATCGCCTCCACGTGGCTCGCCAACCTGGCAGCCGGTTGAGTCTGGGCTCTTGCAGGACAAGGCTTGCCGTGACGGACAGCATCGCCAAGAGTGCCTCGCGCAACAGGTCCACCATTGGGTCGTCACCGTCCCCAAAGACTGTTCTCAACATGGCTGTCAATGCAAAGACGCGTAGACGGGAGTGGATCGCTACCGGCGTGTCGAGCGGCCACGAAGACACCTCCCGGTCGGCCATCTCTTCAATCATTTCCCTGTGCTCGAGTACGACACGGTGGTGAAACGCCGGGATGATCGCGTTGCGTCCATTCAGATAGCCATCCTCATCGCGCAGGATGAACGAGTCCTCGCCAAAGAGCGGTACTGTCACGCCGGCCCCGGCACCGGCGTGCAGCATGTCCAGCGGGGCCGTTACGACTGCTCGGATGTCCTGAGGGTTGGTAAGGAACACCAGCGGCGGCATATCGATTGGATACACGGTGAATCGCGGGCCTATCTTCCTGCGACACCACTCGAGGTACTCCAACGGCCGCAGACGACAGGCAAGCGTTTCAACCGCGCTCGGCAGAAACGCTGTTGGGGGGAGGTCACGGCGCTTGCCTGCCGTCCGCGAGGTCGTATTGGGAAATTCCATTTTGTCTCCTTCGTGGTCACGTCGAACGTTGTGAGTAGGTGATTCGCCACAGCCGTAGAATTGGCAACAGCAAGCGGACCAGGGGACCGGCGGTCGCGAGGATCTGACGGGTCCGAGGACGCAGCGTCGGTGTCCAAGCGCTGCTCTTTGACAGGTACATCGCGGCCATGCACGCGACGATCAGGATGTGTCGCTCGCCGTCGGGGAGGCTTTTCGCTTCCCGCATAGAGCGACCGATGAGCGCCCCCAGCCGCCGTGTCGCGATGTCCGCCGTCGGGTAGTGCGCGAGGTAGCTGTGGTCACCATTGACGTCGTCCTCGATCTGATCGACGTAGCTGTCGAGCATCGTGGTCGCGGCCGAGATCCACGGGCCATAGACGCGATAGACACCCGTAATTGCCGAAGGGCCCACATGTGGTTCCGCGGCGAGCGCCAGTAGGGCATGGATCGTGAGCGACGCGCTCGCGGCGCCTGTGAGCTCATACCAGCTTGCCTCGTGTCCATTTGGCCACTCGCGAAGGGACCACTGGCGCAACGCATCTTCGCGCCGTCCTGGATCGAGCTCGTGATTGATAGCGAGCACCTGAGCCCGCCAGGCCTCTTGAATCAGCAGCGGGCGCGCGACCTCATAGGACGGGAGCAGGGCACAGGCTTTTCTGCAGGTTTGGACAAGCGCGTCGAGGTAGCCCCCATCCTCGCGCCATGGGTGGTGGCGGTAGTAGTCAGAGACCGGCCGGTCAGGATCCAGACCGTCAACAAGCGCCAGATGCAGCTGCTTGCCGTTGATTTGGCCGCGTGCGGCGCCCCGCTCGTTGACCGAGTCGAGGAAGTCCCACATGATCTCGTAGGCAACGAGCAAACGAAGCAAGGCGGGCTCGCGCGCGCGGGTGAGAATGCAGAAGAGTGCGGCGCCGTCGGTGTGGCCTCGCTTGTTGGCCAGCGAGCTCAGCGCGTCTTGGCGTATCGGTCCGTCGGGGATCGCCATCGCGACCGAACGCCAAGCACGTACCTCGCGCGCGACGGCGGGCAGTGCCCACGTCAACTCGCGACCGACCGCTTGGCCGAGCACACGCAACTGGAGTGCCGAGAGCGCCGCCGTTGTCGCGGTTTGTTCGCCCGGTGCCCGGGTTAGCTGACCGGGCGGACCGCTCGTGGCCGAACACGCACCAGGAGATATCCCGGGATGGCGATGACCACGACGGCAGCGACGCTCACGAGCGCGAATGTCGTGAGTGCTACGAACCCTTCTACGCCGAAGGAGATGGGGAAGCCCGTGACGCTCGCAAGAGCGTGACTCAACAAGAGCTGTCCGTACACGCCGAAGACGGCGCCGGTCAGGCAACCGACGCCGAGAAGCAGTGCACTCTCCCACAGAAGCCAGCGCCAAAGAACAGGCTTGCGGAAACCCTGGCAGCGAAGGAACGCCACATAGCCGCGGCGCTGCCAGATCATCGACCCGAGCGCCCCGACGAGCGCCAGCATCGCGGCGATCAGTACCAACTCGCGAATCTGTGTGAGTCGCACCAGACCCTGGCTCGCCAGCGAGTAGTGACGCCGCTCACGTTCGAGGCTGGTTTCTACGACCAGGCCGCTGTGCGTGCCCAGCGCGGCCTGCACGCTCGTTCGCACGGCCGCGGCCGATGCGTTGGGCGTTGTCTGGATCTCAAGACCGCTCGGATCGAGATTTCCCCAGGCGCGAGCGTAGTCCGTCGAATTGACGATGATCGCCCCTGGCGGCCATCCGAGGTTCGTGCTGAGCGCAGCCACCCTGAAGGTCTCTGGCTGGGGTGAGGGGATCGCGAATGATGCCCCCACTCGCAGGCCACGTTCGCCGGCAAGCGCCTTTGAGACGACCGCCCAGCCGCCTTCGCGAAGCCTCGCGTTCGCCGAAGCAAGATCGCCGGCGACCAGCTCGCTCCCAGGGATCGGCCGTGAGCTATCGGCGGGCGACGCCAAAATCCAAAGCTTTCTATCGCCCCACGTGAGGAAGCTTCCGCGATACACACTCACGCGCTCTACCCCTGGAAGGCGCCCCAGGCTACCGAGGTCCCCATATCTGAACGGCGTCGTGGCGAACGCGTTGGATTCGCCACGAGGAGTCACCCACACATCCGCGCTCGAGTCAATGCCATACGCAGAGGTGTCAAGGCCACGCTGAAGGTTTCGCTGCGCACCCTGAATCGAGACGACGCCGAACACGGCAACCGCGCTGGTAGCGACGATCGCCAGAGACCGGACACGCGTCGGCTGAGTCCGCAAGTGCGTGAGCGCGATCCGCGGCGACGACCTATTCAACGCCGGCTGGAGCCAGGCAAACACCGCCACGGCTCCGTCGAAGAGGAACGGCAATGCGCACAGCAGCGCCACGACAAGCGTGAGGTTGCCGAGCTTCGAGTCCTGTGGGTGAGCGACCAAGATGACAGTGGTGACGGCGAACCCGAAAATCCCGACCAGGGCACGACCGACTGCCCATAAACGGTGAACTTCTCCCCCATGTTCACGAGGACGCCAAAACGCGTCGCGCAAAGGCCAGAGCACCCCCACGCCTGCTGCCAGCATCCCGGCGGCGATAGCGACAAAGACCGACTGCCACGTCACGATCCGCCCGTTCCCGACAGGAAACGCAAATGACAGATAGCCGGGAGTTGAATGGAACACGAAGATCGACAATCCATCGCCGAGTATCAGACCCAGGATGCAAGCCAGGACTCCGAGAATCAATGCGTCAAACATCAGGATCTGCAAAGCCATCATGCGATTGGCGCCCTGGAAGCGGACGTGTGCGAGCAACTGACGGCGCCGCGGCACGGTGATCAGCATGGCATTGAGCGCGAGCATGAACCCGACAATCGCACTGATCGCCGAGAACAGGGTCTCGGACTGATTCTCCGGGAGAGCAGCCACGGCGAACAGGGTGGCGTCGAAGTTCGCGGGCTCCAGATTCACGTGCGTGATGCTGGCCAAACGACGTAGTCCCGATTGCACTTCGCGATCGCGGCCGGGCTGCGCCTGGACGAAAATGCGCGTAATCCGTCTCATCCCAGTCACCCGTTGCGCATAGCCGATCGGCGCTATTGCCACGGGACTGTGGGACAGACTGCCGATTTCCGCTTCGCCCAGAGTGGCTCCTACCAAAGCAGCTGTAAGCCGCGCGCCGACCTGTAGCTGGACGGTACCGAGAGTCAGGCTGCCGAGGCGGTTCGCGATCGGCGTGGGGAGCGCTAGCGCTTGTTGCGCGGCGAGTTGCCTGGGACTGAACGGTCGCAATTTTGACCCGCCGAAATGAGCAAAGCGAGGGTCGGTGCCTATCAGGTCGACCGACTGCCGGCGACCATTTTCGCCGGTCAGGTTCGCCTGCTGCTCAAGGATCGGCAAGGCGGACTTCACGCCGGGTAGTCGCTTTGTTTGGCCGAGCAACCGTTCGCTCACACCAGCCGGGCCTCTGGCATCCAGTTGATACTGCGCGTTGCCGACGAGCTGACTGCTCAGTTTCTGCACAGAACGCGTGAGGCTCGTGCTGGACACCTGTGAGGCAAACAACAGAGCGACACCCACAGCGATCCCGAGAATCGCGAAGAGGTCCTGGACGACGACGCTCTTTGCCCGCAGTCGCGCACGATATAGATAGAGCAGATCTGAGACGCTCATCCGTCGCGCGCGGGGTCTCATGCGTGTTGCCCCAGGCGCCCCGTGGTTACCGGCGTATCATCGGGGAGGTACTTGCGTAGGTGCCCGTCGCGAAGCTCGTGGATCTGGTCGGCGAAGCCGGCCGCCAGCGGATCGTGTGTCGCGAGGAGGACCGTCGCGTTACGCTCGGTGCAGACCTCGCGGAGAAGCCCCAGCACTTCCTTGGTCCGATTGGTGTCCAGATTCCCGGTCGGCTCGTCGGCCAGCACGAGCCTTGGATTTGTAGCAAGCGCCATCGCGATCATCACACGCTGGCGCTCGCCCATCGACAACTCCTCCGTGCGGTGCTCCATTCTCTCTCCAAGGCCGAGTCGCACCATCAGTGGTTCGACGGTGGTGTTGGCTTTGCGCGTATCGCTCAGGAGCAGTCTCAGTGAGGCATTCTCGATCGCGAGCGCGCCGGGAATCAGTTCCTGCGGCTGCCCGATGATCCCGAGCTGCGTCAGCCTGTACTCGTCAAGCTCTCTCTCGGACAGCGCACAAATATCTCGGCCGTCGAGCAGCACGGCCCCCCCATCGGGTCGTTGGGCTCCCGCGATGAGTTCCAACAGCGTCGTCTTGCCAGAGCCACTGGGCCCGTAGAGAGCCACAAACTCGCCGTCAACCGCGGTCAACGAAACCCCGTCCACAGCGCAGATCGCCGGACCATCGCCGACCTTGTAGTGCTTTATGAGGTCGCTTAGCTCGAGCACTTATGCCCGTCTGCGACCTGAGACCTGCCGGCGAGTGTGGGGCAGGTCGATGACATTGAGGACGTTGTCCTGGCTGGACATGATCTGCAGGCCACCGGCACCGTCGAAGCACAGGACACGGTCGGCCAACACGACCGCCTCGAAGTCGCAGGAGCCGACCAACACTCCGCACCCCAGCTCCTGTGCGACAGACAACAGCAGCTCGCTCGCCTCCCTCGTCCTGCGAGGCCCAAGACCATCCAACAAATCGTCAATCACCATCAACCGAGGACGACCCACAAACCCCCGAGCGAACACGACGAGCAGGCGCTCCCAGTTAGACAGTTCATCCCAACCCCGTCGCGCACAACTCTCTACACCGAAACGGGACAACGCCTCAAGCGCCAGATCGTCCGCCTCGCGCATGCGCCCGCCGCGACCCATCGCCAACGGCAGACCCACATAGTCGAGCACCCTGAAACCGCCCATCCCCTCACGATGCATCCACGAAACCCGACCACCCAACAACTCCGAGCGCACCTCAACAGAACAAGCCGTCAGATCGTCGCCCTCGAGCCACACCTGCCCCTCGTCCGGCAACTCAATCCCAGCCGCCACCTCGAGCAACGTCGTCTTGCCCTCACCCCGAGAACCAACAACCCCAACCACCTCACCCGCCGCGACCGACAACGACACGTCCACCAACACCTGCCACCGCCGCCGCCCACGCCGAAAACCACGCCCAACCCCAACCAACCGCAACACCGACTCACCCATCACCAACCACTGAGTCCTCCTGATGCATCTCCCGGTTTTCAAGCTGCGCCCGAAGCGCCATGCACCGCTTCACTTGCTGAGCACACATCCTCATCATGTCCTCAAGAACCGCGTACCTCGAGCGACCCTGCCAGTCAGAGCCATCCGACGGGCCGAGTCTCCCGAGCTCCAACTGCGCTTTCAGACGTTCCTGGGCCTTTTCGTATTCCGCACGCCAGCTCTCCTGCATCTCCCCGATAGCGTGAATCATCTCGGGCAGTTCAGATTCATCGGAGTGCTGTACCCACGCCTGCATCGGGTCACGTATCCGCGGGGGCGCTTTCACGGCTTCCCGCAGCCATACCCTGAACTCGGCGGCGCCCAGTGAGGTCGTCTCGTAGACATCGTCGGGCGCTGTGATGCCCGGGCGGAGCTTTTCGATCGCGCCGCGCTCGGCGAGTTCTAAGAAAATCGCATAGTTGGTCGTTTTAGCCCAGCGGCCGTGCGGATATCGCCGTTCCAGGCGGACCCCTATACGCGAAGCCGAGTCGGGGCGTTCGCAGAGCAGACCAAGCACCGCCATGCTCGGAGTCAGGTCACCCTTTGGGCTTGAACGTCTCTCCCTTCCTGTCATGGCCTGTCCGATCGTACTCAAAAGCGCTTTATGACGTCCAGTGTCGCCGACGAACTGCCACGCCGCGATGACCCTAGCCGGAGAGCCGGCCTGCCGGGATCGCCACCGCAATCGGAATGTATGCTCTCCAAATGCCCATTGCTTTTGGCACGCTCCCGCGCCGGCTGACGGTCCTCATGTGCGCGACTGCGCTTGCGGCGAGCACGATCAGCCTGACCGCGCAGGCCTCGCGGGGTGACGTCAGGGCAAGGCAGGCAAGGAAGATGTACCTCGTCGAGAACGCTCAACTGCGTCTCACGCACAACAACGAATACGAATCGACGCTGGGCGAGCGAGGTCAAGCCGCGGGCACGTTCAACGCCCCCGTCACCGCAGCGTTGACGCTTTCCCCAGGGCATGTGACGGCCACCTTCACGATCTATCCACACGGTGGCTCGATCAGCGGTATCGCGCAGGCCAAATACATCGTGAAGGGCTCAACCGGCTACTTCGGCGGAACACTCACGATCACGCACGGCACCGGAACCTACAAGCACGCCTCCGGCAAGAATCTCGGGTTCAGCGGGACGATCAACCGGCAGCACTTCAACATGAGTATCAAAGCCCATGGCTGGGCCGTCCTATAGCAGCCCTTGACAGGAGCAAGGCACGGTGAGCCTTGCTCGACCACTTGCGCTTGCCCTCACGGGCTGGGCATGCTTCACAAGCAGCTCCAGCGCAACGCAGAGCGTCCGTCTGAAGGTCGCTTTCCGCCCTGACAGGATTGGCGCACGAACGACTATCGAGTTTGGGTTCCGCATCAGCGGCCCGCACGGAGCTCCCCCATCGCCGGTCAGGAGTCTCGATCTGCGCCTGCCGGCCCACATGGGGATCTCGACAACGACGTTGGGGCAGAGCAACTGCTATCCGGCGAATCTGATCGAGGGAGGACTCCAGGGATGCAGTGCCAACGCCCGAATCGGGTTCGGTGACGCCACCGCCATCGTGCCATTCGGCTCGGGAAACCTTCAAGAGAAGGTCTCGCTCAACGCGCTCATGGGGCCACCCGTCGAAGATCGCCTCGAAGTGCTCTTCTACCTGGAAGGGCTCTTTCCGGTGTTCGCCCAACTCGTCCTTCCAGGCACCGTGCTCGCCGACACCGACCCGTTCGGGGAGCGCATCGACACCGCCGTTCCGCTGGTGCAAGCGTGGCCTGAAGGCCCGGACGTGGCGCTCGAGACTTTCCGGTCGACGATCGGGCCGCTTCACTTGACCTACCACCGCCAAGTCTCAGGGCGGAGAGTCTCCTATCAGCCGCACGGCGTCACGGTTCCGCGCCGCTGTCCTCCCGGCGGATACCCATTCTCGGCCCTGCTCGGCTTCCAAGACGGCACCTATACCGACGCCAAATACGACGTGCCGTGCCCCCGACGCTGAAAGCTGGGCTTCCGCTCGCAACACCCGGGACCGAGACGAGCGTCGCTCTGCCCATTTGGGGGTAACCTCCCCGCCTACCGGTGGCAGCGCTCGAGACCACAACGGCGGCGCCCAGGGCGTCGGCGAGCCGCACGAACACTCGCTCGTCGCTCGAGCGGGTCGGGTGGGTCGCGCTGGTGGCGCTCGCGCCCGCGGCGCTCATCTACCTGTCGTTCAACGCCGGGGGCTATTTTCCGAGCGCGCCGGGGTTCGTGGCGGTGGTGTTGGCCCAGGCACTCGTCCTGCGCACGACCCTGGCGGCGAAGCCATTCGAGGGCTTTGACAGGGCCTTGGCGATCCCCCTCGCCGGCCTGACCCTCTACGCCGCCTTCCAGCTGACCTCGGTGCTGTGGTCGCACGCCACGGCCCACACGCTCGACAGCTTCTCCCGCACGCTGCTCTACGTGCTGGCCCTCGCCCTGTTCGGCTCCGTTCGTTACACGCGCGCGCGGCTGTCCTGGCTCGTACGTGCGCTCGCGGCCGGCCTGGCGGCGGTGTGCGTGATCGGCCTCCTCTCACGTGTCCTCCCGCACACGTGGCCGACCGCCGGCAGCTTCTTCGCCAACCGCCTCAACTACCCGCTCACCTACTGGAACGCCGAGGGGATGGTGGCGGCGATCGTGCTGATCCTCGGCCTGCACCTCACCGCCGATCGCGCCGAGCACCCGGCGGTGAGAGTGGCCGCGGCGGCAGTGCTGCCCGCCGTCGGGGCCACCCTGCTGCTGACCTTCTCGCGCGGGGCGATGGGGGCCGGTGTCGTGGGGCTGCTCGCCTACTGCCTGCTGACCCGCTTCAGCACACTCCCCACGGCGCTGCTCGCCGTCGCCCCACCCGTCGCGATCGCGATGCGCTCGGCGTGGGATGCCACGGCGCTTGCCACCAGGCACCCCACGAGCCCGATCGCGATCTCTCAGGGCCACCACGTGGCGGTGGTGGTCGGGGCCTGCGTCCTGGGCGCGGCGCTGCTGCGCGCGGCGCTGCTGCTCGTGGACGGCAGGGTTGCGCGGCTCGAGCTCGTGCGCACCCCTCCCCGCCGCTCCATCCTCATCGGCGTGAGCGCCGCCGCCGGGGTCGTGCTCGTCGCGATCGCACTGGCGGCCGGCGCGGGAGGGTTCGCCCACCGGGAGTACGACAAGTTCGTCCACGGGAGCTCCACTTCGAACTTCGCCCACACCCGCGACCGGCTCACCGACCCGGCCAACAACGGCCGCGTGCCACTGTGGAAAGTGGCTCTGAAGATCTACGACACCCAGAAGCTACGGGGGACGGGGGCCGGCACCTACCAGCAGTACTACCCGCGCTATCGCACCCGCAGGGAATACGTGGTGGACGCCCACTCGCTCTACCTGCAGAGCCTGGCCGAGCTCGGCGTCGTGGGCTTCGCGCTGATCCTGGTCGTTGTCTTCGGGGTCCTCGGCGGCCTGGCCTCGCGCATCCGTGGCCCCGGGCGCCCGCTCTACGCGGCCCTCTTCGCCGCGTGGCTGGCGTGGGCGGTGCATCAGGGCTTTGACTGGGACTGGCAGATGCCCGCCGTCACGCTTGGCATGTTCATGCTCGCGGGGCTCGCCCTTGCGCGGCCCAAGGACGGCAGGGTGGGCCTCTCGGGCCTCCCGGGGGGCGCACGCTCGTGGCGCTCGGGTGGCTGGCGCTCGCCGTCGCGCCGCTGCTCGTGGGGGCCTCCTATGCGCGCCTGCAGCGAAGCGGGGAAGAGCTCAAGCGCGGAGAATGCGCGAGCGCCAAGCACGAGGCCATCTCGTCGCTGTCGCTGTCGGCCAAGCGCCCGCAGGCCTACGCGATCATCGGCGTGTGCGACCTCGTGCAGGGCTTCGCCCAGGCCGCCGTGCCGGCGATGGCCGAGGCGGCGTCGCTGGAACCGGAGAGCTGGGAAGAGTGGTACTGGCTGGCCGTGGCCCGCGCCGCCGCGGGGGTCAACCCCCGCACCGCTATTCGCCACGCGATCGAGCTCAACC
Organism: uncultured Solirubrobacterales bacterium; assembly: GCA_963742945.1. Taxonomy (GTDB): domain Bacteria; phylum Actinomycetota; class Thermoleophilia; order Solirubrobacterales; family Solirubrobacteraceae; genus Palsa-744. Next base: position 195,875 of record CAVUNX010000005.1, on the reverse strand, counting down.
CGCACGAGGGGGGGCTGAGGCACGCCGCCCGCCTGTTGCGCTCCAGTGACCCGCGCGCGTGGGAAGCCGCGGCCCCGCGGCTGCGCATCGAAGCGCTCACCTCGGGCAAGTTCTCGCTCACCAACCTCTGATACCCCCCGGACCGCTCCCGGAGATGGGCCGGGGAAACGGCTGTCGGGCCGCCTACAACGGGGCGAAAAGATTTTTAGATTGCGGCTGTCGGAAAAGTTACGGCTCGTTCGTATAGGCGGTCAGAGGCTTTTTCTAAGCAAACCCACTCAGGAGACGACTATGCCGCGCAACCACGACGCACACAGGGATGAGTTGGAGGGCGTCGCCCAGCGCCTGCGCGACGAGCGCCCCCAGGCCAGCCCGCTCGACCTGGACCGCATCAAGACCACAGCCATGGCCCGCGCCAAGAGCGGATCGCGTCGCGGACGCGCAGGTGCCCGCCGTCTCGCCGTGGCGAGCCTGACCGTAGGCCTGCTGGCCGCCACCACCGGCGGCGTACTCGCCGGTGGGAGCGGTCACAAAAACAAAGGTGGCGGCAACGCCGCCAGCGCCCAGTACGGCGGGGAATGCAACATCACCAACGGCAGCGGCAACATCGGCGACAATAACGGCGCCGGCGCCGAAAACTACGCCTGCAACGAAAACAGCTTCAACAACATCACCGAAACCAACAACGTGACGAACAACGTCACCAACACCTACAACTCCTCGACGGTGACCGTTGCGGCACCCGTCAACAACGGCGTGCTGGGCAGCGACCACGTCCAAGAAAGCAAAGACGAGCAGCAAGCACGTGAAGATCCACATCAACCTGGCGCGCAACTCGAAGCTCAAGCGCGTAACGCTGAGGGTCAACGGCAAAATCGTGTCGGTCCTCAAGGGCAAGAAGGCCTCCAGGAACATCACGCTCGTCAGCCTGCCCTGCGGCGCCACCGTCACGATCACGGCGGTCACGAGCAGCGGCAAAACCGTCAGCCAGACGCATACCTACCACCTCTGCTAGAGGACGGCAGGCAGGAAGTGTCGTGAGCTGACCGGCTCACATGAAGCAAGGGCAAGGGCTCCGGAGAGATCTCTCCGGAGCCCTTGTGCCCAGAGCGCTCGAAGGAGACAAGAAATGGCCCACGAACTGAGCACACCCAGGACATCCATTCGCCCCAGCGCTGGTGGACCCGCCAGAATGTCGTTGAGGATGCGAACCGACACCTTCGAGCGGCTGTTCGAGGAGCACGCCGAGCGGCTGTTCTCCTTCCTGGCTTACCACACCGGCAACCGGACGCTGGCCGAGGACCTCCTGTCGGAGACCTTTGAGCGAGTGCTCCGATCGCGCCAGCGCTTCGATCCCAGGAAGGGAAGCGAGCGGCGTTGGCTCTACACGATCGCCCTGAACCTCCTGCGCGACAATGCCCGGCGCCGCACGAACGAAGACCGCGCCCTGCAATACGTGGGGGCCGGCACCGTGCAGGAGCAGTCAGACCCCGGGCTGAGCGCCGTGGAGCGACGGGATGAGCTGCAGCGGGCGCTCACGTCGCTCAGCGACGACGAGCGCGAGGCGCTCGCGCTGCGCTTCGGCGCCGATCTGAAGCTGCGCGACGTCGCGGGCGTGCTCGGCGAGGGCGAGAGCGCCGTGGAGGGCCGCATCTACCGCGCCCTGGGCAAGCTGCGCAAAGAGCTCGACTGAGCGACCGAAAGCGCGCCTCGGGCCAGGAGGGGCGCCTCAGGGGCCGGCGCCGACGGGCACACAGCAGCCCTTGACCGTCAGGAAGTTCAGGTGGGGGCTGCCTTCGGGCTGTCCCGAGCCGAAGATCGAGCGGTCGGCGTAAACCGTCACCCGGTAGCGCACATGTGGGGGGGCCGGATAGCGCACCACACAGCTCCAGGGATTGCCAAGGGGGCTGTGGGTGGCCGAATGGCAGCGCGCGCCGCGCGCGCGGCCGCTGTACTTGGGACGGGGGTCGCTCGTCGTGAGCAGGAGCCGCTCGAGCTGGGTGGCCCGGACCGGTGCGAGGGCTTCCTGGCGAGAGACGAACTGGGAATCCTCTTCGCGGCTGTGGAGCGCCAGGGCGCTCCCCGTGAGCCCCACGGCCAGGATCGACGCTACGAGCAGCCAGGCAAACCTCACGCGCAGTCCTCCGCCATTGCCCCCAGCATAAAGCCGCGGCTTGCGGTGGGCATGCCTCTCTTCTTGCTCGATCGTCGCCGGCAGCGCTCATTTAGAAGCCAGGCGAGGCCGATAGCGTTTGTGTGAGCCGCCCCCGCCTGTACGTACTCCTGACCGCACTCGTGCTGTGCCTCGCATGCACGGGCACGACCGCGAGCGCCTTCGCCGCCGGCTCGACCCGCATCGCCCCTGCGACCGCCCCGCCGGCGGCAAGGACGGCGGCCCACCCGGGCACGGGCCATCGAGCCATGCACGCCCGCGCGAGCTGCGGGGCAGCGCGCCGCCACCATCGCAGGCACCACCGGCGCTGTCGCAAGATCAGTCGCTCTGTCCGCGCGGGTCACGCCCGGAGCGGCGGCAACCACCCCTCGCGGGCCGGCGTGCGCCACTCACAGCCAGGCGACCACACACAGCCACAGCAGACGCCCCAACGGCATGCCAAGCGGGCCCGCCACGGCGGCGAGGCGACGACGGTCGTGACCGTCGGCCCGCGGTCGGGGGCGGCCACAATCGCAAGCGTGCTTGCCACCCCATGCCAGAACACCGAAATGACGCCTGAAGCGAGCAACCTCGCACAGGCCCAGGCGGCTGCCCTCTGCCTCATAAACCAGGAACGCGCGCGCGCGGACGAGCTCCCCCTGCGACCCAACGCGCAGCTCGCCGAGGCCGCCCTGCTGCACAGCGAAGACATGGTGAAGGGGGACTACTTCGCGCACGTCTCCCCGAGCGGGGAAACCCCCCTCCAGCGCGTGGAGGCCGGCGGGTACATCCCCAACTCCCAGGTGGGCTACACCGTGGGGGAGAACATCGCCTGGGGCACCCTCTACCTGGCCACCCCCAAGTCGATCGTGGCGGCCTGGATGGCCTCGCCGGAGCACCGGGCTAACGTCCTTGACGGCGACTATCGAGACACCGCGATCGCCATCGCCCCTTCGGCGCCGCCTTCAATGGCCGAGGGACAGGCCGGCGCTATCTACACGCAGGAGTTCGGCGTCATAGAAGCGTGAGGCAGGTCTGAAAAAAGCCCACAATGCGACCCGATTGCGCGATTCGAGGGTTAGAGAACGTTGAACGGGTAATCACAAGTTGGACATGCGTCGAAAACCGCCTGGACATCTGTTCGGTCTGGGGCATCGGGTATTACGTATGTCGCCGCAGTATCCGAGTTAAAGGGCGACACCATGTCGTCCTTTAAGGGCAAGCCATGTCGCTCTTGCAGGGCAACGCCTAGGAATCGTGGCAAAGCAAGCGAATAGGACCCCAAGGCAATGACCATAATCTTGATCTCGCTCGTATGGTTGGCCACCCTCGTGGCACTGGTGGTTCGTCTGGCGACTCGCCCCCATGGCGTGGTGGCAAGCTGGGAGCGCTCTCCTCGCCTGCTACCGGACATGCGCCCCTCGTTTGAGGAGGCGATCAGCCAGGTGCTTCAGGCCACGCCGGAGGCGAAGTGCTCAAAGCCCGCGGCGGCAGAGCACGTGCGGGATCGTGCGCAGCAGGATCTTTACGTCCGTCCATAGCGACCAGTTGGCGACGTAGAGGTAGTCGATCGCCACCATCTCTCGCAGCGAGACGCTTGCCGGGCCCAGAATCTGCCAGTGGCCGGTTATGCCGGGGTGCAGCGCCAGGCGACGGCGATGCCAGCCCTCGATCCGTTTGTCCTCGTCGAGGATCAGGGGGCGGGGACCGACGAGGCTCATCTCACCGCGCAGCACGTTGAAGAGCTGCGGCAGCTCGTCCAGGGCGGTCCTTCGCAGGAATCCTCCCACCCTCGTGATGCGGGGATCCTCGACGATCTTGAAGAGGCCCTCTTGGGCTTCGTTGAGCTCGGCCAGCGACTGCTTGAGCTCCTCCGCGTCGGGGACCATGGTGCGGAACTTGAACAGGCCGAAGCGACTCTCATCGCGCCCGACCCTCAGCTGACGGAAGAGGACCGGCCCTCTGCTGCCGAGCTTGATGGCGATCGCGATGGCGATCATCAGCGGGGCTACCGCGAGCAGGATCAAGGAGGCGCCGAGGAGGTCAAAGGCGCGCTTGACCAAGGCCGAGGAGCGCGTGAGGTCAAAGCGCCTCACCCCCATCAGGGTCACCCCGTGCAGGTCGTCGAAGACGACCGATGAGCCGATCACCTGCAGCATCCGCGGCAACACGCTGACGCGGATGCCAACCGCTTTCAGGGTCCTGACGAGGTCGAGCATCTCAACGCCTTCGCCGCTGCTGGGGGCGACGATCGCGCGATGCACGTCAAGGCCCTTGGCGAGGTCGCGTATCTCGGTGAGCTTGTCCAGCGAGAAGGCGTCGGTCGACCAGGGGGCGATCTCGTGCAGGTCCACGTGGGCGACGATCTCGGCCTTGACCCCCCCGTGATTGATCATCCTCGAACGAATCGTCGCCTCGGAGGCGGCGCTGCCGATGAACAGACATCGCTCCACCGGTGCGACTCGCAGCGCGAGAGCCCTCGCGGCGCAGCGTCCCACGATTAGCAGCGAGGCTAGGGCAAGCCACAGAAAGAGCACGTCGGGGCGGGTGAGCTGCCCGTACCCGAGCGGCTTCTCCGCGAGCCAGGCCACCAGCGCGCAGAGCGTGGCGACCTGGACGAGCTTGGGGACCTCATCGAGCGTGGTCTTGCGAATCACCGCCTCGTCACGGTCGTAGAGACCGAACAGCTTCGCCCCGAGCACGATCAGGGGGAGGCCGGCCAGGCAGATGCGCGCCAGGTGCAGACGTCCACCCGACAGCTCGATCGCAAGCGCGAAGGCCCCCACGATCGCAAACACGTCCCCCGCGAGCAGCATGCGCCGGAAGAGCGCATCGCGCAGCGTGCTCGCCGCGGGCCCCCGCGTCTCGAGGATCGGGCGCAGCCCCCCCAGACGTCTCCCCAACCCCGGCTGGGCACGGAGGCCGCGGACGATCGAGCCGTCGCGGACGAGCCCTCTGTCAAAGCCGGCTGGGGTAGCCGACTTCTCCTCCACCTGACTGCTGATCGCCTCCAACGTTGTCTCCCGTGACGCGTGTTGAATATGAGTCAGCACGATGACCGTATCCGTCCGAGTCATCAACGACTTCGTGCTGAGCCCTTCACCTGCTTATACGCTCGTCGGCGATATCCCCAGTTTCCGTCCTTATCTATCTGGCGGAGCGCACGCTAGCCGGGGTCAGTGTGAATGTCAAGAGTTACGTTCAAGATTCGGCTGAATGGTTTTACGAGCCACCCCTGAGACCGTCAAGCGGTAGGTGCCCGGAAGGGCTCCTCGACTCCCAGAGTGCCCGGCCCCGAGAGCTCGAAGGCGCTGTGCAGAGCCTGCACGGCCTGCTCGACTCGACCGCGGGAAATCACACAGGAGATCTTGATCGGGGAGGTGGAGATCATCTCGATGTTGATGCCCTCGCCGGCGAGCACGTTGAAGACCTTGGCGGCGACGCCGGGGTGGGAGCGCATGCCGGCGCCGACGATGGACACCTTGCCCATCTCGGGCTGGGTGTCCATGCGCTCGAATACGTCACCCGTCATCGTCTGGAGCGCGCCCGTGGCGATCTGAAGGTCTTCGTGGGGCACGGTGAAGGAGATCTCGGCCCTACCACCATCTGAGGTGGGGACGTTCTGGTCGATCATGTCCACGTTCACGTTGGCCTCGGCCAGGGCATGAAAGATGCGAGCGGCGGCCCCAGGCTCGTCGGGGACGCCGACGAGCGTGACCCGCGCCTCGGACGTCGAATGGGTTACCGCGGTGATGAGGGGCTTCTCCATGTTCTCTCCTTCTGAGACCACCACGGTACCGGGACAGTCGTCGAATGATGAGCGACAGTGGATGCGCACCCCATAGTTGCGCGCGTACTCGACCGAACGCAGCTGCAGCACCCCCGCCCCGGAGGCTGCCATCTCGAGCATCTCCTCAAAGGAGACCGTCGCCAGCTTGCGCGCGCTCGGGACGATTCGGGGGTCAGCGCTGAACACGCCGGGGACGTCGGTGTAGATTTCGCACACCTCCGCCCCGACCGCTGCCGCGAGCGCCACCGCGGTCGTGTCAGAGCCGCCACGGCCGAGGGTGGTGACATCGCTGGAGGAGGTCGACACGCCCTGGAAGCCGGCGACAAGGACGATCCGATCCTCCTCAAGCGCGGAGACGATGCGCTCGGCGCGCACGTCGAGGATGCGGGCCCTGGTGTGGGACTCGTCGGTGACGATCCCCGCCTGGGAGCCCGTCAGGGAGATCGCACGATGGCCGAGGTCGTTGATGGCCATGGCGCACAGGGCGCAGGAGATGCGCTCCCCGGTCGAGAGCAGCATGTCCATCTCGCGTGGGTCGGGGGTGGCGGAGACCTCCTCCGCCATCGAGATCAGCTCGTCGGTGGTCTTGCCTCGCGCTGAGAGCACGGCGACGACGCCGTAGCCGGCCTCGCGCTTCTCGACAATGCGTGAGGCGGCCCGCTTGATGCGCTCGGAGTCGGCGACGGAGGTGCCGCCGAACTTCATGACCACGATTTCAGGCACCCCAGCAGGCTACCGACGGGGCGCCACGACGGGCCTTCGGGCGCGAGCCGGGGAGCTCTGGATGGGACGATGAGAGAGAGAGTGTGTTAGAGAGCGCGGCGTCCGGTAAGGGCCTTGCCGAGCGTGACCTCGTCGGCGTACTCCAGGTCGGAGCCGACCGGTAGGCCCGAGGCAAGGCGGGTGATCGTGAGTTGGGGGGCCCGCCCGCGCAGCTCCTCGGCGATGTGCAGCGCCGTGGCCTCCCCCGTGGTGGTGGGATTGGTGGCAAGTACCACCTCGCGTACCAGGGGGGGGCCGACATCTCCAAAAACGGCCGCCCCACGCGCGCGCGTGGGAGGCGCCTCGGCGGAAACATCCGTCTGCTCGCCGGGGGCGACACGCACGTAGAGCTCCTCGATCTTCAGATCCTCGGGCTCGATGCCGTCGATTGGAGACAGGGCACCCCCGAGCACGTGGTAGAGGCCGTGGAATTCGTGGGTGCGCTCCATGGGGATCACGTCGGAGGGCTCCTCCACGACGCAGATAACGCTCGCGTCGCGGCGAGCGTCCTGACAGATGCGGCAGCGGGGTTCGTCGGCGAGGTTGAAGCACACCTCGCACAGACCGACCTTCTCCTTGACCTCCTTGATCGCCTCGGCGAGCCCGAGGGCGTCCTCACCTGAGGCCCGCAGGATGTGAAAGGCGAGCCGCTGGGCGGTGCGAGAGCCGACGCCGGGGAGCTTCGAGAGCTCGGTGACGAGCCGCTGGACGGGGGGAGCGAAGGAGCTCAAGGTCGCGGGGCGCTACAGCCCCGGAAGGCCGAGGCCTCCGAGCGAGCCGGGGTCGAGGCCGCCGGTGACGGCCCCCATCCTGCTGGCGGCGAGCTCCTGGGCGGCGCGCAGGGCCTCGTTGGTGGCTGCCAGCACCAGATCACAGAGCATCTCCACGTCCTCGGGGTCGACCGCGTCGGGGGCGATCCGCACGGCGCGCACCTCCAGCGCCCCGGAGACTGTGACGGTAACCATCCCCCCGCCGGCCGAGGCCTCGACAGTCTCCGTCGGCGAGCTCCTGCTGGGCGAGCTCCATGTCCTGCTGCATCTTCTGGACCTGCTTGAGCATCTGCTGCATGTTGGGGCGCTGGGGCTTTGGGGGCATTAGTCGCCGCCTTTCTGCTGTTGAAGCCAATCCTCGGGGAGCTCCTCCGCGTCGAGCTCTTCCACCAGGCGCGCCACGATCTGCTCCTCTGTGGGGGGCTTTCCATTGGAGCCCTCCCGCGCGGGGAGGTCCTCGCGCAACTCGAAGGCGACGCGATAGCGCCGGCCGGTGAGCCGGCGCAGAGTGTCGATCAGCATCGCCCTGTTGGCGGGGTCTTCGGCCTTGCGCTTGAGAAAGGCGGCGCTCAGAGGCGAAGGCGAGCGTGAGCTCATCCTCCTCGAGGCTCGCGGGGACCGCTTCGTCGAACACCGCCCCAAGCAGCGCATGGTCGGCGCGGACCGACTCGAGCACGGCCGGCCACAGATCGTCGAGGCCATTCACGGGCGGGGGAGTCGCGGAGGGCGAGGGCCGGCGCCGCGTCGGCGGGCTGCTCGGGCGCCTCAGTCGCGGCGGCGGATTGGAGGGGTGGGGAAGGCGAGGGCGTCGGCGCGGCCTCGCTCGCCGGGGGGGGCTCCGTCGCCACCACGGGCTGCCCGGCCGGCTCCGGCTCGGCCGGCTCTGCCCCCGCGGGGGGTGACGCGAGGGGTGGCGCGGGGGGTGCTTGGGGGACCGCCGTGGGCTCGGGGGGCGAAGGCAGGGGCGCAGAGTTGCCGGCCAGGGCCTGCTCGAGCCGCTCGATGCGGGCGAGCAGGGCACGCGTGGAGCCGTCGGCCTGCGGGGTGGCGGCCTTGACGAGGGCAAGCTCGAGCTGGGTGCGGGGGTCGGCGCCCGCGCGAACCGCCTCCAGGGCCGTGCCGAGCAGGTCGAGCACGCGCACCACCTCGGCCCGGCCCGATGCGCCGGGCCTGCGCACGCAGGCGCTCGTCGCACCTCCGGTGTGAGCGAGCAGCTCCGGGGGGAACGTCTCCGAGCGTCTGCACGACCAGGAGCTCGCGCGCGCGGCCCTCCAGGTCGCGCGTGAAGGAGCCGGCGTCACGCCCCCCCTCGGCGCAGCGGGCCACCGCCAGCAGCGCCGCGCGCGCGTCGCCGGCGGCGACGGCGTCGAAGGCGTCGGCGAGCAGCTGCTCGTCGGCCACCCCGAGCACCGCGAGCACGTCGGCGAGCTCGATGCGGGTCGCCGCTGTAGGTGACGAGCTGCTCGAGCGTGCCGAGCGCGTCGCGGAAGCTGCCGGTGGCCGAGCGCGCGATCGCGCGCCACGCGCCTCGGGCGGGATCTCGATCGACTCGGAGGCGGCCGCCCTCATGACGACGCTTGCGATCTGCTCGACGGTGGGGCGGTGGAAGTCGAAGCGGTGGCAGCGGTCCACGACGGTGGCGGGAACCTTGGAGGCCTCGGTGGTGGCGAGCACGAACACCGTGTGCGGCGGGCGGCTCCTCGAGCGTCTTCAGGAACGCGTTCCAGGCCGCCTGGGAGAGCATGTGGGCCTCGTCGAGGATGTACACCTTGTGGCGTCCGGACACGGGCGCGAAGGCGACCGACTCGCGCAGTTCGCGGATGTCGTCCACCGAGTTGTTGGAGGCGGCGTCCATCTCGATCACGTCCAATGACGTGGCTCCCGCGATCGAGCGGCACGAGTCGCACTGGCCGCACGGCTCGACGGTGGGGCCGTTCTCACAGTTCAGGCAGGAGGCGAGGATCTTCGCCATGGAGGTCTTGCCGGTGCCGCGCGAGCCCACGAACAGGTAGGCGTGGTGGACCTTCCCGCGTTCCACGGCGTGGCGCAGGGTGCGCACGACCGGGTCCTGCCCGACGACATCGGCGAACGAGCGAGGGCGGTGCCGGCGATAGAGGGACTGAGAGGCGGCCACGGAGGCCAGTCTACCCTCGGATGCGGCCCGCTCAGGTAGCGTGCCCCGCTGTGGCGGGCACTATCAAAAGGGGTGTCCCACGCGCGCGCGTGGGGCAGCGCATACGGGAGACACTCACACGCCGAGGAGCGGCCAAGTCGCAGGGTCGCGCAAAAATGGGCGTCCCACGCGCGCGCGTGGGGCAGGCCATATGCGAACACCTCACCCACTCGGGCCCGGGGACACTTGCCCGCTGGGGACCGGCGACATTTGCGATCGTGGCCGGGGCGGCGCTCCTGTGGGTGATGGCCGGCGTGGGGTTCGTCAACTACGACACCCTGTACGGGCTCGTGTGGGGCCAGCAACTCTCGCGCGCGGAAATCGCCCGAGTACGGGCTCCCGATCGCGCCGACGCCCCATCCGCTGGTGGAGACGCTCGGCATACCGCTGGCCCCGCTCGGCGCGAGCGCGGGCACCACGATCGTGGTGGCGCTCGGCTTCCTGTCGCTGGCGGCCTGCGGTTGGGTGATCTACCGGCTCGGGAGCGTCTGGTTCGGGCGCGCGGCGGGAGTCGTCGGGGCGATCGTCCTGTTGACCCGCGTGCCGGTGCTCTCCTACGGGGTGAGGGCCTACGTGGACATCCCCTACACGCTCTTCGTGCTCTCGCGCCCTGCTCGTCGAGAGCAGACGTCGCCGCGCCGGAGCGCCGGTGCTCGTACTGCTCGGCCTGGCCGGGCTCCTGCGGCCAGAGGCATGGGCCTTTTCTGGAATTTATTGGGTCGTACTGGTCGTCTCGTCCACTCACTCGCACCCAGGGCGCACACGCGGGGAGCTCGCCCGCCTCGGGGTGCTGGCGGCCGCGGCACCCGCCCTCTGGGTGGTGAGCGACCTGCTCGTGACAGCGGCACCCGATGTGGTCGCTCACCAACACCAAACACACCGCCGCCACGCTGGGGCGCCCAAGCGGGATCGGCGACGTGGCGCGCTACATCCCGCGGCGCGTCGGGGAGGTGCTGCGCCCCGCGGTGCTCGCCGGGGCGGCGCTCGGGGGGGTGCTCTCGCTCGCCTGGCTGCGCCCCAGGGCCGGCCTGGGCGCCGCCGCGGGGGTCCTGGCGGTGGTCGTGTTCGCCGCCATGGCAAGCGTGGGGCTGCCGATCGACACGCGCTACGCCTTCCTGGCGGGGGGCATCCTGTGCGTGTTCTGCGGGGCGGGCGTCTTCGGCTGGAGCGTGCTCCCGCGCGGGGATCCCCGCAGGAGACCGTGGATGGCGGCGGGGGCCGTGGTGGGCGTGACGCTGCTCGCAACCCTCCCGGGGCAGGTGCGCTCGGCCCACCACGAGCTGAGCGAACTCGCCCGCCAGGAACAGCATCCAGGACGACCTCGTGGCGCTCGTGAAGAGCAGGGCCATAACCATCGGTGTGGACCGGTGGGGGTCCCCAACCACGCTCCCATCCCCCTGCTCGCGCTGTACCTGAAAGCGACGCCGTCGCTGATCGTGAGCGCGGAAGCCGCAAGCAGCGAAGGCCGGCAGCCCGAGGAAGGCACCTACGTCGATCCCGCGAGCATCCAAGTCGAACGCAACTACATCCTCGACCCGCGCGATCCCCACGCGATGTCTCCATCCCGCCGGGGTTCACCGAGACGCACTCCAACCGCTCGTGGTTGATCTTCGAGCGCTGCGGCTGACCGATACCGTGGGTCGCTGCCCGGTGACTCGGGCAGGGCGCGGTTGACCCCGGGAACGAACAACGAATCCAAAAAAAGGACCGTGCACCCCTCGTCGTGGCTCCCGCCTCCGATCGCCTTTCGCCGCCAGGGACTCCGGATCGGGTGCTCCCACGCGCCTGCCGGGGATCGCTTAAGGCTGCTTCCTTCCGGACCTGACCTGGTTCACAAGCCGACACCGCGTGGGACCCGAACCATCGACGCTCCCAGCGGCGGAGCGACCGGAGCGGAACCCCTCTAAGGGGAGTTCAGCCCCGCTAGAGCGGATTGCGGATTCAGGGCGCCGCTACATCCCCGCCTAGCACGGTCCGTAGTCGATCCTAGCGCGGACGGGCCCCTCAACGCGACGGGGGTCGCCGCTGGCGAATCGGCCCGGGGCGAGGACGCAGGGCTTCGATGCAACGCCGCCCACCCCAATGCGTTAGGCTGCCCGCCGTTATGAACTTCACTCCTTCGCACTCCCCAAAGCATTCCCGCGCGCGCCCCGGCGCCGTCGTCGCGCCACCTCGGTCTCCTCGCGCTGATCGCCGGCTGCGGATCCTCCGAGCTCCAGCACGATCGCCGTCGGCAACGAGTCCGACACCAGCACTGTGCCGCACGTTGAGGGCGAAACCACGCCCAAGACCGCCACCACCCCGACGACCGCCACCGCCAAGACCCCCACGAGCGGCGCGCTCGCCAGCAAGCCGACCGTGACGGTGCCCAGCGGGTCCGCCCCACGACGCTCGTGACCAAGGAACTCATCAAAGGCACCGGCCCCGAAGCGAAGGCGGGGATCCGGTGACCGTCAACTACGTCGGCGTGCTCTACCACGGCGGCAAAGAATTCGACTCCTCCTGGAAGCGCAGCGAACCGTTTGCCGTTCGCGCTCGGCAAGGGTCAGGTCATCAAGGGCTGGGACCAGGGCGTGGCCGGCATGAAGGTCGGTGGTCGGCGCGAGCTGATCATCCCCTCCGAACTGGCCTACGGGAAGACCGGATCGCCGCCCACCATCCCGCCGAACGCCCCACTCGTGTTCGTGGTGGACCTGCTCGGCACCTAGGCTCGAGCGGGTTCCCCCGGCCAGGCCCGCCACGCTGAGAATCTCCCCCGCCATCCTCGCGCTCGCCGCCGCGGTCCTCATCGCCGGGTGCGGCTCCGGCGCCACCTCCCCTGCCCCCAGCGGGCGCGAACTGGCGCTGGAGCGCGCCCAGCTCGTCCAGGTGAGCGGGGACCTGCGCTCGGTCCAGGGGGCCGTGGAGCGGGAGGTGAGCGCCTCCCGCGGCGCCTGGCCTCAGATCGCCGCCGGGCTCCCCCCGGTGCTGCCCCCCACGCTGAAGGCCGCCGTGGGCGGGGCGGGGGCAAGCGCGGGAGCGCTCCCCGAACCCCCCTTCATGACCGCCGCCGCCCGACTCACCGGGCCGGCCGCGGGAATCGCGGGGATCTACGAAAACTACGACCGTCTCGCCGAGCGGGGATGGCGGCTCACCGAAGCCTCGATCGCCGCCATCTCAAGCGCCACCCCCGCGGTGGCAGGCTTCGCGCGCGAGAACTCCTCCCTGTACATCGACGCTATCTACGACGGCCACTTTGACCTTTCGCTGCTCGGGAAGAGCCTCCTGAGCGCCTACGAACGACTCGGGGGCCCCCGGGCGTTCGGCGCGGGGCTCCCCCAGGGCGAGATCAGTGCGCTTGCCGCCGCCTACTCGATCCCCTCGGTGAGACTCGCTCCCCACCCGGCGGGGGCGGCCAAGGGCGGGTAGCTCCCCCTCCAAGACGCAAGCCGCGCAGCGAGCGATGCGCAGAGCCCAATAAACTCAAGGGCCTAGGGCGCGTAGCTCAGTGGGAGAGCGCTCGCTTCACACGCGAGAGGTCGCAGGTTCGAAACCCGCCGCGCCCATCTGTGGGGAGGAGAACAGCCCTAATCAAACCCATTTTGGGGCTCGCCGCCGTTTGACATCTCGCCTGTCGGCTCCTTCCGCTAGCGTGACCCTCATGGATGACGACATCGAGCGGGCCGCGCGTACGCTGGCAGAGACCGCAGGGTCGCCGGTGCGGGTGATCCTTTTTGGCTCGCACGCGCGCGGAGAAGCGCGCGCCGGGAGCGATCTCGACTTCCTCGTAATCGAGCCCGAAGTGTCCGACCGCCACGCCGAGATGGTGCGCCTGCGAAGCGCACTACATGGTATGCGCAGACCGATCGACGTACTCGTCTACAGCGAGGCGCAGGTAGATGAGTGGGGCGAGGCACGAGGCTCCGTACTCAACGCCGCGCTTTCTGAGGGCAGGGTGCTTGTCGAAGCGCAATGAACAGGATGTAGCCGACGCCCTGCTGGCCAAGGCAGGCGGCGACGAGGCTGGACTGCGTGCACTCGCAGACAACCCTGATGTGCCTGACCATGTCGCCGGCTTCCTTGCGCAGCAAGCGATCGAGAAGGCGCTCAAGGCGGTTCTCACAGCGCGCGACGTGCCGTTTGAGCGCAGCCACGACATCGACTACCTATGCGCCCTGATCGAGGACTCGGCCCAATGTGCAAGCGAATCAGTACCCTAGGAGTACTGCAGGTATGTTCGCTCTGGCGAGTCCGGCTGTTTCAGTTGGATCACCATCGTCCTGGAGTGCGCCGGTTGCAATCGACGGCGCCGACACGCTCACCTCGGTGTCCTGCCCATCAGCGTCGTTTTGTGTCGCCGTGGACGACAGCGGTAATGCGCTGACCTTCAACGGCAGCTCGTGGAGTGCGCCAACGAGCATCGACATGCACGTCCTTTACTCAGTATCGTGTACGTCGGCATCGTTCTGCGCGGCGGTGGATCTGGGCGGTAACGCGCTGACTTTCAACGGCAGCTCGTGGAGTGCGCCTACGAATATCAACGGGCATTACCTTGTCTCAGTGTCCTGTACATCCACCTTCATTCTGTATTGCCTCGGGTGAATACGGTGAAAAGTTTACCTACAACGGTAGCTCGTGGAGCTATACGCTCATCGTCTGTGGCTGTAACGATCCCGCCTCGGTATCGTGTCCATCAGCGTCATTCTGCGTCGCCGTGGGTGGCGGCGGGTATGTGGTCACCTATTCGGGGAATCAGCCATCGTCGCCCCCATCGGATACCACTCCACCGACAACGGCGGGTGGCTCAACTGGTAGCTCGGGTGGTGCTTTCTGGATCTCATCCGAGTCGTCACCCATAGGTGGAACGACGCTTCCCGGTGGCCCGGTTGTGGGTGGCACCCCTATAACGATAAAGGGCTCCGGCTTCGTCTCAGGTGAAACCCAAGTATGGTTTCAGCTACCCGGCCGTCCAATGGCACAGGTAACCGTTCGGTCGTCTACCGAACTGGTTGCAGTTACGCCTAAAGTACCCTTTACGTCGGCCGGTGCCCAGACATTTGTGGTCTACTCGCCTCATATTATTGGAGGAATAGCATACGGCCACTTCCACTATTACGTCCCGCAAATCGGGACCCTCGTATTTCGTGATCCGTCGCTCCCCCGATCGAGCTCGGACTATTTCAGCTACTGCACAGGTGCCGTTGTATCGAGCAACAACAAGGACGTTATTTGCAACCGCGGGGCACTGTGTAGCACACGGGACTACATGGCACGACGAAGTCCTCTTTGCCCCAGGCTACTATGGAGCGTTCTGTGTAGCGCTACATCATCCGGCGGAAGCGCTGTGCGGCATCTCGCCCTACAGTTGGTGGCCTGCCCACCTGCTCACGGCCGACAGTGACTTTCTCACAGCCTCGCCCGGGGATCAGAAGGGCGCCGACTTTGGCTTTGTTGCGACTCAAACCATAGGAGGAAAGCACGTTGCGCAGGTGGTTGGCGGAGGGCTGAGTATTGCTTTCTGCCAAGGGTCGAGCTTCCCGTTCCATCCCACCTGCGACGCCGGCTCGGGAAAGCAAGAACAGAACTGGACTGCCTTCGGTGAGCCCGATCCGAGCGTGGGGTTGGCGCACTGCGGTGTCGATCGGACACTCACGCTTTGTAATCCACCCCGACCGCCACCCCGACCGCACCTCAGTAATCCGCATACGTATATCTCCGCGGGCGCGATCTCTGCTCAAGCGGCGCCACAGTGCGTTGCTTGTAACGCTTACGCTCCGCACCCATGCGGGAACGATACGGCTACCCCTAACACTCAGCCGGTAGGTCCTCGTCGCGTCCTGGCACAACCACGTCGGGTTCTCAGGTCGTCCCGGTCTCCCCGGTGAGCGGGATTTGGAACCGGCTCCGTTTTCTACAACTGCCGGTCGATACCGCCCTCGCCGCGAACCCACAACCTGTGGGCCTACCGTAATCGTGGTCGCGCCGACCAGCTGGGCGTCGACGGGCTTGTGCCGTACGACAGCACCGGAGAGCGCTAGATCGTGGCGCCTTTCGGGCTATCTAAGACTTTAGGGCTTATCGTTTAGTAAGCTCAGGGCATGGTAAACGATCCGAGACCAACGCCTCCTGAGCCGCCACCTTCGAGTCCACGAACTGGCGAGTTCCGCCTGGCCCAAGGCGGACCCAATAGCTACTGGGCCTTTCATCCCAGGCCACTGCCGCCCAATCCACCCCTTCGGATCGACGCAGGCATGCAGGCCCTTCTGGACCGTGCCAACCAAGCGCTCGGACGACTTGACGGCATCACCCTGATGATGCCCGATCCCGACCAGTTCATCTACACATTCGTTCGCAAGGAGGCTGTGCTCTCCTCACAGATCGAGGGAACCCAGTCCTCGCTCTCTGACCTGCTGCTGTTCGAGCACGACGCCGCTCCCGGATTGCTCCGCGAAGACGCTCAAGAAACCGCGAACTACATCGCGGCGCTGAACCACGGCCTCGATCAGATCGCGCGGCCAGGCGCTCCGCCGTTGAGCGCAAGAGTCTTGCGCGAAGTACATCGTCGATTGCCGCAAACCGGTCGAGGCTCCAATCAGGCTCCCGGCGAGTTCCGTCGTAAGCAAAACTGGCTGGGCGGCAGCCGACCCGATGTCGCCCGCTTCGTCCCGCCTCCCTGGCAGGAGGTTGTCCCGGCAATCGCTGCACTGGAGCGCTTTATTCATGACGACCCTCAACCCACGCCGATCCTTGTCAAGGCCGCGCTAGCGCACGCACAGTTTGAGACGATCCACCCTTTCCTCGACGGCAACGGCCGCATCGGCCGCCTGCTCATCACGCTCCTGCTCTGCGCGGAGGGTGTAATGCGCCGACCGCTGCTGTATCTCAGCCTCTACCTCAAGCGTCACCGCGACGCCTACTACGAACATCTCCAGCGCGTGCGCACCAACGGAGACTGGGAGGGCTGGCTGCTCTTCTTCCTTGAAGGCGTCATCGAGGTCGCAGACTCAACCACTTTGACGACCCAGCGTCTAGTGGCAATGATCGAGACGGACCGTCAGGCGATCCACTCCTTCGGCCGCGGCGCCGCAACTGCACACCGAGTCCATGACCTTGCGGTACGCTTCGTGCTGATCGGCGCCTCCTCTGCGGCCGCGCGCCTCGAGCTCACCGACCCCCCCGTTTACGCCGCGATCGCACGCCTGGAGAAGGCCGGAATCCTTCGCGAGGCCACCGGCCGACAGCGCGGCAAGCTCTACGTCTACGACCAGTATCTCTCAATCCTCAACGAGGGCACCGGACCCACATAGATTCTCTCCGACGTCCTCATGGCAGCCACCTCTCAGCAATGCCGTGCAGCCCCATGACTATCGCCCGGCTGGTTGCGGTGCAAGGCGGGTACCTGCCGGCTGTTGAACTGTGGCCCTGCCGACAAGCACGGGGATTTCCCCTTCATGCTCGTGATAGAGAACTTCGATCGTGGCCGAGCGTCTGCTCACGTACCTTGCGTGCCTTGCGTGCGAGGGAAAGCCACACACGCCCTCAAATAGCTCGCGACCGGAGAACCTGTGCGTCACCGTCGAACCTCGTACCACGTCGCGGCCCAGGGACGCCTCGCCATACCCCCGGATGGCCCCTGCTCCTCCCCCCGGGCCGGCGGTTCGGCACAAGACGCCGGGGATGCGGATGACGTAGTCCTGCCTGGCGCTCGTTACCGCGAAGGGGGCCGTAAAGCTCAGCACCGCCCCGGCGATCAGGTGATTGCCGACCTGAAGCCGCACATGCAGCGGCCGGTGCAGCTCGCGAGGCGGTACATCGCGGGCGACCGGCCAGTACGGTCGAGGGCACGGGCGGGCGATGCGTTCCGGGCAGGAATTGGTGCTCGCTGACGTAGCCGAGAGGATGGCTCAGTGACGACGCGGTTTCGCAATCTCGACCTCGACACCTCCCAGCCGATGGACCAGTGGCCGGCCGAGGCGATCGAGACGGTCATAGACCGTGGCTCTCTGTCGGATTGGCGTGGTCTAGCCGAGGCGATCCGGCACAACCCCTGGGGGCCCGCCGCGCGCACCGCCGAGACCGTAGCCGTCTGGGGCGAGCACTACGGCGTCGACGCCTTGATGACCGGCGTGATTCGCCGCGCCCGCGAGGACCTCACCCACCGAGGACGGGCCGCCTATGCAGCGCAGATACGCTCCTGGCGAACCCAGAGCAGGATGACCTTGCGCCAGTTTGCGCGGGCCGCCGGCACCTCGGCGTCCCGGCTGTCCGACTACGAGAACGCCAAGGTCGCCCCCACCACCGACGTGCTCGGCCGGCTCAACCACGTCGCGGAGCTCTCGGCACAACACGCGGTCAAGCGAGTGGGCGGCCAATGACACGCCTCAACCCTCGCGCGACGCGAGCTCCCCCACACCCAGCAGCTCGATCAACTCGTCACGGTCGGTGCCGTGCGCCCGCAGCACTCGATCGAAGTCGGCGCCATATACGTGCATCACAGCCCTCAGCACGTCCGTAGTCACGACCGCGCTCGCACCTCGCTCGCGGGCGATGTGAATGGCCTTTTCGGTTACTCGCCCAACCGCCTCCTCGTGATCCACGCGCGACTGACCCAGCTGCTCGGCATCGACGCCTTTCCCGAGCTCACCTGCCTCCCCAAGCGGCCCCTCGCTCACCCCGAGCGCCTGGAGAGCGGCCCCCACCTCGCCATGCGCTCTCATGACTCGCAACCAACGCTCGGCGGCGTCCACGGGGGTGCGCGCGAAGGGCATCGCCGTTGAGGCGATCCCCAGTACCATCGCCGCGTCAGGAGCGAGCACCGGCGCGGCGTTCATCGTGACACCCGGAGATCCGCGGGCGGTCTGGTGTGGGGTTTTGCCAGCAGGGCGACCTTGTCGCGTAGCAATGCGACCTCCGGGGGGCCATCGCCAAGGCGCAACTCCAACAGGACGGTGCCCGCGCGCCCCGCGACAGCACGCGCCGCGCGTATGAGCTCGGCGAGCTCGTGATGCTCGACCCCACATGCCAGCAGGAACTGCTCGATCCGGCCGCTTTCGAGCTCGTCGTGGTCGAGCTCGAGTTCCTCGAGGAGCACCCGCGGCGCATTCTCGTCCCCCTCCACGCGCAGCAGACATGCGGCCATGTCATCGGGTCGCGTACTCGTCTCTTCGGCCACCCTCTCCAGCAGAGCCGGTGCCGTGGCCTCGGGCCCGAGCTCGGCGAGAGCGCCCGCGAGTCGCTCGGCACCGTACAGCTCCGCTCCCACCCTCGCCTCGGTGACGCCATCGGTGTGCAGGCAAACCTGCGACCAACCGGGCACCGACACCACGGTCTGACGAGTTCCTGTGCGCATGCCGGCTCCGATCGGGGGAGCAGCGCAGACGGTGACAGGCGCGATCGACTTTGACCCACGCACTATCGGCGGGGGATGACCGGCACATGCGTAGACCAGGGTCCGGTCGCGTGGATGATAGGTGGCCACCACAACGGTGGCGAACGACTCGCCGAGCTGACGCTCCAGCACGGCTCCCGCCGTTTGCAGGGCGCCCCGCGGCGATAGGCCGGCCTCCAGGTACGCCCGCACCGTGAAGCGAATGAGGGCGGTATGAGGCAAAGCTTGGCGGCCGTGTCCGGAGACATCCCCGACGATCACCGCCAGCTGGCCGTCCTCGAGCGCGAACACGTCGTAGAAGTCGCCCCCCGCCCCGGGACCGTCGGCCGGCCGGTACGCCGCGGAGGTCCCCACCGGCCCCAACCTCACGGGTGGAATTGGGAGCAGCGCGGCCTGGAGCAGGCCCACGTCCTCGAGCAGCTCTCCGCGCTGGCGCTCCAGACGACGGGCACGTAGGGCCACCAGACTCGAGCGTATCCCCATCGCAAGGGCAAGCGCGAAGAGCGCCCCCATGAGAATCCACACCGCGGTGGGGACCACCCCGACGATCTTCGTGATCGTGGTCACGATCGGTGACGGGCGGCCGGCTCTCGGCGAGCTGTGGTCCGCCCCGCGCGGACGCACAGCCCCCACCGCGTGCGCCTGGGGAACCCCGGTTGCGGCTCCCCCAGCCACGCCCCTCAAGGAGGCCCCGTTCCGGACGACACCAGGGGGAGCAGCGTGTCCGCGACCGTGCCGAACGTGGCGCCTCGGTTGCGGCCTTGCGCGAGTGATCACGGGCGGTGTCGCCCCCAGGGGCCGCGGGACAGTCCCGGCGGGCACCGTCGAGAGCGACGAGACGGGCGCCGGGGTCGATGGGACCGGCGCGGGAGTGGCAAGGACAGACCTGACAGACGGTGCCCCGGCAGCGGCGTTCGAGGTGGTCGCGCTCGACGGACGTGCGGCGTCTCGTTGTCGGTGAGTGGCGGGATCCCGCTGCTCGTGGGCTTTGGGCGCCTGGGGTTGGCGATTCCCCCCTTTCTCCTGCCTGTGCCTTCCGGGGCCGCCCCCTTCGTGGTTCCCGGGTGTCTCCGGTTCGCGATTGCCGCTCACCCGCTGTTCAACAGGCGGGCCGGCTTTCTGCTCACCGGGCCCTCCGCCCTGCTGTCCATGGGGGCCTTGATCCTGCTGTTCGTGGTTGCCTGAAGCCTGCTCATGCCCTCCGGAACCCTTCTGGTCGTGGCGCCCCTGATCCCGCGATTCGTGGCTACCCCGATCCCGCGGTTCTCGGGTGCCCCGATCCCGCGGTCCCTGGCTACCCGGGTTCTGTGGTTCGTGGCTACCCGAGTTCTGCGGTTCAGGGCTCCCAGAACCCTGTTGATTGCCGCCGGCCGGTGCCCCGGGACGACCACCTGCCCCCCGTGGGACATGGGGGCCGTTTGGGGACCCCCCAACCGCCCTACCGTCCGAGGTCCCGGGAGCGGGCCTCGCATGGTCTGACTTCGCGAGGGCCGATGGGACCCACCCTCGGAGAAGCCCACAACCGCAGACAACACAACCGCATAGGACGACCGCAGC
Source organism: uncultured Solirubrobacterales bacterium (assembly GCA_963742945.1). Classification (GTDB taxonomy): domain Bacteria; phylum Actinomycetota; class Thermoleophilia; order Solirubrobacterales; family Solirubrobacteraceae; genus Palsa-744. The sequence goes on along the minus strand of CAVUNX010000005.1, from coordinate 175,304 downwards.
CGTCAACAGCCGCCTCAGAGAGGGGGGCCGCGGGCGTTCGCTCATGCCACCCGCCATCGAGGACCCGCTTCAACTCGCCCGGGCTTCGCGTCCCTGAGCGTAGGCGAGTGCCTCATCGAGAGTGGAGAAGATCGCGAACGCACCATCCATACCCGCAAACTCGAAGATCTTCAGCACGTTCCTTCGCACACACACGATCGCCAGGCGGTCCCCGCCGCTGAGTCCCCGCTTGACCGCAATGAGGACACCCAGCGCCGTCGAGTCCATGAAGGTGGCGCATGTGAGGTCGACCACCAACAGAGTGTGGCCCTCCTCAAGGGCGTCCACCAGCATCCACTTCAGGCGCGGGGCAGTGGAGAGATCGAGCTCCCCTTCGACTGAGATCACGCTCGTCCGCTCGTCGAGCTCGGCTCAGGAAGATCCCGAACGCCGTCGAGCTCGGTTGTCCGTTGGATGTTTTAGCTGGGCTCTCCATCGCGGTCCCGACCACGCGCCGACGATGGTCCGGGCGACTTCCCGGTCCGGGCGACCTCCTGCGCGCCCCGACCTACGGCTACGGGACCCCGAGTCATCACCCGCGCGTGCAAGCTTCCTATCGGCCGGTTCCAGCACGGCCACAAGGAACATGGCGGGCGATGGAACAAGCGTCCAATGAGCTCGCGTCGGGGTTACGACACAGACGCTGACGACCCAGACGCTGACCGGATGTCAGAGGGCCGACAGAGCGGCTCAGGCCGCGTAGCGCTGTTCGCTGCGCGCCCGCCGCTTGGCCGCCTCTTCCTCGCGGTCCTTCGGGGGTGCCGAGGTGACCGCCGGCTCGGAGCCTGCTCGAAGCCTCGGCGACCTCATCGACCGCGCGCTCAAAGGCCGCCTCATTCGCTTGCGAGGGCTTGGTGAAGCCGCTGACCTTCCTCACGTACTGGAGGGCCGCGCTACGCACCTCGTCCTCGGTCGCGGGTGGCTCGAAGTTGTAGAGAGTTCGTATGTTCCGGCACATACGGCAAAGGTTAGCCGGACCGGAGCGGGACCATGCCGGCCAGTGTCTTGCCCACGTAGGTTGTGAACGCGGCTATGGGCCAGTCGGACCGAGAGCAGCGCCTTTCGCCGCCTAGGAACTCGACGGGACATGCCTGCCGGCCTCGGCCAACAGCAGCGCAGCACCTGCTCGTCGGAGACTGGAGCGAAGTTCTCATACCGCTCCCCCACGCTGAACGGCTTCAGGGCGCCGTGAGGTACACGATCTCATCGGCCTCCTCGCCCAGCATCGAGATCGCCTCGCTCGAGCCCACCGGGACCGCGACCACGATCCGGCCGGCGCCGCGACCCCGAAGCGCACGCACGGCCACGAGGTCGGTCAGGCCTGTGGCAAGCCCGTCGTCGACCACGATCGCCGTCCGACCGCGCACGTCGAGCGGCTCCAGGCCCTCGCGGAAGCGTTCCACCCGACGGCGCAGCTCGCGCGTCTCACGCTCGACGACGCGGTCCAGCTGTGAGCGGGTCATGCCCACGCCGCGGACCATCTCGAGATTCAGCAAGGCTGTGCCGTCCTCGGCCACCGCGCCCACCCCAAGCTCGGGGTTGCGTGGCGCTCCAAGCTTGCGAACCGTCAGCACATCCAGGGGGGCCTCCAGCGCACGGGCGACCTCCAGCGCGACCGGCACCCCCCCACGTGGCACGGCGAACACGATCGGGTGCTCGTCCGCAAACGGCGAGAGCCGATCGGCCAGCTCGCGCCCCGCGTGACGGCGATCGTCAAAGGCCATGCTCCCCATCATCTCCGCCCCGCGAAACAACGCCATCCGAAACGTCCCGCAAAGGCATACGGGGTTTGCATGCAATGGACACTATCCTGCGACTCATCCGGCCCGACCCGCCGCCGATGAGTTTGGGGGCACCGCTTCGTCTAACCCCCAACGGCAGCTTCAAACCCGAAGGCAACAGGAGGAACGCAACATGGCATCGCTGACCCGCTGGGTGCTCGCCCACAAGCGCATCGTGGTCGTTTTCTGGGTGGTGTTCACCCTGGTCGGGATCTACGGCGCGTCCAGGTCAGCGAGCAAGCCCTCAACCAGAACTTCTCGATGCCCGGTACAGGAGCTCCGTCACCAACGAGCAGATCGTCCGCGACTTCCACGGCACCGGCGGCAACGGCGCCCCTCGTGCCGTCGTGACGCTGCCGCCCGGTACGTCGGCGAGCGCGCCGAAGGTCCGCGCCGAACTGAGGGAGGTCGAGCACGCCTCTGCGCACGCTGCCTGGCGCCGCATCGCCGGCTATGCGAGCACCGGAAACCGGGCCTTCCTCTCCAACGACGGTCGGACCACGTTCATCGTCGCCTACCCCCCGTCCGACCGCGCTCAGGCCTTCGAAGACAATCCCAAGGCAGCCGAAAAAGCAAGCGCGGCGTTCAAGGGGATGACCGTGGCGGGCGCCGCTGTCCATCTCACCGGCTTCGACGCGCTGTCGGTGCAGAGCGGTGGCGGCAATGGCCCCGGGTTACTCGTCGAGACGCTGCTCGGCGGCTTCGGGGCACTGATCGTGCTCGTCTTCGTCTTCGCGCTCGTTCCTGGCGATCGTGCCGCTGCTGATGGCGATCGTCGTCGATCCTCACCACCTTCCTGGTGGTGTGGGGACTCACCGAGCTGACCGAGGTCTCCGTCGTCGTCCAGTTCCTCGTCGCGCTGATCGGGCTCGGCGTCGCGATCGACTACGCGCTGCTCGTCGTCGTCCGCTGGCGCGAGGAGCGCGACCGCGGGCTGGAGCAACGACGGCGCGATCCACGCGCCATGGAAACGGCGGGACGCGCCGTCGTCTTCAGCGGCACCACCGTGGCGATCGGACTGCTCGCGCTGCGTCGCGCTGCCGCGTGCCGTTCCTGCGCTCGATCGGCTACGGCGGCCTGCTCATCCCGCTGGTCCGTCGCTCGTCGCGCTGACGCTGCTGCCCGTCGTGCTCGCGACGCTCGGGCCGACGCTCGACGGCCGCCGTGCGCGACGCGACGACGGGCAGCCGCTCGTGGACCGCCTGGGCGCGCTTGGTCGTCCGCAACCGCTGGGCCGCGGCGATCGGCGGCACGGCCGTGCTCGTCGCGCTCTGCTCGCGGCCAGGACCTGCAGCCGGGGCTCCCGAACGTCGACACGCTCGCCGGCAGGGCGACGCCGCGCAGGGCCTGCTCGAGCAACTCGATCGCTCCGGGCATCGGCGCAGGCGTCGCTCGCGCCGATCGAGGTCCTGATCGCGGACCGGCCGCGCCGGACGACCGTCGCACGCCTCGGCCGCGGTCGACGGCGTCCGCGCCGCGAGCCCGCACCGCGCGGCGCGTGGCGCCGACGGGGGCACGCGGTCGTCGACGCTTCTCGCTCGCCGACAGCAACTCGCCCGACGCGGACGCGAGACGATCGACGCCTGCGCGACGCCGCTCGCGCTGCCGGCGACGTGCACGTCGGCGGGACCGCCGCGCAGACGACGACTTCATCGACGGCGTCTACGGCTCCTTCCCGCTGATGCTCGCGCTGATCGCGGTCGTCACGTTCGTGCTGCTCGCACGCGCGTTCCGCTCCATCGTGCTGCCGCTGAAGGCGATCTCCTCAACCTGCGTCGCGTCGGCGCCGCCTGGGGTGTGATCGACGCTCGTCTGGCAGCATGGGCATCGGCTCCGCACTTCATCTGGGGGATCCCCGCGACCGGCGCGGTGACCGCGTGGGTGCCGTTGATCGTGTTCGCGTTCCTCTACGGGCTGTCGATGGACTACGAGGTGTTCATCCTCGCCCGCATGCGCGAAGAGTACGACGCGCACCGGCTCCACCGACGAGGCGGTGGTGCGCGGGATCGGGCGCACCGGGCGGCTCGTGACTAGCGCGGCGCTGATCCTCTTCCTCGCGTTCGTCTCGCTGGCCTCGGGACCCGAGACGGAGATCAAGGTGCTCGCCACCGGACTGGCCGCAGGCATCCTGATCGACGCGACCGTGATCCGGTCGCTGCTCGTCCCCGCGGTCATCTCGCTGTTCGGCCGCTGGAACTGGTGGCTTCCGCATCTCCCGGCGCGGCTGCTGCGTGTCGAGCCCTCGCTGCCACGGACAGCGTCAGGTGAGAGTGCGGGCTAGCAGCTACTAGACCCCCCACGCGCACGTGCGCCCGCGCGCGTGGGGCACGCCCTTTTGGAACAACAATCACAGACCCTCACGCGCGCGCATCTCCGCAACCAATCGACCACCCCCGGCTCAGGCGACCGCTTCACCACCGGCGGGGACCGCCGCGGGAACGTGCAGCTCCTCCCCATCCTCCTTGGCGAGTGCCTCCCCGGGAAGCCCCCTTGCGAACCACAGCCCCACGAGCACGAACGCGGAGGCGAGCAGGAGCGCCCGCTTGAGCGCCTCGATCTGGGATTCGTTGTAGTAGAGGATCAGCGCCTCCTGCTGTGACGCCGGGACCCCCGCCTGCTCGACGGTAGCCTTGAATTGGGCCTGGGAGATCATCGGCAGGCCTTCCTCGGTGCCGCTCACGATCTGCTGCTGAAGCGACGAGGGAATCGCCGGGTCGGCGAGCACCCGCTCGTGGAAGCCGGTGGTGAGACCGGTGAGCAGGACCGCGCCAATAAGAGCCGTGCCGAGCGACTGGCCGAGGTTCTGGGAGGCCCCCTGCACCCCACCGGCCTCACTGGAGCGCGACTCTCCCACCGAGGACATCACGACATTGCCGAGCTGAGATATGGACAACCCGATCCCCACGCCGAAGCCGGCGAGCGAGAGCGCGAAGGGCAGCGAGGAGAGGGACGGAGAGATGCTTGCCATCAACCCGAGTGTCGACACGAGCAGAAACCCCAGCCCAACCTGCACCACCCGCCGTGGGGAGGTGCGGGTGGCAAGGCGCGGGCCGAGCACCGCGGCGAGCATCATCGTTATCGAGATAGGCAGGATCTTCACCCCGGTTTCAAGGGCATTCTTGCCGAGCACCAGTTGCAGGTAGAGGGGGAGCACGAAGAACGTGCCCGCCAAGATCAGGTACTGGGAGACAAGCGTCGAGAGCCCCGCACGCATCTGGGGGATCCTCAGCAGGTCAGCGCGCAGCAGAGGCGTGCCCCCCTCACGCTCCACGCGCTCCTCCCAGCGGAGAAACCCACCCAGCACGATCAGCCCCGCGAAGATCATGAACGGCACCACCGACAACCCGAACGGGGTGATCTCGGTGCCCGCGATCGTGAGGGCCCCCGTCGGGACGAACAACCCCCAGGTGCTGATCTTGAGAATCGCGAACACCGTCAGCCCCAGCCCGAGCGCGCTCAAGCCAACCCCTACCCGGTCGAGCTTAGGGGGCCTGTCGGTCCGGTGCTCGACGATGCGGTGGACCACCGTCAACAGCACGCCCACCACGACCGTCTCGGCGGCGAACACCACCCTCCAGGAGAGGGCCGTCGTGACAAAGCCCCCGATCAGCGGCCCGGCCGCCGCGCCGGCACCCGAGATCCCACCCAGCAGGCCATAGGCCAGCGCCCGTTCGCGACCGCTGTAGCTCACCGCCGTGAGCGCGAATATGGCGGGGATCACGAGCACGGCACCCAGGCCCTCGATACCCGACCACCCGATCAAGAGCACCGTGACGTTGGGGCTGAGGGCGGTCGTCAGCGACCCGATGCCGTAGACGATGAGGCCGATCGTGAAGGCCCGTCGTCGCCCCCAGATGTCCCCGAGCTTGGCCCCCGTGAGCATGAAGGCGGCCATCACGAGTGTGTAGGCGGTGATCGCCAGCTGGACGTCAGAAACAGTCGTGCCCAGGTCCGCCACGACCTGGGAGATCGAGACATTCATGACAGTGCTGTCGAGCACCATCACAAACTGGGCGGTGCCGAGCACCAGGATTGTCGTGCGGTTGCGAATAGGCGAACTTCCTCATAGGCTGTCTCCCGCAGACAGTCACTGACAATGCGAACAGTTCCCATTTACCTGCTGAGCTTCCGCAGGTGGTCGATATCCCGGGGTGATTTCCGCGCTCTCACAAGCGGATGGCCGCGACGACATCTGGGGTGGTTCGTTCGTCGGCGCGAGCTTCCAGACGAGGCTCGTCGCCGAAGGTGCTCGCCATGCCTGTTTGCCGCCGGGGCGAGCCTGGCCGCCCTGACTGTGACGCTCCCCCACCCCGCCCGCACGAACGAGCTGGGCAATGCTTGCGATCGTCGCCAACGCCTACGTGGTCGCCGGGGTGCTTCTACACCCAGGCCTCCGAGCTCCCCGCCTGGACGCTGCACCCGGCGCTGGCCTGGGGCAGCACGCTCATCACCGGAGTGGCCTACTTCTCGGGAGAGAGCCCGAGCCCGCTCGTGTTCTTCTACCTGTGGGTGTTCCTCTACGCCTCCTATTTCTTCACCCGCCGTCAGGCCGCGGGGCAGATCGCGTACGTCGGTGTGGCCTACGGGGCGCTCCTGGGGCCAAGGCGCCCTGTCGGCGCTATCCCCTCCTGGTGGCTCGTCGGGATGGGGACTTTGCTCGTGGGGGCCATGGTGATCATGGCGATGCGCGCCCGCGTCGAGCTCTTGATCGCCCGCCTCTACGACGCCGCCCGCACCGACCCCTTGACGGGGCTCTCCAACCGGCGCGGGTTTCGCGAGCTGCTCGACCTCGAGTTGGAACGAGCCCGCCGCGGCGGCACGGCGATAGGAGTGCTCGTCGGTGACCTCGACGACTTCAAGGACGTCAACGACCGCTTCGGCCATCGAGTCGGGGACATCGCGCTCGAAGCGGTGGCGAGACTGCTGTCCGAGGGCAAGCGCCAGATCGACGCGGTCGCGCGTGTCGGGCGAGGAGTTCGCGCTGATCGTCCCCGAAACCGAGCGCGAGACGCCTTTGCCCTTGCCGAGAGTCTGCGCCGCGGGCTGCGGGAGGAGTTCGCCGATGACCCAGACCCGCTCACGATCAGCTTCGGCCTATCCGTCTACCCCGAGCATGGAGAGACCGCCGCGTCGCTGCTGCGCGCCGCCGACGACGCGCTCTATGCCGCCAAGCAGAGCGGGCGCGACCGTACCGTGCGCCACAGCCCTGCGCTGCACAACGAGCTCCGCCAGCCAAGCGACGCGCGCGACATCGAGGGCGAGCGCTTCGTCATGGTCATGCTCGACCTGGCCGAGGCCGTCGACCTGCGCTTCAGCGGCAGCGCGCGCCACTCCGAGACGGTCGGACGCTACGCGGAGATGACGGCCCGCGAGCTAGGCTTACCCGAATGGCGCATCGGCCGCATCCGGCTCGCCGGGATCCTGCACGACATCGGCAAGGCGGGCGTTCCCAATAGCATCCTCCACAAGCCCGGCCCGCTCACCGAGGAGGAGTACGAGGCGATCAAGCGCCATCCCAGAGCTCGGCGCACAGATCATCGAGCACCCGAGCCTCTCCGATGTCCGCGAATGGGTGGCCACCCACCACGAGCGCCCCGACGGCCTGGGCTATCCGGGTGGCCTCTCCGTCGACGCCGTGGCCCTGGAGGCGCGCATCGTGGCGGTCGCCGACGCCTACGAGGCCATGACCAGCGACCGGCCCTACCGCTACTCCCTCGGCTATGAGGCCGCGCTCGCCGAGCTGCGCCACGGCGCGGGCACTCAGTTCGACGCCCTCGTCGTCGAAGCCTTCATCGCCGCACTGGCGCGCGAGGCGGCGCGAGCCGGGGCACCACTGACCACCAGCGCTTGAGGAGGGCCCCAGCCAGGCTAACAGTGCTTGAGCGTGGCCGGCGCTCTGCCCACCGCTCAAGCCTACGACGAGGAAATCCATGTGCGCTTGAGGGCTCCCGGATGACCCAAGTCCCCTAGCCCCAAACCCTCATGACGCGGGACCAACCGGCCGATATATTCGGATGACTCCATTTTCATGGGAGGAGGGGTCCGTCGGCGGGCGCGAGGAGCTGTTCGCGGGCGCAAGCGCAGGCGCGAGCTTTCAGACAAGCCTCGTGGCGGAGGTGCTCGCGGGCCTGTACGGGGCGGGCGCCACGCTCGCCGCCCTCACGGTCGCCCTGCCCCACCCCTCAGGCCAGAACGAGCTGGGCCTGCTGGCGATCATCGCAAACGCATATGTCGTTGGGGCCATCCTGCACCTGCGTGCCCCCACCCTCCCCGCCTGGTCGATGCCGGTGGCGCTCGCCTGGGGCAGCACCCTGATCACCGGCGTCGCCTACTTCTCGGGCGAGACCCCGAGCCCGCTCGTGTTCTTCTACCTGTGGATCTTCCTCTACTCCTCCTACTTCTTCACACGCAGGCAGGCCGCCCGCAGATCGCGTACGTCGGGTTGGCCTACGGCGCGCTGCTGGTCGCAAGGCCACCCAGCAGCGGCGTCCTCGGCCTGGTGGCTCGTGGGAATGGGCACGCTCGCTGGTCGCGGCGTTCCTGATCATGGCGATGCGTGTACGCCGTCGAGTCGCTGATCGCAAGGCTCTACGACGCCGCCCGCACCGACCCGCTCGACGCAGACTCTCCAACCGGCGTGGCTTTCGCGAGCTGCTCGACCTGGACCTGGAGCGAGCGCGACGCGGCGAAACGGAGATGACCGTGCTCGTCGGCGACCTCGACCACTTCAAGGAGGTCAACGACCGCTCCGGCCACCAGGTCGGGGACGCTCGCCCTGCAACGCGTCGCGGGCCTGCTGGACGAGGGCAAGCGGCAGATCGACTCGGCGGCGCGCGTGGGCGGCGAGGAGTTCGCCCTGATCCTGCCCGACACCCCCCAGGACGGCGCCTTTGTGCTCGCCGAGCGTCTTCGCTGCGCGCTGCGCGACGAGTTCGCCGGGGACTCCGTCCCGATCACGATCAGCTTCGGCCTCGCCACCTATCCCATGCACGGCGAGACCGCCGCCTCGCTGCTGCGCGCCGCCGACGAGGCCCTCTACGCCGCCAAGGACAGCGGTAGCAACCGCACCGTCCGCCACAGCCCCGCTGCTACGCGAGCTCGCTCGTACGGGCGATGGCGACATCGAAGGCGAGCGCTTCCTCGCCGTCGTGCTCGACCTGGCCGAGACCGTCGACCTGCGTTTCAGTGGCAGCGCGCGCCACTCCGAGACGGTCGGCCGCTACGCCGAGATGATGGCCCGCGAGCTCGGCCTTCCCGAGCGGCGCGTCAGCCGCGTGCGGCTCGCCGGCATGCTGCACGACATCGGCAAGGTGGGGGTCCCCGACAGCATCCTGCGCAAGCCCGGCTCGCTCACCGAGAAGGAGGTGGAGATCATCAGGCGCCACCCCGAGCTGGGGGTGCAGATCCTCGAACACCCGAGCCTCTCCGACGTGCGCGCCTGGGTCGGCGCCCACCACGAGCGTCCCGACGGGCTGGGCTACCCGTTGGGACTCTCCGGCGAGGAGCTCTCCCTGGAGGCCCGCATCGTGGCGGTCGCCGACGCGTATGAGGCGATGACCAGCGACCGCTCCTACCGCGACTCGATCGGCCACACGCGGGCACGAGCAGAGCTGCGGCGCTGCGCCGGCAGCCAGTTCGACGCGGGTGTCGTCGAGGCCTTCCTCCTCACCCTGCGGCGCGAGAGCGAGCGCGCGGACGCGGCGCTCGCGCGCGAGGAGACCTGACCGCGCGGAGGGGCGCCGAGGCTTCTTTGACAGCGCGAGGCACCCGAGGGGGCAAATCGGGGGAGGGGGGATACATCCATCCCAAATGCCTTGCCCCACGCGTACGCGTGGGGCAAGCGTTTTTGCAACCATCACCCACCGGCAATACGGCCCGGCTCAGGCCTTGGTCGTATAGGACGATTTCCCGCTGCAGGAGTGAGCCTTGGGATAGGTCGTTGTGAGCGTCCCCTGCTCGCGTCGGCCTTTGAGGAACTTGCCGGTGATCTTCAGCGTCTCCCCGACCTGGCCCTTGAGGGGGCCTTCCCTGATGACGTACACGGCTTTGCTCGTAAAGGTCCCCCTGCTCGAGATCGAGGCCTTCTCGAACTTGATCGGGATCGGGGGGCCTCCGCTGGAGCAGTAGGCCGGGATGTTGCTGATCTCAAGCAAGGTCACCTGCTTGCCGTTACCCGACACCTTGAGGCTGACGCCAATCCCGCGTGTGGCGGGCAGGAGACCGCCGCTGTAGGAACCGCCCTTGACCTGATTGGGCTTTGCGGCGAGAGCCACCGCGGTGAGGGCACCTGGCACGGCGATGACCACGGACGCCGCCGAGAGGGCCTTCCACTTGCTTGCCATGTGCCACGCCTCCTTTTGATGACTCCCCTACGGGGACGAGCGCCAACGATAGCCAAATGGCGGCCACCAACCAAAGACGGGTGGCCGGCGGTGGCGCCGCCCTCTCGCCCACCCGCTGAAAGCGCCCCGCCGGGGGTCGCGACGCGCGACGCCGCCGGTTCGTGAAAGATGCCATCTGGATGGAGCTGGAGTACGAGCTGCAAACGCACCGCGCGGAGGAGCGCCACTGGTGGTACAGGGGCCGCCGCCGCGTCCTCGAACGCGCAATCGAGCGGCTCGGGCTGCCCGAGCACGCGCGCATCCTCGACGCCGGCTGCGGCAGCGGGCGCAACATGGTGGAGCTCGCCCGCCATGGCGTCGTCACAGGTGTGGAGCTGTCCGGCACGAGCGTTCAGCTGGCACGCGAGCGAGACGTCGGCGAGGTGCTCGAGGGCTCCGTAATGGACATGCCCTTTGACGAGGGCTCCTTCGACCTCACGGTCAGCCTCGACGTGATCGAGCACCTCGAGGACGACGTCGGGGCGCTGCGCGAGCTGCGCCGCGTCACCAAGCCCGGCGGAGCCTTGCTCGTCACCGTGCCCGCCTACCAGTGGCTATGGAGCGGCCACGACGTCATCAACCAACACCACCGCCGCTACAACCGTCGCACGCTGCTCGCCGCCGCGGAGAGCGCCGGCTGGCACAGCGAGAGCTCCACCCACTTCAACTCGCTTCTGCTCCCGCCGGCGATGCTGCTGCGCGTGCTCGAGCGCTTCAAGCCCTCCACCACCAAGTCCAGCCTCGACCTGTGGATCCCCCCCGCGCCCCTCAATTGGGCCTTGCGCCAACCGTTGATACTTCGAGGCCGCCGTCATCGGGCGGGGAGGCCACATTCCGGTCGGACTGTCGCTGCTCGCCGTGTTCCGCTGAAGTTCGGGCTCGGTCTCGTCCACGCCGGCGAGGCGACCGGCGACAGTGGCAATGTCGCGGTCGCAGGCGGATCTTGTCTCCCGGAAAAGACGCCCTATGTGTCCATGCTCGTCTCCGCCAGCGCCGCCGGCGTGTGGCCCCTGAACGTCCATGCCCGGTTGGCCAGGAATGTGACCACGGTCACTATCACGATCGTCACCGCCTGCCCCACAAGCTCGTCGAGGCCGATGCCGTCCACGAACAGGTACACGAGACCGAGGTTCGCGAGCAGCCCGCTTGTCTGAACCACGAACCAGCGAACCGGCGTGAGGGCATCGCCGACATGGCCCCTGAATGTCCATGCCCGGTTCCACAGGAAACCGTTGATCGCCCCCACCGCGAAGCCGATCCCCGACGCCGCCACGTACCAGACGCCGAATACCTTCAACAGAAGGGTATATACGAGGAAGAAGATCAGGGTGTTCGACACCCCCACCACCCCGAACTTCACGAACTGCAATACCAAGGGCATTCTCAGGATTCGCGCAGCGCCGTCCCCTACTCTTGTCATGGTCCCTACTTTAACCAGCTTTGTCCCCTTCGGAAGGAAACATGCCGGACACACACGCGCGCGTTCCCGCCCTGCTCAGCGTCGTCGCCCCCGTCTACAACGAGGAGGAGCTCGTCGAGGCGTTCGTCAAGCGCGCCTGCGCCGCCGTCGCCGACTATGCGTTCGAGCTGGTGCTCGTCAACGACGGCTCCTCCGACCGAACCCCCGAGCTACTCGACCGCCTGGCCGCCGCGGACCCGCGCGTGCGGGTGATCCATCTTTCGAGAAACTTCGGCCACCAGGCCGCCCTGACGGCCGGTCTTCGAGCACGCTGCCGGCGACGTGGTGGCGATGATCGACGCCGACCTGCAGGACCCACCGGAGCTGATCCCACGCATGGTGGAGCAGTGGGAGCACGGCTCCGATGTGGTCTTCGCCGTGCGCCGCCAGCGCGTCGGGGAGACCGCCTTCAAGCTCGCCACCGCCTCCTGGTTCTACAGGCTCTTCGACAAGCTCGCCCAGGTCGACCTGGAGCCGAACTCCGGAGACTTCCGCCTGCTCGACAGACGCGCCCTGGATGCCCTGCTGTCGATGACCGAGCGCTCGCGCTTCCTGCGGGGGATGACCGTGTGGGTCGGCTTCACCCAGACCGCCGTCCCCTATGAGCGCGACGCACGCACCGCCGGCGAGACGAAGTACACGGTGCGCAAGATGTTGCGCTTCTCGCTCGACGCGATCGCCTCCTTCTCACACCTCCCCTTGCAGCTTGCCACCTACGCGGGCCTCCTGTCGGCGGGGGTGGCCTTCATCGCGATCCCCGTGGTCCTCGGCCTGCGCATCACCGACTCCTACCTCCCCGGCTTCGGCACCATCACGATTCTGATCCTCTTGATCGGCGGGATTCAGCTGATCGCGCTCGGGGTGATCGGCGAGTACGTGGGGCGCATCTACGACGAGGTCAAGCACCGCCCGCTCTACATCGTGCGCGAGGAGCGCAACGCCCCGACCGACGCGGTCGGTCCCATAGGCCCCGCGCGCGCGGGGCTCTCGGCGCGCTTGCCCGAGCGCGTCGGCTGAGACACGACCCCAAGTGGGGATCTAAGTCGCTCTGAGTGCCGCCCCACGCGTGCGGCCTCACGCGTGCGCGCGCGAGGGCCGGTGTGGCACCGCTCCTTCGGGCCGTCCCGACGGTTATGGTCACAAAGGCCCTATCCACGAACGGGAGAGACCCTGAGACCATGCGCCACCGCACCCTGACACTGCTCGCAACTCCAGCCGTGCTCGGCGCGATGACCGTCGCCGTGCCGGCGCTGGCGGGAATCGGCACTACGCCGACCGCCCACACCTCCTCCACCCACTGCTTCATCGCCCATACCGCCAAACACCGTGTGCGTGAGTGCCTCGTGCGAGGGCCACGCGGGTTCAGAGGCCCAGCTGGGCCGCGCGGGCTCACGGGACCTGCCGGGAAAACCGGGAAGACCGGGAAAACCGGGAAGACCGGGAAGACCGGGCCAACCGGGAATACAGGGCCCACAGGCCCTCAGGGGCCGGCCGGTACGGCGCGAGCATACGCGATCGTCCAACCCACTTCGCCGACACAGGCCAACCTGATACCCGGCCAGACCTCCGGGATCACGAGCGTGAGCGAGCCGGTCGCGGGAGTTTTCTGTCTGGCCCCGGCCGCCGGGGTCAACCCCGCCGCGGAGGCTCCGGTTGTCTCACCGGAGGTCAGCTACAGCTCGGGCGAAGCACCCGGCGTGATCGCGGTCAACGCAAAAAGCGCCCACTGCCCCGGCCAGTTCGAGGTCGATACCTATGCACCCTACGTCCCCCCCACCACACCCACTCTGTCGAGCAGCTACGCCTTCACGATCGTCGTTCCCTGAGACCGCGATGGTCGACCGGCGGCTACCCAGCCTCCGGTCGACCCGGCGTGTGGAGCGCTGACGTCGCCACGGCGTCGGCGCCGAGCGGGCAACCTTGACGCCGCCCAAGCCCGATAATGAAGGGATGACGAGCACCACGCCCGACGAGCAAGCCTTCGAGCCCGACCCCCATGGCGCCGAGGAGCGTCGTGAGCGCATTCGCTTGGAGACACCCCGCCATCGCATCGAAGGCGCGCTGATGCTCGCCCGCGATGGCTATCGCAGTCGCGTCTCAGACATGCTCAACGCCTCCGAGCGCGACTTCCTCACGCTCACCGACGTGACGCTGCAGCCCCTCGACGGCGGCCCACCCGAGCGACACGCCTTCATGGCGATCGCCCGCGCACACATCGTGTACGTGGTGGCCCCGGGGTCGAACACACCAGGGACATAGGCGCAGCGCCGGCCTTCAGGCGTGGTGGTCAACCGACCTGCTGGAGACGTGGTCAGGGTTCGCTCAAGGTGTGCTGGTGGGCAGGCGCGGGCCTTGAAGCTGAGTCCTCTGCCCACTCCTGCAGGAACGCCTCGGTGGAGGCCGTGTCCAGCGGTCTGGCGAACAGGAACCCCTGTCCGGTATCGCAATTCTCGTCTCTGAGCAGGGAGAGCTCTCGCTGTTGTTCGATGCCCTCGGCGAAGGTCTCGATCGAAAGGGCCTTGCCAAGCTGAACGAGCGTGCGAATGAGCGTTTCGCCCTCCTGATTGTGCTTCAGCCCCGCGATGAACGACCTGTCGATCTTGAGCGCATCGACCGGGAACTTCTGGAGGTGGGCAAGGGAGGAGTATCCGGTACCGAAATCGTCGATCGCTATCCGTACACCGAGCTGCTTGATGGCGGTGAGCCGCACAGCGGTCTCCTCGGCATTGCGCATCAGCGTGGTCTCGGTGATCTCTATCGTGAGGGCCGTGGGCTCCAAGCCACTCACCCTCAGCGCCTCTTCTATGTCGAGGATGAGCTCATCGGTGTCGAGCTGGCGCCCGGAGACGTTGACGGCCATCCCGATGGGATGCCCGGCGGCCCGCCACGCGGCGCCCTGAGCGCAGGCCTCGTCGAGCACCCACTTGCCGACCTCCGTGATGAGCCCCGTCTCCTCCAGCAGGGGAACGAAGTCGTCGGGCTGGACCACACCGCGCACGGGATGCTTCCAGCGGATCAGTGCCTCCACTCCGGTGGGAGTCATATCCGTCAGGTCGATTGTGGGCTGATAGGCCAGGAAGAACTCTTCTTTAACCAGAGCTTCGCGAAGGTCCATCTCCAGTTCCATGCGCTTCTGGATGGAATCCTGCATACCGGTCTCGAATACGACGTAGCGATTTCTGCCGTCCCACTTGGCTCGGTACATCGCGATGTCGGCGTCGCGCAGAAGATCCTCGGCTGAGATGCGATCGCCGGCCGCGATCCCGATGCTCGCCGTCACGGTGACGCGAGTCGCCTTGTCGTCTCCGAGATTGAATGGGTGCTTGAGCGCATCGAGCAGGCGTTCGGCGATCAGCTCGGGGCCCACCGACAGTGAAAGCTCTTCGGAGATGACCACGAACTCGTCCCCCCCAAGGCGTCCCAGGGCGTCGGCGTCGCGAGTCACCCCGCTCAGCCTTGCGGTGACCGCCTGCAGCAGTTCATCGCCCACCGCGTGACCGAGCGTGTCGTTGATGCTCTTGAAGTTGTCCAGATCGATGAACAGGGCAGCCACGGGTGTCTGGCTGCGGGCGGAGCGTGCGAGCATCTGCTCGACGCGATCCAGGATGAGTGTCCGGTTCGGTAGGCCCGTCAGGGCGTCGTGGGTGGCCAGGAACCCAAGCTCCTCCTCGCGCCGCTGAGCTCTTCGTCGGTTCGCCGGCGCTCCACCTCAAAGCACTCGCACATCCTCAGAAGGCTGAACTCGAGGCTGAGCTGCAGTATGTTCAGCGCTTGAGCGAGGGTGTCCGGTCCAAGCTCCATCTGGGTGGCGCTCTCGCCCAGCACCTCGGCCATCACGTTGCGCCACCAGAAACAGCGCCAGGTGACCTCATTCAGCGAGGCCGCCCGGTGGGCGGCCAGCTCGCCAAAGATCTCCCAGGTCTCGCGGCCGGCCTCGATCGCGACCGCCATGCCCTCCCCGGAGATCCACCGCGCCACGGCGATCGTGGAGCTCCTGCTTATCCGTTCAAAGCTCTCCTGCACCAGCGCGTCGACCTCGTGGTCTGGTCCCGCGGTGCGCTCCACTGTCAGCTTGAGGACATCCTCGGTGTCTCATCTTGAGTGTCTCCCCAAGACGACACAGGTCCTCCCCAAGCTGTTCTGCCAAAGGGTCCGGCGGCGAAGGGACCCGCATCTCACCATCTCCCAGACTTGAGCGTTGGTCTGACATTTCAACTCACAAATCGACCCCCACGCGCGACAGCTTTAAGTTTGGTTTATCGCCCTACAACATGACCCATACGGTCAGTCACTCCTTTTGTCTCAGCGGCGGCCGGCGGGAGGACATCTGGGTATGTCAAACCCCCCGAGCACCCGCGGGGACCGACGAGCGAGCACGACGAGCGAGATACAGCTACTTCAGCAGCTCGAGCGCGCGCTCGATGGGGCGCGCGAGCAACGCTCGTTCACCACACACCACGATCGGGCGCTGGATGAGCACAGTGTGGGAGACCATCTGAGCGATCAGGTCATCGTCGGAGACCTCTGACCGATCCAGGCGAAGCTCCCCTACAAGCGGCTCGCGCATGCGCAGAATCTCCCGGGGAGCACTCTCCATCTTGCCCAGCAGCTCGCGCAACTCGCCCTCCTGGATACCGGTGGCGTGATAATCGACCGACTCGAAATCGACCCCGCGATCGTTCAGGAGCTCGCGCAGCTTGCGGCATGTGGAGCAGGTCGGCTTTTCGTAGACCTTGAGGGTCGGCACGCCGGCGATCCTATTCCTCTCCCAAACAGGCCGTGGGTGAGACCAGACCCAATCGCCGGCGTCGTATGATCGGTGTGGAGGACTTGACATGACCGCGCTCGGCTTCGCGCTGCTTCTGATGGGTGCCACGCTGGTGGTCGCCGAGGCACACGTGCCCGGCGGGGTGCTCGGTGTGGCGGGGGGCGTGGCGCTGATCGTTGGCGGGATAATCGTCATCGGCACGTGTGACCGCGGTCGCCTACTACCGGATCATTGATTCCACCAGGTCGGTGCTCCGAGATCGAGGACGTGCTGGCCGCCACTTCGCAGATCGCCCAGACGACCCTGCGCTCTGTGCTGGGCAAGGCCGAGCTTGACGCGCTGCCGCCGACGTGACCGGGCCGCGGACACACTGCCCGGTTCTGTGCCGGTGCGTCAAAAATTACGATTCCCTTGCTTTGACCTGACGAGGCAGATCTAGCCGCGATCCTCCGATCCGATGTCATCGTGAGAGCGCGATCCGATCGCGAGGGTGGCGACCACACCTGCGTGATCGGAGGGCCAGATGAACGGCTCCGGCACAGGATTCGGCGCGGTGTCGCCGACCAAATGCTCATCCAGGACCTCGAGCTTCCCGCGAGTGAACACGTGGTCGTCGTCCTCTGTGTAGGTGGCATTGGGGTCGCTGGCAAGGTCGTTGGGCGCGAGGTGGCAGCATGTCAACGGCGGGGCCCCCAGCCCAGCGGCGGTCCACGTGTCCGTGAGCCCGCCGGCGAGGAATGTGTCGTAGGCGGCGGGACTGAACTGGGGGCCCGAGTTCATGTCGCCGGCGAGGACCACGGTCAGCGGCGTGTTTGCCGGCCCGCCCAGCAGTTCCTGGGCCTGCGGGCCGGACACCGCCCCGCCGGGGGCCAGGGCGTCCAGATGCGTGGTGATGAACCGGAACCTCGTGCCGCGCACCTTGGCGTCGATCGACTGCCAGCTGTTGGTGAACTGGAATCCATGAGGGGGATCGGGGTCAAGCGGATTGGGGAGCAGTGGCACCCGGGCGTTGTAGGTGCCCGACTGGGGGTTGGACAGCTTGAGCTGTCCAGGCGGCAGATCGGTCCGAGCGAGGATCACGCCGCTCTCGACCATGCCAACGGCAACGAGCCCATTGGGTGTAAAGATGGGGAACGCCAGCGTGAAGTTGTCGCTATGCGTTGAGACCGGCTTGTATCTGCATCCCGTCGGCAGCGAGCGCCGCGACGAGCTCCTGGACGAAGTCCTCGTTGACCGGGGATGGCAACGCGAAGGGGTGCGAGGGATCGAATGCCCCCGCGTGCCACGTGGCGACCTCCTGGAGGCCGACGAGGGCAGGCCTGTTCTGCGCGATCTCCGCGGCGATCTGGGTGGCCCGGTCTTTGAACCGAGTGGCCACATAGGTCGAGTAGTCAGCGGTCGTGGCCGCCAGGGCCTGTTCGAGAGTGGGTGTTCCACCCACAAGCGCCTGGATGTTGCGGA
The DNA here is from genome assembly GCA_963742945.1 of uncultured Solirubrobacterales bacterium. Taxonomy (GTDB): domain Bacteria; phylum Actinomycetota; class Thermoleophilia; order Solirubrobacterales; family Solirubrobacteraceae; genus Palsa-744. The sequence continues at coordinate 157,415 of CAVUNX010000005.1, read as the reverse complement.
ACTCCGTTCCCCTGGTAGAGGTTCTGGGTCATCACCGTCACCGAGCCCCGGTGCTCGGCGCGGGCACTCCCAACGCCGATGACAGTCCAGGCGACGGCGACGCGCAATGACGGCGCGCGCGAGTATCCGCGCGGGATGACGCACGGGATGAGCGATTGACGGCATGGTCACGACCTCCAAACTGGTCCTGAAGCTTCGGGGACCACCCCGAGGCACCAGTCCTTGCGGGTGTGGGTGGAGACCAACCCCGACTGCTGCCCCAGTCACGATGTTGGCTGGTCAGCGATATCCACATTCGAGCGTTATTTACCCCTCAGGTCGGGGCGACAATCAGGCAGTCCCGACACTACTCAGGGCTCTCCTCAGAGACGACCGTCCAAGCGCAGCCTCACGCCGATGCGGCGGCACCGTTGCACTCCCCATCTGACTGAGACGGGGAGATCGGGACGACCTGCGAACCTGGAGGTGGCCTTGAATCGGCTGCTCGACGCGTTGATGGAGCCCGCAGGGCGCGAGACGCGGCGGAAGGCGGCGGCGGCAATCAGGCGACTGTGAGGTCCTCGCTCAACGCAGTGCTCGGTATCCCGACCTCAGCCGTTCATATTTGGGTCTGATCGACATAGCGTGGATCACGACTTCCGAGTCTCCGAACGACTTTGACGAGCTCAAGTGGCACCCCGTTGCAACTAGGCCCGAAATAGAGCAAGGTGCCGTTGTCCTGATATTCGCTCGCCATTACGTGTGCTTCGTCGCGTGTTCGATCTCCTCGTCGGCGAGACCGTGTTTACGCGCAGAGGGACGTATCTCCATGCAGCAAACTGGACGCGACAGTCGAAGAGCCGCGCTCTGCGTTTCGCGAGCGTGAGCGGGTGCTTGCCGCACACGCCGGTAGGCTGTCCTGGTCGTGACAACACAAGAGTTGATCGAGCTGGCCGGACGGCGCCTCGCGGACGCTGCCGGGTCTCCTGCCCGGGTGATCCTGTTCGGATCGGCAGCACGCGGCGAGCTCACACGCGACAGCGATCTGGACTTCTTGGTCATCGAGCGCGATGTCGAGAACCGCGTCGCCGAGGCTGTCCGGCTGCGCGATGCTGTCGGCCGCATCGGCTGGCCGGTCGATGTGATCGTGATGGACGAGGATCTCGCGGAGCGGCGTGGGAAGGTTCGCGGGACGATGGTCCATCACGCCCTCCGGGAGGGCCGAGTCGTTGCCCGCTCCGACTCCTGAGCAGCGCGAGTACGCAGAGCTGCTGCTCGGACACGCGACAAGCGACCTCGGTGCTTGCCGCGTGCTCATGGCGGCGGAGGACATGCGAGACGATGTCGTAGGATTCCACGCTCAGCAGGCCGTCGAGAAGGCTCTGAAGGTCGCGCTCGTAGTGGCAGACGTCGATTTTCCCCGCTCTCACGATCTCCGGGAGCTGGTGGACATCGCCACCGACAACGATGTCTCGGTTCCAGGCTCCATTGAGGAGGCGCGTTGGCTGACACCGTGGGCGGCACAGCTGCGCTACGAGATGCTGGAGCCCCTCGATCGTGATGCGGCCTTCTCGACGGCCTCCGATGCCGTCGCGTGGGCAACGGCTCTGCTCGTAGACTGATAGGCGCCCACGCACTCCCCGCTGGCGCTCAAGAGGAGCGCTTGGGTTCGCACAAGCGCGAAACACCTATGTCCGGTCGCTCACTCGTTTTCGGCTTCATGAGAGCCAAGAACAGACGAAAACTCACGGTGACGGAAGGGGGGGGATTCGAACCCCCGTCGGAGGCTTAACCCCGAAACGGTTTTCGAGACCGCCGCATTCAACCGCTCTGCCACCCTTCCAGGACGACCCGCCTAAGGCTAGAGGATCGCCGCCTGGTGGCGCGGCTCACCGTCGCGAGGCGAAGAACTCGCTCAGCAGCGCCCCGCACTCGTCGGCGAGCAGGCCGGCGGCCAACCTCCGGCCGGTGGTTGAGGCGTGGCTCGGCCAGGACGTCGAGCACGCTTCCGCACGCCCCGGCCTTGGGGTCGCTCGCCCCGAACACGACGCGGGGGACGCGCGCGAGGACGATCGCCCCGGCGCACATGGCGCACGGCTCGAGCGTGACGTAGAGCACCGCGTCGAGCACCCGCCAAGTCCCAGCGCACGAGCGGCCTCGCGCAAAGCGATGCATCTCGGCGTGGGCGGTCGGGTCCTGGCGCAGCTCACGCTCGTTGTGCGCCGCCGCGATCACTTCACCGCCGTGGGCGACGACCGCACCGATCGGCACATCCTCGTGCTCGACCGCCCGTTCAGCCTCGCGCAAGGCGAGGCGCATGAAGTATTCGTCGCGCGGAAAGAAGTGCTCGCTCATCGGCTTGGCGGCGGCTCGGTTGCTTAGGAGCGCAACCTGAGGGGGCCTCAACACATCATGATTACGAAGGAGCCCACTTGCCGCCGACCGCTCGACCCCGATATCCACCGCTCGTCCGGTCGCCGGCTGGCGCGCGCTGCCTCGCTCGCGTGCGCCTTTGGCCGTACTAGCCACCTCGCTGTCTGGCTGGCTTCCGGGCATCGCCGACTGCGGCGCCAAGTGCAGAGACCCATCTGCGGCGCGGCGCACAGCCGCCAGAGCGGGACGCTCGCCCACTGGCGGCAGCCCGATCAGGGCGAGCAACTCCGAGCGCGCCTACGAGCCACGACGGATCGTCGTCAAGTACGCCGTCGTCGGTGCCCCCTGCCGCTCGAGCCGCGCGGACCCGACGGCCGCGGCGAGCGAAGACCTCCGAAGACGCCTCCACTACGCGCCTGCTGCGCGTGCCCGCGGGTGCGAACCTCGAAGCGACGCTCGCGAAGCTGCGCCGCCGAGAAGAACGTGGTGTGGGCGGTACCCGACTATGTGGCTCATCACCGACCGACCGAATGTCGATCGAGTCGCCCAACGATCCCGGCACCACGGGCAGCACTCCGGGGGCTGGCAGCAGGCGCAGTGGAACTTCGAGGGGACGTTCGGGATCGACGCCCCGCAGGCCTGGGCGAACGTGCATCGCCGACGGCGCGCCGGGCGGCTCGAAGGTGGTGGTGGCGGTGCTCGACACGGGCGTGGCCTATGCCAACCGTGGCAAGTACCGACGCTCGCCGGACTTCAACAGGTACTCGTTCGTGCAAGGCTATGACTTCATCGACAGGACCCCTTACGCCAACGACCACAACGGTCATGGCACGTTCGTGGCCGGCACGATCGCCGAGGCGACCGACAACCACTATGGCCTGACCGGCCTTGCCTACGACGCGCGCATCATGCCGGTCAGGGTGCTCGACAGCGCCGGCGAAGGCGACGCGTCGGTGATCGCCGAAGGGGTGCGCTTCGCCGTGAGGCACGGCGCGCGCATCATCAACCTGAGCCTCGAGTTCTCCAGCGACGTGGGCGCCTCGGACATCCCCGAGCTGATCGACGCTCTCGCGCTACGCCTACCGCCACGGGGTACTGGTGGTGGCCGCGGCGGGCAACGAGGGGAGCAGCACGATTCCCTATCCGGCGCGCGCCAAGCACGTGATCGCAGTGGGGCGCGACGACCGAACACGGATGCCTCGCGAGCTACTCCAACGAGGGTCGCGGCGTCACGCTGGTGGCCCCCGGAGGGGGACCCGACGCGAGCATCCCCGGCGACCCGAACTGCAACCCGGAACTTCCCTCGGGGGGGGACATCTACCAGATGACTTTCACCGGCCCCTCCCCCCGCGTCTTTGGCTTCCCGACTGGGTATGAAGGCACCTCGATGGCAACTCCCCACGTGACCGCCGCGGCGGCGCTCATCATCGCCGGGGGGATCCTCGGGGGCAAACCCACCCCCGCACAGCTCACGGCCCGGCTGAAGGCCACGGCACGCAAGCTCGGGGACCCGCAGGACCGGGCGCTCTACGGGGCGGGGCTACTCGACGCGGCCGCCGCCACAGCCCCCAATTGATATATCGATATGCGTATAATGATCTCATGGAAATCGCAGGGCTCATCAGGGAGGCCCGTCGGGCCTCAGGCATAACCCAACATGAGATGGCAAATCGCGCAGGTACCGCACAGCCGGCTGTAGCTGCCTACGAGTCTGGGGCGCGAACGCCGACCATCGCGACACTCAAGCGGTTGCTCGACGCCTGCGAACACGATCTCGAGGTGAGCGCACTGCCTCGTGTACGGCGCGGTGCGGTTTCCCTTGAGCAACTCGCACCCACGATCGCCGAGGATCTCGTGCAGGACCGCGAGGAAGATGCGCTGCGGCTCCTGTTCGGATTCGCCGACGACTTCAGGGGATCATCGCGCCCGGGCAAGGTCGCGCTGGTGAGCGAGGCACCCCCGACAACCGGTGATGCCCGCTTCGACGCGGCGCTCGCCGGGACCGCGGAGTTCTTCGCTCGGGAGGGCGCCATTCCGGCACCCGTGTGGGTCGATGAGCCCAGCCGCTTTGTCGAGCCCTGGTGGTTCGCGACGAGCAGGCCCGCGTTCGAGGCTTACACGCTCGCCCATACCCCCGCGGTCTTTGCGCGCCATGGGGTCTTCCTGGCCCGTGAGGTCTTCGACCGTGCCTGAGGGCCCGAGCAGACGCTTCGCGCGAGGAGAGATCCTCAACGCGCTACAGGCGCTCGGCGACGAGCTGACCAGCAAGGGCATTCGCGGTCAGGTCTTCATCGTGGGAGGCGCGGCGATGGCGATCGCCTACTCGACAAGACGAGTCACGAGAGACGTAGACGCGGTTTTCGAGCCCAAGGCTTCGATATATGAGGCGGCCACGAAGGTGGCTGGGGATCTTGGGCTACCCGACGATTGGCTGAACGACGCGGCGAAGGGCTTCATGCCGGGCCACGACGAGGATGCCAGGCCGGTACCCGACATCGAGGGGATAGAGATCACGACGGCTTCGCCTCGCTACATGCTCGGGATGAAGCTGATGGCAATGCGCTTCGGCGAGGACGACGAGGACATCGAAATCCTCATCCGCGAGTGCGACCTGCAGAGCGCCAAGGAAGCGCTAGACCTGGTGGAGCAGATGTACCCAACCCATGAGATTCCCCCAAAGACGCAATTTTTCCTGGAAGGGCTCTTCGATCCGACAGTGCGATAAGAGCAGACTGGAGACCAAGTCATGAGCCACCAGCCCCCCGCTCCATGCCCCCAGTCAACTCTCGCGCGGAGCTGTCGTCTCTGGGCCTACCTATGCGGTGGGCTTGCGTGCGGGGTCCTCGCCGTGGGGCTCACCGGGCCGCTCACCCAACCCGCCCAAGCCGAACCGACGTGGACCACCTACCACCGCGACGCTCAGCGCTCGGGGAGCGATCCCGATGCCACCAATCCGGTCGAACCGGTCCTCGCGTGGCAGACGGTGGCCCTGAGGGGGCCGATCTGGAGCCAGCCGCTCGTGCTCGGAGAACGGGTGTATGTGGCGACCGTGGGGGACGAGGTGTACGCGCTGGAAGCATCCACAGGGAGGGTGGTGTGGGAAAAGAGCGTGGGGACTCCCGTGCCGGTGAGCGAGTTGCCGTGCGGGGACGTGGAACCGACGGTGGGGGTCGTCGGGACGCCCGCGATCGATTCGGATACAGACACGATCTATGTGGTGGCCGACCGCTGGGACGTCACTACCGGGCAGGTCAAACATTGGCTCGTGGGGCTCACCCTGGCGAGCGGCGAAGAAGTGCTGAGCACGAATGTGGATCCCCCCGGCGCGGACCCGAAAGCGCTGCTGCAGCGCACGGCGCTCAACCTCGACAAAGGCAGCGTCATCTTCGGATATGGCGGCAACAACGGCGACTGCGGCGACTATCGCGGAACCGTGGTCGCGGCACCGGAGAGCGGCGGGGCTCCCCGCTTCTGGCAGTACCGGCCCGCCTCCCCGTCGAGCTCCGGAGGAGCCGTGTGGGCGACGGCCGGCCCCGCCCTCGACGCGGCAGGCAACGTGTACGCCACCACGGGCAACCCCAATCCGCCGCCCGGCCAGACCGCCGGCACCTTCGACTACTCCGACAGCGTCGTACGGCTGGATCCCGCGCTCGACTTTGTCGAAGACCCGCTCACCGAACCCCTGTCGGTGCGGGGCTGGTTCGAGCCCCCCAACTGGGAAGAAGAGAGCAACAACGATCTCGACCTGTCCTCGGCCGGGCCCGAGCTGCTGCCCGGAGGACTCCTCTTCCAAGCCGGCAAGGACGGTGTCGGGTACCTGATCGACGAGGCCACGATGGGAAGCGGGGCGGCGGCGGTCTACCACCACGAAGTGTGCGCCGGACACGGCAGCTTCGGCGGGGACTCGTTCGCCGGTGGGGTGCTCTACATCCCCTGCGTGAACGGCACGCAGGCGCTCGAATACGACCAGGCCGCCCAGACGTTCACCCCGCTGTGGCAGGGCCCGGCCGATGCCTTCGGCCCCCCGATCGTCTCAGCCGGGGTGGTGTGGACCGTAGCCACCGGGGCCTTCAAAGGCGGGGGCAGCACCCTGTACGGCCTCGATCCGAGCACCGGCACACCTCGCTACACCGAGACACTGCCCAGCCCTGTCATCGACCACTTTGGCTCGCCGAGCGCGGCGGGGGGACGGCTGTTCGTGGCAACCGGGTGCAGCGTGGTTGCCTACCAGATCTCACAGCTCCCCCCACCCGCCACGGGCGCCAACACGAATCCCGTTCCGTGCCCCTCCTCAGAAGGGCCCGGCGGGGAAGGCGAAACTCCCGGCGGGGAAAATAAAACTCCCCCCGGCGAAAACAACAGTGCGGGCAACTCAAGCCGTTCAGAGACGCCCGCCCCAACCCCCGTGAATGTCAACGGGCCGCCAACCGCGCGGGGGGCCGTTCGGCTGTTGCACGCCCACCTGCACGCAGGCGCCGGCGGGGGCGTGCGTGTGGCGCTGCGATGCGTCGCCTCGACGCCCTGCCGGGGAAAGGTGGCGCTGCAGGCCCAATTCCGGGTCTCCCCTCCCAAGGGCCATGGGCACAGCCACACGGTCCTGATCGACCTCGCCCAGGCGCGCTTCGGCCCGGCTCTCGGGAACTTCGGCGTGAGGCTTCGCCTGACCCCCAAGGGAGTGGCCCACCTCCGTCGCCACAGGGGCCGACTCTCGCTGCTGGTGACCATCACGGCGACCGGGGGGCCCGCACAAAAGATCACGGCCGTGCTGACCTCCCCCGCGCGATGACCCTCGCAAAGGTCACGGCCGTGCTGAGCTCGCCCGCGCGATGACCCGGCCCCTCGCAAAAGGTCACGGCCGTGCTGACGTCGCCCGCGCGATGACCGCGGCCATCTCCTCGCGGAAGCGCTCTCGGCCGAAGCGCTCGGCGTTCGCGCGGATCGCGTGTTCGTCCAGCTCGAGGCCCTCGAAGCGCTCGATCGCGTCGGCGAGCCCGACGGCGCTCTGCTGGTCGAACAAGACGCCGGTGACGCCGTCGACGCACCGTCTCGCGAGGCCCCGCCCACGCCGTAGGCGATCACCGGCAGCCCGGCGGCCTGCGCCTCGACGGGCACGATCCCGAAGTCCTCCTCGCCGGGGAACAGCAGTGCGCGGGCGCCGCCCAGCAGCGCGTCGCGCTCGGCGTCGGAGACTCGCCCGAGCAGCTCGATCTGACGGTGCCCGCGGCCGCGGCCCGACCGCCTCAAGCGCGCGCCCGTCGCCGACGACCTTCACCGGGGCGCTCGAGACGCGCGCATGCGGCGACGGCGAGGTCGACGCGCTTGTAGGGGACGACCCGCCCGAACACGAGGTAGTAGTCCTCGCCGGGAGTGCGCCGGGAGCGTCGACGCAGGTAGGGTCGACGTCGACCGGCGGGTGCACGACCTCGGCCGTCGCGCCCGTAGTAGCGTCGGATGCGCGTCGGCGACGTGGCGCGAGTTGGCGACGAACACGTCGGGCCGCGGCGGCGCCGGCGAGGTCCTGGCGGCGCAGGCGCGGCAGCAGCGGCGGCAGCGCCAGGCGCGTCGACGCGGCCGATCTCCTCGCCCTCCAGGAAGCTCCGGCTCCCAGGCGTAGCGCATCGGCGTGTGGCAGTAGCAGACGTGCAGCGTGCCGGGCGGGGTCTGGACGTTCTTGGCGCAGGCGTGGCTGCTCGACAGCACGAGGTCGAAGCCAGAGAGGTCGAACGACTCGAACGCGCGGTTCATCAGCGGCAGCAGCTTCGGGTAGTTGCGACGTGGCGCCGGGGATGCGGTTCAGGAACGAGGCGTGGACGGGGCGCTCGGTGATCGATCTCGGGCCACGGTCCCGGGTCGTAGACGGAGCGTGAACAGCTCCGCCTGCGGGAACAGCTCCAGGAGCTCCAGCACGACGTCCTCGGAGCCGCCGGGGATCGTCAGCCAGTCGTGCACGACGGCGACGCGGGGGAAGCGCTCGCGCAGCCATCATCTGCGACGCTCACGGCGGGCTCGCGCTCGACTCCGACGGGGCGCTGGGCCGGTAGCCTGGCCCGACTCGCGCTCGGCTGCGACTCGCACGCGCGTGCAACGGCCGCCAGAAGTCGGTCCACTCGGCGGCGTATGGCGCGATCCGCGCGCACAGCGCCTCCAGCTCGCCCCAGCCGGCGTCGGCCTCCCAGCCCCAGTGCAGCACGAGCGGCGTCCACAGCCCCGTCTGCTCCTCGATCGCGCGCTCGCGCCGCCGGCAGCACCTCGCGCGCGTGGCCGTAGAACGGCGCGTAGGAGGGCAGGTAGACGCGTCTCCTCGCGCCACTGCGGGCGTGCGCTGGAAGCCCATCCGGCCGATCGACTCCGGGCCGCCGCAGACGATCGGGAAGCGCTCCGCGAGCGCCGGCCACTGAGCCGCGTCGAAGCGGTTGTAGGGGGCGACGAACACGTCGGGTAGACGCCGTGGCCGGGTCGAGCTCGGCGAGCGCCGTCGTCGAGCAGCGCGGCGGTCGCCGCTCACGTCAGCCCGCACAGCTCGGAGTGGCGGCGGGGGGAGGCGAAGCGCGTGCGGTGGTCGCGGCCGTGCAACGCGCGATCGCGACCTCCTCGCAAGGTGGCAAGCATCGCTCGCTCCCCGTCATCGAGCGGACGCCAGTCGCTATCAGGATCCCCTGGCAGGCCTGGTGTCGGTGAGTCGCGATCGGCCTCCCCCACGCGCCTGTCCCTGTGGGGTACGCGTGGGGCGGCCCTTTGCCGACCCCCCCAACAGGCGTGAGCGGCTCATGGCTGACGCGCGGCGGGACCGCCAGCAGTACGGGCACCCCGGCTGCCTGCAGGATCTCGTGGAAGCGCTCGAAGCGCGCGCTGACCGAAGCGCTCCGGGTCGTCCCACGCGTGGTAGTGCGGGAACTCGTCCACGCGCACGAGGAAGCGCGGCGGCGCCGCCGCGCGCTCGCCCAGCACCGCGCGCCGCGCGCCGCCATCAGCGGCGCAGCCGACGTCCCGCTCGTGGTCGAGCCGGCCGAGCTTGTGCGCGACGTCCTGCGCGAGCCGCACGGTGCCGCGCCGCGCGCGGGAATACCCGCAACGCCGGTCGCCCTCCCGACCTCCCGAACACGGAGGTCGCCGTCGTCCGCGACGCCGCCGGTCGACTCAGGATCGAACAGCAGGCGCGCGAGCACCGCCGCATCTACAACCCGCTCGGCCGGCTGGGGCAGGCCGCGCGCTTGCGATCATCCCGCGATGCCCGGGATCCGCCCGGCTTCAGGGCCGCGACATCGTCTGCGTCGGCTTCGCCGACTGGGACACCGAGCTGTGGACGAACCAGCACCACCTGATGTCGCGCCTCGCGCGCGAGAACCGCGTGCTGTTCGTCGAGTCGCTCGGCCTGCGCCGCCGCAGCTCGCCGGCCGTGACGTCAAGCGCATCCTGCGGCGTCTGCGCGCGCGGCGTCGCGCCGCCGCGCCGGGCGGATGGGCTGCACGTGCTCTCGCCGCTCGTGCTCCCGCTGCACGGCTTCGCCGCTCGTGCGCGCGCTCAACGCGTCGGCTGCTGCCGTGGCTCGTCCGGCGCGCCGCGCGGCGGCTCGGCCTGCGTGCGGCCGATCCTGTGGGCGTACGTGCCGCAGGCCGAGGCGCTGCTCGACGCGCTCGACCCATCGCTCGTCGTCTACCACTGCGTCGACGACATCGCCGCCCAGCCGGGCATCGACGGCGCCTCGCTTCCGCGCCGCCGAGACGCGCTTCGCGCGAGCGCGCCGACCTCGTGCTGGCCAGCGCGCCGTGCGCTCGCCGCGCGCCTGCGCACGCTCAACGACAACGTGCTCTACGCGCCCAACGTCGCCGACACCGCCGCTGTTCGCGCGCGCGCTGGCGGACGGCCCGGTCGACGCGGCGCATCGACGCGCTGCCCGCGCCCGCGGATCGTCTTCACCGGCGCGGTCGTCGCGACGAAGCTCGACGTGCGCGCTGCTGGTCGCGCTCGCCGCGATCGCGGCCGCGACTGGTCGTTCGCGCTCGTCGGCCCGGTCGGCCCGGGCGACCCGCGCACCGACGTCTCCGCGCTCGCCGCCGAGCCCAACATCCACCTGCTCGGCGGGCGCGGCCTACGACGAGCTGCCCGACGTCCTGCGCGGCGCCGACGCCGGCCTGATCCCCTACGCCGTCAACGAGCTCACCGAGCAGCGATCTTCCCGATGAAGGTCTACGAGTACCTCGCGGCCGGGCTGCCGGTCGTCGCGACCCCGCTGCCCTCGCTCGCCGGCGTGGACGGAGGTCGCGACGCGCCCCCGACGCGGCCGAGGCCTCGCGGCGCTGCTCGACGACGCGCTCGCCCGCGACGACCCCGGAGCGCCGCGCGCGCAGCGCTCGCGGCGCGGCCGAGGCGCACTCGTGGGACGCGCGCGCTCGAGGAGATCGCGGCGTCGCCGATCGAGCGCGCTTACGGCCGCCCCGTCGAGCGGACCGTCCTCGTCTCCGTCCACACGCCGATCCTGCGCTCGGGGCGAGCGGTGCGCACCTACGGCGTCGCGCGAGCGCTCGCCGCGGTGGGCCCGGCTGACGCTGCTCTACGTGCGCTTCGGCGCCGACGGGGCCGGACGACGGCCTTCGGGCGATCCCCGGCCTCGCGTTCCGAGGTGGTCGAGCCCTCGCGTGGGGCTGCGGCGGGCTGCTCGCCTACGCGCAGGGCCCGCCTCACCGGGGTGCCAGACGACTTCGCGCGGGGCGTCTCGCCCGGAGCTCGCCGCGGCCGTGGCCGCCGAGCTCGCGCCGAGCGCCGCGGACCGCGTGATCGCCGACGGGCCGACCGAGGCCGCCGCGCTCGCCGGGCTCGCGCGCCGGCGCCCGGTCATCTACAACGCGCACAACCTCGAGTCCGCCTTCCGCCACGAGCTCGGCGGCGCGCGAGCGCCGCGGCAGCCGTGGAGCTGCGCCGCTTCGAGCGCGGCGTGCTCGCGCGAGGCTCCGCCGAGTCCTGGATGGTGAGCGAGGCGGACGTGCGGCCGCCCGCGAGCTGTGCTCCCCGGGCGCAGCTGCGGCTCGTCCCGAACGTCGTCGACGTCGCCGCGATCGAGCCCGTCTTCGCCATCTCCGAGCCCGGCCCGCGGTGGCACCGACCCTAGCGCGATCTTCGTCGGCCAACTTCGCCTACGAGCCGAACCGCACACGGGCTGCGGCTTCCTGCTCGACCAGGTGTTCCCGCGCGTGTGGCGGGAGCTCCCCGGCGCCTCCCTGCTGCTCGTCGGGGCCGGGCTCGACGGGTCCGCCGAGCGACGATCCGCGCGTGCGCGCGCTCGGCTTCGTCGAGGACCTGGCCGAGGCCTATCGTCGGCGCCGCTGCGCCGTCGTGCCGCTGCTGCAGGGCGGCGGCAGCCGCTTGAAGTTCATCGAGGCGCTCGCCCACGGGCTCCCCGTCATCGCCACCCCGCGCGCCGTGGCGGGCCTCGCGGTCCACGCCGGCGAGGACTGCCTGCTGGCAGATGGGGGGCAGGCGTTCGCGGATGCGCTCCTGCGGGTGCTTCGCGATGGCGCCCCGGGGATCGCGGCAGCAGGTCGCGGGCTCGCCGAGGAGCGCTACTCGATCGAGGCGCTCGCGACACTTCTTCGAGCCTGAGCAGTACCCGACCGCCGCATCCAGGGCGGGTTCTACGAAGCGGCCATCCGGCAAGTAGCCGTGCACTTCTCCCGAGCCGTCCACAAAGCCCAAAAGGGCTCAAGACGGGCTCGCGCGGCGCCGAAAGGTTTATTGCAAGAAGACATAAGAGCGACGGCGCCGGATCACCGCACAGAGCGCCATCGCGGTTCCCGACAAAGGCACACCCGTCGCAAGGCGGGCTCGCAAAGCCAGGGGTCTCGCAGAGACAGCCCAGCTCCCGAAGGAGACGACCCGAATGTCAACGTCCCACCCCCGCCCCCACAGGGTTTGGGCGCAGCAGACAATTGCGCTGCTGGTGGCGACGTGTATGACCCTGTTGGCGATCAGCGCCGACGCCGCAGCGCGCACGACCCACCCGACCGCCACCATCAGCAGCGCCGCCCTTCACAGGGCTATTGCAGTGCGCACCACCGACCGTCGCGCGCTCGCGCGCTACTCGAGCAAGCTGAACGCGTGCCTTCTCGCGCAGACCAGCCGGTGCAGCTCCGACCGGCACACAATCAAGCGCTCGCGCGTCCGACTCGCAGCAGCCGAACGGAGGGTGCGCAGCCTCTCGGCGCGCATCTCGCGCAGGCACCACGCTTCAAAAGGCACTCGTACACCGCCCAGCACCCTGGGCGGGTCAGGCTCTAGCACTGACAGCCACTCGACCCAAGGCACTGGCAGCGGCTCAATCCAAGGCGCGGGCAGCGGCTCGGGCGGTTCAACCGAAAGCCCAGGCAGCGGCTCTACCTCCAGCGGAACATTCGAAATGGGCGTCGTGGCAGGTTCGGCCCTGACGTTCGAGCGGCCGTTCATCCAGAAGCTCGGCGCACGCACCGCCCGCATGGAGTTCGAAATCAATACCCCAACCTCACGGATGGCCCCAGCGATCGAAGCCTATGCACTGGCCGGCATCAAGCCGCTCCTGCTGGCAAGCTTCCACGGCACCCTGCCCACGACCTCCGAGGCGCAGAACCTCGCCAGTTGGGCTGCCGCTTTCGGCCCAGGCGGCACGCTCTGGCAAGGTAGGAGCTTCCCGGCCGGCACGGCCGTGACCGACATCGAGTTCGGCAACGAGACGAGCTACGCCTACCAGTACTCGGACACGAGCGAAACATCCGATTGGTACACCCTGTCGTCCTATGCGGCCCGTGCACAGACCTATGCACTGCGCCTCAAGGACGCCCAAGTGGCAGTCCAAGCGACAAACTCCAAGGTGGGGCTACTTGCTCAGGCAGACGACGGCGACAGCGGCTCCTCAGCATGGGTAGACAACATGTTCGCCGCCGTTCCCGACCTGGCCGGGCGCGTGGCGGGCTGGACAGTTCATCCCTACGGGCCCAGCTGGCAGACGAAAATCGACAAGCTCGTATCCAGCACCTCAGCTCACGGCGCGTCCACCGCGATCCCGATCTATGTCACCGAGTGGGGCCTGGCAAGCGACAACGGACGCTGTCTCTCAGACAACTACGGCTGGAACACATGTATGACATTCAGCGAAGCCTCCACCACTCTCGACTCGACCGTGAGCGCCATGAAGGCCCGCTACGGCGTCAGGCTGGCCGCGTTCTACCTCTACCAGGCGCACGACCAGGCGGCTACGGGGGCCTCCACCAGCCGTGAGAGCTACTTCGGCGCACTCCAGAGCAACGGAGCCCCGAAGGGTGCCTACACGATTACGGTCCAGTCGCTGTTGGCCGCCAACCCCTGATAGGAACTCCACATCCGAAGCACACGCGGTCGCGTTCCCCAGGAACGCGACCGATCGCATGGACGCTAAGACGTTCTCAGCCATCAGAAGGACCGGCAGTGCGAGCCAGTAGGGCGAGCAGCCCCACCTGCACGCCCAATAGCACTGTGAAGCGTGCATCGACGCCCGTGAAGGTAGCCGTCGTCTCGATGACGACCAACCCAACGGTCCCGCAAAGCGACGCCAAACCAAACGCCTTGAGGGTGGGCTCATGGCTTCCTCGCCACGCCTGCCACGCGAGCACAACACTGCCGCATATGAAACCGATGTAGGCGAGCAGGCCCAGGATGCCGAGTTTCAGCCAGAACCAGAGCGCGGCAAAGTGAACATATTCACGACCTCCTTCATGCTCCACAGGAAGGGGACGGTCTGTGGCGGCCCATGGGATCGTCATGCCCAGGCCTGCGATCGGGTGCCTGCCGATTTCCCCAAGCACGTTGGCACGCTCATCGAGCCTGTAGCGATCTTCGACGTTGGCCTCCACGCGCGAGGGCTGCAACGAAGCCACCCGCTTGGCGACAGGCAGCTGTGATTGGAACTGGACCGATCCCGCCAACCAGATTGCCACGCCGATGCCGACCACCACTGGCAACAGCAGCCGCCGCCCAAGCGGCGAGAGCCCGAGCAGCAACACCAGCAGCGCCGCCAGGACGAATGCGATCCAGAACGAGCGTCTGTAGGAGAGCAGCAGGGAAGCGAACAGCAGCGGGCTGCCGAGCAGCATCCACAACGGTGGGCGGGCTCGCGCGAGGAGACCCGCGAACAACGCGAGCAGTGTGATCATGATGAGCCAGTTGGAGGTCGGTTCCCTGTATGTGAGGCTCGTCCCGGCTTCGATCGACTGGCCATATCCACCCACGATCTCAAGCAGTCCGAGGACGGCCTTGACGATCGCAAGCGCCACCGCCCCGTGCAAGAACATCGTGAGCTGACGACGGTCGACGGCGAGGTTGGCAATCGCTATCGGCAACACGAGCAGGAACGCGAGAACATCCTCGGACGCGAGCACGAAGCGCGGGCTGCCTCCAGCCGCGTGACCTGTGACGAAGCCCACCACCATCGCCAGCGCGAGTAGCGCCAGGGGGAGCTTGAGAGCGCGTGGGATCAGCAGCGGCCGCCCGCTTCGCAGCAAATCCAGCCCAACGGCAAGGACGGCCACAGCCACAAGCACGTCGAGCACCCCGAGATCACCATAGATTTTCGTATACAGACGAGAGGTGAATGTCAAGATCCCAAACGTCGGCCCCTCGCACACGATCACAAGCCCAACAACCAGTACCACGATCGCTATGGGCCGGCGTATAAGCAAGAGTGCCGCGACGATCCCCAGCGGCGCGAGCAGTCCGGCGACCCCGAGCTTGTAGCTTGCCGCGAGAGCGATCACGAGCGTCGCGGCGACAGCCGTCGCCGCCGTCAGCAGCTCGCCGCGTTCCATTCTGAGCACTCTCGCGACCTCGGTTCAGCCTGCGGGGCTGCGGCGACCGACAGCACCCGCGGGGCGCGATAGCCGACTGGCGTGCGAATCCACTGTGGATGCGATCGCCCCATATGGCTCATAGCCATAGCGTCCAGCGTCACGCAATCCCGTCACCGCTATCCCCACGGGCTCGACCGGGTGACGGTCGAGGATCGCCCTCGCACGGCGGACCTCCTCGCGCGTGGTCAAGTTCACCCGGGCGACGATCAGCACCCCATGGACGAGAGAGTTGTTGAGCAGAACCTGAGCGTCTGCGACCGGATTGAGCGGGGGCGCATCGATGATCAGGAGCCCATCGTCGTGCATCAGCTCGGAGAGAATCTCGCTGATCCCCGGTGAGCTGAGCAACTCGGAGGGGTTGGGCGGCAGCCGCCCGGAGGTGAGCACGGATAGGTTCGGGAGGTCTCTGAGCGGCTTCACGAGTAGACCTCCCACCTCGCTGTCCCCCATGATCGCCGTCGTGAATCCATCACCCGCACGGATATCGAAATGGCGAGCAAATGTGGGACGACGGAGATCGAGCTCGACAAGCACGACGCTGCGCCCCGTCAGCGCAACCGCATGCGCCAAATCGACGGCCACAGTCGTCTTGCCCTCGCCGGGAACGGCGCTGGTTACGAGCAGCGAGTCGAGCGGCCGGGTCACGGCCGCGAAGTCCAGAGCGCTGCGCAGGATCCGATATGGCTCCAGAAGCCCCATGCGCTCCGCCGCGTAAACGGCGCCAAACGAGGACTGCGGGACGCCCGCGAGCGCGGGCAGACGATAGGCGCGCTCGAAGTCCTCAATCGTCTTGATCCGCCGGTCCACCGCCTCCAGCAAGAACACGATCGAGAGCGCCAGCGCGATGCCGACCAAGATCCCGATGACCGCCGTCGCGGCGAGTCCCATCCCAGAGGGCGTGCCCGGCGCGGTCGCGACGGTGATTATGTTCGCGCCGCCGCCCGCCACCGCACGCAGCCCGGCCAGCCGCTGCTGGGATTGTTCCAGCGAATCACGAGCCGCCGAGCCGCTCGGCAGCCTGGAGATCTGTTGCCCAAGCTTGCGTTCGGCCGCTTCGATTCCGGCCACTTGAGCCGAGGTCTTGAAGTCGATGTACTGCTTGGCGAATGCGTTGGCAAGGAGCGCTGAGAAGCGTGGATTGTGAGTTGTCGCGGCGATGTTCAGGACGTCCGCGTTGGGCGCGGCTTCGACCGTCACGTGCTTGAGCAGTTCGTTCGTGCTTTCCGCACTCTTCACTTCCCTGCGCACCCCTTCGGCGACCTGACTGGAATGGGCGATGAGCACCTCTGTGTCCGCAGCGCGCTGAGGTTCGCTGCTCCCCCCGGAGGAAACCTGCAGAGCCGCATCCGGCAGGGTTTCGCCCTGAAACGCCACACTGGCGGTTGCCTTGTAGGTCTTGCTGGCCTGCTCGTGGCGTACGACCGCCACGAGCAAGCAAGCCGCCACAACACCCAGGATCAGGAGCCATCTGCGTCTCAATGCTGTGAGTGTCCCGGCGAGGCTGTCGCTTTCACGGACAGCGTCGAGCCGCTCGGGAAAGCTCACGCGAGCTCCCAGGAGGGCACGCCGCGGCGATCGGGCCTCTTCGTTGTCACCCGAATCCCATCGTCCGTTGGAGAGGCACGCTTGAGAGAGCGCCTTTCCGCGGACCGGTCATGACAGGGACATTGCAGCGCATGGTAGTGCTAGGAGCACTACCCGGAATTCGCCCTATGCGTGCACGACCCTCCCTAGGACCGTCAAAGCCGCCGGGAGGAAGGGTGGTCGGTACCGCTTTCAACCGGCAGGTCCGCCTGAAAGCTTTCGAGTAAGGCCCGAGCGGCGCGTCGGCAAGCGCCCGAAGCCAGGCCTCCGAGCGCAGCACCCGCAGCTCCTCCTCAAAGGATGGGTGGGCCATGATCTCGACCGACCGGGCCCGAGCGAACTCCACAGCCATTGCGACAGAGACCGTCCCGTCCGCCGGCGAGAGCTCGCGAGCCGGCCAAAGGTGGCTGGTGGTTATGAACCGTTGGGCCAGCATCCGGTGCTTGGCGTCGCGGGCGAGCGTCTTCGGGCCGCGACGAGCCGAAGGGAGCGGCGAGAGCGTCTGGCGCACGCGCAAGCCGCGCGGCAGAGCGCGCGACAGGAAGACGTCGGGACACACGTGCACGTGGTGGTGGGAGTCGACGTGGGTGGGCTCACGCTTGTAGAGCTCCAGGAACTGCTCGAGTTGGTCGCGGATCGCATCGGAGACCAACATGTGCACGCGGGGGTTTGGGCTGAGAATCCAGCGCCGGGTGCCCAACCGCGCGAAGTGCCGGCAAAGGCGCCGCTGGCGCGCGCGCGCCGCTGCGGAGACATCCGGCGCATCAAACGGCTGCGTGAGGTTGAGGTGCAGCCCGATCGGACGCCCCCGATCGAGTGCGATCTCAGCCGCACGGCGAGAGTCGGCCATGTTTACCATGGCCGTCGAGGAGCTGATGGCGCCCTCAGCGAAACAGGTCTCGATCGCGTCTGTCCCCGCGCGAAAGCCGCCCCAGTCGTCGGCGTTGACGATCAGAAGGCCACCGGCGCCCTCCCCGGGGCTCACCACGCCGGCGCTCGCGGCAGCCACTAGGCGCGCACTCCTGGTGCCGGTTCTGCTCCCTCGGGGCGAGCGAGCGCCGTAACGCGGGCGACCACCGAGGCGGGGTCGCTCTCCAGCGTGTCCACGCCGGCGGGCCCACGTCGCGCCCTCGGGAGGAGGCGCTCGACAATTCGACGGGGACCACCCGACGCGACGATGCAGTCGAACGGGCGCGCCTGCTCGACAACCTCGAGCGCGCGCAAGATCGAGAGCGGAGTCAGTCGCCGCACCGGAACAGTGAACAGCCACAGCGTCTCAGCGTCGGTGGGCTCGTCTGTCACAAGCGCGACGTCGGCGCCGGCGTCGCGCGCGCGCGCGAGCCACGCACTCGCCGCTCGGGTGCCCTCCACGCCCGCGGCGATCGCCACGAGCCGGACGGGGCCGCGACGGTGCTCGCTGCGGCCGAAGTGCTCGCTCGCGCCCTGCGACGCGCCCAAGCGCTCGCTCGTGTCCTGCCGGTATCCGCTCATCGCACCTTCCCTGCGGCGCGAGAGCGCCAGCAGCCAGATCAGCGAATCGCTGGTGCAGTCGAGCAAGATCTTCAACGTTCCCACCGCTCCGTCGCGCCATCCCCGATCGACGAGCATGCGGTAGAGGAACTTCGTCAGGGGGCGCAAGACGATCGCCCGCACGTATGCCAGCGGGCTGGAGGGGCGCTCGACGTGGGTGGACTCAAGCCGCGCATAACGCCACCAGTCGACCAGTGCCTCGCGCAGGGAATCGGCGAGCACGTGGTGCATGTCCCCGCTTGCCACCCACGTCGGGCCGGCCGGCCAGATCCCCTCGTGGACTGCGCGCCGCTCGTCGTGGCGGTAGGCGCCACGGCGGAAAAAGCGGGTGCGATAGCGCGGATACTTGATCGACGGTCCAAGCAGGCGACCGAGGAACCACTCTCTCATCGGTAGCGCCGCGACCGCGACCTCAGCCGGTGGATCGGCAAGAAACGCAAGCAGCTCTCGCGCAAGCTCCGGCGTGATGCGCTCGTCGGCGTCAACCTCGAGGATCCAATCCGCGCAGGCGTGATCGATCGCGACGTTGCGCTGCTTGCCAAAGCCCTCCCAGGGATGCTCCACGACACGCGCCTTCGCTGCTCGTGCGATCTCAAGGGTCCGATCGCGCGACCCGGAGTCGACGACGATCGTCTCGTCGCAGAAGGCGACCGAATCGAGTGCCGCCGCAAGCCGCTCCTGCTCGTCTTTGACGATCAAGCACGCGGCGATCGTCTCTCGCGAGGATGTCACAGCGGGGCACGATATCCCCCGCCTGGCGACCTTACCGCCACACACCGGTGCGACACCACGGCTACACGTCCCCCTGGAGGAGCCCGCCAGAGCGGGCGCTAGGCTCTGCCGGACGATGGCCTCGCCCACAGACGACGCCAACTGCCGGTGCCCGTGAGCGCATCCGAGCGCCGCCAACCGGCAGGCACGCCCCAGGCACACGCCGCGACCGTGTCCTCGCGGCGAGCCGTCGGCGACGTGATCGTGCAGATCGTGGGCCAGGTGCTGAATCTGGTGCTCGGCATCTTCGTTACGGCTTTGATCGCAAGGTCGCTCGGCACGACCGGCTTCGGCGAATGGACGACGATCTTCTCCGTCAGCACGCTCGTCGGCTACTTCACAAACCTCGGTCTCAGTGGCGTCGCCGTGCGCTTCGCCGCCTCCGAACCCGAGCGCGAGGCCGACTGGATCGGGGGGTACGCCACCCTGACCGCAGCGCTGACCGTCCCCGCGATGGTCGTCTACGCGCTGATCATGCAGGCGATCTCGACAACCGAAGAAATGCGCATCGCCTCGTTGATCCTCGCGCTCGCCTACCTCTCCGGTGTGCTCGCGACCTTCTCGACGATCTTCCGCATGCGCGTGCGCAACGACATCAGCGTGGCGTTCGTGAGCGTCAACAGCGTGCTGTGGGCCGCCGCCGTGATCGTGATCGCAACCCAAGATGGCGGCATGGTCGCCCTCGCGGCGGCATTCCTCGCCGTGTCCGTGCTCATCCAGGGGGTACAGGCGCTTGCCGCGATGCGCATCGCGCCCGTCCACATCCGCGGTTCGCGCAATATGTGGCGCCCGATCATGCAAGTCGGCATGGGAGTCGGCTTGGGCACGCTGCTCACGGTGGCCTACGCACGCATCGACCAGGTGCTCGTATTCGAGCTCGCACCGAAGCGCAGCGAAGCCGGCATCTATGGAGCCGTCTATCGCGTGCTCGACACGGCTGGCTTCGTGCCCACCGCCGTAATGACGACCCTGTTCCCGATCATCTCCGCCGCCTACCCTTCCGATCTACCGCGAGTCAGACGGCTCGTGCAGCTCGCCATGGACTACCTGGCAATGCTGTCCTTGCCGGCGCTTGCCTTCTCGCTCTCGGCCTCGGAACCGCTCATACGCTTGATGTTCGGGCCAGACTTCGTAGAAGGCGCGCAGGCGCTACCGATCCTGATGACCGCCTACGTCGTGATCTGCTTCGGCTACGTCTCGGGGAACATGATCATCCCGACGGAACTCCAGCGCCGTTATGTCAACTTCGCTGTGATAGGGCTGATCGTCAACATCGGCCTCAATCTCCTCCTGATCCCGCAATACGGATACATCGCGGCGGCATGGATAACCCTGCTCACCAACGTGATCGTCGTGTTCCCCGCCCTGTACACGGTGCTGCGCAAGCTCGACATGCAGGTTTCGCTCTGGCGACTGCCGCGCACCGCGGCGGCGGCGACCGTGGGTGGAGGCGTGGTGGCGATCTTGCATAGCATCGACATCCCGCTCGCAGGTCTTATCGGCGCCATGATCCTCACCTACCCACTCGCCCTGCTCGCGCTTCGCGCGCTCGATATAGGAGAGTTGCGCGGCGTCCTCAGGCAGCGCGGCGGATGACCGACGGGGCTCCCCCAAAGAGCCGCGCACCGCCTATGGCTCACGCAAGCCACGCACCTCAACCGCACCCACGGCGTCCTCGACGAACCGGTCGTACTCCTCGCGATAGCGCGCCAGCGAGTACGTGTCGGCACGGATGCGAGCCGCCTGCACGCGTGCATCGGTGGCCGCTCGGTCGGTGAGCGTTCGCGCGATTGCCTGCGCGCACGCCGCGGCGTCGTCGATCGGGAAGAACAGCGCCTCCTGTTCTGGGGCGAACATCTCCGGCATCCCGCCGCTCATACTCGCGACGAGCGGGACGCGCGCAAGCGCGGCCTCCAGGCAGACCAAACCGAAGGGCTCCTGCCAACGCGAGGGCACCACGAGCGCGTGGGCGCTCGCGAGCACCCCCGCGACCCCGTCCGGCGGCAGGGAACCGCGAAACTCCACATGGTCGGCTATCGCAAGATCCTCGACGAGCTCATCGAGCTCGCGCCGCGCAGCGGTATCGCCTTCTCCGATCAGGACGAGACGGCAATCGAGGCCATGGTGGTCGCGCAGCAGGGCGATCGCGCGACAGGCCGTGTCCGGCGCCTTCTCGGACTCGAGCCTACCGACGAAGGCGACCGTGGGTGTGGTCGCGGGCACGCGCTTGACGGAGGCGAAGAGAGCTTCGTGCCGTGTTGCCGGGTGGATCACCCGTTCGAGCACAGGCGATATGCACGAGGGGACGGCGGTCATGTCGCGCAGCGCCTCACTGTTCCACACGATCGACGCCGGCCGCCGGGTATGGAAGTCCAGCCGCAGCCCGGGAAGGCGGTTGAACAGCCTCGCAACGCAAGCCCACGCGGCGCGTAGAGCGCGGTGGCGAGCGCCCGGCGCAAGATAGCGCAGGAACTGGTCCCCCTCGACAAACCTCCCCAGCCATGGGTCGGCGAGGCTGAAGGCAAGCGGCCCTCCCCAGACCTGAGCCTCGAGCACTGCCGCGCGTGGAATGTGGGAGGCGTTCCAGACGAACACGAGATCCGGACGGTGCCGGCGCAGAGCCCGCCGCATCGCACGCACGGCATGCCATGCCGCAAACGGTGCCCGCAGTGTTCCAAGGGGACCTTCCGGAAGAAACGGAAGCTCCCGCAGTACGCCCGGATCGGCGTCGAGCGCCCGGCGGCGGCGGCTGGAGGTGAGCACCAGCACCTCGTGTCGGCGGGCAAGCCAATCGACCGTGTGCGCACAACGAACCTCATAGCCACCGACGGCGACCGGCGGATAGAGATTGCTGATTACGAGGATGCGCATGCGATGCGCCTTTACAAGCTCCGTGTTCACTGCGCGCCGGTCGCTTCGCGAGCCATCCGCCGATCCGGAGAGAGGCGCAACTAGCATAGCCATCGTGCTGAATGCCGAGCTCATCGACGATCTCTCCGCGCTTCAAGCGATCGCTCCAGCTTGGGAGCGGCTTGCCGACAGCCTCGGGTCACCGATGTCGACGCCGGCTTGGATGCTCGGTTGGTGGCGTCACCTCAGCCCGCCGGGGGCGCAGCTACGGGTTGTCGTCGTCAGCGACGCCGACGAAGTGATCGGCGTGGCGCCCTTCTTCACGACGGCACGCTCCAGACCCTATGCGCGGGTGGATTACCGACTGCTGAGCGCCGACGATGGCGAGGGAATCTCCCCGCTTGCGAAGCCTGGTCGCGAGTGGGACGTGGCACCTCTGTTCGCCGATGTGCTTGCCAAAGCCACCCCTCGACCCGATCTCGTTGCATTCGAGGGAATACCGACACGCTCCATCTTCCCCGTGCTGCTCAGGGAGAGCTGGCCAGGTATCCGCCGACCGTCGCGCTGGAGGCCGACCGTGGGTGGGGCGAGCACGATCTCGCTCGCCTACGACTCGCTCGACGCTTGGCTTGCGGCACGCGAGCCGAAACTGCGTTCCGAGGCACGCCGGCGGCGACGACGACTCGAGGAGGCCAACGGGAGAGTTCGCTGGAGCACTGCAACCACGCTACGCGAGGATCTCGACACGATGGTTCGTCTGCACAAGTCCCGTTGGGAGGGACGCGCGCAATCGAGCCTCACCAAGAACGCCGACGGCTTGATCGAGCATCTCATGGGAATCGGCGCAACCGGCTGTGAGGACGGCCGCCTGCGCGTGCAGATCATCGAAGTCGACGAACAACCCATCTCTGCCCACGTCGCCGTGGCCGCAGGCGGCACGATTGTTAGCTACAACGGCGGCTGGGACGAGCGCCACAAGGCACTCAGCCCGCCGATGCTGCGTGTGCTGGCGACGGTGGAGGATGGGATCGTGCGCCAAGATCGGTATCTCAGCCTGGGTCACGGGGTGCAGAGCTACAAGCAGCGCTTCGCCGACGAAAATCATCCGCTCGCGTGGGGAGAGCTCGTCCCGCCGGGGGCGCGCAGCGCGCTGACGCACGCCGTCCTGGCACAACGAAACCTGCGCCGCACAGCACTTCAAACCGCCAAGCGCGCACTCGACGACCAGCAGGTCGAACGACTTCGAGCGCTGCGCCAGAGGTGGCTGACATAGCCCACCTGAGCACGCTCCCTCTCATACCGAGCCCCGGTTCGGGGCATGTCAAGCGAGAGCTCCCTTAGACATAGGATGCAGCTCGTGAGCGAAGCCGAGCTAATCGTCGAGGTCGATTCACTGGAGGGCGTCGCCACGGAATGGGATGCGCTGTCGGTTGCATGCGGCGAGCCTCAGATGTCCCCGGCATGGATCGAACCGTGGTGGAGACACCTCGCGCAGGCGCGGGCCAAACCACGAGTCGTGACTGTACGCGACGGCGAGACCTTGATCGGACTAGCGCCGTTCTTCGTCGATCATCAGGCCAAACACCGTGTCGACTATCGCCTCACGGACATCAGGATCTTCGGTCGGCTCTCACCGCTGGCGTCTCCGGGCCGTGAGTGGGAGGTGGCGGGCGCCGTGGCCGGGGCGCTCGCGCAGGCGCGTCCCGGGCCCGACCTGCTGGCCTTGGAGGCGCTGCCCCTGTCTTCGGTCTGGCCCGTTGCCCTACGAGATCAATGGCCGACCCAGATCCGGCCGATCCTCAGTCAGTACCTCGTGTGTGGCTGTCCGACCGTCTCGCTGGGCGAGGGCTCATTCGAGGACTGGTTCGCCGGCAAGAGCTCAAACTTCCGTGGACAGATGCGCCGCCTCTCTCGACGTTTCGAGGCAGACGGCGGAATTGCGCGTACGAGTACCCTGGCCACCTTGAGCGTGGACGTCGAAGCGTTCGTGCGTCTGCACAGCGCTCGCTGGGAAGGGCGTGGAGAATCGAATCTAGTCGCGTTCGGCCGGCAACTGTCGCCGATGCTGCGCGAGGTGGGCGAGCGGCTGCTCGACAGTGGACGCTTTCGGATGCGGATGCTCGAGATCGACGGCGAGCCGATCTCCGCTCAGCTCTTCCTGGCGGCGGGCCCGCGCGTGTTGTACGTCAATGGGGGATGGGACGAGCGATTTGCGCGCCTCAAGCCACACATGCTGGGACTCTTCGGCGCAATCGAGGATGCCTTCGCGGGGAGCGAGGAGACGTTCGACCTAGGTCTCGGCGAGCAGCAGTACAAGCTGCGCTTTGCCGACGGCAACGATCCGGTTGCGTGGAATGTCCTGATGGTGCCCTCGCGGCGCCTGCCCCTGACTTGGGCGCAGACCGCCCCGATGCTGATGGGCAGCGCCGCGCGCGACGCGGTCAAGCGCGGCCTCTCGCCGGCGCAGGCAAATCGCCTGCGTGGGCTGCGCGATCGCATCCGCCGGTAACGACATATGGCGGGCTCCCGACGGGGGGGGCTCGCCACTCTGGCCACGAGGTCGCGACCGTCAGTCGCGCAGCGCGAGTGCCTGCTCGACCATGGTCAAGGTGCCATCGGGTTCGTATGTCTCGAGAATCCGCCGGCGAGCGGCCCGGCCCTCCCTGAGGCAGAGCTCCGGGTCATCGCGATAGACCGCGATGGCGGCGGCGAAGGCGCGCGGATCGTTGTGCGGAGAGACGATGGTCCCGGCTCCCGGGGTTCTCAAGACCTCAGCCCCCTCCGGATGGGTGGCGACGATCGGCAGCCCCACCAGCTGCGCCATCACGATCACGCGCGGTCTGTCCGCCTCGGTGGGACTCGGCGCGAAGGCGAGCAGATCGCAGGCCGAGAGGAACTCCTCGACGTGGCCGCGCACATTGGGCACGAAGCGCACGCGCTCGCCATATGGGGCCGCGCGCTCGCGCAGCGCCCGCTCCTCCTCCCCCTCCCCGGCCAGCACGAGCAGCACATCGCCGCTGAGATGGGCCATCGCGTCGATAGGCACGTCGTTGCGCTTGCGCCGCTGAAAGCGCGAGATGCACCCAACCACGAGCGTGTTCTCGCCCACGCCCCACGAGCTCCTCGTTCGCGCGCGCGACTCGGCGTCGAACTCCACGTTGTGAAGGTTGACCAGGTCAGGCATCGCGATGACCTTCCCTGCCGGAACCCCGGCGCTCACAACGGTCTCGGCCGTACCCTTCGATACGGCCATGATCCGGCGCGCACGCCGCGCCGCGAGGGCGTAGAGCAAGCGCGCCAGGCCGCGACGCATCGACGGCGGCACGGGACCCCACTCGGCCCACACGATCTCCCCTGTCAACCGGCGCGGCAACAGCGAGCACAGAAGCTGCTCCTTCTTGAAGTGCACGAGTACCGCCGCCACAGGCCGCTCGGCGCGCAGCGCACGCGCCAGCCGAAACAGTATCCGAGGCGCTTCAAACGCCACCTTTGGAGCGCTTGCCCGCCCGAGCTTGGGGCCAATGTCCAGGTCGCGCACTGGCACGCTCGTGCCGGTCGCGAGCTCGGGCGAGTTGGTCAGCAAGATGACGTCGTGCCCACGCTCGAGTAGGGCTCCCATCAGATCGACGTTGGCGTACTCCGCTCCGCCGCGCTCGCTCGTGGTCATGATTGAGATGATGCGGCCGCGACCCACGCTGCGGTCATACTATCCGGGGCTCCCCCCACACGAACCTATTGACCGGTCATTCACGAGCGCGCATCGACAACCGAGCCGGGACGATAGGTGCAGGCCATCGTCTTCGACGACACGCAGGCGCTGGAGCCCCATGTGCCCGCCTGGGACGCCCTGGCGGTTGAGACGGGGCGACCGTTCTGCGCACCCGCTTGGATGCTCTCGTGGTGGCGCGAGGCACGCACGGGCGACGCTCGCCTGCGGGTGATCCTCGTCTTCGATCAGGAGGGTCTAGCCGGCGTCGGCCCGTTCTTTGCGCAGGTGGCGTTTGGGCTGGTCGAGATGCGTCTGCTGGGGGCGGGCTTCTCGCACCGCATCGGACCGCTCGCCAGAGCCGGTAGCGAGGAGTTTGTCGCCAGCGCTCTCGCGTCGGCGCTAGCCGCGATGAAGCCGACCCTCGCGAGCATTGTGTTCGAGGGCATCGACCGCGACGATCCCTGGCCGGACGCCATTGCCGCAGGCTGGCCTTCGCCCAGAGCCCCGCGTCAACGTACCGACGCGGTAATGGATGCCCCCATCATCGAGCTGAATGGCGCTTATGAGGAATGGATGGAGCGCCGCAGCCGCCGTTTCCGCAAGGAGGCACGACGAGTCGCACGGAGGTTGGAGGAGGAGGGAGTGAGCGGCCGCATCGCGTTGGATGAAACAGCGATCGACACCCTATTGGACCTGCACTATGCGCGCTGGGAGCAACGCGGGGGATCTAACGTCGGCGATACGGCCCGGGCCGTTATCGCGGGCGCCTCGCGCGAGTTGCCGGGAGACGGGCGGCTCGCGGTGGCGGTGCTCGAGGCCCCGTCCGGTCCTGTGGCGGCCGAGCTCGTCCTCTGCGCCGGTGAGACCGCGGCCTTCTGGGGCGGCGGCTTCAGGCCAGAGTGGGCCCAGCATGCGCCGGGCACGCAGACAATGCTGCTGGCGCTACGCGCGTTCTCCGAGCGAGGCCTGCGCCTCGTCGACTTGGGGGGGGAGCTCACGATTACAAGCAGCGGCTCGCCGACGCCAACCGTCCGATCGCCTGGAAGACGGTATTCCCACGCGGAGTGCGCTATCCGCTGATCCGTGCACGGCTGGCGCCAAAGCAGGCCTCTCAGGCCGCACGCACATTCGCGCGTCGTCTGCCCGCGGCTCAGCGGGGTCGTCTTATGCGGATGCATCGCAAGCTCAAACGACAAAGCCGATAGCTGCCTCGGAGTGGCCACACCCGATCGAATGTCACGACACCTCGCGCGGAAAGCCGGAACCCCCAGGCAGGATAATGGCAGACGCTACGCTTATGCGGTGACTGTCGAACGGATTCGCCGTCCAATCGTTTGGCTTGTGGCGGTGACCGGTATCGGCCTTGCACTGGTCGTTGTGCTGCACGAAGCCCGAGCGTCCAGCCCGACGCCGCAGCTGCCGGATCTCGTGGTCGACGAACCCGACTTCGTGTCGCTCTCGGTGAGCGAAACGAAACCAGGCGAACCGACCGAAGCCTCACTCCTGTTGCGCTTCAACGGCTACCTGCACAACAAGGGCCCGGGTGCGCTCGACTTCAGGGGCTCGCGCGAAGCTCCGCCAAATCCGAGCGAACCGGCCCTCCCTCCGATGAATGCCTTTCAGCGGATATACGAATACCCGACAACCGAAGGCCCGCCCCCAACCGGCGAAGAAGTCCCCCACGAAGAAGAACCCAGCAGCGCACAGATGGAGTACGTGGACGCCGACGGTCACCACCATTGGCACCTCCAGCACATCGCCTTCTATTCACTGTGGAACGCCGCAAAGACCGCGGAAGTGGCCCCCGCCCAGAAGGTGGGCTTCTGCCTTGAGGATAGTGAGCACCGAGATCCCTTGATTGGGCCGACGGAACCCGTCTACTCGGACACCGTGGCCCCCTACCGCCACTTCTGCCAGGAAGGAAAACCTGAAGCGACCGGCCTTTACGAGGGCATATCGGAGGGGTGGCGCGACGTCTATGAACGCCAACTCGCGTTCCAGTGGGTGGACGTATCGGATGTGCTGCCGGGCGAATACTTTCTGCGCGCCGAAGCGGACCCCGAACACCTGCTGAAGCAGGCACCGGGCCCAAAACCACCGGTCTTCGCTCATGAACCTACAATCGTTCCAGGCTATGACGCGCTGGCCCAGTCGCAGAGCACCGGCGAAGGCCAGGCACTTGCTCTGACACTGAGCGCAAAGATATGGTCACGAGGCTCCGAAGACGAAGCACCGTCGCCGAACGTCGAATACGAGATCGTCTCGCCACCACAGCACGGCACGTTCGCCGGTCCCGTGGAAGGCACCCACCTAACCTACATTCCGGCGGATGGCTACAGAGGCATGGACAGCTTCACATTCGCCGCGAGGGATCACGACAGCGCATTCCCCAAGAACCCTGCTGTAGCGACTGTAGGAATCGCCGTCGGCGAACCCGCACCCACCGTAGCCATCGGCGGCGCTCCGGCGAGCATGGTTGCGGGAACAAGCGTGCAGTTGTCCGCCACCGTCGCCAACGACTCCCCGTCTGTGACCTGGAGTGCAAGCTCGGGCTCGATCACCCCCACCGGCCTGTATACCGCCCCCTCCGTGCCACCCGTCGGTGGCGTGGCGACGGTCGCCGTGCATACCGCGAGGGGCGCTCGTGACGAACGACAGGTCGCGATCCTGGCCGTTCCCGTACCGCAGCCTGCTCCCGAAGTCCCCACACCCCCACCGATGATCCCTACAGAAGGCTCCCACGCCCCACGTCCCCTCTCGACCCCGGCGGCAATGCTGATTGGGCGCAAGCTCTATCTGACTGTTAAGACCTCCAAGGCTGGGCTGTTGCGTGTCAGCGCGTTCGTGCACCGGCACACCATTGGCGGCTGCGCGAGGCGCCTGAAAGGCGGTCTGTCGTTCACCTGCGCGTTCAAGCTCCCAAGACAGGTGTCTAGCCGCTCCCAGATAAGCGTGTCGGCCACACTGCGTGTCGGCCGGCACCTCTTTCACACAAGTCGCCGCGCCGCTCGGGTGCCCACTGCCATGGCGGCGAGGAGGTCTTGGAGCGGAATCTCCTGGAGCGGCGCTAAGTTGGCCGCACGCTTCTTCTGTGGTATTTGATCCCGGCGGCCCTGACGGCTAGGTCGTGCGAATAATCAACACCGAGCAGGGCGCATGGTGGGACACCTTGTTCGGCACCGAGCCGAGCAGGAAGCGCTTGGCGCCGGTCATGCCCTTGTTGCCGACCACGATCAGGTCGGCGTCGCGCTCTTCGGCGACGTCGAGGATCGCATCCGCCGGGTCGCCCTGGCGCGGGTAGACGTTGACGGCGACTCCCGCCTCGCGGGCCACCTCGGCGGCGGCCTCGAGTGTCGCGTCTACGTCCTCACGCGGATTGACCGCCCACTGCAGATCCTCGGGCGCGTCGCGACGCTCCTCGCGCAAGCGCTGGGCCGGCACCGGCTCATAGGCGCTGACCAGCTCCAGCCGCGGCCCCCACCGCCTTCGCGAGGTCAACCGCCTGGCGCACTGCCTGGCCGGCGGTGTCCGAGCCGTCCGTTCCCACCACGATCGATCTGAACATGACTCTCCCTTGGCTGCGGTTCGATCTGCGCTGCGATTTCCAGCCCGCCGATCATATCCTCCGGGAGCCCGGCGACGGGAGCACGCCACTCGCTTATGGTTCAGGCCCTCCGTGATCGACCTTCACACGCACGTGCTGCCCGGCATCGACGACGGCCCCGACACGATCGAGGGCTCGCTCGCCCTCGTGCGCGCGGCGGCGGCCGACGGGACGCGTGTGATGGTCGCCACGCCGCACGTGAGCTGGCACCACCACAACGACGCGGCCACGATCGCCCGCCTCACCGACGAGCTGAACGAGCGCCTGCGCACTGGAGGGGATCGACGCTGGAGATCCGCACCGGCGGGGAGATCGCCATGACGCGCGTGGAGGAGATGAGCCGGGGAGCTCGAGCGCCTGCGCCTCGGCGGACGGCCCATGGGTGCTGCTCGAGCCGCCCTTCACACCGATCGTGACCGGCCTCGACGGAGTCGTGATGGCGCTTCAGAGCGCAGGCCATCGTGTGCTGCTCGCCCATCCCGAGCGATGCCCAGCGCTGCACAGAGAACCGCGGACTGGTCGAGTCGCTCGTTCGTGGCGGAGCGCTCACTTCGATGACCGCCGGCTCACTGGTGGGGCGCTTCGGCGGCGAGGTGCGCCGCTTCGCCCGGCGGCTGGTGGAGCAGGGCCTCGTGCACAACGTCGCCTCCGACGCCCACGACGCGGTCAGGCGGCCGCCGGGGATGGCGGCCGACCTGCGCGAGGCGGGGCTCGGCGGCCTCACCGACTGGCTCACTCAGGCGGTGCCGGCGGCGATCCTGAGTGGCGAGGAGATACCGGCCCGCCCTGAGCCCGTCGCCACGCGCGAGCCGCTGGCGCGGCGGATGCGCCGACGCAGACGCTGAGCGGCCTGTGCGAGCGACGTGTCATGCGGCACGCGCGCAAGACGCCACGTGCGCGTACCAGACGGACACTCGCGGGAAACGAGCATGGGAGCGTCTACGCGAGCTTCGTGATCGCAATGATCATTCCGATCAGGACGAACACGACGATCGCCGCCTGCAGCCAGATCCACGTCGGTGACATAGCCGCCACAGCCTAGCCGCGAGGCGCGAAGTCCTCGACCAGGCGGCTCCGCTCGTACCGAGCACGCCCGACTATCGTGTAGGGATGACAGGGGGGTTCCCAAGGTTCAGCGTCGTGCCGGCGCTCGCGACGACCGCATGGCTTTCCCTGCTCGCTCCGTCGGGAGCACAGGGCGTGGTGCCACCTGTACCGGGGCCCCCGCTCGGCGGCGTGAACGTCACAGGCCTCACCGTTGGCGCATCGGCCGCGAAGATCGACCAGGAGATCGCGTGGGCCCACTCGCTCGACGCTCACGCGATCCGCGTGGAAATCCCTTGGTCGATGCTCGAACCGCCACGGGGCCAGATCGAACCGCGATGCGCTTGCCTTCACCGACCACCTGGTCAACCAGGCCTCGGCGGCCGGCATCAAGGTGGTGGCGCTCGCGATGGGCACGCCCTGCTGGGCGTCCTCCGCCCCGCCGTCGCTGCTGGCGAAAGTGCAGGCCCGGCAAGACACGACAAGGCGCAGGCCTGGGCGCCACGCGACCCCAGCGCCTATGGCTCGTTCGTCGCATTCCTCGCGGCCCGCTACGGGTCAAAGCTCGCCGCGATCGAAGTCTGGAACGAGCCCGATCAGGCCAACGAAGACTACTTCGCCGGCCCCAACAAGGCGCAGCGCTATGCCGCGACATACTGCGCGCCGCTTATCCGGCGATCAAGCGTGTCGACCCCGGATGCTGGTACTCGGAGGCTCGCTCGTCGGCTCCAACGGTGCCTTCCTGCGAGCGCTGTACGCGGCCGGCATCAAGGGCTACTACGACGGGCTCTCGGTCCACTTCTACAACCTCGTGCTCGCCTCGCTGCGCTACATGCACGAAGTGCAGCTGCCAAACGGTGACACCAAGCCCCTGTGGCTCAACGAGTTCGGCTGGAGCAGCTGCTGGCCGCGCCAGCGCATCCAGCAGGAACAGGCGTGTGTGACCAAGCGCGCTGCAGGCCGCCAATCTCGCGCAACATGTTCCGCTCGCTCGCGCGTACGCCGCTGGGTCGCCGCGGAGATGGTCTACGAGCTGCAGGGCTCACGCAGCGAAGACTTCGGTGTGCTCACCGAAACCGGTGCCCGTAAGCCCTCCTTCGGGGCGCTGCGCAGCGTTTTCGTATCCCCTCTTGGAGCAAGCCGAGCGCCGGTGACGGTGCGCCTCGGTCGGCGCGGCGGTCGCGTGCTCGCGAGCGGCTCGGGCCCGGTCGGGCGACTACCTGCAGATCGAAGCCTTCGGCGGCAGCGGTGTCCGCTACCGGGCGCTGTTCACGCTCGACCGCTTCAACCGCTACTCGCTCGTGCTACCGCGGCACTCGGTACGCAGCGGCCTGCGGGTGAGCGTGTTTCAGTACTGGATGGGCACCGCCAAGGCCGCCACCGCCGGCATCTGAGGGAAGGGCCAGGCCGGCACGTCCGGCGCGGCCTTGAAGCCCGTCTTAGGCGAGTCCCGAGGGCCACGTCTGGCGTCGCTACTTGGACGGGGGCATCGGCTATTCAGCGTTGCGAAACAGCGCCAAGGTCGTCAGCAGCGCGATCTTGAAGTCGAGCGCCAAGGACCAGTGGGCGATGTAGTAGTTGTCCCACTCGACCCGTTCGGCGAGCGAGGTCTGCCCGCGCAGCCCGTGGACCTGTGCCCAGCCGGTGATGCCCGACTTGACGCGATGGCGGTCGCCGTAGCGGAGCGATGTCGCGCCCGAACAGCTCGACGAACTCGGGGCGCTCGGGGCGCGGCCCGATCAGGCTCATCTCGCCGCGCAGGACGTTGAACAAGCTGCGGCAGCTCGTCGATCGAGCTGCGGCGCAGGAATGCGCCCGACGAGCGTGCGTCGGTCCTCGCTGCCCTCCACGCCGCCGGGTGCGGTGTCCAGCGGGAGCATTCCTCCCAGCTCGAGCGCTCGATCTCCGCACCGGCCGGCTGCGCGACGGCAGGCAGGCTGTCGACCCGCATCGAGCGGAACTTGTAGAGGTCGAATTCGGTCCCGTCGCGACCGACTCGTCGCTGACGGAAGAGCACGGGACCGGGCGAGCTGATCGCGCACCGCGAGCGCCGCGAGCGCGATCACCGGCGAGAGCACGATCAGCAGCAGCGCGGCGGACAGGCGATCGATGACGTGCTTGATCGCGAACTGCACACCCTTCGGGTTGACGCCCGAGAAGGTGAGCAGGGGCAGCCCGCCGACGGTGTCGTAGCCGACGCGGTCGTTGATCGGTGTCGAACATGCGCGGCACGACCGACACCTCGATGCCGAGCTCCTGGCAGCGCTGGATCAGGCGGCTGATGCGGGCGTCGGCGACGGAGGAGAACGCGACGATCAGGTCGCGCACGCCGGTGCGCTCGACGATCTTGTCGAGATCCTCGGCCGTGCCCAGCACCGGCACGTCACGGCCGCCGACCTCGGCGATCGAGCGAGGGTCGTCGTCGAGGAAGCCGACCGGCGCGAGGCCGTACTCGGGATGGTTGTCGAGACGCCGGGCGACCTGCGAGCCGACCAGACCGGCACCCATGATCAGGACAGGCTTGCCTACCAGCCGACGAGCGGCGTGCGAAGCGCTGGGTGAGCGTGAGCGCGATGCGGCCGAGACCGAGCCCCAGCAGCACGAACAGCCAAGCCTCCAGCCAGTCGTCCTGGTTCGGGCATCTTCGCCGTTGAGCGAGTACCCCGACCATCGCCACGGCCACCGCGCCCACCGAGACGGCGCTGACGACCGGGACGACTCCGTCGAGCAGCAGCGCGCGCAAGCGCGTGCGGTAGAGCCCGCGCAGATAGAGCAAGCAGCAAGCGCTATCGGGGGCAGCACGAGCAGCGGGGCGCGCACCGCGGACACGCCAGCGCCGCGCCGACGCCACCGAGTGCGACGATCACGCCGACGTACATGAGCAGCAGATCGACGGTCGGCCGCAGCACGCTCCAGCCGGCGCCCTCCAGCAGCCACTGCAAGCGGACCCCTGAAGGCTCCACGCTGCAGGCTGTGGGGAAAGGGCGCGTCGCGCCTGACCGGCAGTTGGCCGGTCAGCGGAAGCGAGGATGTCTGTCGTGAGATCTCCATGCGGTGAAGGAAAGCTGTCAGTGCCCCTGTGGCCTCTATCGGTTGCTCAAAGCTAGCGCTGTAGTCGGGAAAGCCGCATGGTTGCCGCGCCCACCAGGCCAAGCGTGGCGAGCACGAGCAGGAGCACGAAGAGATCCCCGCCGGAGATTCCAAGAGCAGGCGTTCTGGAGGACGTCGAGCGCAAGGAGCTCGGATAGACGAATGCATCCGTCCGCTTCCCACCAGGGCGCGCTCGGGCCCCGGTGGAGGCAGACCCGGCCGCGCGGGAGGCGCGCCCGACGTGTCCCGAAGAGGAGCTCGAGCTACCTGTCGATCCCCCCGACTGCGTGCCACCGGTGGCAGAGGCACTCGAGGCCCCCAAAGCCGCGGCGCCTGCGCCACCTGACTCACACTGGCCGACCCGGAAGAGCCGCCCGCCCCGCCGGAAGAGCCACCCGAGAGCGTGGAGCCGATGATCGCCTGCGCACCCGCGCCCGGTCCGCCATAGCCGCTCAGTAGCGGACTGCTCGCGAAGGCGGCCACGGGCGCCGCCGCCAGTACCAGGCACGTCAGCGTCAATGCCGGTGCGATCTTGCTCTTGCGACTCATTTCCCTACCTTGGGTTCCCTTCTTCGGCGCGAGCAACACACAGCTCGTTTTCCTTGCCGGCAACGAATCGGTGGCGCTATGACGATTGGACGGCTGTACCCGGTCTGCTGCCTTGCAAATCTAGCCACCGACGCGGCCACCACAGAGCCAACCAGGTTCAGCTCACTACGCTAGCGAAGGTGGGCGTCGGTCTCCCCAACAATAACCCGCGGACGCCAGATGTTTACGCGAGATCTTCAGCTTTGAGCTGAATTGACCGGTTCAGAGCTTGCACGTCGACATGCCCGCCGGCCTGGACAGCGTGCAAGGCCTGGCGGGTGAGCGGGTCACGCGGGTCGAGGCGCACGGCTCGCTCCAGCAGTGCAAGCGCCCCTGCACGGTCGCCAGATTCAGAGGCGATCGCGCCAAGCTCCAGAGTAGCGTAGGCATCGTCGGGCACGCGCTCCAGTGCCAGCGAGAAGGCGTGCTTCGGCGCGAGCGAGATCACCGAAGCGTAGTGCGATGCTGCCCTCCACCAGGTAGGCGCGATCGCTGAGCGGGTTCAGCTTGGCGGCGTCGTCCAGGTGCGAGTATGCGACCAGGGGCGCCTTCGGCCAGATGCCGGCTGCACTCTGGACCTGGCGTTCGCTCAGCCACGGGGCCGCGAGCGAAACGACCGCGGCGAGCCCCAGCAGGCCGAGGAAGAGGAGGGCACGGTGCTGCCCAGAGGGATGACCTACGCGCGCGCGTAGGTCACCCCTTTTCCGAGCACCCCCAACCCCGTACCGTCCCCGCCGTCCCATGGCCGGAGCCGATCCCGCGGCAGGCGCCCCCTCCCCGACGCCGCACGACCGATCCCCGCGGCGGGCGCCAAGGCACACCCCATTCCGAGCAGGGCGAAGGCGGGTGCGCCGAGACCGGCGAACTCGAAGAACCAGTCGAATGAGCCATGAACGCGCCCAGTAGGCAAAGCCGGCCGAGCGCGGCCGCCGCGACCGTGGCCCCGAAAGTATCGTCCGCACGGCGCATCGCCCGCCAGCCCGCCAGCAGCGCCGCGCCGAGGCCGACCAGCGCGAGCAGCGCACCGAGCAAGCCCGTCTGGGAGAGCGTGCGCAGCTCGACGCTGTGGGGATAGCGAGGGGTCTCTTCGCTGCGACCGCAGCCTGAGATACGCTGCTGGAAGTTGTCGGCGCCGATTCCCAGGACCGGGTGGGAGGCGAATTCGTCGAGCGCCACCCGTAGAAGTCATAGCGGTTGCTGCCAAGGCCACTGAGCAGGCGATTGCCGGAGTTGGCTGGTGGAATAGCCGCCTTCGAAGCTTTCCCAGCTGTGGCGCACGAATTTGATGGGATTCCCACCCGCCCCATTGCCGGCGGCCACAAGGCCACCGACCGAAGATCAGCACGAGCGTGGCGATGGCGGTCGCTGCCACCCCGCGGCGCAGCCCGCGGGCGAAAGCGGGCGAGACCGTGCGCCGGCTCTCGAAGGCCGCACCAAGGAGACCGTCAAACCCACGAGAAGCGACGGCCACGAGCATCGCCGCGACCGCGACGTGGGTAGCGGAGTAGGGGGAGCGCCCGATACTCCAAGCGTTCTCCGACGCGCAGCACG
Source organism: uncultured Solirubrobacterales bacterium (assembly GCA_963742945.1). Lineage (GTDB taxonomy): Bacteria > Actinomycetota > Thermoleophilia > Solirubrobacterales > Solirubrobacteraceae > Palsa-744. Next base: position 121,894 of record CAVUNX010000005.1, on the reverse strand, counting down.
AGCGGCACAGTCGCTCCAACGCCCAAGGCCACCGGGACGGCCGTGGCGAAAGTGCGCAAGCGGTCGGGCACGAAGCGCAAAGACGAGCGCGACCATCACCGCCATGGCGTACAGCGAGCCGCGGCTCTGGCTGAGCAACGCCACGTCGGCGAGCACCACGGCGCCCCCGGCGAATAGCCCACGTACGGCCCAGGGGAGACGCGCGCCGCGGGCCAATAGCAAGGCCGGCCAGAATGCCATCAACCACTGGGCGGCCGTGGCGTTGGGATAGCCCGCCGGATAGCTGAGACGTTCGTCGGAGAACAGTGTCTCGAAACTCCTACCGGTGGCTGTGTCGAGTCGTATCGCCACGTAGACAGCCAAGGCGACCATCGCAAGCGTCCAGGCGCCGACGAGCAGGGCTGCGCTCGCTCCGCGCAGCGCGCCAGAGCGCGAACAGGGCGAAGACGATCAGGTAGAGCAGGGTGCGGTTGGCGCCTTCCCAGGCTTCCCCTGGCGCGTTGGCCCACGGATCGAGAGGAAGCTGAGCGCCGTGTAGGCAGCAAGGCAGCCGAGCGCGAGCTTCACGGCGAGCGGGGATCGCGGCGAAGACGCAGGGGCACCGTCGCCAGGGCGATGGCGAGCAGTACGAGCAGGATCAAGGCGCCAGGGGCCCAATCGGTGAGCGGGTAGCCGGCCTGGCTGGTGGCCCACACGACGAACAGGACAATCGCCCGCCAAGGCCGGGACGGTGGCCGGGGCGTCTCGCAGCGACCCCGTGAGCCCTCGCGTCATCGGGTCAGAATAATCGTCGCGATGCGATCATCGACCCCGCATGATCAGCTCGTGGAGTTCTACGACGAGTCCTACTCACGCGCGGGCGAGCAGGCGCGAGCTGTACGCGCGCTGGAGAGCGCTGGGCGCGCACGGGCAAGGCCGACCACGTGATCGAAGCTGTGCGGCGCGTGGGCGTCGCGTCCGGCAAGGATCCTGGACGTGGGCTGCGGCGACGGTGCCCTGCTCGCCGAGCTGGGCGCGCCGCGGCTTCGGCGAGAAGCCTGCACGGCGTGGAGATCACCGAGGCGGCCGTGAGGATCGCGAGCGAGCGAGCGGAGATCGACTCGGTGCGAGCTGCTATGACGGCGAGCACTTGGAGGCAGCCGACGGGGCGTACGACCTGGGGATCGTCTCGCACGTGCTCGAGCACGTGCGCGATCCGGCGGCGCTGCTGGCCGAGGTCGGGCGGGCGTGCAGGAGCGGTCGTGATGGAGGTGCCGCTCGAGGCCAATCTGTCGGCGCGGCGCGCGGGCAAGCGAGAGCATGCCGAGGAGGTCGGCCACCTGCAGCGCCTGAGCCGCGGCTCGGCGCGGGCGATCGTGGGGCAGGCCGGGATTGCGGGTCGCGGGCGAGCTCGAGGACGCCTTGCCGCTGCGAGGCACAGCGCTTCTTCGCGCGGACGCCGCGGGCAGAACGTGGCGGCGGTGGGCAAGTGGGGGGCGCGTCGCGGGCTGCACCTGCTGGCGCCGCCGCTCGGCGAGGCGCCTGTTCACAGTGCACTACGCGTGCCTGTGCATACCACGCCGCCGCTAGATTTCAGGACTGGCTGCCCAGCCAAATAAACGGTCAAGAGGAGCAGAGCACATGGCGAGCACAGCGATACCGACCGCGACCCAGCCGACGCACCAGTGGAGAGCCTGCCGGTCGACGCGATCTCCTACGTTGACCTGTATGCGCGCTGGGAGCGAGGCAACTGGAGCGCGATGGATCTCGACTTCTCAGAGGACGCCAAGCAGTGGCAAGAGAAGTTCACCGAGTTCGAGCGCCAGGCCGCGCTGTGGAACTACGCCCTGTTCTTCTGGGGTGAGGACGCGGTGGCGGACAACCTGTCGCCCTACATCGACGCGGCGCCGAAGGAGGAGCAGAAGTACTTCCTGACCACCCAGCAGGTGGACGAGGCCAGGCACGCGGTGTTCTTCAGGCGCTTCATGCAGGAGGTGTGCGGGATCGGCGACGGCTCGATGGACAGCGGCCTGAGGGCGATCAAGCCGCAGCTGACACCCGGCTTCCGCAAGATCTTCGATCGCCTGGACACGATGGCCGACGAGCTGCGCGCCGACCGCTCGCCCGCGAAGCTGGCGGCGGCGGTGACGCTCTACCACATCGTGATCGAGGCCTCGCTGGCTCAGCCGGGACAGCACTTCATCTGCAGCTACCTGGAAGAGCGCGACGTGCTGCCGGCATTCAGGCAGGGGATGCAGAACATCGCCGCCGACGAGCAGCGGCACATCGGCTTCGGCGTGAAGCTGCTGGCCGACCTCAAGCGCGAAGACCCCGTGGGGGTGCCGAAGGCGGTGGCGAAACTGTTGCGCGAGGTGACGAGGTACACCGCTCAAGTACTGATGCCCCCGGGTTGGGACGAAAGCTACATCACGGTGTTCGGCGCCACCTACGACGAGGTGGGCGTGGAGGGGCTGACGTCGATGACGACCAAGCTGCGCTCGGCGGGCCTGGCTGCCGAGACGCTGCCGGGGCCGGCGCTGCTGCCGCCGGGGCTGTCGCCGATCGAGATCTCCCAGCGGGGCCGCGACGCTCGCCCAGGCAGGAGTGATCGGCGTCAGAGAGGGCCCAAGCAAGCGCGACCCCGAGACGGTGGCGCTCCTGTTCGACACGATCCGCGGCAGGTCAACCCCGAGCACGGGCTCAAGCGCCCGACCACCTTCCAGTGGGAGTTCACCGACGCCGACGTGTCTCCATGGCACCTGTGCGTGAACAACGGGTCGAGCATCGTCGAGCAGGGTGCGGCGGCGAACCCCGACCTGCGCCTGAAGGTCTCCTATCAGGACTTCGTGGACATCGTCGGCGAGCGACTCGACCCGCTGAGGGCGGTTGCGACCCGCAAGCTGCGCCCGCGCGGCAACCCGCTGGCGATGAAGCGGCTGACTCAGGTCTTCCCGCGCGCGCTGAGCGTCCCTGTTCCGCGGTCGAGCGCAGGACGGTCTTTTGGATGGAGCCGGCGTCTCGGCGCCGACGAACACGCCCGTGGCGCGAATTGGTGAGCCGAGCTATTCGATCCCGAGCCGCGAGGCTCGCACGAGAGCTTCGAACCGGGCGCTGGTGCGGCCTGGACGCCGTGGTGGCTGGCTTCGCGAGGGACGCGCTCGGGCCCGATCCACGGAAGCGCGTTTCGCCGCCCGTGGCGTCCGTGCATCGAGTGCGGCCGCGAGGTCGAGTGGGCGATGCGCCGAGCGCATGGCGAGGCGCGAGGGCTCTCAGCGCCGGGAAGGGAGTCGAGAGAGCGCTTCGCCGCCGACCGAGGCCGCGCGACCCGGCGGCAGCGAGCGGTGGGCGGGTTGCCGTGGGCGCGGCTCCCGAGTAGGGCGTAGCCGGTTCCGAAGAGGACAACGCGCCGTGACGGCTAGCTTGGCGGTGAGCGAGCCGGCCGAGCCGCTCCAGCCGCCGCTGCTCGCACCAGTCCCTGCTGCGCGGCCGAAGCCGGCCGGTCCCGCTGCGCCTGTCCCGTCCGCGCCGGCAAACGCAAGCCGGGAAAGCAACGGCAACGGCAGCACGGAGGCAAGGCCGCGCAGGGAGGCAACGTGGGCACGACAGGCAGGACACTCGCGGCAGTGAAGGCACAGCCAGCGCGTGGCGCTCGCCGTCGGGGTCGAGGATGCCGAAGGCATAGGCGCGCATCAGCGAGGATTGCCGCTCGCACCATCCGTCGGCCTTGATCGTGTCGAGCAGCTCTGCCCATCTTGCCCGCGACTCCCGGTCTGACCGGCGCCGGTGCCCTCCATCAGCTTGCGCATGCGTGCCTCGCTGAGGCCCATGCGCTCCGCCGCGTCTGCTCGCGAGAGGCCCTGCAGGTAGCAGAGCGAGGCCGCCTCGCACTCACGCTCGGACAGGCGCGTGCGCAAACCCTCGAAGAGCACTGCGCAACCGTCGCGGTCGTCGAGCGCGGCGGCGAAGTCTTGTGTCGGACTCCACCCGCTGAGGCGTCGAGACCATCCGCCGCATCCGCCTCGACCCCGACTTTCAGACGGCTGGCCGAGCGGCTCTCGTCGATCGCTCGACGGAACGTCACGAGCACGAGCCATGCCGAGGGGTTGTCGACCACCTCGCCGTCGAGCACGGTGGCGTACAGACCATGCCATGCCTGGGCGTAGCAGGCCTTCGAGGTCTGAGGCGTCGAGCTGAGACGCCCTTGGCGCGCAGCTGGGAGCGAACGATCGCGAGCACCTTGGAGCGCAGGCCTGCGAAGTCCTTGCGCAGGAGACGCTCGGCGCGATAGCGGCGCAGACCTTGTCGGGTCACGCGGCGTGAGGGCCCTCGGAACCCCAAAGATTGCGAATCGTACGGATCATCCAAAGAGATCCATCGGATAGGCGGGCCGCGGGACGCAGTCCGTGGATAGGCTCTCAACCAATCTCCGGGCCAGCCACATCCACCAAGCCGGCGCCACCGCGGCGCGTCGAGATACTCGGCGTGCCGCTCGCCGTGTCCGACTACGACGAGGTGGTCGCCTGGATGGACGCGATGGTGGAGTCGGGCGAGCGCGGGTCGGCTGACGGCGGCGGCGGTGAACCTGATCATGTCAGCCCGCGACGACTCGAGGACGATGCAGGCGGTGCTCGGCGCGACGCTGGCGGTTCCCGATGGCCAGCCGCTGGTGTGGGCGTTGCGCCTACTCGGCCACGAGCGCGCCACACGCGTGTACGGGCCGGACCTGATGGCGCACCACTGCGCGCACGCGGCGCGCAACGGGCATCCCGATCTACCTCTACGGGGGGCGCTCCGAGGAGGCGCTCGACCTGCTCCGTGACCGCCTGGGCGAGCGCTTTCCGGGCTTGCGTATCGCCGGGCGGTGGTCTCCCCCGTTCCGTCCGCTCACTCGCCGCCGAGCAGGAGCGGGTGGTCGCCGAGATCGACGGGTCGGGCGCGAAGGTGGTGTGGGTCGGAACGGGCCAACCCAAGCAGGAGCTGTGGATGAGCGAGATGCGCTCGCGGCTACAGGCTCCGCTGCTCGTGGGGGTGGGGGCCGCGTTCGACTTCCACGCCGGCATCGTCTCGCAAGCGCCGAGGTGGATGCAGCGGGACGGCCTCGAGTGGCTCTACCGGCTCTCGCGCGAGCCGAGGCGGCTGTGGCGACGATACGCCTCCCAGAACCCACGCTTCGTGGTGGGCTTCCGCGCCAGTACCTGCGTGAGCGCCGATAACCTCTGCCCGTGCTCATGCCACCCGACCAGAACAGCACCGCCGACGTCTCGGTGATCGGCCTCGGACGCGTGGGCCTCCCGCTCGCGCTGTCCTTCGCCGACCGCGGGCTTCGAGCGTGATCGGCGTCGACAACGATCCCGCGCGGCTCGGGTCGGTGCGGGACGGGACGATGCCCTTCAGCGAGACGGGCGCCCAGGAGCTGCTCGACCGCGTGGCGCGAGCGGACGCCTGTCGCTGTCCGAGCGCGTCGTCGACGCGACCAGGGCAAAGCACATCGTGATCACGCTCGGGACGCCGTCCTTCTCGCACATCGAGATCGACATGCGCGACATCCGCTCGGCGCTCGACGACCTGCTGGGGCTGCTCGAGCCCGGGCACGCGCTCACGCTGCGCTCGACCGTGGCACCCGGCACGACCGACTTCGTGGCCGGCTACCTGGCCAAGCACCGCGGCTTCCAGGTCGGCGAGGACGTCTACGTGGCGCACGCACCCGAGCGGATCGCCGCCGGGCGCTTCCTCGAGGAGATCGACTCGCTGCCGTGCATCGTCGGCGGCGTGGGGGCCCGTTCCGGCGAGGTCGTGGCCGAGCTGTTCGGCGTCTTCGAGGCGCCGATCGTGCAGACCACGCCGGTGCAGGCGGAGCTCGCGAAGATCTGGGCGAACATCCTGCGCTACACCCACTTCGCGCTGCCGAACCTCCTGATGATGGATTGCGAGCGCTACGGCGCGAACGTGTTCGAGGTGATCGACCTCGTCAACCGCGACTATCCGCGCGGCGGCCTCGCGCAGCCCGGACTCACCGCCGGGACCTGCCTGCGCAAGGACTTCGCCTTCTCCGAGGAGCGCTCCAACGCGCCCGGGATGCTGCTGGCGGTCTCGCGCGTCAACGAGTCGGTGCCCCTGTTCCTCGTGGAAGGCGTCCGTCGGCGACTCGGCCCGCGACGGGGCACTGGCTCGGCTCGCTCTCCGGGCGCAAGGTCGCCGGTCCTCGGGCTGGCCTTCAAGGCCGACACCGACGACGAGCGCGACTCGCTCGCCCACAAGCTCATCCGGCTGCTGGAGCGCGAGCTGGCCGACGTGGTGGCCCACGACCCGCACGTGCCCACGCCCACCGTCTCCTTCGAGGAGGCGGTGCGAGAACGCCGACGTCGTCGTCGTGGCGGCCAACCACCATGAGTTCCGCGACCCGGCCGCGCTCGCGACGATCGCGCGGCGAGCTAGCCCCGACTGCCTCGTCGTGGACCCGTGGAACTGCTGGGGGGCCGGCCAGGTGTTCGCCTACGCGAGCGAGCTCGCCGCGCTCGGAGCACCCAGCGCATGAGCCGGGTGCTCGTCACCGGCGGCGCCGGCACGATCGGCGCCGCGGTCGTCAGGCGCCTCCTGGCGCGACCCCGCTACGAGGTGCGCGTCTCCGACCAGCGCCCGGCCCCGCAGTGGATGCGCGAGGGCTGTGAGGTCCACACCGGCGACCTGCGCGACTTCGAGCAGGCGCACCTGGCGATGGACGGCTGCTCACTACGTGATCCACCTGGCCGCGATCGTGGGCGGGATCGCCAACTTCCACAAGCTCCCGCACACGCTCACCGAGGTCAACAACGGCCTCTACAACGCCGTCTTCCGCGCCGCCCTCGACCACGAAGTCGAGCGCTTCACCTACGTGTCCTCCTCGATGGTCTTCGAGCGCGCGACCGAGTTCCCGACGACCGAGGCCCACCTCCCGCGACTGTCCCACGCCGCAGTCGGCCTACGGCTTCTCGAAGCTCACCGGCGAGGTCTACTGCCGCGCCGCCCACGCCGAGCACGGCCTCCCGTTCACGATCTGCCGGCCCTTCAACGCCTACGGCCCCGGCGAGATGCCCGACGCCGAGCCGGGGATCGCGCACATGGTGCCCGACCTGATCAAGAAGGTGCTCTCCGGGCCAGCGGCCGCTTGCAGATCTTCGGCTCGGGCGAGCAGACGCGCACGCTCACCCACATCGACGACATCGCCGACGGCGTCGTCACGGCCATGTCCTCGCCCGCGGGCCTCGACGAGGACTTCAACATCTCCGCCTCGCGCGAGCTGACCGTCAGCCGAGACCGCGCGCATCATCTGGGAGGCGTGCGGCGAGGACCCCAGAAGCTTCGAGCTCGAGCACCTGCCCACATTCGAGGTCGACGTCCCCCGGCGCTGGCCATCGGTGGAGAAGGCCAAGCGAGCTGCTCGGCTGGGAGGCCAAGATCGGGGTGGAGGAGGCATCGCCGACAGTTCGCTGGCTGCGCTCTCTAAGGCTCCCGGGGCAGTGCCAGCGTGAGCCCCACGCTCGCCGTAGCTCGGCCTCCCGCGATCTGACGGCGGCTATAGCCCCACCCGTCTCACAGCACCACCCAGCCAGCCCCGCCATGAACAACAAACGCCGCGCTCGTCACCGGGATCACCGGCCAGGACGGGTCCTACCTCGCCGAGCTCCTCCTGGAGCACGGCTACGACGTGCACGGGATGGTGCGCCGCGCCTCCACCGAGAAGTTCGACCGCATCGAGCACATCCGCGACCGCATCACCCTGCACCAGGGCGACCTGCTCGACCAGCGCTCGCTCGTGGACGCCATGCGGGCCGCCAAGCCGGATGAGATCTACAACCTCGCGGCGATGTCCTTCGTGGCCGTCTCCTGGATTCAGCCGACGCTGACCGCCGAGTTCACCGGCACCGGCGTCACACGCATGCTCGAGGCGATGCGCGAAGTGTGCCCGCGAGGCGCGCTTCTACCAGGCCTCCTCCAGCGAGATGTTCGGCAAGGTGCTCGAGGTCCCGCAGACCGAGACGACGCCGTTCTATCCCCGCTCCCCCTACGGTGTCGCGAAGGTCTACGGGCACTTCATCACGGTCAACTACCGCGAGTCCTACGACCTGCACGCGACGCTCGGGAATCCTCTTCAACCACGAGTCAGCCGCGCCGTGGACTGGAGTTCGTGACGCGCAAGATCACCTGGCACGCCGCCGCGATCAAGCACGGGCTGACCAACGAGCTGCGCCTGGGCAACCTCGACGCCGAGCGCGACTGGGGCTACGCCAAGGACTACGTGAGGCGATGTGGCTGATGCTGCAGCGCGACGAGCCCGAGGACTACGTGATCGCGACCGGCGAGTCACACTCGGTGCGCGAGTGCTGCCAGGTGGCCTTCGACGAGGCCGGGCTCGGCGACTTCGAGCGGTACGTGACGATCGACCCAGCGTTCGTGCGACCCGCCGAGGTCGACCATCTGATCGGCAGCCCGGCGAAGGCCGAGAAGGACCTCGGGTGGAAGCCCAAGACGAGCTTCGAGGAGCTGATCCGCCTGATGACCAGCGCCGACCTCGAGCTGCTCGCGAGCTGAGCGGCGCAAGGGATGCGACCACCGGCCTCAAGTCCCGCGCGCACCGATCCGATCGCCACCCTGAGCAATGACCGTCCCCCTGTTCGACACCTCCTCGGCACTGGAGCCCCTGCGCGAGGAGCTGCGCGGGGCGGTCGCGCGGGTGCTCGACTCCGGGCACTACATCCTCGGCCCGGAGGTCGAGGCATTCGAGCGCGAGATGGCCGCCTACTGCGGCGCCCGGCACGCCATCGGGGTGGCCAACGGCACCGAGGCCATCACGGTCGCCCTGCGCGCGATGGGGGTAGGGCCCGGGCGACGAGGTGGTGGTGCCGTCGTTCACCTTCTACGCCTCCGCCGAGGCGATCCCCCCCACGGGAGCGACCCCGGTCTTCTGCGACGTCGACCCGCAGACGTTCTGCGTCAATGCGGAAACCGTCGCGGAGGTGCTCACGCCCCGTACGAAGGCGGTGATCGCGGTGCACCTGTTCGGCAACATCGCGCCCGTCGCCGAGATCGAGGCGCTCGGGGTGCCGGTGCTCGAGGACGCCGCCCAATCGGCCGGCTCGACGAGCACGCGGGGCCGTCCCGGGTCGCTCGGCACCGCGGCCACATTCTCGTTCTTTCCCTCCAAGAACCTCGGGTGCTTCGGCGACGGGGGCATGATCCTCACCTCCGACGAAGAGGTCGCCGAACAGGCGCGCGTGCTGCGCTTCCACGGCTCACACGACAAGGTCACCTATGACGTCGTGGGGTACAACTCGCGCCTGGACGAGTTGCAGGCGGCGATCCTGCGCGTACAGCTGCCCCATCTCGACGCATGGTCGGACGGGCGCCGCCGCGCGGGCGCCGACTACGCCGAGCTTGGGCTCGGCGAGCTGGTGACGCTCCCGCGTCCGACCATCGGCTCCGCGCCCGCGTGGCACCTGTACGTGGTTCGCCACCCCGAAGCCGACCGTCTCGCCGGGGCGCTTGGCGAGGAGGGGATCGGCTGCCGCGCCTACTACCGCACTCCCGTCCACGCCCAGCCGGCGATGCGCGCCTGGGGCGAGGGACTGGACCTCCCCGGCACCTCCGAGGCGGCCCGCACACACCTGGCGATCCCGATCAGCCCCGTGCTCTCGCACGAGCAGGTCGAGCAGGTCGTCGGGGCAGTCCGCGCCGCGCTCTGATCCCACATTCCGGGCTCGAGGACGGCTGGGAGGAGTATGGATTTGCGACACGTTCCCCTGTCCCAAATGCGCTCCCGGTCAGCGCCAGCGCTCGAGCAGGTCCTCTTCTCCCACTTGGCGGATGACGCGCGCCGGGGCGCCGATCGCGACCGCCCGGGCGGGTATGTCGCGGGTGACGATGGCGCCGGCGGCCACGAACGCCTCTTCCCCGATCTCCACGCCCGGCGTGAGCACCGTTCCGCCCCCCACCCGACACGCGCGCCGCAGCGTCGCCCCACGCAGGGGCGTCTCATCTCCGTGCCTGTTCATCGTGTTGTCGTTCGTGGTGGTGGCCCCCGGGCCCACGAACACGTCGTCCTCGATGACCGAGAACGCCGTCAGGTACACGCTCGTCTGCACTTTCACGCGCGCGCCAACCGTCACGTCGTTGTCAACCACGCTCCCGCGCCCGATCACCGAGCCGGCGCCGACGCTGGAGCGCTCACGCACATAGGACTGATCGCCGAGGATCGCCTCGTCGGCGACGCTCGCGCCCGCGAACACGATGGCGCCGGTGCACACCGTCACGCGCTCTCCGATCCGCAGTGCCCCCACCTCGCCTTTTGCCGAGGACCCGCGCGCCAGGCGTGGGCGCTTGCCAAGCACGGCATGGTCCTCGATGACGCAACCATTGCCAATCGTCGTGCCCTCGTGGACCACCACATGGGAGCCGAGAGAGACCTCGTCCCCGATGGACGCACCGGCGTGCACCACCACATGCGCCCCAAAGCTGACACCAATGCCGACATCGACGTCCTCGGCGAGGACGAGGCCCGGCGCGCGGGCATCTTCGCTCAACACGAGCTTCCCCCCCACGGGAACGACGACGACCCATACCCCAAAAACAAGAGCCCCTGCTCGATAGACAGAGCTTGCGAGCTCACAGTCGCACAACGCTTTGAACACTACTTCCGCGCGTCACTCCGCGAAGGTCCACCGTGATGCGGGCACGCTGAGCGATCAGCTCGTGATCGACCCCTGGGTGGGCCGTGACGATCAGCGCGAGGTCGGCCGCGCCGAGAGCCTGTTCCAGCGGAGCGCTCTCGAGGGCGTATTCGGGCAGCGAGGGCACGAGGGGGTCGTGGTAGCTGAGATTCGCGCCAAGGTGCCTCAACAGCTCCAGGATCTTCAGCGCGGGCGACTCGCGAACGTCGCCCACCCCAGGCTTGTAGCTGACGCCGACAACCACGATCCGGGCGCCCCTCACCGCCTGGCCGGCGTCGTTGAGAGCGCGCTGCACCTTCGCCACGCAGTGATAGGGCATCTGCTGGTTCACCTTCCCCGCAAGCTCGATGAACTCGGTGCTCATGTCGAACTCCCTGGCCCTCCAGCTCAGGTAGAAGGGGTCCACCGGCAGGCAGTGCCCACCCATCCCCGGTCCCGGCTCGAAGCGCATGAAGCCATAGGGCTTTGAGGCAGCCGCCTCCACCACCTCCCAGATGTCGATCCCCATGCGGTCGGTCAGCATCGCGAGCTCGTTCACGAGCGCGATGTTCACCGAGCGGAAGATGTTCTCCAGCAGCTTCGTCAGCTCGGCCGCCTCGGGGCTGGAGACCCTCACCACCTCGTCGCACACCAGCTCGTACAGCGCCTGCGCGCGGTCGGCGCACGCCTCCGTCAATCCCCCCAACACCTTGGGGGTGGTGCGCATCGTGAAATCGGTCCTCCCCGGGTCCACGCGCTCGGGGGAGAACGCCAGGTGGAAGTCCTTGCCCGCCTTCAAGCCGGACTCCTCCAGCAGCGGCGCCACTCGCTCGCGCGTCGTCCCGGGATAGGTGGTCGACTCGAGCACAACCAGCTGGCCCGCCTTCAAGACCCCGGCCAACTCGCGCATGCTTCCCACCAGCGGGCCGAGATCCGGCTCGCGGTTTGGGCTCAACGGGGTGGGGACACAGACGAGCACCGCCTCCACCTCCGCGAGCTCCTGGTAGCTGGTGCTCACCCTCACTCGATCGAGCACGGCCCGCAAGCGCTCCGAGGGTATGTCCTCGATGTAGGACTCCCCCTCCCGCAGCCTCAGCGCCTTGCTCGCGTCGAGGTCCACGGCCACCACGTCGCAGCCCTCCTCGGCAAACGCCACCGCGAGCGGCAGCCCGACATAGCCGAGCCCGATGATGCCGACGGTCGTCATCCGTCAGGAGTCTATGCGCCGCCCCCGATACGAGCGCCCGCCCACAGATCGCCTGAGGGGCCTCTATGCCGGATCGGTGACCGCCTGCAGGGCGTGCTGGTCGGCCAGCACCATACGCTCCACGAGCTCCCTGAAGCTCACGCGCGGCTCCCACCCCAACTCACGCCGAGCCTTGCTCGGATCGCCAACACTCGCCGTCGTCTCGCGAGCGCGCACAAGCGTCGGGTCTACCCGGACATAGCGCTCGGCCTCCAGGCCCACGCACGCGAACGCGGTCTCGGCGAGCTCGGCCACGGTACGCCCCACCCCGCTCGCGAGCACGTAATCGTCGGGCTGGTCCTGCTGGAGCGTCAACCACGCCCCGCGCATCAAATCCCCCGCGAATGACCAGTCGCGCACCGCGTCGAGTGCGCCGAGCGTGACCTCGTCGGCGAGCCCCAGCTTGATCTGGGCCGCCGCGCGCGTGATCGTGCGCGTCACGAACTGGTGCGGGCGACGCTCGGACTCGTGGTTGAACACGATCCCCGAGCACGCGTACAGCCCGTCGTGGTCCCTCATCGCCCCCACGAGCTGGTGGGAGGCCAGCTTCGCGATCGCATAGGGCGTCGTTGGTCTACACGGGGTGCTCTCGTTTTGCGGGCTCTCCGGCGCGTCGCCGAACATCGCCCCCGACGCCGCCACGAACACGCGCGCCCGCGGGACGCCGTCGCGTACCGCCTCGAGCAACGCCGCCGTCGAGCCCGCGATCGCCCTGAGCGTCTCCTTCGGGCGTTCCCATGACGCTGGGATGAACGAGGGGGAGGCGAGGTGGTAGAGCTCGTGTGGCCGCGTCCGCTCGACGGCCCCCACCAGGTCACTTGCTTTGAGCAGGTCTCCTGGCAGGAGCGCGATGCGCTCGCGCAAATGCTCGGAGCACCCGAGCGTGCGCTCGCTCGGCTCGCCGTGTACCAGCCCACTCACCTTATACCCCTTCTCCAGCAGCAACTCGGCCAGGAACGATCCGTCCTGGCCGGTGATGCCCGTGATCAGCGCGCGCCTTCCGTGTGTGTCCACTGACCGCAGCTTATGTTCTCCCGGCATCCGCTCGCGAGCGCCCGGTCAGTCAAGGTCTCGCGGGTTACGACGCCTCACGCGGCGGGAGCCTGGTTAGGGCCTGAGGAGCCGAGGGTCGAGTCGTTCCATATACAGTCGCAAGACCCTCCGCGACGACCTCGGGAGAGCACAGCTCACGCACGCGGGCTCGTCCACGCTCTCCGGCGTGCGTGTCCCCCCACAACCGCCCGACCGCCTCGGCGAGGGCGACCGCGTCGCCGGGCTCGACCAGGGCAGCCTCCTCGACCAACTCGGGGAGGGCCCCCACACGCGTGGCCGCCACGGGCAGCCCCACAGCCATCGCCTCGGCCGCGGCCATGCCGAACGTCTCCGCCGAGCGCGAGGGGACGATCGCCAGGGCGGCCCCCGCGCGGAGGGCTCTCAGCCGAGCGTCGTCCACATGCCCGACGAAGCGCACGTGGTGCCCGTCGCCCGCACGGGCCCGAAGCTCGTCGAGCCCGGGGCCCTCACCGGCGACCACGAGCGGCACGCCCGCGATCAGGCAGGCGTCGATCGCCACGTCGATCCCCTTCTCGGGGGCGAGCCGCGAGACGACGAGCGCGTAGGTGCCGTTCCTCACGCCGACCTCCTCCTCAGGGGCCCTTACGGGTGGCGCAAGCACGTGCACCCGCTCCCAATCGAGTGGCGCCCCCAGCTCGCGCAACCGTTCGCGTGCGAAGACGCTCGGCACGATCACGGCGTCGGCCTGCTCGGCGAGGCGTCGCTGCCACATGCTCAGGGAGGCACCATAGGCGAGTGCCTCCGAGCGGCTGCCGCGACAGTTGTGGATCACGCCCGGCAAAGTGTTGCGCCCATGACAGCGCGTGCATTCGCTCCCCGCGGTGAAGCACACGCCGGTGGCGCACACGAGCCGGTACTGGTGCAGATGGAGCACCACGCGCGCGCCCTCTCCACGGGCAGCCGCAAGCGCGCGCCAGCCGAACAGGGGGTTGAGGTTGTGAGCGTGGACCACGCGCGCTTCCGTCAACCGCACCGCCTTTGCGACGTCGCGCGAGCCGAGTCCACCGCGCACGAGACCGGCCGCCGCGCGTGCCTTGCCAAGCCCGGCGGAGTCGCGTTCCAGCAACTGCGTTGGCTCTCCCAGACGGTCGCGCACGAGCGACATCAGCTCGTCCACCACGCGCTCCTCGCCGCCTGTCGTGCGATAGCGGTTGTGCAAGAAGAGAACCATCGCCCTGCCCAAACCTAGACTGTTCCGGTCATGACCCGTAATCAGAGCGCCCCGTCGGTGTCGATCGTCGTCCCGACGCGGATGCGTCCCGCCTACCTGGAGGTGGCGCTCGCCTCGATCGCTCCTCAGGCGGCGGAGGTGGCGGCAGAGTTGATTGTGGTCGACGATGCCGGCCCATCCCGGTCCGGGCAAGAGCTCGCCGCGCGCTTCGGCGCCCGCTACGAGCCCCATCCTCGGCCACGTGGCTTGAACGTCGCGCGTAATACGGGCGTGGAGCGTTCCACCGGTGAGCTCGTCGTGTTCGTGGACGACGACGTCGAAGTATGCGGGGGATGGCTCCAGGCACTGCGCGCGGGCGCGGGCGCCCACCCGGAGACGGCGGTGTTCACAGGCCCGATCCGCCCGCGCCTGGAAGGCTCTCCGCCGCACAGCTGCGGGCGGGAGGGGCCACCGATCACCGCGCTCGACCTCGGCCCGCGCGACACCCCCACGCGGTTTGCGTGGGGGGCGAACATGGCGATCCGACGAGCGGCCCTGGAGCGCGTTGGGCCCTTCGACGTCTCCCTGGAGCACGGGGGCGACGAGCAGGAGTGGCAGGAAAGATTGGGCGACGACCATGCTCTGTACGTGGCCGGCGCCGCCCTATACCACCGTCGGAGCCCGCCGGACGCGCGGCTCCGAGCGTTGTGCCGCGCCGCGTATGCCCGTGGGCGCGCCTCCCGGCGCTTCGACCTCTGGCGCAGGGCAGCCCCCTCGCCGGCCCACGAGCTACTCACACTCCTCGGCTGCCTTGGCCACGTCGCCCGACGCCGCTGCCCCGCGGGCCTGGTGATGGTCGCCCACAGCGCGGGACGCTTGCGCGAAGCCCTCCGCCGGATCTCCCGCGTCTCTGCCGTGGGGGTTTCCAATTTGCCGTGTCCCCCGCGCGCGCGTGGGGCAAGCGTTTTTGCGGGCCCACACCCCGACGCCGCACGCCCCCCCGACGCCGCACGCCCCCCCGACGCGGCACGCCCCCCCGACGCCGCACGCCCCCCCGACGCCGCACGCCCCCCCGACGCGGCACGCCCTCCCGACGCCGCACGCCCCCTCGAGGACTTCCTCTCCGGAGAGAGTGGGACGATCGGAGGGTGGGATGCTTTGCGTCGTAGAACCCTCGACGCGGGGGCCGATACGTTGCAGGTTGCCTCCGGCCGGCGTGCGAGCCTCGACCGCGCCGCGCGGCGTCACCCTTCAAACCAGCGCGTGCTGGTTCTGTGCGTCGAGCGCCCGGCGCGGCGCGCGTTGGTCGAAGCAATCGGTGTCGAGATGAGTCGCTCGCGGCACGAGGTCGAATTCCACACCTGTGCCCCGGGTGGGGGTGGCAAGTTCGAGAACCTCAACATGCTCTTGGCCGCCCACCCACCCCAGGATCGCGATTGGCTGCTGGCGATCGACGACGACATCGCACTGCCGGGCAGATTCCTCGACCGCTTCCTGTTTCTCGCCGACCGTTTCCGCCTCGACCTTGCCCAGCCCGCACACCGGTTGGCCTCACATGCCGCTTGGCGCGTCACCCGCCGCCACCCGGGCAGCGTGGTGCGCGAGACGCGCTTTGTGGAGATCGGTCCCGTGACCGCGTTCCGCCGCACCACCTTCTCCACCCTGCTGCCGTTCCCTGAGGTGCGCATGGGGTGGGGCCTGGACATGCACTGGGCGGCGCTCGCCCGCGACCGCGGCTGGCGCTGCGGCGTGATCGACGCGACGCCGATCGCCCACCGCGAGGCGCCCGCCGGGAGCGAGTACTCGCGTGAGGAAGCGCTCGCCGAGGCCCGAGCGTTTCTCGAGCGCCGACCGTACCTGAGGGCAAGCGAAGCCCAACAGACACTCGCGACCCATCGACGCTGGTGAGACTCTCCCCCTCACACTCCACCGCGCCGCCGCAGGCGGCTAGGGGGAAGCGTCAGCCTCTTCCAAACCCACCACCCCGGCATGGAGGGAAGCATCAGCCTCTTCAAAACCCACCGCGCCGCCGCGGGCGGCGTGGAGGAAAGCGTGAAGGTGGCCGTGATCTCAGAGTTCTATCCCCGCCAGGGGGACCCTGTGCTGGGTGTGTGGGCCCATCGCCAGGCCCTCGCGGCACGCGAGGCCGGCGCCGAGGTGCGGGTGCTCGTTCTGCACCGGCTGGTCCCCCCGCGCGCCTCGCTCGCCCAGGGGCCGACCGGCGCCGCGAGAGCCCTGGGGGGCCTGCTCGGCGAGCCGCGCGAGCAGCTGCACGACGGCCTGCCGGTCACCTATGTGCGCTACGTCTCCCCTCCCCGCTCGCGGGCATATCCGGCGTGGGGCGTGTGGGCGTCCCCGGCGCTCGCCCTTGCCTTGCGCCGCCTGCGCCGCACATTCAAGTTCGAGCTCCTCCACGCCCACAACGCGGTGCCGGCGGGCGACGCGGCACGCCGCGCCCGGCTCGGCGTGCCACTCGTCGTGTCGGTGCATGGCGGCGACGTCCTCTATACGGCGCCTCGGAGCGACGCGGGACGGGAGGCCGTCGAACGCGGCCTGGGAGCGGCGAGGACCGTGCTCGCCAACAGCCACGGGATCGCGGAGCTCGCCGGCGCCCACGGCGCGAGGGACGTGCGCGTGGTGCACCTCGGCGCCGATCTTCCGGCGCGCGGGAGGGGCATCTCCGGTAGACGCGAGCACTCCCCTTCGCTGGTAACGGTCGGCCACCTCGTGGCACGCAAGCGCCACGCGGACGTGATGCGCGCACTGGCGGTGCTTGCCAAGCGCCATCCCACACTGCGCTACGTGATCGTCGGCGACGGTCCCGAGCGCATCGCCCTGGAAGGGCTCGCGGCGCGCCTCGGTGTCTCAGGGCGTGTCGACTTCCGTGGCCAGCTCGCGCCGGGCGAGGCGATCGAGGAGGCGCGCCGCTGCACCCTCTTTGCGATGCCATCCACCGAGGAGGCCTTCGGCGTGGCCTACATAGAGGCAATGGCCGGTGGCGTGCCGGCCATCGGCTGTCGGGGCGAGCCCGGGCCAGAGGAGATCGCGGCGGCGGGCGACGGATTCATGCTCGTCCCACCTGGGGACATCGAGCGGCTGACACAGCGCATCGACGAGCTCCTCTCCGACCCACAGCGCTTGCGCGAGGCCGGCATCCGGGCGCGCGAGACCGTCGCCACCAGCTTCACGTGGGACGGCTGTGGCGAGCAGACCCTCGCGGCCTATGAGCACGCCCTGCGGTGAAGCCCGTCCTGTTCGTCACCGGCCACGCGCCGGCCTACCGCCTGGGGGCATTCGAGTGCCTGAACGAGCGCGAGGAGGTCGAGTTCGCGCTGTTCGGCGGGCGCCTCAAGCATGGCGGCGGGCCAACCGCCCGAGAGCTCCCGTTTCCGCACCTTCATGTGCGTGAGCACACCCTAAAGGGCGCAAGCGAGCTGTACGCACTCGCGGCGAGCGGGCGCTATCGCGCGGTTGTGTGCCCCACCGGCGGGAGGGTGGCGATGCCCGCGACATGGGCCGGCGCCCGACGCGCGCGCGTGCCCTTGATCCTGTGGGCATCGCTTTGGGCGCACCCGCGTAGCGCCGTCCACGCGCTCAGCTACCTGGCTTTGCGTCGCCTCTACCGTTCGGCCGACGCAGTGGTCACCTACGGTCCCCACGTGAGCGCCTATGTGCGCGAACGGGGGGCTCGTCGCGTCCACATCGCCCCGCAGTCCATCGACAACGCCTTTTGGGGCTCCCCCGATGTGAGCACCCCGACAGACCCCGCCTGGCCCGCCGATGTGGGGGTGAAGTTCTTGTTTGCGGGACGCCCCGCCCGGGAAAAGGGACTGGGGGTGCTCGTGGAGGCTTGGCGTATCTCGGGCCTACAGGCACCCACCGCCGCGCTCGTCCTCGTCGGTGCGGGATCCACCCCCCCTTGGGTCCCGGCCGGCGGCGCGGTGGTGGGCTTGGACGCGGTTTCTCAGACGAGGCTGCGCAACTTCTATGCCGCCGCCGATGTTCTGGTTGTGCCGTCGATCCCGACGCGCACCTTCCGCGAGCCGTGGGGGCTGGTGGTGAACGAGGCCATGAACCGAGCACTCCCCGTCATCGCAAGCGACGCCGTCGGAGCCGCCGCGGGCGGCCTGGTGCGCGATGGGCGCAACGGGGCGGTCGTGCCCGCCGGAGACCCGGTCGCGCTGGCCGCGGCGCTCAGAAGACTCGCCGCGGACCCCTCCTTGCGCGCACGCCTGGGCGCCGCGGGTCGCGACGACGTGAGCGCCTTCACACACGATGCTTGGGCGCAGGGCTTCTCAAACGCTTTCGCCGAGGTCGGACTCTCCAGGGGACAGTGAGGTAGCGTTGCATCTCTTGGAAGGGTGGCTGGTCAACCTGAGATGGAGCTTCGGGCGCGTCTCCACGGCTGCTGCGTCCCGGGCGGGCGGGCGAGTGAGAGTGGCGTTCGGGCGCTCTGGCGCTATGACCGTGGCGACGGCGCTGGCGGCACTGGGGCTGCTCTTGGGCGCTTCTATGGCTCTGGGCGGGGAAGCGCAGACGATCATAAAAAGGTGCGCTCAGGGGAAGTCATTCGGCGGTTACACGCAAGACGCGTATCGCGAAGCACTCAAACACCTGCCGACGGAAGTGATCGAGTACACCCCCTGCGAAGAAGAGATCCGCAAGGCCGAGCTCGCCGCGGCAGGGGGAGGCGGCAGCGCACCCGCCGCGGGGGTCTCACCAAACGTGGCCCTACCCCTCACGGCGTCCGAGCAGCACGCGGTGCAGAGTGCCCACCACAACGGCTCGGCACCCGTACGGGTTGGCAATGAACCGATCAGGCCCGGCGTCGTACACGCCGACATAGCCTCGGCCGTGAACACGTTGCCCCGATCGTTGCTCGCCGTGATTGCGTTGCTCCTCGCCGGCGCTCTGTCTCTCGCAGTGGGGGAGGGGGTCAAGCGTGTCCGCGCACGCCGTCACGGCTGAGCACCGGTCGGTCGCATCGGCCGGAGAGCCGGCAATCGACGCGGCGCCGCCTACCACTGGGCCACAGAGACCCGGTGCGACGACGGCTGCCACGCTCGCCGTCGCGGGCATCCTGTGCTTCGCGACCTTCCTCGCCGGGGGCGGTCTCAGCCTAGCCCCGATGACGACGCTCGAGCTGGTCCTGACATTCGCCTCGGGGGCGGTCGTCGTCGGGGCGATACTGCTCGCGCCAAGCGGCACCCGTCTGCGCGGCCTTGGGTCGTTGGGTTTGCTGCTCGCCCTCACCGCCCTCACCGGCCTGTCGGTCGTTTGGTCGGTCGCCCCTGACGCCAGCTGGCAGGACGCAGGCAGGATGCTCGCCTACAGCGGCGTGTTCGCCGCCGCGATGGCCCTCTCATGGATCGCCCCCGGCGGTTGGCGAGCACTGCTCGGCGGGACCGTGCTCGCCGCGGTGGTGGTGTGCGGCTACGCCCTGCTCACCAAGGTGCTCCCCGATCAGCTGGACGTCAACGACATATATGCCCGCCTACGGCAACCGTACGGCTACTGGAACGCAATCGGCCTGACCGCGGCGATGGGGGTGGTCGCTTGCCTCTGGCTGGGCGCCCGTCGGGCCGGTCACGCGGTCCTGAACGCGCTCGCCTATCCGGCGATGGGGCTGATGATCGTGACGATCATGATCGCCTACTCGCGGGGCGCCCTTGCGGCCCTCGTGGTCGGGGTGGTGGCCTGGATGTGCCTGGTGCCTTTGCGCCTGCGTGGGGCGCGGGTGCTGATCGTCGGCTTGCTCGGCGCCGCACCGGTCGTGGCCTGGGATTTCTCCAGGCACGCATTGAGCAGCGACGGGGTCCTGCTCGCCGCGCGCACCACGGCGGGTCACCAGCTCGGTGCGTTGCTTGGCTCGATGCTGGTCGTCCTGACGCTGATCGGCGTCGCGATCGGTTTCTTCGGAGACCGGAGGGCGCCCACCGCAGCCAGGAGACGAACGGTCGGGCTGGCGCTCGGGGCGCTGGTCGTGCTCGCCGTCGTCGGCCTCGCCGGTGCCCTCGCAACCACCAAGCGTGGGCTCACGGGCACCATCTCGCACGATCTCTCATCGCTCACCGACCCGAACGCCGCGGTCCCGAAGAACACGCCGGGACGCCTCACCGCGGTCGGGAGCGTGCGCGCGCGCTATTGGAATGAGGCGCTTGAGATCTTCGAAGCCCATCCCGCGCTCGGGGCCGGCGCGGCCGGATATGAAACGGCTCGCCTGCGTTACCGCAAACAGCCGCTCGACGTGAGACAGGCACACGGGTATGTCGTGCAGACGCTCGCCGACCTGGGGATCGCGGGCCTCGCGCTCACGCTCGCCCTGTTGATCGCCTGGATGGTCGCCGCCGGGCGGCCCACCCATCCGTTCAACCGGCGCTGGACGGCCGGGCGCTCGCCGCCTTCCCTCCGCTGGGGCAGCGCACCCCTGTCCTATACCCCTGAGCGAATTGGGATGCTCACAATGCTCTGCGTCGTGGTGGTGTTCGGGGTTCACTCGTTCGCCGACTGGACCTGGTACGTGCCAGGCGATGCGTGCGTGGCACTCCTGTGCGCCGGGTGGCTGGCAGGACGCGGCTCGCTGCCGGCGGGCAACCTCGCGGCGCCGGCAGGGACCCCGATGGCTGCGGTGCCCGCGCACACTGCCGTCCCCGCGGCGGCGAAGCTGAGCCCGCTTCGCGTGGCGGTGGCAGTGGCGGTCGTGGCGAGCGCTCTGCTCGCCGCCTGGACGGAGTGGCAACCACAGCGATCCGTGGACGCCACCGAACAGGCTCTCGTGCTGCTCAAGCACAACCCGGTGGCGGCGCGCGCCGCCGCACGAGCCGCCGTCGACCGCGATCCACTCTCGGCACAGGCCCTTTTCACGCTCTCGGCGGTGGAGCACGCCACCGGCGAGGGGGCCCTCGCGCGCGCGACCTTGCAGAAGGCGGTGCGGCTGCAGCCCTCGAATCCCCAGACGTGGTTGACGCTGGGGGAGTACGACATGTCCACCAACCCGCAGGCGGCAATGGGGGAGTTGCGTGCGGCCGTGTACCTCAA
Source organism: uncultured Solirubrobacterales bacterium (assembly GCA_963742945.1). Classification (GTDB taxonomy): domain Bacteria; phylum Actinomycetota; class Thermoleophilia; order Solirubrobacterales; family Solirubrobacteraceae; genus Palsa-744. The sequence goes on along the minus strand of CAVUNX010000005.1, from coordinate 100,725 downwards.
CCCGGAGTCGGTGGCCATCCAGAACGCCTACGTGCAGGCGCTGCGCGCGGCGCCGCATGCAACCGCTCAGAAGCGCTTGCGCCGACCGCTCGCCAAGAGCACACGTCGGGCGCCCGGCAACCCCCCTGCCCCGGCCACAGCCACATCCGCGAAACCAAAGTCGGCGAGTAGGCCGGCGAGCCCGCGGCGCGTATAGAAGCGCAGATGGTCCGAGCGCGGATCGAAGCGCGCCTCGAAGGCGCGGGGGCTCAGCCCAAGCCGCAGCCTGGAGAGCGGCCCGTGCGCGGGGGTGCTGAGCAGCACCACTCCCCCCGAGCGCAGCACACGGCGCAACTCCGATAGCCATCCCGAGGTGTCCGCTATGTGCTCGATCGTCTCTCCGGCCCACACCACGTCAAAGCCGGAGTCCTCGATGGGCAAGGCGGCTTCGGGCTCGGCGAGACGCAGGTCGAGTCCGGGATGGCGTGCTCGGGCTCGCCGCAGGGGCTCCTCGGCGACATCGACCGCCACGACCTCAGCCCCACATCGCACGAGGGCCGCCGCGAAATGGCCCTCCCCGCAGCCGAGGTCGAGCACGCGAAGCGGGCGACCGACGCGCTTACTCTCAGTCGCGACCCACTCGAGCAGGAACGCTTCGCGAAGGCCCGCGTCGGCGGGCGTGAGCCCCTCGGGGAGACCCTCCCACAGGCTCTCGTGGTAGGCACGCGAGGGCATCCCGTGGCAAGGCTAGCGCGTGATGGCGCAGCCCCCACAGCGCAATCGGTTGGAAACAGCGGGAACGATCCGCGAGGGATCCGCACGCGGGAAGCTCGAACCCTCTATGTTCCGTCCTAGTGCGTCCGGTGGGACAGACGTGAAGACCTCTCGCGGTCCGAGCTCGCCGGGTGGATCGGCGAACGTGCTGAGGGTCGCCTTCGACAGCCGGCCCTCAGCGGACGTGCGCGGCGTTGGTCGCTACACCCGCTGCCTGCTCGCCGCGCTGCGCGATATTGCTCCCGAGGACGTGGAGCTGATCGAGACCCACCGCCCGCGGCGGGTCGATGTGTTCCACTCGCCTTGGATGGAGGGGGCGATCCTGCGCAGCCCTTGCCCGATGGTGGTGACGCTCCACGACCTGTCGGCGCTCAAGCGCGCGAGCGAGCATCTGCGCATGGGGGTGCGCCTGCGTCTGCGCCAGCTCGCCGTCCAGCGCGCGGTGCGTGTGATCGTCCCGACGGAGGCGGTGGCTGGGGATGCCGTTGAGCGACTCGGCTTGGAGCGGGAGCGGATCGAGGTGATCCCAGAGGCCCCCGACCCGACGATGTACGCACGCTCCGAGGATGAAATCGCCAGGGTGCGGGAGCGTTTTTCGCTACCCGATCGCTACCTCCTGTGGGTCGGCTCGCTACGCCACCCGGACCCACGCAAGCACGTGGCGAAGTTGGCGGCCACGCCACGCGAGCTGCCGCTCGTGCTCGTCGGCCCCACCCGGCCATGGGCACACGAGCTCCAGGATGTGATCCTCACCGGCGAGGTCTCCGATGAGCAGCTCGCCGCGATCTACACCGGCGCCCACGCGCTCGTGCTGGCCTCCGAGGACGAGGGTTTCGGGCTGCCCGCCGTCGAGGCGCTCGCGTGCGGCACGCCGGTGGCGGCCTGCGAGGTTCCGGCGTTGCGCGAGGTGCTGGGCGAGCGCGCCACATTCGTCGAGCCGGGCGACCTGAGGTCATTGATCGAGAGCGCCGAGCGCTCACGCCGTCCTGCCCCGGGGCCCCCGCGGTGGTCCTGGCAGGACGCGGCGCGATCGACCTTACGCGTCTACCGTCAGGCGGCCGCCCGTGGCGGGGACGCGCCTCACCCGGTTGGCTGGGGCATGGCTGAACCTCAGGCCGAAATGGAACAGGGATAGCCGGAGCGCGGCGGGCGAGGCCGCTCATCAGCCAACTCCCTGGTACGCCCCGCGCTGCCTCCCCTAGTAAGCCCCGCGCTGCATGATCACCGCGGGAATCGTCTTCAAGAGGATCGCGAGGTCGAGCGCGAGCGACCAGCGCTCGAGGTAGATGAAGTCGAGATTGACCAGGTCGTCGAAGTCGAGCTCCGAGCGTCCTGAGACCTGCCACAGGCCGGTGATGCCCGGGAGCACGAGGTAGCGCTTGCGATGCCAGTCCTGGAGCAGGTCGAAGTCGCGCTCGGGCAGCGGACGCGGCCCCACGAGCGACATCTCGCCGCGCAGGACGTTGACGAGCTGGGGAAGCTCGTCCAGTGAGAACCGCCGCAGGAAGCGCCCGACGGGCGTGAGGCGGGGGTCGTTGCGGATCTTGAAGAGTGCCCCAGAGGCCTCGTTGAGCTCCTCCAGTGAGTCCTGGCGCTCGTCGGCGTCGCAGTACATGGTGCGGAACTTCAAGCACGCGAAGGGGAGCTGGCCGATGCCTGGGCGCATCGAGCGGTAGAAGACCGGGCCGCGCGAAGAGAGGCGCACGGCAAGCACGATCGCTGCCAGCAGCGGGCTGAGCAGCACCAGCAGCAAGGTCGCCCCGACCGCGTCGAAGGTGCGCTTGAGGGCGAAGTCGATCCCCTCGAAGACGGGTGGCCCGAGCTCGAAGAGGGGGACCGATTGACCGGGGACGAACTCGGCGCGCTGAATCAGGATCTCCATGGTGGAGGGAGCGATGCGCACGCGCACCCCCCGCCGGTGGCACTGGTCGACGAGCTCGACGGCTCGCTCCTGCGGGAAATCGGGGTCCGCGATGATCACCTCGTCGACGCGCTCCGCGGCGATCACCTCGTGGAGAAGCTCCAGGGTTCCCAGGCAACGAACGCCGTTGGGGGGGAGTGGATCGGGCGAGACGTAGCCCACCACTTCGATCGGGGAGTGAGGCGCGTCGGCGAGCGCGTGGGCAACGTCGTGGATGTGCTTGCCCGTCCCCACCAACACCGCGCGGCGCTGGTAGCCGGCGGCGCGCAGAACCGCTCCGGTCGCGCGCTCATAGATGTAGCGCAGCGAGGATATGTAGAACAGGGCGAAGCCGAGCGACCCGTAGAAGAGGTAGTAGCTGGAGAAGCGTTCCCCGCTCACCACCGCGAATATCAGGGCCACGAAGGCGACCTGGAACAGCGATCCGACGATGCGGGAGAGACCCGGACGTTGCGAGCGCTCGGCGTAGAGCCCTGAGCGGGCGAACAGCAGCGCCGTCAGCAGGTATGCGAAGGCGAGGACCGATCTCGTGCCTTCGAAGGCGTTGCCGGCGTCGAAGCTTGAGAGCAGCGTTGCCTTCAGGGCAAGGGCCGTGAAGATCGCAAATGACACTCCGAACAGGTCGAGGGCGAGCAACGACACGACTCGCAAGGCGCGCCGCATCGTGTCCATGCGCAGCAGGAACGAGAGCGCCGGGGGTCGCTTGCTGCGGACGTCGCGGTCCGGTCGCGACGGGGAGGCCGTCGATTGTGCGGTCGCCGTCATCTCTGACTCCGCGAGCGGCGCGATATGAGCCGCCGTGACCTCACGCGTGGTTGTACCGCTGTGCGCATCCGCGGGTGCCCGCTTGGGGCGGTCCGTGTGCGGCGCGTTCGGGGAACGCACTCCCATCTCGCCCTTCACAACACCCTACTTTCCCATATGTAGCGGTTGGAAACCGTACGGGAGGAGACGTTCAACCGACCAGCTGCTCTATACCGGACGTGTCGATCGTGCGACGAAGACCGTCCAGCAAGCCCACCTCGGGGGCCCACCCGAGCAACTCGCGTGCGAGTGTGATGTCGGGCTGGCGCTGCTTGGGATCGTCGACGGGGAGCGCCTCGAAGAGTATCTCCGAGTCGGCGCCGGTGACCCCCTTGACGGCTTCAGCCAGTTCGAGCAGGGTGTACTCGTCCGGGTTGCCGATGTTCACCGGGTTGTGGTAGCCGGACTCGGCGAGCCCTATCAGCCCACGGATGAGATCGCTCACGAAGCAGAACGAGCGGGTCTGGGAGCCGTCGCCGAAGACGGTGATCGGGCGGTTGGCAAGTGCCTGGCGCAGGAACGTGGGTATGGCTCTCCCGTCGTGGGGGCGCATGCGGCTGCCGTAGGTGTTGAAGATCCGCACGATCGCGGTGTCGACGCCCTGCTGGCGGTGGTAGGCCATGGTGAGCGCCTCGGCGTAGCGCTTGGCCTCGTCATAGACGCCGCGAGGGCCGATCGGGTTGACGTGACCCCAGTAGGTCTCAGGCTGGGGGTGTTCCTGCGGATCGCCGTACACCTCGCTGGTGGAGGCGAGCAGGAAGCGCGCCCGCTTTGCCTTGGCAAGGCCAAGGGTGTGGTGGGTGCCATAGGAGCCGACCTTGAGCGTGTGGAGGGGCAGCCGCAGGTAGTCGATCGGGGAGGCCGGGGAGGCGAGGTGGTAGACGAAGTCGATCGGCTCATCGATCTCGTAGGGCTCGATGATGTCGACGTTGACGTGCCTGAAGCGATCGGGATCGCGGATGTGCTCGATGTTCGCCAGGGAGCCCGTCTCCAGGTTGTCCGCGCAGATGACCCTGTGCCCGCGAGCCAGCAGCTCCTCGCAAAGATGCGAGCCGAGAAACCCGGCGCCGCCGGTGACCATACAGGTGGGCACGGCCCCGAGGATAACGTCTTCATATGATCCGGTGGTGGCAATGACGGACGATAGATCGCACACGGAGCGGGAGGAGCGGCTCACCGTCGCTCCGATCGTGGGCCCCGAGGACCCGCGTCGCTTCACGGACTCGGGGATCGAGATCGAGGCGCTCTACACCGAGGCGGACCTCCCGGAGGGCCTCGATCTGGGGAGCCCCGGAGATTTTCCCTACACGCGCGGGGTGCACCGTGAGATGTACCGCAAACAGACCTGGACGATGCGCCAGTACGCGGGATACGCGTCGGCCAGGGAGTCCAACGAGCGCTATCGCTATCTCCTGTCCAAGGGCTCCACGGGACTGTCGATGGCATTCGACCTGCCCACGCAGCTCGGCCTGGACTCCGACAACCCGCGCTGCCTTGGCGAGGTGGGACGCACCGGGGTGGCGATCGACACGATCGACGACATGCGCACGGCCTTCGATGGGATTCCGCTCGAGGATGTGTCCACCTCGATGACGATCAACGCACCGGCCGCCTGCCTGCTGCTGCTGTATGAGCTGGTGGGCGAGGAGCAGGGGGTCCCGTCGGAGCAGCTGCGCGGGACCACCCAGAACGACGTGCTCAAGGAGTACATCGCGCGCGGCAACTACATCTATCCCCCCCAGCCCACCATGCGGCTGACGACGGACCTCTTTCAGTACTGCAATGAGCGCGTGCCGAAGTGGAACACGATCTCCATCTCCGGCTACCACTTTCGCGAGAAGGGGTGCTCGGCGGTCCAAGAGGTGGCGTTCACGCTCTCATCGGGGATCGCGTATGTGACCGCGGCGATCGAGAAGGGGCTCGACGTGGACGACTTCGCGCCGCGCCTGGCCTTCTTCTTCAACGGCCACAACAACGTCTTCCAGGAGGTGGCCAAGTTCCGGGCCGCCAGGCGCATGTGGGGGCACATCATGCGCGAGCGCTTCGGAGCCAAGAATCCGAAGTCCACGATGCTGCGCTTCCACACGCAGACGGGCGGGGTGACGCTGACCGCCCAGCAGCCCGAGAACAACATCGTGCGAGTGGCCCTCCAGGGTTTTGCGGCGGTGTGCGGAGGCACCCAGTCGCTGCACACCAACGGCTTCGACGAGGCGCTCGCGCTGCCTACCGAGCACGCCGCGAAGATCGCGCTGCGTACTCAGCAGATCCTCGCGCACGAGTCGGGAGCCTCCGACACGGTGGACCCCTTCGCGGGCTCCTACTTCGTGGAGTCGCTCACCGACGAGATCGAAGCGCGCGCGAACGAGCTGATCGCGAAGGTGGACGCGCTCGGCGGGTCGGTCAACGCAATCCAGTTCATCACGGGCGAGATCGACGAGTCGGCGTGGGGCTATCAGGAGCGCTACCGCATCGGCCAGGACATCGTCGTGGGGGTCAACAAGTTCGTGGAGGAGGACCTCGAGGTTCCCGATCTCCTACGCGTTGACCCTGAGTCCGAGCGCGAACAGCTGGAGCGCCTGAAGGCCTTCAAGGAGAACCGCGACCAGGAGCTCGTGCGGCGACGGTTGGAGGAGCTGCGCGAGACCGCGCGCGGTAGCGAGAACCTGCTGCCCTCGATCCGCCAGGCCCTCAAGGACCGCTGCTCCATGGGCGAGGTGTGTGGTGCGATGCAGGACGTATTCGGGAAGTACGCCCCCACTTTTTAACGTCCCACTCACCCGTCATGCCCGCATGCGGGCATGACCGAGACAGTGCATGCACTGTCTCGCCCTCGGCGCATGCGCCGAGGGTATGACGCGCCGCATGCGGCGCGTCACGGGGCCGCACATGTGCGGCCCCGCCGGGCGGCGTATACGCCGCCCGGGCTGAAATAGTCACATGTCGGATCCGCCACCCCGGCGTATACGCCGTCCGGGTCAATAGGATTCGCGCGTGCTCATAGCCGTGACCTTCTTCGAAGTCGTGCTCGCCGTGCACATCATGGCCATCGTGGTGGCCTTCGGGGCCACGTTTGCCTACCCGGTGCTGCTCGGAGTAATCAGCAAGAGCGACTCGCGGGCGCTGCCGGCCCTGTACCAGGCCCTCCACGCGATCAGCATCAGGGTGATCGGCCCGGGACTTGCGGTTGTCGTGATCTGCGGCCTGTACCTCGCCAACAAGCTCGACGTGTGGAGCGAGTTCTTCGTCCAGTGGGGTATCGGCGTGGCGATCGTGATCGGAGCCGTGGAGGGCATGTTCCTGAGCCGTAACGAGAAGCTCCTCGTGGAGGTGGCCGACAGGGACCTCGCCGCCGGCGGCGACGGCCCGTTCAAGCCGAGCGCCGAGCACGACGTCCTCGTGCGTAGGATCGGCGGCGTGGGCGCCCTGATGGACCTGCTCGTGCTGCTGACGATCCTCTTCATGGTGATCAAGCCCTAGCGGCCCTCAATCCGGCGGTACCCTGGATGGCGTCATGAGCCAGGGCTACAGAGTCGCTGTCGTCGGCGCCACCGGACAGGTGGGCTCTCTGATGCTGACGCTTCTGGGCGAGCGCGGGTTCCCGGCGCGCGAGATTGTGCCGTTCGCCTCCGAGCGCTCCGCTGGGCGTACGCTGCAGGGCGCCTCCCATGGCGGGGCGCCGGCGGTCGATCTCGTGGTGCGACCACTCACGGACGAGACGATCCAGGGCTTCGACCTCGCGCTGTTCTCCGCGGGCGGCTCCACCTCGGGCGAGTGGGCCCCGCGCTTTGTCGCAGGCGGGCGCGATTGTGATTGACAACAGTTCGAAGTGGCGCATGAGCGAGGAGGTGCCGCTCGTCGTCGCCGAGGTCAACCCCGGGCGCTCGCCTCCCACAACGGGATCGTCGCGAACCCCAACTGCTCGACCATGCAGATGGTCGTGGCACTCAAGCCGCTCTACGACGCCGCGGGCATCGAGCGCCTGGTGATCTCCACCTATCAGGCGGTGTCGGGGACCGGCAGGAAGGCGGTGGACGAGCTGCTGCGACCAGTCCCACGCGCTGCTCCACGACATGGAGATCGAGCCGCCCCGGGCATACGCCCACCAGATCGCCTTCAACGCCCTCCCCCACGCCGGCTCGTTCGCCCCCGGCGACGACCACACCGACGAGGAGCGCAAGCTGATCAACGAGACGCGCAAGATCCTCGGGCGACCCGTCGATCCGCGTGAGCGCCACGTGCGTGCGCGTGCCCGTCGTCAACGGCCACTCGGAGGCGGTGAACGTGCAGACTCGCGCAGAACTCTCAGCCCGACGAGGCGCGCGAGCTACTGCGGGCCGCCCCGGGCGTCACCGTCGCCGACGACCCCGACGCGGCCCTCTACCCGCTGGCGACGCTCGCGCCGCCGGCCACGACGACGTGTTCGTGGGGCGCATCCGCCGCGACCCCGGCCACGAGCGCGCCCTGGACATGTGGATCGTCGCGGACAACCTGCGCAAGGGAGCGGCCACCAACGCGGTCCAGCTTGCGGAGTCTGCTCCACGAGCGAGGGCCTCATGCGCGCCTCGCGGCGCACGACGCCGCCGCATCAGGAAGGACTCTCGCGGCGACGCTCGAACCTGGGATCGATGAGCGTCTCCTCCGAGGTGCAACGCACGCTTGTGAAGTCCCCGCCCGAGTTGTGGGCGGAGCTGAGCAACCCCGAGACTCTCGCCCGCCACCTCGGCGAGCTCGGCGACATCCGCATCACGAGCTCCGAGCCCGAGACGAAGGTCGAGTGGGAGGCCGATGGTGCTACCGGTGTCGTGCACTTGAAGCAGTCCGGCTGGGGCACCAGGGTGACGCTGTCTGTGACGCGCACAGCACCACCGTCTGAGGAGCAGCCCGAGACTCAGCAGGAGCAGGAGCAGGGCCCGGAGACGGAGTCAACCGCCGAGGTCGAGGCGGAATCAGAGCCAGTCGTAGAGCCCGAGACAGTGCCGGTCGAGTCCGAGGACGCTGTGGGGCCGGAGCCGATCGCAGAGTCCAAGCTCCAGACGGTCTCTGTCGAGCCAGAGCCAGCCGAGGGGGCTGAGACGATCGCTGAGCCAGAGCCGGTCGCGAGGGCCGAGACGATCGCTGAGCCAGAGCCCATCGTCAAGCCTGAAACCGTGCCAACGCCCGAGCCCCGACCGGGATTCTTCGCGCGCCTGTTTCGCCGACGCAAGAGAAGGTCAGATGAGGTCGTCGAGGTACAGCCGGAACCCGAGGCCCCCGCGGAGCCCGAGTCGGCGCCCGAGATCGATGTCGTGGCGTTGGCGATGCCTGAGCCGATCTATCCCCCCCGACCTGTCGAGCCGGCCGCGGACCTGGCCACCGAACTGGCATCCGTGGAAGCGCAGATGGAGCAGGAGACCACCGAGCTCCTCACCGGCGTCCTCGACAGATTGGGGGCCGCCCACCACAGACCGTTCTCGCGGGGATAAGATCCGCGCCAGTGCGCGCAAAGGCCCCGGAAACCTACGAGGAGAAGCTCACCGAGCTGCAGGAGTTACGCGTGGCGGCGGTGCACTCGGCTCCCGAGGCCGAGGAGAAGCAGCATGCGCGCGGGAAGTACACGGCGCGGGAGCGCGTCGAGAAGCTGCTCGACCCAGGGTCCTTCCAGGAGCTCGACACCTTCGTGCGCCATCGCACTTATGACTTCGAGATGCAGAAGAACCGGCCGTGGGGCGACGCTGTTGTGACCGGCCACGGCACGATCGACGGTCGGCGCGTGTGTGTGTTCAGCCAGGATTTCACCGTATTCGGCGGCTCGCTGGGCGAGGTGATGGGCGAGAAGATGTGCAAGGTCATGGACCTGGCGGCCAAGATCGGGTGTCCCGTGATCGGCATCAACGACTCGGGAGGGGCCCGCATTCAGGAGGGGGTCGTCTCGCTCGGCTCCTACGGAGACGTATTCCTGCGCAACGTGCGCTGCTCGGGGGTCATACCGCAGATCAGCCTGATCATGGGTCCATGCGCGGGCGGCGCCGTGTACTCGCCCGCGATCACCGACTTCGTGTTCATGGTGAAGGAGACCTCGCACATGTTCATCACCGGGCCCGACGTGATCAAGACCGTGACCGGCGAGGAGGTTGGCTTCGAGGATCTGGGCGGGGCCATGTCGCACAACACCAAGTCTGGCGTGGCGCACTTCGCCGCCGAGGACGAGGACGCGTGCCTGGAGGACTGCCGCTACCTCGTCAGCTTCCTCCCTCAGAACAACCTGCAGGGGCCCCCGCGCGTACAGCCCACCGACGACCCCAACCGCATGGATCCCGAGCTCGACCACGTGGTGCCCGACAACCCGAACAAGCCGTATGACATGCGCGACGTGATACGCCTGATCGTGGACGACGGGGAGTTCTTCGAGGTGCACGAGCACCACGCGAAGAACATCATCTGCGGGTTCGCGCGCCTTGACGGCCATGTGGTCGGGATCGTGGGCAATCAGCCCAATCAGCTGGCAGGCGTGCTCGACATAGACGCCTCGGCGAAGGGCGCACGCTTCGTGCGCACGTGCGACGCGTTCAACATCCCACTGATGACGTTATGCGACGTGCCCGGCTTCCTGCCGGGCACCGCCCAGGAGTGGGGCGGGATCATCAGGCACGGGGCGAAGCTCCTGTATGCGTTCGCCGAGGCGACGGTCCCCAAGATCACGCTCATCACGCGCAAGGCATATGGGGGTGCCTACGACGTGATGTCTTCCAAGCACCTCGGCGCGGACTTCAACTTCGCGTGGCCGACGGCAGAGGTGGCGGTGATGGGGCCAGAGGGCGCGGTCAACATCATCTACCGGCGCGACATCGCGAGCAGTCCGACGCCTCAGGAGCGCCGGCAGACGCTGATGGACGACTACAAGGCCCGCTTCGCCAACCCCTATACGGCGGCCGAGCGCGGCTACATCGACGACGTGATCGTCCCGCACGAGACGCGCCCAAAGCTGATCGCCGCGCTCGACACGCTGCACACCAAGCGCGAACCGGGCCCGAAGCGCAAGCATGGGAACATCCCGCTATAGACCGCCGTGCGCCAGGGCGCGCCACTGCGTCAAAATAGCCCGCGATGGTCAACCGCCGCCCAAAGCTCGAGCTGATTGCGCCGTCGGCATCGCCTGCCGAGGCGGCGGCGATCGTCGCTGCGATGGAGCGCTTCATGCGCGACACCGCGCCGCCCTCGGCGCCCCGAAGCAGAGGCCGTGGACCCGTGGCTGCGCGCGGCTATGCTCGAAGGCGTGGCGCGCGAGGGTCCAGCGGCGATGAGCCCGATCCTTGGATAAATACCTGAAAGCCGCTAGGCTTTAGCACCAATCTCTCTGCCGGTCGCAAATAGACCCGGGCCAGTCGGCTCGGACCAGGAGGTCTCGCTAGATGGAGCCAGTTTCGATACCCGCAGAGCAGGCCCCGAAAAAGGGCTCGCTCGAGGATCCCGAGGTCCTGCAGAACGTGCCCGGGCACGTGATCCCGATCCTGCAGCGGGAGTACGACGACTTCAAGACCGAGGCAACGAAGTTCCTGGCGGGCGGCACGGAGGAAGACGAATTCATCAAGTTCCGCCTGCGCCAGGGCGTCTACGGCCAGCGCCAACCCGACGTGCAGATGATTCGCGTGAAGCTCCCCTTCGGCGGGATCACCCCCGAGCAGATGGACAAGTTCGCCGACGTCGTCGAGAAGTACACCCCGTTGGGCAAGGGTCACGTGACCACACGCCAGAACGTCCAGATGCACCACATCCCGCTGCCGGAAATCGAGAAAGCGATCAGCGAGCTCGGCGAAGCCGGCCTGTCCAGTCGTGAGGGCTGCGGCAACACCGTGCGCAACGTCACCGGCGACCCGTGGGCCGGGGTGGCGGCGGACGAGCTGTTCGACCTGACCCCCTACGCGGGCGCCTATGTGCGCTACTTCGTAAGGCACCCCACCACTCAGGGGATGCCGCGCAAGATCAAGACCTCCTTCGATGGCAGCCCGCGCGACAGAGCGATCAGCGGCATCCACGACATCGCTTTCAGGGCGCGTGTCAAGGAGATCGACGGTCGCGGGGAGGTACGCGGCGTGGAGATGCTTGTCGGCGGCGGCACCTCGATCATGCCGAGGGTGGCCCCCGTCCTGTACGACTTCGTGGAGATCGACAACGGCGACTACCTGAAGATCTCAGAGGCCGTATTCAGGATCTTCGACCGCCAGGAGTGGCTGCGCGTCAACAGGGCCCGCGCCCGCATCAAGGTGTTCGTGGACAAGTACGGGATCGATGAGCTGCGCAACCAGGTCGAGCAGGAGCTCGAGGGCGAGTGGGTCGCCGAACGCGACTTCTCGTCGAGGATCGCCTGTTCCTCGACGACGAGCGCGAGAGCGCCCCGGCGCCGCCGAGAGCTATGGCAGCCCCAACGGCGACATGTCCGAGTTCGAGCGCTTCCGCCAGGCCAACGTGGCCGCCCAGAAGCAGGAGGGATACGTGACGGTCGAGGTGAAGATCGTGCGCGGCGACCTCACCCCCGAGCAGTTCAGAGGCCTCGGCCAGATCATGCGCGATCACTCCGGGCGGCTACGCGCGCACGACCGTCCAGCAGAACCTCGTGCTGCGCTGGGTACGCGAGGAGAGCGTCTACGACGTGTGGCGCGCGCTCTCCGAGCTTGGCCTCGGCGACGCCGGCTCGCGCGAGATCACCGACGTGGTCTCCTGCCCCGGCACAGACTCCTGCAAGCTCGGGATCACGAGCTCGATGGGCCTCAACCAGGCCGTGCAAGAGCGGATCGAAGCGATGGGCATCGAGGACCCCTTGACGCGCCAGATCCACATCAAGATGAGCGGCTGCCCGAACGGCTGCTCCCAGCACCATGTCGCCGACATCGGCTTCTATGGTGCGTCGATCAAGGTCGGAGAGCACACGATTCCCGCCTACATCCCCCACGTGGGCGGCGTCTACGAAGGCGGCGAGGTCAAGTTCGGCACACGCCTGAAGCAGCGTCTGCCCGCCAAGCGCGTGCCCGAGGCGATCGAGCGCTGGGTCCGCCACTACCAGGCCACCCGCAAAGACGGCGAGCAGTGGGGCGCCTTCGTCGAGCGCGTCGGCACCCCCGAGCTCGAAGGCCTCGTGAAGGAGCTCTCCCTGCCGGTGGACTTCGGCCTGGAGACGATGAACACGTTCATCGACTGGAACAGGGACGTGCCGTTTCAGGTTATCCGCGGCGAGGGCGAGTGCGCGGTCTAAGCCCCACAGAGACAGGGGACGCGACCGGCGCTCCTGACGCGATTGCCTCCGCGGATGCGGAAGGCGACGCACGCCCGCTGACGCGCAGGCGCTCGGGCGCAGCCTGAGCGCACACCCTGCGCGAGGCGGTGGAGCGCCACGGCGAGAAAGTCGTGCTGCTGTGCTCCTTCCAAAAGGAGGAGTCGGTCCTGATCGACGAGCTGCTGCGCATCGGCGACGGGCAGACGCCCGTGCGCATCGCGACGATCGACACCGGGGTGTTGTTCCCGCAGACGCTGCAGACCTGGAGGGCGTTCGAGGAGCGGTTCGGGATCGCCGTGGAGGTGCACGACGCAAGCAGTGAGACCGGAACACCGTGGAGCGGGCCGGAGCACTGCTGCTCTGTGGCGAAGGTGGCGGCGCTCGAGCGGGCGCTTGGCAGCGCAGAGGGTTGGATCACCGGCATCAGGCGCGAGCAGGGACCGACGCGCGCGGACACCGAGCTCGTCGAGCACGACGAGAAGCGCCGCATCTACAAGTACAACCCGTTGGCGCTGTGGACCGAGAAGGACCTGTGGCAGCGAATCTTCGATCGCGATCTCCCCTACAACCCGCTGCACGACCAGGGCTACTCCTCGATCGGATGCGCCCCCTGCACGAAGCCCGGCTCGGGCCGCGAGGGTCGGTGGGCGGGGACGGATAAGACTGAGTGCGGTTTGCACGTTGATGCGCTGAAGAGTCCCGCGACAGGATGAGCATGAGCGCAACCGGCAGGCCAAACACGAAGCTCCCAACTCCACATCTTTCTCCCGCCCGGGCTCGGATGGGTACGACGGGGCGGGGCGAGGCCTGATGCTTGGCATCAGCCCCGAGATCGTGCTGTTCGGCCTGGGTGTGGGCATCCTGATCGGCCTGACCGGGATCGGCGGTGGGTCGTTGATGACGCCGCTCTTGATCATCGTGCTCGGAATCCACCCGCTGGTGGCGGTGGGCACCGACCTGACCTACGGGGCGATCACGAAGACGCTCGGCGGCTACAAGCACCTGCGCAAAGGCACGGTGGACCTTGGCGTGTCGAAGTGGCTGGCCTACGGAGGCGTGCCGGGAGCGCTGGTGGGCGTTCTGGTCGTGGACCGCCTGCACAAAAAGTATGGAGAAAGCTTCAACCACGTGTTGATCGGATGCGTCGCCGGGGCGCTGATCGTGGTGGCGATCGTGGTGCTGGTGCGCACGCTGCTGCTCACCCACCTCGCCGAGCACGAGCGCGAGAGCTATGACTTCACGCGTCGCGCGGGCATAGCCGCGATCGCGCTCGGGTTCGTGCTGGGGACGATCCTCGGTATGACCTCGGTCGGCAGCGGTGCGCTGATCGGCGTCGCGATGATCGTGATCTTCAGGCTCACACCGCGACGAGTGGCCGGCTCAAGCGTGTTCGTGGCGGCGATGCTGCTGTGGGTGGCGGGGATCGCGCACATGATCAGCGGCAACGTGGACTACGGCCTGATGGGCAACATCCTGATCGGGTCGATCCCCGGCGTATGGGTCGGAGCGCACTTCGTAGACCGTGTGCCCGCGCAAGCGCTGCGCGTGACACTTGGCGCGGTGCTGCTCGGATCGGCGCTGGCGATGATCAACAACGCGGGCGGCAAGATGCCGGTTCCCGTGATCTTCGGAGCACCTATCCTGGTCGGTGTCTTGGGCTTCCTTTTGCATCTGCACTCGCGCTCCCGACCAAGCAAGGCCCCCAGCGAGCGCCAGGTCGGCGTGCCAATCGCCACGGCCAAGCCGGGGCTGACGGTGTCGGAGGGATCGTGAGCGTCGCCGAGCGCCCCCAGCTGAGTCACCTACGGGCACTCGAGTCCGAGGCGATCCACGTGATGAGGGAGGTGGCCGCGGAATTCGAGCGACCGGTGCTGCTGTTCAGTGGCGGTAAGGACTCGATCGTACTGCTGAGGCTGGCCGAGAAGGCATTCAGGCCCGCGCCGTTCCCGTTCCCCCTGATGCACGTGGACACGGGGCACAACTTCTCAGAGGTGATCGAGTACCGCGACCGGCGCGTGGCGGAGCTCGGGGAGCGTCTGATCGTGGCGAGCGTGCAGGACTCGATCGACACCGGGAGGGTCGTCGAGGAGAAGGGCCCGCGAGCTTCACGCAATCAGCTGCAGACCGTGACGCTGCTGGATGCGATCGCCGAGCACAAATTCGACGCGGCCTTTGGCGGAGCGCGGCGCGACGAGGAGCGCGCGAGGGCGAAGGAGCGCGTGTTCTCCTTCCGCGACGACTTCGGCGGGTGGGACCCCAAGAGCCAGAGGCCCGAGCTGTGGAACCTCTACAACGGGCGCATCAAAAAGGGAGAGAACGTGCGGGTCTTCCCCATCTCCAACTGGACTGAGCTCGACGTATGGGAGTACATCGACCAGGAGCAGCTGGAGGTGCCCTCGATCTACTTCGCCCACCAGCGCGAGGTGTTCAAGCGCGACGGGATGCTGTATGCGTGGCGCCAGGGGACCGAGCTGATCGACGGCGAGAGTGTCTTCACCGAGACCGTGCGCTACCGCACGGTCGGCGACATGAGCTGCACGGGCGGAGTGCGCTCGAACGCCGTCGACCTTGCAGGAAGTCGTGACCGAGATCGCAGCGACGAGGATCACCGAGCGCGGGGAGACGCGCGCGGACGACCGCGTCTCAGAGGCGGCGATGGAGGATCGCAAGAAGGCCGGGTACTTCTAAATGACGCTCGACCTGCTGCGCTTCACGACCGCGGGCTCGGTCGATGACGGCAAGAGCACCCTGATCGGGAGGCTCTTGTACGACACCAAGCAGGTGTTCGAGGACCAGCTCGACCATGTGGCCCAGGCCTCGCGAGCGCCGTGGCGGCGAGGGCGCGCTGGACCTCGCGCTGCTCACCGACGGGCTGCGAGCCGAGCGCGAGCAGGGCATCACGATCGACGTGGCCTATCGCTACTTCGCGACCCCCAAGCGCAGGTTCATCATCGCCGACTGCCCCGGCCACCAGCAGTACACGCGCAACATGGTGACGGGCGCATCGACCGCCGACCTGTCGGTGATCCTGCTCGACGCGCGCAAAGGGGTGCTGGAGCAGTCCAAGCGCCACGCGTTTATCAGCGCGCTGCTCGGCATCCCGCACCTGGTGGTGGCGGTCAACAAGATGGACCTCGTCGATCACTCCCAAGCGCGCTTTGAGGAGCTCGTGGCGGAGTTCGAGGTTTTTGCGCAGAAGCTGAACGGAATCGGGACTGGAACGGGTATGGGCCGCGACATTGCCTATATCCCGATGTCCGCCCTGAACGGCGACAACGTCGTAGATCGCTCCGAGCACATGGACTGGTATCAAGGCCCCACCCACCCGACTCTGCTGGAGCTGCTGGAGGACGTGGAGGTCGCCTACGACCATCCCTACGACAGGCCCGCACGCTTCCCCGTGCAGTGGGTGATCCGACCCGCGGGGCCGAACGGGAGCGACTATCGCGGCTACGCGGGCCAGGTCGCAAGCGGGGCTTTCCGAGCGGGCGATGAGATCGTCGTGCTGCCCGGCGGCCGGCGCACGAGCATCGCCGCAATCGATACTTACGACGGCGAGCTGACCGAGGCGCTCGCCCCGATGTCGGTCACGTTGAGGCTGAGCGACGAGGTGGACATCTCCAGGGGAGAGACCATCTGCCGCGCCGAGCAGGCGCCGACCGTGGCGCGGGAGCTCGAAGCCGACGTGTGCTGGATGACAGACCAGCCACTGCGCAAGTGTGGGCGCTATATCGTCAAGCACACCACGCGCGAGGTGACCGCGATCGTGGACGAGCTGTGCGACCACGTCGACGTGCACACACTCGAGCGCGCCGACCCGCCGCGGGAGCTTGCTCTGAACGACATCGGCCGAGTCCGCCTGCGCACGAGCGCCCCGCTTGTGTTCGATCCGTATGCCTCCAACCGGCGCACCGGCAGCTTCATCCTGATCGACGAGACCTCGAACAACACGGTCGGCGCGGGGCTGGTGGTGGCCGCGACCTGACGGCCCGCGCAAGACGCTTTCCAGCGGTCCACGACCCACGGGAAGCCGCGCATTGAATAAGCTCCTACCCGATGTTCTCAAAGGTCCTGGTAGCCAACCGCGGCGAGATAGCCGTGCGCATATGTCGCGCGCTCGAGGAGATGGAGATACCCTCCGTCGCTGTTTATTCAGAGCTCGATCGCGACGCGCTGCACGTGAAGCGTGCCGACGAGGCATACAACCTTGGCGACGGGCCGGCCGCCGAGAACTACCTGAACGTCGAGAAGATCCTCGACGTGGCAAGGCGGGCGGGCGCCGAGGCGATCCACCCTGGATACGGGTTCCTTGCCGAGAACGCCCCGTTTGCCCAGGCTTGCGAGGACGCCGGGATCGTCTTCATCGGCCCGCCCGCGAGCGCGATCGAAGCGATGGGCTCGAAGACGAGGGCGCGCGAGCTGATGCAGGCCGCGGGGGTACCGATCGTGCCCGGCACCACCGAGCCAGTGGCCACCGTGGCAGAGGCCATGAAGATCGCCAAGAAGGAGATCGGCTTCCCCGTCGCCGTCAAGGCGGCCGGCGGCGGCGGCGGCAAGGGCTTTCGGGTGGCCCTCACCGAGGAGGAGCTGGAGGGCGCTTTCGAGGGGGCCAGCCGGGAGGGGGAGAAGTTCTTCTCAGACCCGACCGTGTACCTGGAGCGCTATCTGCCGGACCCGCGCCACGTCGAGGTACAGGTGCTGGCGGACCGCCACGGCAACGTGATCCACCTCGGCGAGCGCGACTGCTCGATCCAGCGCCGCCACCAGAAGGTGATCGAGGAGTCCCCGGCGCCCGCCTGGGTCGTGGACGAGGAGATGCGCGCCCGCATCGGCGGGATCGGCGTTGAGGCCGCGCGAGCGGTCGACTACGTCGGGGCCGGCACGATCGAGGGGCTGCTCCAGGAGGGGGCCGAGTACTTCTTCCTGGAGATGAACACGCGCGTGCAGGTCGAGCACTGCGTGACCGAGATGACGACCGGCATCGACATCGTCAAGGAGGGCATCCGCGCGGCCGCGGGCGAGCCGCTCGCCTATTCCCAGGAGGACGTCGCTCTGCGCGGCCATGCGATCGAGTGCCGCATCAACGCCGAGGACGCGTCCAAGAACTTCGCCCCCGCGCCGGGCAAGATCGGCGCCTACTCAGAGCCGAAAGGCCCGGGGGTGCGCGTCGACTCGGGCGTCGGTGCAGGCGGGGAGGTCTCCCCGATGTACGACCCGATGGTGGCCAAGCTGATCGTGTGGGACGCCGACCGCGAGCAGGCCACGAGACGCATGCTGCGGGCGCTCGACGAATACGAGATCGAGGGACTGAAGACGTTGATCCCTTTCCACAAGGCGCTGCTGGGGACCGAGCAGTGGGCGAAAGGCGAGACCTGCCGTGACCTGCTCGAGGATCGCGCCTGGCTGAAGACGCTCGCGTTCGAGAAGCCTGCGGCAGGGCCAGAGGACCACCCCCCATCGCGGGGGCAGGCGAGCCGGAGAAGGTGGAGCAGACCTACACGGTGGAGGTCTCGGGACAGCGATTCGACGTGAAAATAATAGGAACCCCACCGTCCCCGCCCCTCGGGAGTGCCAACGGCTCAGTGCCCGTGGCAGGGGCGGCCCCAAAGCGCTCGTCCAAGGCCAGCAAATCTGCCGGCGCGGGCGGCCCGGACGCGCTCGAGTCGCCGCTTCAGGGAAACATGTGGAAGGTGCTGGTCAAACAGGGTGACACTGTCGCCGAGGGCCAGATCCTGTGCATCATCGAGGCGATGAAGATGGAGAACGAGATCACCGCGCACAAGGCGGGGACGATCGCAGAGCTGCCGATCGTCGAGGGCGAGCCGATCAACGCAGGAGCTCCCATCGCCACGATCAAGAGCGACGCGGCCGCCGGCGAGAGCTGAGCGCGGGTCCGCAAAACCACGAACGGAGGACCCAGGATGTCAGCAGTGGACTACGCGGCGGTGGCGGCAGGCCTGAGCCAGGCCATTCCTTTCAACGTGCACCTTGGGCTTGAGACGATCACGGTCGCCGAGGACCACGGCACGGTGAGGCTCCCGGACGATGAGCGGCTGCGCAACCACGTCGGCTCGCAGCACGCGGGGGGCCTGTTCTCGGCCGGGGAGGCCGCCTCGGGGGCGGCGTTCGTGGGGGCGTTCCTGGACATCATGGGCGAGATCACTCCTCTGGCCGAGTCGGCGGAGATCGCCTACAAGAAGCTCGCCAAGGGCGAGATCACGGCGACGGGCCGCTTCGGTGAGGATCGCGACGAGCTGAAGGCAAAGCTGAACGAGGACGGCCGCGTGCGCTTCCCGATCGAGGTGGAGATGACCAGCGCCGACGGGACTATCGTGGCCGAGATGACTGTCAAGTGGTACGTGCGCCGCAACGACGCCGCGCGCTGAGCGAGCTTCGATAGAAGCGCCACGTTCGCTCGATGAATGGCGCGTTGGGCGTTGGTGCGTCTCCGGTCGGGGAGCTCTGTGGCAGCCCCGTCCTCACGCAGGTCGCTCAGGTAGGCGACGATCCTCCTCGAGCACGGCCGTGGCCAGCTTGGAGTCCAGCACCGGGCCGTGACCCGGCACGACGTGCTCGGCCGCGACGACGAGTGGGCGTAGGCGTTCCAGTGTCTCCAGGTAGGCATCGACGGAGCCGCCCGTCGCCGAGCACGCGGGATCTCGACCGTCGAAAGGTAGTCGCCCGGCGACCAGCACGCCGGACCAGTCGATCCACAGAGCCATCCCGTCGACGGTGTGGCCCTCGGCCGGGTGCAGCGCCAGCTCGCGCCGGCCGATCTCGCAGCCCCCGGGAACGTCGAGCGCCTGCACGGACCCGAGCGCGAGCGGCTTTGCACGCTGAACGTAGTGTTCCTCGTCGAAGGAGCGCAGCTCGCGCTGGGGCTCCCCCGGGGCCGGTCCGCATACGCTCGGCGGTCGTGGTCGCGCAGCCAAGCGTGGCGTCGGGGAACGCAAGGCGCCCGAGCAGGTGATCCCAGTCGGCGTGGGTCGACCAGCAGGCCGCTTGGGCGACGGGAAGCGTGACTGCTCGAGCAGGGCCGGCAGAACCTCGAGCTCCTCGGGCAAGACAGGCGAGTCGATCACGAACGTCTCCGCTCGTCCTCGACGCGGACGACTAGCGCAGTTGGTCTGCCAGATGGCGCTTGTGGCGAGGAGTACGTCGGCGTGCAGCTGAGACGACGCGCACGCGTCAGGCGATGCCCAAGAGCTTGGCGGCCTCGCGCAGGTTCGGCACTTCGGCCGTGGGCTTGCGCTGCGAGGAGTCGAGCGTCTGCTTGTTGCGGTTGACCCAGATCACGGGGATCCGCGCCTTGACGCAGGGGGACGACGTCGGAGTGGTGGGAGGCGGCGACGTGGACCCAGCCCTTCTTGGAGCCGAGGCGTCGGGCGCACTCGACGAAGTGGGCGGGGTCGGGCTTGTAGGAGCGGACCTGCTGGGCGGTGACGACGAGGTCGAAGTCCATCGGGATGTGACGCCGGGTCTGCCCGAGCAGCTTGTCGTCGATGTTGGAGATGAGCCCGAGCTTGTGCTTCTTGGCGAGCTTGGTGAGCTGGGTGGGGGTCTCCTTGAAGGGCTTCCAGCGCTGGACGGAGTCGGGCAGGAAGCCTGAGCGGGACGGTTCGAGTTTCCACTCCAGGCGCTTGGCGATCTCGATCGCGGTGCGTCGCAGGACCTCGGCGTAGAGCTCGTAGGAGCCGGCCTCGATTTCTTGAGAGATCTCGTGGAACAGCGGGATCAGAACGTTGCGGTCGATCTCGAAGCCGTCGCGCTCGGCCTCCTTGGCGAAAGCCTCGTAGATGCCGGTCTCCCAGTCGATCAGGGTTCCGTAGACGTCGAAGGTGACGAAGGTGATGTTCTTTGGAATGGGCATCGGGCGGGCATTATGCCTTGCGCACGCCTCGGCGCGCGTTACGCCCGCCATCGGCTAGAGTCTCGCGCCGCACATGGACCTGCTCGAGTACCAAGGCAAGCAGCTGTTCGCCCGCCACGGGTTGGAGGTGTCGGCAGGCAAGGCCGTGACCACCGTCGAGGACGCTGTGGCGGCCGCGAACGAGGTGGGCTACCCGGTCGTCGTCAAGGCCCAGGTGTTGATCGGCGGGCGCGGCAAGGCCGGTGGAGTGAAGCTGGCCGACGACGAGGCCGAGGCTGCGCGAGCACGCCCAGAACATCCTGGGGATGGACATCAAGGGCCACACGGTGCGCACCGTGTGGATCGAGCACGCGAGCGACATCGCCACCGAGTACTACGCCTCGGTGCTGCTCGACCGCTCCGCCAAGCAGCCGATGGTGATGTTCAGCGTCGAGGGGGGCGTGGAGATCGAGCAGGTGGCCGAGCAGAGCCCGGAGAAGCTCGTGCGCCATCACGTCGACGCGCTGAAGGGCCTCAGCCGCGAGGAGGCCGTCGAAATCGCGACGCAAGGGCGGAGCCGACGAGGACGTGATCGAGGGCGTGGCCGACGCGCTCGTGGCGCTGTACGAGGTGTGGTGGGAGGAGGACGCCACGCTCGCGGAGATCAACCCGCTGATCGTGACGCCGGAGCGCAAGGTGAAGGCGCTAGACGCGAAGGTCTCGCTCGACGGCAACGCGCTCTACCGCCATCCCGAGAACCAAGGGCTGTCGGACAGCGAGAACGAAGACCCGATCGAGCGCAAGGCCAAGGAAGAGGGCGTGCAGTACGTGAAGCTCGACGGGGACATCGGCATCCTCGGCAACGGAGCCGGCCTGGTGATGTCAACGCTCGACGTCGTGGCCCAGGCAGGCGGCGCGCCCGCGAACTTCCTGGACGCCGGCGGCGGCTCGGACGCGGCCAAGATCAAGCAGGCCGTCGAGCTGATCCTCGTCAACGACGCCGTGAAGGCGGTCCTGTTCAACATCTTCGGGGGCATCACCCGCTGCGACGAGGTCGCCAAGGGCCTGATCGCCGCGTTCGGGGACATCAAACCGGAGGTTCCGTTCGTGGTTCGACTGGATGGCACCAACGACGTCGAGGGCCGCAGACTGCTCGAGGAGGCGGCGCTCGCCCAACGTGCACGCCGCGAGGACGATGAACGAGGCGGCCGAGAAGGTCGTGGCACTCGCGGCCGCCGAGGACGCCGGGGCGACAGTCCGATGATCAAGGCCAGAGACGCTGGAGAGCTTGCCTGATGTCGGTGCTCGTCGACGGGACCACACGACTCGCGGTCGCCGGGATCACCGGCAGGGAGGGCTCCTTCCACACGCTCAACAACCGCCGCTACGGCACGAACGTCGTCGGCGGCGTGACACCCGGCAAGGGCGGCCAGGACGTCGAGGGCATCCCGGTGTTCAACAGCTGGGAGGAGGCCGCGCGCGAGGTGCAGCCGAACACCGCGATGATCTTCGTTCCGCCGCGGTTCGCCGCCGACTCGATCCTCGAGGCGGCGGCGGCGGGGGTGGAGCTTGTGATCGCGATCACCGAGGGGATCCCGGCGCACGACGAGCTGCGCGTGTACAACACGCTGAAGAGCGACCGGGCGGGTACGCGTTCAATCCGCCTGGTGGGACCGAACTGCCCCGGCATCCTCTCCCCGGGCAAGGCCAACGTGGGGATCATCCCCGCGTCGTTCTTCAAAGAGGGCAACGTGGGCGTGGTGTCGCGCTCGGGCACGTTGACCTACCAGATCGGCAACGAGATCGCCCAGGCCGGCTTCGGCTGCAGCTCGATCGTGGGGATCGGCGGCGACCCGGTACCGGGGTCGTCGTTCGTGGACATCATCGAGCTG
Organism: uncultured Solirubrobacterales bacterium; assembly: GCA_963742945.1. Taxonomy (GTDB): domain Bacteria; phylum Actinomycetota; class Thermoleophilia; order Solirubrobacterales; family Solirubrobacteraceae; genus Palsa-744. The sequence goes on along the minus strand of CAVUNX010000005.1, from coordinate 78,259 downwards.
TTCCAAGAGCGACCCACAGACCGAGCTGATCGTGCTCTCGGGCGAGATCGGAGGGTCGGCCGAGGAGGAGGCCGCCGAGTACATCGCCGAGTCGGTCAGCAAGCCGGTGGTGGCGTATATCGCCGGGTTCACCGCTCCCGCCGGCAAGCAGATGGGTCACGCGGGGGCGATCGTGTCGGGGTCCGCCGGAACGGCCGCCGCCAAGGCACTCGCACTCGAAGCCAAGGGGGTGCGCGTGGGGCGCACCCCCACCGAGGTGGCTGAGATCGCGATCGAGATCCTTGGCGGAGTGACCACCGATCGACGATCGATACCCCCGTCGGGGGACGCGACGGGATCGCCGATCGGTCAGCAGCTACGATAAGGGCCTTGGACCAAGAGGTCGCAAAGACGCTGGGGGAGCTGGAGCTCAAGCTGCAGCGAGCTTGAGCGCGAGCTGACCTCGATCGGGCACCGCGATGCGGCGTCCGCGCAGGAGCAGTCGCGGTCATCCCAGCCACAGTCGTCATCGCAGTCCGGGAGGTTGGTCGACGAGGCAGTCGAGCGGTCGGCCTCCGAGCAGGCACTCGCCGATGGGGACGGATTCGGTGGGCCCCCGGTGTTCGGGGGCGAGGAAGTCCCATCGCAGGCCGGGGCAGGGATCGAGCGTGGTTGGACGGTGGAGGTTCGCGAGACGGCATACGGGGAGATTCCGACGCCCCCCTCGCCGGCACCGCCCGGCTCGCCGATTCCGGGGCCGCCGATTCCTCCACCGGCGCCAACGCCTCAGCCACCGCCCGTGCGGCCCGCCGGGGCCACCGCCGCCACCGACGCCGCCGGGGGGGCCACCGGGATCGCACCTCAGATCGCCATACGATCTGGATCCGCGACAGCCGGCGGCGGTGGAGGAGAGCCGGGCCGTCGATCTGGCCGAGCTCGTGCGCTTCCGCGAGAAGCTGGCCAGGACGATGGACGCGCTGATCGAGGAGTACAGTCGCCTGTTGTCGGTCGAGGAGCCGCCACATCCGCGGGGCCGTCGGGTCCGCGGACGGCGCCTGACGCTCCGGCGTCCAGCAGCGAATCAGGCTAAGCTTGCTCGCCATGTCGATCTCGACGATCTCATTCGCACGCGGGGCCCCGTCGCTGGACATCGTCGACGTGGACGGCCTGAAGGACGCCGCGGCGCGCGCGTTCGAGAGCGACCCGGCAGGGACGACGGCCTATGGGACGTCGATCGGGTACCCGCGGCTTGAGGGCGTGGATCGCCGACAAGCACGGTGTGGAGCCCGAGCGGGTGCTCGTCACGAACGGATCGATGCAGGCGGACGCGTTCCTGTTCGAGCAGGTCGTGAAGAGCGGCGACGATGTGATCGTGGAGCGCCCCACCTACGACCGCACGCTGCTTTCGCTGCGAGGGCGCGGGGCGAAGGTGAACGCGGTGGAGCTGCAGACCGATGGGATCGACACGACGGCGCTCGGAGCCCTGCTCGATGGCGGGGGCGTGAAGCCGAAGCTCGCCCACATCATCCCGAACTTCCAGAACCCGGCCGGCTACACGCTGTCGCTTGGCAAAGCGCCAGGTGCTCCTGGAGCTGGCCGGCGAGCACGACTTCCTAGTGTTCGAGGACGATCCGTACGTGGAGCTGCGCTTCAGCGGGGAGAGGCTGCCGACGATGCTTTCGATGGATGCGCGAGCGGGTCGTGTACGCGTCGTCGTTCTCAAAGACGGTGTGTCCCGGGATCAGAGTGGGCTACCTCGTGGGACCGGCGGAGCTGATCGCGAAGATCACCAAACTGGCGACCAACACATACATCTCCCCGAGCATGGTGTCGCAGTCGATCGTGTACGAGTTCTGCGCCTCGGGCGCGATCGAGCGGTCGATCGAGACGGTGAGAACGGCCCTGGCCAAGCGTGCGCGAACATTGGCGATGGCGCTGGGGCCGCGAGTTGCCCGAGGCCGAGTTCGTGGCGCCGGAGGGGGGCTACTTCATGTGGGTGACCCTGCCCGAGGGGACCGACGTGGATGCCCTGTTCAGCCTCGCCGGGGAGCTGGGGGTGGCGTTTGTGAAGGGCGACGGACTTCCTGCTTGAGGGCGGCGAGAACACCCTGAGGCTCGCCTACTCGGGCGTGACCCCGGAGCAGATCGACGAGGGTGTGGGCCGCCTCGCCGAAGCCTACCGCTCACTCTGAGGAGTTTTTCGGGAGACAAGATCCGCCCAGGACCGCACAGGGGCGTGTGTGACCGGTCACCTCGCCGGCTGGCCGAGCCCAAGCCGGGAAGCTAGCGACACTCGCCGGCTGACCGTACCCAAGCCGGGAAGCTAGCGACCGTAGCGCTGGCCCAAGACCAGCTGCTCGGGTAGGGCGGTGCGCGGCGGCGGTGAGGGGTCGGCCGTGACCGAGACGGTCTCGGCGACGCTGGGGGTGAGGACGCAGCGCGAGCCATCGGCGCCTTCGACCACGACCTGGTCGTCATCGTGGGTGACGAGCGTGCCCGTGAGCCCGGGCTCGATGCCGGAGGCCTTGAGGTAGCGCAGGAGATCCTCGGCCTCGTTCTCGAAGCGCAGGATGCGCACCGAGGCTCCGACCGCGACGTCGGCGAGTGGGACGCCCGCGAGGCGTGCGCCGGCGACGATCGGGTGGCCGTGGGGGCAGGTGGTGGCGTCGCCGATCGCGGCGAGCATGCGTTCCTCGAGCACGGGTGACATGGCGTGCTCCAGGCGCTCGGCCTCCTCGTGGACCTCGTCCCAGGGGACCCCGAGCACGTCGGTGAGGAAGCGCTCGATCAGACGGTGGCGGCGCACGATGCCCTCGGCGTGCTCGGCACCTGTGGGAGTGAAGGCGATCGCACGATCCGAGCCGCGCGTGATGTAGCCGTCGCGCTCCAGGCGCCCGACCATCTCGTGGACCGTGGGGGCGGAGAGCTGCATCGCGCGCGCGACGTTGGCGCCGGTCATCGGCAGGCCGGCCTCGTGCAGCCAGAAGAGAATCTGCAGGTACTCCTCCTCGGCCACGGTCGCGGTGGCGGCACCCTCCTCGCTCATCCTCTCAGCGTATATGGTCGGCGAGCGCTAGGACGTCGGATGGCAGGACGTTGCGAGGCTAGGACGTCGGCGAGGCTCGCGAGGAAGGGTCAGCTCGCGAGCTGCTCGACGGTGCACTCGCGTGGAGCCTTGTCCTCGCGCCAGCGCCGCAGCTTGGCGCCGTGGCGGATGCGCCCGGCGGAGACGTGGTCGAAATCGATCTCTACGACGAGCTCGGGACGCAGCGCAACCCACTCGAGGTCGCGCCCGGAGCTCCAGCGGCTGGGGTCGGCCGTGCCACGCTCGCCTGTCTCATAGGAGGCGAGCGAAGTCGACGAAGCTCGCGCTTGGCCTTGGCGGTGAGACCGGAACAGTGGCCGACGACGCGCAGGTCCTCACCGTCGTAGAGCCCGAGGATCAGAGCTCCGACCGTGCGCTCCTCCTTGCCCGGGCGCCAGCCGGCGACGACGGCGTCGATGGTGCGGGTGCGCTTGACCTTGACCATCCCTCGGCGCTCCCCGGGCAGGTAGGGGGCGGAGCGCTCCTTGGCGATCACTCCCTCAGCCTCGCGCAGCCACCGCTCGGCCTGCCTCGGGGGTGTCGACGCGAGACCATGAGCTCGATCGGGGCATCCTTGAAATAGTCCTCGGCCGAGCAGGCGCTCGAGGCCGGCGCGACGCTGTGCGAAGGGCTGCTCGAGCCACGAGTGATCGTCGTGGGCAAGCAGGTCGAAGGCGATGATACACAGCCGGCGTCTCAACCGCAAGACGCTGCACCCGCGAGGCCGCCGGGTGGACGCGCTGCCCGAGTGCGTCGAAGTCCTCACGCCCGTCGGCGTCGCGCACGACGATCTCCCCGTCGAGCACGTAGCGGCCCGGCGGGAAGGTCAGCTCGGGGAAGTAGCGGCCGAGGGTCTTGCCGTTGCGCGACTGCAGGAAGACGTCCTCACCGTCGACGAATGCGATGCAGCGAAAACCGTCGAGCTTGACCTCGTAGACGTAGTCATCGCCCGTCGGGGAGCGCCTTGCGCGAGAGCGCCAGCTCGGGCTTGAGCGGTGGGGTGAGCGGAAGCGCTCACTGTCTGCTTGGCCCTGACTCGGCTGCACGCGGCGCGGCTCACCGCGTCTGCTTGCGGAAGTGGGGCGGCCAGGGAGCGTCGCCGAGCCCCTCGCGCTCGTCACGCGCGGCCAGCTCCAAGAGCGGGGCGAGCGAGCCAGGGTGCTCGTCGATCGTGGCGGTCGGGTCGCCGCGCTCGCGCAGGCGCATGGGGACCGTGTCGATGCGCAGCTCCGCCGGCTCGACGTCGGCCACCTCGTCCCACTCCAGGGGACACGATACACGCGCATCGGCTACCGCGCGCACCGAGTAGGCCGAGGCAACCGTGCGGTCGCGGGCGTTTTGGTTGTAGTCGATGAAGACTCCCTCACGCTCCTCCTTCCACCAGCGGGAGGTCGCTTCGCGGGGCATCCGCCGCTCGACCTCGCGCGCGAGTGCGAGCGCGGCGCGGCGCACCTCGGAGAAGCCCTGCTCGGGAAGGATGCGCACGAACACGTGTATCCCGCGCGAGCCCGAGGTCTTGGGGAAGCCGAGGAGCTTGTGCTCGTCGAGCACCTCGCGCACGGTCAGCGCGACGCGACGCACCATCGCGAAGTCGACGCCCGGGCCCAGGATCGAGATCGATGCGCAGCTCGTCGGGGTGATCGAGGTCCGAGCGGCGCACCGGCCAAGGGTTCCAGTCGATCACGCCGAGGTTGGCACCCCAGACGAGGTGGGCGGCATCGTTGGGAACGAGCTCGCGGGCGTGACGTCCGCTGGGGAAGGTGACGGTGGCCGTCTCCAGCCAGTCGGGGGCGCCGTTGGGGACACGCTTTTGGAAGAAGGGCTTGCCCTGCGACACCATCGACCCAGCGCTTCATGACCGTGGGGCGCTCGCTCAGGTGACGCACGACGGCCTGCTCGCACTCGATGTAGTAGGCGACGAGGTCCAGCTTGGTGAAGCCCGGCTCGGGGAAGAAGAGCTTGTCGGGTTTGGAGATGCGCAGCTCCCGGCCGGAGACCTCGACCATGACGTGTTCGCCATCCTCCTCGCGCTTGCGGCCCTTCGGAGGATCGTGCATCTGCTTGCGTGGCACACCTGAAAGGATGCCAGCCGTGATCTCGGAGACCGTGCTCGTGCTCGCCGGGCCGTTTGGCGAGGGCTCGATGCGGAGCGTGTCGCGGCGTCGCTATCGCGCGCGGTCTGGTGGCCGACGGGCGCCTCGAATGCGACCTGTGCCCGCTGGAGGACGACCTCGGACGTGCGCTCGCAAGACCCGTCACCGAGCCGCTCGAGGAGGTCGACTTCGACCGGCGCATGCGCGCGGCCAGGGCGGTCGTGATCGCGTGTGCGCGCTTGGACGACCGCACGCTCGCGGGCAGCATCGGCGTTCGAGGCCGCCACCCGTGCGCGCCAATCCGGGGTGCCGGCCTACGCGGTTACTGGTCACGACGCGCTCGATCCGTTCGAGGCGCGCATCGTCGACCTACAGGTCATCCTCGAGGCAAGCACCACGCGGGCGCTGAGCGCGGCGGGCCGCAAGCTCGCGACGCTGGTCTAGGCGCGCATCAGGACGCCTCACATCTCACAGAAAGCACTTGCCCTCGCCGCGGTAGGTGGGACCTCCTCGACGACTCGCTCACCTTCGATCAGGTACAGCCGGTCGAAGCGCTCGCACAGCTCGCCTGCCTTGGCGTGGCGAAACCACACGCGATCTCCGACGCGCAGGTCGCGCGCGGCCGGTGCCGATGAGCGGCGTCTGCACCTCGCCGGCGCCCTCCTGCTTGTCGAGCGCGAGACCCGCCGGCAGGAACGGGGTGGGCAGGCGCGCCGCGTCGGCCGGGCCGGACGCCAGATAGCCGCCGCCGAGCACCGTCGCCACACCAGGGCTCGGCTTGCGCACGACCGGCAGCGCGAACAGCGCCGCTGGCTGCGGCTGGAAGGCGCGGTAGGCGTCGAACAGCGTCGGCCCGTACAGCCCCGAGCCGGCGGCGATCTCGGTGACCGCCGGCTCGGCGCCGGTCAGCTCGAGACTGCCGGTGCCGCCGCCGTTGACGAAGCGCAGCGGCGTCGTCGCAGGCCGCGCGAAGCACGTCCTGCACGGCGGCCACCGCCTCAGCGCGCCGCAAGGCCAGCTCCTTGGCCGAGCGCCGCTGCAGCGCGCGATCGCGACTCCCCGCAAGCGCCGCCCCGGCGGCGAGTCGCCGAGCCCGGCGATCTGCGACTCGTAGGCCATGATCCCGACGAGCCGCAGGCGCTCGCGCGCGAGGATCTCGCGGGCGAGCGCGGCCGCCTGCTCGGGAGTGTGCACGGGGAGCGCTTGGCGCCGACGCGGATACGGCCGTCGAGCATCCACAGGCCGGCGTCGAGATCGATGCACACTTCGATGGGTGCCTCCGACGGTCCCTCCGCCGCCCGACTCCCCACCGCTTGTTCCCACCATCGCCCGTGTCGAGTTCGCCATGAGCCGACCGCCGCTCGATCAGGTCCAGCTGGGCCACACTGTCCACCATCACCGCCACGCGGCGCCGGGCGTGCGTCGAGCCAGTCGAGCGAGCGCGCGCAGCGCCTCTCGATCGACGGTCGGATAGGCGACGACCACGTCCTCGAAACCGCGCTCGGCCAGCCACAGCGCCTCGGGCAGCGTGAACGCGAGCGTACCCTGAAAACCGGGCGCGCGAGCACTCTTTCCTGAAGCGCCCGGCAGCGCACAGACTTGCTCGCCAGGCGGATCGGCTTGCCGGCGGCGCGGCGTTCCATGTCGGCGGCGTTGCGCCAGAACGCATCGAGGTCGACGATGCGCGAACGGTGGCTCCAGACCGCCGTCGCGCCTTCGAGCCGCTCCAGGCGCGGATCGGTCATAGTCGTCCACCGCCGCCGTGTCTCTCGCCGCCGGCCGCGCAGTTGAGACGACGCGCGTCATCCGCGAGGCAGCACTGCGACGTCATGGCTTGACCGCGACGGGACTGCCGCACGGCGCGGAGCGCCCACAGGTCCCGAGCACGCGATCGGTCCACGCGTTGGCGAACCGGCCCTCGGGATCCAGGCGGGCGCGCACGGCCTGGAAGCGGTCCCACTCCGGGTAGCGCGGGCGCAGAGTGGCCGCCGTCTGGAAGTGGCGCTTGCCCCAGTGGGGGCGTCCGTCGAGGCTGTCCATGATCTGCTCGACCGCCTCGAAGTAGGGCTCGCCACTGCATACCGCGGTACATGTGCACCGCCACATAGCCGCTCTCGCGACCGTACGCGGTGCTGAGCAGGGCGTCGTCGGGGGCGACCGTGCGCACCTCGATCGGGAACGGCACCGCGAAGCCGCGCGCTTCGATCGTCTCCAGCACGCGCCGTACGGCCTCAGTGGTGTGCTCGCGCGGCAAGGCGTACTCCATCTCGGTGAAGCGCACGAGCCGCGGGCTCGCGAAGATGCGGTCGGAGCGGTCGATCCGCTTGGAGGTGCCCGCCAGACGCGCGTCGACGAACCGGTTGATTTCCGGGATACGGCTCGGCATCGCCGCCCGACGCGGCAGAACAGCTCGAAGGTGCGGTTGGTGAGCAGCACGTCGTTTGCGTACTGCGGCCACCTGCCCGCGCGGCTTGGGTGGCTCGCTCGGTGCGGTTGTTGGTACGCGTCAGTGCCGTGTCACAGTGCGGGAACACGTAGAACTCGAAGTGCTCGTTGGCCGAGCGCCAGCTCCTCGAAGCGCTCGAGCGTCTCGATCCAACGGTGCGGGAGCGTCGATGCCGCACAGCGTGAAGGCAGGCACGCAGCGCAGCGTCACCTCGGCCACCACGCCAAGTGCTCCCGAGCCCGACGCGCGCTGCGCGAAACAATTCGGGGTCACGCTCGGCGGAGCACGTCGAGCGTCGAGCCATCGGCAAGCACGAGCGTCAGCTCCGCCACCTGCGAGGGGATGTTGCGCAAGCGAGCGCCCGTCCCGTGGGTGGCAGTCGATATCGCCCCCGCGATGCTCTGCGCGTCGATGTCGCCCGAGGTTCTCGAGCGCCAGGCCGTGCTCTGCCAGGCTGGGCATTCAACTGTGCGATCGTGATGCCACCCTGCACGCGCACGAGACCCGCGTCGCGATCCACGTCGAGCACACGCTGAAAGCGGTCGAGCACGATCAGCATCCCGTCGCTGCAGGCGATGTCGCTGAAGGAGTGTCCCGCGCCCGCGGCGCGCACACGCAGGCCGTCGCGCGCGGCGCGACTCACCGCGGTCGCGATCTCCTCGATCGATCCGGGATGCACGATCTCCCTCGGCCGGCAGCCTTCGTCGCCGGTCCAGTTGCGCCACTCCACGTCGCTTGTCTCAGGGGCGTTAGGCTCGCGCATCAGATGACCGCGTCCGAGCCTACTGCGAGCCAGGCACGGCGTCCACCCCGGATGGTGCCCGGGCGGGGGCGACCGACACGCCGGCGGCGGCCGAAGCGCCGACCCCGGCGACCGTTCCCATGGCGCCCGCCCGCGGGCGTTCCCTACCGAGTCCTGTTGCCCGTCGTGCGACCGTGATCGGCGCCGGCTCGTTCGGGACCGCCCTGGCGGTCCTGCTGAGCAGAGCCGGGTCTGCGCACCACGCTGCAGACGCGCAGCCCCGAGCAGGCGGCGCTGCTGGGCGAGCCGATCGCGAGAACAGAGCCTACCTGCCCGGCGTCGCACTGCCCGCGCCAGCTGCGCGTCGAGTCGGTGGACGGCGGGCGTGGCGCGCGCCGACTTCGTATTCCTGGCGGTCCCCTCGCGCGGGCTGGGCGTCGCCATCGCGGCCTTGCAGGCCGGCGAGCTTGGGCAGACGGACCGCCATCGTCTCGCGTCGCCAAGGGGCTCGTTCCACCCGACGGACGACCCCCCACGACGGTGCTGAGCGCGCTGCTTCGGCGCACAACGGGTGGCCTGCGTCGGCGGGCCCGGCCCACGCCCAGGAGATGGTGCGCTCCGGTGCCGGGCTCGTCGTCGCCTGCGGCGACGAAGAGCTCGCGCGCACACTGGCCCAGATGTTCACACGCGCCGGAGTCGTCTGCGAGCAGTCGAACGACCCGCTTGGCGTCGAGTTGGCCGGCGCCGCCAAGAACGCCGCCGCGCTCGCGGCCGGCGCGACCGAGGCGCAGGGGGCAAACGCCGCCGGGGCCGCTGCCGGGCACATCTTCGCGGAGGTGTGGCGCTACGCCGAGGGCCTCGGCGCGCGGCCCGAGTCGATGATCGGCCTGGCGGGCATCGGCGATCTCGTCGCGACCGCCCTGGCCCGCGAGAGCCGCAACCGCCGCGCTGGCGAATTGCTCGCCGAGGGCGTCCCCGCACGCGAGATCCCGGCGCGCATCGGCCAGGCGGTCGAGGCGCTGGAGTGGGTCCCGCTCCTGGCCCGCACGCTCGAGCGAGGCCGGAGTCGAGGCGCCCGTGACCAGCGCCCTCGGTCGGCTCATCTCGGGGGAGCTGCCGCTCGACGAGTGGGTCGCGCTGGTGCGTACCACGGTCCCCCCGCCGGCCCGCTGGCGTCGCCGGCCCGAGCCGGGCTTCTGGCGGCGGCTGTGGCGAGCGCTCTCCCGCGAAATTTGAGAGGAACAGCCCGTAGGCGCTCAGCGAGTGCACGAGCGTGTTCACAACCGCCTCATAGACCCCGGCGCCGTGGCCCGCCTCGGCCACGCGCACGTTCTCATGCGCGGTGGCCGCCGCCTCGGATCGAGGGGTCGCGCCGCACCGCGTTGGCCACGAGCCAGAATGTCGCCCACGTGCGCGGCGCAGGCGAGATCCTCGCGCGAGTCCCCCACCGCGAAGGTCTCCTCGCGCGCATAGCCCGCGCACCTGACGGTGAAAGGCCACCGCCGCCGCCTTCGAGGCGCCGGCCGGGACGAGATGGTAGCCGCGCACGTAGGGTAGGCCCGCAAGTGCCGGCGAGCGGCGCTGGACGACGCCGTTGTCGACAAGCCGCAGGTGCCCGTGACCGTGCTCGGCAAGCAGCGCGTCGACCTCCCCCGCGTCCACCAGGCCGCGGAACAGGTGTGACACTTCGCGGTCCACATGCCACGGCTCGTGGTACTCCAACCTCCCCTCATAGTGCTCCAACAGCATGCTCGGCGCCCCGCTGTGCTCGATCTGCTGTGCGATCGTCAGCTCGCCGGGGAGCATCTCGCCGGTGAGCCAATGCTCCTCGCCGCCCGCGGGGGCCCCGGGGTGCACGCCGGATGACAGAACGACGCAGGCCCCCGCCTCGAAGATATAGGCGCTCTGGCCGAGCAGGCGCGCGTCCTCGGCCACCTGGACGCGACGCCGGCCGGACATCAGGACGATCTCGACATCGGCGCGCAGGCATGCCTCGATCGCGCGCATCCCCTGCAGCGAGACCCTCCCCTCCCCATCGTGCACGAGCGAGGCCCCGCTCCCAAGCAGGGTCCCGTCGAGATCCGCGTACAGGCAGCGCACGTTCACAGACTCCCCACCGTCCCCCCGCACTCGCGCGCCGGGGGGAACGCCGACACGTTCGCCCCGCGCTCGCTCGCAATCCGCCCCACCAGGTAGAGCGAATGATGGAAGGTGCGCGCTTTCGCCCACCGCTTGGCCGCGGGATGGAGCATCGGCACTACTATCGCAAGGCGTGGCCACGGAGCGGACGATCGAGCCCTGGAGCGTCCTCCTGGACGAGGCGCGCGGCGGACGGACGGCTCGTGCGAGAGGCGCGCGAAGGGCCTGGCGAGGCCACCCTCGTGAACATTCCCGCGACGCTTCACCCGGACGTGATCGCTGGGCTGGAGCGCGCCGGGATCGAGCGGCTCTACTCCCATCAGGCACAGGCCCTCGAGTCGGCCTGGGAGCGCACCACGATCGTCACCACCGGCACCGCCTCGGGGAAGTCCCTGTGCTTCAACCTGCCCACACTCGACGCCCTCTGCCGCGATGCCTTCGCGCGTGCCCTCTACCTCTACCCGACCAAGGCCCTCTCCCAGGATCAGGCGAGGGCGCTCGGCGCGTTCGGCCTGCCAAAGCAGATACGCCCGGCCATCTACGACGGCGACACCCCCCGCGACGCGCGCGGGGACATCCGCCGGCGCGCCAACGTGGTGCTCACCAACCCCGACATGCTCCACCTCGGAATCCTCCCCCACCACGGTTCCTGGGAGAGGCTCTTCAGCCATCTGCGCGTCGTCGTCGTCGACGAGGCCCACGTCTATCGCGGAGTGTTCGGCTCGCACGTCGCCAACGTCCTGCGTCGCCTGCTGCGGGTGGCGGCGGCCTACGGCAGCGACGTGCGCGTCCTGCTCGCCTCCGCCACGATCGCCAACCCCGTCGAGCTCGCCGAGCGTCTCACCGGCCTGGATGACGTCGGCCTGATCGACGGCGACGGCTCGCCCACCCCGCGCCGCCAGATCGCGATGTGGAACCCCCCGCTCGTCGACGAGGCCATCGGGGCGCGCCGCTCCGCGCTCGGGGAGGCCGCCGAGGTGCTCGCCCGGCTCGTGCGCGACGGATCCCGCTGCATCTGCTTCATGAAGTCCCGCAAGGGCGTCGAGCTGCTCGCCCGCATGGTGACCGAAGATCTCCAGCGCACCGACCCCGAGCTAGCGGAGAGCGTGGCCCCGTACCGCGCCGGCTACACCCCCCAGCAGCGACGTGCCCTGGAGGCACGGCTCGTTGGCGGAGAGCTGCGCGCCGTCATCACCACCGACGCCTTGGAACTCGGGATCGACATCGGCGAGCTCGACGCGGCCGTGGTCGTCACCTTCCCAGGCACCGTCGCCGCCCTGCGGCAGATGTGGGGGCGCGCCGGACGACGCGGCAAGGGCCTGGCCGTGTACGTGGCCGGCGAGGACGCCCTCGACCAGTTCTTTTGCCGCCACCCCGACGAGTTCCTGGAGCGACCGGTCGAGGCGGCGATCCTCGACCACGAGAGCCCCCAGATCCACCAGGCCCACCTCCTGTGCGCGGCCTACGAGGGTGGCCCGCACGGTCTGAGCCGCGACGACGCGGAGTTCCTGGGTCCCCGCTGGGAGGCCCACGCGGAAGCTCTCGTGAGCGCCGGGCTGTTGCGCAAGCGGATGGTGCGAGGTGACGGTGCGAATGTGGTGCGAGGTGGCGGTGCGAACGGCGAGGTGGCTGGGAGAGCCGCCTCAGACACCGAGGTCTATGTGCTGCGCCGCCCCGCCGACTACCCCGCCGCGAAGGTCTCGCTGCGCTCCTCCACCCCTGACAGCTTCGCGATCGTGGACGTCTCCTCCGGCGAGCTGCTCGGCCAGACCGAGGCCGCCAGGGCCCACTCCACGGTCCATGACGGTGCCATCTATCTGCACCAGGGCCGCTCCTACGAGGTTCGCGAACTCGACCTCGACAACCGCCGCGCACTTGTGGCCCCGTTCAGCGGCGATTGGTACACCCAGCCCAAGCGCGAGACCGACACCAATATCGAGCGCCTACTCGACCGCCGCGAGACGCTCGACGTGAAGCTCTCCTTCGGCGAGGTATCGGTCACCGAGACCGTGCTCGGCTATCAGCGCAAGCGCCTCTCAGACCACGCTCAGGTGGACCTCGTGATGCTCGACCTGCCGCAGACCTCCTTCTCCACGCAGGCGCTCTGGTTCGAGCTGGACGGCGCCACGCTCACCGGCGCTGCGGGCCCGACGCGGAGGGCGAGGGCACGAGGGAGGGTGGGATCCCGATCCCAGGACGCCCTGCTCGGCTCCCTGCACGCCACCGAGCACGCCCAGATCGCCGTGCTTCCCCTGATCGCGATGTGCGACCGCTGGGACATCGGCGGCCTCTCCACCAACGTGCACCCCCAAACCGGCGGCCCCACGATCTTCATCTACGACGGCCACCCGGGAGGCATCGGCATCACCCGCCTGGCCTACCAGCGCTTCGAGGAGCTATGCCGAGACGCCCACCGCCTGATCTCCGAGTGCCCATGCGAAAGCGGCTGCCCCTCCTGCGTCCAGTCGCCGAAGTGCGGCAATCTCAACGAACCCCTGTCGAAGGTCGGGGCGCTCGTCGTGCTCAGGGAAATGCTGGGGAGCGAGGTGAGGGCGCCTGCCGGGGCGTGATCGCCCAACCGGCGCCCCCGCAAATCGTCCTAACCCCGATTCCCCGCAGCGATCTTCTTCAGGTCGATCGTGGCGTCATAGAGCTTCGGATCGACCCCCTCCTCGAGCGCCACCTCGCGCAGCGGACGCCCCGACTCCGTGGCCTTCTTGACGATCGCGGTGCCCTTGTCGTAGCCGATCGCCCCGTTCAGCGCGGTGGAGACCGCGAGCGTGGCGCCCGCCGACTCCGCGCAGCCGGCCCTGTTGGCCGTGATCCCGTCCACGCACTTCTCGGCGAACACACGTGACGTATTGGCAAGCAGGTTCAAGGATTGGAGCAGGTTGCGCGCTATCAGGGGGATGCGCACGTTCAGCTCGAACTGACCCTGCAGGCCTCCGACGGTGATGGCGGTGTCGTTGCCGATCACCTGGGCAGAGACCTGCAGGACGACCTCGGGGATCACGGGGTTGACCTTGCCGGGCATGATCGAAGAGCCCTTCTGCAGCTCGGGCAAGGAAGATCTCGCCGATGCCCGCGCGCGGGCCCGGAGCCCATCAAGGCGAGGTCGCCGGCGATCTTCGTCAAGGACACGGCGATCACCTTGAGGGCACCGGAGAGCTCGACGAGCGCGTCGCGGTTGGCCTGTGCCTCGAAGGGATCCAAAGGGGCCGCAATCTGCTTCAGCCCCGATTCGCGCTTGAGCCGAGCGCGCACCTTCTCGGCGAACTTGGGGTGCGTGTTGAGGCCCGTCCCGGTGGCGGTGCCCCCGAGCGGAATCTGACCGACGTGCACGAGCGCGGCCTGTACCCGCTCCTGTCCGAGCGCCATCTGGGCGGCGTAGCCCGCGAACTCCTGGCCGAGCGTGACGGGAACCGCGTCCATCAGGTGGGTGCGACCAGACTTCACGACGCCCGAGAAGCTCTTGGCCTTGCGGGCAAACGAGCGCTCGAGCTGCTTGAGCGCGGGGAGCAGCTCGTTCTGGGCGACATCGAGCGCGGCGAGGTGCACGGCGGAGGGGAACACGTCGTTGGAGGACTGCCCCATATTGACGTGGTCGTTGGCGTGCACCTTCTCACCCGCGAGCATGGCCAGGACCTCGTTGGCGTTCATGTTCGTGGAGGTCCCCGAGCCGGTCTGGAACACGTCGATCGGGAACTGCGCGTCGTGCTTGCCCGCGGCGATCTCCGCGGCGGCTCGGGCGATGCTTGCGGCGCTTCGCTTGTTCAGCAACCCGAGCTCCCCGTTGACGACGGCGGCAGCCCCCTTCAGGCGAGCCAGCCAGCGCACCACCGACACCGGCACCCTCTCGCCGGATATCGGGAAGTTTGCGACTGCCTTGGCGGTCTCTCCGCCCCAGAGCTGCTTGCCTGTCATCGAGTCTCCTCCGTCGCCATAGGGGCTCGTAATCTAGCGTCCGCCGCGGTCCCCGACCGGGCTCCCTGGGGCGGGCGGGGTTGTGTCTCGAATTGGGGTGCCCCATGTGCGCGCGGCGCAGGAACAAGCTGAGTGTTGTTAAAGAGCACGCGCGCGCGTGGGGCACGGCATTTGGAGAGCAACTACCCGCAGAAGGCGACAAGCTCCCGCGCGACCCCCACCGGGTCGTCGTAGGTCATCAAGAAGCCCGTGCTAGGCAGAACGCGCAGCTGACCACGCGGCAGCAGCCGCAGGGTCTCTTCGGCGCCGACGAGCGGATGGAGGGGATCGTGGTCTGCCCACAACAGGAGCACCGGCATGTCGAGCTGGGGGTAGAGCTCGAGCAGGTGTGTCTGGGGGCCCCGCGGCCAACGTCGCGCACACTTGGCCCATGAGCGTGCGAGGTTGGGATTGCCGGGGACGTCGGCGAAGGCGTGGCGCATCAGGTCGCCCGCCTCGGAGGCATGGCGCTCCGACATGCGCATCCCGAGCTCAGGCGTGAACACGAGCTTGGTCGCATGGCTCAGCACGCGATCGAGGCCCGGGAGCGAGCCCCCCAGAGTCGCCAGACGCCACGCCTCGCGCTTGCGCGGGTGCTCGACGGGGAGGTGCAGGCGGTTGGGCATCAGCACGATCCGGCTTGGCCGTAGTCGCCCGGCGATCACGGCATGCAGGAGAATCTCGGCGCCCGCATCGTGGCCGGCGACGAGCGGCCGGGGCCCGAGCACGTCGTCGGCGAAGCCGCCCATGACCTCCGCGAACCAGTCGATCGTGTAGGGGTGGCGGGGACGATCCTCGGAGTCGCCGTGAAGTGGAAGATCGGGGATCACGAGCCGGTGGCGCTCGGCGAGGCGCTCGACCACTGGCTCCCACTCGCGGTGAGAGAGCAGGCCGGAGTGCAGCAGGGCGAGCGGAGGGCCGGCGCCGACCTCGCGATATGCCACCCGCGCACCGTCATGGTGGTGGTAGAGGCGAAGCCTCATGGGGAGCGTCTCGCGCACGGCCACGCCCTCATCGTATGGACGCGCGGAACGATTCCGGAGGGAATTGAGTTACGGGCTCGTGTTGGGGCTCCACACCTGAGGCCGTTTGGCCGGACTGTCGCTGAGAGAGTCGCGCGAGCTCGGGGGGGTCGTCCTCGCCTTCACAACCCCTGTTCCTGCAAGTGCAAGTGAAGTCCCAGCTTGCACCATGCCTTGCGCCGCTTGCGCGGGTACTCGTCAAAGCTCAACAATCCTCGACGTGAGCGTGATCCGCACGAATGCCGCCGCCGCACTGCTAGGCGTGAGCCCCAACACCCTGCGCAGCTGGGAAAGCCGCTTCGGCTACCCCAAGCCGAGGCGCACCGAGGGAGGCCACCGCCAGTTCGACCTCGCCGAGGTCGAGGCGCTCAGGCAGGCCTTCGAGGAGACCCGGGACATCTCATCGGCGATCTCGGTGGCGCGCGAGCGTGGCGAGGGCCCCTCGACCCCGGCGCGGCTGCGGGCGGCGTTTGCGGCTTTCAGCGAGGAGAAGGCCGATCGTTTGATGGAGGAGAGCATGGCGGTGCGCTCGGTGGAGCGCACGATCGAGACGGTGCTGTTGCCGGCGGTGCAGGCCATGGCCCCCGATGACGGAGAGGAGGGGCACGGCGAGGCGCTTGCCTCCACGCCCGAATACTGCTTCGCCTGGAGGTACTCCACGGGCTGGCTGGCGGCCGCCCAGCGCGTCGCGCCGCCCTCCACCCGCGATGAGGGAGTGTTGATCTTCGACGCGAGCCGCCCCATGGATGTGGATGGGCTGCACGTGCAAGCGCTCGAGCTGTTCGTGAGGCGAGCGGGGTTGCGCGTGCTGACACTCCCGGTTGACCTCGACAGCACGCGCGTGGGTAGCGCCCTGCGCGCCCTGCGTCCGCAAGCGATGATTCTCGCCGGGCGCTGCTCGTCGCTGGAGGCGATCGGACGCGTGGTCTACGCGACCAGGCAGAGTGGGGGCGACCTTCATGTGCTCGACTACCGTGGCGCCCTGCCCGACACGGGGGCGAGCACCGTCCGGCGCATCGGCCCGGGACCGGCGGAGGCTGTGCGGATGCTGCGCGAGTATCTTGCGAAACCGGCACGCACCTACAATGGGCCGCCCGATGACGGCTCCGCCCAGACACCCGCTGATCCCGCCACGCGAGGTGGACGCACGCCAGGATTTGCCGGCACTCGAGCAGCAGGTACTGCAGCGCTGGCGTGAGCGTGACGTCTTCGGCGAGTCCTTGCGAAGGCGCGAGGGAGCCGAGCAGTGGGTCTTCTACGAGGGGCCCCCGACCGCGAACGGCAGGCCGGGCTCGCACCATGTCCTCTCAAGGGTGTTCAAGGACATCTATCCGCGCTACAAGACGATGCGGGGCTACAGGGTGGATCGCAAGGGCGGTTGGGACTGCCATGGCCTGCCTGTGGAGATCGCGGTGGAGAAGGAGCTTGGGATCTCCAGCAAGGCGGAGATCGAGGAGTACGGGATCGAGCGCTTCAACGCCAAGTGCCGCGAGTCCGTCTTTACCTACCTGGAGGAGTGGGACCGCCTGACCGAGCGGATCGGCTTCTGGGTAGACCTCGACCACGCGTACAGGACCCTGGACGAGAGCTACATCGAGTCGGTGTGGTGGGCGCTCAAAGAGATAAGCGACAAGGGCTTGCTGTACGAGGGCCACAAGGTGGTGCCCTACTGCCCGCGCTGCGGCACGGCGCTCTCTTCGCACGAGGTGGCACTTGGGTACAGGGACGTCGTTGACCCATCGGTGTATGTGCGACTTCGCGTCCTTGCGGACAGCGGCCCGCTGCGCGTGGACGATGCGCTGATCGTTTGGACGACAACCCCGTGGACCTTGCCGGGGAACGTGGCGGTGGCGGCCGGCCCGAACGTCGAGTATGCGCGCGCCCGCGTCGGCGCAGAGACACTGGTGGTCGCACGGGCGCTGGTCGAGCGGGTGCTCGGAGAGGACGCGGAGATCCTCGAGACGTTCCCCGGGAGCGAGTTGATCGGAGCGCGGTACGAGGGCCCGATCTTCGCCGCGACCGACCGTGAGCGGGGTGGCCTGCCGGTGATCGCCGGAGACTTCGTGACGACCGACGACGGGACCGGTCTGGTGCACCTGGCGCCCGCGTTCGGCGAGGATGACTTCAGGGCGGCGGCCACGACAGGGCTGTTCGATCCGACCGACCCGCACACGCTCTACAACCCGGTGAGATCCGACGGCACTTACGACGGCCGGGTGCTTGACCGCCAGGGAAACTCATACGAGGGTCGCTTCGTCAAGGACGAGATGCTGACCGAGGAGCTGATCGCGGACCTCGATGCGCGAGGACTGCTCTTCAGGCGCAGCGACTATGAGCACTCCTATCCCCACTGCTGGCGCTGCGGGACGCCGCTGATCTATTACGCGAAGCCCTCCTGGTACATCGCGACCTCAAAGGCGCGCGAGCGGATGATGCAGGCCAACGAGACGGTCAACTGGTATCCGCCACATATCAAGCACGGACGCTTCGGGGACTGGCTGTCGAACAATGTCGACTGGGCCCTCTCGCGCGAGCGCTATTGGGGGACGCCGCTTCCGGTGTGGCGCTGCGATGACAAGCACACCCACACGATCGGCTCGTTCGCGGAGCTCGAGGAGCGCTCGGGTCGGAGCCTCGCAGACCATCATCGGCCCTACGTCGATGAGGTGGTGTTCCCGTGTCCCGGCTCGAACGACCCCCTTTCCACCCCATCCCCCTCGGGCGAGTCGGCCGAGGGGCAGGGCGCGGCGGCGCGCGAGGTATGCGGCAAGCCCATGAAGCGAGTGCCTGAGGTCATCGACGTGTGGTTCGACTCCGGCGCGATGCCCTTCGCCCAGCACCACTTCCCCCGCGAGAACGAACAGCTATTCCAAAAAGAATTCCCGGCTGACTTCATCTGTGAGGCGCTCGACCAGACCCGCGGGTGGTTTTACTCGCTGCTGGCCGTCTCGACCCTCCTGTTCGACAGGGCCCCTTATGAGAACGTGGTGTGCCTCGGCCTGATCCTCGATGGGGAGGGCCAGAAGATGAGTAAGTCAAAGGGCAACACCGTCGAGCCGTGGCAGGTGCTGGACAAGTATGGGGCCGATGCCTTCCGCTGGTACTTCTTCACCTCCAAGCAGCCCTGGGACGGGTATCGCTTCTCCGAGGAGGCGATCGGAGAGGGTGTGAGGCTGTTCCTCAAGCAGTTGTGGAGCACCTACTTCTTCTACGCCCTCTACGCGAACGCCAACGCGCGGACGTTGACCGAAGGCGACGACGATTTTGGGGGAGAGGCTGTTCGTTCCGCGACGACGGGACCGGGCCCACGCGAAGATGGCAGCGCGCC
The DNA here is from genome assembly GCA_963742945.1 of uncultured Solirubrobacterales bacterium. Lineage (GTDB taxonomy): Bacteria > Actinomycetota > Thermoleophilia > Solirubrobacterales > Solirubrobacteraceae > Palsa-744. The sequence continues at coordinate 59,462 of CAVUNX010000005.1, read as the reverse complement.
CGCGTCCGTGACCGACTTGGATCGGTGGGCCCTCTCCAAGACGGCGGCCACGGGCGAGGTCGTCGCCGAGCGCCTCGACGCCTATGACGCGACGTCTGCGGGACGGGCCATCGCAGAGCTCGTCGACGACCTCTCCAACTGGTACGTGCGCCGTTCGCGCCGGCGCTTCTGGGACGGAGACGAGGCCGCCTTCGCGACGCTGCGCGAGTGCCTGTTGTGTGTCTCCAAGCTGCTCGCCCCCTTCTGTCCGTTCGTGGCGGACGAGCTCTATGACAACCTCGACGGGACGCTCGCGAGCGTGCACCTGTGCGACTTCCCGGTGGGCGACGCCCTGCCGGCTCGCGACGAGCCGCTCGAGCAGGCCATGGCGATCGCGCGCGAGACGGTCCGGCTCGGCTTGGGGGCTCGCGCACACGCGAAGATCAAGGTGCGCCAGCCCCTGGCGGAGGCGGTCGTGGTGGCCGACGGGCGCGAGCGCGCCGCGATCGAGCTCCTGGCGGAGATCGTGCGTGAGGAGCTCAATGTGCGATGCCTGCGCTTCGTGGAGGGGGCCGACGAGCTCGGCGAATACGAGGTCAAGGCCAACTACCGCAGCCTGGGGCCACTGTTCGGCAAAGACATGCCCCTCGCGGCCGAGGCGATTGCCGTGCTCGACCCCGCGAAGGTGGCCGCCGCGGTGCGCGGCGGCCAGGGCATCGGGATCGCCGTGGGGGACCGCGAGCACACGCTCACAGAGCAGGACGTGATCCTGACGATGAAGGCCCCCGAGGGCTACTCCGTCGAGCGCGAGGGGGCACACGCGGTGGCGCTGGACCTCGAAATCGACGAGAGTCTCCTGCGCGAGGGCCGCTCGCGCGAGATCGTCCACGCCGTGCAAAACGCACGCAAGAGCGCGGGCCTGGAGGTGGAGGATCGCATCGAGCTGATCCTTGCCGGGGACCCCCAACTCGTGGAGGCCGCCCGTGAGCACGAGGAATACCTCAGCGACGAGACCCTCGCCGTGGAGCTGTCCCTCGGCGACGGAGACGCCTCCGCGATGGACTATCGCGAACAGACCGACATCGAAGGACTGGCCCTCGAGATTGCCCTACGCCGGGCTGTGCGGATCTAGTCCAAAAGGGCTGTCCCACGCGCGCGTGGGGGGCAAGGCTGCTGAAGGCACCCAACCCACCCCTCTCGAACCTCCCCACTCTCGAACCACTCCCCACTCTCGAACCACTCCCCACTCTCGAACCACTCCCCATGTCGGGGTAACGTGGTGCTAGGCGAGTGCCGGCTCCAACTCCGCCTCGATCTTCTTCTTGGGGTAGGCCCCCACGACCGTCTTGACGACGTTGCCTCCCTTGAAGAGGATCATCGTCGGGATCGAGAGCACCTGGAAGGTGGCCGCCGTCTGCTGGTTCTCATCGACGTTGAGCTTGACGATGCGCAGATCCTCGCGCTCGGAGGCGATCTCCTCGAGCACAGGGCCGACGACGCGGCACGGCCCGCACCAGGGAGCCCAGAAGTCGACGAGGACGGGCTTCTCCGACTCGACGACCTCAGCCTGGAAGTTGGCATCGGTTACTTCGGTGAGGGTGCCTGCCATGGGAATCTCCTATCGGATGTCTGCCGTCTCGCTACTCGCCTGCGCTCGGTATCTTCGAGTCGCCTACCTCCACTATACAAAATGAAGCGACATATTTCAGGGGGGCGTGAGCCACTAGTGGACACGCACGGTGAACCCGTCCCAGGTCCCCACGATCGGGGAGTGCAGGCCGGTCAGCGCGGTGAACACGTGCGGGGAGACGTACACCTCGACAAACGCCGAGACGACCAGCACGGGCAGGGCGATCGCCACGGTGACAACGGTGGCGGCCAGCAGCTGCTCCCACTCCCCCCGGCGGCTAGCGATGATCCAGGCCGCAAGCGGCAGGAACAGGGCGATGAGCTCCGGGAGCGCGTGGGGAAGCACTCCGAGCAAGAGCACCGCCGGCGACACATTCACAAAGTTGGCCACCCCGGCGAGCGTGTGGCCGAGCAGATAGGCCTGCGCGGAGAGCGAGAAGGTGGTCGCGCACACCACGAAGGCGATCGCGATGCGGCCCCCGTGCTCGTGTACCCAACGCGAGGCCCCACTCTTGCTCTTGGCCTGTAGGGGGAGCGAGCTGCCGGCGATGAAGCCCGCCACGCACGCCATCGCGTGCAGGGCGAGCACGAGCAGGTTGTGGGAGAGGACGGTGGCGACGTCGCTTGCTTCCCCCACGGCGAACGGTGGGCGCAGCTGAATCGGCTGGACGTAGCCCGTCGAGAGCGCCGAGATGACGAGCACCGCCAACAGCAGCCCGATGGCGGCCCCCGACGAGCCGGCGACCCAGGAGCCGAGGACGGGCAGCGGATTGTCCTGCCACGCCCGCAGCGTGGTGCGCGTGCGGCGAATCCCGTGGTAGAGCGCGTAGGAGGAGGCGTCCACGCCCTTCCTATCGGCTGCTCACCACATCCACCTGAGGCCCGGCGCGTGTAGCCGTGGGCTGAGGCCCGAAGCGCAGGCGCGGCACGAGCCACATCGCCTCGACGGCGATCCTCCAGGACATCTTGCTCTGTCCAAGCTCGCGGTCTTTGAAGACGATCGGGACCTCCACCACATGAAAGCCGGCACGCACCGCCCGGTAGGTGAGCTCGACCTGGAACGCATACCCCTGGGAGCGCACCCCGTCGAAGTGGATCGCTTCGAGCACCTCCCGCTTGAAGCACTTGAAGCCGCCCGTGAGGTCGCGCACGCCCAGGCCGAGTACCCAGCGCGCGTACATGGAGCCGCCCTCACTGATGAGGCGGCGCAACAGGCCCCAGTCGGACACCCCTCCGTCGGGGACGTAGCGCGAGCCGAGCGCGAGGTCGGCGCCGCCGCGCACCGACGCCAGCAGACGCGCGAGGTCGGCGGGGTCGTGGGAGAAATCGGAGTCCATCTCCATCACATACGCCGCCTCGTGGTCCAGGGCATAGCGGAAGCCCTCCAGGTAGGCCGGCCCGATTCCGTTCTTCTCGGTGCGGTGGAGCACCTCGACCGGCTCGCGCTCGCCGGCCAGCCGATCGGCTATCTCACCGGTGCCGTCGGGGGATCCGTCGTCGACGATCAGGATTTTGTAGACCCCCTCGGTGGCGCTCGCGAGGACCTCCCCCGCCGCCGCCACGATAGCCTCGATGTTCTCCGCCTCGTTGTAGGTGGGGAGGATCAGCCAGGGGGTCGCGGGCGCGCCGAGGGAATCGATGGCGGTCATCGAATGCGTACCCTAAAGATTGGCGACCACGGGCGCGCACCCCGCGACCGGCTTCAGGCAAGACCCAGTGGATATACAGCGGCACAGGCTCATACGCATACCAATGACAAGGTCTCGCCCCGCCCGCCCGGCAGCGATCGCGCTGTCGGCGATCGCCATGCTCACGTTTGCGGGCCCGGCTCGGGGAGCCCCCCCGCGACAGGCACTCAGCGCAAACCCGCTCGACGGCTACGTGGCCGGCGTCGCTCGTGCCTGGGAGCCCTACACGGCCGACGACGGACGCGTTGACGATCCCCTGGACCCCGCCGACACGGGCGACAACTACGGCGTGATCCTGCTCGCCGACGTGATGTTGAAGGTGGCCGGGCGGACGGGTGACAGGGCGCTCGAAGAAGCCGGGGGGCGCATCATCGCCTCTGCGCTGACTCTGCCCGTGCCCGACGATCCATTCAACCTGCTCGCGATCGCCGCGGTGATCCACGACGGCCAGGCGGGGGACTTCCCGGCGAGAGTGTGGGAGGAGATCGCGGCGCCGCTCACACAGCGCGCCGGTCAGATTGGCCCACCGACACAAGTCACATGCCTGACCCTCCCCCCCTGCTACGACAACTGGCGCCTGGTGTGGTCCGCCGGCGCCTCGCTGCTCCTGGCGGACCGGGTCGGGGGCGCGCCGGGCTCCCTGGCGGCCGACGGCCCCGGGACCGCGGCCCAGATCCAGACGAACCTCGCTCTGGCGGTCAACCATGCGGGAGCCCCGCTCGCGATGGCGATCGCGGGCGCTGGTCCCCGCGAGGGGCACGGCCGTGCGGGGGCGCTTGGCGGCACGCTCGGGTCGCCCATCCTCGGGGGAGCCCCCCACCCCGCCGCGGGGGGAGCCGCGCGCGAGCTCTCCGATCCGGGGGCAGAGCCCCCCGCCTACGAGTTGTTCTCAGCGTTCATGCTCGAACTGATAGCCGAACATGACCCTCTCGCGATCGGCCCGGCGGTGGCGAGGCTCCGGCGTCAAGCCGGCCGCTACGCGCTCGACATGATGGCCCCCGACGGCCAGCTGTCCCTCTCCGGGCGCTCGCTCGACCAGTCGTGGGTGCAGGCGGCAGCTGCCGCGCTCGGGACACGGCGGGCGGCGCTCGGAGCCGGCAGGGGGCGGATGTGTGGCGTGCCTACGCAGACCGCGCCATCGCCTACCTGCTGGCCGCCTATCCGGTGCGCCCGGACGGTGTGCTCCCGATCGTCCCGGGCCTGGAGGCAGAATGGAGCCCGTCGATCATGGACGGGTATGCCGCCCTGAACCAGTACGAGGGACTGACGCTGTGGCTGCTCTCAGACGCCCTCTCTCAGTGGCCTCGCACGGAAGCCTCGCGCGCCCCGCTCCCGGGTGACAGTCGAGAACTGCTCGCCGACGACCTCGGCTCGAGCGGTCTGGTGTGGGGGCGAGCCGCGGGTGTGTGGTGGCAGCTCAGCGGGCGCACCACCGGAGGCGACCCGCGCTCGGCGCAGGGCCTTGTCGAGGTGAAGGTGGGGGGCCTCAGCGGGTGGCGCGACGTGTTGGCGCTGCGACCTCTGCATCGCGGGCTGTCAAGCGCCTGGACGCTCGAGACGGCCCGTGGCGGGCATGCCACCCCAACGTTCACGAGGGTGCGCGGAAGGGGTCGCCGAGTCGTGCTGATCGGCAGCTACAGGAAGGCCAACGGCCGTGTCCTGGCTCGTGCTCGCTGGACGCTCAGGACGACCCCCAAGGGGGTCACGCTGAGCATGAGCATGCCGGCCAAGGCCACCCTTCACACAACCGTTTGGCTCGCCGGCCTCTCTCGTCGCCTGTCCGCTCCCGCTGCCACGACAAGGCGCGAGGAGTGCGTCGTGAGCGCGTCCGGCCGGGCGTGCCCGGTGACGGCCTACTGGCACAACCGGCGCGCCGCCGTGCTCGAAGTCGGGATGTGATTCGGATCGGTCAAGTGGCCCGCAGGCCGATCAGCCGCCCCCATGAACTGGTCATGCGGCCGATGACTGGTCAGGCGGCCCGCGCTGGACTCGTCATCCGGCCCGGGACGTAGCTCAGAAGATCTTTGGAATGGATTTCTGTACGCGCCTGTGGAGTACTCGGGCGAGCACGGCAAGCGCCGGGCGGGCCTTGCCATAGGCGTCGACGAGACCGGCGTCCCATGTGACCCTGCGGGAGAGTTTGCTAGGGGGAGCCGGGAGAGCGCCAGTGGTAGTAGTAGATCCGCGTGATCCGGCGGCTGAGGGTGGCGAGGGAGAAGATGTTGCCCGCGACCCTGGCCGAGTAGGCGGAGCCGTGGTAGATCAACCTGCCTTTGAGGCGCCACCACACGACCCCCCCGACCTCGCTGAACCACACCTGCCCGCGCGTGGCGGCAAGGAAGTTTTCGATCAGGACAGGGCTGTTGACGCTGACGCTGTGGTAGGGGTTGAAGGGCCAGATCTTTGGGTAGGGGTGGGCCGTTTCAAGAAAGCTGGCCACCCATGCCTCGACATTGCCGTCGGAGTCGAGGATGTCGGGCGCCGTCACCTCGCACCCCGGACAGTGGGCGGAGAGCAGGTTGTAGTACTCAGCCGCCAGGCGGGGGTTGTGGGCGGTTGGCTGTGTCGCGTGGGTTGCCTCGTCCCAGGGTGCGAACTCCTTGACCCATGGGAACAGCTTCCTGAAGCGCAGGAAGGCTCGCAGGAACTGCGAGGGGGTGGGCGCGCGAGCTGCTGTTGTCGGCGTGTTGGAAGGTTATGAACGGGGTGATGTGGTAGGCGTGGCGTGACCGCGTCCAGCCAGGCGGTGGTACGTTCGAGGTCGCGGCGGTTGAGCGCCACGTTCCACGGCACCACGTCGCGGGCCAGATGGACGCCGAGCTGGCTGACGCGAGGATCTGAGAACGTGCTCGGTTCGTAGTCGGATAGGCCGAAGCGAAACACCGAAGCAGACGCGGGGCCCGCCGAGGCGAGACTCACCAGCGCCAGGCAGGCCAGCGGGAGCACACAGCACTTGCCGATGTGAGTCGAAGCCCGTCGTCGAGCGTGTGGGTGCGTACGTGTGCGCATGGTGGAGTCCCCCATCAGCCTTGCGCGAAGGTCACGCCCCGCACCGGACTTTGGCCTACCCAACAGTACCGCCTGCTCCCACCGGGTACCCCCGGATATCATGCCCACCGATGAGCCGGTGGCGCGCCACTCTCCTGGCCGGACTGCTCGTCGGGGGGCTTTTGACAGCCGCACTTCGAGTGCAGAGCGCCGGCGCGGCGGTCCTGGAGCGCTCGCCCTTTGGGCTCTCGATCGAGTACCCGCTCTTGGAGAAGGCGCTCGCCGGCGCGGCGTGCCCGAGCCCGGAGCTGGTGGCGACATTGCGAGCACTGGGATCCCCGTCGCTACGCATCGGGGGCGACTCCCAGGACTTGGCCGGGCCGACGGCCGCCTATCACTACGCAATACCCCCCTCGTTCTGGGCGGCGGTCGGGTGTCTGGCACGAGAGAGCGGGACACCCATCGTGGTGGGACTGAACTTCGCCGAAGGCCCCCCGGCCGACGATCTCACGACGATCGCCGCGGCCGAGCAGGCGATCCCCCCGTCCCAGCTGAGCTTCTCGCTGGGCAATGAGCCCGACCTGTACGGGATCAGCCATATTCTCCCCAACGAGGCGGGTTTCATCGTCCCCGCGTATCGCACGGCGCCCTGGACCGGAGACCGGTATGCAAGCGAATGGGAGGCCCAGGCGGGCACTGCTTGGGCAGATCGCCATCGAGGGGCCCGACCTGGCTGGGATCGGCTGGCGCGCACGCATCTCCCGGCTGATGGACGCGGATCCCCCCGACGTGATGACCGTGCACGCCTATCCGACGGTCGCGTGCGGGACGGCGGGGGCACCCACGACCCCGGCGCGGCTGCTCTCCAAGCACGCGAGTGTTGGGCTCGTCGAAAAGTACGCCTGGCTGCTTGACGGCCGCGCGAGCCGCGCACCGGCCGGCCGTGATCTCCGAGAGCAACAGCGCCTCGTGCGGGGGCAAGGCCGGGCGTCTCAGACACGCCGGTGGCCGGCGTGTGGGCCGCGCGCTACGTGGTGGCGGCCATGCTCGCCGGCTTCGCGCAGGTGCGCTTCCACACGGCCGGCACGAGCTATGACCCGATCGCCTTCGAAGCCGACGGGACGGTGGCGGTGCGCCCGCTGGGGCACGCCCTGTTGTTCCTGCACCGCTGGATGCCCCTCGGCAGTCACATCTCCTCGGCTTCCGGCGATCCGCACATCCTCGCCGCAAGGGTGTCCAGGGGCGGGCACACAAGCGTGATCGTGAGCTCCTTCTCGCCGAAGCCCATGCCGTTCACCGTCGCTGTTCGGGGTGACGGCGGGACGCGTTCGCACCGACACCCTGACGACCGCGAGCGCGATCGAAGCGGGCGGGTCGGTGCGCGGTCCACGCCCACCACGCACGACTCCTGCTCGCGCCCCACACGGTCGTGGCGATCAGGACGGGGTAGCGGTGCCCCCGCAAGCCCTCACCGAATCCCCGACCCGCGACGCCTAGGCCGTGGCCGGCGAGCTGCCCAACTCCTCCATGCCGACGCCCTCGAGGAACTCGGGCGACCTGTACGAGCTGGACGGGGCGATCGTGCACCGCGTGCTCGCCTACCGCACCGCCGCCCGTGCGGTGCGCGAGGCACCGGTGTCCGTGGCGGAGTTGGCGCGCGCGGGTCGCGCCACCGAGCTCGCGGGCGTCGGCGGAACACACTCCAGGAGAAGATCCTCGCGCTGCTCGACACCGGCACGATCCCCGCGGCGGAGAAGCTGCGCGCGAAGGTCCCCCCCGGCCTGATCGCGATCACGCGGCTGCCCGGGCTCGGACCGAAGCGCGCCCGGCTGCTCCACTCACAGCTCGGGGTGGACTCACTCGAGGCGTTGCGCCAGGCGGCGCTGGCCGGGCGCTTGCGCACCGTGAAGGGTCTCGGCCCGAAGTTCGAGGCAAGCGTGCTCGACTCGTTGAGCGGATGCCCGCACCCGGCCGAGCGCCGAGCGCCACGTCTGCTCCTGCCGAAGGCCCTCGAGCTCGGCCAGCGCGCTGGCCGACGGTCTGACCGAGCCGCGGCGGCGAGGGCACCGAGGTGCTGATCGCCGGCTCGGCGCGGCGGATGGCCGACAGCGTCAAGGACATCGACCTGATCGCGGTGACGCGCAAACCGGTGACGCTCGCCAAGAGCCTCGCCGCGCTACCCGAGGTCGAGAGCGTGGCCTCCGCCGGCAAGGCCGGCGCACGGGGTCGCACCCACTCGGGCATGAGCGTGGACCTGCGGATCGCCAAGCCCACCCAGCTCGGGAACCTGCTGCAGCACTTCACCGGCTCGGGCAAGCACAACGCCGCCCTGCGGGAGGCTGCCGTGCGCGAAGGGGCTGCATGTGTCCGAGTACGGCGTCGTCCGATGACGCCACGGGCACAACCACGACGTGCACGAGCGAGCAGGAGGTGTACGAGCTGCTCGGCCTTGCCTACATCGAGCCGGAGCTGCGCGAGAACCGTGGCGAGCTCGCCGCCGCCGCGCCGGGATCCGGACCCACCCACGCCACCACGCCCAATGGCGCACCCCAAACCGGCCTGCCCGAGCTGATCGAGCTGAGCAGACATCAAGGGTGACCTGCACTGCCACACCGTGGCCTCGGACGGGCGCGACACGATCGACGACATGGCGCTGGGGGCACGCGAGCGGGGGTATGAGTACGTCGCGATCACCGACCACTCCGCCTCGCACGGCTTCGGCGACGACGTCTCGCCCGAGCAGCTGCGAGAGCAGATCGAGCGCGTGCGCGACGTGGACGCGAGCATCGAGGGCATCAAGGTGCTGGCCGGCAGCGAGGTGAACATCCTGCCGGACGGCTCGCTCGACTACGAGGACGACCTGCTGGCGGAGCTGGACTGGGTGATCGCGAGCGTGCACACCGCCTTCGGGATGAGCGAACAGACGATGACCGAGCGCATGATCGCGGCGGTTGAGCATCCGCTCGTGGATGCGATCGGGCATCCCACCGGACGCCTGATCGAGCGGCGCGAGCCATACGCGCTCGACGTCCAGGCCCTGATCGAGGCGGCGGTGCGCAGCGGGCACGATGCTCGAGATCAACGCCAACCCCGATCGGCGCGACCTCAACGACGTCCACGCGCGCGCGGCGGCACGGGCTGGGGCGAGGATCCTGATCGACTCCGACGCCCACTGGATCGCCCGCTTCGACGTGATGCGCTGGGGCATCGCCACCGCGCGCCGGGCGTGGCTGAGTGCCGAGGACGTGGCAAACACGCGCTCGTGGGAGCAGTTCGCGAAGCTACGCAAGCAGGCGCGGCAGTAGCCGCTCCGCGACGAGCCGGTCGACCTCGACGCGACGGAGCGGCGCGAGGGCACTCAGCGCGCGCGCGGCGTAGTCGGGTACCGGGTCATCGAGCGCGCTGCGCAGCGCTTTCGCGAGATCCTCGCCGACCAGCCGCGGGTCGAGCTCGCGGGCGATCGGCAACGCCACATAGGGGCCGGGAGAGGGAGTGCTGACGAGCATGCACCCGTCGGCGAGCGCCTCGAGCTGAGCGATGCCGTAGTCCTCGCGCCGCGCTGCGCAGACATATGTTCTGGCACGACGCAGGAGCCGGCGATAGTCGGCCGGGTCGAGCAGCACCGGCCGACCCGAACCCCCTCGGCGGGAACGGCGTAGCCGAGACCGCGCAGCTGTTCCTCCTCGACACCCGCCACGATCAACTCCTCGCCGGTCTTGCGCGCGCGGCTCCAAGCCTCGAGGGCGATGTCCAGGCCCTTCTTGGAAGGGTTGGCCGCATAGGTGATCGCGGCGATGTCCCGCCCCCGGGAGGGCTCGACGAGCGGGGACGGCTCGACAGGCATGGGCAGCACGAGCGTGTCCTGCGGACGCAACGAGCGGCGCAGCCTAGGGGGAAGCTCTTCCAGTGCCCCCACGCTCTGGGGGAGCAGCAGCGGGGCCTCGCGCAGGCGGCGACGCTCGATCGGACGTTGCCACAGGCCGTGGCGCCCACGCCGGTTGCCGGCCGCCGGAGCGTCGAAGCGGATCGCCCCCGCTCGCGGCCACAAGAGCGCGGCGGTCGTCGTGGAGTAGATCAGCGCACGCGGGCGCACGCGCTCCAGCTCGGCCAGTGCGGCGATCCGCGCCGCCCTTGCCCAGCGCAGGTCGGTGAGCGTCAGCGTGGGCACCCCCGAGGGGGGGTTCGCAGATGCGATGGCCGCCGTCGCACCCGCTCGACGTAGCGATCCGAGCAGCTCCTCATCGACGGCGCGCAGGCCCCCGGTGGAGCCGAGCGAGACGATCAAGACGTCCAACACTCTCGTGCTCTTTCCCACCTCAGGTGGTGGCGCCGTCCATGCGCTGCGGGCGCAGCGCCTTGAAGCCCGGCGTGCGCGCCAGCGCGATCGAACGCAGGGGAGAGGTGCGCAGGACGTGGAAGCGGACCCCGTCGCGCTCCTCAATCGCCTCGACGGCGGCGTCCTGACGACGCCACCACAGGGCCACCGCGATCGCAAAGCCGGCGCCGATGCCAGGGATCTGCGGAGCCAGGAACGCCAGACCGCCGGCCACGATGGTGAATAGCAGCAAGGGCCACAGGCGGTTCAGGAGAGTGGCCCCCGGACGGTACTCGGGCAGAGCGGTGCTCGCCTTCGCTTCGCCCAGCAGCCGCGCGATCGGCGGGTTGACTTCCGCGCTTCGCCCCAGACGCAGGCCGATCGCCGCCGCCACCACCCACCAACCGACCGAAATCGGCACGATCGTGACGTCGGCCGAGGGCGCCGCGGCGAGCACCGTGACGATCACGAGCGCGGTGGCCGCGGCGGCACTGAGCAGGACGGTTGCCCTGAGGAAGTCGACGAAATGCACGCCCCGCGTCGGGTCCTCAGAGCAGCGCCTGAAGCAGTGCACGCACGCCGCTCTGCCCGTCGATTATCAGATCGGCCTGTTCGGCCAGCTCGGGGGGTGTCTCCTCTGAGCCGACCGCCACACGCACGGCCAGCTCCAGGGTGCCCGCGTCCACGAGTGCCCGCAACGCCCGGAAGGCGTCGACGTCAGTGCTGTCGTCGCCCACGTACAGGGCGCTCTTGATCGGGGGGCCGTTGTCCCGATCGGCGGCGCTCTGCAGCAACGCGCTCACCCCCAGGCCCTTGTCCAAGGCGACCGGGGGGCGTACCTCGAGCACCATCCGACCCCAGTGGACCGCGAAACCCTCATCCTCGGCGCGCTCGGCGATCTCGCGCACGAACGCGGCGGCCACCTCCTCGTCGGGGGCCCCGCGCCAGTGGAAGGCCGCAATTGCGTCCTTGTCCTCGCTGCGCACACGGGCGCGCTCGAGCTCCGGGGTGAAGACACGCTGGGCGAACTCGCCCACCCTCTCCGACCAGGCCGTCAGGTCCGGGTCGAGCTCGGCCCGGGTGGCGCCGGGGCGCAGCAGCTCACCGCCATGGTTACCGACGTAGGCGATGCTCCCGATCGCGACGATCTGGCGAGCAGTGGCGGCGCGCCGCCCACTCACACACCCAACCAAGCGGTAGCGCTTGGATATCTCGATCAGCAGCGTGCGCGACGCCTCGGGCACGTGCGCGTCGGCCGCGTGACGAACGATCGGCGCAAGGGTGCCGTCGATGTCGAGCAGCACAGCCGCGTGAGCGGGATCGGAGCGGAGCGGCTCGAGCGCCTCCACAAGCGTGGCAGCCGGGGACACGGCCTCTAGTATGGCGCCCCATGCGGGCTGACCGGTCACACATCGCGCATGACTGTTGACCGGCCCCTCGCGCCGAGCGCCAACCGGGCGCTCAAGCTGGGGGTCATCGGGACCGCCGCGGGAGTGTTCAGCGGGTTGTTCGGGGTGGGGGGCGGGACCGTGATGGTGCCCCTACTGGTGCTCTGGCTTGGGTACGGGCCGCGCGAAGCGACCGGTACCTCGCTCGCGGCGATCGTCTTCATCGCGGGCTTCGCCGCCGCCACGCAGGGGGCCTACGGCAACGTGCACGTTCTCGACGCGATTCTCGTCGGAGTCCCGGCCGTGGGGGGTGTGCTGCTCGGGACCTGGCTGCAACAACGCCTGGCCACGCGCTCGATCTCCCTGTTGTTCGCGGTTGTGCTCGTGGCGAGCGCCGTGGAGTTGCTCACGCGATGATCGCCGCCCTCGCGATCGGCGTGTGCGCCGGCGTCGTGGCGGGCCTGCTCGGGGTTGGCGGTGGGGTGCTGTTCGTGCCCGGCCTTGTGATCTTCCTCGGGCTCGGCCAGCACCAGGCGGAGGCGACCTCGCTGCTGGCGATCATCCCGGTCGCGATCGTGGGCACCTTCAAGCAGGACGGCTACGGCAACGTGCGCCGCCACGACGCCCTGCTGATGGGCCTGCTCTCGGTCGCCGGCGCGGCGGCGGGCGTTGCCCTCGCCAACGCCCTCTCCGGGACGGTGTTGCGGGTGGGCTTCGCGCTTCTGATGGTGCTCGTGGCGGTCCAGCTGGTGAGAAAGGCGATGAGCGAACAGGACACCGGCCCGCCCCAGAGCGGGGTATCGAGCCGAAATCGCCCAGGCCCGGCCAATAGCGCCTAGACTATCTGTAGATGGGACTCGACAATCCCCTGCACATCGCGTTCCTCGTAGTGATCCTGCTGCTGGTGTTCGGTGCCCGGCGTCTACCCGAGATCGGGCGTTCGCTCGGCGGGGGGCTGCGTGAGTTCAAGCAGTCCGTCACAGGCGAGAGCAATAGCCACGATCACGAGAAACCAAGCCTGCCCGCCGGCGCGCCGCCAGAGTCCGCCCCGGCGCAGGAGCCCGCCCCGCGCCAGGAGCCGGTCCCGCAGCGGGATCCGGCCCACAGCGATCGACACTGACGCGCCCTGGGCCGTGAAACGACGCCCGGTGGGCTCGTTCATGCGAGCGGGAGCCGGGATGCCCACAACCTCGCGCTCCCTACCCGCGACGCAGGATTGGCCCGCTGCGGACCGCCTCGAAGCGCTGAGCCTGGGACGCGCTTGAGCTGATCGAGGTCTTCATCGCTCCAGCCGGGACTGGGTGCGCCGGTGATGTACCACGAGGAGCCATTGTCGGCCACGATCAGCCCGTAGCGCTTCAGTGCGCGCAGTACCACGAGCGCCTCCCCGTGGTAGCCGGCCAGGCTGAAGCTCGCCTTCAAACGCAGTCGCAGGCCCATCGGCGGGAGACTTGGATCGGAGTCGTTGGAGGCAAAGTGGGTGGCCGGATGGATGTAGCCGCGCTGGGTGCGCCGCACGGTCACGCGCAGGGCGTGATCGACGCGCCCGGCTCTCACCTCGGGGTAGCGCACCAACAGTGGGAAGATCGGCAAGCCGGCTGCGTCCGCCGAGGTCCAGCCTTCCGGACGCAGGGCGTTGCTGCGCAGGTTGAACACGGCGCCTGAGCCGGCGTCCCACCCCGAGCCTTTGCGCTGCGCGGCGTATAGCTCGTAGAGCCTGCATGTCCCCTCCTGCAGCACGAGCACGTGACGGTCACCTTCTTCGCCGGCCCCCTCCACGGGTGCCCTCGGCGGCACCGGGTAGGGACCGGGATTCGATTCTTCGCCGTATTCGGTGAAATGAACCGGCACCTTGGGCTGGTGGGGGCCCACGACCGCATAGGGAATGCCGTAGCTCGGGGGCGTGCCGAAGTCGGCGTGCAGATGGACCTCGGCGCCGATGCTCTCTATGTACCTGGCGGAGTTGGGATCGAGAGGCGCATGCGAGATGTCCCTGTTCAGCGGGTTGCTCGCCGGGAGGATCGGGCAGGAGCCTTCGTGGGGAGCAGGGCTCGACGGGGCCTTTGCGAGGGCTGGCTTGTTGACCACCATGATCAGGCTCGCGATGACCAGGATCGAGCTCCCTCTGCGCAGTTGCACGAGCGCGATGCTACAGCTCCTGCGGCGGTGAACTACCGGGCTGGGCCGACAATTGCGTGGGCTCAACCAAGCTCGGCTGGGAGACGGTCACGGGACAGTTCTCGATCGCCACGCCGTTGTGCGCCGAGCCGCGCGTGGACCCGTTGTTGAGCGTCACCGACATCTACCTGGAAAAGGGAGTCCCGACACAGGCGATCTCGGGTCCGTTCGACCTCGGCCGTCCGCTGCACTGCCCCGTATCGAAGACCTATGCGGGCGGGACGCGCCTGGAGCCGGCGGGCCCAAAGCAAAACGCCAGGACAAACAAGCACAAGAAGGACAAATCGAAAGCAAAGCAACGCAAAGCTAAGAGGAAATAAGCACGACATCCCAAACGCGAAGCCGCGCCGGTCAGAGCATGCTCGTGGTCATCCGCTCGATCTCCGCGATCGAGGTCTGACCGGCGCGCACCTTGGCGATCCCGTCGTCGCGCATGCGGCGCATCCCCTGGCGCATCGCGGCCGCGGCGATTTCGTCAACCGAGCCGCGGCTGAGTATGAGCGCGCGAATCTCCTCGGTGACCGACATCACCTCGTAGATCCCCATCCTCCCGCGGTAGCCGGTGGCGGCACAACGCGTGCAACCCACCGGCTCGAATGCCTCGGACTCATATAGGCCGTACTCGGCGAGCACCGACTCGGGCGCTTTGCTCGGCTGCTTGCAGTGCTGGCACAGCACGCGCACGAGCCTCTGGGCCACGATGCAGTCGATCGCCGAGGAGATCAGGAACGGCTCGATGCCCATGTCGATCAGCCGCCCGAGCGCGCTCGGGGCGTCGCGTGTGTGGAGCGTGGAGAGCACCAGGTGGCCGGTGAGCGCCGCCTCGACCGCGATGTGGGCGGTTTCGCGGTCTCTGATCTCCCCAACCATGATCACGTCGGGGTCGGCCCGCAGCATCGCGCGCAGCCCCCCCGCGAAAGTCATCCCGGCCTTCGGCGCCACCTGCATCTGCTTGACCCCCGCGATGCGCGACTCCACGGGGTCCTCGATCGTGAGGATGCTGCGGCTGCCATCGTTGACGGCACCCAGCGCCGCATACAGGGTGGTGGACTTGCCGCTGCCGGTCGGCCCCGTGACGAGCACCGCCCCGTTGGGGCGGGCGATGGCATAGGCGAAGCGATCCTGCTCGGTGCGCTGCATCCCCAGCGACTCCAGACCGCGCACAGTGACCCCCTTGTCGAGGATCCTCAGGTAGGCCCCCTCGCCGTACACGAGCGGGAGCGTGGTCACGCGCACGTCCACCCGGCGCCCCCCCACGGTCAGCGCGAAGCGGCCATCCTGAGGCACCCTGCGCTCGGAGATATCCATCTCCGACATGATCTTTACGCGCGAGATCACGCTCGTGGCCATCGAGCGCTTGAGCGTCGAAGTCTGCGAGAGCACCCCATCGATCCGGAACAGCACGCGCATGTCTCCCTCACCCGGGTCTATGTGGATGTCCGAGGCCCCCTGCTCGATCGCGTCGGCGATGACCGAGTGCACGAGCTTGATGACGGGCGCGTCCTTGTCGGCCTCGTCCATCACGAACTCTGCCTCCGCCGCGTCCTCCTCCTCCACGATCGCTTCGACGGACTGCTCCACCCTGGAGAGCCTTGTAATCAGAATGTTGAGGTCCTCGACCGACGCCGAGGCTGAGCGCACGCGCCTGCCGGTGAGCATCGCGATGTCATCCACGGTCAGCACGTTCGTGGGATCCGCCATCGCCAAGAGCAGGGTCCCGTCTTCCAGGAACCCCACGGGCACCGCCTGGTAGCGGCGAATGGAGTCCATGTCGATCAGGTTGACGGCCCCCATGTCGAGCTCATAGACGGACAGGTCGATGTAGTCCAGGCCATAGCGGTCGGCCACGACGCGCGCGAGCTGGTCGTGGCGCAGGATCCCCTGCTCGACGAGGATCTGGCCGGTGGGCTTGCGCTGCGCGCGTGCCAGCTCGACGGCCTCCTCCACCTTCTCGCGCGTGGCGAACCCGAGGTCCACCACCACGTCGCCGATCAGTCGCCCGGGCTTGCCGTCGGCGATCGCCTGCAACGCGGGGTGCCGCATCGCGCCGCCGTCGGCAGGCACAGGCGGCCCCTCGGCGGGGCGCAGGAGCGAGAGTTCGCCCACGGGTGCGCCGGTTGAGCTGTGTTGGTCCCCCACGCTTGGATGATCGGCACGGCGGGGCCCATACTTGACAGTGGGGCCGGGGTTTCTCGACGCCCATGCGGGCTCAGGCCGCCGTTTGAGCTGGTGGAGTCGTTTGCGGAAAGCGCTTCCCCCACGCGCGCGTGGGGGAAGACCATCTGGGAGCTAACGTCCCAAGCCCTGCTCAAAGGCCCCCTTGACGCCGGCATCGAGCGCATTGAGGCGCTGCAGGGCCAGCGCCTCGGCCGAGGCGAAGCGCTGGGTTCCCCCATCCATCCCGTGATGGGCGAGCACGCAGTGCTCCAGGGCCAGGCGTCGATCCGGTGCGAGCGTGGGGGGGACATGTGGGGCGATCACGCGGAGCCCCAGCTCGACGTGTCCCAACATGCGTCCCTCCTCCGTGCGGGTGATCTCAGCCCCGTAGGCGTATTCGCGCGTCTTGCCGAGATCGTGAACGAGCGCCGCGCACAACAGCAGGTCACGGTCCAGACGCGGGTGCACGGCGCACAGCTCCACAGCCAGGGTGGCCACCGCCACGGTGTGCTCCAGGAGCCCCCCCAGGAAGGCGTGGTGGACCGAGGAGCGCCCCGGGCCGGTGGAGGGGAGCGAGCACGGAGCCCTGCGAAGCTCGGCGCGCAGCTCTCGGTCCCCGAGCACCCGCTCCAGCAAGCCTTTGAGGCCGGGGTCGTAGACCTCGCGGACGAGATGCTCGAAGAAGCCCTCGAGCTCGTCCACGTCGCGACGGGATACGGGCAGGAAGCGGACCGCCTCATCGTCGCCTACCTCGACGCTCGAGATTCGCTCCACGGCGATCTGAAGCTCCTCGCGGAAAAGCTCCGCTCGTCCGTGCACGCGTACGAGGTCCCCCCGCTCGAAGCGGCCCGCCAGCAGATCGGCGTCACGGAACACCCTGCCCTTCACGCTGCCGCTCTGGTCGCGCAGCTCGAGCGCGAGATAGGGGGTCCCGGAGCGCGCCATCAGCCGCTCCTTGCGCACGCACGCAAACACGGCGTCCACCACCTCCCCCTCACGCAGGGTGGCGAGCGTTTGAGCGAATGCGTCGCTTGTCGGGCTCCCAGTGGACATGAGGTCTTCATGATGTACGGTGGTTCGGATGCAGCCACTCATCTGGGATCGTCGCCCCGACGGCTTGAGGGCCCCGGCGATGGTGTGCTCTTTTTCGGGTTGGAACGACGCCGGCGACGCGGCCTCCACCGCGACCGCGTTCCTCTCCCAAGCCCTGAGGGGCGAGCGCTTCGCCCAGATCGACACCGAGGAGTTTTACGATTTTCAGGCCAACCGCCCGCGGGTGAAGATCGACGAGACCAATGCGCGCGTGGTGTCCTGGCCCTCGGTGGAAATCCTCGAGGCGCGCGCCCCACGCGCCCCACGCGACCTCGTGATCGTGCAGGGGGCCGAGCCCTCGATGCGCTGGCGCACCTTCAGCTCGCTGATCGTGGACCTCGCCGAAGCCCTCGACGTGCAGCTGGTGGTGACACTCGGCGGACTCCTGGCCGACGTGCCCCACACTCAGCCGGTCTCGATGACGGGATTCTCCTCAGACGCGGACTTGCTCAAACGCCTGGGGCTTGAATCGAGCGTCTATGAGGGCCCCACGGGAATCGTGGGCGTCCTGCACGCCGCCTGCGCCGACGCGGGGCTCCCCTCGGCGAGCGTGTGGGCGAGCGTCCCCCACTACGTCGCCGCCGCCGCGAGCCCGAAGGCTGCCCTGGCGCTGCTGCGCAAGCTCGAGCTGCTGGTGGGGGTCTCGGTTGACGTCTCCGAGCTCGAGCAGGCCTCCGGGGAGTACGAGCACCAGGTGGGCCTGGCGGTGCAATCCGATCCGGACATCCAGGCGTTTGTGGAGCGCCTGGAGAAGCGGGCCGCGGAGAGTGAGCAGACGGCCATCAGCCCGCAGGACTTGCCTTCGGGAGATCTCCTGGCTCGCGAATTCCAACGGTTTCTCAGGCAGCGGGGGATCGAGAGCTGAGGAGCCCCCCGCTCCCGACCCTGGCTACAAACACCAGCGCAGATCTGCTTCCGAACGCCGATCTGCGCCCGGAGTTACATAAACGCGCGATGCGGAGTTGCTACACTGACGTGGCAGATTTGGGTTGAGTTCCTACCACCGGGATCTTCGGGGAGGGGGGCCGCTGGCCGAGACTCACAATGAACCCGCCTTAGCTTGTGCGGTGCCCGTACGCGCCGCCACCACGCGTCCGTAGAGAGATAAACACGATGTCCGCAAAGGATCGTAAGTCAACTCAGCGGGAGCGCTTGATCGAGGGGATGCTGCAGACAGCCGTCCGCTATGGGTATGCGGAGGCGACCGTGAGCAAGACGATCTCCCACGCGGGCGTGTCGCGCCCAACCTTCTACGACTACTTCACCGACAAGGACGACTGTTTCCTGGCGGTCAACCGCGAAATCGTGGGTCCCGTCGTGGAGTACATCCGCCGTGTCGTGGAGGAGGCACCACCCGAGCAGGCTGCCCAGACGGCGGTGCGGGTGATGGTGGAGCTGACACATGGGATGCCAGACCGCGCACGGTTCGTAGCCAGCGAGATGATGGCCGGTGGGCCGCGGGCTCTCGACGAACGCGATCGGACGGTTGACGCGATCGCACAGATCGTCGAGGAGGCCCACGCACGGAGCGCCCCCGACTCGCTCAGCCCGGATCTGCCAACCGCGGCGCTGATTGGGGCCGTGTACACGATGCTCACGCCGCTGCTGCGTCTGGATGAGCACAACCTGCTCACGCTTGGAGAGGAGCTGGAGCGCTGGATCGCAAGCTATGAACACCCCACCCGCGAGCACCGCTGGCGTACGCTCACCCCCGGTCCACCGCTGCCGCCATCCCCCCATACGGTGGAGCTTGCGTTCGACGCCCCCGCGCCGATACCGCCCGGCCGCTCTCGCCTGTTGCGTGCCGAGATCGCCCGCAACCACCGCGAACGCATCCTGTTCGCCGTCGCCGAGCTGGCCGTCGAGAAGGGCTTCAGCGCGACGACCGTCGCCGATATCGCGGTGCTGGCGCGCGTGGACAGGCGCGTGTTCTATGCCCACTTTCGCGACAAGCAGGAGGCGTTTCTCGCGGCGCACGAGCTTGCGATCCAGCAGACTCTCGCCGTGGCCGGGAGTGCGTTCTTCGGAGCCGCCAGCTGGCCTGAGCGCATCTGGGAAAGCGTCCGGGCCGCCACCCAATTCCAGGCCGGGCATCCCACGTTGATGCATGTGGGCTATGTGGAGTCCCACGCGGTGGGCAGCCCGGCGGTGCAGCGTATCGAGGACACCCACACCGCATTCACCATATTTTTGCGGGAGGGGTGCCAACTTACCCCTGACCCGCCGTCGACGGTGGCGATGGAAGCGATCTCCGCGATCGTGGCCGAGATCGGCTACAGGCAGTGCCGGAAGGGTTCCGTACAGGACTTCCCACGTCTCGTCCCGCATGTAGTCCATATCTGCCTTGCGCCATTCCTGGGCGAGCGGGCCACCTCGGAGTTCATCGAGGGCAAGCTCGAGGAGTACGCAGCCCTCAACGGGGCTACGGCCGGTGGGCTGTCCCGTAGGTGACGGCGGCCGAGCCCATCAGCAGTTTGCCGCCCCCGTACTCCGCCTCGGCCTTTGACGGCTGGAAACCGGGGGAGAGCGGGATCGTCTTCTTGAGGGCGTACATCACGAGCTCGATCGTGTCGCTCTTGCCCTTGGCCGGACAGATCGGGCTGTAGGCGGCCTTGCCGGATGTGCCGGTGCCCACGATCCCCCCGGTGGGCACCTTGCCCGCGGCGACCCCCGTGGAGGTGGGATCGATTCCGCCGACGACCCAGCGGATACCCCCGGACTTGGAGGAGGAGTTGTCGTCGATGATGAAGAGGACCAGCTCGGCGGCTTTGGCGGGCACTTTCGTCCAGGAGAGCGGCGGAGAGATACCCGCTCCCGCGCATGTGTACTGGGCGGGGATCGCCCCGTTGCGCTGGAAGGCCGTGCTTGAGATGGAGAAGGCTCCGGGGGAGGTGTAGACCTCGCCGTTGGGGTTGGAGGCGGAGTTGGTCGATTGGGACCCCCCCGACGCACCCGCGGAAGCGCTGCCCCGCGAGCTCGTGGCGGTGAGGTTTTCCGGCTTGCCCCGGTACTGCTTGCAGTCTTCCATCACATAACCCGCGTGGCAGACGGTGAGGCGCTTCCAATGAGCGTGGAAGTTGTTCTCAAAGCCCGTCAAGAGGGTGGTGCGCTGCGTCGCGCTCTTGCCGGCGGTGACCTTCGCGGCGATGCGCGAGGCGAGCAGTTCCACCTTGATGCGCGCCAGCAGGTCCGCTTCGGTCTCGCCGGACTTGGCGAGGTACTTCTTCAGGGAGCCCGCCTTGGGGAAGCTCTGGTGGACGAGCTGGGCGTAGTGCCGCTTGACTTCGGCGTCAGAGACCGAGATGTGGCGCGCGGCAGCCTCGCCGAGCACCCACTCGGATGTGATCAGGAAACCGAGCGCCTGGTGGCTCGGGGAGCCGGCGGCACCGAGGGCCTTCTCGATCGCAAACCAGTGGGCGTAGCTTGACTTGGCGATCGGGGTGCCCGACACGAGCGCCACGGCGTCGGCGGCGGAGACCGCGGAGCCCTGCGTGGCCGAGGCGGCTGGGGAGGCCGGGACGGCGGGGGAAGAGGTGGAGGAGCCACTGCCGCAACCGGAGAGCAGGAGGAGAGTCAGCAGCGACAGCGCGGGCAGGCAGACGCACGCGTGCAGTGGAGCCCCTCCCTTCGTGACGCTTCTCTTCATCCGCCACTGAAGCTAATCACAGAGCCTAAAGCGCAGCATAATGCCGGGCTTGGGTTCGGTTATGAGTTGAGAGCGCAGCGAAACTCAGGCACACCGAGTGGGTTCGGTGATCGCGCCTTGGATCGTCCAGCCCTTGTCGGTGAGTGTCCAGGCGTTGGGTTCCCCGCGGGAGGCTCCTCCGCCGGTGTTCTCGATCAAGCCGAGCCCATCGAGGCGGGCGAGCAGCTTGGACATCTGGCCCTGGTCTGTGACCTCGGCGGCGTCGGCGACAAGGCGGTTGGAGGAGCCGGGATGGGCAGCGAGCGCCATCAGGACGCGCACTGTCCTGTAGGTGAGGCGCATATCCAGTTGCCCGAGGGGGTTCCCGTGAGGGTGGTGAGCATGGGATGGGTTTATGGGGATGGGTTGGGCGTTCTCACGGCGAGCCGCGGCCGGACCCAAATACGGAAGCACGATCATGCCCATCAGAGGACCCGCCAAGGTGAGCAACGAATCGCCATTGGAGCTCTGTATGAGAGAACCCTCGCCGCTCGGAAGGGCGCCCGCGCCATACTCCCCATCGCCGCGGGAGTTGGATAGCAGGCGCGAGTGAAGCACCGAGAGGACCCCGCCGACCACCCCCTCCGCCGTCAGGGCAGGCAACTCATTGCCAGCCCTTGACTGCTTGCCTGTGCCCGCAAGGGTGCGCCCCTCGTCCACAGCAGCCACCAGTTGCTCGAACACGCGCCGACGGCGCTCCAGCGCACCGGGGCCCGCGCCGAGCGACCCCACGATCAGGAGCCGGCCGGCATCGGGCTCCGCATCCAGGAACGAGAGCAACCCGACAAGCCCTGTTCTGACCCGCTGGGCCCACTTCGCTGTAGGGTCATACGCGTCAAGGACGTAACGCGAGGCGCGTGCTATCGCATCGTCGAACGCGGCGAGAAAACACTCTTCGCGGCCGCCAAAGAGCTCGTAGAACGTGCGACGCGACACCCCCGCACGCTCCACAACGTGGGCAACGGTTACATTCGCCGCACCCCGCTCAGCAGACACCTCCACCATCGCCGCAAGAATCCGCACCCGCTGGATCTCAAGCACACGCTCACGCGCAACCCCCTGCTTGCCCGCGCCCAGTGGGGAGCGTCCTTGAGGGTGCCCCCCGACCGGGGAAAGCTCATGCCTCACCACACCATTGCTCTCGCGACTGACACCGCCAGGCACCCCCTCAGTCGGCTTGCCTGTGCCCCTGTGGGTATGCCCGTTTGGGTGCCTGCCTGTGCCCCTTTGGGTATGCCCGTTAGGGTGCACCCTTCGCTTGACGGCCATCTCTCACTTCTTCTTCCTATGCCTGATTGCCTTATGTGCTTTCTTTGCCTTCTTGTGCTTGGGACACCCGCTCACGCTGATCGGTGTGGACTGATGTAGCTCCGCCCCGTTCTGTCCCACGAACGATGTGGGCATCTTCAGCTTGGTCGAGCACAGGTTCCCGTTCGCCGCGAGCGCGGAATACTTGCCTTGAGGCAACGTCAGTTCAAATGTGCCCACGGGTACGTCGGGGACGGTCTTGAACGTGCTGCTCGTGACGTTCGTCTTGCTATTGATAAACGTCGAGCCCACCAAGTCCACTGTCGTACCGTAACCCTGCAGCACGATGACCAGCTGCGGGAATTCTTCCCCACCATGCGAGACGAAATAGGCAGGGCCTTCCAGGCCGACCGGTAGCACCGGCGTGCTGGCTTTCGCCTGTCCCACTATCGACGCTGGCGGGCACGCCGCGGGGTTCGCTTCGAACGTCGCCGCCGGGCACGCCTTCTGCAGTGTCGTCAAACGAGACGGCAACTGCTTAGGCAGATCCACCTTGACCTTGGCGATGTTCGCGTCAAACGGGCTCGCCGGATAGGTCAGCTTGACGTGCAGGCTCGCCCCGTTAGCCCTTGATGTTTTCCCGCTTGTGGATACCGCGAACTTTGGTTTGAATGCGAGTTTCGCGCAGTTGGTCACCTGGAACGGTGTTGAGACCTGACTCGTCGCTCCCTGGCTACTGGACAGGGTGCCAACGATCTGTGTCTTTTCGCAGTCTGTTGGGTTGAACGTGAACTTGTCCCGGTCAACCGTGACGTTCACGTGCTGCAACTGCAACGGGATCCCATCCAGCATCGTCGGCAACGGATCGCTGACGATATGCAACGCCGCGGTATGCGGATCGACATTGATCGCAGCCCTCACCACAACAGTTCCGAGGTCGAATGGGCCGGCCTTCGCCGGGTTGACGATCGACAGGCCGTAGGCCGCGCCTTTATACCCCGTCGTGACGAACACCTTGCCGCCCGTAACCGTATACGGGTCGTTACCCAAGCCGGCGCTGACGATCGTGTGGCCGATCAGGCTGTCTTCGCCACAAGTCCCCTGCGCTGCCTGTGGTTCCCCGCACAGTTTCACGTTCGCGAGGGTCCCCAACAGGCCGGGGGGCATCTGCATTTCGACCCTGCTGAGCGTCTGGTTACCATCGGGACGGGTCATCGTGAGCGTGAACGGCGTGAAAGCACCCGCCTGTAGGTTGGTTGACCCAGCCTGGAAGCTCGGGCTGAACGGTTGCGGGCTCGAACAAGGACTCCCGCCCGGACCGCTCGTGATCTGGAACTTCGAAGAGGGAGCCGCGGACCCTGTTTCCGTCCACGGTTCGATAGACGTTTCCGTCGTATAGGTCCCACACTCTGCGGGGGTAGTCAAGGGTGCCCTGTCGGTCCCGAAGAACTGCAGCTTGAAATCGCTGAACGGCAACTCTGGGGTTTCCTTGAACGTCGTGACCAACTGGCCCGTCACGGGATCGAGCGATACTTGTCCCGCGACCTTGATCAGCACCCCGAACTTCTTGCTTTCAGCAGCCACGTACAGCGCCACGAGACTCCCGAACGGGTTCGCGTTCTGTGCGGCCAAGAACACGGACCCCTTCAATGGCTCATCCAGCAACGGTGTATCGACCTCGACGTTCCCGATCTTCGAAGCGTCGGGGCACGCCGGTGCATTCGCGTTATGAAGGCCTATCTGTTCTTCAGAGCAGGCCAACAACCCGTCAGCGGCACTGGGGCTCACCTGTATTCCCGCGGGCAGCGCGACGGTCGTGTTCTTCACCGTCGCCTCAGCCAACCCGACAGGGTTCTGTGTCGAACCCTGCGGAACATGCAAATCCACACCCAACCCCGTCGGGGTACTACCAGCCGACCCATCAGGTGTCACCGTGATCGTAGGACTGAAATCCAGTTTGTTGCAACCTTCGATCTCGGGCATCGCCGAGTTCATCGAAACATATTTCCCCGGATTGTCCCACGAGTCCGTGCTGATAGTCGCGGTACGCGGCACACCACACGACGTGGGGTTCGTCAACAGCGGTAGTTGCGGCAGACAGCCGGTCCCGTTCACAGCGCACGGCACACCCCATAGCGTCACGCTGGATCCCGCTATCGGCGCGGCCGCCAGGACGTTGGGAACCTTTACCGTCAGCCCGTAGTCCCCACCCGTGCGTACCGACACATCCAGTTGTATCGGTGCGATGGAACCTAGGAAATGGTATCCGAACTCCGCCGCCACCCCAGGTGAGGGTTCGAGATTGTAGACCACACCACCCTGCGATGTAATTTCTCCCCCGTTCACGATGTATGTCGTCTCTACGCCGACTTGCGTGTTGGCTGGGCATGCGGTGACGGAGAATTCTGAGAATGCGCATCTCGGGGTTGCGTGGGGGTCGCCGAAGAACCCGGGTGGCAGATCCACTTGAATGTCCTTCGGGCTGTTTTCCAGTGGTTCAGGGAAGGAGTTTTCGTTCAGCATGAAACTGGTGGTCAGCGCGTAGGGATGCGAGCCTGCCTGCACATTTGGGGACCCGTCCTGGTTTTCGGCCTTCACGCTGAACGTTCTCACCCCGAATGAGGCTACCGCAGGGGCGGCCAACAACAACGATCCGCACAACGCCAACAAGAAGGGCAGCATTCGCCTTACCATGATCACTTCCTCCCCCTCTTGGAATGACTACCAGACCTTCTCGCTTTCCGCCTTACACACTTACCCCGCCTCTTGACAAAGCCCTTCTTGCACACCTTTGGCTTGACTCTCTTTGCCGCGGGTTTGCTGGTCACGACCGGTGTGATATTTCCCGCGCCGGAGAACGTCGCACTCGCGGGCGCACCGAACACTCCCGGCTGCGCCGCCGGAGGCGGCTTACACGAATCTCCGTTATCGCACGTCGGGAGCGACACATTTACTGGGAACCCGCCGCCGACCCTCGCATCGTAGATATCGAGACGGAGATCCGTGTCCTGGCGCAACAACTGATCGGCCGTCGCAAGGAACACATCGCTCCCACTCGGACTCGCATCCAGGAAAAACGAGTCATGGGACCCCGCGTCATCGGAGATCGCATACACATGCCCGCCCGCGTACTCATACACATCCTGGCGGCCGTTACTGTCATGCGGCGACAACGCATCGAAGGACTGAAAGAACAGGCGACTGCCGTCTTCGGAGAACTGCCGCTGCTTGTAAAGCTGTTCCTCAGGAACATACAAGCTGTTGAGGCTCGATTCACCAAGCGGTCGCGCGCCACTAGGATTACACGACACGCACGCCAAACCACCAGACACCGCATCGTAGAGATACACCTCCATACAGAGATGTTTGCTGGCGCCACGATGGCATTCTCCTTTCGGCAGTTCGCTGTGTTCTGCTTGTTCGTTGTCATACCCGGTGACGCTTCTCTGCGAGCGGAACGCCAATAGCGTCCCGCTCGGGGACACGTCGGCCTGGTTGATCGTGAGATTGTTAGACCAGTCGCTCGCGTCACCTCCTTCGTTCGTCCGTTCGTCTTTTTCGGGTTCTGTGTCGCCGTTTTCGAGGGTTCCGATGAACCGGGGCATCCCGTTGTCGTGGATCACGTAGAGGTTCGCTTGGCCAGCCTGCGCAGCGTCTCCCTGAGCGTTCTGTTCGCCACCGGTCAGGGCACCTTTGGCGACGAAATACACGTACGACCCATCTTCGCTCATCTGCGCTACACCCAACACCCCAGCGCCTTCGACATCGGTCGTATCCACCGTCAAATCCTTCAGCCGTTCCCCTTCCGGCCTTTCGAAATTGTATTCATACAAGTTCGCCGCATTGTCTGCTGACCCTGTGAACGCATCTTCCGTCAACTCTAGGCGACTCGTGAAAAACACCCGCGAACCATCCGCACTCGCACCACGATAACGCGCCCGGAACGACCCATGAGAATCAGGTTCACCGCGCTGCGACGCCGACACCTCAACAGTACAAGCATCCCCAGCAACAGTACACACCCCCGCCTGATCTACAGGACTCTGAGGCTCGCCGACATTCACACGCACATACACATTCCCTTCTTCACCCTCCTGCAGATACGGACTTGTGAACGCTACCCGCGAGCCGTCGGCAGACAACGCATGCCAATCCCTCTCGTTTTGCGTGTCATCACCGCGACCGTTGGCGCCCCCCGCCGCGGCGGACATCGGTTCGCCGCTGTTGGTCACGCTCACGTTGATCCTTTCGCCGTTCACCTCCTCGTAGAGCGACGGGCCGTCTCCGACCACGTAGCTCTTGCTGTAGAGAACGTGACTGAGGTCCTCCGAGGCGCCTAGAAGCAACGGCGATATCACTTCTGCAGATTCGAGACTATTTGAGACCAACTGATAGGAACCGCTTGTAAGATCCGCTACATACAACTCCCGATAGCCACCCACGGGAGCCTCAGGGGTCAAGGGCGTCGTCTGTCCGGTTAGGACT
This sequence comes from uncultured Solirubrobacterales bacterium, assembly GCA_963742945.1. Classification (GTDB taxonomy): domain Bacteria; phylum Actinomycetota; class Thermoleophilia; order Solirubrobacterales; family Solirubrobacteraceae; genus Palsa-744. Next base: position 32,630 of record CAVUNX010000005.1, on the reverse strand, counting down.
CCCCTCGCGAGATCAGGCGTAAACGCCATACCCATAAATACTTCGTCGGCCCCACCAAGGAGACCTTCCAGAGCCACGTGCGCAGGAGTTATAGACCGCGTCGACCAACCATCCCCTCCCCGCCTGGAGACGTACGCATTACACAAACGCGACCCCGCCGCCCCCCCAAACGAACCAGGAGATTCATAAACAATCGCCCCCCCCGACACCGACGACCGATTCGAATACTCGACGAAACAGCCTCCGCGTCCACCGGCAATCGCGTCACCGTCGTTCTTCTCGAGGGGTGAGACCATCTCATACGCGCGACAATCGGGCAACCCCAACCCAGACGGCTGTTCGGCTCGCAACTGTTCGTTCGCGCAACCTTCCGAGTGGTTCGAGCCCGGGGCCTGACCATCAGCAATAGGCGTCACAAACGTACGATCGGATCCAAGCGTCCCACCACCAAGACTCTGGGAATTCGTGGCGACTACACGATAGTGGTATGTCGTTCCGGGTTGCAGACCCTGGATCGCAGCGGACGCCGTATGGTTACTGTTATCTGAACCGATAGAGGCGGACTCCGGGGTGCTCTGACCGTAGGAGTTGGTGGTGCCGTAGTCGAAGTGATAAGTCGTTCCTGCACCATCAGGGTCTATCTGAGCGTTCAACGTCACACCGGACGGACCCACCTGCGAGGTGAACTCGCTAACGATCGAGGGAGCCAATGCGGGTGTCGAGAACGAGACAGGCGGACCCTGTTCTGAACCATACGCGTTCGAAATGACAAAACAGACGGTGTACTGGGTACCCGGTAGCAGCCCTGTGACGCTCGTGCTCTCAGACACTTCGCCACCCGCGCCACTACCCGCGTCGCCAACAGTCGTGGTGCTACCCCCAGCGCATCCCCCACCAGTGTTATAGATGAAAGAGTAGGTCGTATCGACAGGATCCAACGTCAAATGACCGTTGAGCGTCACGCTTGTCGCACCGATCGCACTAGGCGGATCGGTATTCGGGAGGGGCACCGTTGTGAAGGACTGCAAGGTCCCATTACTCGCGGGTGGCGTACCGTTCGCCGCCACGACACGATAAAAATAGGTCGTGCCCGCTACAAGCACACCACCCGTTGACACACTCACAAGCTGATCACCGAACCCCGCCGGGAGCGGTCCGGGACCGGGAAGCGTCGTGGCGCCCGTCAATGCTTCGTTGGTCGCGTATTCAAACGAGTACGTGGTTTTCTGCCCGTTCGGGTTGATCTGCGCTTCCAAGCTCCCACCCGTCGAGCTAACCCCGGAGACCGCCTCGCTGTCCACGCTCGGTGGAGCGGCAGACGTCGTGAACGTCACTCCCAGCCCAACCCCGACTTCTTCAGCGGCGTTGCGCTCCAACAAGCAGAACGTGTACTGCGTGCTGGGGCGGAGACCGGACACCCCCACAGACACGGCTTCCTTTTCAAAACCCACAGCCAAACCAGCCGGTACGGGCGACACAGCGCCTTCCACGCATTCGGTCGCCGACTGGCTATACAAAAACTCGTATTCCCCCGGTTCCCCAGGAGCATTAGGGTTCAAAACACCATTCAACGTCACCGACGACGCGGTAACCGCACTCGCCGCACCCGTTTCCGGAGTTTCCGGCGCACCAGCAAACACCGGAGCGCTGAACACACCCAACAGCGCCACACACACCATCAACACGAACCCGACAGCACCCAGATCGCGAACCCTCACAACACAGCCTCCCTAGACGAGCCCCGCCCGGGGCATGATCGATCCGGCCCAAGCCCACAAGGCCAGACCATTGCCCGCAAAAACACAACAACACCCGCAGGCACACACACTTACGCCCACCGAACGAAAAACTGAAAGCGCGCCTATAACGCGCGAGTACCCCATTGCCGGGCACGAGCACCCCATAGCGGGGCACGAGCACCCCATCGCGGGGCACAAGCACCCTTTCGGGCGCCGATGACCAAGCCGGGCCCTATACCCAGAGGGCCGCGACGAACAGTCGCGGCGAGGGCTGCCAGCGCCTAGACGCCCAACACAACCCCTACCCCCTTCGGGGGAACAGGCCCAGCCCGCTAGGGCCGGCCAACGAGGGTCAAGCCTCGGGGCGCAGAGAGAGAGAGAGAGAGAGAGAGAGACGCGTCAGCGACGCTGACGCGTCCTATTACGTCAGCCCCGTGAGCACACGGACTCTCAACAACGCTATTCCCCAAAGAAACCACGCGAAAAACAACCCTCTCTCAAAGACGACCCGGTCCCTCTCCCAAGGGCCCTGCTCAAACCGGTTAAGCGTCAGACCACAAGGACCAACCCAAAACCCGACCTTATGTACGCCGCACCCTTGACGGATACGAACACGTAGCCACTATATACCCCACTGACGCAAGTTGTCAAGTGGTCCTGCTGGAAGTCACCTCGAAAGCAGCCCATCAATCGGTACGACCTGGCCCTGGCGGCCCAGAACTGTCCCGGCCGCGAGGGCGCGTCGGACAAGGAGGGGTGAAGGTTCGCGACGTGATCCGCTTGATCGAGGCCGACGGCTGGCGCTTTGAGCGCCAGCGCGGCAGCCACCGCATATACCGACACCCCGAGAAGCCTGGCACCGTGACGGTCGCTGGCCAACGCGGCAAGGACCTGCCCGTCGGTACACTGGAGAACATCATCTGGCAGGCCAAACTGAAGGGACGCGGACGATGAGCGAGTACGTCGTCATCTATGAGCAGGGCGCCGGCGGCTGGGGAGCGTATTGTCCGGATCTTCCCGGGCTGGGCGTCGTCGCAGACACCCGAGCAGAGGCCGAAGGGTTGATCCGCGAGGGAGTTGACCTCCACATTGCCAGCCTCCGCGAACACGGCGACGAGGTTCCTGCGCCGGTCTGTGCAGCCGGCGTGATCACCGTCGCACTTGGCTAGGGAAACACCGCGAGTTACTCTCACCGCTCCCATGCGGGGCAGGCGATGCGGTAGTCGCACAGGGCGCACGTCGAAGGCGAGGGGGTTGGCTCGAAGCGCTGCGCGAGGATCGCCTCACCCACCTCGGCTACGACCCGCGCGATCCAGTCGCCGTCCATCTCCGCCGAGGGGACCGGCACCTTGAGGTCGTCGAGCACGTAGTAGTAGGAGAGCCGCTCCGCCTCGACCTCCCACGACTCGCGGGCACCGACCGCATAGAGCGAGAGCTGGACGTCATCCTTCAGCTGCTCTGCCGTCTTCGGGCGCGAGGTCTTGTAGTCGATCATCTCGTAGGCCCCGTCCGGAAGCTTGTCGACACGGTCCACTCGCCCGCGTAGGTGGTGCGGACCCAGCTTGAAGGAGAACGAGCGCTCGAACCACACCGGCTCGGCCTCGTGGGCCTCCAGATGCTGGTGATAGAGGACGAGCGCCGCACGAGCCTTGGCGTGCAGCTCCCGCTCCTTGTCGCTCTCGCCGAACCCCCCGCGTCGCCAGCACCCCTCGAACAGCTCCATCATCTGTTGCACGGTCGTGTGCTCAGAGGCGTGGTAGCGCTCGAGTACCTGGTGCACAGCGATCCCAAAGCGCTGGTGCAGGGTCTGCTCGGAGGGGATCTTCAGGACGCGCGCGAACTTGTAGCGCAGCGGGCAGGCCCTGTAGGTGTCGATGTCCGACGCGGACAGCACCAGGCCATCTCCGCGCCGGGGCAGGAACGCCTGCAGCGATGGTTCCTCGCGCCGCGCAAAGGCGCCAAGCGCGGGCGTGGCCACCGCCTGCCGTAGTGGTGCGCCACCACCAAGCTCCGCCTGCGCCGTACCGCCGGGCTCGAGCCCGTCCCGCACAGCCCCGCCGGGCTGGAGTCCGGCCCGCTCCCCTGCAAGTAGCGTCTCGTCGAGCGTCGAGGTCTGGAAGATCTCACGCTGCAGCGGAGTGCACGCGGCGAGCAGGCGCTGGTTTATGTCGGCCAGCGCCTCCGCCACGCTCTGACCGGGCGGGCGCTCCCTCAGCGCGGCGAGCTTGACGAGCTCCAGGTATCGCACAACGCCGTGGGAGATATCGAGGTCCGTGTCCAGGCGCAACTCGCCAAGGCGGCCCGCGATCCGAGTGGCCCCTCCGAGCACCTCCTCCCGCATCAGCTCGACCGTCGCCTCCAAGCGTCTGGGCACGCACCTGCGAGATCGTCTCGCCCCCGAGCAGCCGTGCCTCAGAGGCAACGGTCAACTCGTCCGCCAACTCCTGGGGACTGCACCCGCAGACGTGGGCGGAGCGCCTCGAAGGCGATCCGCGCTTCGCGGTGGAGCTCCTGGAAGCGTTCGATCCGCTCGCGCGCCTCCGGGGGCATCTGCGGCGCCTCGACGGCGGGCCCGAGCGCCGCCACCATGTCGAGCTTTGCCTTGCGCGCCACCTGCACCACGCGCGCGATGTCAAGGAGACGCAGCTCGATCGGGGGCGTCCCAGAGCGCGCACCACCGCTGAGGAATCGCGAGGGTCGCTCAACAGCCGTATCCACGCGAGCACGTCGCGCGCGGCCGCTCTCTCGAAGAAGGTGCCAGCCGCGTCCACAGCACCCACCCTGTCTGCCGGCGAGGCGAACGCGATTCTGGAGACGGCCACAACCCAAGCATACGAGCGCACCCGCCCCGGGGGCGTACCCTCATGGGATGGATGGCATCGACTGGAACGTGGCACAGCGGGTTGGCGAGATGCTCGCCGGGACGAGTGGGTGGGCAAATCAATCCGGCTCGAACGTAAACGGGATGCAGTCCCTGGCCGAGCAGTTTGCGGCCCGGGTGAGTGCCTACACCGGGCTCGCCCTCAATGAGCGCCTGCCGGTGATCGAGTCGATCGACCGTCCCCATTGGATCGAGGCCAACATCGCGACGATGCGCCCGCTGCTCGACCCCCTCACCGAGCGCGTGGGCCAGGGCTCGGGTCCGCTTGGCCCCGCCATGCGATCGATCACCCAGCTGCTGCTCGGGGCGCAGGTGGGGGCCGTCACCGGGCTGCTCTCCCAGCGCGTGCTCGGCCAGTACGACATCGCCCTGCTCGACCCCGAGCGGCCACCGCGCCTGTTGCTGCTCGCGCCGAACCTGGCCCAGGCCTCACGCAACCTCGGCCTCGACCACGAGGAGTTCAGCGCGTGGGTGGCTATCCACGAGGTCACCCACGCCGTCCAGTTCGGTGGGGCTCCGTGGCTGCGCGGGCATCTGGCGGGACTCCTGCGTGAGCTGATCGACGGAATGCAGGTCGGTGTGGGGGCTTGGCCGGGCGCTTCGTATCCCGGGCGCGTCCGAGCTGCGCACGCTCGGCGAGCGCTTGCGCGGGGGAGAGACTCCTGCGTTTCGGGCTCGGGGAGGATCGCTGGGCGCTCGTCGAGCGAATGCAGGCCACCATGTCCCTGATCGAGGGCCACGCCGAGCACGTGATGGATGCGGTGGGCGCCGAGGAGCTGCCCACGATGGAGCGTATGCGCACGGCGATGAATCGGCGCCGGCGCGAGCGCGGCTGGCCCTGGCGCATCCTCGAGCGGCTGCTTGGCCTCGAGATGAAGCTGCGTCAGTACGAGGTTGGACGGAGCTTCTGCGACGCGGTGGTCGCGCAAGCCGGACCGGAGGGGTTGACTGTGGCGTGGAGTTCGGCGGAGATGCTCCCGAGCACACACGAGCTCGAGCACCCAGAGCTGTGGCTGTCGCGAACACACGTTCCACCGCGCGCAAGCTCCGAAGATTCATAGAGCTTCTTTACAGGGTGTTCACCCGCGCTTGAGTTTCTGGTGTAACGATCTCTCGAAAGCGGGTTAGGAACATGTGTTCGGTGCTAAGCTCGCACCAACCAGAACAAGTGTACCCCCGTAAATAGGAGACCCCCTCCAGATGGCAACAGCCCAAACCACGCAAGCCAACAGCGCGAAGACGCGCCGCCCCGCCGCCAAGAGCACGGCGCGAGCGAAGACAACCAAGCGCGCGACGGCGTCCCGCTCGACGACGAGCAACGCCAGCGCCTCGACCAAGCGCTCTGCCCAGGCCGTCAAGACCGGTACCGTAAGCTCCTACGCCGAGCGTGCCGTGCTGATCCCCGTCGGCGCCGCCTTGATCGCTCGCGAACAGGTGCTCGCGCGTGTCAACGACACGATCGGCACCTTGGGAACACCCTCGAAGGCAAACGCGCAGCTGCGCAAGTTCGAGCGGCGCGGCAACACCGCCCGCAGTCGCCTCGAGCGCGAGGTCCGCAAGACCCGCGTGCGAGTCGAACGCGAGGTGCGCCAGACGCGCACGCGCGTCGAGCGTGAGGTGCGCCGCCGCCAGCGCGACGGCGAGGAGCTCGCCAGCCGTGTCCAGGAGCGCATCCTGAACCTAGTCTGAGCTTCAGGGCCCGTGAAGGGCCCCGAAGCTTCCCCCGTCCCGGACAGGAGAGATCGGGAACGGGAAGGTCTGCCGGCCTCATATCTCCGCCGGCAGTAGAAGCACCTCTCCTCCCTCGCCGGCGGGGCGACCCCCTATCGCCCCGCCGGCACTTTCTTCTCTGCGAGAATGCGAGCAGACATGAACCGCGACGAAGTCCTCAAGGCCCTGGAGGTGGTGATCGACCCGGAGCTGCGCCGCTCGATCGTAGAGCTTGAGATGGTGCGCTCGATCGACATCTCCGAGAACGGTGTAGTAGACGTGACCGTCTCGCTGACCACCGCGGGCTGCCCGATACGCGACCATTTCCAGACCTCGGTCGCCGAGGCCGTCTCCGCGATCGACGGGGTGGCTCACGTAAACGTCTACTTCGACGTGCTGAGCGACAGCGAGAAGAGCGCCCTGCAGCAGAAGCTCGGGCGCGCGAGCCTGCCGGCCGGAGCACTCGCACAGGTCTCCAACGTGATCTGCGTCGGCTCGGGCAAGGGCGGAGTGGGCAAGTCCACGCTCACCGCCAACCTCGCCGCGTCCCTCGCCGCCGAAGGCAAGCGCGTCGGCATCCTCGACGCCGACGTCTGGGGATACTCGATCCCGCGCATGTACGGCCTCGGCGCCACGCGTCCGCCGGTCTCCCCGCAGCGCAAGATCGTGCCGCTGGAGTCCCAGGGCGTAAAGGTGATGTCGATCGGCTTCTTCCTGGAGGAAGACGCCGCCGTGGTATGGCGCGGGCCAATGCTCCACAAGGCGCTCAACCAGTTCCTGCAAGACGTGGAATGGGGGGTACTCGACTACCTCTTGATCGACCTTCCCCCTGGCACCGGTGACGTATCGATGACGCTCGCCCAGCTGCTTCCACAAGCCCAATTCGTGATCGTGACGACGCCTCAGGCAACCGCCCAGAAGGTGGCCCGCCGCTCCGCGGAGATGGCCAACAAGGTGTCGCTTGAGATCTGCGGGGTGATCGAGAACATGTCTGGCTTCACAACCCCCGGCGGCGAGCGCTACGCGATCTTTGGCGAGGGGGGCGGCAAGGACCTCGCCGACGAGCTCGACGTACCTCTGCTTGCCAGGGTGCCGCTCACCATGCCGCTACGCGAACAGGCTGACAACGGGGTCCCGCTCGCGATCGAGGATCCCGACGACCCAGCCTCGCAGGCGATCCGCCAGGCCGCGCGTGGCCTGATCGCGATGGCCCCGATGGAGCTGCCCACGCTCCCGCTCGCCGCAAGCGCACCGAGCCCACCATCGCCACCGGCCAGCCCGAAGCCGGCGGGTATGTCGCTCCCGATGGCCTAATACCTCCCATCTGACCGGCCTGCCGCTCCGATGGCCTAACACCCTCCCATCTGACCGGCCTGCCCCTCCGATGGCCTAACACCTTCCCATCTGGCCGGGCCGCGCCAGCGGCCCGGTAGGTAGGGCTAGGCTACTTGGCGTTGGCGAAGTACTCCGCGTTGATCTGGGAAAACTTCTGCCACTCGTCGGGGAGCTGATCCTCGGCGAAGCACGCATCGACCGGGCATGCCTCGACACAAGCGTCGCAGTCGATGCACTCCTCCGGATCGATGTAGAGCATCTCGGCCGCGTCATAGCCGGGCTCGTCGGGCGTCGGGTGGATGCAATCCACGGGGCACACCTCGACGCAGGAATTGTCCTTCGTGCCAATGCACGGCTCAGCGATTACGTAGGCCATTCGCTTCCTTCTCGATCGTTTGGGGCTACTTGGACGGGACAACGAATAGTAGCGAGGCGGTCTGGCCCAGCCTGACCATCCCTCGGATGGGGCATGCACGCGCGTGTCGTCCGCCGGGCGCACTCCGCTAGCTTTGGTCGATGCTCTTGCTCACCGGGGCCACCGGGCTCATCGGCTCGGCGCTACTACGCCGTCTCATCGCCGACGGACAGCCCGTGCGCTGTCTCGTGCGCGAGCCTCGTCGCCTCGGGCCCCAGCGCGTGCAGGTGCAGATCGCTCTGGGGGACCTCGCCGACCCACCGTCGTTTCGCAATGCGATGCGCGGCGTGGACACCGTCGTGCACCTGGCGGCCTCGATGCGCGACCAGCCGCGCGGCTCGATCGAGGAGCTCGGCGCCATCGCGACCTGGAGGATGGTGGAGGCGGCCCAGCGCGCCGGCGTCGAACGTTTCGTGTTCTTCTCCGCACTCGGAGCCTCCACGCACCACCGCGCCCGCCTGTTCCGCGCCAAGGCGCTCGCCGAGCAGGCGGTGCGCGACTCGGACATGCACTCGACCGTGATCGCACCATCGCTGGTCTACGCGCCCGAAGATCGCTTGCTCACCTTGATCGAGCGCCTGGCGCTACTACTTCCGGTGGTGCCCGTCTCCGGTCGCGGCCGCGCAAGATGTCAGCCGATCTGGGTGGATGACGTAGCCGGCTGCGTCATTGCGGCGCTGCGCAACGGTGGTGGCACCGGCAACGGAGCCACTCACGCGCACTACGAGCTGGCCGGCCCGCAGACCCTGACCTACAACGATGTCATCAATGCCGTGCTGGGCTCGCTCGATCGCGAGCGTCCGCTGCTGCCCGTCCCCACGCCGATGGTCTCGCGCACGCTGCGGCTGCTTGAGCGGGCAATCGGCACAGGCACGCCGATCACCTGGGACGAGGCCGAGTTGCTCGAGGCCAACATGGTCTCCGGGCGCGGGGCAGCCGACGCCGAAGCGTTCGGTGTCACCCCACAGCCGATGTCGGCCGTACTCGGCGCGGGCTAGGAGACCGGGGCGCGGCGCCCCGTCCACGGCACCGCCGCTTCCACCTGCGAGGCCAGCGCCAATAGCGCACCCTCGCCCGCGGGACGCCCGACGATCTGAACGCCGAGCGGCAGGCCGTCCTCGCCCTCGTACATCGGCAGCGAGATGCCAGGCTGCCCGCTCGCGTTGAACACGGGCGTAAATGGGGTGAACAGGCCGGAGCGGGTGAAGGTGGACATCGGATCGGGGGCCGCCGTGTCGAGCGTCCCGAGCGCCAGCGGGCGCTCGGCGAGCGCCGGGGTGAGCAGCGCGTCGTAGGGCTCGAGAAACTCGACGAGCTGGCGGGTGAAGGCCTGCAGCTGGATTTCAAGACCCTTGCCCTGAAGCGCGTTCATGCCCTGTGCAAGCGAGAAGATCGCCCAGCTCATCGGCTCCATGTCCTCGGCCGTCGGCTCACGGCCGGCGATGATCCCCGCATAGGCGATCTGTAGCGCGACGTGGATTGAGAAGACGGCCCCGAACAGCTCGGAGACCCCGGGAATCTGCCACGGTGGATCGACTTCCTCGACCTCGTGACCGAGCGAGCGCAGCAGCTCCGCGGCGTCCGCAACAGCACGGGAGCAGATGGGATCCACGACAGCGTCCGCGACAGGTGAGAGGCTGGTGGCGGCAATCCGCAGCTTGCCGGGGTCGCGTGTTCCCGCCAGCACAAACGGCTCGGAGGGGGGCGGTGCCCAGGTCGCGTCACCCGGCTCGTAGCCCGCGAGCACGTCGAGGATCGCCGCCGTATCGGCGACGTTGCGAGTCAATACGCCATCGATTCCCAGCGAGGAGTCCCCCAGTTCGGGAGCGGGCGATATGCGCCCTCGTGTGGGCTTGAGGCCGACGAGCCCGCAGCAGGCGGCCGGGATGCGGATCGAGCCGCCGCCGTCGTTGCCGTGGGCGACGGGCACCATGCCCGAGGCGACCGCCGCGGCGGCGCCCCCCGAGGAACCTCCCGGGGTGCGATCGAGATCCCACGGATTGCGAGTCGGACCGAAGAGGCGGGCCTCGCTGGTCGGCAGAATCCCGTACTCGGGCAGCGTCGTGCTCCCCACGATCACGAAGCCGGCTTCCTTGAAGCGGCGCGTGATGTTGTGGTCGTAGTCGGCCACGTGATCGGCCATCAGCGAGCAGCCGATCGTAATCTTCAAGCCGCTGACCGGCCTGTTGTTCTTGATCGCGATCGGGACCCCCGCAAACGGGCGCTCGTCGCCGGCCTTGATCTCTCCCGCGGCGGCGAGAGCGCGCTCGCCGTCGATCTCCACGAACGCGTTCAGCTGAGGGTTGAGCTCCTCGATGCGGGCGAGCGAAGTCTCGACCAGCTCGCGCGAGGACACCTCCCCGGAGCGCACCATCGCGGCCAACTCGCCGGCGGGACGGAACATAAGGTCACTGTCGGTCACGGCGCTCCTCCTCGTGGACGGCGACGTGGTGTCGCCTGTAAATGCACATGGTCTTGTCGGTCCAGGTCCAAGCACGTGCACATGGGTCTTGTCGGTTCAAGCACGCTGTCTTGGCCCCCGCACAGCGCCATCGACGACGCCACAGTCCCTCACACGCTCGAACGCAGCCTACCGGGGCGAATCCTGCGACGATATGAGCCTGCCCACAAGGCAGCCGGGTCGATGCCGGTGCAATCCAGCGGATCGACTCTCAACCGGTCATCTCAAGCCTGAAAGCGAGTGCCCATGAGCGAGGTCACGACTACTCAGCCGCCTCCCGTCTCACCCCCCTCCAACGAAGTCCAGTCAGGCCTCGAGGGCGTCGTCGCCTTCGCCACAGAGATCGCTGAGCCCGACAGGGCCGGCGGGTCGCTGCGCTATCGCGGCGTGGACATCGAGGATCTGGTCGGCGCGGTCCCCTACGAGCAGGTCTGGGGCCTGCTGGTGGACGGCCGTTTCAAGCCCGGCCTGCCACCCGCCGAACCCCATACGCTGACCGTGCGCTCTGGCGACCATCGCGTCGACGTGCAGTCGGCGCTTGCCATGCTCGCCCCCGAGTGGGGCTTCAGCGCGCTTATCGACATCTCCGACGAGCAGGCCCGCGACAACCTCGCGAGGGCGTCGGTGATGGCACTGTCCTTCGTGGCCCAGTCCGCGCGTGACGCGGGCCAGCCTCCCGTTCCCCAGTCGGAGGTCGACACAGGCAGCTCGATCCCCGAGCGCTTCCTGATCCGCTGGCGCGGCGAGGTCGATCCCGACCACGCTAAGGCAATCGACGCCTACTGGATCTCCGCGGCCGAGCACGGCATGAACGCCTCGACATTCACCGCGCGTGTCGTGGCCTCCACGGGGGCCGACTGCGCCGCCGCGCTGTCGGCCGCGGTGGGAGCGTTGTCTGGGCCGCTGCATGGCGGCGCTCCTTCGCGCGTGCTGAAGATGCTCGACGAAGTCGAACGCACGGGCGACGCGGAGGCCTGGGTCAAGGAGTCGCTGGACCGCGGCGAGCGGCTGATGGGCTTTGGACACCGTGTCTACCGGGCCGAAGACCCCCGCGCGAGGGTATTGAGGCGCACCTGTCGGGAACTTGGCTCGCCTCGCTTCGAGGCAGCCGAGGCACTCGAGAAGGCGGCGCTCGCGGAGCTCACAGCGCGCAAGCCGGACCGCGTACTCGCAACCAATGTGGAGTTCTGGTCGGCCGTGATCCTCGACCTCGCTGAAGTGCCGGCGGACCTGTTCACTCCGATGTTCACTTGCGCGCGCGTGGCGGGCTGGTCGGCCCATATCCTCGAGCAGAAGCGCGAGGCCAAGCTGATCCGCCCGACCGCGAAGTACGTCGGCCACGGCCCGCGGCCGGTCTCCTCCGTCGAATAGCCGACTTCGCTTGGTTGCCCCGTCGCGGCACATCGCGACGGGACGACGCAGGCAAGTCGGGCAGGTGCGCTGCAGGTCGGCCTCAAAGGTCGGCCTTGACAAACTGAGGGCCCAGCATCCTGCCGGGCCCTCATTCTCCTATCGACCAGATACGCGTGCCGCTGAAGAGCGGCACGCGCAATAGGCGATCTGGCTACATCATCCCGCTCATGTCCGGCATTCCGCCGCCAGGCATGCCGCCGCCTTCCTTCTCCGGCACCTCGGCGACGATCGCCTCGGTGGTGAGGATGTTCTTGGCGATCGACGCGGCGTTCTGAAGCGCCGAGCGCGTCACCATCGCGGGGTCGATGACCCCGGCGGCCACGAGATCCACGATCTCGTTGGTGGCAGCGTTCAGGCCTTCGCCGGCCTTCGCCTTGCGCACGTCGTTGACCACCACGGAGCCCTCGAGCCCCGCGTTCTCGGCGATCTGACGTAGTGGCTCCTCCAGTGCCCGCAGCACGATTCGTGCTCCGGTCCGCTCGTCGTCCGAGCCGTCAGTGGAGGCTCCGTCGCCATCAACCGAGACGGACGCCGATGCCTGCAGGAGCGCAACGCCTCCGCCGGGCACAATGCCCTCCTCGAGCGCGGCGCGAGTGGCCTGAAGGGCGTCCTCGACGCGATGCTTCTTCTCCTTCATCTCCGTCTCGGTGGCCGCGCCAACCTTCACTACCGCAACGCCGCCGGAGAGCTTTGCAAGGCGCTCCTGGAGCTTCTCGCGGTCGAAGTCCGAGTCGGTGTTCTCGATCTCGGCCTTGATCTGGTTGATTCGGCCCTTGATCGCCTCGCCGTCGCCGGCGCCGTCGACGATCGTGGTGTTGTCCTTCGCCACAACCACCCTACGGGCGTGCCCTAGCTGGGAGACCTGCGTGTTCTCCAGCTTCAGGCCCATCTCCTCGGTGATGACCTCCGCGTTCGTGAGGATCGCGATGTCCTCGAGCATGCGCTTGCGACGGTCCCCGAAGCCGGGGGCCTTGACCGCCACGCCCGTGAACGTCCCACGCAGCTTGTTGACCACAAGCGTGGCGAGCGACTCGCCCTCGACGTCCTCGGCGATGATCAAGAGCGGCTTACCGCTCTGAATGACCTGCTCCAGCACGGGCAGCACGTCGCGGACCGAGCCGATCTTCTGGTTGGCGATCAGGATGTAGGGGTCCTCCAGGGTGGCCTCCATGCGGTCCTGGTCGGTGACCATGTAGGGCGAGATGTAGCCCTTGTCGAACTGCATTCCCTCGGTGAACTCGAGGTCCATGCCGAACGTCTGGCCCTCCTCGACGTTCACAACGCCGTCCTTGCCCACCTTCTCGATGGCGTCGGCGATGACGTCGCCGATCTCCTCGTCGCCGGCGGAGATGGTCGCGACGCGCGCGATCTGGTCCTTGCCGGAGACCTCCTTGGACTGCGAGGCGATGTTGGCGACCACCTGGTCGACCGCCTTCTCGATGCCCCGCTTGAGCGCCAGCGGATTGGCGCCCGCCGCCACGTTCTTGAGACCCTGGCGAACGATCGCCTGAGCGAGAACTGTGGCGGTGGTGGTGCCATCGCCGGCAACGTCGTTGGTGGCGGTCGCCACCTCACGCACCAGCTGGGCGCCCTGATTCTCGAAGACGTCCTCGACCTCGATCTCGCGGGCGATTGTCACACCGTCGTTGGTGATCGTGGGGGCGCCGAACTTCTTGTCGAGTACCACGTAGCGGCCCTTGGGGCCGAGCGTGACCTTGACGGCGTTGGCGACAGCGTCAACGCCGGCCTCCAGAGACTTACGCGCCTCGGAGCTGTACTTGAGTTCCTTGTGAGCCATATCTATTCAGATCTCCTTACGCGACCTTGGCGAGGACGTCGGACTCGCGCAGCACGAGTAGATCCTCACCGTCGACCTTGATCTCGGTACCGCCGTACTTGCTGTAGAGGACCTCATCGCCCTCAGACACATCGAGCGGGATACGCTTGCCGCTATCGTCGAGCTTGCCATCGCCGACGGCGAGGACCTTGCCCTTCTGCGGCTTCTCCTTGGCGGTGTCGGGAAGGACGAGGCCGCTTGCGGTCTTCTCCTCCTCCTCGATGGCCCGCACGATCAGACGATCGCCCAGGGGCTTGAGTTTCATGCTGGAAAACCTCCGTTTGAGTGTGCTTCCTTATCGACGGCGCCGCGCGATGATCGGCGCCCACCCGTTGGCACTCTCAGGTGGAGAGTGCCAACGACACGCTCAATATATAGAAGACGCGGCGCTGGTCAAGCTTTGTTGGCGCTCTTGCGTGCGAGTGCCAGCAAGTTAGGCGGCCGGTCCGAGCCACCTGACGCTCGCCACGCCGCCTCGACTCGCCGGTTCAGGCCCGTGCGCCGGCGGGGGTTCCCTCGACAACCAACTGCCGCACCTCCATACCTCTCTTGGTGAGCGCCCAGGCGTTGGGGGCCCCGCGGACCTGTCCTGCCCCGCTGTTCTCGATCAGGCCCAGTTTCTCCAGGCGGCCCAGCAGCTTTGAGATCTGGCCCTGGTCCTCGATCCCCGCAGAAGCACCGACTTCGCGATTCGATGCCCCGGGAGCCCCACCAATGGACAGCAGCACGCGCACGGTGCGGTATGTCAACCGCATCTCCAAATCACGCAAGGGGTCCCTGCTGGCGGCGCGAGGATGGATCCTGCGCTTGGGCGCCCCTCGCGAGCTCTCCCTTTGAGCGGCCGCGGGGCCCAGGTAGGGGAGCACCAACATCCCCATCAGCGACCCGGTCAGCTCGAGCAGAGAGCCGCGGAGATCGCTTGTCCCCGAACGAGGGACCAGACGAGTGTGCAAGACCGACAGAACGCCCCCAACGACCCCCTCGCCGGTCAGCGCAGGAAGCGCTATCGCCGACTTCGATTCCCCACGACCTTCGTCGACCACCGCTATCGCCGCATCGACAGCACCCTGGCGACGCTCGTGCACCTTGCGCCCCGCCCCGAGCGTCTCCACGAGGCACAGGCGGCCCATCTCCGGCTCGTCTTCGAGGTATTCGAGCAACCCAACCAACGCCGCTCGAATGCGGATGCGCCACTTGTCGGCGGGGTCATAGGCGCCGAGCACGTACTCGGAGGCACGCGCGATCGACTGGTCGAGGGCCGCCAGAAAGCAGTCTTCAAAATCGTCGAACACTTCGTAGAAGGTGCGGCGCGAGACACCCGAGCGGGCCACCACATGGGCAACCGTCGCATTCGAACGACCACGCTCGGACACAACGTCGATCATCGCCACGATCATGCGGGCCCGCTGGATCTCTGCGACCTGGCCGCGCCCAAACCCGTCGCCCTTTACAACCTGGGCCTCGCGCTGGGGACTGGGGGATTGTCGTTTGGCGGGCATTGTCGCGGCTCTACCAAAACCCCCACGCGACATCGCCTGACACGGGGGTGGTGCCGAAGGCGACATCAGCGAGGGGGCCAAACGGCCAGTATCAATCCTCCGCCCTCGGCGGCCGCCTGTCACCTCCTGTTTCCCATTGACGGGTGGCTCCCCGGCTCTACTCACTGCTCCTGAGCGGGCCTCACGCAGGCGAGCGCCCTCAGTTCTGCGCCCCCCCGAAGCCCTTCATGGCTTCCGTCATCGCGGTTGGCTTATCGAGGATCTGCGAGAAGCGCACGACCGTGACCGTGTCGTCCATCGACACCCCCCGGCCATAGATCTGTTCCAGGAAGTTGATCAACTCCTCGTGACGACGAAACTCCGGGTTGTCGTGCTTGATGTCGCGAGGCGAGAGCTCAGAGACCCTCATCACCTCGACCTGGTCGATCACAGCGTCGAAGATCCGCTCGCGCGGTGAGTATTGGTAGCCGATCGTCACGAGCACCGCTTCGTTCTTACGGTACTTGCCAGACTTGTCACCGAGCCTGATCGTGGCGGTCTTGCGACCCTTCTTCAGCTCATCGGCGAAGATGGTCGAGTAGAAGTTGAGCACCTGCACGACTGCGCAGGCTATCGGTCTTGCTCACAGATGGCCAGCGCGCGCGCCACCATCTCGCGCTCACCGGGATAGGTGAGCGCCTCATGCGCCTCGCCGAGCCCCATCCAGCGAGCCTCCAAGACCTCGTCGTCGTGGTCGGCGGGATCGCCACTCACATAGCGGAAGAGGAAGAAGACCACGCTCTTTGGCGACCCTGCGCCGGTCGCGTACATACCAGTAACGCACCTCTCCAAGATCGCCGATCGGGTCGGCCTCCACGCCCGTCTCCTCGCGAACCTCGCGGGTCGCCGCCTGCAAGCTCGTCTCTCCGTCGTCGAGATGTCCCTTCGGCAGGCCAAGCACGTGCGACCCGTCAGAGGCGCGCCTGGCGGGGACGATCACCAGCACCTGCCCATCGCGCACCACGACGCCACCGGCCGAAAGCTCGCGCTCGGCGCCCTTCTCGTGACGCTCAGAAGACATACCGCTCGAGTGCCGCCGCGTCGTGCACCACGAGGCGACCACGCCCCTGAGAGATCACTCCAGCGCGCTCGAGCACCGCGAGGAAGCGTGAGGCCGACTCGCGCGAGGAGCCGGCCAGCTTCGCGAGATCGGCCTGCGTGGCGGTAAGAAGCACCTCGCGATCCGAGGCCCCCGCGGCCACCGCCTGCGCGACGAGCTCGCCCAGCACCACCGCGACCCGACTCTGAACGGTCTGAAAGGACTGTTTGGCCAGGCGCTCGTTCGTCTCGCGCAAGCGTCGCCCCAGCGCCACCACCAAACGACTCGCGATCTCGGAGTGCTCGACCATCAGCCTGCGCATATCTGGCCCCAACACCGCCACCACACTCGTCAGCTGCACCGCCTCGACGGTTGCCGAGCGCAGCTCGTCCTCGAACATCGCGAGCTCGCCGAAGATGTCTCCGGGGCCGAAGGTGGCCAGCGTGATCGTGCGCCCGTCGGAGTGCTCACGCACCGCGCGAGCACGGCCCGAGCGCACGATGTAGCACGTGTCGCTCGCGTCCCCCTCCCGGAACACGATCTGGCCCGGCTCGAACGTCCGCGGAACGGCAAGGCCGGCGATCCGCTCCAGATCGCCCCGCTCAAGCGTCGAGAACACCGGCACGCGGCCGAGCAGCTCGACTATCTCAGCCTCCCTGGTGGTTGCCATGCCCACGGAATATCACAGCCGAGGGCCCGCGCGGCCCCGCTCGGCGACCGCTGCGGAGATGAGGCCGGCTCGTGGTCCTCGAACCCGCAACTTGCGAGCACCGCAAGCTATCTTCACAGTATGGGTCCACTTCGCTCGATCGCCCCACTGATGCTGCTCGTCGCCCTCGCACCCGCTTCGGCCCATTCGCCGCTGCACTCGCGCGAACTATGGGCCACGGTGGACGTGTGCAACCCGAAGGACCAACCCAACACGATCGGAATCCGTGGATCGATGCCCGGCGACGGCCACCCCAAGGACGTCATGTACATGCGCTTCCGGGTGCAGTACCTGGATGCCACCACGAAAAAGTGGCTCAACCTGAGCCAGGGAGCCGACTCCGGGCTCACGAAGGTAGGCTCCGCTCAGCTCGCCCGCCAAGCGGGGCGCAGCTTCCAGTTCGCGCCGACCTCAGGTCAATCCACCTTCACCCTGCGGGGTGATGTCGTCTTCCAGTGGCGCCACGGCACGACGGTGCGGCAAACGACGACCGTGCCCACCACCGCGGGGCACAAGAGCCTCGCGGGGGCCGATCCGCGCGGATACAGCGCGGCGACCTGCACGCTCGCCTAAGAGACCCGCCGGTCGCCCCCCGCAAACCGCCGATCGCCCCCGCAAACAGGCTCGGGTCATTGGTGATGATCCCACTCACCCCCATCTCCGTCAGCCTGGCGATGCGGGCAGCGTCGTCGACCGTCCACACATACAACTCGCCTCGCTCGCTTGCCACAGCGCGAACGAGAGCGGGCGTGACCACCCGCCAGTGCGCCATGATCGCGTCGACGGTCCCCATTCGCAACGCCTCGCGCGCGCGGCGTGGAAGCAGCGCCCGGTAGCCGGTGAGCATCGCCAGCGCGGGAATCGCCGTGAGCATGTCGCTCGTGTAGTCGCGCCTCACACGCGGAACCGACCACCCGAGGCGCAGCGACGGCTCTGCTGCGCGCACACGCGCCAGCGACGAGGGGTACATCCCACTCAGCAGCGTCCTGCCCGTAAGACCCACAGCCCGTAGAGCCTCCACGACCCGCATCTCATATCCCGGGAGCTTCACGTCGAGATCGAATTCAAGCCCCGAAAATGCCTCCCCCGCAAGGTGCTCCAGCGCCTCGTCGAGCGTGAGTGGCGTGCGCGAACGCATGTCCTCGTAGTCGTGCGCCACGAGAAGCGCTCCGCTCCCGTCAACCCTCTCGCTGAGAACATCGAACTCGATCATGTCCACCCCGTGAGCGAGCGCAGCCTCGAAGCTCGCCGGCGTGTTCCCCTGCTCGAGGTGCGCCGCGCCCTTGTGTCCCACCCGTCGGGGGCGCGCCCCGGCGCGGATTGCCTCGTCCGTAGCCATTCCCCCAGGATATAGCCGCGGCCCCCCTGAAATGGGAGGTCAGGGGCGGCCGAAGCGGTGGGTCAGGAGACCTTCAAGCGCTTGCGCCTGACTCCCGCCGACTCGATCGCCTCGACTGCCGGCCTTGGGCCAATGTAGGGAGCGAGGATGAGAAACGTCAGGTGGTCCACCAGGCACGGTAGATAGCGCAGACGATCGTGGGGCGCATAGCTTGAGAGAATCGCCCAGATCGCCCCCATGATCGCCTCCGCGGCGACGCTGGGTGCCCGCTGCGGTTCCGGGATCCCTCGCGTCATCACCGTGATGAAGCCATCGAGCACCCCGCTAACACGCTCCACCATCCCGTTCCCGGCGTCGAACAGATCGATGAACGACAGCTTTACGAGCCCCGGATGGGCCGCGCAATAGCCGATCAGAGCCTCCACCCCTTTGTGCACCGCCTCCGGCCACTCGGTGTCGTTGCGACTCGCGCGTCGCACCGCGTCGTGAGCTTCGGCGGCAAACTCGTCCACAACCGCGAGAAGGCACTCTTCCTTGCTTGGGAACTCCCTGTGGAACGCTTCGGTCGAAACCGCGGCGGCACGCGCGATCTCGGCGTCGGTGATGTTCGTGTACCCATCCTCGAGCGCCAGCTGCACCATCGCGTCCATCACGGCCGAGCGCCGATCCTCGCGCGTCAGGAAGCGAGCCCGTTTGGCCACCAGGTGCGGGGGCCTGCCAGACCCGAGCGTACGCAGCCGCGTGACCGCCGAGGAGCGGTAGGAGTTGACCCAGTCGAGCAGTTCGTCGGTGAGTCCCGCGAGCTCCTGCGTGACGGCGTTCGCGCACGCGTCTCATCACGACGAAGCGCACCCCTCCGACGATCGCGCGAGGCGCCAGCGGCGGTAGCGCGATACCGTCGGGCGTCAAGCTGAAGCCGGTCGCCACGACACGCTCGAAGGCAGTCGCCGTCGAGCTGCAGACGTCCGTGGCCGCGCGCGCCGATTCCCGACCGACTCGACGAGCACGAGGTTCGCACCCCGCGGGTCGTGCGCGATCCCCTCGAGGAATACTTCGGCAGGCCGCATACAGTCTGTTGGCCCAACCTCGCTCCGCCAGCCACGCCTGCAGCACCCGTTTGCGCGAGGCGGCGACGAGTGCGTCGTAGGTGGAGAGGAAGCAATCTTCCTTGTTGGAGAACTGCTCGTAAAAGGCCCGTCCGCGAGACGCCTGCGAGCGCGATCACATGGGCAACGCTCGTACCGGCGTAGCCACGCTGGTACACCGACTCGACCATCCCTCCATAGAGGCGAGCGCGCTGGTGGCGCGCCACGGCCTCGCGACCGAGACCATGGGGGCCGTGCGGCAGACGTTTGTAGAGCGGCGTCAACTCTTCATACGGGCTCGTCGAGCCCCCGTCGAGCAACAGCTCACCCCTCAGACACATCGGCATAGGGAATGCCTGGGGCGTCGTCGGCCGTGAGGGCCGCCAATGACCCATTGGGGACAGCCTCCCCACTTGTTCCACTCATCCCCATTGTTCGACAAGATAATTCAGCACTGAACTATTGGCAAGTTGTTGGTTAGCCGATCACCGCGAATGTTTCCTGACTCCGTGCCGCGACCCTCAAGGCATTCCCTTCCAATACCAGGCGGCCGCCCGACGGGCATCGATTTCCTCTCCTGGCGCCCTACAGTCCACCGTGTCTCCCATTGATCTTATTCCAGAGGCTTGAGCGATTCAAGCACGCAGGTGAGCCTCCGCGGCCCCTGACGAAAGCCGAGCTCGACCAGCACCGGCTCCAGTCGCCGAGCCGACCGCCGGCTCACCATCGACCCGCTCGAGCGCGACCGCCTCGACCCGTCCCGCGCGCACCGCGTCAGCGAGCGCACGCAGCGCGACGGTCAGCGGGTCCCGCCCGGCACACGTGGGGCCGCCGGGGCGACCCACGCTTGCGCCTCGCTCTCCATCGCGGTTTTCTCTGTTCTCTTCATCCCACTCGGCGTCTTCTCAGTGCACAGAGTCACGATCCCCGCCCCCCCGCTCCAGATAGAGCACCGGCCGCGCGTCCACGAACACCACATACGCTCCGGCGACGCGCGCGGGACGGCGCGTCTGCCCCTCGCGCTCGTGGCCAGCGAAGCGCGGCTCCATAGGGCTGCGCCGGGTCCACCGCCGGCCAGCACGGGCGCCCGCTCCCCCTCAGCGGCCCGGCACGCAGGCGCTCCACCGCTCCAGGCAGTGCGAATTGGGCGCCCCCCAAGCCCTCGACGAAGTAGCCACGCCGGCACACCCCAAGCGTCTCCAGCTCCGCTAGCGCGCCATACACGCTCGAGAAGCCCCCAGCGATCCCCTCGGCCAGCACCTGCTCACGCGTGAGCACCCCGTAGCGCTCAAGCAGCAGCTCAGCCAGTACGCGACGACGCTGCCGCCGATCGACCGCGGTGAACCCACCTCTCCCCATTGGTCTCCCCCGACGAAGGCTCCCCCCGAGCCACCCCCTCCGGAAAATCGACTCGGTCGGCGACCAGCGACCCTGCACCTGGCGCGCCCGCCCCAAAGCGCCCACGCCCGCCGAACCGCCTGCCGACATGCCTCCCGGAGACGCCCTCCTCTGCGAAGCAATGTCGCTGGGCCGCGGCAAGTCGTCAGACGCGGCGCCCGCAGTGGCGCCCAGGCGTCATTGGTGACCTCACCGCCCCACACGAGATCCCACAACGCCCGTGTCAGTGTGGGCGCGGCCACATCCAGCTCGGCGAGCAGGTCGGTAAAGAAACACGGCCCCCTCGCCAGGCGCTCACGCAACAGCGCATGCTCGGGGCCGTCCAGCGGCTCCCCACCAGCCCTCGATGGAGGCGGGTGGGCGGGCCCAACAGTGGCGCGTCCTCGCGGAAGTAGAGCGCCACGCGCCCGGAGTCACGACCGAGCGAGCCGGCTCCCACCCACACCACCTCCCCGCTGGCGCACAGGCTGTCAAGCCAAGCCGGTGAATAGGGGCCGGTGCGACAGGCAGCACATCGCGCTCCCACGCCGCCGCCGGGAGCGCAAGGCCCTGCAACGGGATCAGCACCTCGCGCAGCCGCTCCACGCCACCGCCGAATCCCCGATCGGCCGGCAACTCAGAGCCCGCGCGCCAACGATCGACGCCCTGCCACGACGGCATGAAGGCACTCAGGGCCGCTCCCCGACCGGCTCGATCTCCTTACGCAACGCCGCCAAGGAGGCGCGGCGCAATCGGCGCAAGACCTCCACATCGCACCACTCGCGGTCGCAGCCACCGGTCCTGGCGATCTGTGATCGGTCGCCGCGCACGAGCTCGCCCGAGCGCTCCAGCTCGCGCAGAGCCGCGGACAGCGTCGACGCGTAGCGCTCACGCAACTCCGCCGTCGTGAACGGCCCGTGGGTGCGCGCGTAGCGCGCCACAAGCCTCCTCAGCGCGTCCGGCACATCCTCGAGAAATGCGCTCCGGGAGCCCTCCGGGCGGTGACGCACCCGAACGCGTCGCGGTAGAGACCCGCGTCATCGGCCGCTATCATGCGCTCCTCCCCGGCGATCCGAACGCGCACCACACGCCGCTCCCGCTCGATCCCGGCAAGCATCGCCTCCGCGTCCAGCCCCTCGAGCACGCGCTCGCGCGACTCCTCCACGCGCAGATCGCCGAGCGCGCGCAGCACGTCGCAGAGCGCATCGCCACTGGTCGCCTGCCTACGCTCGGAGCGACGCTGAAGATCGTCCTCGACCTGCACCAGCGCCCCCGCGTCGATCAGCTCGCGCAGCTCCTCCTGGCCGAGCAACTCACGCAGCAGGTCGCGATCGAGGGACAGCGCCGCCGCTCGACGCTCGGCGCTCGGCGTGTCCCCCTCGTACATGTAGGTCGCCACGTAGTCGAACAGCAGCGACCCCGCGAACGGGGAGGCGCTCTGGGTCTCCACCTCCACGAGCGACACCTCGCGCTTGGAGATGCCGCGCAACAGCTCCTGCAGGCCCGACAGGTCGAGCACGTCACGCAGGCACTCCCGGTATGTCTCCAGCACGATCGGGAAAGTCCGGGTAGCGTCGTGCCACCTCGAGCAAGCCCTTGTGCCTTCAGCCGCTGCTGCCACAACGGAGTGCGCCGACCCGGGTAGGCGCGCGGGATCAAGCAGCGCGCGACCGGCGTTCTCGCGAAAGCGCGCCCCGAACAGCGCAGAGCCACCGAGCTCGGCGACAACCGCCTCCTCGACCTCCTCCGGGTCGAGCGCCACCAGGTCGGCATAGGAGGCGACCCCGGTCACGCCCGAGGACTCGACGGCCGAGGGCGCCCACTCGCGCCCGCTCTCACCCTCCAGCTCCCTCGTCGAAGATCGACATCGGGCAGGCGCACCACGATCCCGTCATCCGACCACAGCGCCTCGCCGTCGATTCCAAAGCGCTCGCGAATCCTTCGCCGAGATGGCCAGCCCCCAAGCCGCGTGCACCCGGCCGCCATAAGGCGAGAGCACGCACAATCGCCAATCTCCGATCTCGTCGCGAAAGCGCTCCAGAACGATCGTGCGGTCGCTCGGGAGCACGTGGGTCGCGGCCTGCTGCTCGCGCAGATACTCGAGCAGATTGCGAGCCGAGCGCTCGTCGAGGTCGTAGTCACGAGCGAGCAGCTCGGCGTCCTGGTCCACCGCCCAGCGCGTAAACGCCCCGATCGCCCTGCCCAGCTCCTTCGGCCTGCCGACGCCATCCCCCTTCCAGAAAGGCACCGCTCCGGGCACCCCCGGCGCCGGCGTCACGATCACGCGGTCGCGGCCGATCTCCTCGATCCGCCACGAGGATGCCCCGAGCAGGAATACCTGCCCCGGCCTCGCCTCGTACACCATCTCCTCGTCGAGCTCCCCAACTCGGCGCCCGTCGGGCAACGTGACCGCGTACAGCCCCCTGTCGGGAATCGTGCCGGCGTTTGCGATCGCAAGCTGACGCGCCCCCTTGCGCGCGCGAATGCGTCCCGCCACACGATCCCAAACGATCCTGGCACGCAGCTCGCCGAACTCGCTTGACGGATAGCGCCCGTCGAGCATGTCCAGCACGTTCTCCAGCAGCACCTTCGGCAGCTCGGAGTAACTGTGCGTGCGGGTGATGAGCTCGTACAGCTCCTCCACCCCCACGCTCCCATCCGTATCCCCCTCTCCCTCCTTCCCCTCCGCGGACGCGGCGATCGCCACGACCTGCTGTGCGAGCACGTCGAGTGCGTTGCGCGGCACCACCGTGGGCTCGATCGCCCCTTCGCGCATGCGCCGGCACACCACCGCACACTCGAGCAGATCGCCACGGAACTTCGGGAAGATGCGGCCCTTGCTCACGTCCCCCACGCCGTGCCCCGCGCGCCCGATGCGTTGCAACCCGCGCGCCACCGACTTCGGCGACTCGATCTGAAGCACCAGGTCCACCGCCCCCATGTCGATCCCCAGCTCGAGCGAGGACGTCGCCACCAGGCACGGCAGCTCACCCGCCTTGAGCTGCTCCTCGATCACCGTGCGCTCCTCTCTGGAAAGCGAGCCATGGTGGGCCCTTGCCATCTCGCGCGGCGCCACCGGCCGAGCGGCCTCCTTGGGAACGCCGTCCAGGCCGCCCGGCAGGGCGGCCCCATCCAAACCCTCCCCCGCCAGCTCATTGAGACGCAACGCCACGCGCTCGGCCGAGCGCCTGTTGTTGACGAACACGATTGTCGAGCGATGCTCCCGCACAAGCCTCAGCAGCTCCGGATAGATGGCCGGCCAGATCGAATTGCGCGTGGCCTCGCCTCCGGCGACAGGCTCCAGCGGATCGCTCGGCGCAGGACCGGCCGGTTCTGTCATCGACTCCACCGGCACATGGATGCGTAGGTCAAGCGGCTTGGCCGCCCCCGCGTCGATCAGCTTCACGGACCGCTTCGGCCCAACCAGGAAACGGCCCACCTCCTCGAGCGGCCTCTGCGTGGCCGACAACCCCACCCGCTGCACCCCCTCGGCTCCGCCCGTGCGCCGCGAGCACTCGGCGCGACCCGCGCGCGCCTGCTCCTCCAAGCGCTCGAGCGTGAGCGCAAGGTGGGCACCCCGCTTGACACCTGCCACCGCGTGGATCTCGTCCACGATCACGGTCTCCACCGTGCTCAGCATCGCTCGCGCGCGCGAGCCCAAGATCAGGTAGAGCGACTCCGGCGTCGTGATCAGGATCTCCGGCGGCCTGCGCGCCATCGCGGCCCGCTCCGCCTGTGAGGTGTCGCCGGTGCGGATCCCCACGCTCACCCTCGCCCCGATCCCGCGCAACGGCGCACGCAGGTTGCGCTCGATGTCATACGAGAGCGCCTTCAGCGGCGACACGTACACGACGCGCACCCCCCCTCCCTCGCGCTGGGGACGCGTGTGAAGCCGGTCGATCGCCCACAGGAATGCCGCGAGCGTCTTGCCCGAGCCCGTCGGGGCCGACAGGAGCACGTGCTCCCCGCTTGCGATCGCCGGCCAAGCCTGTGCCTGCGCCGGGGTCGGCTCGGCAAACGACGACACAAACCAGTCGCGTGCCGCAGGGCTGAACGCCGACAGGGGATCTGGTGTTGTGCGGGGCACCGACCTCGAGGCTAGCGCTCCGCGGGCACCCTCATCCGGCACGCCCGGCGAGCGGCTCTTTCGACCTCCTCGGTCCCCGGCTCTGCGACGGGCGGCCTCGCCGCCGATGTGCCGCGCATCGCGCCTCGGCCTGTCAAGCCCACACGTCAACTTGCTCGAACATCTCCGAAAAATGCACAAGCTCGTTTCTTGGGATTGTTCCATTAGACTGCGCCCGTGTCCCCCGACGAAAAAACGCAACACTCTCCAGAGCCCCACTCCACGGCGCCACTCAGACGGCCGCGCACCTGGATGCGCTGGCTCGCCCACACCACCCTTGGGCAAGCCCGCGGCGAGCGGACATCCCTCACAACCCCCGCTGAGCTGCCCGGAGTGCACGCCACCCTGCGCGCCCTCCCTGCCCTGCTCGACAGCTCAAGCCTTCCCAACGGCGTCGTCGAGCTCTTGATCGATGACTTCGAAGCCCCCACCCGCCAACTCTTCGACATCCATGACGGCCACGTCACACTCCTCGAGCCCGGCAAGTGCGTCCCCTGGGCTTGCATCGCCGGGCCCCCCACCGCCTGGGCGCTCGCGCTCGGCCCCACGCGCGACACCGCCGCCCTCCAGCTCACCGGCGACAGGCAGCTCGCCCGGCGAGTCCTCGCGGCGCTGCCACGCAGCGGCCAGCGGGGTCGATCGGGGCCTTAGCTCGGCGCCAGCTCGCTTGCGCCCGTCACAGCTCGCGGCTCGCCATACATGACCCAATCGGCAGCAAGCTCGCCAAGGACCGGCGAGAGCTGGATACCCGAGCCCCCCGCTCCCCCCGCCACGATCACAGGAGCCCCACCCGCAAGCGGGCCCACAAGCGGCCTCCCGCCCGCGCTCACCGGGTAGAGCCCCGCCCAACCTCCCGCGAGCGCCGAGGCATCCAGCCCCGGAAGGCGGCTTGCGAGCTTGCGCGCCAGCTCCTCCAGGAACTCCTCGTCGGCCTGACGCACGTAGGAGTCCGGGTCGGCCACGGGCTCCAATGCCTCCTCGCCGTGAAGCCCCGCGATCAGCCTCCCCGGGCCCTCGTGACGGAAGTACAGACCGCGCTCACCGCTCCCGGGCGTGTAGTCCATCACCGACGGCATCCTGTAGGGGAGCTCGTGCGGGAGATGCACCACGCTCGCCTGGTGTCGTTGCGGGATGAGCTCGAGCTTGCACCCCAACAACTCCGCCACACGCCCGGCCCACGCCCCCGCGGCATCCACCGCCACGTCACACTCCAGCTCGCCTGTGCTCGTGCTCAGGCGCAACCCACCCCCGCCCCCACGTCCCTCACTCCCCAGCAGCTCGGCTCCCACGAGCAGCCCAACCCCTGCATCCCGCGCCAGCTCGGCAAGCAGACCGCAGTACAGGTGGCCGTCCGTGAACCCATCGCTGCGACCGAACAGCCCCGCCTGCACATCCTCCACACGCATGTCCGGCACCAGCCTTGCCACCTGCTCCCTGTCGAGCACGCTCGCGTCCAACACCCCAAGCTCGCGCTGGAGCGCCACGCTGCGTTCAAACCCCGCCCGCGCCTCGGCGCCGTGCCCAAGCCGCAGGTACCCATTGCGCACGATCCCCAGCCCGTGCTCGCGCTCCAGCCACTCGAACATCCGCATCGAGCGCACCCGCAACTCGATGTCAAGGGGGTCCAGGTACTGAGTCTCGACGATCCCCACCGACAGCCCGGAGGACCCGCCGGCCACATGCCCTGCCTCGATCACCGTCACACGCGCCCCCCGACGGGCTAGCTCGAGCGCGCTGCACAGGCCAATCGCGCCGGCGCCGATCACGCACACGGCGGGGGCCTCACCTCCCATCAGATCGGGCCCCAGGTCCGCAGAGCCAGCGAGCGCCCATGCCCGCGAGGGGCGCAAGCCCCTGTGCGCAGATGCTCACCGGGCAGCTGCCCCCACCCGTTCGAAGGCCCCCAGCACCCGCTCGATCACATGCTCGTCCATCGGCGTCGACACACACACGAGGCCGTTCCCGGCGATCAGCACACCCGCCTCGTACAGACGCCACCACAATCTCGTCGGATCTTGCGAGCCGATCCGCAGCAGCGAGCCCTTCCCGGTCACCGACCAGCCTCGCTCACACAACCCCTCGCGCAGGCGATCCCCGAGAGCGTCGATCCTCTCGATCTCGGCGCCCCCGAACGCCTCCAGCGCCGCCACCCCGGCGCGCATCGTGACCGGGTTCGCCGAGAACGTCCCGGCGTGCGCCACCGCGTCCGGCCGGCGCGGGTCGAACACATCCATCAACTCTGCCCGGCCGCCCACCGCCCCAACTGGGAAGCCCCCTCCGACCATCTTCCCCAGCGTGATCAGATCCCCCTCGATCCCATACAGCGAATGCAACCCTCCCGGCGCCAACCTGAATGTGATCACCTCGTCGATCACGAGCACGATTCCCCGGCGTGCGGTCTGCTCGCGCACAAGTCTCACGAACATCGGGTCCAGCGGCCTGAGACCTGCGCGATTGGGCATGACATCGATCAGCACCGCCGCCAGGCGCCCCTCGTGCTCGTCCAGCGCCGCCACGAACCCCTCCCCGTCGCCGAGTGCCAACGTCAGCACGTCCCCCTGGGCGGCCGCGGGCACACCGTGCGAGCCGCGCCTGACCACCGCGTCCCAGCTCCCGTGGTAACAGTTGGCAAAGCGCACCAGCCCGTCACGCCCGGTGGCCGCGCGCGCGGCCCTTACGGCCATCATCACCGCCTCTGTCCCCGAATTGGCAAAGCGCCAGCTCTCAGCCCACCCCACACGCCCGGCCAGGCACTCGGCGAGCTGTATCTCCGAGGCGGTCGGCAGCCCAAACGCCGAGCCCTGCGTGAGCGCCGCCGTGGCGGCCTCCACCACCGGCGCGAAAGCATGACCGTGAATGAGAGCTGTGTAGTTGTTCTGCAGGTCCACCACGCGGTGCCCGTCCACATCCACGAGCTCGCAACCCTCCCCACGTGCCGCATAGGGTGGGTGGGGGGCGACGAACAGCGTGGAGCGCGAGTTGCCGCCGGGGAGGCTCCGCAGCGCTCGCTCGTACAGGCTCTGTGCGGCGGGCTCCACGAGTGCGGCGATCGGACTCTGCTCCATCGGCTGCCATGTTGGCACCTCTGGCGACCCTCCCCGGAGCGAGCCGTCGCGACCGCTCATACGAGCGCCACCAGGACAGCCTCCTCGGCCGGGGCGAACAGCTCCAACTCCATCCCCAGCGCCAACCCCTCGCAATCGCGCGAATCGATCATCGCCACAACTCGTCCCAGCTCCCCGGAACGCAGGGCGATCTCCTGCTCGTCGCCAAACAGCAACATCTCCGCCACCACCCCCGAGATGCGCAGCGCGCCCGGCGAGGGCGCCCGGCGAAGGCTGTGACGCCGCACAGCCAGCACCACCTCCTCACCCCCCGTGGCCGTCGCCGGGCAGCGAATCTCGCTCTCCCCACACCGCACCCGCGCCAGCCCCCCTGAGAGGAGCTCATGCTCTCGCACCGCCAGCAGGTTCGCGTTTGCGAAGAACCCCGCCACGAAGCTGTCGGCCGGGCGCCGGTACAGCTGCTCCGGTGCCCCCACGCTCGCCACCCTTCCAGCGCGCATGATCGCGATGCGGTCCGACAGCGCCAAGGCCTCCCGCTGGTCATGCGTCACGTACACGATCGTCGCCCCCAGGTCCCGGTGAAGGCCGCGGATCTGCTCCTCCATCTCGATCCGAAGCGCCCGGTCAAGCGCGCCAAGCGGCTCATCCATCAGGATCACCTCAGGGTCATAGGCCAGCGCACGGCCGAGTGCCACGCGTTGCTGCTGGCCCCCGGATAGCTGGCGCGGGTAACGCTCCTGCAGCCCCCCCAGCTGCAACAGCTCGAGCATCTCCTCCACGCGTCGCTCGCGCGCGGGGCGCGGGGCACGGCGCAGCTTCAAGCCATACCCCACGTTCTGCGCCACCGTCATATGCGGGAAGAGCGCATAGTGCTGGAACACCATCCCCACCCCCCTCTTTGCCGGCGAGAGACGCGATATGTCGCGCCCCCGCAACAGCACCCGCCCAGAGCTGGGGGCCTCAAAGCCGGCGATCACCTTCAGCAGCGTCGTCTTGCCCGAGCCGCTTGGCCCCAGCAGCGTGAGCAGCTCTCCCTGGCGCACCTGCAGGTCAATCCGCTCGAGCGCCACCGTCCCCCCATAGGACTTGCTGAGCGCCCTTACGTCGAGCACCGTCTCCGACTCACCGGATGACTCCGACCCCACGGCCGTCGGCTCGTGGCCGGCGGTCACACCCGGCGCGCCCCGTTCCGGCGGTTCGCTCACTGCGCTCCTCGCCGCGCCAGCTGCGCCGCGAGCCCCATCGCCAAGCTCGTCCCCACCATCAGGAGCGTGGCGATCGCGGTGATAACCGGGTCCAGGCCGTAGCGCACCGAATCGAGGATCGCCTTCGGCAACGTCTCCTGCCCCGGGCCACCGAGAAAGTTGATGAACACCGCCTCATCCAGGCTCGTCACGAACGCCAGCACCCCACCCGCCAATATCGCCGGGGTGAGCAGCCGCAGCGTGATCCCCGTCCACGCCCGGGCCCTGCTCGCGCCCGCCACCATCGCGGCGAGCTCGAGCTCGGTCGGGATGCCACTCATCGCCGCGCTCGTCACGAGCAACATCACCGGCACAGCCAGCGTCAGATTGGCGAGCACCAGGCCCCAGTAGCTTCCAAGCAGCCCAACCTGGGCGAAAACCCCGTACATCGCCACCGCATATGCCGAGATCGGGATGATGATCCCGGTCAGCCCCCCCACCTGAAGTGCCCCCCGCCACGGGAGCCGGCTGCGGTGGATCGTGAACAGGGTCGGCACCACCACGAGTGCCGACAGGAGCGCCACCGGGAGCGCGATCCTCACCGACAACCACAGGGCCGACCCCCACCGCGGGTCTTCCAGCAGTGTGCGGTACTGGCGCAACCCCCACGCGTGTGGGGGAAAGTCAAAGAAACTGTCTCCCGAGAAAGACAAGACCGCCACCAGCCCGGCAGGCGCGAGCAGGGCAAACGTTGTCAGTGCCACAGCCACCGAACTGCCGGCACCGCTGAGACGATCGCCCAGCAGTGCCCGCGGCTCGCCGCGGCCCACGATCGGCCTCCCCGGTGCCTGCCCTGGCATCACGCCACCGCTCTCTGCAGGCGCCGACGGCCGACGATCGCCAACGCGAGCCCAAGCGTGAGCAACGCCACCACCAGCAGGATCACCGACGCCGCACTCGCCGTTGGGTAGTCGAAGAAGGTGAACACGTAGTCCTGGATCAGGCTCGCCATGAACGGCGCCTGCGCACCCCCAAGCAGCACAGGCGTGACATAGAAGCCCAGCGAGATCGCGAACACCAGCGCCCCACTCGCGACTATGCCCGGCATCGCCAGGGGCAGCATCACACTCGTGATTGCCCGTGCCCTGGAAGCCCCCAACCCCCGAGCCGCGTCGAGCAGTGTCTCGTCGATGCTCAGGAACACCCCATACAACGAAAAGGCCGCATAGGGGACCATCGTGTACACCATCCCGATCCCCACAGCCGTCGAGGTGTAGAGCAACGAAACCGGGGCCAGGCCCACGAGCTCGAGCAGCTTGTCAAGCGGCCCTTCCCCCGAGAGCAGGATCACGATCGCATAGTTCTTCACAACCGTCCCCATCCAGAAGGGAGCGAGCACCGCGAGCCACAGGATCGCCCTCACCGCACGGTGTCTGCCGATGCGGATGTGCCAAGCGAGCAGCCCCCCGAGCATCACCGCCAGGGCGCTCACGAGCACACTCGCCAGCACGGTCGTGATCAAGGCACGCCTCCCCGCCGCGCTCTGGAAGACCGCTTCGTAGTTGCCGATCCCCTTCCCGGTGGTGAGCGAGTCGATCGTGAGCTTCGCCAGCGGGTACCCCACGAAGCCGATCAGCACCGCCAGCAGCGGCACCACCAGCAGCAGCGCCCAGCGGTTGGCCAGGATCGGGCTCCAGTGACCGCCCTCTCCGCGGGAGGGGGCGGGGAGGCTTGCCTTTACGCTCCTCCCCGCCTGTCCCATGGCCTAGATCCTACGCGTAGCCACTACCCGCGCAGGAAGTTCTCGTAGGCGCTGTTCAGTTCGCTCGAGTGATGGGCATACCATTCGAAGTTGGGCGTCGCCAACTGCTTCAGGTTCGCCGGGTTGTCGGCCAACTCCGAGGCGATCGAGCCCGGCAGATAGGTCAGAGCCGCCGGATTCGGCACGGAGTCGTGGACGATTTCGGCCCACTTGGCCTCGGACTTCGGGTGGCTTGCGATGAACGCCAGCAGCTTGGTCGCCGCCTCAGAGCTGTGGGCTCCTTTGACCACCGCCCAGTAGCTCGGCTCATAGGCGCCCCCGGCCCAAACCACCTTCAGTTTCACCCCTTGCGAGATGAGCTGATAGGCACGATCGCTCCACATGATCCCCAGCGGGACCTGACCACTGCGCATCACCTGCTGCTGCTGATCGCCCGACTGCCAGAACACCTTGATCTTCGGCTTGAGGCCTTCGAGCGTCTTGATCACAGCTTTCACGTCCACCGGCGTGGTGGCGGTCTGGGAGATCGGCATGCCCGCCCCCACCTCTGCGGTAGTGACCGCCTCGATCGGCTCGATTCCCCCGAACATACGCTCCTGCGGAAAGGCCTTCGTGTCATAGAACTGGGCCATGTTCGTCGGACAGCTCTTCATCTTGTCCATGTTGCAAACGATCACGTCCCCCAGGCTGCCGTGAGAAAAACCAAACGCCGTGACCTTCTGGGTCCCCAGTTCCTGTTCGAACGTAGACTTCAGGGAGGCCGGCAACGGAGACAGCTGGCCCTTGGCATACAGCGTGTAGGCAGAGCCTCCGTCGAGCGAGTCCACCGCGTCCCACTGGATCTGATGAGCCGAGTTCTGCGCTTCCACGCGCGCCAGCTGCACCCCCGGAGCGTCCGCGAACTGTGACTTAACGTGATTTTCTGTATCGAACTGGTTCAGATAGGCCTTCTGTGTCGCTTCGTCGATCACACCACCCCAACCGCCGATCGTGAGCGTGGTGGTGTCTTTGCTGCTCCCACCACACGCGACGACCCCCAGGCAGACCGCAAGCGCCGCGAGCGCCCCAAAGACCCGACGCTTCCTACCCCGACTAAATGACTGCATCAATTCCTCCCCTTGCTCTCCTCAGACTCGACTCGGCGCACGGCTCCCGAGCGCATCCCTTGAGATTCGCTCCGAGCGGGACATGACTTGGGCGATCAGCCCTCTCTGCTCAGCGGAACACAGCATCCAGCGTGTCCTGCGGGATTGATGGTTGAGAGTCGAGCACTCGATGACCGATGACTGTGAGGATCGCGTGCGCCGCGTAACGCGCGGTGCGCCCTCCCCCCACATCGTATTGAGGGATCATCTCGCATACGTCAAATGCTCCAACGCTCTGGAACTCTGGAATCACCCCCAGCGCCCTCAAAACCTCGCCCGATGTGAGCCCATCCACGACGATCGAATGGGTGCCGGGCGCATAGGCGCCGTCGGTCGCGTCGATGTCGAACGTCACATACACCCGCTCGACTCCCTCGGAGGCGATCTCCAGGGCCTCGCGCATGGTCTCGATCACCCCGCGCCGGCGAATCGACGCGGCCGTGTAGCCGACGAAGCCGCGCTCCTTGCAG
>CAVUNX010000004.1:0-22649 GCA_963742945.1 uncultured Solirubrobacterales bacterium | reverse complement strand
GAAGAGATCGAGGCGATCACGCGCGAAGCCGGGCAGCCGCTCGGCCAGCCTGTTCTGGTCTAGGCCAACAGCTCGCGGGCGCGGTCGGCTTGCGACACCGGGACGAGCACGTCGCGGGCGCCGGCCGCGAGGAGGTCGGGTACGTCGAAGCCGCCGTTGCGCCGCAACATGCTGGGGATGTGCTCTTGGCGCAGCAGGCCTTGAATGAGTTCGGCCTCGGCCAGGTTGTGCGCGTAGGCGACCTTCACGAGGTGCACCCGGTCGGGGTCCTCAGACCGCGACTTGCCCGATCTCCACCTCACGGACCCTGCCCTCCTCGATCAGATAGGAGCGGATCTCCGGCGCCGAGGGGTCGGCGAGCCCGACGATGATCCACTCGACGCCCGGCCAGTGGGCCGCGAAATTGATGTCGGTCTGAGACGGATAGGGGGCGGTGTGGGTGTGGGAGTGGTAGATGGCCCCGATCTCCCAGCCGGCCTCGTCGAACTCGTCGATCGCCCGGATCACGTCTTTGCCGTCGATCTCGAAGCGCTTGGGACTCGCGTGGACGTTCCTGGCGAGGCGCACGCACGTGGCTCGCGCGGGCCGGTCGTTTGAGGCGGGGATGACCCCAACCACCCCGCAGCACTCGTTGGGAGCCTCCTCGCGGGCGTGGGCGACGATCTGGTCGAGCAGCTCAGCCGTAATGTCCATGTCTTCTCAGCGATCCATGTCTTCTCAGCGATTGCCCTTCTCAGCGAGTATGCCCTACGCCCGCGCGCGAACACGCACACGGACGCGCGCATGGGCATCTCCAATCGGACCACCCGACCCGCACCCGGCGGCGAGGCCGGCGCTCACCACCAAACTGTGGCGTCGAGGTTCTCGATCTCGTCGACGGGGAGCGTGTAGATGCCGCTCGACAGGTACTTCCAGCCGTCGTCGGCGACGACGAACACGACATTGCCCTCGTCGAGCTCGCCGGCGATGCGCACCGCCACGCGCGCGATTGCCCCGCTGGAGACGCCCGCAAAGACGCTCTCCTCGTCGAGTAGCTTGCGCGTCCAGATGATGGCGTCGCGGTTGGTTACAAAGATCTTGCGGTCGAGCAGCGAGAGGTCGATGATCGGCGGGATGAATCCGTCGTCGAGCGAGCGCAGGCCCTGGACGGGCTCGCCCTGCATCGGCTCGGCCGCGACGATCTTGACCGCGTCGCCGAAGGTCTCCTTCAGACGCCGTCCGTTGCCCATCAGGGTTCCGCCGGTTCCGAGGCCGGCGACGAAGGCGGAGACCTCGTCCAGCTCCTCGAGGATCTCCAGGGCCGTGCCGTTGTAGTGGGCGTTGGGGTTGGCGATGTTGCCGTACTGGTAGGGCATGTAGTAGGAGGAGTCGGCCTCGGCCATATCCAGTGCCTTCTCGACCGCGCCGTTGGAGCCCTTGGAGCCCTCGGAGTAGACGATCTCGGCGCCATACATCTTGAGCAGCTGGGTGCGCTCGGGGGTGACGTTCTCGGGCATGACCACCTTCAGGCGGTAGCCCTTGCGCGAGCAGATCATGGCGAGTGAGATACCGGTGTTGCCGGAGGTGGGCTCCAGAATGGTTTGGCCGGGCATGATGGCGCCCTGGGCCTCGGCGTCCTCGATCAGGGCGCGCGCCACGCGATCCTTGACCGAGCCGGTGGGGTTGCGCGACTCGAGCTTGGCCCAGATACGCACCCCGGGCTTGGGCGAGAGGCGCGGGAGCTCCACGAGCGGCGTGTTGCCGATCGACTCGACGATATCCCCGTAGCGCCCTCCGCAGGGCTTGTTCTGCACCCGCTCCATAGCCATTACTTCACGGAATATAGCGGCCTCTGGCCGAAGCGCCAAAAGGATGAGGGCAGACCCAGTGGGGGATCCGCTGGTATATCGGCATATGCCGTAAGCTGACGGGCGGAGATGGCGGGGGACTTCGACTACGACTGGCTGGTGATCGGCTCCGGCTTCGGCGGGAGCGTCTCGGCGCTGCGCCTGTCGGAGAAGGGCTACAAGGTGGGTGTGCTCGAGTGCGGGCGGCGCTTCGCCGACCACGAGTTCCCGGAGTCCACCAGCGACTACAAGCGCTACTTCTGGCGCCCGAAGATCGGCTGGAAGGGCATCTTCCGGCTGACCACCTTCAAAGACGTGTCTGTGGTGAGCGGCTGCGGCGTGGGCGGCGGCAGCCTCGGCTATGCCAACACTCTGTATGTCCCACCGAAGCCGTTCTTCGAGGACGCGCAGTGGTCGGAGATCGCCGACTGGGAGACCGAGCTCGCCCCTCACTACGAGGAAGCGCAGCGGATGCTGGGCGTAACGATGAACCCGTACGACGACCCCGCCGACACGCTGCTGCGCGAACTCGGCGAGGAGCTGGGTGTCTCCGACACCTACAAAAAGACGCCGGTGGGCGTGTATCTTCGGCGAGCCCGGAAGGACGGCGAGCGCCGTGAGCGGAGACCCGGCGAAGCCACGCGCGACCCGTACTTCGATGGCGAGGGCCCCGACCGCACCCGCTGCGCGCTGTGCGGGCGCTGCATGGTGGGCTGCCCACACGGATCGAAGAACACGCTTGTGAAGAACTACCTGTACCTGGCCGAGAAGCGCGGTGCGAAGGTGAGCCCGGAACGCACGGTGATCGACATCCGCCCACTCGGGGTGGGCGACGGCAGCGAGGGCTATGAGGTCGAAAGCGATGCGCTCGGGGGCATGGGTGCGCGCGCGAGCGCAAGGTGCACCGGGCTCGCGGCGTGGTCGTGTCGGCCGGCCCCCTCGGCACGAACACGCTGCTGCAGCGCTGCCGCCTCGGTGGCTCCCTGCCCACGCGTCTCCGCACGGCTGGGCGAGCTGGTGCGCACCAACAGCGAGGCGATCCTGGCGGTGACGGTGCCCGAGGACTACCCGGAGAACCTGATCAAGCGGGTGGCGATCACCTCCAGCATCTACCCCGACCCGCACACCCATATCGAGACCGTCACCTACGGCGACGACGGGGACTCGATGAGCCGCCTGAACACGCTGCTGACGGGCGACGGCACACGCTTCACGCGCCCTCTGAAGCTGCTCGGCCAGATCATCCGCCACCCCAAGCGCTTCGCGCAGGTGTGTGCGCCCCAAGAACTGGTCGCGGCGCACGATCATCATCCTCGTGATGCAAACGCTGGACAACGCGATGGCGCTGCGCCCCAAACAGGGACCGTTCAAAACGCTGTGGCTGAGCACCGAACAGGACCCTGAGCGTCCCATCCCGACCTTCATCCCGGTCGCCAACAAGGCAGCCGAATGGTTTGCCGAGCGCACCGGCGGCATCGCACAGAGCTCGATCACGGAGGCGGCTTCTGAACATCCCCACCACCGCCCACATCCTCGGCGGGGCGGTGATCGGCGCCGACGCCGAGCACGGCGTCATCGACGCCCACCAGCGCGTGTTCGGCTACGAGAACCTGCTCGTGTGCGACGGCTCGGCGATTCCCGCCAACGTGGGCGTCAACCCGAGCCTCACGATCACCGCGCTGGCCGAGCACGCGATGAGCCATGTGCCGGTGGCGGGCATGGCTGGCGCGCGGGGTGCTACCTACGCCCGATAGCGCACGATCGTCTTGTTGCTGCATCCGACGAGCTTCCAAGGACGGT
Source organism: uncultured Solirubrobacterales bacterium (assembly GCA_963742945.1). Classification (GTDB taxonomy): domain Bacteria; phylum Actinomycetota; class Thermoleophilia; order Solirubrobacterales; family Solirubrobacteraceae; genus Palsa-744. The sequence goes on along the minus strand of CAVUNX010000004.1, from coordinate 19,023 downwards.
TTTGCGGCAGGTAGCGCATGACGAGCGTCTTGCGGCCGGGGCCGTCGCAGTCCACGATGCCGAAGCCGTAGACGAGCGCGATGTGGTCGTTGCCGGCGCCCGTCCAGATGTGGTTGTAGCCGTGGCTGGCATAGAGCCAGTCTTCGCCGGGGCCACCGTGCAGCGCGCTCGTCCGTCTGGGAGGTGGGCTGGTTGGCGCGGCGTGGGAGTCCCCCCAGATGACGTCGCCCTCGTTGCCGGCCCAGATCGTGTCGTTGCCGTCGCCCCCGAGCAGCTCGTTGTGGACTCCCCATCCACCCACGCATCGTGCCGCTTCGTTGTTGGGGTGGCCTTTGTGGTGGCCGATCGACGGCCACCCTGTGTGGTCGGCCTGACCAAGTGCCGGGGCGGTCGTCGCGAGCAGGGGCCAGGAACGAGCCCGAATCCAGGCCCATCCAAGATGCAGACCGATCCAGGCCCATCCACGATGCGGACGAGTACGTGAAATTCCGAACATTGCGTCTTACGGTAGAAGGCGTTTCGGCGGGAGCCGGACGCAATGGACCGATGTTCGGGTTGGCGAGGCCGAGGCCGTCGCCCCCTCCAGTGCCTCCTCTCCGTACCTCCTCTCCGTTGCCTCCTCTCCGTCGCCCCCTCTCATAGAGAGCTCTGAGTCCCAGGCACCCACTCGGCGGCCGAGCCGAGCCTCCCGACGCGGAGCCGCAGACGCTCAGGTCCGGTCAATCTGAGGAGCTCGTTGACCACGCCATGGCGATCGGAGTGCAGGCGGGCGATCGTCCGCCACCGGCCACTGCGCCCCTGTCCTCGCAGGAGAGCGGGCTGCCGGCCGTGCATGAGCAGCGCCCATACGCGCACCTGCCGAGCGTTTACGCGAAGAGGGTCGAATGGCAGGGTGAAGCCCCGCAGGAAGGGCTTGGGACGAGCGCGCGTGGTGTCGCCACCCGGCCCTGGGGCGTATAGCACCCGCCGGTCGGGGGTACATGCTCAGGCTGCCGTCGGGCGAAGCCAACGGGACTCCGCCGAAGGGGTCGATCAGGAACTGCCAGTCGACGGAGCCCACGCCGGCCACCCACAGGCGGTGCAGAGCGCGCGAGAGCCAAACGGCCTGCAACGAGTCGGGCACGCCCTTGGACGTCGGCGGGGAGCTGGCCCAGTTGAGCTCGGTGATCCAAATCGGCCGGGTGCCGGCGGGGAGCACCGTACGCAGACGCTCTGCTTGCGCCAGCAGGCCCGTGATCTTGGCCATGTCGGAGACCGCCACGTCCAGCGTGGAGAGTGCGGGGACGTCCGGATTCCCAACGGACAGCGGATGGAAGGTCAGCACGTCCAGGTGGGGCCTCTGCGGGCAGCTTGCCCTGGCGGCTCCCCGGAGGCAGAGCATCCCTTCGAGGAATGTCACCGGCGCCATGGCTCCCACCCCTGCTGGTTCGCCCTCGGGGGCGATGCCGGCGGCGACCACCGTGTCGGTGGGCTCCACCGACTTCACTCCCGCGTAGAAGCCGTTCAGGAGCTGGCGGTAGAGGCGTGGCGAGAAAGCGCTCCAGCGTCCACCGTCCGCCACCCACTGAGGCTCCAGGTAGCGCGAGAGGTTGGGCTCGTTCCACGCCTGTAGGAGCCTCACGCGTGGCAACACGGCGCCGGGGTGCAGGGGATCGGGAAAGGCACCGTCGTAGCGACGAGCGAGCGCTGCCGCGAAATCCCCAAGCGCCGCCCCGCTGGGCGCCCAGCTACCGGGATAGGCGTAGGGCCAGCGATGCGGAGCTTCGGCGAAGTCCGGGGCATGGGAGACGACCAGCATGGGCTCCAGGCCTGCCGCCGCCGCACTGACCACCGCCGCGTCGAGCTGCCAGAAACGGTAGGCGGGACTCGCGGGATCGCGCGCCTGAAAACCAGCGGGCGGGGTGGCTTCCACGACCGTGCGCCAGTTCACGGGGATGCGCGCCACGCTCCCGCCAAGGGCCCGGATCCTGCTCATCGTGAGCGCGCGAACATCGGGCTGCCGGCTCAGCGTCAGCGCTCCGTCGGAGACCCCTCGCGCGAGTCCCGCGCGGAAAGGGGCCATAGAGCAGGGCGTGGCTCTGCGCCCGTCGCAGCGAGCGGCCGGTACGTGAGGGGAGCCTCCCAGACGGCGGCTCGACCCCGAAGGGCCGCGGTGGCCCGTCCGCGCCGGTCCGCGAGGGCAGCGGCAGGACCGCGGGGGGCTGCAACCAGCACTACGCTCGAGAGCAATGCCGCGGTTCGGAGAACGCCTTTCAGCGACGTACCAAGACCGGGCATCCGCGGTGGCGCCGACGAAAGGACGAGGCCCTAGCGACGCAGCGTGACCGAATGGCGTTCAAGCGTCGAGCTTCGCGCCCGTGTTGGCCCTCAGCGTCGTGATCAGCACGGCCTTGACGCTGCTTGCGTCTCTGAGCAGGCGACGGCCGTGGGATGTGAGACGCATCACCACCGTGACCGTGCCGGCGGCCCTGGCCGTGGCAGTGCCCCGTGCCAGCAGCAACGCCGGGGGCTTGCGACGATGCCGCCTACCCTCGCTCGCGGCGTGCTTGCTCGCCGCGGCGAACGCTGGAAGGGTACCTCCGCGCAGATAAAGATTCTCGACGATTTTCCCGGGCTGGTTGATCGTCACCCTGGTCGACCACCCTGAGCGAATCAGCCTATGAATCGAGGTCCGTACGAATTTCACGATTGAGCCCGCGAGCGCCAGTGGAGGCGGTGGCGGCGGTGGCGGCGGAGGCACGGGACAGGCGCCGACCGGTCGGTCATTCTCGCTGGAGTAGGCAAAGGTGGCCCCGCCTTCCAGCGGCGAAACCAGGGACTCGACGGCGTAGACGGTCTCCCCGCCTGCCAGGGGAGTCAAGAAGCCGCCCTGGAAGGTGGGCCCGGAGAGCACCTGGACCTGCGCCTGGCCACCGCCGCGCCGGGCGAAGTAGGAGGGGTGTGGCACGACGGTGTAGTAGCCCCCTTCGACGGTCTGCCCCGCCGAGCGCTGGCCGGAGAAGTTCGCTGAGCCGGCGCAGACTGTGGGATCGAGGGAGGGCAGTCCGTCATAGACGACCGCCCTCCTGGTGACGCCAACGGGAGATTCAAGCGTGACGACGTCGCCCACCTGAGGCACCTGCGACAGCCAGACGCCGTCGCTGCCGCTGTCCTTCACCACGACGAGGCCGTTGCGCGTGATCGACACGGCGACCTGAGCGTGTGGGTGAACGTAGGCGCTGACGTGCAGGATGGGGTCTTCGGGCTGCGTGTTTGCTCCCTCGACGATCGAGAGCGAGTACTCGGGGGCGGAGGTATCGGCCATGACAGGTGCGGCCAACATGGCCCCGGCCACGAATGCCGGCAGCGCGAGGCACGTTGCGTGCCTGAGGCCACGGAGGCTGGCAAGGTGACTGGCTCTCATCGGCATGAGAACATAGTCGTTCGCCCGGTCGGAATATTTAGCCCCGGGCGGGAATGTGGACGTTCAGCGGCCGCCGGCCATCGCCGGAAGTATCACGACGGTATCGCCCTCGGAGACCGTGGTGTCGAGCCCGTCGAGCACGCGCACGTCCTCGTCGTTGAGGTAGACGTTGACGTAGCGGTTGAGCTCGCCTCCCTCCGCGAAGAGCTGGGTGGCTGTAGCCGGATGCGTCTCGGCGAGGTCGCGCAGGATCTCGCCCACGCTCTCGCCGGAGGCGGAGACCTCGCGCTCGCCACCGACCGAGGCGCGCAGGACAGGAGGGATCTTGATAGTTGCCATGGTTGAACGTCTTACCACGCCGAGCGCGTCACGTACGGGCCCATGGTGTCATGAGATTCCCGCGCCACCCCGGTCTTTATCCTCGCCATCGGCCGGACAAAGGCTATCCGGCGGCGGCGCAGAACGCCTCGTAGTCGGGGAAGACCCCCATCTCCTCGTCGGAGATCTCATCGGGTGGGCGCGAGCAGATCGGGCAGTCGGGGTCGCGGTGGACCTTGACCTCGGACAGCGTGGCCGCGAGCGCGTCGTAGAGCAGGAGGCGCCCGATCGCGGGCTCGCCGATACCGACGATCAGCTTCACGACCTCGGTGGCTTGCAAGAGGCCCATGGTGCCCGGCAGCACCCCGAGGACGCCGTTGGCTCCACAGGAGGGTGCGAGCTCGGCCGGCGGCGGCTCGCGGAACAGGCAGCGATAGCAGGGGCCCTCATACGGCTTGAACACCGACAGCTGCCCGTCGAAGCCGAGGATCGAGGCTGAGACGACGGGGATCTTCAGGCGCACGGTGGCGTCGTTGAGCAGATAGCGCGTGGGGAAGTTGTCGACCCCGTCGACGATCACGTCGTAGCCCTCGATGATCTCCATGATGTTGCTCGCGTCCAGGCGCGACGGGGTACTTGACGACATTCACATCCGGGTTGAGCCCGTGAATCGTCTCCTCGGCGGAGTCCACCTTGGGGGTGCCGATGCGTTGGGTGGAGTGGATCACCTGGCGTTGCAGGTTCGACAGGTCCACGTCGTCGTCGTCGACGATCCCGAGCGTCCCCACGCCGGCCGCGGCAAGATAGAGGGCGGTCGGCGAGCCGAGCCCACCGGCGCCGAGCAGGAGCACCTTCGCGTCGAGCAGCTTCTGCTGGCCATCGGCCCCGATCTCGGGGATCAGCAGGTGGCGCGAGTAGCGCTCGCGCTGCTCGGAGGAGAGCGTGCGCGGGACATCGACCTCGTAGCCGCGGTCCTTCCACAGCGTGATGCCGCCGGCCATGGACTCGACATGCTCGTAGCCGAGGTCCTCTTCGAGAGTGCGGGCGGCATAGGCCGAGCGGTTGCCCGAGGCGCAGTAGAGGATGATGTGCGCTTGACGGTCTGAGACGACCCCCTCGATGCGCGACTCGAGGTAGGAGCGCGGGACGTGCTTAGCTCCGGGCAGCGTCCCGGAGGCGAGCTCGTCGACCTCGCGCAGGTCGATGATCGTGACGCCCTCCTGCAGCAGCTCGTTGACCGTCGAGGGGTCCACCTCGTCGATCTGGCTCTTCACCTGGCGCAACAGATCCGCGCTGGACGGGCTCATTTGAATATTCCTGAATCGCGGTCGGAATTCATGGGACTTCATAAAGTGTAGCGTCGAGAGGCCGGTATTTGAATGGGTGGGCGAGCAACTGGTCAGCCGGCCCCCTCCCCTGTTCTCCCAACCCACGTGGCGGTCCCCTACCCTGCGTGCCGGTGCCCTCACCACTCCGTCTCCTCCTGCCCGCCGTCTTGGCGGTGCTCGCGGTCGCGCTGATCCTCGCGATCGTGCTCGGCGGCTCCCCTGGGGGCTCTTCCAGTCGCCCGGCCACTCGGGGGGGCTTGGGCGCCGATTTCGCGGGCGCCGCCTTCCCAGCCGGAGTGCGCGCGCACGGCTTCACGCTCGAAGACCAGCGGGGACGGATCGTCTCGCTGAGCGACTACCGCGGGCAGGTGGTGGCGCTCGTCTTCCTCTCCCCCGACTGTCGCACATGCCTGCTCGTCGCCCAGCAGGTGCGGGGGGCGCTCGATGAATTGGAATCCCACCCGCCTGCGAGGCCCGGCGTGGGGACGATCTTCGTAAGCACAGATCCGGCCGCCCCACGCGTACGCGTGGGGCGCCTCTTTGCGGAAACATCACTGACAGGCCGTGTCGAGTACCTGACGGGGACCGCGAAGCAGCTGCGACCGGTGTGGCACGCCTACGGCGTCCCCCCCGCGAGCGCGGGCAAGGCCGCCTCCGAAGCGGCTGTAACGGTCCTGCTGATCGATCGGAGGGGCTTCGAGCGGGTGGGGTTCGGACTCGAACAGATCACACCCGAAGGGCTCAGCCACGACATCCGCCTGCTCGAAGGGCGCCTGATACCCGCGACCCCTCCACCACCCCCGACGGCCGATCGAGCAGCCGGCCGCCTGATATCCTAGTCAGCAAGTAGGTATTCAGACGATGATGTTCTCAACAAAGGCCGAGTACGGCGTGCGCGTGATGGTGGAGCTGGCCCGGCGGGCCGGCGAATGCCCCGACGGCGCCGAATCGGTCGTCCCGCTCGCCGAGATCGCCGAGCACGACGGGATGCCGCTGGCCTACCTCGAGCACCTCGTCGCACGGCTGCGCAAGGCCGGCCTTATCGACAGCCGCAGGGGCTCGCGCGGCGGCTATCTGCTGGCGCGCCCGGCCAAGGACATCACGATGGCCGAGGTGGTCGAGGCGCTGGAGGGCTCGATCGCCCCGATCGAGTGCATCTCACAGGGCCCCGACGGCACAGTCGTGTGCTCGCGGGAGTCGGGGGGGGTGGGGTCCCATTCCCATGTCTGCCCCACCAAGCTACTGTGGACGCGCGTCCGCTTTTCGATAGTGCGCACCTTGCAGGAGACCACGCTCGCCGACCTGCTCGCCAACCACGAGCTCCAGACACTTGCGGCGTCCGCGACCTCGAATGGCGCAACGCCCAGAACGACCGTGGCCGCGGCGACCGCCGCGGCAATTCACACCCCCACGACCGAGGCCACCGCCCGCGCACCTCAGGGTGCGACAAGCGGGGCCTAGAGCAAAGGAACCATGGCCGACCTCGAAATCACAAACCTGCACGTGCGCACCGAGGATCGCGAGATCCTGAAGGGCGTCGACCTGAGCATCGACAAGGGTGAGATCCACGCCCTGATGGGGCCCAACGGGTCCGGCAAGTCGACACTCGCCAACACCCTGCTCGGCCACCCCTCCTACGAGGTGACCGAGGGGAGGATCGTGTTCAAGGGCGAGGACATCACCGAGGCCGAGCCGCACGAGCGCGCGAAGTCGGGGCTGTTCCTGGCCTTCCAGTACCCCGTGTCGATCCCCGGGGTGTCGGTTGCCAACTTCCTGCGCATGGCGATCAACGCCAAACAGGACGAGCCGATCAAAGTGAAGGAATTCGGCGTCAAGCTGCAGCACGCCATCGACCTGCTCGACGTCGATAGGGCCTTCACTTCGCGCCACCTCAACGACGGCTTCTCCGGAGGCGAGAAGAAGCGTGCGGAGATCCTGCAGATGGCGATGCTCTCCCCGGACGTGGCGATCCTCGACGAGACCGACTCGGGCCTGGATATCGACGCGCTGCGCACCGTCGCCGAGGGCGTACAGCGCCTGCACGACGAGCAGGGGTTGGGGGCGCTGATCATCACCCACTACCAGCGCATCCTGCACTACGTGAAGCCTCAGTTCGTGCACATCCTGATGGACGGACGCATCGTCCTTCAGGGCGGCGTGGAGCTCGTGGAGCGCTTGGAGCGCGAGGGTTACGACCAGATCCGCCAGGAGGTCGGCGCGAGTGCCTGACATGGTGGCCGGCACGGCCGACAACGGTGCCAACGGGCCCCAGGCGGACGTGTCCAACAGCTCCGCCGGCGCGGTGATCGTCAAGCCGGGGCGCCACCGCGAGGCGTCGCTGTACCACGCGCTGGCGGGCGCCGGCGCCGGGGCGGGACGCACGCTTGCCGAGCTGCGGGAGGCTGCGCTGGGCGCGTTCGAGCAGAGCGAGCTGCCGGTGTGGCGCCGCTCGGGCTTCTGGACCACCAGCTTTTCCGAGCTCGAGGAGAGTCTGCTCGTACCGGGTGAGCATCGGGGAGCCGGACAGGCAACCGACGCGATCGCGGGCGCCGACGTGCCTGACTTCGTCGCGAGCGCGATCCCCGAGCGCCCGCGAGCCGGAAGGATCGTGCAGCTCGACTCCTCGATCATGCGCATCGAGCTTCGCCCGGAGCTGGCCGAGCGCGGCGTGATCCTCTGCTCACTGGAGGATGCCGCGCTCGAGCACACAGAGCTGTTCGAGCAGTGGTATTCCAAGCGCCTGACGATCGACCGCCACAAGCTCGAGGCCGCCAACGCGGCGTTCTGGAGCGGGGGCGCGTTCCTGTACGTGCCCGACGGGCTGGTGGTCGAGGACCCCTTCGAGATCGTCTATGCGATTGGAGGGCCCGGCGTGGCGCAATACGGCCGCACGCTCGTCATCGGGGGCATCTCCAGCGACTTTCGCGTGCACGAGCACGATCTCGCCGCGGATTTCGACGAGGGGCAGTCGCTTCACGCTGGGGCGTTCGAGCTGTACCTCGAGGACAATGCCCGCTGCCGTCTGGCCCAGGTCCAGGATTGGGGCTCAGGCCACGTGTTCGACGCCTCGACTCGCTTCGTGGGAGTCGGCCGCGACGCCTACTGCCACTGGCTGCCAGCGCTGCTCGGCGGTCACCTCGTGCGCCACCACCTCGAGCTCGCCGTGAGCGAGCCGGGAGGCGACATGGCATTCAGGGGCCTGTTCTTCACCGAGGCGGACGAGCACCTCGACACGTTCGCCGTCGACCTGCACGAGACCGGCCCCTCCGGTGGGGACGTGCATTGGCGCGGCGCCGCCACCGGCCGGAGCCGCGCGAGCTTCGAGGGCTTGATCCAGATCGACCCGGGCGCACAGAAGACGCACACCTACCTGCAGATCCACACGATGATGCTCTCCCCCAAGGCGCGCCTGGACGCGATCCCCTCGGTGCTCGTGTCCGCCGACGACGTGTCGGCCTCGCACGGGGGGACGGTCGGCGAGCTCGACGAGGCCTCGATCTTCTACATGGCGAGCCGTGGCCTCGACCGTCCGACCGCTGTGCGGCTGCTCGTGGAGGGCTTCTTCGAGCCGGTGCTCGGTCAGCTCGACGACGAGCCGCTGGAAGAGCTGGTGCGCACGAAGATCGCCGCCAAGTTGGCGGCGGCGCGCGAGGACATCGAGGCGTACGCGACGGCGCGATGAGGAAGGCTCCAGGAGAAACCGATGTGGAAGACGCGGCGGAGGAGCGATGAAGACCGCTGAGAGCGAGAGGACCGCGACTGTGAGCACGCTCGACGTGCGCGGCGACTTCCCGATCTTCGCGCGGCGCTTTGACGGCCGCCCGCTCATCTACCTCGACTCGGGCGCCACCTCGCAGAAGCCCGCGGCCGTGATCCACGCGGTCTCCTCTTACATGAGTGAGCGCAACGCAAACGTACACCGCGGCGTGTACGCCTTGGCCCAGGAGTCCGACGCTGCGTATGACGAAGCACGCATCAAGGTCGCAAAGTTCGCCCGCTGGGACCCGACGTACGACGATCTTCACGAAGAACGTGACCGAGGCGATCAACCTCGTCGCCTACGCCTGGGGCCGCGCGAACGTGGGCCCGGGGACGCGGTGCTGACGACGCAGATGGAGCACCACGCGAACATCGTGCCGTGGCAGCAGCTCTGCCGCGAGCAGGGCGCGGAGCTGCGCTACCTGGAGGTGGACGAGCGTGGAGAACTGTCGCTCGACCAGTTCGATCGAGAGCTGGCGCGTGGAGATGTGAAGCTGGTGGCGTTCACGCACGTCTCGAACGTGCTCGGGACGATCCTGCCGGTGGCGGAGATGAGCGCGCGCGTACGCGCCGCTGGCGCGGTGTCGCTCGTCGATGGAGCACAGGCCGTCCCGCACATGCCCGTGGACGCCAAGGCCCTCGGCGCCGACTTCTACGCCTGGACCGGCCACAAGGCGCTTGGCCCGACAGGAATCGGCGTGCTGCACGGGCGCGCCGAGATCCTCGAAGAGATGGAGCCGTTCATGACCGGCGGCGACATGATCGCCTCGGTGGACTTCGACGGTGCCACCTGGAACGAGCTCCCGTTCAAGTTCGAGGCGGGCACTCCCCCGATCGCCGAGGCCGTCGGGCCTCGGCGCTGCCGTCGACTATCTGTCGGCCCTCGGGATGGAGCACGTGAGGGCACACGAGCGCGAGCTGACCGGCTACCTGCTCGACCGCTTGGGGGAGATCCCCGGATTGCGCTTCGTAGGCCCACCCGAGGCCGAGAATCGCGGCGGCCTGGTGTCGTTCACGATCGAGGGCATGCACGCACACGACATCGCCGAGCTGGCCAACCGCGGTGGGGTGTGCATCCGCGCCGGTCATCACTGCGCGCAACCGTTGATGCGCTGTCTCGGCGTATCGGCCACGGCCAGGGCGAGCGTGGGCGTGTACAACGAGCAGGGTGACGTGGATGCGTTGATCGACGCGCTGCTCGCGGGCCGCCGCATATTCGAGCTGTAGAAGACCGACCCGAACGAACAGCTGATCCAAAAAACACGTATCCGACAGGCACTTTCCAAATGGACGACCTCTACCGCGACTACATCCTCGATCACTACAAGCGCCCACGCAACTTCGGCGAGCTCGACCCCCACGACATGGAGGGACTCGAGCACAACCCGTTGTGCGGGGACGAGCTCGGGGTCCACATCAGGGTCAAGGACGGGCGCATCGAGGACCTGCGCTTTCACGGCCACGGTTGCGCGATCTCTCAGGCGTCCGCGTCGATGGCCTCCGAGGAGCTGATGGGCATGCCCCTCGCCGAGGTCGGCGAGCTGGACGCCGACTGGGCGATCGAGCTGCTCGGCATCCCCGTGTCCGCCACGCGCCGCAAGTGCGCCCTGCTCGGCCTGAAGGTGGTCAAGGGCGCCGTCACGGGCGACAACAGCTGGCCCGTTGGCGCACTCGGCATGATCTCGATACAATTCATAGTCCAGAGCACAGGATTCTCAAAGGGAGCCCCATGGCCACGCTAGACCGCACGAAGATCGCAAAGCCCAGCCCGATCGTCGAGGACGAGCAGGGCCAGCTGCTCGCGCGTCATGGCATCTCGCGCGAGGTGGTGCGCGAGCTCTCGAAGGTCAAGGGCGAGCCCGACTGGATGGCCGAGAAGCGCGTCAAGTCGCTTGAGATCTACGAACGCAAGCCGGTGCCCACGTGGGGCCCCGACCTCAGCGGGTTGAACCTCGACGAGCTGGTGCTCTACTCCCCCCCCACGGCCGGGCGCTTCAAAAGCTGGGACGACGTGCCGGAGGAGATGAAGCAGACATATGAGGACCTCGGCATCCCCCAAGCCGAGCGCGAGCACCTCGCCGGCGTGGTGGGCGTGTGGCGTCAGGAGCCGGTGTACGAGGGCTTGAAGGAAGAGTACGCCAAGCTCGGGATCCTGTTCTGCTCGATGGACACGGCCATCACGGAGTACCCCGATCTCGTGCAGAAGTACTTCATGAACAAGTGCGTGCCCCCGCAGGACAACAAGTTCTCGGCCCTGCACGGCGCGGTGTGGTCGGGCGGCTCGTTCCTGTACGTCCCCAAGGGCGTCAAGGTGGACCTGCCGTTGCAGGCCTACTTCCGCATGGAGGGCGCCGGCGAGGGCACCTTCGAGCACACGCTGATCATCGCCGACGAGGGCTCGGACGTGAACTACATCGAGGGTTGCACTGCCCAGACCTACAGCGTCAACTCGATGCACTCCGCGGTCGTCGAGATCTTTGTGCACGAGGGCGCCAAGGCGCGCTACACGACGGTGCAGAACTGGTCGAAGGACGTCTACAACCTCAACACCAAGCGCGCCGTAGTCGACGCCGAGGGAACCGTCGAGTGGGTGGGCGGCTCGATGGGCGCCAAGTACGTGATGCTCTACCCCGGTTCGTTCCTGATGGGCGAGGGCGCGCGCGCCGACCACCTCAACGTGGGGGTGGCGGGCAAGGGCGTGCACAAGGACACGGGCGCCAAGGTCGTGCACCTGGCCCCCAACACGACCTCCAACATCCTCGCCAAGTCGATCTCCAAGGACGGCGGCATCATGGGCTACAGGGGGCTCGTCAAGATGGGCCACAACTCCGCCGGCTCCAAGGCCCGCGTGCAGTGCGACGGCCTGATGATGGATGGTGAATCTCGCTCGGACACTTGGCCGGACATCCAGATCCAGAACCCCAACGTGGCCGTCGCCCACGAGGCAACGGTCGGGCGCATAAGCGACGACCAGCTCTTTTACATGGGCTCGCGCGGCTTCACCGAGGACGAGGCCGCCGCGATGATCGTCAACGGCTTCATCGAGCCGGTCACGAAGGAGCTGCCGATGGAGTATGCGGTGGAGCTCAATCGTTTGATTCAACTGGAGATGGTTGGAAGCATCGGTTGATCCAGCGGCGTTCTGAGGTGCGAGGGCCAAGCCTGGCAAGGACGTACCCTGAAGGGCACAGGCAGTTCGCGTGGCGTGCTATGCACGCGAGCGACCGAGGACGCAGCTAGGCGCCGGCCATCGTGCCTCAGAATGCGGGCCCCCACGAGCAATATTGCCGCGCCGCTGTTCCCCACGTCTCTTCCATGGGTGAACACTGAAGGCGCCAAGGCGAGCATCCTGCAACGCGGGAAGCCGATGCTGGTGGAGTTCTGGGACTTCTGCCGGCCCAACTCGATCAGGACCTTGCCATACGTAAAGGCTTGGCACGGGCGCTACGCCGAGGAGGGGTTGCGCGTGATCGGGGTGCACTGTCCCGGCTTCGAGCCGGGGCGCGAGGAGCGGGCCGTGCGCGACGCGGTGGCCCGCCTGGAGATCGCCTATCCCGTACTGATCGATGGGGAGTTCGAGCTGTGGCAGGAGTACGAGAACAGGGGCTGGCCCGCTCGCTACCTGTTCGACGGGGGGGCGCGCCTGTTCGAGTACCACTATGGCGAGGGGGGCTACCAGGAGACCGAGCTCGCGATCCAGGAGCTATTGGGCGTGGAACGCAAGCCGCTTGCCCCCCTACGGGGGGAGGACGCCCCGGACGCCCGGCTACTGGTGCAGACGGCCGACCAACCGGGGGCCTGGTCCGGTCCCTACGAAGCGGGAGGCGTGTGGGCGGTCCTCGACGGCGCGGGCACGATTATGGTCAAGACGGCCACGAACGACGGGAAGGCCGGCGAGAGCACGGCCCTGACCATCGACTGCCCGGGCGCCTACCAGCTCGTCGAGCACCGGCGCCACACCGAAGCCGTGCTCGAACTGAAGGTCGGCGAGGGCCTGGAGTGCCTGGCGACCTGTTTCACGCCGGGACTGGCTTGAGCTCCTCTGTCGAGTGACCGTCGAGCAGCCTTTGCAGAATGGGCGGGCCGTCGTCCTCGACAAGCACGCCCCCACCCGGCCAGTAGGGGCTCTCGCCGGGCTTGCCGGTGACAAAGTAGTTGTCATAGGTCCAGCAGCCCGCGTTGAGCAGGCGCGCGCCGCCGGGTCCCCGCCACTCGACGCCCGCGTCCGCCGGCAAGGGGCCCCTGCGGTGGGTGTGGCCAAAGATGACGTGGGCATCGCCGAGACCCAGCCGCGAGGCGACCTCCCCCATCGCGCGCAGCCCGGCGCGGCGCAGCTCGTCGGTTGAGATGTCGGCGTTGAACGAGCCGACACCCGCCCGGTTGAGTGCCGCGATAGCGAACGGGAAGGCGCCCGCGAGCGCCCGCAGACGCAGATCCCCCCAGGAGCGGCCGTTGCCGCTCCGGCCTGCCTGCGCCCTTCGGGGTGTGCCCTTAGGGGTGTCTCCGGCGAGCGCGCGCCAGACGCGCACCGTTGACTGCCCGTTGAGCGCCGCGCCGGTGGGCGCCTGGCGCGCGACGGCGTCGATCCAGGCGAAGACGGGGGCCGTGACGGCCTCGTAGTCGCCCACAGTCGCAAACATCTCGGTGGGACGACGCAACGCGCGAGCGGTCATCCCGATCCCGAGCCGCTCCATCGTGGGGATCGTGAGGTGGCAGTCCAGGTAGTGACCATGCGTGGCGTACACGTCCGGTCGCAGCCACAGACCGGGGAAGGCGACGCTCACGCGTGCCGGCTCCCCCGTTCGGGGACAGGCCGCCCAGGAGGCGAGCGTGGCAAGCATCGAGGAGGCCTCCTTGGCGGGGATGCGCTGCTCCAGGATGAGCGACTCGGGCACGGGGCTTTCGTCGCGGCGGCGCAGCCACGACTCCGCGAGGGCGTGGTCGTGGTTGCCGGGGACCACGACGATCTCGCGCCCCGCGAAGCCCCTGCCAAGGTCCTCGAAGAACGCTCGCGCGGCGGCGAGCGCGTCGCGGCGCGGCCCGTGGCGCAGCTCGAGCACGTCCCCGAGCAGCACCAGCCGCTCGACGTCGCCCAGCGCCTCGATCAAGGCCGCGCGCGGCCCTGGACGCCGCAGCACGTCGGCGCCGGAGCCGGAGCCGAGATGGAGGTCTGAGATGACTAGCGTGCGCACGCTGGTTTACGAGCGCGCCCTGCCGGGAGCGTCCGTGGCGAATCTACTCACGATGCCGCGGCGACTGCCTGGCGGATCGGCTTGGGCAACATGAACCGTACGTCCTCGCGCACGACGTGGAACTCGGAGATGTCGCTGACGCCGCGGTCCCGGAAGAAGTTGAGCAGATCCTGGACGAGATCGTCGGGGGCAGAAGCACCGGAGCTGATACCGACGACCCGCTTGCCTGCCAACCACTCCTCGCGTACCTCGCCGGCGTGATCGATCAGATAGGCCTCGGTGCCGCAGTCGTGGGCGACCTCGACGAGGCGCACCGAGTTGGAGGAGTTGCGTGAGCCGATGACGAGCATCAGGTCACAGTCGCCGGCCATCTGCTTGACGGCGGCCTGGCGGTTGGTTGTGGCGTAACAGATGTCGTCGGTGCGGGGACCGGTGATCGACGGGAAGCGCTCCTGCAAGCGCTTGACGATCGAGCTCGTTTCATCGACCGAGAGCGTGGTCTGGGTCACATAGGCGACGCGCTCGGGGTCATCCACGACAAGCTCGTCCACGTCCCGCTCGCTCTCCACGAGCACGATGTGATCGGGGGCCTCCCCCATCGTCCCCTGCACCTCCTCGTGGCCGTCATGGCCTACGAGGACGATCGTGTAGCCATCCTTGGCGAAGTGGACGGCCTCGCGATGGACCTTTGTCACGAGCGGGCAGGTGGCGTCGATCGTGTCGAGCTTGCGCGCCTGCGCGTCCTCGCGCACCTTCGGAGATACCCCGTGGGCGGAGAAGACGGTGAGTGCCCCCTCGGGGATCTCGTTGACGTCCTCCACGAACACGGCCCCGCGTGCGGCGAGCAGCTCGACGACGTGCTTGTTGTGGACGATCTGCTTGCGCACGTACACGGGCGGCCCGTGCAGGTCGAGCGCGCGTTCGACCGTCTGCACGGCGCGATCGACCCCGGCGCAGTATCCCCGCGGGGCGGCCAGCAGTAGCTTCTCGACCGTGTTCGGCGCTGTCGCCGCGTCAGTAGACACCACGTTCATTGTAGAGGCGGAGCTGGGACACACGCCCTCGGTGAAGCCGCACGCTCGTGACCACAACCGCACGCGCGCACGGTGGGTACTCTTGGCTGATGGCGCAGCGTCATCTCGACAGGCTCACGGCGGTGGATGCGTCCTTCCTTCACCAGGAGGGGCCGACGTCGCACATGCACGTGGGCGGGCTCACGATCCTCGAGGGACCCCCGCCCGAGATGGAGGAGTTCCTGGAACAGATCCGCCGGCGCCTGCACCTCGTGCCGCGCTACCGCCACAAGCTCGCCTACACGGCGCTCGACAGCGGGCGCCCGGTATGGGTGGACGATCCGAGCTTCAACCTCGAGTTCCACGTCCGCCACACGGCCCTGCCGGCCCCCGGCAGCTGGGAACAGCTGCGCAACCTCACGGCCAGGATCTTCTCGCAGGCGCTCGACCGCTCCAGGCCGCTGTGGGAGATGTGGCTGATCGAGGGCTTCGAGGGTGACCGCTTCGCGCTGATTTCGAAGACCCACCACTCATTGATCGACGGGATCGCCGGAGTTGACCTCGCGACCGTCCTGTTCGACGTCTCCCCGCAGCCGGCTCCCCTGCGTCATTCGGGGAGGCCCTGGAAACCGAACCCTGAGCCGGACACGGTCGAGCTCGTCGCGGCCGGTCTGCGCGGAGCGGTGCGCGCGGGGGTCGAGATGGCTGAGGGAGCCGTGAGCGCCCTCACCCACCCGGAGCGCACGCTCGAGCGAGCGAGGGAGGCCGCCGAGGGTGTCGGGGAGATCCTGTGGGCGGGACTGAACCCCGCGCCCGCCACCCCCCTCAACGTGGAGATCGGCCCGCACCGGCGCTTCGTCGGGATCGCGGCGCAGCTCGATGATTTCAAGCTCGTCAAGAAGGTGCTCGGGGGGACGGTCAACGACGTTGTCTTGACGGTCGTGACAGGAGCCCTGCGCTCGTTCCTGATCGCCCGGGGCAAGCGCACCGAGGGGACGGAGCTGCGCGCGCTCGTGCCTGTGTCCGTGCGGACGGTGGGCGAGCGTCATGAGGGGGGCAACCGGATCGTCGTGATGAGAGGCCCGCTGCCGGTCTACATCGCGGATCCGCTGCAGCGTCTGAACTTCGTGAGGCACGCGATGGACGGCCTGAAGGAGTCAAAGCAGGCGCTCGGGGCGGAGGTAATCGCGGGCGCCCAGAACTTCGCCCCGCCCACGATATTGGCGCAGGCTTCGCGCCTGAACTTCTCGACGCGCCTGTTCAACCTCATAGTGACGAACGTCCCGGGCCCTCAATTTCCGCTGTACGTGCTGGGGCGCCGCATGGAGCGCGTCTTCCCCGTGGCGTTCCTGCCCGAAAACCATGCCCTGGCGGTGGCGATCATGTCCTACGCAGGCGAGATGAACTTCGGGCTGTTGGGAGATTTCGACGCGCTGCCGGACATCGAGTCGCTCGGCGAGAGCATCAAAGAGGAGCTGGCGACGCTGGTGGACCTTGCACGTGAACAGCAAAAGCCCGCTACTGGCGGCGTCAGTAGCCCAAGGCGAACTTCGCGTCCTCGCTCATCTTCTCGGGCGACCACGGGGGCGTGAACACCATCTCCGATTCGACGGAGGTAACACCTTCGAGCTCGCCCACGAACTCTTCGATCTGCTCAGTGACCTGAGGCCCTATCGGGCAACCGGGGGTGGTCAGCGTGAAAGTCACCTGCACGTCTCCCCCACTCACCTCGACGCCGTAGATCAACCCAAGCTCGACGAAGTCGAGACCGAGCTCGGGGTCGATCACGTTGGACAGGGCGTCCATGACGTCATCGACGGTGATGGTGGTCTCCTCCGCCATGTTTTGACTCTAGCGACTGGGACGTTCCAAGAGCAGCGAGGCAAGGACGCGGTATCGCGCGCCCATGGGACTTCCTAGTTCCAAGAACCGAGGCGGTCCCACTGATACAGCTGGATGCACTCCGAGGCCAGCTCGATCGCCCGCTCACGTGAGAGGTGGGGAAGCACGGTGTCGAGCGCCTGGTCCTCGGCGACGCCGGCCTGGAAGGCCTCCTCGCCCTTGAAGCCGGCGGCGATCTTCAAGGCCTCGCGGCGGTTCTCTCCAAGGCTGGGGAAGACTCCCACGAGGAATTGTGTGTTGGGCACCGGCTGGCCGACCTCGAGCGAGGCGTGCCAGGCCGCCAGGAGGTTCAGATCGTCGTCGTCGAGCCCCGCGATCGCGCGGGCGTAGTGGAACGAGAGCTCCCTGTCCGGCAGGTCGTCCACCCACGCACGGACGACCTCGCCGACGAGCTGCCGGCGGGCCTCACGGCCGACGGAATCTGCGATGACTCGGATGGCGTCGTGTGGCTCGATGAAGCAGAGCGGCATGGCGGCTCCCTGGTCGTGCGGGACGTGAGACATGACACGCGGGACTTTATGCACCGGTGTGGACGGCAAAAGTGCCTCAGACTTCGAGCGCCGCCTCAGCCCGCTCGACGGCGTGGGCGTCACGTGTGTCCGCCGGGAAGCCGAGCGTGACGCGCTCCTCGGAGGACCAGTTGGCCAAAGCGAGGTCGAGCGCTTCGATCGGCGTCGAGAGGGCCTGTGCGAGCACGGTCGCACGCCGCTCGATGTGGAGCGGATCGCCGATCCCGAAGACGCGCTTGGCGGCCGGCGGCGTGGGGTCGGAGGTGATGAGCGAGGTGCGCGTGCCCAGGTGCAGGGAGTCGGCACGCAGCTCGTATAGGCCAAGCCGTCCGAGCGTGATCAAGAGGTCATAGCGCCCCATGCGCCCAAAGCCGGGAAGCGCGAGCCGCTCGAACAGGCGCTCGAAGCGCCGCTGAGGGGTCCAGGCAGGCTCTCCCGTGAATGCCCGCTCCTGGGAGCCGGCATGCTCGACGAAACGGCGGTAGGCGATCAGGGTCTCCGAGCCCCGAGCGGGATCGTGGGAGCTACGCGGGCCGAGCGGGACCTCCTCGATCTCAGGCACCGTGCCCGACGCCCAGCTGGAGAGCAGGGCCTGGCGGATGCCGACGAACGACTGCTCGCCCTGCAAGGGCGAGAGGTAGGCGGCCAGAAAGCAGATCCAGGTGGCCTGCTCGATGTCCTCACAGTCACGCGCCTCGGCATACAGGCTCGGGGGGGCCGCGGTGAGCGTCAGGAGGCGCCCGCTCGCGAAGCCGATCTCCTGCACGAGCCGCCGGGCGTCTTCGGAGGAATGGAGGCCCGGAACCAGCTCGCAGCGGTAGCCGTCGTCCTCGGAGCGCGTCTCGCGATGCACCCGCACTTCCTGGGTGCGCCGGGTGTATGTCCGCCCCGCCGGCCGCGCCGCGCTCGTCCCCGCGCGGGAGGTGGCCCCCCCGCCACTACTCCCCCCGCTCGGGCGGGTGCCGGTGCTCGTCTGGCGTTTGGGCTTGGCGGCGTGACTGGGTTTCTGCCCTGGCACGGTCTCGCGACAGATGGGACAGCGCTGGATGAAACGGTTGTGGCGACAGAAGGTTTGTGTCACACATACAACGCTAGCGCGCGAGACACATCCCACGGGCCTCCTGACGAATCCCACAGGCCTCCTGACGATCGCGGATAGGGCACCGCGGCAGAAAGCCGTGGTCAGAGCAAGGACGAGCGTCTGTCATGCACGCCGGCCGATCTCCCGACCGGTGGCGACGACACCGGCCCGCGCCTAGCCCACGACCGTCAGGGCGCCCTGTACCTGCCATCCCCTGTCTGTGAGAACCCACGAGTTCGGCGCCCCCCGCACCGAGCCCGCGCCCGTGTTCTCGATCAGCTCGAGCCCGTGCAGGCGCGCGAGCAGCTTGGATATCTGACCCTGGTCTCCGATCCCGGACTCGTCGGCGACTTGGCGGTTGGAGCCGCCAGGATGGGCGGCCACGGCCAGCAGGACCCGCACCGTGCGATACGTGAGCCGCATGCCCAGTTCGCGCAGCGGGTTGGGGTCGGGGGCGGCCTGCATGGGCGCACGCGGAGCGGGCCGTGCGAGCTCCCTGCGAGCGGCGGCGGGCCCCA
>CAVUNX010000003.1:0-288927 GCA_963742945.1 uncultured Solirubrobacterales bacterium | reverse complement strand
GCCCCCAACGCGGAGAACGGACCCTGCGGCAGCGTCAGTTCGAAGCTCCCGACCGGCACATCCGGGACTGACTTGAACGTTGATGAGGTTATCCCAGCTTTGCTGATGAACGTTTCGCCCGCCAGATCCAGGGTTATCCCATAGCCCTGAAGCACCATGATCAATTCAGGGAACTTCTGGCCTCCATGGCTCACGAAGTAAGCGGGTCCTTCCAGGGGCACAGGGAGCACAGGAGTCACCGCCTTCGCATATCCAACGCGTGACTGCGGGGGACAGCCTGCTGGATTCTGGTTGAACACAGAAGCCACACAAGCATGGTTCAGAGTGCTCAAACGAGAAGGAAGAGCCTTGGGAAGTTCGACATGCACCTTGGCGACGTTGGCCTGTGCACCAAATGGAGCTTTCGGATAGACGAGAGAGACGTGCAGGCTCGCCCCGTTGGCCCGCGAGGTCTTCGCGTACGTGGAGACCGAGAACTTCGGTTTGAACGGCAGGCTCGCGCAGTTCACCGCCTGAAACGGGCTGGAAACGTTCGCCGAGGCGCCCTGTGCGGCTCTGATCGTCGTCGTGATCTGCTGCCGGGAGCAGTTCGTGGGGTTGAACGTGAACGCCGGTCGGTTGATTTCCGTGTTGACCGTCCGCAACCGGAACGGCACGCCATCCCTTGATTGCGGCAGCGGGTCGCTTTCGACGGTCACTTGCGCGGTTTCAGGATCGACGTGGATCGACGCTCTCACGACCACATTGCCGAGGTTGAACGGGCCCGCGACGGCGGGGACCACAATCGACAGGCCGAACGGCTGGTTTTTGTACCCCGTCGTCAAATAGACGTGTCCACCCGAGACGTAGAGGGGGTGTTCTCCCGGACCGGCGAGCGCGCCGGCGGTCCCGATCTCGCTTTCCGGACCGCAGGTGCCCGCGTTCGCCTGGGCTTCCCGGCACAGTGGGACGCCCGCGACCTTCCCCAGCAACCCGGGGGGCAGCGTCACGCTCAGCCCTGAGAGGTTCTGTTCGCGGTCCTGGCGCGAGAACGACAGGGTGAACGGACCGTATGCGCCCGCCTGGTTGCCGGTCGTGCCGGCGGTAAGAGACGGGACGAAGGGCATCGGCACACCGCAGCCGACGACGTTGAACGAGGACGTCGGTTCCGCGTCGGGCGTGATCGGCGCGCTCCACGGTTCCAGCTTGGTGTTGGTTTCAGCGACACCACAGCTCTGCGGACTCGCAAGCGGGGCGCGAGGCCCGCCGTTTAGCTTGACCTTGACCTCGCTGACGGGCAGCTCCGGGTTTTCCTGGAACGTCGTGGTGAGCTGACCCGTGACAGGGTCCGCGGAGACCTTCCCCGCGAGCTTGATGACAGTGCCCGAACCGGCGGCTTCCAGGTACAGGCCATACAGTTCGCCGTTGCTCGCGCTTTCAGACGTGCATTCTTTCTGACCCGCGCCGCCGCACTTGGGTTGGGCGATATACAAGCCGCCCGTGAGTGGATGTTCAAGCAGCGGTGTTGAGATTTCGACTTCCCCGATCCGCGATTTCGACGGACAGTGCCCAGCGGTCAGATAGGATAGGCCGTCCGGGCCGATCGCTTCGCCTTCGCCCGCTTCGTCGGGATGCGCGGTTCCGTGCGGGATGTCGATCCCGTTCGGGCCGGTCGCTTCACAGCCTTCAAGACCAGTCGCCGCCGAAGGTGAGACGGAGAGCCCCGCGGGCAGTGTGACAGTGACGCCCTTGAGCTCCGGTGAGGAGAGCAGGCTCCACTGCGATTCGGCGTTGGGGACCTTGATGTCCACTTCATAGCCGTCCGGTGAGTCGGCCTGCACAGTTTGCGCCATGGGCTCTGTCGGTGTCTGTTCGGGGGTGACCCGCACTTCGGGGCCGAACTGCAGCAGGTTGCAGCCTTCGATATGGGGGTAGGACACCGATTCGGTCGATAGCCACGTGTGCGGTTCTTCCCACGAGTTCACTTCCAACTTCGCCGAGAGCGGTTCATCGCCACACTGCGCCGGATTCGTAAGAAACGCCCCGCTTGCGCCGGTTTCTTCGTTGCGCACACCGGGATCCCCAAACAGCGTTACGACCGCACCGTCGAGATCGATGATGGGGACACCGGGGATCGACACACGCAGGCGATATCCCGCGCTCGTGTGCACGAGATTCGCGTACATCACGATCGCATACTGGCGCAGATAGGAGAAACCCAGCTCCGCGGGATGCCCGGCCTCCGGCACGATGTTATACAGCGGGGTGGTCAAACTCGGCTTGTTCAGGGTTCCGATGCCGAAGCCCTCAGCACGTCCGTCTACGAGCGTGATCAAGCCGATACGGCTCCCCTTCGGGCACGGCGCGACTGTTTCGAAATTTGCATTAAATTTCGCTTCTTCCAGCGCCTTTACGGGACAGCGCGGTGCGGCCAGTGGATTGCCCACGAACCCCGCGGGCAGCGTGACCGAGATATCGCGCGGATTCCTGAAGGGCCGCGGGGTCTCTTCCACGTTCACGGTCGCGTTGCTCATCAGCTCAAAGCTCGTCGTCTGCTCATAGGGATGCCCGGCGGCCTGCAGGTCTGCCTTACCATCGACCCCGCTCGTGGAAAATCCAAAGCTTTCGATCGCAAACGGCGCCAATTCACCGCCGCCCGGCGCTTCCGGGACCAGCGGTGTTTCCGTGCTCTGATCCACTGCTTCTGCCCCGCCACCGGAGACGGTGAATTTGCTGACGGCTGTTCCTTCCGCAGCAGTAGCTTTGACTTCAATTTTGACTTCAAGCGTGTCGTCTGGCGGAACCGGAGCGTGGTCTTCACACTGACCCTGACTGCAATCCAGTTCTTCTCCAGAAGCCCAATCCGTACCACTCCTGACGCCCACGGAAAGCTGGGGCGCCAAGCTCTCTGCGATCACCACAGGAATTTCAGCATCACTCGCGGCCGCGCCCGTATTCGTCACAAGGATCAGATACTCATCGTTTTCTTGGCCCGGAGAGAACTCCGACGGCAACGCGGTCGCCCTCACCGACCAGTGCGGACTCGCGCCCGCCGCATACGCCGCCGGCGCGGCCGCCCCCAACACCCCAAACAACACGATCGCGACCGCCACCGGGAACGCACGGAGACCAGTCCGGAGAACTCCATCGAGCACAGTCATCGGCCTACCCTCCCGTAGTGGCGGTGTGCTTCGCGTTCGCAGGAACCGCGAGAGCGCCCGCGCTTTTTTCTACACGTCCGCAGGGCCCTTGCGAGCTTCTGCGCGCGCGTCAACGACTTCGACTTCGCTTTCGCGGAGCTTGTCGACGTGGACGGCGCAACGTTGCCAAGGCCAGAGAACGTCGTGCTCGCCGGAACGCCAAATGTCGGCGTCATGCTCAGCGCACCCAAGCACACTTCGCCGCGGCATCCCGACGCTCCGGACTGCGCGGAGGGACCCCCGCCCACCCTGACGTCGTAGATGTCGACCTGCGTATCAGTGTCTTCCGGCACCAACTCATCTATGGTGTAAACGAACGCGTCGCCACCGTTGGCACTCGTCCCGAGGAAAGTGACCCTAGAGCCGTTTCCGCCGTAGATCAGATACACCGTCCCGTCGTGATACTCGTAGACGTTGGAGGTGGCGGCACCTGTGCCTGCTTCGGGACTCCCCATCCCAGGAGTCAAGTCAGCGGCGGACTGGAAAAACACGAACCTCCCGTCATTCGAGAGCGACAACTTCGAGGGGAGTGTAATTTCCATGTATCCGGGTGATCGGATAGTGGCGTTGTATTCGTCGGTGTTGCCGTCATGGTTGAATCCGTCGTTGCCTACGGACACGCGAACCAGTGGCGGGATGCCTTCTTTGATTTCTTGCGCGGTCTGGTCGGCGTCGTACTCGAATACCTGCCACACCCCTTTGCTCGTGTCATCGCTCGTGAGGTCCGCATGGCTCTCGAATACGAGGAAGCGCCCGTCCGGCGTCGCCTGTGCGGGACGATTATCGGTCCCTCTCGAACCTCCCCAGAGTTCTTCATCGCTGGAGACCGCTTCTTCGCTGGGGGCAAGCGTCGTCACGTAGCGCGTCCTGCCTTGCGGTGCCGCTTCGTCCCGTTCGAAGACGTAGAGGTTGTTCATTCCCGCCTGCGCCTGTTCGCCCCGGGCGTTTTCTTCTTCGGTGAGCTTCCCCTGCGCGACAAAATACACGTGCGAACCGTCCTGGGAGATGCGCACCACGCCCTGTACGTGCGGTTCCGTGCTGCCGGCCGAAAGCGTCAGGAGACTCTTGACAACCGTCGTTTTGCCTTCGCCTTCGCCGAGCTGCGCCTCATACAGGTTGCAGCCCGTTCCCTGTGCCTGCTCACAACCGCTACCGGCGGAGTAGAACGCACTATCGCCGGCTGTCGTGTCTTCGCTGGCCTGTTCTGTCAGCTTCTGGGTGCTGGAGAAGAACACCTTCGATCCGTCGCCTGAAGCGCCGGCGAACAGGGTCGCGGATAGCGGTTCGGCGGCGCAGCCGCTTTGACAATGGGCGGCTGCGAGCGAGATGGTTTCGGACCCGTTCACCCGCGCGTACAATTCTGAAAACGCCGGCTGTGGGGAGGAACACCCGGTTTGACTGTCCACTCCAGCGATAGTGAAGAAGATCGTTTTCCCGTCTTCGGAGACGGCGTTGAAGGCGCTGGTGAATTCTGGCCCGCCGACCCTCGCACCGCACTGACCGATCAGCGCGGTGCTGCCATGCCCACCGGTGACCGCGACCATCTCGGGCATCGAATTGCCCGTCCCAACATACTCATACGGATTGAAGTGCCCAGACGCTGTTGGATCGCCATTCCATCCCACGCCTCCCTTCAGGCCGTAGACGATGTGAGATAGATCCGCGGAGCCACCTTCGACATGAACGGAGCTGGCGGGCACGCCTATTGGCGCTGGCTCCTGCGCCGGACCGTCCGCGGGCGGCCATGCGGGACCCACATCGGCGAGCGAGCTTCCCGGACCGCGGATGTAGAAGTCTTCCTGGCCCATAGGCGCCGAAGGCAACGTGAACAACGTCCGCGACAAGTCGCGGCTGGCCGCCCGAAACGTGGTGGCAGCGCGAAATTCCGGGTTTTCCGGTGTGAGCGGATTGGCATGCCACCCATCCGCTGCGCGAGCGAGTTCGTAGTAGACGCCGATCGAGTGACGCGTGGCCGGCGCGCCGCCGCCGCCGGCGAACGCGCCCAGACTGGACCCGAGCACGCGAGCGCCGTCTTCGGAGATCCCTTGAGGGACGACCTGGTAGCCATCCTTGTAAGGAGGACTGACCAGTTCGAGCGCGCGGCAGTCGGGGAGGTAGGCACGGAAGCCCGGGGAGGATTCGTTGGGGCACGCCTGTCCAGGCAGCGTACTTGCATCCCCTGCCGCCAACGCGCAAGGCGTACAGCCAAGACACGCTCCCAGCAACGCGCTCGCGCAAGCTGCAATCACCACGCGCCGCGTGCGACGGTGGCCATGCGATCGCGTCCGCTCAGGGACGCTCGCCGGCTGCTGCAGGTGACTCGGATGCATTCCTTCCAACCTCCCTCTCAGTGAAAGGCGCCGGCTCCTACCCGAAGAGCCGGCGCCCACAGAGTTACAACAGTCCAGATCGCCTCAGCCGACGACGCTCCAGAGTTCTTTGCTTACCAGTTCGACTTTCATCAGCCCGCCGAGCGTCGCGCCACCACCGTTGCCGGTCAGGTGCACGCCAGTCTTCTGGACGGTTTTACCGGCGCTGTTCACGTAATAAGTCGTGATAGATACGCTCGGCGCTTCGAAAGCGTGTTCTACCAGTTCCGTTCCACCTTCAGGCGCCGACAACGCGACTTCACCTTCATATGCGTGAGTCCCCCCAAACGGGCATTCCCCTTCTTCGAGATATTTCATGAAGACTTTCCCGCTCGTCGGTTTCAACACGACGACATACGGCCCGGTTTCTTTTTCCGCCGCTTCTTTGGTCGCGAACGCAAGCGTCGCCGTCAGCGCTTCGCTCGTGATCGTGCCCGGCACTTTGCCGTTGATCGTGCAGCTCGAAAAACCCGCGACCGAGCATCCTTCAAAGACCAGCGTTCCGTTGGCGGTACCAGCCGCGGGCGCTGTGCTCCCGGTGATCACGGCACCCGTTTTGAACTTGACTTTCGAGCATTCGGTGGTGATGCCGAAATTCGTGATCCTCCACACGCCACCGCTGATTTTCCCGGCGGTCACTTCTGCCGTGTGCCCGCTGGCGAGCAGCGCGCCTTTTATCCGCCACAACGGGTTGTTGGTCGACGCGGCGAGTGCCGAAGTGGCCGCGACCGCTGTAAGGGCTGTCACAACTAGCAGGGACAGGAAGGCTCGTCTGAAAATAGATCTCATGGACACGCTCTCTCCTCTTGTTGTTGTTTTACTGCGACGATCGCGCGTGGCGCATGAATGTGAGCGTCAAATGCGCGCTTCGACATAGCGACCACGGTTCTCTCCGCAGGCCGCCGCCGTACTCCCTCCCCGTCTCGTCGAGAGGCTGCTTCTGCAGACCCGACGGCGCCATCATGAAGTCCATGTGTGGGCGCGTCTAGTCCAGCACTCGACCGTTCTTGGCCGCGACTAAGGCGCCGGTGAGCAGGAGTACTTCCCTGGCAAGAGGCGCACTCACCGGCATAGCGCCCGTGCGTCGGTGGTCTTTAAGCAGAACGTTCGCCTTCGTGATTATCAGCACAGAGAGGCCCGCGCAGTATAGGCTTGACACGGCCGACGGGGGAGGAGCGATGGAGTCAGCACGGTGGAACGACAGAAGCGCGGCGACGATGCGCTCGCCGATCAACTGGGCGCTGCTGGGGCTTTTGATCCAGCGACCGAGCTACGGCTATGGGCTCGTGCAGCGTTTCGAGCGCACCTACGGCGACACGCTTGAGCTTCTCGAGCCGCTCACAGATCTACACGGCGCTCGACAGCCTCGCGCGTCGCGGCCTTATAGAGCACGCCCAGGAGGCGCCCGTCGGGGATCCCGTGCGTCAGCCGAAGATCGCCTATAAGGCCACCAAGGCCGGAGTCGGCACCTACGAGCGCTGGCTGATCGAGCAGGTGAGCGACGACGAGCGCCGCTCGCGGTTGATCGCGCAACACTTCGTGGCGCTGCCCCTCGAGCATGCGCTACGCGTACTTGAGCGCTGCGCGGAGGTCTGCTTGGACGCCGCGGGCAGGCTTCCGGCAGAGGACGCCGAGCACCGCGGCGAGCACCCTGGGGCGCTTACCGAGAGGCTCGCCGGCGAAGAAGAGCGGCTGCGCGCCGGTTCGATACTGAGCTGGATAGAGTATGCGCGCAGCGAGCTGCGCGCCGCAACGAGCAGGACGCATCGGTGAGTCTGCTCAGCATCGAGCACGTGCGGCTGCTCGATCGCGAAAACCCCGGGCGTCTACTGCTCGACGACATCTGCCTCGAGGTCGACGTCGGCGAGCTCGTCGCGATCTGGGGCAAACGCAGGTCTGGACGTTCGAGCCTGCTTCACCTCGCCTGCGGTCTCGCCCAGCCCGACGGCGGCGGCGTGCGCTTCGAAGGTCGCCAGTTGCACGGCCCGACGGCGTTCGGTGACGGGATCGCCTACTGCGCCGACGGCTTTCATGTCGCTGACGCCTGGCCGGTCGAGCGCGAGCTCGTGGAGGTGCAGCTGGCGCGCGGCGTTTCCCGCCGGCAAGCGCGCGGCCGTGCGTACGTCGCGCTGGAGCGCACCGGCGCGCACGAGCTTGCCGGACGACTGCTGCGAACGCTCCGCGGGGCCGAGCGGGCGCGCGCGATGCTCGCACTGGCGCTGACGAGCGCGCCGCGGCTGCTGCTCGTCGACGATGTCGTGGCGGGCGTGGAGCTCGTCGAGCGCAGAGCGATCCTACGACTGCTGCGCTCGTTTGCCGACGATGGCCTCGCTGTGCTGACGAGCACGGACGAGACTCCGGCGCTCGCCGGCGCCGACCGCGCGCTTACGCTCTCGGAGGGCCGCCTGCACGGCCGCTTGGCTCCCGAGCTCGCCGAGATCGTGCCGCTGCGTGCTTCCGCAAGCGCCTGATGCCGGACAGCGCCACCGCAAAGCTCCAGAGAAACTCCCGCAAGAACGCCTGGCAGGCGCGCGACCCGCGGCCGCCGCGGCCACGGGCGCTGGTAAGACCCTATGTCCTCTTCTGGTTCTACGTTCGCTGGCTGCGACGGCACCTCGTGCAGGAGCTGCTGGCTGGAATCGGCGTCGCGATCGCGGTCGCGCTCGTGTTCGCAACGAGCCTCGCCGCCGGCAGCCTCTCCGGCTCGAGTACGCAAGCGGTGCGCACGGTGATCGGTCCGGCAACGCTGCAGCTGCACTCACGCTCGGGCGAGGGCATCAGCGGCGCGCTGCTGCGGGCCGCCCAGCGTCTACCGGGCGTGCTCGCGGCCGGGACCCTGCTCGAAGCAACAGCGACGCTGCGCGCCCCGAGCGGACGCACGGCGATCGTCGACCTCGCCGGCGCCGGCACGAGCCTCGTCTTCTTGGATGGTCTTGCGCGCACGATCCCGAACGCCACGCTGTCGGCGCAAGGGATCGGGCTGAGCTCCCGCACCGCCGGCGAGCTCGCAATCGGCGGCTCCCCGACCGCCCAGCACGGAAGCGTAGAGGTCTACGCGCACGGCAAGGCGGCGTCAGTACCAATCTCAGCAGTGCTCGGGCAGGAAACTTTCGGCGCACTTTCGCACACGAGCGTCGCGGTGATGCAGCTGGCAGAGCTCCAGAGGTTGATGGGCCTCGGCAATCGCGTCTCGCGCATACTCGTACGGCCACGTTCGGGACAGGGCGCGAAGGTCCGCTCCGAGCTCTCGAGGCTCGCGCACGGGGGCATCGACGTCGCGCCGGCGGACCAGGACATCGGCCTGCTCAGCCAGGCGCTGCGGCCGAACGACCAGGCGAGCGCTCTGTTTGCGACAGTCAGCGCGCTGCTCGGCGTGCTGCTGGCCACAGCGGCGCTGCTGCTGAGCGCCCCAGACCGGCGCCGAGCGATAGCCGACCTGCGCCTGATGGGCATGCGGCGCTCAGCGATTGTGCAGATGTTCGCAGTCCAGGCTTTGATCCTGGGGTCCGCCGCCTCGCTGCTCGGAATCCTATGCGGCTATGGGCTCTCGCTGACGCTGCTCGCGCAGTCGCCGCGCTACCTGGCGGAGGCGTTCACCCTTGGCACACAGACCTCGCTCAGCAGCGCATCGTTGCTCGCCGCCCTGGCGACCGGGATCGTGAGCTGTGGCATCGCCTCGGCGCTGCCGCTACTCGACCTGCGCGACCGTAACCCGCTACGCGATGTCTACCAACAGCAGGGTATTCCGGGCAACACCCTGCATACCTCCACGCGCCGCGCCCTGTACGCCGGCGCGCTCGTCCTGCCCCTCGCGGCGACGGTCCTGCTCGCCATGGGGCCCTCGAACGCGCTGAGCGCGTGCATGCTGCTGGCGCTCGGGACGGTGTGCGCGGTGCCGCCGGCGCTGAGCGCCGTCGCGGCGGTTTGCGCAAGGCTCGCGCAGTGGCGGCAGAAACTGACCGCGATGCCGGTCGCCCTGAGCTCGCTGCAGGCGACGACGCTGCGCAGCTTTGCCCTCGCGGCAACAGGCGCCCTCGCGCTGTTCGGAAGCATCGCGCTCGGCGGGGCGCGCAGCGACCTGGCGCAGGGCGTCACGCGCCTCGCGCGCGGCTACGCCGCCGACGCGACGCTGTGGGTGGGCAATCGCGGCGATGACCAGGCGGTCGTCGACTTCGCCGCGGGAGACCTGCCGCGACGCATCTCCCGGCTGCCCGGCGTCTCGCGCGCCGCGACCTACAGGGGCGGATTCTTGGTGCTCGACGGCCGCCGCGTATGGGTGATCGCGCGACCGCCCGGTGGTGCTCGGCGCGTGCTCTCCTCGCAGCTCGTAAGCGGCTCGGCCGCGCTCGCGGAACGACGGCTCGCGCAGGGGGGCTGGGTAGTCGTCTCACGGCAGATCGCCGAGGAGCGGCACGTCGGGGTGGGCGGGCGCTTCGCGCTTCCCACGCCCAGCGGCGAGGTGTCTCTGCGGGTCGCCGCGCTTACGAGCAACCTGGCGTGGAGCCCGGGGGCGCTCTTTTTGGGCAGCGCGCAGTACGCGCGGCTGTGGGGCGAGGGCGAGAACAACGCAACCGCGATCGGCGTGTCACTGAAGCCGGGCGCGAACGCGCCGGAGGTCGCACAGCGCATACGGCAGGCGCTCGGCCGCGGGGGCGGGCTGATCGTCCGTACACGCTCCTCCCTTCAAACGAGCATCGACACCCTTGCGAGAGAAGGGCTCAGTCAGGTGCGGGAGATCTCGAATCTGCTGCTGGCAGCCGCAATCCTTGCGATGGCGGCCGCCCTGACCTCGGCTGTGTGGCAGCGACGCCGCGCACTGGCGGGACTACGCCTCTGCGGCGTCTCTCCCCGGCGCCTGCGCCGCATCCTGCTGGTCGAAGCGGGACTGTTGCTGAGCGCCGGCTGCGTTACGGGTGCGCTCACAGGTGTGTACGGCCAGGCGATTATCGACGACTATCTTGGGCGGGTGACGGGCTTTCCGATCGCCGCGATCACCGCGGACGCGCGGCCGCTTCAGATCTTCGCGCTCGTCGTGACCATCGTGTTCACGGCGGCGCTCACACCCATCGTCCTGGCGTCGAGGGTCTCGCCGAGCTACGCCTTGGCGGAGTGAGCGGCTTATGCGAGAGAAGATTTTGTAATGCTCGAAGAGATGTGACTGTCGTGATCGAGCTCTACAGATCGAGGGGCGCGGGACGACGCCGACAGGCATACGCCTCGGTGATTGCGCTCGCGCTCGCGCTCGGCGCGGGGACGAGTCTCGCCACCGGCGCAGATCTGCACGCCAGCGACACGGCGAAGCTGCATTACGTCGGCGCCGTAGGCGAAGAGGTCTACGAGACGGGCAGCGCAAGCGGCACCCTGCCGGGCAGCATACGCGTCCACATGATCTTCGCCTCGACTTTCAGCGGCAGCTTCGCGATCTACACACGCGGGGGCAGGATCGACGGGCACGGCAAGGCCAGGCCGCATGGCGAAGGCGTGTATGAGAGCTTTGCCGGAACGCTCACCGTCACAGGCGGGACAGGACGCTATCGCCACGCCCACGGCACGGCGCATCTCTACGGCACCCTCGACCGCGACAACTACGCGCTGACGATCCAGACAGCGGGAACGCTGCACTTCTAGAGGTTGGACGCGGTGAGACTCAAACCGCCACCCCTGCGCTCGGCGCTCGCCAGCGGCGGATGCACGCTCGCCATCGCCGGAGCCGCACTCGCCGCCCACCCCCAGCTCACCGCGGGGCAAGCGCAGACGACCGCGCGGCTGCACGCCACCTTCGAGCCCTACCGGCTCGGCCGCCGCGCGACGCTGCAGTTCGAATTCACATTCTCCGCGCCGGCGGGCGAGGATCCCCCGCCGCTGACCGAAATGCAGCTGCGCTACCCGCGCGGCATCAACTTCTTCCTCAACGACCTGGGCATCAGAAGATGCGCGGAGCAGGTGCTCGAAGCGTCCGGGCCGGCCGGATGCCCGCCCGACTCGGCGATGGGCTACGGCGTCGTGGAGACCGGCATCGTGCTCGGCGACACGCCGGTGCGAGAGAGCTCGCCGGTCACGATCCTGCGCGCCCCCGAACGCGACGGCCACCTCGCGCTGCTGTTCTTCGCGGAAGGCACAGAACCCGTCGTAACGAACGTGATCTTCTCCGGGCTGCCGCTCCCCGCCGTAGAACCCTTCGGCGGCAATGTCAAGATCGGCGTGCCCCTCGTCGAAACCCTGCCGGGCGCCCCGTACGTATCGGTGCTGCACCTGCACGCAACCATCGGGCCGGAGCATCTCACCTACTACCACAACGTCGACGGCGTGTCGCTCGCGTTCAGGCCGCAGGGCATCCTGCTGCCGCCAACGTGTCCTCGCGCGAGCTTTCCCTTCGCGGCGATCTTTGCCTTCTCCGACGGCACGCACGCGTTGGCAAGCACGACGGTCCCGTGTCCCCCGAGCCGAGCGGCGCACCGCGCGGCGTCGAGGAAGCGTCGCGGATCGCGGCGTGGGTGAGACAGAGGCGGAGGATCCGCTTATTCTTCTCGGCTGTTGCCTTACCCGAGCCTCGCGCCGAGACTCGGGAACTCGGTCCCTTAGCATCAAACGATGGACTACGAACAGATCACCACCGAGACGAGCGATGGCGTGCTCACGATCACGCTCAACCGTCCCGATCGGCTGAACGCGTGGACGGCGCAGATGGGCCAGGAGCTGCGGACAGCCTTCGACCGCGCCGATGTCGATGACGAGGTGCGCGCGATCATCGTCACTGGAGCCGGGCGTGGCTTCTGCGCCGGTGCCGACCTCGCGAGCGGGGGCGACACCTTCGACTACCGAAAGCACGAGAGCGTCGGCCCGGCGCGGGACAACGGCGGCGAGTTCACGCTGCGGGTCTTCGAATCGACCAAGCCGGTGATCGCCGCGATCAACGGGCCCGCCGTGGGGGTCGGCGCGACGATGACGCTGCCGATGGACGTGCGCCTCGCCGCCGAGGACGCTCGCATCGGTTTCGTGTTCGCGCGGCGCGGGATCATCCCCGAGGCGTGCTCGAGCTGGTTCCTGCCGCGCGTCGTCGGCATCAGCCGGGCGATGGAGTGGGTTGCGACCGGTCGTGTGTTCTCAGCACAGGAGGCACTCGACGGGCGGGCTCGTTCGCAGCCTGCACCCCAAAGACGAGCTGCTCGACGCCGCTCGCGCGCTCGCGCGCGAGATCGCCGAGAACACCGCCCCAGTCTCCGTCGCGCTCGCCCGCCGGCTCATGTGGAGGATGCTCGGCGCCGAGCACCCCATGATCGCCCACCGCGCCGACTCGCGCGGCATGGTCGCGCGAGGCCAGTCCGCGGACGCGGTAGAGGGCATCACCGCGTTCCTGGAGAAGCGCCCCGCGAGCTTCCCCGACCGCGTCAGCGAGGGATTGCCCGACATCATGCCGGGCTGGAGCGCACCGGAGTTCGAGTAGCCGCGGGGTGCCTCGTCGCGGGCGCGCCGGTAAAGCTCCTCCATCAGACGTCAAGCGGTTCTCGAGCCGGTCAAGCTGCCGCGACGGGCAACCTCGGTTGCGTTGCCCCGACCAGCGCGTCGAGGGTCTCCTCCAGCTGCTCGCGAATGCTCTCCTCCGCCAAACGGCCCTGCGCGTCGAAGCGCTCGGGGGCGTGCCCGACGGCGACGCTCGACGTCGACCACGCGGGCACCCGTGGCGGCGAGCACCTTGCGCAGCTCGGCCTGCGCCCAGACCGCGCCGAAGGCGCCTGTGCTGGCGCCGACGACGGCCACGGGCTTGTTGCGCAGCACGCTCGTCGCGCGATCGGACGCGAGGCCCAGTCGAGCGCGTTCTTGAGCTGGCCGGGGATCGACGAGTTGTACTCCGGCGTCGCGAACAGGAGCGCGTCGGCGCCGGCGATCGCGCAGCGCGCAGCCGCGCGACGGCCGGCGGCGCGGGCTCGACGTCGTCGTCCTCGTCGTAGGGCGGGCACCGCCTTCAGGCCCGTCCCACAGCTCGAGCTCGACGTCTGGCGGGAGCAGCTTGCCCGCGGCGAGCAGCAGCCTGCGGTTGTGCGAGTCGCGGCGCAGGCTGCCGGAGATTGCGAGGACCTTCATCGTCTTACGCCTTCGCGAGGTACAGCTCGGCGGTCAGCGGTCACGTCGTTGGCGAGCGCCGGCTTGCCGTTCGGGAGCGGGTTGTTCCAGTTCAGGCCGAACCGGGTGCGGTCGATCGGTCGTCGAGCGTGAGCGCCGAGCCCGATCGTAGCCGCTCCACGTCCTCCTCGGCTCGCTGATCGTGCCGGTGGCGGTGACCGGGAGGGTGATGCCCTTGATCGTGAGCTCGCCCGCGACCGTCGACCTCGTCGCCGAGGACGGCGGATGTCGGTCGAGGCGAAGGCGATCTCGGGCGTGCGCTCGGCGTCGAAGAAGTCGGGTGACTGCAGGTGCGATGGAGAGGTTCTCGTCCTGCACCTTCACGCCCGCTGACCGAGCGCGGAGCCGGTCAGCTCGGCGCTCGCCGTCCTCGGCGACCGCGAGCGTGGCCTCGACGGGCGAGAAGCTGCCGCGGAAGGTGCCGACCATGTAGTCGACGGCGAAGCCGACCTGGGAATGGACGGGATCGACGGTCCACGTGCCGGCTCGGAAGCATCTGGCCTCGTCAGCGGAAATCGTGCTCATCGTGGCCTCCTGTGGTGGTGATATACTTGACTACGCAACAACTGTAGCAGAAAAGCTTGAGTAGTCAACTATTGACGTCGCAAGCATCTCCGTGCCCGCGCTGGACGTGTGGGTGCGGCTGCTGCGCGGCCACGGCGGCATGCGCCGCGGACGGTGAGCGCGCAGTCTGCAGGCGACCACGGCCTGACGGTCAACGACTACGAGGCGCTGCTACTGCTCTCGCGCGCGGAGGACAACCACATGCGCCGGGTCGACCTCGCGCGACGGCCTCCAGCTCACCGCCGTCGGGCGTCACGCGCCTGCTCGACGGGCTCGAGCGCGAGCGGGCTGCGTCGACAAGGCGCGCCTGTGCGCGCGACGCCCGCGTCACCTACGCCGTGCTCACCGACGCCGGCGCCGAGCGGCTCGAGCGCGGCATCGTGCTCACATGTCGGGTCGGTGCGGGCGCTGTTCGAGGAGCGCTACAGCCCGCCCGAGATCGAGACGCTGGCCGAGCTGCTCGGCCGCCTCCCCGGAGCAGGCGGCCGGTGCGATGAGTCCAGCTGCACCCCGTAGCGCGCGATAATCCCCGTATGGCTTACGACGAGGATCTAGCCAACCGCATCCGAGAGTTGGTGGCGGAAGAGACCGGGGTCACGGAGAAGCGCATGTTCG
This sequence comes from uncultured Solirubrobacterales bacterium, assembly GCA_963742945.1. Lineage (GTDB taxonomy): Bacteria > Actinomycetota > Thermoleophilia > Solirubrobacterales > Solirubrobacteraceae > Palsa-744. The sequence continues at coordinate 274,079 of CAVUNX010000003.1, read as the reverse complement.
GCGGCCTGGCCTTCCTGATCGGCGGCAACATGGCCGTGAGCGTGAGCGGACAGGGCGGCCTGATGCTGCGTTGCGAGCCGGCCGAAACCGAGGAGCTGCGCGGCAAGCCCCACGCCGCCCCACTCGAGATGCGCGGTCGGGTGATGGACGGATGGCTGCGGGTCAACCCCGAGGGCCTGCGCACCAAGCCCCAGCTAGAGCGCTGGGTTGCTCGCGGCGTGGCCTACGCGCGATCGCTGCCGCCCAAGGGATAGCCCCTCCCATCTCTCCTATCCCGATCGGCGCATGCGCCGATCGGCGGGGCCGCACATGTGCGGCCCCGTTCCGGACCGTGCATGCACGGTCCGGCCGGCCGGTACATGTACCGGCCGGGGCAGCGCCGCATGCGGCGCTACCTTCCCGAAAGATCCAATCGCCCCGAGATCGGAGAGGTTGCGGCCACCTGGTAGGCGTCTGTCTTCGATGGCCGGTAGTAGTCGACGAAGTCCTCGCATAGAGGAAATCCTCCCAGCAGCGCACCGCAGGCCACACACCCATTTGACCATGAACTGCACCAAGACCGCCATAGGCGGCTCTTCATCAGCCTCCGCCGCGAAGCCGCTGCTGCTCCCCGAGCCACTCGAAGCCATCATCCGGCGCCTCAAGAACCGCCAGGCTGGCCTGGGCTTGAGCGTGGATTCTACGGTCGCCTGGTCTCAGCGCAGCGCTTCGATCAGGTCGAGCGTGCCGGCGCCGGTACGGTATCGGCCGAACACGGTGACCGTCGAGAAGCCGGTCTGCGACACAATGCCAGGAAGCGCGCCTTGCGCGTGCTCGCGCGTGTTTGCAAACCCATCGAGTAGTTGCACAGCAAAGAACGCGGCTCGCATCATCGGATCGCCGGCACGGCCAACGTCGCACACCAAGAGCCGTCCGCCAGGGACGAGAACGCGCCGTGCCTCCGCGAGCGCCGCGCGCTTCGCCGCGGGGCCGAGGTGGTGAAACATCAGCGTGCTCACTACACAATCGACATCCGCGTCCGGAAGCGGGATGCGATCGGCGAGCGCCTCGTGGAGCTCGAGCTCGATACCCTCCGCCCGCGCCTTCGCATCTGCTCGCTTCAGGACGTCAGCATCGCCGTCGACGCCGATCAGCGTCACCGTCTGAGAAGCACGGGCTATAGCCAGCGCCATCTCGCCAGTACCACAACCAAGATCCAGTATCCGTATCGGAGCGCCAGAGCCAATCGCTCGCTCGACGAGAAGTGGACGCCATCGTCCTTGCCGCATCGCGATCGCGTTGACCACGTCGAAGAGAGGCGTAAGCACCGCACGACCAGCCGCTGGGACATATCGATCGCTCACTCCCCCACAATAGTCCCGTGCCAGCGGTAGCGCTCAGTGGGTGGCGAGTCGCCCACACCCCACTCCACCCGATCATTCTACTTAACGATCGTGAAAAACAGCGAAACCGGGGTCGAGCGCTGACCACTGGAGTTGGTGGCGGTGATGGTGAGCTTGTATCGCCCCGGTTTCAGCTTGCCGGCGCGCGACGTCCGGCCCGCGAAGATCACATTGTTCGTGCCACTGTGGCCGACAAAGGAGAGCTTTCCTGCCCTAGCGGTGTCGCAGATCGTGCCTTTTACGTTCTTGTGGGTGTGGGTCTTGGCGAAGCAGTTGTGAGCGTCCTGGAGTCCTCCCAGGAGCTGAGTGAAGCTGAACGTCACGGTGGCCTGCTCGTTGAGCGAGAACGAGAAGGTCGTTCCAGTCGGCGTCTTGTCGCGGCTGATGTGGGCGAGCTTGTTGCCCTCACGCCACCTCCTCGCTGACTGGCGTGCTTTTTGCACCGAAGGCGACGGCGATGTCACGCTCGGGGCCAAAGGTGGCAATACCTTCTGCGGCACTGAAAACAGCGGCACTTCGTTAGGTATCGAAGATGGCGGCGTTTCGCGGGGCGGCGATTCCGGTTCGTTCGACCCTTTGATCTCGAGTGCAAGCGTCCTGGGGGCTTCGATGCTGTTGCTGTCGGCGAGCGTGATGGTGGGTGTGTAGGTGCCGGCGGCTGTTGGGGTTCCAGAGATTATGCCGGTGGTCGGGTTGATCGAGAGTCCTTTGGGTAGGTCGCTGGCGGACCATATGTAGGGCGGCGCTCCGCCAGCGCCTTCGACCTGTGCGCTGTAGGGAAGTTCGAGTTCGCCGGCGGGCAGCGAGAAGTTGGAGATCGAGAGGTCGTCGAGGATGACGAGTGTGTGGCCAGACCAACATCCGGTTGCGACCGTCTCGGCGTTGGTGCCTGGCAGCGCGACCTGGGTTGGTGTCGGGTGTGCTGCGGCAGATTCGCCGGGTGGGATGCCGAGTTCGCCGAACGGGTCGCTACCGAAGGTATAAAGCTGGCCGGTTGAGGTCAGCGCGAGGCTGTAATCGAGGCCGGTCGCGATACGGGTGATGCGACCATTTGCGCCGGGCAGCGTTACCAAAGCGGGTGTCGGGTTTGGTGTGGTCGTTTTGCTGTTGGTCCAGTTGCCAAGTTGCCCGAAGCGGTTGGAGCCGAAGGCGTACAGCTGGCCCGTTGAGGTCAGCGCGAGGCTGTGGTATTCGCCGGCGGCCACCTGTGTGACCGGTCCGGTCTCGCCCGGTAGGGAGATGCGTGTCGGCGTGGGATTAGGTTTCGTGGTCTGGTTGTTTGTGGTGGTGCCAAGCTGGCCTAGTCTGTTTTCGCCGAACGCAAAGAGCTGGCCGGTGGAAGTAACCGCAAGGCTGAAGGAGATGCCAGCGGCTACCTGCGTGACCGGCCCATTCTCGCCTGGAAGTTCCACAAGTGTCGGCGTCGAGTTGACTACGCTGGAGCTTTCCGAGCCGAGCTGGCCGTAAGCGTCACTGCCAAATGAGTAGAGCTGGCCGGTGGAAGTAACCGCGAGGCTGAAGAAGCCACCGGCGGCTATCTGCGTGACTGGCCCATTCTCGCCTGGGAGTTCCACAAGTGTCGGCGTGGGGTTCGCTAGTTCTGTTTTGGCGTTAGTCGGGTTGCCCAGCTCCCCCCGATTGTTGAGACCGAACGCGTAGAGCTGGCCGGTGGCAGTCGCCACCAGGCTATGATCACCCCCGCCGGCGGCTTGGGTCGCTGGGCCAGTCGCGCCCGGCAATGTGATCGGTGTCGGCATAGGGTTCGCCGCGAAGGGATTTTCCAGGTTGCCGGTATTGCCGAGTTGGCCGTAAGAATTTTCACCGAACCCATAGACTTGGCCGCTCGCAGTAACGACGAGACTAAAGCCGCCACCGGCTGCTGCCTGGATCGCTGAACCGGCTTCCTGCGGCAGGCTTACCAGTGCGGGCGTTGGATTGGGTTCTCCGTCGAGGTTGGTTTCGTTGCCAAGCTCGCCGGACCCATTCAGGCCGAACGCGTAGAGCTGACCCGGCGCCGCGGCGTTCCCCACCGCTGGCAGCCCGCCCGCCCCGAGCGCCAGCAAAGCCACAACGGCTGCCAGGCGCACAACACCGCGTCCGCCGACCTGGCTGGTGGCCCGAATCTCATCGATACGCCTGCGCAGCCCGTGCACTTGATCCCCCGTCTGCCACCTGTCTATTTCCATACTACTACCGTCCATGCTATGGGCGCACCTTGTCCCGGCTCATAAGGCGGAGGCCAAGATGGTCGTCCGCACCCGCTCCCGACGAGCACCCCGATGCCTGAGCTGTCAGCTACGCGCTTGGGCGCTGCGTGGGTCTCGCCGGTGCAATGATGGTCGCGCGCTGACCCTGGTCGTCGACGAAGACGAGGTTGTCCCGTCCGTCGTGGAACTTCGTGACGGCGGTCCCGGTGTGATGGTCAGGACGGTGGCGAGCGTAGCGGCCTCCTCGCGGGTCGTGGTGGGGATGCGGCGGCGCGCTGGGCGGCGAGGTCGCGCTCGACGGCGAGGGCGAGCTTGGCGAGGTCGCTGTAGCCGATGATCTTGCGGAACTGCTGCTCGGCTTCGAGCATCCCGGCGGCGGTCCAGCGCAGGCACATGTCGCCGGATTGCCAGCGCTTGACGTTGCGGCTGGTGCGGCGCACGATCTCGATCATCGACTCGATCGGGTTCGTCGATCTGAAGCGTGCGCTTCAGGCGGCCGCGGATCCCCAGGCGGGTGAGGGTGAGCGTCTCCTCCAGGCCCTCGCGCAGCGAGCGCGGCGGCGCCGGGATGGGAGCGCTCGAGCTCTGCGGCGAGGGCGCGCAGGCCGTCGAGCGCGAGCGCGTGGTCGTCGCTGGCCCACGCGCGGCGCAGCCGTGCCTTGACCGCGGGGCGGTCGCGCTCGGGCAGGTGATCGAGCACGTCTGCGTTCCTTGTGACGCACGCACCGCTGGACCGGCACGGGCCCGAACACCTCGTCGACCGCGGCCCGCAGCGCCTTGGATCCGTCGAGGACGACGAGCACGCCCTGCTCGACATCCAGGCCGCGGTCGACGAGGTCTGAGAGCAGGTGCGCGGTGACGGTCTTGTTCTCCGTCGAGCCGTCCCACAAGCCCAGCGGCACCTTGATCCCGTCGGTCGTGACGCCCAAGCGCGACGACGCAGCAGCGGCCCTTCAGCTCGATCCCGTCGAGCATCAACGCCGCGAAGCGGATGTCCGCCAGCGACCGCGACATCAGCGCCTCGAGGTGCTCGCGGGTGCGGCCGACGAACTCGCGGCTGACCGCCGACTTCGAGGTCGAGCGCTCGGCGTCGACGACGTCCTCGCCGACCGGCTCACGCGTGCGCGCGAAGCGGCGCGTCGACACGCCGGCGAGCATCTGCTCCAGCACCACCCGCGTCAGCGGGTCACGGTCAGCGAAGTGCGCATAGGTGGCCAGCGGCACCTCGCGCTCGCCGTCGACGGTCCTGGCGCGCGGGCGCTCGACCGCGACACGCCGGCCGCCGAGCGTGACCTCGCCGTCCTCGTGGCCGTGGCGCACCGCGGTCGCGATCGGGGTTGCGCTTGGCGTGCTTCGGGCCGACGACCTCGTCGACCTCCTCCTCGAGCAGCTCGGCCAGCACGCCGAGCCCGACGCGACGCTCAACGCCAGCAGCCCCTCCTTCGCTGCGCCGACCAGCTCGCCCAGCGCCTCCTGCACGCTCGGCGGCAACGCCTGCGCATCGCTCGGCGGCCTGCTCCTGCTCTACGGTCTTCATGGCGGTCCCTTCGTCTCGGTGGACTTGACTTCGCACTCGCCACGCTCCCAACGGGAACGGACGAGGCGGAGGGACCGCCACCTACGAAGTTCTACGAGCTACGGGACAACCTCACGAAGACATCGTGCTCGCCTAGTACCTGGCATCTGTCCGCGCCGCTTTGAATCCAGAGCGCAGCGGTCCACGCTGCCAGGCAAGCGTCGATTAGATCCTCGCGATGCTTGTAGGCGCGGTCGTCGAGCGGTGATCGCTCATCGAGGAAGGAGTTGCGCGGGTCAACGCCGAGAGTTCTCAATCCGTGCCTCCCATGAAGTCCTTATCTTGGCAACAGCCAAACGGGATACGTGAGCATTGCCCAATCCGCCTGGCTCGCGCGGCTTCCGGCGCCCGCCGCCTTGAATGTCGGCCTGTTGCACCCGATGCCAGGACCGCTCGGCTGAACAGCGCAAGCTCCGGCGACCTTCGGGTTCCGGCCCCTGGGGTCCGCCCAGGATTGACGCGGCCGTACGATGTCCGTACGATGCTGGGTATGCGTACCCAGCAACTAGAGCTTCGCCTTACCGACGAGGAGCGCCAGATCGACGGAGCGGCAGCAACGGCGGTCGGAGAGACGCTGAGCGACTTCTTCCGGCGAGCGGCACGTGCACGTGCACAGGAAGTCCTCGTCGACCAGCAGCAGATCGCGCTCAGCGACATCGAGGCCACCCGCTTCCTGGACGCCCTCGAAACCCTCGATGAGGACGCCGTCGCCCGTCTGCGAGACCTGCGCCACCGATCGACGATCGACGGGATCGTCGATCGGCCAGCGTGAGCACCCACTTCAACGGCACCGAGCGCTACGACCACGCCCGACACGACACGTCGAGCTTCAGTTGCGGCAACGAGCTTCTGGACCGCTGGCTGACTAGGTACGCCGGGCAGAACGAGCGTCGTGACGCAGCCCGCACGTTCGTCGCTACGACCAGCGCTTACGCCGTCTGCGGCCACTACACACTCCTCGCCGGCCAACTCGAGCACCACCACGCCACGCCCGAGACCAGTCAAGGGCTCTCGCGGCATTTCCCGATCCCAGTCGCGATTCTCGCGCGCCTCGCCATAGACTCAAACCACCAGAGCCACGGGCTCGGCGCCGCCTTGCTCGACGATGCTCTCGGGCGCGTCTGTAGCGCCGCCGAGCAGGTAGCGGTGCGCGCCGTGGTCGTCCACGCAACCGATCAGAGCGCCACCACCTTCTACGAACGGTTCGGCTTCAAGGCCCTCAGTGCTACCCCACGAACGCTGATGGTCACGCTTGCGGCGCTGCGAACAGCCGGCTACGAGTAGCAACACCCAGCACCCCCCACCCGCGACCTACGGGTTCCTACCCTAGATGAGTAGTGCCACGGTCATTAGGCGGTGTAGCAGGCGAGGGATCGGCTGGGGCGGCCGAGATGGTGGTTGAGTGCTATGCCTGCGGCGAGTGCTGCGAAACGTGTGGCGAGGCGCACTCGGAGGTTCTCCAGGGTGCGGGCACCGTGGCGCTCGAAGTGTGAGGATGTCCTTGCAGGTCCAGAAGATCGACTCGATGCGTTGGCGTATCGGCGCGAGGTGCGGTCCGTGCCCGGGCTCGTCCTTGCGCCGGGGACGCATGATGGTCGCGCAGCACAGCCCCGGTTTCTATGATGATCTCCTGCTGGTCGATTCCATGCCGGTGGAGTGCGCTCGCAGCCGCGAGACCGTCAAGCGGGGCGGGCATTCCAGTCTCGGTGACGCGCTCGCGAACGCCGCTGATTACGGTTATTGCGCCAGTCACAGCCGTCACTTCTGGGGTTTTCGCCTTCACGCCCTTTACGCCCTGGACGGCACTCCCAGAGCACTGGTGCTGAGCTCCCCAAAGATCGACGAGAAGCTGGTGTGCCTGCAGATGATCGCTCGCTGCGAGAGACAACCCGGACAGATGCTGATCGTGATCGGCGATAAGAACTTCCGCGGCAAGGACTTCGAAGCCGAACTCGCCAACCTCCTGGGCGATACACAGCGTGATGAGCTCCGCATCGGAGATCCTCCTTCTGGCGTTTTCTGCCCGTCCAGGCAGGAAATCGTCCACCGTGCAGTAAACAGCGATAAGCAGCAGATCGAGGTCGGCGTCCATCGTGGCCCTCCCAAGAGTCAACGATCGGTATTCAGCACCGCCGACTTCGATCTGCCTGCCTACAACCCCTCCCCCAACCCCAAAACCACAGCATCAGCCGTGGCACTACTCGCCTAGAGCTGCCCAACAAGGACGTGCCAGATAGTGACTGAGCCAGAGCACCGCGGCCAACTAAACAAGCTGCCTACCAGCCGACGTCCAGACAGCAGCAACTGGGACGACGCCGAGATCGTCATCGACATCAGATACACCAAGCCCGGAACCCCGCTGGATAACCTGCTCAGGAAGCAGCAGACGGAAGTACTGCTGGAACTGCTCAGCGCAGACCAACAACCGAAATAGGACCGAAGCCCATCACTGGCCGAGATGCTCGTCCCTGCGTTGGGCTCTCATCCGGCACTGACGGCTGGGTTGTGCTGAAGGCCCGCTCAACCAGCTGCGCTCCGTTGGTGGGATCGGGGGCGGGGATGGCAGAAGACGAGATCGTCGTCGGTGCGGTAGGCCGAGCGCTGGGAGTGAAGCTCGAGCCCTCGTGCCAGACGGTCGGCCATCGGCACCGAGCGTCCTTCGTGTGACTTGGGGCTGTCGAACTTCCCGCGGGTGAAGTTGTCGGCGACCCGCACCCGGCTCGCCAGCCAATCGATGTCCATCCACTTCAGCGCCAGCAGCTCCCCTTGACGCAGTCCGGTCAGGGCAGCGGCCAGGTAGAGCGGTCGCTCGACGGCGCCCAGCGAGTCGTCGGGGACCGCGTCAATGAGCTCGTCGAGCTCGCGGGGTTGCTCTGGCTTGACGAGCACGCCCGCGCTCTGATCGAGCACGAGGCTACCAAGCGCCCTCGGCTTGAGACTGGCGGCGCCTTGTTCGGCTACGAGCACAATGATCATCTGGTTATCGCCTGCGCCTATGGGCCTGGACCCCGGGCCAAGCACCGCCGCGCCAGCTTCGAGCCCCACCCCGCCACGACCGGCCTGCTGATGGACGCGGTGCGAGGCGCGAGCAAGGCTCGCTACCGCTATCTGGGCAGCTGGCACACACACCCGGGCGGGCCGGCTAGGCCCAGCGGGCAGGACATCGCCACTACCGAAGGCGTCGCCTGTGAGCCCGACGTTCTGCTCGACCACCCATTGCTGCTGATCCAGGCAACGCGACCCCGCGGCAGGGCCGCGGAGATACACGAGCTGCGAGCCTGGCGCTGGGAGCCGAAGATTTCTTGGGTGATGCCCGTCGAGATGATCTCGGTGAAGCTCAAGGGAGAGCGCTATTGCCCCGTGGTGCAGCTTCCGGCCGGCCGACGACGCCGCACCCACGCCCTAACGTCGGACATCTGACGGTGCTCACCCCAGCCGCAGATGCAGCATCTGCGTTCCCCAAGGGGGTTCGACCGAGTCGCCCGCAAAGATGTCTGCCTTGCACGTCCTGCCCGCGCACTGCCCGCCAGCGACTCCCGACGAGGCGGGCTCATGACCGTGCGCCTGGAGTTGGGATGGGAAGCCCGAGCACGTCGAGCGCCTCCAGCTTCCGTTCCAGACCGTCGAGACGATCAACGAGTCGCGGGCGACGCGCGAGCGAGACACGGGCGCACTGTTCGGCGGCGACGACGCCGCAGACGGCCGCGCGCAACCTGCTCATCTGGGGCGACAACAAGCTCGTGATGAGCAGCCTGCTCGCAGACTACGCCGGCAAGGTCAAGCTCATCTACATCGATCCGCCGTTCGACACCGGGCGCTGACTTCTCAGCACCGGGTGTCAGGTCGGCGACACGACGTTGTCAAGAGCGCCGTCGATCCTTGAGGAGCATGCCTACCGTGATACCTGGGGAGCTGGCAGCGATTCGTACCTCATCCATGATGTACGAGCGACTCGTGCTGATTCACGAGTTGCTGGCCGACGACGGATCGCATGTACCTGCACTGTGATCGGCGGATGAGCCAGCGCCCTCCGTCTGCTGCTCGATGAGATCTTCGGGCGAGCGCTTTCGTAAACGAGATCGTCTGGAAGACGGCGCACAGCGTACGGCAACGCTCAAACCGAGGTTACGGGGTCCAAACCGACACGCTTGCTCCTGTACTCACAAGAGTCGACCGCCTTCAAATTTGAATCACAGTATCGGCGAGACGACGTTACGCAGGACGAGATCGACAAGACAGCTTAATCGAGTCGATGAGAAAGGGCGCCAGTACTGCGAGCGGAGATCTCGGGAATCCCGCTGGACCGACCAAGCGCTCAAGTCCGAGTACAAGGGTTATCCCCGTCCGCGAAATGGCTGGGCAGTCAGCCTGCTGTGATGGAAGAGTGGGACAAGCACAGGCAAGTTGATCTTCCCGACGAAGCCAGGAGGGGCGAATTCCGGAGAAAGATGTTACTTCGACGAGATTGGAACGGCTACGCCGTCCAAAATCTCTGGGACGGACATCTCACCAGTTCAACCCCAGGCTGCGGAGCGCACCGGCTACGCCACGCAGAAGCCAGAACGCTTGCTCGAACGAATCATCAGAGCGTCATCGAACGAGGGAGACCTCGTCGCTGACTTCTTCTGTGGTTCGGGTACGACCGCTGCCGTCGCCGAGAAGCTGGGTCGCCGCTGGATCGCCTGCGACCTCGGTCGCTTCGCGATCCACACCACGCGCAAGCGTCTCTTGAACATCCCGGACTGCCAGCCCGTTCGACATCAAGAACCTTGGCGCCTACGAGCGCCAGCGCTGGCAGATCGAGTCGGGTAACGGTGCGCTGCGCGCCTATCTCGACACGATCCTGGCCTTCTACCGCGCCGAGCCGGTCGAAGGCTTCGCACACCTCCACGGCCGCAAGGCCGACCGCATGGTCCATGTCGGCGCCACCGACGCGCCGGTCACGATCGACGAGACCGAGGAAGTCATGGACGAGATGGCCGACAACGGCATCGAGTCGTGCGACCTGCTCGGCTGGGAGTGGGAGATGGGTCTGCACGACACGATCACCGAGCGCGCCCGGCGGCGCGGCCTCGATCTGCGTCCGCGACAGATTCCGCGCGAGGTCATGGAGCGCCGGTGTCACCGAGGCTGACGCGGTGCGGTTCTTCGAGCTCGCACACGTCGATCTCGACGTGCGGCGCCAAGGGCGCGAGGTATGCGTCGTGCTCAAGGACTTCGCGATTCCGAGCGAGGAGCTGATCCCGCCGAAGGTGCGGGAACGGATCGAGCTCGTGGTCTGATCTCATCGACTATTGGTCGGTCGACTTCGACTTCACGCGACGAGGTCTTCCACAACCAGTGGCAGGCCTACCGGACGCGTGAGAAGCCGATGCTCGCAACGCAGAGCGACTGGCACGAGTACCCGGAGCCCGGGCCGCTACGCGATCGTCGTGAAGATCATCGACATCTTCGGCAACGACACGACGAAGCTCGCCGAGGTCCGCGATCAAGTGAGCCCGGAGACGCCCACGGCTGCCGCCGAGTGACCCGTACGGCGTTCCCGAGCGGCGCAAGCCCAGCGAAGGCACGCTACGCTCGTCAACGGAGTGCGAGCGCGTGTCGATGCGTGGCGCGCACAAGGGTATCCTGGGCGCGTCGGCGACCTCGCGGCGACTGCTCGAGCTTCTGGTTCGCCGACGAGCACCGCGCCGACGACGGTCACGCCATTTCGCTTCTACTTCTGCCAGCGCGAGGCCGTCGAGACGTTCATCTACCTGACCGAGATCGAGCCGGTCCGCGCGTTCGCGGACCTCCTCGAGTACGCCGAGCACGGCATGACGATCCAGCCCGGTGAAACCAAGCGCCAGCGACTGGCGATCAAGATGGCGACGGGCTCCGGCAAGACGATGGCGATGAGCCTCTGCATCGTCTGGTCCTATTTCCACGCGCTGCTACGAGGCCGACTCGCCGATGACGACGTCGTTCCTCGTGATCGCACCGAACCTGATCGTCTTCGAGCGGCTCGAAGACCGACTTCGGTGACGGAGCGACCTTCCGGCGCGACCCGCTCGTCCCGCCCGAGTGGGCGCACGACTTCGACCTGACTGTGCTGCTTCAGGACGACCCGGCTCCGGTCACGGCACGCGGCGTCCTGTACCTCACCAACGTCCAGCGGCTCTACGAGCCGTCCACGGCGCGGGGCAAGAACAAACCGACTCCCAACCCCGTCGAGGCGATGGTCGGCCCGCGGGTCAACCGCGACGTCGACGCGTCCTCCGCCGAGCGCGCTCTTCGAGCGGATCGCCGACCGCGAGCGAGTGATGGTCGTCAACGACGAGGCCCACCACGTCCACGACGAGAAGCTCAAGTGGAACCAGACGATCGAGCGGCTGCACGACGAGCTGCGAGAGCGATCGCCCGACGACTCCGGAGCTGGCGTCGTTTCTCAGCTCGACTTCTCCGCCACACCGAAGTACCGAGAAGGGCGGCGTCTTCCGCCACGTCGTCGTCGACTACCCGCTCGCCCAGGCCGTCGCCGACGGGATCGTCAAGACGCCGGTCATCGGCGAGGTCTCAGGGCGCGAGGTCGAGCTGGGCGATTCGTCGTTTCAGCGCAACCGCCAGTGGCTCGACGTCGCCGTCGGCCGATGGCGCGATGTTCCACGAGACGCTCTCGCCGTCGGGTAAGCGACCGGTCCTCTTCGTGATGTGCGAGAACACGCAGGCCGCCGACGAGGCAGGCGACTACCTGCGCCAGCTTCCAGACTTCGCCGGCGACCGGCTGCTCGTCATCCACACCAACCGCTCGGGTGAGATCACCAAGGACGACCTCGACCTGGCCCGGCGCGCCGCACGCGATGTCGACGGGCCCGACAGTCCGATCCGCTGCATCGTCAGCGTTCTCATGCTTCGCGAGGGCTGGGACGTCCGCAACGTCTGCGTGATCGTCACGCTGCGTAGCGCTCACCGCCGCGAACAAGATCCTGCCCGAGCAGGCGCTCGGCCGCGGGCTGCGGCGGATGACCCCGCCTGGCTCGGGATTCGACGAGCGCGTCGTCGTGATCGAGCACGACGCCTTCCGCGATCTCTGGAGCGCCGAGCTCGACGGCGGGCCTCGTCGTCGAGCGCGAGGACGCCGACAAGATCGAGCCCGGAGCGCGTGACGATCTTCCCGGACGAGGCAAAGCAGCGCTTCGACATCGTCGATCCCGCAGCTCACCCGTGCGCTGGCCGCTCAGAGACGCCCCTCGAGCAGCTCGATCCAAGCGACGTCGCTCGACCCGAAGCCGACTCGCGGTCCCCGACGTCGCAGCCCGACGAGTACGTCAAGTACCGCGGCATGCACCTGATCGACAAGGGCGTCATCGAGGAGTACGAGTTCCTCGTCCCCTACGCCGAGGACCCTTCCGGCGTGATCACCTACTACACGCGCAGCGTCGCCAAGGCGAGCGGGGTCGACCGGCTCTCCGGGGCCTTCGCGACGCTCGCGCCGATGGTCCGCGACTACCTCGAGACGCGGGTGTTCGAGCAGTCCGGTCGAGCTGGACGACAAGGTCGTCCTGCGCCGGCTGGCCGAGAACGACGCCCAGCAGCTCGTTGATCGGTGCCTTCCGGCGAGGCGATCCGTGCCCTCTCGATCGACGAGCGCGAGCCGACGATCGACGAGAACGCCTTCCGGCTCTCCGAGACGCCCGCCATTCCCGTGGTCCCGCGCAGACGGTCGAGGGCGAGCGCACGGTCTTCAACCTCACGCCGGTCGACAACGCCCTCGAGGCGCCGCTTCGCACAGTTCCTCGACCGGGCGACCGACGTCGCCGCCTGGGCGAAGCTCACGATGAACAGCCGCTTCGCGCTGGAGTACATCTCCACGGCCGGCGCCCTGCGCTACTACTACCCCGACTTTGTATTGCGGCTGACCGACGACACCTGCCTGGTCGTCGAGACCAAGGGCCACGAAGACCTCGACGTCGCCCTCAAGGACCGGCGCGCCCGGCGCTGGTGCGAGGACGCAACACGCCTCGCCGGCCGCGAATGGGCCTACGAGAAGGTCGGCCAAGCGATCTTCGACGCCTACACCGGACAAGACTTCGATGGTCTACGACGCTTCATCGCCGCAGGCAAGGACAAGTCATAGCGTGGGCGCGAGAGTACCGTCCCAAGTCAGTGGGAAGATAGCTCCTAAGCTCTAAGGGAGGGGCCCTGATCCATGCCACCACCTACCGACACTCAGATCGATCTCTTTGCATGGGCTCGCGAGCTCGAGCAGGAGAACGAGCGGATCGCCAAGGTCAACGATGAGCGAGCACGACGCCGGGGATACCTGGTGTTCGCCACCGACCCGGCCGTTTCCCCGGAAGATCCGAGCTACTGCGAGATCTATGCCACTGAGGCAAGGACTCCTAACCAGGCGGCGGGCAAGATCCGGCCCCTCGCCGCAGGACGGCGCCTGCACGCCTATCTAGCCACCGGCAAGTACAAGCACGAGCTCGCAGACGCTCGCTGGGTGGCGTAGCCCTCCCAGCAGCATCCCCGCGAAGCAGCTTCGTAGGTGCTCGACGCGGCTACGATCGTCCGCGTGCTCCCCGGGCTCGATGTCGCCGCCGTCCGTCACTACTGCGAGCAGCGCGTTCCGCCCCACGCCCTGCATCAAATCCGCAGCGAGCTTGTGCTCACCCGAGGCGCGGCGACCATCGTCGAACGGCGCGCACCCTGGCGCGAGGGCTACGGCCCCGAGTGTACGAGCCGAGGCGTCGCACGTCTTCGCTACACGGCAAAGAGCGGTGTCTGGACGCTCTACTGGAGCGACCGCAACGGCCGCTGGCACCGCTACGACCTGATCGATCCGACACCGGACATCCGCGTGCTCCTGGACGAGGTTGACCGAGACTCGACCTGCATTTTTTGGGGGTGACTGGCACCGAGCCGCCCGATCCGATCACAGATTCACGGTGTCGCCGGCCAGGGCGTCCTGCAGCCCCTCCCGCGCTCCCGGCTGCTCCAGAGCTCGCTGGTCAGCGGCCTCCCGTAGCAGCTGCGCGAAACGGCGCTCATCCTTGGCCAGAGCGCGCAACTTGCCCAAGCGCTCCTTGAGCTGCTGAACGCTTGCGAACCGCACGCGCTGAGGCGAAGTATCTGCGACGACATCCAACAGACCCTTGGCGATCCAGCTGCACGGTCGGACGAATCACGCCAAGCTCCTCCGCCACCTCGGGCACGGTGAAAGCAGGCGCATCTGTACAGACCTTCCGCTTCGCTTGCTCCAGCTCACGCTCGACCGTCGCGACGTCGCCATTGGGAAGTTCCAAAACAAATTGGAACGATATTGGAACAATGGCGATGCGCTCCGGCCGGGTCTGCCCAAAGAAAAACCCCGCCTAAGCGGGGCTTTTCCTCATAGCGGGCGACGGTGTGTGGTTTCAGCTGATAGTGGACTGATGTCTCGGGAGATACTGGACACCAACGCGGCGAAAGGTGGCTGGTATGGGGATGGGAGGGTCGGGGTTGGCGCGCTATGTCGTGGACGCCGTGGTCCTGGAGGGACGCAGCGCTCGCGAGGTCGCCAAGGCGCACGGGATTTCTAAGAGCTGGATTTACGAGCTAATCGCGAGATACCGGGACGGGGGCTATAAAGCGCTGGAGCCCCGATCCAAGCGGCCACGCTCGTGCAGGCACGGCACACCACAGGAGACGATCAACGCGATCGTCGCGCTACGCACCCAGCTGCACGCTGAAGGCCACGATGCCGGCCCAGCAACGATCGCCTACCACCTCACCCAGAAGATCGAGAATGTGCCCTCCCGAGCAACGATCTGGCGGATCCTCAGACGCGAGGGATTGATCCTCCTCGAACCACAGAAGCGACCCCGCAGCAGCCTGACCCGCTTCGAAGCAGACCTACCCAATGAGACATGGCAGACCGACGTCACCCACTGGCATCTCAAGGATGGCGAACACGTCGAGATCCTGAACATCATCGACGACCACTCCCGCCTGTTCCTCGCCTCCGAGGCCTACCCCACCGTCAAAGCCCAAGACGTCGTGGACACCTTCCACAAAGCCGCTGAGCTACACGGTCTACCCGCGTCGCTGCTCAGCGACAACGGCGCGGTGTTCACCGCCACACCACGCAAGGGCAAGGTGCTCCTGCAAACAGAAACTCGAGCGCTACGGGATCACCAGCAAGAACTCACGGCCATACCACCCCCAAACCTGCGGAAAGATCGAGCGGCTACACCAAACACTCAAGCGCTACCTCGCCCGCCAACCCCCCGCAAACACGCTCACCGACCTGCAAACCCAGCTCGACACGTTCGTCCACTACTACAACAACATCCGCCCCCACAGAGCACTCCACGGACGCACACCACTACAGGCCTACAACGCACGGATCAAGGCCAGACCAGCCACCACCGGAGCGCTCCCAACAACACACTTCCGCGTCCGCCAAGACAAGGTCGACCAAGGTGGACGAGTGACCCTCCGCCACAACAGCCGACTACACCACATCGGCATCGGCAGAGCACACACAGGACGAGCAATCAAGCTCCTCATCGCCGACCTGGACATCCGCATCATCGACCCCGAGAACGGCCAACTCATACGCCATCTCACGCTCAACCCCAACCGCGACTACCAACCACTCAACCAAACCTAAACCGTCTACGATCTCCCGAGACACCCGTCCAGGATGTCCCGAGACACAACAAAGCGGGGGCGGGATTCGAACCCGCGACCTTCGGGTTATGAGGTCGCCGAAGGGGGGTGTGGTTGGGTCGGATTGCCTGTGGTTGTTGGGGTTTCGTCAGGCTCGGCGGGGTCGGTTTCGCTCAAAACGGAACCTTGAATGGAACCTTGGGGCCGGCTAGCCTCCGCCGGGCTGGTGACAAACCGATCAGCGGCATCGCCGTTCGACGCGTCGCCACTGGTAAGACGAGGCAGCATCCTGTCAGCGGGCGTGAGAGGCAAGAGATCTGGCGGAGATGGAGGATCGCTGTCATCAACATCTGGAGCCTCAACGCGGATCTGCGGAGGACGAACCTGCCATGCCTTGAGGTTCTGAACGAGATCGCGGTAGAACGTCACCGTCTGTTCGCGTGTCTCGCGTACAAAGGAGCCTTCGGCCCGGCCTCGCTTCTGTCCCATCGGTCGGCTCAACGTCACCGTGAAGGACCGTGGATCACGCTTGACGTCTGCCTGGCAGAGCAGATCTTCTGACTGCGAGCGTGCCTGCTCAAGCGTAGCGGCAGTGCTCTCCCGGACATATGGGTACCAAACCTCGATGCGCAGATCCGGCCACGCCTCTGAGAGTTGGCGCAGCAACCAGCTGATACGAGACTTGGGTCGGCCTTCCGTGGGAGCCATGATGTCCACGCTTATAGACGTCTGGCGGGACTTAAGGTCTGCGCGTATCTGCAAATCGCCGATGGCGTCCGGAACGTGGATTGTCGTTTGAAGGGCTCCGGCCGTGGTCAGCGACTTCTCCAACTCGTCGAGCCGTGCGCTGGTTGTTTGTTTGCGTGGCCGAAGCGAGACTACGTTGCGCCCCAATTCCTGAGACAAGCTGAGGCACAGATACTCGGTGAACTGCTCCCACCGTTCCGCAATCTGACGAGCACGGACATCCCCTTGACGCAGAATCCCGTCGTGAGCAGCAGTTCGCACTGAGACCCAATCTTTCCCCATGTCCTCAAAGCCCGCCACTCCGGAAGCTTCGCCGCTGAGGTAATGGATCAGCTCGCGGAGCACCCAGGCTTGGTCGGGATCAGACACTCCTCGGTAGCGACTCTGCACGACAGCCTCAGTCAGGATTCGCCACCATGACAAGTGCCAGAGCTTTGTTTTACGAAGCTTTTGGCCATTGATTGAAACAGGCGACTCCGACGCGCTGTGGGTGATCTGGTTAGAGATCGTAAGGACCCCGTCGAAGCCCTGTTCGCGTGCAATATCGATGTATCTCCCGACCTGGTCGTCCTTTAGAGCGGCAGTACCAGTCTTGACCTCGACCAGACAGGTCCAGCGTTTGCTGCCCCGCTCGCACACGATCGCTCCATCAGGTATGTCCAGCTTGCCGTCCGCTTTCTTGAAGCGAACCTCGGCAAACGTGTCGATGCTTGGCGACTTCGGCGCCCCCAGCTCTCGCAGGAGCGAATGCCCGAACTCTGGGACGCCGTGCATCACGGCGAGGAGACAAGAAGTCGCGCGCTTCTCCTGCTCCTCCTGACTACGGATACCGTAAGTCGGGATTAGGCGAGCATGCAGCCACGCATCTGCTGCGGAGGCAGGAGGTCCCCCATCACTGGCTGTTGCCATAGCCGAAACTTATCGAGAAAACGGTCACCACGCTTCTACGGCCTAGGGTGATCGGAACTGGCAGCAAGCTCGTGCGCCCGGCGAGCGGCGAACTCCGCGACCTGCTGCTCAACTCGCCGCATGCCCTCCATCTCGTCCTCAACGCCCTCCGTGATCTGAGTCTCCTCATCGGCCATCAGGACTCCACGCGCGCCGACGGTGTAACGCGTCACAGCAATCGGCGTGGAGATGCCTTGGAGGGTCAGGTGGGCGACCGCCTCGTTACGACCTGCACAGAGGATGAACCCGACGGTGGCACGATCCTCCTCGTGCGCGATGAGCTTGTTGACCGCATTGACGTAGAGGTTCATCTTGCCCGCGAACTCTGCTTGGAAGCGACCTATCTTGAGGTCGATGACCACAAAGCGGCGGGTTGGATGGTGGTAGAAGAGGAGATCGAGGATGAACTCTTCCCCACCGATCTCCAGCGACTTCTGGCGTCCCGCGAAGTAGAAGCCCTCGCCGAGCGCCAGCATGAAACGCTCGATGTCAACCAGAAGCGCTGCTTCCAGGTCGCGCTCCTTAGCGCCGTCTGTGAGCTGTACGAAGTCCAAAATCACAGGATCTCGTGCGATCCGCTGCACAGCCTCGGCGTCGCGAGCCTCCAGAGTCCGCTCGAAGTTGGTGACCGCCGCCCCCTCGCGCTCATGCAGGTGGCTCATAATCGCCGTCTCGAGCTGGGCTCGCGACCACGAGCCCGCCTGCGCGGCATACCAGTCCCGAGTCGAGCGATCGGAAAGCCTGTCGAGCAGCAGGACGATATGGCCCCACGGCAATGCTCCAACACCGCTTTGGAGCATTTCCCGCTCGGGCCATGCGGCGGCGAAAGCGCGCATGTAGCGCAGGCTGCTAACCGAGTAGCCGCGGGCACCAGGAAAGGCCGCCCGCAGGTCGGCAGATAGCCGCTCGATGACCTTCGGACCACCACGCCCGCGGCGATCTCCCTCCTCCGCCTGGCGACGAACAACCTCTCGACCAATCTGCCAGTACACCCCGATCAGCTCGGCGCTTATCGCCCTTGCGGCCCGCGCCTGCGCGCTACGGATGCGGCCCTTGATGTCCTCAAGGAACTCCTCGTAGCTTTGAGTCGCAGGTCCCGGCGTGCCGGAAGACGATGTGGCAGGAAGGTCAGGCATGGGATCCCCGAGCGTACTGGCCGGATGCGTCGTATCTCTGCTCCATGCCGTCACCAAACGCCCGTTCCACGAATGCCGCCCCATGGCTGGGGTCAGGTGCATAGTGCCGATAGATCTCGGTGGTCTTGGCATCGGCGTGGCCCATCCACTCCTGGATCGCGCGCAGCGGCGCTCCGGCGGCGGCCATCTGCGTGCCGAATGTGTGGCGCAGCTCGTGAAAGGTGATCGTGCGCGCTCCGGCCTGGGCGAGCGCGGTCTTGAAGCGCTTGCGCATCTTCGAGGGGTCGAGCACGTGTCCCGTCTCGGGATGGCAGAAGACGAGATCGTCGCCCGCCTTGAAGCGCGTGCGGTCTCGCAGCGCGGCCAGCTCGCGGGTGAGGCGTGCGGCCATCGGCACGGAGCGGCCCTCGTGAGACTTGGGGGTGTCCATCTTGCCGCGCGTGAAGTTGTCCGCCACGCGGATGCGCGCCGCATGGGCGTCGATGTCCAGCCACTTCAGCCCAAGCAGCTCGCCCTGACGCAGACCCGTGAGCGCCGCCGCGAGGTAGAGCACCCGCTCGACAGCTCCCAGCGTGTCGTCTTGTGCCGCGTCGATAAGCGCGTCGAGTTCAGGCGGTTGCAGGAAGCGGATACGCTGGTGAGGGGAGCGGTTCTTCTTGGGGCGGTCCACATAGGCGACGGGATTGCTCTGCGCCCAGCCCCGCTTGATGGAAAACGAGAAGACTCCCTGCAGGAAGTTCAGATGGTTCTGGACCGTCTTCGAGGACAGCCCGTCGTTGCGCTTGCGCTTGAGGTATTGAGCGACCTGGTCCGGGCCGATCCCGTCGATCGGCCGCTCGCCGAAGAACGGCACGAGATGGCGGCGCAGGTGTCCGCGGTAGTCCTGGATCGTGGAGCGCTTGCGCTCCATCACGTGCTCAAGGTGATCGACGTAGGCGCTGCCGGCCTCCTCCAATGTGCGCCTCGCGGCCGTGGCCACGATCACGTCCCGGTCGATCCGCTTGCGCAACTCCTTCTCGGCCTGCGCGCGGGTGAGCCCGTCCGCTGCGCTGGGCGTGCGCTTGTCGGCGATCTTGCGCTTGACGCGCGTACTGCCAGACCACCATGAGCCGTACCAGCTGACGCGCCCGGTCTTGTCGGCGACCTCGAACAAGCGCCCGCTGCCGTATGAACGTCTACCGGCCACGGAGCGCCATTCCTGTAACGGCGGGAACGGTCACGCGATCCATCAGTCGTCCTCGTTCTCCACGAGCCACCGTTCGAGCATCGGGCGGGTAAACCGGATGTGGCGACCGACGCGCAGGCAGGGCATCCGGCGCGCACGCACGGCTTCGTAGATCCAGCTCGGCTTGACCGACAGGAGCCGCGCCGCGTCCTCCGGGCGCAGAAGTGGCTCGTCGGCCAGCAACGCCAACGCAACCCTCGAATCTGAGATCGGATGTTTTGGTGCCATCACGGTTAACGACCACGAGCAGGGCAAACCGACCAACAACTTCTCGGATTGCCCTGCCCACAGGTCCTACCGCGCTCACGACGCCGCTGCTGTCCAACCGTTCAGCGGATGATCTGATGGGCGCGTATGGCAGCCCGCGTGGGGAAAACAAGCTCGCCCGAGCGATGAATCAGACCAGCGGCGTACAGACTCGCAAGCCCATCCTCGACCGCCAGGTTGTCGCCCAGCTCAAGCGTCAGCTCTTGGACCGACCACGGCCACGACGTTTTCGAATCCAACAGCAATCCAATGATCGCCGCTTCGATTCTCTCGGCCTCTGCGGCGGTTGTGTGGGTAGTCTCATCCTGCATGCGGAACTTCCTTTCCGTTTGCCACGGTCCCCGGCAGTTAGCGCTGCGCGGGGACCAACTCTTTGTCATAATGGGACTTATAGCCCGTGGACTGGACGACATCAAATGTTGAGGGTGGCAACATGGATGTCCAGTCGCCAGCGCATGCCACGTTTGGTAAGGCGATTCGCTCTCTGCGCAAGGAGCGCGGCATCTCCCAAGAAGGACTTGCGCTAAAGTGCGAACTTGATCGCAGCTACTTCGGCGCCGTCGAGCGAGGCGAGCGCAACGTGTCCCTCGCCAACATGCTCAAGATCACCAAAGCCCTCGACGTCCTCCCCTCTGAGCTTTTCGCTCGCGCCGAGACGATCGACAAGCGCGCGCTCAGTTAGCGACCCCGCCCCGCTCCCTGGTCGGGCGTGAGGCGCGTGACGGCTCGGATCAGTCGATCCGTGCGCGGGAACAGTCTCCCGAGGCGTAGGGGGTTGCGGTTGGGTTGCCAGCCGGGTTCGGGTAGCTCGCCGTGGGTGAGCGAGGGTGTTTGTGCGCGACTTTCGCGCATGCTGAGCGCGAGGCGTGCAATGCGCTGTGGGTCTTGTCCGTGTTCGCCGAGCTCGTCGCGGGCTATGTACCACTCGCTGCCATTGCGGGCACGTGATGCCTCGACGTAGGCTGTCTCTCTGCTGGTCTGCCACCCGCCGGTGAGGATCACGGAGCGCTCGACGGTGGCTCCTTGTTGGCGGTAGACGTGTTGGGCGTAGGCGAGGCGGATCGAATCGAGATCGTCTGCGGCGAGCTGCACCTGACGGTTTGACCCGTCGAGCGCGATCATGATGCCGTCGGGTCCGACGGCGGTGATTTCGCCGCGCGTGCCGTTCTCAACTCGTTGCTTCCCGACTGGCCGGTGCTGTTGGTTGAAGGCGATCAGGTCGCCTTCACGGACGCCGTAATGGACGTGGGCTAGCTGGGTCTCGTGTTCTCCGAGTTCGCCGTGTTCGGCGCGAAGGTGTTGTGCGCGGGCGTTGAGGCGGCCGATCTCCTTGTTTGACGCGTCGGCGATCAGCGCGACCTCGCGTAGCCCGTGCTGCTGGGTGAGCGTATGCCAGCGCTGCACGGCTGCCTCGGCAGCCTCCTCGCGGGTGTCCTGGAGGTAGAGCTGGCCGCGGTGGAGGTAGTGCGCCATCGCCTTCTCAGGTTCTCCTGCGCGCAGCGCTCGCCAGGCCTTCTGCTCGGCTGGGTCGCGCGTGCGATGAATGTCCACCAGCTCGGCTATGGATGCATGGCCGGCGAGTCGGTCGAACATGCCGCCGGGACCGATCGAGGGGAGTTGCTTGCCGTCGCCGACGGCGATCAGCTTCGCGCCTGAGCGCTCCACAAGCTCAGTCAGGCGATCGAGACGCGTGTGGTCGGCCATCCCAGCCTCGTCAACGAACACGGTCGTGTCGTCTCCGACGTGGATAGTGCCGGTGTTTGCTCGTGCGACGAGCGCGTCGAGCGTGAGCGTCTTGCCTTCGAGTGCGGGACTGTCCACTCCCAGCCGCTCGGCGGTTGACCCTGAAACGGCAACGCCAATGATCGTCCTCCCGGCGTGCTCCTCTGCCCGAGCGGCGGCGTCGATCACGACTCCCTTGCCGGTGCCGGCGGGTCCGACGAGCACCGAGACGCGCTCTGATCCCGTGAGGACATCGAGAGCGTGATGCTGCTCGGGTGTGAGCGGCGCGGCGATCCGCTCGGCAACTTCCCTGGCTGCGTTCGTGCGGGCGTGCTCACCAGCGTCTCGTCCTGCGGGCTTGGCAAGTTGGTTGGCGCGGCGTTCGATCGCCTGCTCTTGGGCTCGGACTGCGAGGGTGGTCATTTGTCCGCCTTCGAGGGTCAACACGCGCCGGTCGCGGATCATCTCCCGAGCGACCGCGAGCGCTTCGCCTGGAGCCATTTCCCCGGTCGCCTGCTCAAGAGCGACGGCGTGCAGTTCTCGCGCGTCGAACACAGCGTGGTGCTCGGCGAGTTTCGATTCGATCCGCTCCTCGATTGCGCGTTCGGCAGTGGGACGCTCGGAGGTGCCGATCAACCTTACGGCCTCGTCGGCTCCGAACCCGTGTTGGCGACCCGTCTCGCGCCAAACCCGCTCCAGGTCTCCACGAGTCGTCAGGGTCTTGGCACGGCGGTACTCGAGCGCGAGGTTGCGAAGCTCGCCGCGTTCGGGTGATCGGCCGTAGCGAGCGCGAAAGCTCTCCGCTGCTCTGGCGACCTCGCGTGAGCGGCCAGAGAACGCATCGCGCAGGCCCACGGGCACTCCGGCGATCTCGAAGTACCGACCGTCCTTCCCTGTCCCCCGCTCGATCGGATACCCCTCGCGTACCAGCTCGTCGGCGAGCGCGGAACGGTAGAATGAGCCCACCTCTCGCGCCGAGCGGAAGATCGGCCGGGAGGCGACAGCCACGATCCTGTCGTCCTCACGCACAGCTCCCGAGATGACGACATGGCTGTGCAGTTGCGGATCGGGGGCTTGCGCTCCGCTGACGCCCCGTGCAGTGGTGTGCCTGTACTCAGTGGCGATCACATCCTTGGCGTGCTCCTCCACGACCTGGCCGCTGTAACGACGCCGCACCACGGGCACCTGCTCCCGCAGATACTCGATTGCGCTCTCGACCGCTCTGGCGTGCGCTGCCTCGATCTGCTCTCGCTGCCACGGATCACCAAGCGCCCATACCGTCGAGACGGACTTCGGAGCGCTGAATGTCACGTCGATCCCACCGCCACGTCCACCACCCGCTCCCTCGGGCCGCAACCACCGGCCGGTCCCCGGATGTCGGCCTTCCATCAACGCAATGAAGTCCTCGCCAGCGACGGGCTCCCCTGCTTGGACCCCGACCCACTCCAGGGTTTCGGGGTCTGCGAGCCAGCGCCCAGGCGCTTGCACCAGCTCCCCATCCGGAGCAAGGTAGTAATCCCCGCGCTCGGGTTGAACGGTCTTGCCCTCCAGGTAGCGGGCGTAGCCGCCACCACGCGACGCAGGGATACTCGAAGCGGTCATCACATGGGTACAGACCACCAGCGCACCTCCGCGGCCAACGAATCCACACGGCAATCAAACAGCAGCGGCTCTGCCGTGCATGTTGTCTGTCACAGCTGTGAGCGCAGCGACGAGCAACCGGGCTGATAACCAGGAGATGGATTTCGGGACAGCGTGGCGTCGGCGGCAAGACGCGACGACGACGCGATACAGCTGGTTCGTCGCAGCATGGGCGGTGCCAGGTCAGGACGAGCGGAGTGGCATCGCCGCATACTGCGGACGCGCAGGTTACGCTCGCGCGCGTGCTTCCCGGACTCGACATCGCCGCCGTACGCCACTACTGCGAGCAGCATGTCCCGCCACACGCCCTGCACCAAGTGCGCACCGAGCTGGTCCTCACCCGAGGCGCGGTGACGATCGTCGAACGTCGCGCACCCTGGCGCGAGGACTACGGCCCCGAGTGGACAAGCCGAGGCGTCGCACGCCTGCGCTACACGGCGACGAGTGGTATCTGGACGCTCTACTGGAAAGACTGCAACGACCGCGTCGCTACGACCTGATCGAGCCGACCACCGACGTCCGTGTTCTGATCGACGAGGTAGACCGCGACCCGACCTGCATCTTCTGGGGCTGACGCCGCGACCGCATGGCAAAACGCCAGCAGCCGCAGCCCCCCAGACATCAACCTAGGCCGCGGCCTTCTCCTTCGTAGAGCCAAGCTTGGCGCCTAGGGTCCGCTTGACGTTGATGTCCACGTGATAACGCTGGAGAACGGCCGCCGTCAGCGCCTCCTCGGACCACAGACGGCCGATGTCCTCCATCGTCCACTCGGGCGAGCCCTGGAGGGCTTGGGCGCCGATAACTGTCTCTACGAGCCCTTGCTCAAACCACTCATGGACAATCTCCTCGATGGTCGTGCGTGCACCAGCGACATCACTGTAGACATCAGCCCACCGGTCAACCATGTCCGTAAAGACGCGAAAGTCAGCGTTGATTTGAAGCAGGTTTTGGTCCGCTAGGTACTTGGCAGCCCTGTCCTCAAGGAGATCGGATGTCCTCGTCGGCGGACTGTCTCTTACGCTGATCCAGCGAACGTCCGGCATAGGATCGACCTTGACCTCCTCAGCCAAATCCCCGTCCTCGTCAAGGAACATTGCGTAGACGCTGCCTGCACGGCCCCCGCGGCCACCTGCCCTGCCATTTCCGTCAGCGGTAGCGTCCCTTTCGCGGCTATTGCCCCCGGGCGCCTCGCCTGCGACTTTGAGGGTCCCAGCCACACTACGCCGGTAGCGACTTGGACTGCGCAACAGGTCTCGAACCTGCTTCAAGCGCTCCTTGATTGCGGCCTTGTGGTCCGCACCTTTGCTGCCCGAGGTCATCTCCTCCATTAGGGCCCTGATCTCGTCTGGCATGTTGTTGCGAAACTCCGCGGCCCACTCAGACCAGGGGAGCGGCTCGCCGTTGATGAGGAGTTGAGTGCGGGCGGTATTTGACCCGAGTTCATCATCCGCGTGAGGCTCCACGTAAATCACTACCCGACTATGCCCAAAGATCACGCCAAATTGCTGAAGGCGAGCGACACCCGCACGCCCGGCCGTCAACTCATAGAGCTCGTCCTGATACAGCGCGGCCATGTGACCGCCGGTGGCAAACATGTCCCCCTGCTTCATACGTTCGGGACGATCCTCGAAAATCCACACGTGTGCCGTCGCACCCGTAAGAGGCACTGTACCTTGCCACTTGCTCTCCTCCCCGAGAAACGCCTTCATACCGGTCACGTTACGTAGGAAGTTACGCTTGGAGTCATCCCGTGGAGCCTGATAGCCCTCACGCACCTTGACTTCGATGCCCTCCGGAAACCGGAAATACCGGGTGTTGAGGTACTTCGTGATCCAACGCTGGCGCCCCTCCACACCGTCTGGGGGCTCCATGGTGTTCTGCTCGTCTGACATGCCGAGCAAGACCACCTTCGTGCCGTGATCCTCGATCAATGGTGGCTTTACGTCATTGCTCAGCTTGGAGTAGTCGAGGTAGGAACCATCTGGACGCATCACACGAGCTATGCCGTACTGCGCGGTGTCTGGGTCCCGCCAGAGATGAGTCATATGCCCGACGCTATCCTTCCACGACAAATACACCATTCCAGCGTGATTGCGAGTCGCACCCGCCACCTTGGCGCCGACACCAAAGTTCTTGTCGTGATCCTGCTCGTGCCCCGAGGAGCTGAGCTGGTTGATGTACTTGAGCTGGTCAGGACCGTCGAAGCCGACGCCGGTATCAGTAACGGAGAGCTTGCACTGACCGCTCAAGTCGAAAGTGTTCCAATCCACGTCCCAAACAACCTTGCCGGTACTCTCAGGCGTGTCGAGAATCGCCTCGATTGCGTTCTGGGTCAGCTCCCGGATGTACTGGAGCGGAGAACAATCGCGACCGAGCCGATCCAGGATGAACCCGGTGTTGTCAACGCCCATGTTGAGCGTCTTGGCATGCGGCGTCGAGCCACTTGCGTAATCGGTCATTCAGTTGTACCTCCCGAGGCGACGTGGGCCGAAGCCAAGGACGCCTTGTCGATGGTTGTCCCTCGGGTTCTCGACGGGGTGAGCGGAAAGCCACATGACCATCGGCTGCATGTCGAGCCCGAGCGATTCGCGCGAAATCCTATCAATATGTGAGCATATTTGTGCAAGGCACAGAACGCGCGAATAACCCGGCGGGAACGACGATCTCTCGCATCGCCTCCGTCATGCGCTGCGTGTGCTGTCGGGCCGTCACCGCGGCGGCGATGGCGTCTCGTTGATCTTGATTCGTGCGCGGCGGAACTCCTTCGAGGCCAAGGGCCGCCAGCCCCTCCTGGCTCCAAGCTGACCGGCGTTGGCTGCCTCGCCCGCCACGCCAGCGAGTCCACGAGGCGGTCGGAAAGACCTCGATGACCTGGACCGCGATTGTCGAGAGCGCGCGGTAGAGGGCAAGTCCCTCCACAATCCAGGCGTAGTAGCGGGGCCCATAGACCCGTCTCTCGTCGGGCGTCCAGCGGATACGGCAGATCGTTTCGTTGAGCTGACGCTCGCCCGCACGAGTTTTCTGCCCCTGGGGCGCACAGCATCGCGGACTGTCGATGGCGACCACCTTCGGGCGATGCGTCTCGACCAGCTGAACGACGGCCTCACGGTTCAGCCGGCCGTGGAGCGCCAGAAGCCGTTGATCGTCGATCAGCGCGACATCGAACCCCTTCCGCTTCCCGCCCACATCGACGCCAAGCCAGTATTCCACATACCAAAGCATGCCGCACAACAGCGCTTGCCGCTCGTAGGGCGTGACGCGCCGAGTCCTCCGCGCCGCCCAAACGGAACCCCATTGGAACCTTGACCCCGCTCGACCAACCCCCTTACAAACCACGAAACCCGCCTAAACAAGCGGGTCTCGCGAAGTAGCGGGGGCGGGATTCGAACCCGCGACCTTCGGGTTATGAGCCCGACGAGCTACCAGACTGCTCCACCCCGCGTCGCAACTCATGTTCTAGCAAACGCGGGGCCCTCCCGGAAGCCCTGGGTGGACAATCCCGCGGATAACCCAATGCGGGCGGGTCAGGCGGAAAAGGAGCAAAGCCCGCAGCAGGCCTCAGGAGCCCGAAGCGGACAAGGCGAGAGGGCCCCGAGAAGCGAGAGAGCCGGGAAGTGCCTCGCGCGCGCACACGCACGCACGCGCCCGTCGCGTGGGCAGGCAAAATCCAACTCAAAACACCACGGGGACCCCATCCCTGAAGAACCCACCAGTGGGCCCATCGTCCGGGAGCCGGGCAAGCCAAACGATCCCCGAGGCCCCCTCCTCCACGGGCTTCTGAGCGCCCATGGGGGCGCCCATATCGGTGGCGACGAACCCGGGGCAGGCGGAGTTGACCTTGAAGCCCTCGGGGGCGAGCTCGGTGGAGAGGATGCGGGTCAGGGCATTGAGGGAGGCCTTGGAAACTCGATAGCCGGGCGACCAGCCGCCCATCTCCGCCACCCCACCCATGCCACTCGATACGTTGACGATGCGTGGGTGGGGGCTCGCCCGCAGTAGGGGCAGCAGGGCGATCGTCAGGCGGTAGGCGCCGAAGAAGTTCGTGTTGAGTGTGAGTTGGATCTTCTCGAAGTCGGGGGAGGTGCCGGAGACGCCGAAGTCGGGGCCGATGCCGGCGTTGTTGACGAGCACGTCGAGGCGACCTGGGTCGGCGAGGACCTGCTCGGCCGCAAGGGCGACGCTCGCTGGGTCGCTGACGTCAAGCGTGAGCGGGACGGGGGTCCCGCCGGTGCTCTCCGCGATCTCTGTGGCGGCCGCGGCCGCCTGGGCGGGGTCGCGGGCGCTGAGCAAGACCTTGTAGCCGCCCGAGGCCAGCTGACGGGCGACCTCGCGGCCGATGCCACGGTTGGCGCCGGTGACCAGCGCGATGGGGTCGGGGTTGCTCATTGCAATTCTCCCTTCGTTTGGGTGGGTGGAGCCTATTGCCTCTACGATCCTCGCCTGATGCGCACGGCTGTCGTCGACGTTGGCACGAACTCCACCCGCTTGCTCGTGGCGGATGTCGATCCTGGGACGGGTGAGGTGAGGGACCTGCACCGCGAGTCTCAGGTGACGCGTCTCGGCGAGGAAGTGGACACGGGAGGCAGGCTCTCGGAGGAGGCGATCGGGCGGGTGAGGGCGACGCTCGCCAACTACCGAGGAACGATCGACCGATATGGGTGCGAGGCCAATATGGCTGTGCTGACCTCCGCCGTGAGGGACGCCTCCAACGGGGGGGAGTTCACGGAGGGGGTGCGAGCCGACTTCGGGCTCGAGGCGCGCGTGCTCTCGGGAGATGAGGAGGCCCAGCTGACGTTCCTGGGGGCGATGAGCGACCGCGATGGGGAATCCGATGAGCCGACTGTGGTGATCGACATCGGGGGTGGGTCTACGGAGTTCATCGTGGGGACCGACCACAGGGCGTCCTTCCACGTGTCGGTACAGGCGGGGGTGTTGAGGATGAGCGAGCGCCACATACACAGCGACCCGCCCGCGCCGAGCGAGCTGCAGGAGCTCGCAGCCGATACGCGGAGGATCTTCCTGGGTGGGCTGCCGGCGGAGCGGCGCGGCGCCGTGACACGGGCGATCGCGGTGGCGGGCACGGCGACGTCGGCAGCCGCGATCGACCAGGAGCTCGACCCGTACGACCCGGAGCGCGTGCATGGCTATCCGCTGTTGCTGGGGACAGTCGAATTGCTGATCGCCCGACTGGCCGATATGAGCGAAGAGCAGCGCCGTCAGGTGGTTGGGCTGCACCCCGATCGCGCACCGACGATCGTGGCGGGAATGATTTTGCTGGGGGAGGCGATGCGGGCTTTCAAACTCGAGAAGGTGGAGGTCTCAGAGCACGACATCTTGCGTGGGGGGACGCTCCGCCTCGCGGGCCTCGGCTGAGCGCAGGGCCGACCCGCACGGCACCAGAACGGGGAGACTGGGATGGACATCCGTCGGAGGGGTGCCTGTGAAAGTTAATCCATTTCGGGGTTATTACCGAAGAGGGCCGTATCGGCGGTGGAGGTATGGGGCTCTGTCGCGTACCTCGAACGCCGATCATAGGCCCGGGCCTGAGCCGAGCGATCGGTTCCGCCGCCCGGGCCATCTACCCGGTTTCGAGGCTCGCACCCCTGCCTATGTCTCGAGGCCAAGCCCCCTGAGGAGGCCGCCCGCGCGGGCGGCCTCCTCTTTCGTGGTGCTACGAGAGGAGCCGCACGAACGAAGGGGCCTCAGGCGAGGTTGGAGCGGCGCGGGTAGGCGACCGTGGGATCGGTGAGCACATTGACGAGGGCGGGCAGACCTGACTCGAAGGCCCGTTCGAGGGCCGGGACGACGTCGGAGGGTCGCTCGACGAGCTCGCCGTACCCACCAAGGGCCTCGACGACCTGGTCATAGCGGGTGGAGGGTCGTAGGTCGGCCGCCACGGAGTAGCCGTAGAGGAACTCCATGGGGTGCTTCTCCAGGGCCCAGATGCCGTTGTTGCCCACGACGGCGACCACATTGACGCCGTGGCGGGCGAGCGTGTCGAACTCCATCCCCGAGAAACCGAAGGCGCCGTCGCCGAGCAGCAGCACGACTTGGCGATCGGGGAAGGCGAGCTTTGCGGCAAGCGCGTAGCCGGGGCCGGTGCCGAGACATCCGAACGGTCCGGGGTCGAGCCAGCAGCCGGGGGCGTAGCTGTCGATGACGCGTCCGGCGTAGGAGACGAAGTCGCCTCCGTCCCCGATCACGATGGCGTCGCGGTCGAGCACGCGGGCGAGCTCGGCGTAGAGCCGCATGGGGTGAAGCGGGGCGCGATCGTCCTCGAGCTCCGCCCGCTCGGCCTCACGCCGCTCGATCTCGGCGAGGCGCAGGTGGGTGAGCCAGGGCTCGCTTGTGAGCGCCTTGGCGCCCGCCGCCGTGCGGAGGTCTGAAAGCGTGGGAGCGAGGTCGCCGTAGAGCTCGGCAAGGGGCTCGCGCGGATGGCGACGAGGTGGCTCGGAGACGTCGATGGTTACGATCGAGGTGTCGTCTCCGAAGGAGCCGCCGAAGCCGAGCCGGAAGTCCATGGGGACGCCGATCACGAGCGCGACGTCGGCCTCTTTCAAGGCAAGAGAGCGGGTGCGCGAGAAGAAGAGCGGGTGGTCGGCGGGGAGACAGCCGCGGGCGAGACCGTTGAGGAACACGGGGATGCGCAGCGTCTCGGCAAGCTCGAGTAGTGCCTGCTCGCCATGGCCCCAGTAGAGGTCGGTGCCGGCCATGATGACGGGCCGCTCGGCCTCGCTGAGCAGGCGGGCGACACGCTCAATCTCGGAGAGGTCGGCCCCTCGCGTGGCCTGTCCCACGCGGGCGCGTGGGGCAGAGGATTCGGGGGCACTCATGAACACGTAGTCCAGCGGGAAGTCGAGGAATGTGGGGCCCCCATGCGGCGCGAGGGCGGAGGCGAGGGCTTCATCGACGAGGGCGGGGATCTCCGCTGTGCTCTGGGCGGTGGTGGCGAGCTTGCAGAGCGGGCGCACGAAGGGGACGTGGTCGATCTCCTGCAGGGAGCCCTGCCCCCAGCGCATGGCGGGGGCCCTTCCTCCAAGCACGAGCATTGGCGAGTGGTTGGCTTGGGCGCTTGCGATGGCGCTCATCCCGTTGGTGACGCCCGGACCGGCGGTGAGCGCGCAGACGCCGGGCTCGCGCGTGACCTTTGCCCATCCCTCGGCGGCGAAGGCGGCAGTCTGCTCGTGGCGGACGTCGACGATGTCGATGCCCTCCTCGCGACAGCCGTCATAGATCGAGAAGAGGTGGCCTCCGGAGAGCGTGAAGAGCTTGCTGACGCCGTGAGCCTTCAGACGACGTGCGATCAGGCGCCCGCCGTGATACTCCTGGGCTTGATCGGTCTGCTGGGCGCTGCGGGTGGACATGGCGCGGGCGACTTTACTTGAGGGCACCTCGGGGCGCTCGGGAGAGGACTGTCGCCGGGCCCGCGAGGACGGTGGTGGGGATGGGGATTTGGGCACGTTCTCGCTGTGAGCGTACGCTCGCGTCACTAGGACGGGCCTATCTCGATAGGCCCTGCGTGACGGGGCTTGAGGGATGCCCGGGGTGGGACTCGAACCCACACGCCCTTGCGGACTATCGATTTTAAGTCGACGGCGTCTTCCAATTCCGCCACCCGGGCGAGCATTGGCACTCTAGTCCAGTCAATGGTGGGTATGTCCAGTGTGGACGATAAGCAGACGTCTTGAGACGGGGCCGCGGCGTTTAGCCAGGGTTTGGGGTGGGCAGCGATACTTCAGAAAGACCGCAACTAGCCCGTTGGTAGGGTGTCTATAGGACGAAAGCAGCGAAAGGACCGCCGTGGAGGTCTCCGCACTAAAAGCCCCAGTCGCGCCCGGCCTGCGAAGCCCTTCGGCGCTTTTGCGCCTGCAGTCCGATGAGCGGCTGATCGCGCTGATCCGACGCGGCCAGCACGCGGCTTTTGAGGCGTTGTTCTCGCGCTATCAGTCGAGGTTGCTCGCCTTCTGCCGGCATATGCTCGGTTCGAAGGAGGACGCTGAGGACGTGCTCCAGGAGGTGTTCGCGGCCGCGTTCAACGCGATCCTGGCCGACGAGCGGGAGATCAACGTGCGCCCGTGGCTGTACCGGATCGCGCGCAACCGTTCGCTCAACCATCTGCGCAAGGCGAGCGCGATCGGGGTGGACTCGATGGACGTGCACTACGCCGAACACGGGGTGTCGACAGCCGACAAGGTGATGCGCAGGGAGAGCTTCAGGCAGCTGATCGGCGATGTGCAGGGGCTTGCGGAGACGCAGCGCACGGCCCTGCTGCTGCGTGAGATCGATGCACTCTCCTACGAGCAGATCGCAGACGCGATGGAGACGACGGTGCCGGCGGTAAAGTCGCTGCTGGTGCGCGCCCGCATCTCGCTCGCGGAGGCGGCGGAGGCGCGCAAGCTGACCTGCGACGAGGCGCGGATGGAGCTCGGGGAAGTCGCCGAGGGATTGCTGAAGATCAGCCCGGCGGTGCGCCGTCACGTGCGCGATTGCGAGCGCTGTCGCATGTTCCGAAGGCACTTGAAGGACAACAATGTGGCGCTCGCGGCAGTATTGCCCGTCGGGCCACTGCTGCTGCTCAAGAAGCTCGTGCTCACAAAGCTCGGGTCCACCGCCGGCGCCGGGGGAGCCCATGTGGCTGGCGCCGGCGGGGCGGGTGCCGCGGCGGGAGCCGGAGCTGTCGGCGGGGCAGGCGCTACCAGCGGCTTCGTGACCGCGGGCGTGGGGGCGCTCGCGACGAAGGCGGCGGCTGGACTTGCGGTCGCGGCGATCGTGACAGCCGGGACGGTCGAGGCCGATCACGCCGTGGGCCACCCACACCGCCATCACCATGCGACGACCGTCGCATCGAGTGCGGGCGTGGCGGGGGCCCACGAACCGGTGGTCACCCACTCGAGCTTCCCAGCCGGTGACCATCTCCTCGCACGGAGTGAGCGACTCTCAACAGGCCGCGGGGGCACGGCGCGGGCGCGTGAAGAAGGCGAGGGTGGCGTTGCCCACGAACCCACCGACAACCGTCGAGGGGACTCCGACGCAATCGAGCTCGACGACTCCCGTGCAGACCGCCCAAAAGCCCCCGGTAACCGAGGTGACCACCGACTCGACCCAACTGCCGAACACGCAGATGCCAGGTGAGCCGGGTGCCCCCGCGGAAGCGACGACAACCGCGACAGCGACCACACCGGCGGCGGCGCCGGTGACGACGACGACCGAAACCACGCCGACGCCGCCACCCACAACGACGCCGCCACCCACAACGACGCCGGAAAGCGCGGGCAGTCCCCCACCGCCGGTGACCTCGGATGGATCTCCGCAGCCGCCCACGCAGGCCCCGGGTGACAGGGGAGTCGGCGAGGGCGTCATATCGGGCCCAGAGACGACACCGGCTCAGTAGCGCCCAGGGCTAGCCGAATGTGAAGGTCTTGAGCGGCCGTTCGAGCACGCCGGAGCTTGCGACGGGCTTGGAGATGGTGGCCGGCTGGTCGCTGAGCATCTCGATCACCACGCCCAGGCGGGCGCCTCGATGTTCGGGCAGCAGCATCACGTCGCGTCCATAGAGCTTGCGCCCGCCAATAACTGTGCTGTAGAGCACGTCATAGCCGCCGAGCGTGGAGCTGATGCGCGTCTTGCCCTCGCCTTCGAGCCGGAAGTGGGGAAAGCGCGAGGCGAGCGTGCGGGCGTAGCCGGCCGCGAACAGGGGTAGCTCTCCGGTGACGCTGCCGGTGTAGCCACCCAGGCGCAGTGGCGCGACCGCATAGGAGTCCCTGAGCCGGGCGCCCGCGCTTCGTTGCACCTTGACGTAGCCGTGGGGATCCGGCGTGGTGCGGTAGAGGCCCTTGTACTTGAAGCTGAAGGGGACGGGGCCGCCGTGCGAGTAGCTCGCGTCGAGTAGCGCGAGGACGGCCCAAACCGTCAGCACGAGCAGGCCGGCGGCGGTCGCGAGGACGAGAGCCCGCGCAATGGGAGCGGCTGAGCGCCAGCGCGGCTCGAGCAGACGGCCGAGCGTGGGGCCGTACTGAGGCTTCAGGGGGACCGACGCCATCGAAACCCTTACTCGCCGATCGAGAAGAGCGCCTCCAGGTCATGCCTGGAGAACGCGGCGAAGGCGACCATGGTCTGGGTGCGCCCTACGCCGGAGAGCTGACCGATCTTGTTGGCGACCACGTCGGCGAGCTGCTCATGGTCGGGGACGCGCACGATCGCGACGAAGTCCCATTGACCGGTCACGGAGTAGGCCTCCGCGACCCCCTCGATGTCCGCGAGCTCGCCTCCGAGCGTGGACAGGGCGTCACGCTCGGCTTCGATCAGGACGACCGCATGGGTCATCGTCATGGTCGCGCCCTCCCGCTTACCGGAAAGCCGGGGCGGCGATCGCGGCAGCGAACGGCAGCCCGGCTCTTTCCACGTCTGCCAAGAGGCGCTCCCAGGGAGGTCATGGCGTGTGGGTGTCGCCGGGTGCGAGCACGATCACCTCCGAGGTCCCCTCGGCTTCGACGTCTGTCTTGAATGCCTGCGCATCTGTCTCAATCGGAGGAAAGGTGTCGTAGTGGCAGGGGATCACTTGCTTGGCGCCGATCAGCCGGGCGGCCTCGACGGCGTCATGGCGGTCCATGGTGTAGTGGCCGCCTATGCAAACGAGGGCGACATCTATCCCACCGGCCTGTTTGGCGTTGAGGGCGAGGTCGGAGAAGGCGCACGTGTCGCCAAGGTGGTAGATGGTCTTGCCGCCGAACTTCACGATCAGGCCGGCCGGCACGTTGACGGTGCCCTTGGGGGTCGTCGAGGTGTGCCAGGCGGGGACCAGCTTCACTGAGCCCCACTCGAGCTCGACGGTGCCGCCGATGTTGGGGTCGTGCACGTTCTCGAGCCCCTCTTCGCCCAGCTCGTTCGCGATCTCGACGATCGCTACGACGTGGGCGCTCGTGCGCTTGGCGATCGCGACGGTGTCGCCGATGTGATCGGCGTGGCCGTGGGTGAGCAGGATTGAATCGGGGCTCAGCTCCTCAGCGGGGACGATCGCCTTGGGGTTGCCTGTGAGGAACGGGTCGATCAGCACGGAGGTGTCGCCATCGGAGAGCTCGAAGGCCGCATGGCCGAGAAAGCGAATCTGCATGTTCAATGCTCCTCTGTCGGGGGTCGGTTTTCTTGGGGGGTCCGCTCATCCGGGCCGTCCGTGCCGGGGAGATTTCGGCCGGCCAGCTCGTGGGCAAGCTCGAAGCCGACGGCAACGCCGACGAACATACCGAGGCGAGTCTGCTCCGCTACGAGCGTGCTGACCGCGTTCGCGCGGTCGCTCTCGTCAGGCTCGCCCACTACTCGGCTTATCTCGGCATCGTGAGCCTCGCCGAACCAGCCCCCTTCGGCGAGTGCTTCGGCGAGCATGCGCTGGAGCGTGGGGGCCGCGTGGGTGACGACATCCTGAGCGTGGTTGAGGCGGCCGGGCTCCACCAGCGCCGCGAGGGCTGCGTCCACCTCTGCTGCGGTGTAGGAGCGATCCGGCAATGCTGTCTCATGATAGGCACCTGGGAGCCGCCTGGCGGCGACAGACCCACCCGCGAGGCCAGATGTTATGCGACCAAGTACGCCCGGGCTCGTGGGGGCTGTCGCGTGCCATCCGGCCCAGGTCTCGGCCCATGTCTCATCCGGACAGGCCCAGGTCTCGGCCCAGGTCTCATCTGGACGAAGCGGGGGCCATGGGAGCTCACGCGGCCCTCGCGCGGCTCAGGCCAAGCCCGACTGTCAGGCCGAGTGCGGCGCCGACGAGGCCGGCCAGCCAGCTCACCTCCGGTCGCGCGTATGGCATGGCCAGCAGCACGGCGGCGATGGCCGCCGTGCCGAGCAGGTCCCCCTCGTAGTAGTCGCCGGCTCGCGCAGCCAGAAGATTGGGGGCTGCCCACGCAGCCAGCAGCGCCAGGGCGCCCGCGTTTGCACCGGTGAGGACGGGGAACGGATAGACGGCCTCGGCGGCGAGGGCGCCCGTGACCCCCGCGGCGAAGAACAGGGCAAGCGTGACGAGCGGGCCCTGGCGGCGCTCGAGGAGGAAGCCAAAGATCGCGAGGGAGAGCAGCGTGACGAACATGAACAGTCCGCTGGAGAAACCCCGAAAATAGACGAACTGGCTGCTGAAGAGCCGCCACCAGTCTCCGTGCAGCGGGCCAAATATCCAGAGCTTGCCGATGTCCACGTAGGCGCCTTGCGCGGCGATCCACAGGCCGGCGGAGGCGGCGAGGAGGGCGATCGTGGCGTAGGGGGGCGTATCGGCGCGCACCCCGGCGATCTCCCCGCTGCGCAGCCGGCCGAGCGAGGCCCGCCGGAACACCCCTCTGCGAGGCTCACGCAGGCGGTCGCGCGGCAGCTTCGGAGCGCGACGACGCAAACGATGGCCGCAGTAGGGGCACTCGGTTATGTAGGGGCTGACCTCCGATCCACACTTCTTACAGACCACGAATAGATCGGCGCCGGAGGGCATCGTGTCATTCTACGGGCGTATCTGGGCCCCTCGGCGAGGGTGCCGGCGATAGAGTGCAATTGTCCCTCGCCCGCGACTTGCGGGCGCCGTGTAGGCGCCTCGGCGAGGCGGTAAGCAACTGCCAAAGGAAACCGATCGATGCAACTCGGCTACGAGAAGAAGCTCTATATCCTTGCCTTCGACCACCGTGGGTCCTTCCAGAAGAAGTTCTTCGGGATCGAGGGCGACCCAGACCCCGAGCAGACGGCGATGATCGCCGACGCCAAGCACCTCATCTTCGAGGGGTTGCAGCGCGCTGTGGCGGCCGGTGCGGAGGCGTCCGTGACGGGCGTTCTCGTAGACGAGCAGTTCGGGGGGACGGTGCCGGAGGAAGCGCGCGCCCAGGGCCTGAAGCTTGCGATGCCGGCCGAGCGCTCGGGTCAGAACACGTTCGACTTCCAGTATGGGGACGAGTTCGCGGAGCACATTGAGAGCTTCGAGGCGGACTTTACGAAGGTGCTCGTCCGCTACAACCCCGAGGGGAACGCCGAGGAGAACAGGGAGCAGCTCGGAAAGCTGAAGCGTCTCTCCGATTGGCTGCACTCGAAGGACCGTAGGTTCCTGTTCGAGCTGTTGGTTCCCGCCGAGGAAGCTCAGCTGCGGACGGTGGATGGCAGCACCGAGCGCTATGACGCGGAGCTTCGCCCCGAGCTCATGCGACGTGCGATCGCGGAGGCCCAGCAGGGGGGCATCGAGGTGGACATCTGGAAGATCGAGGGGGTGGACGAGCGCGAGGATTGCGAAATGCTCGCCGCTCAGGCGCGCACAGGGGGCCGCGATGGTGTCGTGTGCGTGGTGCTCGGTCGAGGGGCGGACGACGCGAAGGTGGATCATTGGCTCGAGCAGGCCGCCCCCGTGGATGGCTTTGTGGGCTTCGCGATCGGTCGCTCGATCTGGTGGAACCCCCTGAAGGAATATGTGGACGGCAAGATCGAACGCTCAGCCGGAGCCCGCGAGATTGCCCAAAACTACCTGCGCTTCGTAAAAGTGTACGAGCGCGCCGAGGGCAAGGCCCCGGTCGGATAGTGGACGCCGTCGAGCGCTCCGCGGGGCCGCCGCGATGAAGATGCGCCAGAGCCTGACCGAACTCGAGCGGGCTTTTGCCCGTGAGATCTCGATGGACCGCCATAGGCGGGCGTCGCTGAGGCGCACAGCAGAGCAGCGCGCGATCAAGCGCGAGGTGGACCGGCGTCACAAACGCGGGTCGGTTCGGTTCGTGCTGCTCGTGCTGACGCTGATGATGACCGCGGCGATCGTCACGGTCGTGATGTTTCGCACTCTGTACCTGTTGCTCAGCTGAGCCACTCAGGAGAGTCGACGAGGGAGCGAGGCGACGCTGCTAGGCAAGAAGCAGCCCGCTGGTTGGCTGGCGTCGCGATGATCGCCGGCCTCCTGGGTCTCACGCCGGAATGGGAGCACTGCCACCCTGAGGGACCGGACAGGCGCGCAACGCGGCTGGCTCAGGGATAGGCCGCGACGCGGCTCAGGAGGACTCGCCGAGCTTGTCAAGGGCGTCGTCCACCTCGACACGGACATCCTCGCTGGAGGGGCCGTTCTGCTCCCCCTCGCGCTGGATCTCGACGTATATCTCGGTCCGAAATACCGGGATGTCGTGTGGAGCGTGGATGCCGATGCGCACCTTTTCGCCCACCACCGAAAGCACCGATACCTCGATGTTGTCGCCGATCATGATGCTCTGGTTTGGCTTGCGCGTCAGAACCAGCATCGGTTGCACCCTTCCGGTTGTCCAGGTAGATAGGACGCGATCGCCCCCGGCCGCGCCCTAGGGCAAGCATAGTGTTCCGTCCCACCGAACGCGAGCACCCCACTCCACAGATGCTGATTCGAGGGCTTTCCGTCGTTTGCGCGGAGAGCGCCCCAAGAGGCGCGGCGGCGAGATGAAGGATCATGCGCTAGTCTCCCGGACCGTTCATGGCTCGTAGATCACTGCGCCCGCACCTAAACCAGATCCGAAGCTGGGTACGACAAGGTCGTACCGACGCTTGGGTAGCGCACCAGCTTGAGGTCACCGTGCAGGAGATCGAGCAATTCAAGCGTCAGAACGAGCTGCTTGGCGACGAGGGCCCATCTGACGGCACAAACACGACGGTGGCCTACCCTGAGGAGATCGACCTGCGGGCGGAGGACGACGAGCTGATTGCCGCTGAACTGGAGGCTGCGATGCAAGCCGAACGCGAGAAGGCCGAGGCACAGGCGGCCGAGGCACAGGCGGCCGAAGCCGAGGGGGACGAGGAGACCGCCGCACGCACCCCTCGTCGCAGGCGTAGCCGCCGTGGACGCAGGTCCTCACGTGACGCGGGGCCGCTCGAGGGAACGTTTGACCACGGCGAAGAGGGATACGGTCTGTGGCTTGACCCTGCCATCCAGGACAACCCGATCTATGCGGAGCACTGGGCCGGTCACCGGCCGGTTGAGGTGACGGTCGAGGAGGACCAGATAGTGATCCGCCGCGGAGGCTCTGACGACTAAGCGGCGCTAGCCCTCAGCTGGGAGAAGGCGACCCCCGGCGAAGTCGACCGCCTCGCGTAGATAGCGGGCGAAGGCCGCATCGACCACGATGCGCGAATCCCATGCCCACGGGTCCTCCGGGGCGATGTCCATTGCCAGCTGAAGGCACCACGAGGTCCCATGCTCGTAGAGATCGGCGAGCTCTTCGGCCGAGAAGCGCCCGCCGAGACGTTTGCGCAGCTCCACCACGAGGGTGCCCGTGATCTGTTGGAGCAGTTGACTGCGCTCGGACGGTACCTGCGAGAGGCGCCGCTCGCCCTGTCTCCACTGTTGAATCGCATTATCGAATCCCGACACGAGGGGCGAGGCTAGCAGCGCCCCGTCGAGACCGAGTCGCTCTCGTGAAGCAAGTGACGTGATGGCAGACCAGAAGCGGTCTTCGACTTTCGAGGATCGCGATTGGGGAGGGCCGCGGAGACAGACGCAGCCAACCAAGCCGCACAGCGACGACCAGAGGAGCGCCTCAGTTGGGTGGCAGGCCACTCACGATGTAGGCCTGCTCGCCGCGGCGAATCATGCCGAGACGGCGTGCCTCCGCCTGGACGGTACCGGGGCTCGCGAGAGCGGCATGCTGCTGACGTAGCACCCCGTTCTGGCGTTCAAGCGCGTGGGCTTGGGCGATGTCGCGCTTGGACTCGCCCCACACGGAGAACAGGCGCACGCCGGCGCTGAGGTAGAGGTAGGCGATCGCCACCATCACACCAAGCATCGCGATGCGACCCAGCCGATCCCAGCGCACGCTCGGGAGGGGATGGGTGGCCGACTGGCGAGCGCGTGGGGCTCTGGAGCCCGTGGGCTTACGAGCGCGTGTTGCCTTTGAGGGGGAGGTCTTTGAGGGGGAGGTCTTTGAGGGGGAGGTTGACGACGCGGAGGTTGACGACGCGGGCATACCCGTCGCATTCGCCTTCCCCTGGCGACTTCCTCCCTACCGGTAACACGCCGGGCGCGATCACGCTCTTCTACTCGGCTGATCTCCTGATGGTGTGGCTGAGTTGCGCGCGAATGAGGTCACGCCCGGCTCCTTGGGGATACCGCGCCGCGATACGGTTGAAACCCGAACTTTCCCACAGGTTCCCGTTAGCCGCGGAACACGGAGCGCCCGGGAAACTCGGCGTCGGAGGCAAGCTGCTCCTCGATGCGAAGCAACCGGTTGTACTTGGCGACCCTGTCGGAGCGTGAGGGAGCGCCGGTCTTGATCTGCCCGCAGCCGGTCGCCACGGCAAGATCGGCGATCGTGACGTCCTCGGTCTCTCCGGAGCGGTGGCTCATGACGGCGGTGTAGCCCGCCTCGCGCGCCATGACGATCGCCGCAAGCGTCTCTGAGAGCGTGCCGATCTGGTTGACCTTGATGAGGATCGAATTGGCCACCCCCAGCTCGATGCCGCGCTTGAGGCGCTCGGTGTTCGTGACGAACAGGTCATCGCCGACGAGCTGCACCCCTGTCCCGATGCGTTCGGTGAGCGTCTTCCAGCCCTCCCAGTCCTGCTCGTCCATGCCGTCCTCGATCGACACGATGGGGTAGCGCGAAGCGAGGGTGGCCCAGTAGTCGGCCAGCTCGGGGGCGGTTAGCGTGCGACCCTCGTGCTCGAGCGCGTAGATCCCACCCCGGTACAGCTCGCTTGTGGCGGGATCCAGCGCGATGGCGACGTCCTCCCCCGGGCGGTAGCCGGCCGCTTCGATGCCTGCCACCAGCATCTTGAGCGCATCCTCGTTGGAATCGAGGTCTGGGGCGAAACCACCCTCGTCGCCTACCGCCGTTGAGAGCCCGC
This sequence comes from uncultured Solirubrobacterales bacterium, assembly GCA_963742945.1. Lineage (GTDB taxonomy): Bacteria > Actinomycetota > Thermoleophilia > Solirubrobacterales > Solirubrobacteraceae > Palsa-744. Next base: position 233,790 of record CAVUNX010000003.1, on the reverse strand, counting down.
GCTCGTGAAGGGTGCGCTTGAGGGCATGGAAGACTTCGGCGCCCATCCGCAGGCATTCGGAGAAAGTGGACGCCCCACATGGGACCACCATGAACTCCTGGAAATCCACCTTGTTGTCGGCATGGGCCCCCCCATTGAGTACGTTCATCATCGGCACCGGCAGAACGTGGGCGGCCTCCCCACCGAGGTAACGCCACAGCGGCAAGCCCTCCTCGTCCGCCTGGGCGTGGGCGACCGCCAGCGAGACCCCGAGGATCGCGTTGGCGCCCAAACGCGACTTGTTGGGGGTGCCATCGAGCGCGATCAGGGCGTCGTCGAGGCCCTGCTGGTCGGAGGCGTCCAGCCCTCCAATGGCCCGCGCGATCTCGCCATCGACATTGGCCACGGCCAGCGTGACGCCCTTGCCGAGCCAGCGCTCGCCCCCATCGCGCAGCTCGGCGGCCTCGAACTCACCGGTTGAGGCTCCGGATGGAACGGCGGCGTGCCCATGGGCGCCTGAGCGCAACGCGACCTCGACCTCGACGGTGGGGTTGCCCCGGCTGTCGAGGATCTGGCGAGCATGGACTTTCTCGATCTGACTCATCTATCGCTCCTTGGGGTCGATCTTCTCGCGAAATCGCTGGGCCGCCGCGCGCAGGGCCAGCTCAGGATCGACGTCCGCCAGGCGCGCCTCATCGACGAGCGCGACAGGCGCTCGCCTATCGTGCGAAATGATTCCTGATCTTCGCCCTCGATGCCGGGCGCCTGTGGATGAAGACCGGCTGAAGCAGCCCGCCGCTGTAGCTTGCGCGCGTACAGCAGCGCGGGCAGGTTCTCGGGAACCTCGCCGAACAAGCCGCGTTCGCGTCCCGGTTCGTCTGCCTTGAGGGCCTCCCAGTTACGCAATACCTCGGCGGCGCCAGACACCTCGGAGTCGGCAAAGACGTGGGGATGACGGCGGATCAGCTTCTGGCGGCAGTGCTCGGCCACCTGGGTGAGGTCGCCGGCCCCGCGCTCCTCGAGCAGAAGACAGAGGAACACCACCTGAAAGAGCACGTCCCCCAGCTCGTCGAGCATCCTGGTGTCGTCGCCGCCGTGGACGGCGTCGGCGAGCTCGTAGGCCTCCTCGACGGTGTGTGGGACGATCGAGAGCTCATCCTGCTCACGGTCCCAGGGGCACTCACGTCGCAGTCGCCGCGTGAGAGCGTCGAGAGCCAGCAGCGCCTGTGAGGGGTCAGACGTGGACACGTAACGAGGACAACCTCCGCCGGGATACCCCCGGATCGACCCCTATTTCTTGGTCGTGGTGGTGGTTGGCGCGGTGGTCGTCTGCGCCGGTGTGCTCGTCTGCGGCGTGGGAGTGCTCGGCAGGGCAGAGGTCTTGGGGGCCTTGTAGCCCTTGCAGTCCTGCACCAAGTACTGGCTGCGGCAATCGGTGCGACTGGTCCACTTCTTGCGGAAGTTCTTGACGAATTCGCTGAGCGCCTTCTGCTGCTTCTGCGCGGCGATCTGCTGCTGGATCGAGGACTGAACCTGCTTGAGCGGCTGCTGGTTCGCCGGGAGCGTCTTCTTGACTTCGTAGATGTAGTAGCCGAACGGCGTCTTGATCGGGCCGCCCAGCACATTCACCTTGGCGCCGAAGACGGCGGCGTCGAGCGCCTTCTCCTCCTGGCCTTTGACCACGCCCGGGAGCGATCCTCCGGCAGCCTTGCTGACGGGGTCTATCGAAGATTTCTTGGCGACGCCGGCAAAGCTCTTGCCCGATTCGATTTCTTTCTTGGCAGCTTCGGCCTGTGCCTGGGTCTTGGTGAGGATGATCAGGATGTTGCGTCGTTCGGGCTGCCCGTACTGCGACTTGTGCTGTTCGTAGTAGGCACTTATTTCCTTCTGCGTGGGCTTCTTGCCGGCGTCTTTGCTGACCTTCTTCTGGATCTTCGAGCCGAGCAGGTTGAGCTTCACGCGCAGCAGCAGGTCCGAGACCGTGTAGCCGGTGCTCGCCAGGAACTTCTGGAAGTCGGCTTCCTTGGGGAACTGCTGGTTCTTGATCTGGTTGAACTGCTTCTTGACTTCGCTGTCAGTTACCTTGACACCCTGTTCACCAGCCTCGCCGAGCACCCAGTTGCCGGAGATGAGGAAGGCAAGTGTCGTCTGCTTGAGGGAGGTGTACTCCTGTTCGCACTGCGTCTTGAGCGTGGCCGCCGTCGGCTTGGGCTGGCCCTTGGCGGGCTTCGGCGCGGTCGCTTCGAGGTGGGCGATGCAAGCTTTGTAGGTGGGGGGGTCGGGCACAACAGCTTTGGGAGCCGTCTGGCCCGCGGCGGTGGCGCCCGCGTTCGCGTTGGCAGCCACGGCCATCCAGTGGTTGAAGGCCGTGTTCGTGATCGCGTTGCCGTTGACGCTGACCACGGCGTTGCCGGGTATCCCTCCTCCACCGCACGCTGTGAGCGTGAGAGCTGTGATGAAAATGGCGCCGAGCGCCGCGATTTGACCCGATAGCTTGGACACGACGCGGGCACTCTAGCGGAAACATCCCAAGGCGTGCTTAACGACTTCATTAATGTGGGCTAAGTGCGTCTGGCCTGCCGCACGCTTCGCCCGACGGCACTGGGCTAAGCGGCCTCTCGCACGATCGCGAGCAGGACGTCCGCGGCCCGCACGACGCTCGGAAAGCGCTCCTCCCCCTCCTTGGGGACCCGCACCGACACTTGCGAGCGCCCCGACTCGTACAGCGCCTCGGGCAGCTCCTCTCGCAGGCGCTTTGCACGGACCGAGTCGAGCTCGATCGGGGTCACCGCCAGGCGATCGCCGCGGAAGCTGACGGCGCGAGCGCCGGCCTGGCCAAACTTGATGCGGGCACGCTGCAGCGCGAGCAGGTTGGCGAGCGGCTCTGGGACGGGCCCGAAGCGGTCCTCGAGCTCCTCGCGCAGGCGTTCCACTTCGGCAACCTCGACGGCCGAGGCGACGCGGCGGTGGACCTCGATCTTGGCCTGCTCGTAGGGGACATAGTCGGCGGGGATGTAGGCGTTGACGTTGACGTCCAGGCGCACTGGCTCGGGCAGCTCCCCGTCCTGCTCACCATCGGCGGGCCCGGCGTGGCGGACGGCCTCGTCGAGCATCTGCATGTAGAGCTCAAAGCCGAGCGCGGCCACGTGGCCAGACTGCTCATCGCCGAGCAGATTACCGGCACCGCGAATCTCCAGGTCGCGCATCGCGACCTTGAAGCCCGCCCCCAGCTCGGTGTAGTCCGACAGCGCCGAGAGCCGCTGGGCGGCGTCTGGGGTGAGCGCCGCGGCAGAGTCGTAGAGCAGGTAGGCATAGGCACGCTCGCGGCTGCGTCCCACGCGCCCGCGGATCTGGTAGAGCTGAGCGAGGCCGAAGGTGTCGGCATTCTCCACGATCAGGGTGTTGGCTTGGGGGATGTCGATGCCCGACTCGATGATCGAGGTGCACACGAGCACGTCGGCGCCCCCCTGCAGATAGTCCATCATCACCGCCTCGAGCTCCCCCTCGCCCATCTGGCCGTGGGCGACCGCGAAGCGAACGCCTGGGCACAGGGCGCGCAGGCGCTCGGCCGTCTGCTCGATCGACTCCACGCGGTTGTGCATGAAGAACGCCTGCCCCTTGCGCTGGTGCTCGCGCAGGATTGCCCGCTTGACGAGCTCCTCCTCGTACTCGCCCACGTAGGTCTTGACGGGCCGCCGGCCCTCGGGGGGCGTCTCGATCACCGAGATCTCGCGCAGCCCCGCAAGTGACATTTGCAGGGTGCGCGGGATCGGGGTGGCCGACATGGAGATCACGTCCACCTTCAGCTTGAGCTGGCGCAAGAGCTCCTTCTGCTTGACCCCGAAGCGCTGCTCCTCGTCCACGATCAGGAGGCCCAGGTCCTTGGCGCGAACATCGCGCGAGAGCACGCGATGGGTACCGATCAGGATGTCCACGCCGCCCTTGTGGAACCCCTCGAGCGCGACCTTCTGCTCGGCGGGGGAGCGAAACCGGGAGACGTGCTCGACGGTGAGCGGGTAGTCTGCCAGGCGCTCGGAGAAGGTCCCGTAGTGCTGCTGGGCGAGGATCGTGGTGGGCACCAACATCAGCACCTGCTTGCCCTGACTCGCGGCCTTGAAGGCCGCTCTGAGGGCCACCTCGGTCTTGCCATAGCCGACGTCGCCGCATACCAAGCGGTCCATCGGGCGCGGGGCTTCCATGTCGGCCTTGACGAGCTCGATCGCCTCCATCTGGTCGGCGGTCTCGGTGTAGGGGAAGCGCTCCTCGAACTCTCGCTGCCAGTCGGAGTCGGGCTCGAACGCGTGCCCGGCCCGCCGGCGTCGCTCGGCATAGAGGCTGAGAAGCTCGCCCGCGAGCTCCTGTGCGGCGCGGCGCGCCCGCGCCTTCATCGCCTCCCAGCGGGAGCCCCCCAGCTTTGAGAGCGGCGGCGCCCCGTCCGCCCCGCCCGCGCCCACGTATCGTGAGATCTTCGCGAGCTGGTCAGTGGGGACGAACACGCGGTCGTCCCCCTGGTATTCGAGATAGAGGTAGTCGCGCGTGATCTCCGCCACGGTGCGCGTCTGAAAGCCTGCGAAGCGCGCGATCCCGTGGTCCTCGTGGACGACGATGTCGCCCGTGCGAAGCTCGGTGAACGAGCGCAGCGCCCCGCGCCGCGCCGGCCCGGCGCGTCCTTCTCCGCCGGCCCCCGGGCGCTCCGCGCGCCGGCGGCGCAAGAGCCGGTGCTCGGGAAACACGGCGAGCTTCAGGGATGGCGCGACGAAGCCCTCGCGCAGCGAGGCGGCGGCGAAGCGCAGCGAGGGCTCCAGCGGGGCGCGCGCCACGTCGACATCGCCATCGAGCCAGTCGGCCTGCAGGCGACCGAGGTTGTAGGCGGCACGTTCCCCTTCGCCCCTGCGAGGGAAGGCGACCACGGTGCGGTAGCCGGAGCGCACGAGCTTCTCGAGCTCGGGCTCGGCTTCGGCGAGCGAGCGAGCGGCGGTGTCGGCGGCCGAGGCACGCAGCTCGATCTCCTGGCCGCTTGACATCGAGGAGAGCCACACCCACGTGCGGGCCCCCACACTCGAGCGCACCTCCTCGGGACTCACGTACAGGTGGTGGGCGTCCTCGTCGGCGAACGCCGCGCACACGTCGTTCCAATGGTCCTCGAGCGCGGGCGTGAGCTCCTCCTCCGCGGCCACTATCAGCTGATAGCCAGATCCCACCCCATCCCCGATCAGGTCGAGTAGGGCCCCGAAGCGCTCCACGGGAAGCAGCTCGGCGATATCCGGCCTTCCCTCGGCTGTCTCGCCGTCGGTCGCCGAGAATGCACCGGTGGCGGCTGCGATCTCGGCTAGCTCACGATGCTCGGGGGCAAGCTCGGCGGCGGGGGCGATCTCGACCTCCTCCACATCACCGAGGGAGCGCTGAGTGAAGGTGGAGAACCAACGCAGGGATTCGATCTCGATGTCGAACATGTCGACCCGTACGGCGTGCTCCTCGGTAGCCGGGAACACATCGAGCAGCCCCCCGCGCATCGCGAACTGGCCACGCTCCTGCACCTGGTCCACGCGCTCGTAGCCGGCGCCGACAAGCTCGCCCGCACACTCCTCGAGATCCAGCAGCTCCCCGACGCGCAACGTGAACGACCGCGGCCGAAGCTCGGGATCGGGGACCTTCTCGGAGAGCGCCACGGCGGACACCACCACCACCGGAGGTTCGCGAGGCGCGCGGGAGTTGCCCGCACCGGAGCCCACTGCGTGTGAGCCCACCTCCGAGGCCCCCTTCCCTCGGACGGCGGCGATCGCCTCGCGGCTGGGCGGCTCGAGCAGCGCGTCGAGCGCCGCGACGCGAAGTCCCACGAGGTGGGGTGGCGGCGTGAGGTGCGACTCGTAGGCCACCCCCCGCGATGGGTAGTAGCGCACTCGACGCGGGGCGAGCCATGCCCGCAGGTCCCCGGCGAGGTCGCGGGCGGCACGGTCGTCGCCGACGACCACGAGCGTGGGGCGCTCGGCGGAGCGGTCGGCGAGCGCCGCGATCGTGAACGGGCGCAGCGAAGCGGACACGAACGCGTGACCACCCTCGCGTGCGAGCCTCGCGGCGGCTGGGTCCTCGTCGATGGCACCCAGCAACGAGCGTAGGGCCATCGGCTCAGACCTCGACTCGTGGAGAGGGCCGCCGAGTCAAGCAAGCTGGGGAGCAGGTGACGGGCACGGCTACTTGGATGAGGAGCAGGTGACGGGCATGGGCTAGTTGGACAGGGGGACACTTTCACCTAGCACGACCTGCTCGACCGCCTGGCAGGCACGGTCGATCAGGTCGTCGACCTCGGCGGAGGACTCGCGGAAGCGTCCAAGCACATAAGCAGAGACGATCTCCGGGTCGGTGGAGGCCGGCCTGCCCACCCCAACACGCACGCGCATGAACTCGGCGCTACCGAGCTCCCGCTTGATCGACTTGAGGCCATTGTGGCCGGCGAGGCCGCCCCCCAGGCGAGTGCGCACGTCGCCAAAGGGGAGGTCGATCTCGTCATGTACTACGAGCACACGCTCTATTGGGACCTTGAGGGAGCCGCGGGCGGGCCCCACGGAGCGCCCCGCGTCGTTCATGTAGGTCTGGGGGCAGAGCACCGCAACACGCTGCCCCACGCGTGCGCGTGGGGCAGGCTTATTTTTGGACAGGCCACCCTCGGGCACGCCACCATGCGTGTCACCTTCGGGCGGGCCCCCTCCTGGCATGCCACCATGCGCATCAGCTTCGGGCAGACGCCCTCCGGGCATGCCACGCTCGGGCGCACCCCCCCTGGACGACCCCCCCGGCAGACCTTCACCCACGCTCGCGGCGATGCGGCCCTCGGCCATACGTCCGCGAAAGCGGTCCTTTGCGCGCCCCAGCTGCCAGCGCTCGGCGAGCCTCTCGGCAACCATGAAGCCAACGTTGTGACGAGTGGATGCGTGCTCTCGGCCGGGGTTTCCCAGCCCCACGATCAGCCAATCGCTGGGAGCGCCGCCACCGAAGGGGCGCAGGAGCTACTCCTCGGAGGAGGCGCCGGCGTCCTCGGCGGGCGCCTCGCCTGCGGCGGCCTCGCCGACCAGCTCGGTCTCAGACTCGATCTCGGTCTCCTCCTCAGTCTGCAGGCGGGGTGCCGAGAGCGATGCGACGGTGGTCTCGGGATCGTCGAGCAGCGTGACGCCATCGGGCGCCGCGATCGCCGCGAGGGTGAGCGTGTCGCCGATCTGCATCTCCCCGAGCTGATGGACGATCGACTCCGGGATGGCGGTCGGGAGGGCTTCGATATTGAGCTCGCGTGTCAGCTGCTCGAGGATCCCGCCTTCCTTGACCCCCCCTGTGTCATCGACGCCGCCTAGCTCGAGCGCCACCACGGCATGAATTGGCTTGTCGAGGCGCACCCGCAACAGGTCCACGTGGGTGGTGTCGCCACGAACGGGGTCGCGCTGAGATTCCTTGAGCACAACCGGGGTCGGCTTGGAGCCGTCGACGCTGAGGTCAACCACGGCTCCGGAGCCGGCGAGCGCGACGCGCAGCTCGCGTGCGTCGACGCTGAAGCTGAGCGGGTCAGAGCCGCCGCCGTAGAGCACCCCGGGGATGCGTCCGGTGCGGCGCAGGCGGCGCGCGGAGCGCGAGCCGTCCGGCTCGCGGCTTGCGACGTCGAGCTTGGTTGTGGAGGTGGCCATGAGAAGGCCGGGGACTTTAGCAATCCCCTTCGTTTGGGATCGGCGCGCTGAGCGAGAGCAGGGCGACGGACACGCCAACGATGACGTTCCCCGTGCGCCTTACGCTGACGCACTGGACCTTGGGAAGCTGCCCTATGACGGTCCACGCGACGCGTGTGGGGGCGACGGCGCCGGTCAAGGAGTAGGCGCTGTGAGAGGTGAGCGAGAGGATCTTCACCGACCCTGAGCGGCGCAGCGAGGCGGCATTGGCCCTGACGCTCGCCACGCATGCGGGGCTTGAACGACAGCCCGAGAGCTGCGCGAGCATCCCATGTTCGTCGCCGGCCACCTCGGCCTGCAACAGGGCGAGCACGTCGCCGCGTTCGGCGTTCTCAACCGAGAGAAAGCGCGCGAGCAGGGCGCTGATCGCCAGGAACAGCACAAGCGCAAGCGCGATCAACGCGAGGCGCCTGCTCCTCGGGACCCGAAACCTGCTCCTCGGGACCCGAAACCTGGTCGTTGGGGAGACCTGTCGCACTAGGCGGGGATCTGTCGCACTACGCGGGGAACCTGCCACACGCGAGCGGCGCTCGACCGGGGCAACAGGCGGTGAGCACTCAGAACAGCTGGTTCTCGCCGCCGAACACTTCACTGACCGAGTCGTCGGTGAAGATGCGGCGGATCGAGTCGGTGAGCAGCTCGGCACACGGGAGCACACGGATGTTCTTGGGGAGGCCCGGGCGCGCGGGAATCGTGTCCGTGACAACGATCTCCTTGAGTCCTGAGGCGGCGAGGTTCTCGAAGGCCGCACCGGAGAAGACCGCGTGGGTGGCCGCCGCGTAGACGCTCTCCGCGCCGGCGTCGAGGACGGTACGGGCGGCGGCCTTGAGCGTCCCGGCGGTGTCGATCATGTCGTCCACGATCACCGCGGTCTTGCCCTTGACGTCACCGATCACGTAGGCAATCTCGGCGACCTGTTGGGCGGGGCGCTCCTTGTCGAGGATCGCGAGCTCGGCGCCGATCTTGGAGGCGAACTTCTTGTTCAACTTCACCCGCCCGGCGTCCGGGGCGACTACGACGAGGTCCGAGAGCCCGAGGTCGGCGAAGTACTGGGTGAGCATGAACAGCGCCGTCATGTGGTCCACGGGCTTCTGGAAGAAGCCCTGGATCTGACCGGCGTGGAGATCCATCGTGAGTACACGGTCGGCCCCGGCGGCCTCGATCATGCGCGCCACCAGGCGCGCGGAGATTGGCTCGCGGGGAGCGGACTTCTTGTCCTGGCGGGAGTAGCCGAACCACGGCGTCACCGCGATCACTCGGTGCGCCGAGGCCCCCACGGCCGCGTCGATCATGAACAGGAGCTCCATCAGCGAGTCGTTTGCCGTGACGCCTGTCGCCGGGTTGCCGCAGGTGGACTGGACGATGAATACGTCGGCCCCCCGGATCGACTCCTCGTAGCGGCAATAGACCTCGCCGTTGGAGAACGTATTGAGCGTCACCGGGCCAATGTCAACGCTCAGCTTGTCTGCGATGTCAACCGCCAGCTGCGGGTTGGCGCGCCCCGAGAAGAGCATCAGCCGCTTGTTGTAATCGATCGGCAGGCTCGTCGGGGACGGCTGTGTGCGCGTATCGATCACGCTGCTCATCTCATCCGGGAGTGTAGAGGCAGGGCGAGACGATCGCCGCACGGGAAGAGGCGTCGCCCAGGCCTTTGCTCGCCGCGTCGATCGGTCGGTGGCTGCCTGTCCGGATCGGTCACGACTCGCCCTCACGCCGAGCCGTGTAGCCCTCGACGTTCTTCTGGCGAGCCCTCGCCACCGCGAGCGCCCCGGGGGGAACATCCTCGGTTACCACCGAGCCGGCAGCGGTGTAGGCGTCGTCGCCAACCGTCACCGGGGCCACGAACGAGGTGTCGACGCCCCCTCGCACGCGCTCACCGATCGTTGTGCGGTGCTTTTCGCGGCCGTCGTAGTTTGCGGTGATGGTGCCCGCCCCGAGGTTCGAGTGCTCGCCGACGTCAGCGTCCCCTATGTATGAGAGGTGCGGGATCTTCGTGCCCGCCCCGATATCCGAGTTCTTGATCTCGACGAAGGTGCCGGCCTTGGAGCCATCGCGCAGGTGAGCCCCCGGGCGCAGGTAGGCGAACGGGCCGACGGTGACGCCCCGCTCGAGGATGGCCTGGTCGAGCCACGAGACACGCACCACCGCCTCTTCGCCGACGGTGGAGGCGTGGATGGTTGTGTGCGGCCCGATGGTGGCACGGGCTCCGATGACGGTCCGCCCCCTCAGAGCGGTGCCCGGCTCGATGCGCGTGTCCTCGCCGATCTCCACGTCGACGTCGATCTGCACCGAGCCCGGATCGACGATCGTGACCCCGGAGCGCATGTGACGCTCTGCGATGGCGCGCTGGGCGAGCGCGCGGACGTGCGCGAGGGCCACCCGGTCGTTGACCCCGAGCATGAGCCGCTCGTCCTCGACGACGTGGGCGGCGAGGAGATCCCCGTCTGAGCGCAGCAGGTCGAGGGTCTGAGGAAGGTAGAGCTCCCCCTGGGCGTTATCGCTGGTCAGCCGCGGGAGGGCCCCGAGTAGCGCCGAGCCGCTGAACACGTATATGCCCGAGTTCACCTCGCGGATCTCGAGCTCGGCCGCGCTGGCGTCGCCGGGCTTCTTGGTCTCCACCACGCGCGCCACCGACCCGTCGGCATTCCGCACCACGCGTCCGTAGCCGGTCGGATCGTCAAGCACGGCCGTCGCCATCGTGGCCGCGGCGCCGCTGCCGGCGTGGGCCTCGACCAGCTCTGCGATCGCCTCGGGGCTGACGAGTGGGACATCCCCGCTGAGCACCACGACGGGGGCCCGCGGATCGATATGGTCGGCTGCGGCCCGCACAGCCCCACCGGTGCCGTCTGCCTGCGATTGCACCGCGAGCTCCACCCCCTCGGGCAGCACGCCCTCCAGAGCGCGCGTGGGCGAGTCGACCACGACGACACGGGCTGGGTGGGCGGGCATCGCTTGAAGCGCGGCACGCACTGGCCACAAGACCATCGGGATGCCGCACAGCTCGTGCAGCACCTTTGGCGTGCGGGAGCGCATTCGCGTGCCCTGGCCGGCGGCCAGGATCACGACGGTGAGGGGGGTCATCGTCATGACTCTAATGCTCCCCGGGGAACCCGGAGGGCCCGCGGCGCGGGACAGTGTGGCACTCCAACCTCTACTGCCCTCCCCGGGGAGAGTCCAGGCCGCGCGCGGCATCGTACGGGGTGCGTCTACGGGAGTGTCGTCTACGGGGAATGTCGCCGCGTGGCGCTGAACTGGGGGGCAGGGACTCGAACCCCGATTCTCAGGACCAAAACCTGATGTCCTGCCATTGGACGACCCCCCAAGGGGCTGCAAGCTCCACGATGGACTTTATCGTTGGCGGAGAGGCCGCGCCAACGCAACCGGCGCACGCCATCCAGCTCCCCTGCAACAATGCTTGCAGTGCCGTGGGTTGGGGGTGCAAGCACGCGGGTGAGGCGCGCTGTCATCGTTGTCGCGCTGGTGGTGTGCGCTTTCACACTCGCACCCGGGGCCACCAAGGCCATGCGGTCGTCCACCCGGGCAGCGCTCCCGATCCACGGGCTGTGCCGCGGCTCATGGTTGCGTCCCACACGCGCGAACATGGCACGCGTAGCGGCCGCCACGCTCTGCCTGATCGAGCGCGAACGTCGGACCTACCGTCTCGGCCTACTGCACTCCAACGGCTCCCTGCGACGCATCGCCACAAGCCAGGCCAGGGAAATGGTGATCGGCGACTACTTCGGCGACAACAGCCTCTCCGGCTCGACCCCGATTCAACGGATCGAGGTCTCGGCGTACGCCTCGAGTAAGAAGAGCCTCCTGGCGGCCCAGAACATTGGCTGGGGCACCGGCCGGCTGGCCACCCCGATCGCAATGGTGCGCGGCTGGATGCTCTCCCCCCCGCATCGCCGAATCATGCTCACCGGGGGGTATCGCGACGTCGGCGTTGGCATCGCCCCCGCGGCACCCCCCCGCTTGACCGAAGGGTTGCCGGGTGCCACCTACACCGTGGAGTTCGCGGTCCGCGGATGATCGCCCCCGCGGGGGAAGGGGCGTCGCGAGCGGTATGAGGTGAGCCGGCGGGGAGCGGGGACGGCCGGCCGCGACGGTCTGTCGGGGGCGGCCCCTCAGGAGCGGCGGGGTACCCGTCCCCCGCGCGCCCCGTCCTCGGAGGCGGGGCCGCGGGCGGAGGAGATCCCGAGCACGCGCATCGCCTTCAGGCCGAGGCTGAGCTTCTCGCGACCGTCGCTGGAGCTGACGTCCAGGCCGGTCAGCTCGCGGACGCGCTCCAGGCGGTAGTAGATCGTGTGCCTGTGGGTGAACAGGCGCTGGGCGGTCCCCGCCACGTTGCCGTCGGCCTCGAGGAACGTCTCCAGCGTCTGCAACAGATCCGTCTCGTACTGCTCGTCGTAGGCCACCAGCGGCTCGACGGTCTCCGAGAAGAAGCGCTGCAGCTCGTCCGGGTTCTCGCTCATGGCACTCAACAGCAGGCGGTAGGCGCCGGTCTGCTCGAAGGCGAGCAGGGCCCCCTCCGGTGAGCTGCCCTCGGCGACGTTGGCGGCGAGCAGCGCCTCCCCCGCCGCCCGGGAGAGCTCCCCGGGGTCCTCGGCGATGCGGCTGCGCCCGAGCGCGAACGTGTATCCGGAGAGGGAGCTTTCCATCTCGCGCAACACCGCCTCCGCGGCGCGAGCCGCCACCTGCTCCTCGCGCCCGGGGACCAGCAGCAGGATCTCCACCCCCGCCGCCCCGTCGCGCTCTGAGAGCGCGGCGATCGACCTGCCCACGGCGGCACGCGCGCCACGCTCGACGACCGCGCGCGCGCGGGCTCGCCAGCCCTCCTCGGTGGGCACCTGCGGGTGGGCCCGAGCGACGATCACGGACGCCCCGTCCTGCAGGTCCAGGGACAGCTCCGCCCCACGCGCCAGCAGCTCCTCGCGCGGGACCGGCTTGCGGGCGAGCGCCAGGCGCAGGAAGTCCGCGGCGGCGCTCTCAGAGGCCAGATCGGGGGCGCGCACGCGCTCAACCTCGGAGGCGATCATCGTGACGAGGAGCCTGCGCACGAGTGGGCTCGGCTCGGTGCGAGCGCGCATGTGCAGGGACCCCACCACCGCGTCGGCCACCCGCAGGGGGAGGCTCGCCACACCCTCGCCGCCCGCAAGCAGCGAGCGCTCATCCGCGCTCGAGCGTGCCGCCACGGCGATCGTGGCGCCCGCGGCGTCGGTCACCGCGAGGCTTGCGTCGAGGGCGCGCGAGGCCGCACGCACGACCTCGGGCAGGCCCGCTCCCGACTCCACCGCCTCGGTGACGGCATCAAGCCCCAGGAGCTCTGACACTTTTCCTAGCCCCAGAAGTAGACGACGAGGAGCGCGCCGAGTACCCCGGCGCCGACGAACACCGCGAGCACGTACAGCGACAGCACGGTGGCGGCCAGGCGCTGCCACATGCGCGAGTAGGAGCCCCACGCCGGCACGAGGATCAGGCCTACGTACAGAGCCAGCCCGAACACGCCGGCGCAGACGGCTACGAGGTCGGTGATGGCGGTGGTGCTCATGGCGCTCCCTGGTGTGCCGTTTCGCGCGTCGAGGCTTGAGATTCGCGAGACCGCATTTTCGCGAGACCGCATTGTTACGTACGCAGCAGCTGTATACCGGCGCAAGCTCGTGCCGCACACGCACCGGATGGCTCAGATCGTTCGCACCTCGCCGAAGCTCACATCGACCGAGACGGCGGCCACCGCCGGGGGCTCGCGCCCGGCCAGGCCCGCCGCCGCCCGTTGCGCCCGCGCCAGGCCGTTGGCGCGCGCGAACAGCCCCACCACGGTGGGCCCCGAGCCGCTCACGAACGCCACCTCCGCCCCCGCCTCGACGGCCTCCCGGAGGGCGGGCTCGATCGCCGGGCACAGCGCCAGGGCCGCCGCCTGCAGGTCGTTGTGCAGGAGGTCCTTCTCAGCAGGGAGCGCCGCTCCCAGCTCCAGGGCCACTCGCAGCGCATCGCGCCGTCCCTCCAGTAGGAACGCGTCGTTCGCGAGGCCGAGCCGGTCGGCCCTGTTGTAAACATCGGCGGTGGAGAGCTCCGCGGCCTGCGCCAAGACCAGCACGCCCAGGGGGGATGTGGGATCCGGCAGCACCTCGAGCAGCTCACCGGCCCCCGTGGCAAGCCAGCGCCCGGGGGACACTTGCGCCGGCACATCCGCGCCCAGCCGACCCGCAAGTACGTGTAGCAAATCCTCATCCCCCAATCCCGAGGCCGCACAGGCGAGGCGCAGCGTCGCCGCGGCGTCGGCAGACCCACCCCCGAGCCCGGCGGCGACCGGCACGCGCTTGTCGATCCTCAAGCGCACCCGTCCCTCCTCCCAGCCCGTCGCCTCGCGGAAGAGCGCGAGGGCCCGCCCCGCGAGGTTCTCGCCCGTCACCCCCTCGCACACCACTTCGTCGCGCTCCGCCCCAGCCGGGGCGGGTTCCAGGGTGAGCTCGTCCGCCAGGGAGATCGACTGCATGACGCTCACGAGCTCGTGCCTGCCATCCCCCCGCCCGGGACCCACGAACAGGCCGAGGTTGATCTTCGCCGGGGCCTGCCCCCGCAGGGGAAGTGCCATCACAGGGCGAGCGCCTCCGCCAGCGCCACGAACTCCCGCGGGGCCAAGCGCTCGGCACGCACGTCGGCGGGATGCCCGAGCTCGACCAGGGCCGCGCGTATCTGCTCGCGCGAGCGCTCGATCCCGCAGAGCACCAGCGACCTTGCGAGGGCCTTGCGCCGATGGGCGAACGCCGCCCCCACCAGCCTGCGCACACGCGGCGAGGGGGCCGCTCTCTCGCGCACGATCTTCACCAGCACGGAGTCCACGTTTGGGACAGGTCGAAACACCGTACGGGGCACCCCCCTCACCACCCTGACCTCTCCCGCCAGCTGTGCCAGCACCGAGCTCACGCCGTAGGTGCCGCTTCCCGGTCGGGCTGCAAGTCGTTCCCCGACCTCGCGCTGGACCATGACCACCCACATCTGGATGCCCTCGAGATCCTCGATCGTACGCAACACGACTCCCGCGGCGATCCCATAGGGCAGATTCGCCACCATCTTGGTCGGGGGGGGCTCCATCGCCGCCAGGTCCACGCGCATGGCGTCGCCCCACCACACGGTCACGTTCTCGACCCCCTCCAAGCTCCGCTCGAGTGTCGGGCGAAGCCGCTCGTCCAGCTCGACCACGTGGACCCACTCGGCTCTTGGCGCCAGGTAGGCGGACAGGATGCCCTCGCCACCCCCGATCTCAAGTACCACATCACCCGGAGGAGTGGTGAGCGGCGGGGGGAGCTCGGCGGCGCGCCCGATCACCCCGAGGATGTTTGGGTCGCGCAGGAAGTTCTGACCCAGGTCCCTGCCGCGCCGGGTGGCCATCACCATCCGAACATCACCATCCGAACACGCGCTCGGCGTTGCGCTCGACCGTCGCCCCCAGCTCCGCCACCGCCACACCCCTCAGCTCGGCGATGAACGCGGCCGTGTGTGTCACGAAGGCGGGCTGGTTGCGGTGCTTGCGCACCGCCCGCGGGGTCAGGTATGGAGCGTCGGTCTCCACGAGCAGACGCTCGTCCGGCACCCTTCGCGCGGCCTCGGCCAGGTCGGCGGCGCTCCTGTAGGTGACGTTGCCCGCGAAGGAGATCGTGTAGCCGCGCTCCAGGCACTCCTCGAGCCGGTCGGGCATCGAGAAGCAGTGCATCACCACCCTCACCCCGTCCGCCTCGAGGGCGAGCTTCGCGAGGGTGTCCTCGTCGGCGTTTCTTGTATGGATGATGAGGGGCGTTCCCGTGGTCCGTGCGAGCGCTATGTGTGCTGAGAATGCTCGCTCCTGGTGCTCCCTGGGCGTGTCCTCACGGTAATAGTCGAGCCCGGTCTCCCCGATCGCGACGCAGCGGGGATGGGCCGCCAGCGCCTTCAGCTCAGCCAGGTCCGCGTCGTCGAAGCCGCGTGCCTCGTTGGGATGACGCCCGATCGCCGCATACACCTGTGGGAAGGCCTCGGCCGCCGCGAGGGCGGCGCGACAGGAGGCTCCGTTCGTTCCCACCGTGAGCATCTTCGCCACTCCCGCCGCCTCGGCGGCGGCCACCAGCTCGGCCTCGGGGGGCTCGCACAGGTGCAGGTGGGTGTGGCTGTCGATCACGACTACGCCGCTTGACCGGCCGGCTCGCCCGCTTCCTTCTTCGGGAAGAGTGGCCCCAGCGGCTGCACGTCGCGCACCGAGCCCGCTCCGAAGCTCGCCCCCGCGAACGACAGGTCCGGCGCGCCCAGCGCCGCGAGCAGCCGCTCGGTGCTGTTGGGGAGGTAGGGGTGCAGCAACACAGACACAACGCGCAGCCCCTCCGCGAGTGTCCCCAGCACGCGATCGAGATCGCCGCTTCGCTCGGGGTCCTTGGCGAGCTGCCAGGGGGCCTGCTCCTCCACGTAGCGGTTGAGCCTGCGCACCCCCTTCCAGATCTCATCGAGGGCGCCCGTCAACTCCACCCCGTCGAGCAGCTCCCCCACCCTCCGGTCCAGCCCCTCGAAGTCATCGGCGAGCCCCCCGTCCAGCTCCGTGGAGGCGAGCACCCCGTCGCGGTAGCGCACGATCATCGCGAGGGTGCGGCTGGCGAGGTTGCCGTAGTCGTTGGCCAGCTCGCTCTCATAACGCTGTTCGAAGGCGGCGGTGGACACGGACCCGTCCTGGCCGAAGGGGACATCGCGCAGGAGGTAGAAGCGCAGGGCGTCGGCCCCGAAGCGGTCGATCACCTCGAAGGGATCGAGCACGTTGCCGAGCGACTTGCTCATCTTCTCCCCGTCCATGAGCAGGTAGCCGTGCACGAACACCTTCCTGGGCAGCTCGATCCCGGCGGCCATCAAGAGGGCCGGCCAGTACACGGTGTGGAAGCGCAGAATGTCCTTGGCGATCAGGTGGACGTCGGCGGGCCAGAAGGTGCTGGTGAGCGTCTCCCCGGAGGGCTGCCCCACGCGTACGCGTGGGGCGAGGCTTTTTGCGGACACCCCCGCCGCCGCCGGGGAGGACCCCTCGCCGCCGTCGGTGGCGAGGGGATGCGGGGGGGCCGGCGCGGGGGCGTAGGAGAGCGCCGAGTAGTAGTTGAGCAGGGCGTCGAACCACACGTAGAAGACGTGCTCGGGGTCCCAGGGCACCGGCACCCCCCAGGTCAGCTTGTGGCGCGAGAGCGGCACGTCGCGCAACCCCGACTTGATGAACGAGAGCGCCTCGTTGTAGCGGGTCTTGGGGGCCACGAAGTCCTCGCGCTCGGCGTACAGACGCTCCAGTGGCTCCTGAAAGGAGGAGAGCGCGAAGAAATAGTTTTCCTCCTGCTCGCGGGTCAACTGCACGTGGTGGATCGGGCAGAGCTCCCCCTCGTCGATTTCGTTCTCGGCCTTGAAGTCGGCGCACTTGGGGCAGTACCAGCCCTCGTAGGTCCCCATGTACACGTGCCCGTTCTCGCGCACCCTCCCGAGGATCTCCTGCACGACCCGCCATGTGCTCTTGGTCGGTCGTCCTGATGAAGAAGTCGTTCGTCGCCTCGATCCGTGGCGCGAGCGCCCTGAAGCGCTCGGAGTTGCGATCGGCCAGCTCCTGCGGCTCCACCCCGAGGGCGTGCGCCGCGTCGGCGACCGGCTCGCCGTGCTCGTCGGTGCCGGTCAGGAAGAACACATCCTCGCCGCGCTGGCGGTGGTGGCGCGCCAAGGACGTCGGCGGCGATCGTCGTGTAGGCGTGGCCGAGGTGGGGGGCGGCGTTGACGTAGTAGATCGGAGTGGTCACATAGAAGGACACGGTCCTCTCAGGCTACCGGCGGACTGCGACGAAGAACGGCGAGGCCCCTCTTGCGTGGCGCCCGTGCCTTGAGGCGCGCTTCCCGCGGCAATCGACTCGTGTACCTGGCGCCGGTTGTGGTGAGCATCCAGGCGTTGGGCTCGCCGCGGGCTGGCTCTCCGCCCTTGTTCTCGATGAGCCGAGGCGGTGGAGGCGTGCGAGCAGCTTGGACGCTTGGCCTTGGTCGCCGATGCCGGCGCTCTCGCCGATGGTCGCGGTTGGACGGGTCCCGGATGCGTCCGTCGACTCGACATCAGGACTCGCATGGTGCGGTAGGTGAAGCGCATCGGGAGATCCTGCAGGGGATCGCTGCGAGCGACCCGCCTCGTGCCGGCCGGCTTGGGGGTGGGCTCGTTCGATCTCCTTGCGTGCCGCGGTCGGCCCGAGATAGGGCAGCACGATCATGCCCATCAAGGGGCCCGTAAGCTCCAGTAGCGACCTCGGCGTCGGGGTCTCCTGATCCCGCGTACCCCTGACTGTTGTCGGTGATGAGGCGAGGCGAGCGTGCAGGACCGAGAGGACGCCCCCGACGATCCCCTCGGCGATCAACGCGGGTGGGTCGCCTGCTGCCGGTCTCCCTTGCGTCTGTCCCTGCTCGACGACGGAACGATCTGGGCGAGCACGCTCTGGCGGCGCACAAGCGCTTGGGGCCGGCCGCCAGGCTCTCCACGACAAGCAACGCCCCATCGCACGATCACACTCCAAGGACCCCAACAGCGCGGTGAGCCCGCACGCATCCTGACCGCCACGCACCTCTTTTCATACGCGGGGACCACCGCCGCCGCGACGTACTCGAGCGCCTCGTCGAACGCGGCGAGGAAGCACTCCTCGCGATCCTCGAAGATCTCATAGAACGTGCGCCGCGACACACCAGAGCGCTGCGCCCGACATGCCCAACGCTCACGTTCGCCGGCACCCCGCTCTGCGACCTCTTGACCATCGCGGTCAAGATCCGCGCACGCTGAACCTCAGCACGCGCCTGCCTACCCCATTGGCCGCCGGCGGGCTCAAGCCCGTCAGGACGCCGCTCGTCTCAGACGGCGCCCTTCCTTCACTGACCATGTCTCACTTCTTCCCGTGCGTGGTCCCCTTGTGATCCTTACCCGGCTTCTCTTCGCCTTCTTGTGCTTCCGCACACCCACTCACGCTGATCGGCGTGGACTGGTGTAGTTCACGCCCCGTTCTGTCCCACAAACGAGGTCGGCATCTTCAGCTTGATCGTGCAGAGGTTCCCGTTGGCCGCGAGCGCCGAATACTTGCCCTGAGGCAACGTCAGTTCGAACGTGCCCGACGGGTACGTCGGGGACGCTCTTGAACGTGCTGCTCGTGATGTTCGTCTTGCTGTTGATGAACGTTGAGCCCACCAGGTCCACTGTCGTGCCGTAACCCTGCAGAACGATGACCAGTTGCGGGAATTCTTCCCCACCGTGCGAGACGAAATACGCGGGGCCTTCCAACCCAACCGGCAGCACGGGAGTGCTCGCCTTGGCCTGCCCCACGATCGACGCCGCCGGACACGCCGCCGGATTCGCTTCAAACGTCGCCGCCGGACACGCCTTCTGCAACGTCGTCAAACGAGACGGCAACTGCTTTGGCAGGTCCACCTTGACCTTCGCGATGTTCGCGTCAAACGGGCTCGCCGGGTACGTCAGCTTGACGTGCAGGCTCGCTCCATTGGCCCTCGATGTTTTCCCGTTCGTGGAGACTGCGAACTTTGGTTTGAACGCGAGTTTCGCGCAGTTGGTCACCTGGAACGGAGTCGAGACCCGACTCGTCGCTCCCTGACTACTCGAGAGTGTGCCAACGATCTGTGTCTTTTCGCAATCGGTTGGGTTGAACGTGAACTTCTCCCGGTCAACCGTCACATTCACGTGCTGCAACTGCAACGGGATCCCATCCAGCATCGTCGGCAACGGATCGCTGACGATATGCAACGCCGCGGTATGCGGATCCACATTGATCGCCGCCCGCACGACGACCGTTCCCAGGTCGAACGGGCCGGCCTTCGCCGGGTTGACAATCGAGAGGCCGTAGGCGGCGCCTTTATAACCGGTCGTGACGAACACCTTCCCGCCCGTGACGGTGTAGGGATCGTTCCCCAAGCCGGCGCTGACGATCGTATGGCCGATCAGGCTGTCTTCGCCACAAGTCCCCTGCGCTGCCTGTGGTTCCCCGCACAATTTGACGTTCGCGAGGGTCCCCAACAATCCGGGAGGCATCTGCATTTCGACCCTGCTGAGCGTCTGGTTACCATCTGGACGACTCATCGTGAGCGTGAACGGCGTGAACGCACCTGCCTGCAGGTTGGTTGACCCAGCCTGGAAGCTCGGGCTGAACGGTTGCGGGCTCGAACAAGGACTCCCGCCCGGGCCGCTCGTGATCTGGAACTTCGAAGACGGGGAAACGGCACCCGTTTCCGTCCACGGTTCGATAGACGTTTCCGTCGTATACGTCCCGCAAGTCGCGGGGGTCGTCAACGGTGCCCTGTCGGTCCCGAAGAACTGGAGCTTGAAATCGCTGAACGGAAGCTCTGGGGTTTCCTTGAACGTCGTGACCAACTGCCCCGTCACGGGATCGAGCGATACTTGTCCCGCGACCTTGATCAGCACCCCGAACTTCTTGCTTTCAGCAGCCACGTACAGCGCCACGAGGCTCCCGAAGGGGTTCGCGTTCTGGGAGGCCAAGAACACGGACCCCTTCAGTGGCTCATCCAGCAACGGTGTATCTACCTCCACGTTCCCGATCTTCGAAGCGTCGGGGCACGCCGGTGCATTCGCGTTATGAAGGCCTATCTGTTCTTCTGAACAGGCCAACAACCCGTCAGCGGCACTGGGGCTCACCTGTATTCCCGCGGGCAGCGCGACAGTCGTGTTCTTGACCGTCGCCTCAGCCAACCCGACAGGGTTCTGTGTCGCGCCCTGCGGCACATGCAAATCCACACCCAACCCCGTTGGGGTACTGCCAGCCGTACCATCAGGCGTCACCGTGATCGTAGGACTGAAATCCAGTTTGTTACAACCTTCGATCTCGGGCATCGCCGAGCTCATCGAAACATACTTCCCGGGGTCTTCCCACGAGTCCATGCTGATCGTCGCGGTACGCGGCACACCACACGACGTCGGACTAGTCAACAACGGCAGTTGCGGCAAACAACCGGTCCCGTTCACAGCGCACGGCACACCCCACAACGTCACGCTGCTTCCCGCTATCGGCGCGGCCCCGAGGATGTTAGGCACCTTTACCGTCAGCCCATAGTCCCCACCCGTACGAACCGACACATCCAGTTGTATCGGTGCGACGGCACCTAGGTAATGGTAGCCGAACTCCGCCGCCACGCCAGGTGAGGGTTCGAGATTGTAGACCACACCACCCTGCCCTCCGAATCCTTCTCCTTCCCGTGCGAGGTATGTCGTCTCTACGCCGACTTGCGTGTTGGCTGGGCATGCGGTGACGGAGAATGCTGAGAATGCGCATCTGGGTGTTGCCTGGGGGTCGCCAAAGAACCCGGGTGGCAGATCGACTTGGATGTCCTTCGGGCTGTTTTCCAGTTCTTGACCGAGAGGGTTTTCGTTCAGCGTGAAACTGGTCGTCAGCGCGTAGGGATGCGAGCCTGCCTGCACATTTGGGGACCCGTCCTGGTTTTCGGCCTTCACGCTAAACGAGCTCACCCCGAATGAGGCTACCGCAGGGGCGGCCAACAACAACGATCCGCACAACGCCAACAAGAAGGGCAGCGTTCGCCTTACCATGATCACTTCCTCCCCCTCTTGGAATGACTACCGGACCTTCCAGCTTTCCGCCTTACGCACTTACCCCGCCTCTTGACGAAGCCCTTCTTGCACACTTTTTGCTTGACTCTCTTTGTCGCAGGTTTCCCTGTCATGACTGGTGTGATATTTCCCGCGCCGGAGAACGTCGCACTCGCGGGCGCACCGAACACTCCCGGTTGCGCCGTCGGAGGCGGCTTACACGAATCGCCGTTATCGCACGTCGGGGGCGACCCATTCACTGGGAACCCGCCGCCCACTCTCGCATCGTAAATGTCGAGACGGAGATCCGTGTCCTGACGCAACAACTGATCGGCCGTCGCGAGGAACACATCATTCCCACTCGGGCTCGCATCCAGGAAAAACGAGTCATGGGACCCCGCGTCATCCGAGATCGTATACACATGACCGCCCGCGTACTCAAACACATCCTGGCGACCGTTACTGTCATGCGGCGACAACGCATCGAAGGACTGAAAGAACAAGCGACTGCCGTCTTCGGAGAACTGCCGCTGCTTGTAAAGCTGTTCCTCGGGAACATATATGCTGTTGAGGCTCGATTCACCTAGCGGTCGCGCGCCACTAGGATTACACGACACGCACGCCAAACCACCAGTCACCGCATCGTAGAGGTACACCTCCCTACAGAGGTGTTTGCTGGCGCCACGATGGCATTCTCCTTTCGGCAGTTCGCTGTGTTCTGCTTGTTCGTTGTCATACCCGGTGACGCTTCGCTGCGACAGGAACGCCAGCAGCGTCCCGCTCGGGGACACATCGGCCTTGTTGAGCGGGAGATTGTGAGACCAGACGCTCGCGTCACCTCCTTCATTCGTCTTTTCGTCATTTTCGGGCGTTGTGGCGCCGTTTTCGAGGGTTCCGATGAACCGGGGCATCCCGTTGTCGTGGATCACGTAGAGGTTCGCTTGGCCGGCCTGCGCAGTGTCTCCCTGAGTGTTCTGTTCGCCATCGTTTAGGACACCTTTGGCGATGAAATACACGTACGACCCATCTTCGCTCATCTGCGCTACGCTCAACACCCCAGCGCCTTCGGCATCGGTCGTATCCACCGTCAAATCCTTTAGCCGTTCCCCCTCCGGCCTTTCGAAATTGTATTCATACAAGTTCGCCGCGTTGTCTTCTGGCCCTGTGAACGCATTTTCCGTCAACTCCATGCGACTCGTGAAAAACACCCGCGAACCATCCGCGCTCGCACCACGATAACGCGCCGGAAACGGCCCATGAGTATCAGGTTCACCGCGCTGCGACGCCGACACCTCGACAGTACAAGCATCCCAGGCAACAGTGCACACTCCCGCCTGGTCTACAGGGCTCTGAGGCTCGCCGACATTCACGCGCACATACACATTCCATTCCTTGTCTTCGGTTGGCAGCTGCCGAAACGGACTCGTGAACGCGACCCGCGAGCCGTCGGCAGACAACGCATGCCAATTCCTCGCGTTGAACACAGACTCAGCGCTACCGTTGGAGCCCCCCGCCTCCGCGGACATCGGTTCGCCGCTGTTGGTCACGCTCACGTTGATCGTTTCGCCGTTCACCTCCTCGTAGAGCGATGGGTTTCCGGCAAAGTTTTCGTAAAGCACGTAGCTTTTGCTGTAGAGCACGTGACTGAGGTCCTCCGAGGCGCCCAGAAGCAACGGCGATATCGCTGTTTGACCTTCGAGACCATTTGAGACCAACTGATAGGAGCCGCTTGCAAGATCGGCCACATACAACTCCCGATAGCCACCCACGGGAGCTTCAGGGGTCAAGGGCGTCGTCTGTGACGTTAGGACTCCCCTCGCGAGATCGGGCGTAAACGCCATATCCTGAAATGCTTCTTCGAGCCCGCCATAGTCACCTTCCAGAGCCACGTGCGCAGGAGTTATCGACTGCGTCGACCAACCATCCCCTCCCCGCCTGGAGACGTACGCATTACACAAACGCGACCCCGCCGGCCCCCCAAACGAACCAGGAGATTCATAAACGATCGCTCCCCCCGACACCGACGAACGATTCGAATAGTTGACGAGACAGCCCGCACGTTCACCGGCAACCGCGTCACCGCCATTCTTCTCGAGGGGTGAGACCATCTCATACGCGCGACAGTCGGGCAACCCCAACCCAGACGGCTGTTCGGCTCGTAGTTGTTCGTTTGCGCAACCTTCCGAGTGGTTCGAGCCCGGGGCCTGACCACCAGCGGCAGGTGTCACGAACGTACGATCGGATCCAAGCGTCCCACCACCAAGACTCTGGGAATTCGTCGCAACTACACGATAATGATATGTCGTTCCGGGTTGCAGACCCTGGATCGCAGCGGACGCCGTATGGTTACTGTTATCTGAACCTATCGACGCGGACTCCGGGGTGCTCTGGCCGAAGGAGTTGGTGGTGCCGTAGTCGAAGTGATAAGTCGTTCCTGCACCATCAGGGTCTATCTGAGCGTTCAACGTCACACCGGACGGACCTACCTGCGAGGTGTACTCGCTAACGATCGAGGGAGCCAATGCGGATGTCGAGAACGAGACAGGCGGGCCCTGTTCTGAACCATACGCATTCGAGGTGACAAAACAGACGGTGTACTGGGTACCCGGTAGCAGCCCCGTGACGCTCGCGCTCTCAGACACTTCAGTGCCACCGTTGCCTGCGTCCCCCACCGTCGTGGTGCTACCCCCCGCGCACCCCCCGCCAGTGTTATAGATGAAAGAGTAGGTCGTATCGACAGGATCCAACGTCAAATGACCGTTGAGCGTCACGCTTGTCGCGGCGATCGCGCTAGGCGGATCGGTATTTGGGGTGGGCACCGTTGTGAAGGACTGCACGGTCCCGTCGCTCGCGGGTGGCGTACCGTTCGCCGCGACGACACGGTAATAGTAGGTCGTGCCCGCTACAAGCACACCACCCGTTGAAACACTCGCAAGCTGATCACCGAACCCCGCGGGAAGCGGTCCGGGACCGGGGAGGACCGTGGCGCCCGTCAATGCTTCGTTGGTGGCGTATTCAAACGAGTATGTGGTTTTCTGCCCGTTTGGGTTGATCTGCGCTTCCAAGCTCGCACCAGTCGAGTTGACCCCGGAGACCGCCTCGCTGTCCACGCTCGGTGGGGCGGCGGACGTCGTGAACGTCACTCCCAACCCAACCCCGACTTCTTCAGCGGCGTTGCGCTCCAACAGGCAGAACGTGTACTGCGTGCTGGGGCGAAGACCGGACACCCCCACAGACACAGCTTCTTTTTCAAAACCCACAGCCAAACCAGCCGGTACGGGCGCCACACCACCTTCCACGCATTCCGTCGATGACTGGCTATACAAAAACTCGTATTCCCCCGGTTCCCCAGGAGCATTCGGGTTCAACACACCACTCAACGTCACAGACGACGACGTAACCGCACTCGCCGCACCCGTTTCCGGCGTTTCCGGCGCACTGGCAAACACCGGAGCGCTGAACACACCCAACAACGCCACACACACCATCAATACGAACCCAACAGCACCCAGATCGCGAACCCTCACAGCACAGCCTCCCTAAACGAGCCCCGCCCGGGGCATGATCGATCCGGCCCCAGCCCACAAGGCCAGACCCTCCCCCGCAAAAACACAACAACACCCGTGGGCACACACGCGCCCGCCGAACGAAATGCTGAAAGCGCGCCTATAACGCGCGAATACCCCCTTGCGGGGCACGAGCACCCCATAGCGGGGCACAAGCACCCCATAGCGGGGCACAGGCACCCTTTCGGGCGCTGATCACCAAACCGGGCCTCACACCCGGCGGGCCGCGACGAACAGCCGCGGCGAGAGCTGCCAGCGCCTAGACGCCCAACACAACCCCTACCCCCTTCGGGGGAACAGGCCCGGCCCGCTAGGGCCGGCCAACGGGGGTCAAGCCTTGGGGCGCAGAGAGAGAGAGAGAGAGAGAGAGACGCGTCAGCGACGCTGA
This sequence comes from uncultured Solirubrobacterales bacterium, assembly GCA_963742945.1. Classification (GTDB taxonomy): domain Bacteria; phylum Actinomycetota; class Thermoleophilia; order Solirubrobacterales; family Solirubrobacteraceae; genus Palsa-744. Next base: position 208,563 of record CAVUNX010000003.1, on the reverse strand, counting down.
CGCGTCCTATTACGGACCCGTCTTGGACGCAACGACTCTCAAGCACGCTATTCCCCAATGAAACCACGCGAAATACAACTCCCTCACAGAAGCGACCCGGTCCCTCTCCCAAGGGCCCTGCTCAAACCGGTTAAGCGTCAGACCACAAAGACCAACCCAAAACCCGACCTTATGTTTGGTAGACACTCCCTAAGAGAGCGACCACATGGGTACCTTATACCATCCCTTGCGCAAAAGTCAACCCCTCTCTCTTGGAGCATCTGACGATCGGATGGAATGGCCTACCGAGGACCCGCTACAGGTAGGTGACGTCGATCCCCAGCTTGTCGTAGGTCCTCGCCGCGCGCCGGTCGCAGCTGAGCAGAGAGCGCCCGTGATGGTCGGCTGTGGTGCCCACGATGGCGTCATAGACGGTTCCCCCCGAGATAGAAAGACGGGCGAGCCGCTCGACCAGGGTACGGCGCTCAGGCTCGGGGAGCACCATGCGCTCCCCTGAGAAGTCCTCGCGAAGGTATTCGGCGACGAGGCTGGGTTGCGCCCGAAGCGGCTCGGGCAAGCGCGTCAGGACCGAATAGGCCTCCAGCTCCACGTGCGCAACGAGGTCGCGAATGTCCCCCAACGCCTCTATCGCCACCTCGTGCTTCTCATTCCAACTCGCGAAGGCAGCGATAACGACGCTGCTGTCCGGCGTCAACGGCGAACCCGCTCGAGCGTCTCACGCACGAGCTCGGACGTCAATGTGGGCATTGGCTGGTCCGCAACAGCCACCAGTCGCCCACCGCGCCTCTCAAGGCGCATCCGCGTGACAGGATGCTCGATCTCAAGTCGCCCATCGGCGATGCTTAGCTCGAAGCTCCTGCCCCGGCTTGAAGCCGAGCTCGTCGCGCAGTCGCTTCGGAACGACAATCCGTCCGGCAGAATCGATGGTAGTGACCATGGCAGAACTATACCATCAGTGCGCCCTGTACCTGCCACCCCCTGTCCGTGAGAACCCACGAGTTCGGTGCGCCGCGTACGGAGCCTGCACCACTGTTCTCGATCAAGCCAAGCCCGTTCAGGCGGGCGAGTAGCTTTGAGATCTGTCCCTGGTCTCCGATCCCGGACTCGTCGGCGACCTGGCGGTTGGAGCCGCCGGGCTGGGCGGCGACGGCCAGCAGGACGCGTACCGTGCGATATGTGAGCCGCATCCCCAACTCGCGCAAGGGGTCTGGACCGGCGGCCGCGGAGCGAAGGGTCGAGCGGGGGACGGGCCGCGCGAGCTCTCCGCGAGCGGCGGTGGGACCGAGGTAGGGCAGCACGATCATGCTCATGAGGGGGCCGGTTAGGTCAACCAGCGCTCCCGGCCTGTCCTCCAGCAGCCGCGAGTGCAAGACCGAGAGGACCCCGCCGACGATGCCCTCAGCGGTGAGAGGTGGTAGCTCGTCGCCTGCCTTCGACTCCTTACGTCCTTGGTCAACCAGGGCGATCGCTCGGGCAAGGACACGCCGACGGCGCTCGAGCGCGCGGGCGCCGGCACCGAGCGACCCAACGATCAGGAGCCCACCCAAACCACGCTCCATGTCAAGGAACGACAGCAAACCGGCAAGCGAGGCCCTGATCCGTTCAACCCACCCCGCCTTGGGGTCATACGCACCCAACACACACCGCGAGGCGCGAGCGATCCCGTCGTCGAACGCGCCGAGGAAGCAATCCTCGCGATCCCGAAATATCTCATAGAACGTACGACGTGAGACACCGGCGCGCTCCACGACATGCGCGACACTGACATTCGCCGCCCCCCGCTCGGCACTGACATCGACCATCGCGGCAAGTATTCGCACGCGCTGGATCTCGAGCACGCGCTCCGGGCCCAGTCCACCTACCCGCCTGCCCGCGCCCACTGGAATATGCCCTCTAGAGTGCTCCCCGTCATGAGGAGCCCCCACATCGGGGTTGCGCGCCGGTATCGCTGTTGTCAGCCCACCTGCTTGCGCCCCTTGGGGTGCCCCCACATGGGGGCTGGGCGCCGGCCTCTCGGACGACTTGTGCCCATTTGGGTGCGCCCTTCCCTTCGTGGGCATCTCACTTCGTCTTCCCATGCCTGGTCGCTTTGCGTGACTTCTTTGCTTTCTTGGCCTTGTGCTTTGGGCATCCGTTGACGCTGATGGGTGTGGACTGGTGTAGTTCGGCCCCGTTCTGTCCGACGAACGAGGTCGGCATCGTCAGTTTCTTGGCGCAGAGGTTTCCGTTCGCCGCGAGCGCTGAGTACTTGCCCTGTGGGAGGGTGAGTTCGAATGTGCCTACGGGTACGTCGGGGACGCTCTTGAAGGTGCTGCTCGTAATGTTCGTCTTGCTGTTGATGAACGTGGAGCCAACGAGGTCCACGGTGGTGCCGTAGCCCTGCAGGACGATGACCAGTTGTGGGAATTCTTCCCCGCCATGCGAGACGAAATAGGCGGGGCCTTCCAACCCGACCGGCAGCACCGGTGTGCTTGCTTTGGCCTGCCCCACGATCGACGCCGGCGGGCACGCAGCTGGGTTAGCTTCGAACGTCGCTGCCGGACAGGCCTTCTGCAGTGTCGTCAGTCGGGACGGGAGTTGCTTTGGCAGGTCTACCTTGACCTTGGCGATGTTCGCGTCATATGGGCTCGCGGGATAGGTGAGCTTGACATGTAGGCTCGCCCCGTTAGCCCGAGATGTTTTCCCTGACGTGGAGACGGCGAACTTTGGTTTGAATGCGAGTTTCGCGCAGTTGGTCACCTGGAAGGGTGTAGCGACCTTGCTCGTTGCTCCTTCGGTGCTCGTCAAAGTCCCAACGATCTGTGTCTTTTCGCAGTCTGTCGGGTTGAACGTGAACAGGTCACGGTCGATCGTGACGTTCACGTGCTGCAACTGGAGTGGGATCCCATCCAGCATCGTCGGCAACGGATCACTCACGATATGCAGTGCCGCGGTGTGCGGATCCACATTGATCGCGGCACGCACCACAACGGTCCCGAGGTTGAAAGGGCCGGCCACAGCCGGGTTCACGATCGATAGGCCATATGCAGCGCCTTTGTAACCGGTCGTAATAAAGATCTTCCCACCAGTCACCGTATACGGATCATTCCCCAACCCGGCGCTGACAATCGTATGGCCGATCAGGCTGTCTTCGCCGCACGTACCCTGCGCAGCTTGTGGTTCGCCACAAAGTTTTACGTTCGCGAGCGTTCCCAATAGGCCTGGTGGCATTTGCATTTCGATCCTGCTGAGCGTCTGGTTCCCATCAGGTCTGCTCATCGTGAGCGTGAACGGTGTGAACGCACCGGCCTGCAGGTTCGTAGAGCCCGCCTGGAAGCTCGGCGTGAACGGGGCAGGACTCGCGCACGGCGAGCCGCCTGGACCGCTCGTGATCTGGAACTTCGAGGAGGGGGAGACCGCTCCGGTTTCCGTCCATGGTTCGATCGACGTTTCCGTCGTGTATGTCCCGCAAGCCGCGGGGGTCGTCAATGGTGCCCTGTCTGTGCCGAAGAACTGGAGTCTGAAATCGCTGAACGGCAGCGACGGTGTTTCCTTGAACGTAGTGACCAACTGGCCTGTAACGGGGTCGAGCGATACTTGGCCCGCAACCTTGATCAGCACCCCGTACTTCGGACTTTCAGCAGCCACGTACAACGCGACCAGGCTCCCGAACGGATTTGCGTCCTGTGCAGCCAGGAACACAGACCCCTTCAACGGCTCGTCCAACAACGGCGTATCGACCTGCACGTTACCGACCTTCGATGCGTCAGGACACGACGGCGCAAGCACATTGTGCAGTCCTATCTGTTCTTCAGAGCAGGCCATCAGTCCATCCGCCGCCGACGGGCTCACCTGAACGCCCGTCGGCAACGCGACAGTCGTGTTCTTCACGGTTGACTCGGCCAACCCCACAGGGTTCTGCGTCGAATCCTGAGGAACATGCAAGTCCACACCCAAACCTGTCGGTGTGCTACCCACCGTACCGTCTGGGGTGACAGTGATCGAGGGGCTGAAGTCTAGCTTGTCGCAACCTTCTATCTCCGGCATCGCTGAGCTCATGGACACGAATTTTCCTGGGTCCGTCCAAGAGTCCGCCTTTATAGTCGCAGTCCGCGGGACCCCGCACGACGTCGGATTCGTCAACAACGGCAATTCCGGACGACAACCAGTCCCATTGACCGCACACGGGACACCCCAGAGTGTGACCGTTGTCCCCTCGACCGGTAGGGCGCTGGTGGCATTGGTTGCCTTCACGGTCAACCCATAGTCCCCACCGGTGCGAACCGAAACATCCAAGAAGATGGGAGCTAGTCCTCCCTCTATATAGTAGGCGAACTCAGCGGCCACGCCCGGTGACGGTTCAATGTTGAAAACGCTATTCCCCCACGTGTTCGGAGTTCCGTCGTAGCGATCCGAGGTGTAGGTCGTCTCGAAACCTACCTGGGTGTCAGGAGGACATTTTCTTGTGTTGAATTCCGTATAAGTGCATCTGGGTGTGGCGTGTGGGTCGCCGAAGAAACCTGGTGGCAGTTCGACCTGTATGTCCTTTGGACTGTTTTCCAGTTCTTCAGGGAAAGGGGGTTCGTTCAGCGTGAAACTGGTCGTCAACGCATAGGGATGCGATCCCGCCTGCACATCAGGCGACCCATTCTGGTTTTCCGCAACAATACTGAACGTGCTCAGCCCGAAGGACGCCATCGCTGGAACAGCCGGCAACAGCGACACGCTGAGCGCCAGTAGGAAAGGCAGCAACAACCGCTTGACCATGATTACTTCCTCCCCCTCTTGGAATGACCAGCGGACTTCCTCGCCCTCTGCCTCACACACACACCACGCTTCCTCACAAAACCCTTCCTACACTTCTTCGGCTTAGCCTTGTTGACCTTTACCACGGGCTTGACCGCCGGTACCGGCGCTACATTCCCCGCGCCGGAGAACGTAGCGCTCGCCGGCGCACCGAAGACGCCCGGTTGCCCCGCCGGCGGCGGCTTACACGAATCCCCGTTATCACATCCCGGCCGCACAACGCTCACCGGAAAACCACCACCAGCACGCGCATCATAAACATCGATACGAAGATCCCCATCTTCAGGCAACAAATGCTCCGCCGTCCCGATGAACACATCCTTACCGCTCAGACTCGCATCCAAGAAATGCGATTCATAACCACCCGCCACATTAGAAATCGGATAAACACGACCGTCCTCGTACTCATACACGTCCTGAAGACCATTACTGTCATGCGGAACGAGCGCATCGTAACTCTGAAAGAACAGATTCCCATCTTCAGAGAGATTACGAGGCCTCACCTGAACCTTGAAACCCGCCAGGACATCGTTGAGGTTCGAAGGGCCGAACGGTCGCGCCCCAGTCGGATTGCACGACGCGCACGTCAACGCACCTGTAGACGCATCGTATAGGTACACCTCACGACATTTATTTTCTTCACGTTCATTAACGCACCTGCCTGCCAACGGACTGTTTTCGGCGCTTTCATTGTCATAGCCCGTCAAGCTACGTTCCGAGACGAACGCCAGCCGCGTCCCATCCCCTGTCACCGCAGCCGTATTCAACTGCGGGCCGATAGACCAATCCCTTAGATCGGCTCCTCTACTTTGTTCTGGTGATTCTTCAATTTCTTTACGAACTGTTTCGTCACCGCCGGATTCTTCGATTTCTTCGTTGAACAGGCTGGTCTCGAGGTCTGCGATGAACTTCGGTGCGCCCCCATCATGGGAAACATAGAGATTCACTTGTCCCGCGGTCGCACCCGCCGCCAGGCCGCCCCTAGCCACGAAGTACACGTATGAGCCGTCTTCGCTGATCTCCACGACACCCAACACCTCAGCGCCCTTCGCATCGGTTTTATCGACGGTGAGATCGTTCAATTTTTCGCTTTCGACATCGTATTCGTACAGGTTCGGCCTGTTATCTTCAGGACCCGTATACGCGTCTTCGGTCAACTCAACCTTTGAGGTGAAGAACACCTTCGAGCCATCCGCGCTCGCGCCACGGAAACGCGCCGGAAAAGGACCATTCGGATCAAGCACACTACGCCGCGACGCAGACACCATGATCGTGCAAGCATCCCCCGGCACAGTACAATGACCCTGACCATCCACAGGACTCTGAGGCTGTTCGGGATTCTCACGCACATACAAATCCCGCCCAAACCTGGATTCCTGTTCTCCAGTAACGGACGTCATAAAGACACGCTTACCGTCAGAGGACATCGCATGCCACGTTTCACCCTGGATTTTGGCAAATAGTATGTTGTAATACTGTCCCGATCCGGCCTCGGTGAAAAACGATTCACCACTGTTATTGACGTTCACCGGGATCGTCCTGCCATCCACCCACTCAGACATACCTTCCGGGAGCACATGACTGAGATCGCTCGACGCAGCCATAGGCTCCGCGAACGGTTCCCTGCCGCCTCGTTCACCCAATTGACTCTCCACCCTCTGGTAGGAGCCGCCTGCGAAATCAGCCAGGTACATCGATTCGTAATAAGTTTCCGCATTGCTCGGTCTGGGCGTATCGGCTGTCAACGGGAAGGTCTGTTCGGTCACAAGCCCAGCCGAAAGATCCGGTGAGAAATACATATCATTGAACGGCGGACCGCTAACCCCGCCATGCCCGCTTTCAAGACCTACATGCAGCGGAGTTATGTTCGCGGTCGACCACCCCCCCAGTCCACGCTTAGAGAGATACGCGCTGCAAAGACGCGTACCCACCGCACCGCCGAAAGAACCGGGAGAGACATACGAGATCCCTTCGCCCGACACCGACGCTCGACTCGTCCATGCAGTACTGAAACAATGGGTGTCGACGGCATTGGCATCGTTCTTATCGATCGGCGAGACCATCTCAAACGCGCGACAATCAGGCAACCCCAACCCATAAGGCTGTTCTGAGCGCAACTGTTCATTCGCACACGACGCGCTGGCGGCTGCCCGCACCGAGCTCACACCCGACACACCCGCACAGACCACGAGCACGAACAGAGCCACGACAGACAGCGCACGACAATCCACACCAAGCCTCATAGACAACACATCCCCTCCTCCAAGGAAGCCACATCACACCCGCCCGCACCCGGACAGCACAAAACCACCGCGGGAAAACACCCCACGGTGGCCGAAGAACAAGAAGTAGAAAGCGCGCCTATAACGCGCGAGTACCCCATTGCGGGGCACGAGCACCCTTTCGGGCGCTGATAACCAAGCCGGGCCTCACACCCGGCGGGCCCCGCGACGAACAGCCGCGGCGAGAGCTACTAGCGCCTAGACGCCCAACACAACCCCTACCCCCTTCGGGGGAACAGGCCCGGCCCGCTAGGGCCGGCCAACGGGGGTCAAGCCTTGAGGCGCAGAGAGAGAGAGAGAGAGAGAGAGACGCGTCAGCGACGCTGACGCGTCCTATTACAGACCCATCAGAGACACACGGACTCTCAACAACGCTATTCCCCAAAGAAACCACGCGAAAAACAACCCTCTCTCAAAGACGACCCGGTCCCTCTCCCAAGGGCCCTGCTCAAACCGGTTAAGCGTCAGACCACAAGGACCAACCCAAAACCCGACCTTATGTTTGGTAGACACTCCCTAAGAGAGCGACCACATGGGTACCTTATACCATGCCCTGCGCAAAAGTCAACCCCCCCATCGACATGCGCGGTCGAAGACCCGAGGAACGAACAGCAAATCCAAATAAAAAGCGAGGAGGGCTACGCGGTAGAGACTGCCGTATGCGCCGGTATGGGCAGCGAATAGCCCTGCGCCCGAGCCCGCTCCGCCCCGGCACGGCGCTCCGCGTCAAGCGCGAACAGGTAGTCATTGAAGTCCACCTGAATCGTGTGGCGCTTGGAGGCCACATAGCGTTTGCGCATCGCGGCCTGGTCAGAGGCGATATCACGGCGCAGATCGGCCGGGGACGGTAGCGCGTACTCGCCGCGCAGGTGGTCGCCGATCCAGGCGCTCTGGGCCTCCGCGAGCGGCATGATCGCGCCGAGCGGCTGCAGCAGGCCGATGAAGTAGAGGCCTGGGATGTCGGGATGGAAGACACGACGGAAAAGCTCGATGTGGTTGTCGGGCGCCGCGAGGAAGTCGGCGCCGAAGAACGGGAAGCTGATCTTGTAGCCGGTGCAGTACACGACCACGTCGGCGTGGGCCTCGCTGCCGTCGGTGAAGCGCACCTGCGCGCCCTCGAGCGAGGCCATGTTCGGCTTCGGGACGATCATCCCGTGCGCGATCCTGTCGAGGATGCGCCCCGAGACGGTCGGATGGGACTCCCCGAACTTGTGGTCGGGCTTGGGCAGGCCGTAACGCTCGGGCGACCCGGTTATCGCCTTGATCGTCTGGTGGATCATGCGCTGGCGGATGGCGAACGGGACGCGTGGGTTGTTTGGGAGCTGGTCCACCGGCTTGCCGAACACGTACTTGGGGATGATCCACGCGCCTTTGCGGGCCGACAGGTAGGTGTTGGCGGCCACATATGAAGACTCAACCGCCAAATCCATCGCCGAGTTGCCCATCCCCACGATCACCACGTCCTTGCCGGCGAAGATCGAGTTGTCCACGTAGGCGTGGGCATGTAGCTGAGTTCCCTCGAAGGTGTCCGCTCCGGGGAAGGCCGGTTCGGGCCAGCGCGGGTCCCAGTGGTGGCCGTTGGCGACGAGCAGGGCGTCGTACTCGCGCGTCTCCCCCGTGTCCAACGTTACCTCCCACACCCCGTCCTCACGCTTGCCGGTATGCTCCACGCCCGTCTCGAACGCAATGTGCTCGCGCAGGCCGAAGTGATCGACGTATTTGTCGAAATACTCCTTGATGTGGGTGTGGTGGGGGAAGTCTGGATAGGACGTCGGCATCGGGTAGTCGGCATAGGCCATCCGCTCTCGCGAGACGTTGATGAACAGGTCCCTGTACGCGGCCGACATCCCGTTACGGTTGCCGAACACCCAGTTCCCCCCGACCTGGTCGGACTTCTCGATGCAATCGAAAGGGATCTCCCGGTCGAGCAGCGCCTTGGCGGCGGCGATGCCAGAGGAGCCGGCGCCGATGATGCATGCGCGCGGCAGGCCGCCTGCGGTGGAGCTCCCGTTGCTCACGGCAGAGCGCCCGTTGTCCGAGAAGCTGGCCACACGGCCAGTCTATCGTCCTGGCTCAGAGCCAGTAGCGCAGGCTCGTAGCCTCGCTCCCCGGATGGTCACCGAGCAGAACGTCCAATGAGCGGACCATCTTGCCGATCGTGCGCCGGTCGCCGCGTGAGTACTTCGAGGGACTCACGAAGATGAGCCCGTACGTGAAAGGGGCCGCGAAACAAGCTAGAACTTGCTCAATATCGGAACTCGTCTAACCAATCGATACCAAATGATATGGTGCTCGCGCAGTGACTGACCTACCCGGGACCGACCTACCCGGGCGGTCGTAGACCCCGACCGCACCAGCCCAAGGAGATCGGCAATGAGCCCAGACACGGCTTCGGGCCCCCTGTCCGAGATCAAGCACGTCGTCGTGCTGATGATGGAGAACCGTTCGTTCGACCACATGCTCGGCTACCTGGGTTTGCCGGGCGGCATCGAGGGAGTGGATGGCGTTCAGAACGCCCACCCCAACTTCGCTCCTGACGGGACCGAATACGAGCCGTACGCCTATGGCCCCGGTGAAACCGCCTTCCACAAGCCCGGTGAACCCTTCGACGAAAGCCTCGACCCCTGCCACTCGCCCGAATGCGTGGCCGCGCAGCTCTCGGAATTCCGCGGCGTCAAGCCGGGTGGCTTTGTCAAGAACTTCATCGAGCAGAAGCAGCCACAGGAGCAATGGCGAAGACTGCCCATGGGCCACTACACCGCGGAGTCGGTTCCCGTCTACGACTTCCTGGCGCGCCAGTTCTGCGTCTGCGACGGCTGGCACAGCTCGATCCCCGGAGATACCTGGCCGAACCGCCTGTATTCATTGGCCGGCAAGGCCGGCCCCAAAGTCCACTTCGGGCTGCTCGAAGAGCTGGCCGACCTGGTCACTGGAAAAGTGCCCAGCGTCCCCATCTTCGAGGTCGAAGCCTTCACGCGCCAGCTCGCCGACAGCCAGTGGCGCTGGTACTCCGACGACCCGGCCACGCTGCGCGGCGCCGACAAGCTGTACCGCAGCTTCAACCTGCGCCACGACAACTTTGCGTTCTTCGATCGCAAGCTCGTTGGCGAGATCACCCAAATCCTGGAGAGCCCGATCGCCTCGCACGAAAGCTTCCTCGACGACGCGGCAGCGGGCCGCCTGCGAGACGTCTCCTGGATCGACCCGAACTTTGTCAACCTGCACACGCTCGACCCCCTCTCCAACGACGACCATCCGCCCTCGGACATCCTCGCCGGCCAGGAGCTCGTGCTCGAGCTCTACGACGCCCTGACAAAGACCGCCGACTGGGATGACACGCTGCTCGTCGTCTGTTACGACGAGCACGGGGGCTTCTACGACCATGTCGACCCCCCGCTGGTCAACGACGGCTCGGGATACCCGACCTACGGCGTGCGGGTCCCGGCGCTCGTGATCGGGCCTCGCGTCAAGCGAGGGGTCTCAAATCAGCTGTTCGACCACACCTCCTTGATCAAGACGATCCTCTTGCGCTTCGCCGCCGACCCCCAGCAGGCAATCGCGAGCATGCCCGCCCGCGTGCAGGCAGCACCGGATCTCGGAGTGCTCTTGCAAGACGAGCCGCGTCGTGACATCCCAACCCACGACGACCTTCACACGATCATCGACGCCTGGCGCAACCGGGCGCGTGCGGAACGGCGGGTGAGCAGCGCCGGGGGCCCTTCAAGCGCCGTCGACGGCGCGGGTCACCGGCTCGCCTTGACCGACATCCAGAAGGAATTCGCACTGTTCGTGGGCGCGCTGAGAAAGAAGGGGCTCCCCGCCGGGCGCCCGTGAGCGGGGCCAAGTCGACCCGCGCCAGTCGGTGGGAGGTGGCCGTCTCACTGGAAGTGGGCGACCGGTCTCACCGCTACTACGCGGATATCCCCGGTCCCACGTGCCGCGGGGGGCCCACAGGCCCTTCGTCCGCATCGGCGTGGCCGGCGAGGCCGCCGTCTTCGGGCCGGGCGCCGTCGTTGACCGAGCCGTTGCGTAGCCCGGCCAGGTAGCGGTCGACCATGCGAGCGCACTGGCGCCCCTCGTTGATCGCCCACACGATCAGGGACTGCCCGCGTCGGGCGTCGCCGGCGGCGAACACCCCTTCGACAGACGTCGTGTAGGGCTTGACCGCCTTGACGTTGCCCCGCGGGTCCTTCTCGACGCCGAGCTGGTCGAGCAGGGGCTGCTCGGGGTGCAGGAAGCCCATCGCGAGCAGCACGAGCTGTGCGGGGATCTCGCGCTCGGTGCCCGGCACAGGCGCGAACGGGGGGGTGGGCTCGGCACGCGCGATATGCAGGGCGGCGACATTTCCCCGCTCGTCACCTGAGAAGCGGGCGGTCGTGACCGAATAGTCCTGCTCTCCGACGCCGGCGGTGCGGGCCTCCTCCATCGCATAGGAGAGCCTGTACTTCTGTGGCCACTCGGGCCACGGTGTGCGCTCGTCGGGCCGATGATCGGGAGGCTCGGGCAAGAGCTCGAGTTGCACGATCGACAGAGCCCCCTCGCGCAACGAGTTGCCGACGCAGTCGGCTCCGGTGTCGCCACCGCCGATCACGACGACATGCTTGCCCGCGGCCGTGATCGGCTCGGTCACGGCCGGTTGGGCCGCCGTCGGGGCGGGACCATACTCGGCGGCGACGAAGCGATTGCGCTGGTAGAGGTAGTCCATCGCGAAGTGGATGCCACCCTGCTCGCGACCGGGGGCCGGCAGGTCGCGCGGGACACGTGAGCCGGTGGCGAGTACGACCGCGGCAAAGCGCTCGCGCAACTCCTTGACCGTTATGTCCACTCCTACCTCCACGCCGCAGCGCAGCTCCACCCCCTCGGCGATCAACTGCTCGACGCGACGCTCGACGACGGTCTTCTCGATCTTGAAGTCGGGCACGCCGAAGCGCACGAGCCCACCGGCGGCCTCGTCACGCTCGAACAGCGTCACACCGTGGCCGGCGCGGCGAAGCTGCTGTGCGGCCGCCATGCCCGCGGGGCCCGAGCCGACCACCGCGACCGACTGGCCGGTCTCACGCCGGGGCGGCTCAGGCACAACCCACCCTTCGCGGAAGGCCCTATCGATGATCGACTGCTCGATCTGCTTGATCGTGACGGAGTCCCCCTCGCGGATCTCCAGCACGCATGCCGCCTCGCACGGTGCGGGGCATAGTCGGCCGGTGAACTCGGGGAAGTTGTTGGTGGCGTGCAGCTGGGCGATCGCCTCCTGCCAGCTGTCACGGTAGACGAGGTCGTTCCAGTCGGGGATCAGGTTGCCCAGCGGACAGCCATTGTGGCAAAAGGGAACCCCACATTCCATGCAGCGGGCGCCCTGGTCGCGCAGCTCCTGCACGGGACGCTCCACCACGAACTCCTGGTAGTCGTGGGTTCGCTCGCGCGGATCGCGGTAGGTGATCCCGTGGCGCTCGATCTGTAGGAAGCCGCCGAGCTTGCCCATCAGGCGACCACTTCCTCGGACTGCTCCTCTTCGGCCTCTGCGAGCTCGCGCAGGACGCGCTTGTAGTCGTGGGGCATCACCTTCACGAATGCTCCGGCGGCGATCAGCTGCTCGAAGCGGGCGAGCACGTCGTGTGCGACTGGCGAGTCGGTGTGGTGCGCGTGCTCCTCGATCATCGCCCGCAGCTCGATCGCGTCGGCCTGGGAGATCTCGTCGAAGCCGACCATCCCCATGTTGCAACGCACGGGGAAGCTCCCCTGCTCGTCGAGCACATAGGCGATCCCGCCGCTCATGCCGGCGGCGAAGTTGCGCCCGGTGGGCCCAAGCACGACGATGCGCCCACCGGTCATGTACTCGCAGCCATGGTCCCCGACACCCTCGACGACCGCCCAAGCCCCCGAGTTACGAACGGCGAAACGCTCGCCCGCAAGGCCCCTGAAGAAGGCACGCCCGGAGGTGGCACCGTAGAGCACGGTGTTGCCCACGATCACGTTCTCTTGAGCGACGAAGTGCTCGCCGACGTCGCGTGGCGGGCGCACGGAGACAACGCCACCGGAGAGCCCCTTGCCTGTGTAGTCGTTGGTGTCGCCCTCCAGCTCGAAGGTGACGCCGGGAGCAAGCCACCCCCCGAAGCTCTGGCCGGCCGAGCCGCGCATGCGCACCACGATGGAGTCGGGGGGCAGCCCCTGAGCCCCGCGAGCGCGCGCGATATGGCTCGAGAGGATGCCGCCGACGCAGCGATTGACGTTGCGGATGGGCAGCTCGATCTCCACACGCGGGTGCGTGTGTGAGGGGGCGCTCCCGACAGGACCGTCCCCCGACGCCAGCGCCGGCAAAATGCGCTCCCGGGCTCCCTCGAACTCCGCGAGCCCGTCGGACGTCCCATCCCCCCCACCGGCTTCGATGACGGCCCGCGAGCGCTTGACGAGCTCCCAGTCGAGAGCGTCCTCGAGCACCGCCGGCGGTGGCTTGACGCGACGACGCGGAGCCCCGTCGGGGAGCTCGATGTGGGCGAGGATGTGCGTGAGGTCTACTCCACGCGCCTTCCAGTGCTCGATCGCCCGATCGGCGCCAAGCAGGTCGACGCGGCCAATCGCCTCGTCGAGCGTGCGCAGGCCGAGCGAGGCGAGGATCTCGCGCACTTCCTCGGCCACGAAGAAGAAGAAATTGACGACGTGCTCGGGACGGCCCTTGAAGCGCTTGCGCAGCTCGGGGTCCTGAGTGGCGATCCCCACGGGGCACGTGTTCAGGTGGCAGGCCCTCATCATGATGCAGCCCGTGGCGATCAGGGGCGCTGTGGAGAAGCCCATCTCGTCGGCCCCGAGCATCGCGGCGATGACGACGTCGCGACCGGTCTTCAGCTGGCCGTCGGTCTGCACGACGATGCGCGAGCGCAGGTCGTTGAGCAGGAGCGTCTGCTGGGTCTCGGCCAAGCCGATCTCCCAGGGCACGCCGGCAGCCTGGATCGAGGAGAGTGGAGAGGCGCCGGTACCCCCGTCGTGACCGGCTATCAGGACGCGGTCGGCGTTGGCCTTGGAGACCCCGGCGGCAACGGTGCCGACCCCGACCTCCGAGACGAGCTTGACCGACACCTGTGCCTCGGGGTTGGAGCAGCGCAGATCGTAGATCAGCTGCTTGAGGTCCTCGATCGAGTAGATGTCGTGGTGAGGCGGCGGGGAGATCAGGCCCACTCCGGGGGTGGTGTGACGGATCGAGCCGATATAGGCATCCACCTTGTGGCCGGGGAGCTGGCCACCCTCTCCGGGCTTGGCCCCCTGGGCCATCTTGATCTGAAGCTCATCCGCGTTGACGAGGTAGTGGATCGTCACCCCGAATCGCCCCGAGGCGACCTGCTTGATGGCCGAGCGACGCCTGTCCCCGTTTGGATCGGGGGTGAAGCGCGCCGGGTCCTCCCCACCCTCGCCGGTGTTGGAGCGACCGCCGAGGCGGTTCATGGCGATCGCGAGCGTCTCGTGTGCCTCCCGGGATATGGAGCCGAGGCTCATGGCGCCGGTGCAGAAGCGCCGCACGATCTCCTTCGCGGGCTCGACCTCCGAGAGCGGGATCGCCCCCTCGCCGGGCTCGTTCTCTGCCCCACCGGCCCGCGCACCGCCCTCCCCCCCGCGCTCTGGGCCTATTCGCAGCAACCCGCGCAGCGTGGCCTTACGAGCGGCGTCCTCGTTGACGGAGGCCGCGTACTCGCGGTACTTCTGGAAGGCGGGACTCTCACGCACCTCGGCTCCCGCATGCGCGTCGCCCTCCAGGGCCGCGGCGACGTTGCCGTTGGCCGAGCGCACGGCGTGCTGGACGAGCGCGATCGTCTCGGGGTTCCACATGTGGTGCTCCCCGTCGCGTCGCCATGCGTACACCCCCCCAACCGGCAGGAGCTCGTCGCGAGAGTAGGAGCCCATCCATCCGGCACGCGCGTGACGCTCGAGAGCCTCGATCGCGAGCACGTCCAGGCCGATCCCCCCGATGCGCGAGGCGGTGCCCGTGAAGTGGCGATCGATCAGCTCGCGCTCCAGCCCAACCGCCTCGAAGATCTGGGCCCCACGATATGACTGGATTGTGGAGATCCCCATCTTGGAGATTGTCTTGAGCAGCCCCTTGCCGATCGCCTTGATCGTGTTCTGGGCGGCCTGCTCGGGGGCGAGCGAGAGCTGCTGGGGGGGTGTGCCGTCACTCTCACCGGCACGCGTGATGCGACCCTGTGCGACGAGCTCGTCGAGTGTCTCGAGCATCACATACGGGTTGATCGCACTCGCGCCATAGCCGATCAGCGTGGCGAAGTGATGGACCTCGCGTGGCTCGCCGGACTCCAGCACGATGCCCGCCCGCAGGCGTGTTCCCTCGCGCACGAGGTGGTGGTGGACGGAGGAGACCGCCAGGAGCGATGGGATGGCCGCCCGCCTGGGACCGAGCAGGCGGTCGGAGAGAATGACGATATTGACACCCTCCGCGATCGCCTCGTGGGCCTGCTCGCACACGCGCTCGAGCGCCCCCGCCATCCCGTCGGGCCCATCCGCGACCGGCCAGGTGATATCGAGCGTGCGGGAGCAGAATATGTCGTGGGAGATGTGGCGCAGAGTCTCGAGCTCGCGGTTGAGCAGGATCGGCTGATCGAGCTCCAGCTTGTGGGCGTGGTCGGGGGTCTCGTCGAAGAGGTTGCGCTCAGTGCCGAGGCTCGTGGAGAGACTCATCACGATTTCCTCGCGGATCGGGTCGATCGGCGGGTTGGTGACCTGAGCGAAGAGCTGCTTGAAGTAGGAGAACAGTGGGGGCGCCTGATCTGACAGCACCGCCAGCGAGAGGTCGTTGCCCATCGAGCCGATCGGCTCCACGCCCTCACGGGCCATCGGCTCGAGCAGCACGCGCAGATCCTCCTGGGAGTAGCCGAACGCCCGCTGGCGACGGTGCAGGGGCTGATCTGAGAGCGTCACCTGTTCGGACGGGGGGAGCTCGGAGAAGCGCACGGCGTTGCGGGAGTACCACTCACCGTAGGGTCGCTGGGTGGAGATCCGGTGCTTGACCTCGCCGTCGTCAACGACGCGACCCTGCTCCAGGTCCACGAGGAAGAGCTTGCCGGGCTGGAGGCGGCCGAGCCGCAGAACCTGGTCGGGGGGGACATCCAGCAGGCCGGCCTCGGAGCCGAGTACGACGTGGCCGTCCTTGGTGATGACCCAGCGGCCGGGGCGCAGTCCGTTGCGGTCGAGTGTGGCGCCCACAACGCGCCCATCCGTGAACGCGACCGACGCGGGCCCGTCCCACGGCTCCATCAGGCAGGAGTGGAAGGCGTAGAAGCCCTTGAGCTCCTCGGGGAGGTCGGAGCGATTGCGATAGGCCTCGGGGATCATCATCATCACGGCGTGCGGGAGCGAGCGACCCGCGAGCATCAAAAGCTCGAGCACGTTGTCGAAGGTGGCGGAGTCGGAGTTTCCCTGCGTGACGACCGGCAGGATCTTGGCGAGGTCCTCGCCGAACAGGTCGCAGGCCAGCTCAGACTCACGGGCGCGCATCCAGTTGACGTTGCCCATCACCGTGTTGATCTCGCCGTTGTGGCAGATCACACGGTAGGGGTGGGCGAGCTCCCAGCTCGGGAACGTGTTGGTGGAAAAGCGCGAGTGGACGAGCGCAAGGGCGCTCTTGCAGCGCTCGTCTTTGAGGTCGGGATAGAAGGCGGCGAGCTGGTTTGAGATCAGCATGCCCTTGTAGTTGAGGGTGCGCGAGGAGCTCGACGTGACGTAGAAGCCCTTGGGCGTGTCCTCTCCGGAGGCGACGGCTTGCTCACAGACACGACGGATCACGTACAGCTTGCGCTCGAATGCGTCCTGGTCGAACCCGGAGGTCTGCGGCCCGTCTAGGCCCGCCCCACGGGCTCCCAGCCCTCCTGCCCCAACGAACAGCTGTCGAATGACCGGGCGGCAGGCGCCGGCCGTCGCGCCGGTGTGCTCTGGGGACACCGGCACGTCGCGCCAGCCGAGCAGACGCTGGCCCTCACCGAGCACGCTCCGCTCGAGCAGCCCCTCGATCTGCTCGCGCTCGGCCGCGTCGGTGGGCAGGAAGCACATCATCACCCCATAGGAGCCGGGTGGGGGCAGCTCGAAGCCTACGAGAGCGCGCAGCATCTCGTCTGGCATCTGCATGAGGATCCCCGCGCCGTCCCCGGTGAGCGGATCGGCTCCGGATGCCCCGCGGTGCTCGAGGTTCTCGAGCGCTGTGATCGCGCGCGTGACGACCTCGTGGGTTGGGAGGTTGTCCAGGCGCGCCACCATCCCCACGCCGCAAGCATCGTGCTCATAGCGGGGGTCGTAGAGTCCAGCGGCCTGTGATGGCAATGTGTGCGAAGTCATATGAGTGCTGCCTTGAGGCGGCGCGCCCGGACGGGCTGCGGCGCCTTCGTGGGCATGGGGGGTCGGCACCTGAGGCGGAGCCTGAAAGCGTAGCATCGAGATCGCCGTTGGACGTGTGAGATCCGTCGTCTGCGGGGATCATTATGGGCGAGACAGCAAGGTATACCGAGACGGCAAAACGCCAGGAGAGGCAATGACGCCGGATATGGAGCTCGCGCTTACGGCGCGGGCTGAGAACATCGCGATAGTTCGACACGCCCTCGGCGGCTTCGGGGAAGCATTCGCCGTGCCCGAGCCAGAAGCTGTCAGACATCCGCTTGGCCGTCACCGAGGCATGTGCAAACGTGGTCGTACATGCCTATCCCGATGGTCAGGAGGGCCCGATGGAGGTTGTGGCGAGCATGGGCGAGGACGCCCTCATCGTGCTCGTGCGCGACTGGGGGCGTGGCATCAGGCCCAGGCCGGACAGTCCCGGTCTCGGCCTGGGGCTATCGTTGATCGCGGCACTCGCCGAGAGCGTGCAGCTGGGCCACGACGGGAAGGAGCACACGGAGGTGCGTATGACCTTCACCGTCACCGACGACGAATTGCCAAGCGTGGATGGTCTGGCGCCCACAAGCACCATGCCGGGCACCAGCACCCTGCCGGGCACAAGCGAGCACGGCGCATGAGCCTGCGGGTGGGTCAACTCCGACCCGCCACTTGGGCAGAGGTGTGGGCGTGACCGGCTCAGCGGCGAGTGAGCAGGAGCGAGCCACCGGTTGCGCGACCCGCGTGCGCCTGGCCAACGGCCCCCTGATGGGACCGGTCCTGTGGCGGGTCGTGTCGATGGTGCTCGCCCGCGCCGATTGGCCGCTCGACCGACTCGATGACGCGCTGCTCGTATGCGACGCGCTGTGCGCCCACGCCCCGGCGTATGCGAGCGATGGTCGCCTGACGTTCAGCGTCCAGGCCGGCGAGCGGGAAGCAGAGCTGCGGGTGCTGGACCTGGTCGACGACGGCGCCGCGCGACTCGTCGAGGACGCGATGCTCCCGGTGGTGGGGAACATCCTGGAGCGGGTCGCCGACCGGGTCTCAGTCGAGCCTGAGGAGAGCAGCGAGCGCAGCCAGTTGGTGCTTGTGCTCAGCTCGCTCGAGGCTCGCTTCGAGTGCCTTCATGACGTCCGGCGAGTCGGGCGGGGGCTCGGGCTCGGCGCCCAGTCGCAGCGGCTCGCCGGCAGCCTTACGGTCTATCAGGTCGAGTACCGCCTCGCGGAAGGTGTCCTGGTACTTGTCGATGTCAAATGGCTCCGCGATCGACGCCACGAGGCGCCGCGCGACGTCGAGCTCCTGCCCGTCGACCTCGCCCTCGATGCCCTTCGAGCTCGCGCAGACCGACGGTCGGGTTGACCTCTTCGGCGAAGCTCATCGTGAGCAGCAGGAGAGCGTTCTCGCGCGGGCGGATCGCCACGAGCCGTTCTTTCGAGCGCATCACGATGCGCCCAATCGCGATCTTCCCGGTGTCCCTCATGGCGTGCAGAAGCAACCGGTAGGGGTGGGCGCCTCCTGGGCCGGGCACGAGGTAGTAGGGACGATCGAAGTAGATCGGGTCGATCTCCTCGAGGGCCACGAAGTCCTCGACCTGGATCGTGCGTGTGAACAGAGGTTCCAGTGCCTGAAGCTCGCTTGCCTCCACCGGCACATAGCGATCGGGGGCTATCTCATATCCCTTGACGATCTCCTCGAGCGGGACCTCTTCGCCGTCCAGCGAACAGACATGCCTCTGGTGTATCCGCCCGCTGTCGAGGCTGTGAATCTGGTGGAAGTGGACCGTCTTGCGCGTGACGGCGCTGTAGAGCTTTACGGGGACGCTGACCAAGCCAAAACTGAGCGTCCCCATCCACATTGCTCTTGGCATCTAGATACAGCTTGACACCGATCTTGGACATTTTCAAGTCTTATCGTCAATACCATTCTGCCAACGTTGCGGGCCGTCTCCTTCACCCCCAGAGGGAAGCAGGTCCGCCAAGGGGGGCGTAGCGTTTGGTGACTTGCGAACGCCGGCGCCGCGATCGGTCAGAGCGCGGCGTCGCCGGCGGCGCGCACACTCGCCCGCAGGCGCGCCAAGGCCTGGCGAATGAGGCGTGAGACCTGCATCTGAGAGACGCCGATCCGCTCACCGATCTCCGCCTGCGTGAGGTCCTCTCCGAAGCGCAGCCTCAACACGGTTCGCTCGCGCTCGGTGATGTGCCCCATCAGCGGCTCCAGCGTGGCTCGCTCCTCCGCGCGATCAAAGCCACGGTCATGCGATCCGAGCGCCTCGGCGACGCTCTCGGTCTCTTCGTCTCGAGTGGAACGGGGCGCATCGAGCGAGGTCGCCCTATAGGCGCCCATCGCCTCGAGGGCCTCCAACACCTGCTCCTCGGAGGCTTCCACAGCCCGGCGATCTCCCCCACCGACGGCGAGCGACGCTGACCGAGCGACAATCGCGTGACCGTCTGGTCGACTCGCAGGGCCAGCTCCTGCAGGTCGCGGGGAACACGCACCGACCACGTGCGGTCGCGGAAGTGACGCTTCAGTTCGCCGAGGATCGTGGGGACGGCGTAGCTGGAGAACATGACTTCGCGCGAGCAATCGAAGCGATCGACCGCCTTGAGCAACCCGATCGAGGCCACCTGGACGAGATCCTCGATCGGCTCGTCGGTGTGCTGATAGCGACGCGCAAGCGACGGGCCAGCGGCAGGTAGCGCTCGACCAAGAGCTCACGGGCATGCGAGGTCTCCGTCGACTCGCATGCGAGCGAACAACTCGAGATCGGGCAGAACGGACGGCATCTGTATGACCGTAGCCCCTGATCTGGCGAGTTCCATCAGATCCCCTGCCACCTCAGCCTCACATTCGTCCCGCTCTACTTCGCAGGACAAGCGATTCCGTCGTTGAGCCTACCCCTTCAGGCGTCAGATTCCAATGTGGTGGATCGCTCACTCATCGTTCGGGTTTCCCCCCAAGAGCACAATCCCCCTCGCCCGGGGCATGTGAGGCAGATCGCACGGTGGGGGGCGTCTGTTACCGCGAACCCCCTGTCTCTTGCCCGAGCGACGCGGGTCAGCAGCTGTTCGCGCAGACGGGGCTGTTCGTCTGCCGCAAATCGTGCTGTCACCCATTCGAGGCCGCTCCAAGAACCAGTGGGCGACCTCCACCTCGGGTGCCCCGCCTTCGATGGCCGCAAGCGCATAGAGCAACCGCTGGAAACCATAGTCGCGGCGCACGAGTCGCTCCAGGTCCTCGCCGCCGACGAGCCGGTCGCTCTTGTAGTCGACGATCAGGCTGCCTCCGTCAGGCTGCTCGACGATCAGGTCGAGCACACCCGTCACGAGCGGCTCTGCGGGGCTCAGCGAGAAGGCGAAGGGGTGCTCGCCGCGCGCACCGCGGGCGCCTCGCAAGTCGGCTGTGCCGGCTCCGCGGCGAGGGCACCTGCGATTAGAGCGACGATCTCCTCACGCTCGCCGGCGCCCACGCTTGCGCCGATGAGCCGCGCAACCCGGGCAACGTCCTCGCCGATGGGCGTCCGCGGACGCGAAAAATCGACCGACTCCAACAGCATGTGGACGATCGTCCCGCGCGTGCGCGCCTCGATACCTCCGTCATCCTCTCCATGGCGCCCCGCCGCGCGATTCTCAGGGAGACGCAGTACCCGTTCGAGGTAGTAGCGGTAGCCACACCGCTCGAGCTCGGCCAGCGAGGTGTAGCTCATGGTGGCGTCCGGGTCCTCGAGTGGGGTGTGCTTCGGTGGGACGGTCCTGGCCGGTGGGACGGTCCTGGCCGAGACGCGCGAGGCGGCCGAGGCGGTCTCAAGCGGCATCTCCAATTGGGTTCCGGCCGGCACGATGCCGACCTGTGCGGCACCGCTCTGCTCGGGGGCGTTGAAGAAGCAGCGAACGAGCAGGCCCTCGCCCATATCGACCGTGAGGCCGCGAGCCGGGGGTTGCTCGGAGCCGGCGATACCCGGCGACGTCGGGGACGAGCGCTGGTGCGAGCCAGACGATCGGGGCAACGCCCGGCCTGGCCTCCGGCCAGCGCTCGAACGAGACAGACCCACTCAACAGCAGCCGGTTCTGGGCACGGGTGCAGGCGACGTAGAGAACCCGATCCTCCTCCTCTTCCTGGGCGGCCCGGCGCTCCTCGCGCAGCTCGTCGTAGTCGAGAACGGGTGAGGGCTCGGGATTCCCGAGCTCGAAGAGACGCAGGCCCGCGCGCGCGCCCGGGCCGTCGACGAGCAGGTCGGGGACGCGCAGGTTCGGGTCGCGCCCGAGGTCCGCGACGCACACGACCGGGAACTCGAGCCCCTTGGCGGCATGGATGCTCATCAGGCGTACCGCATCGACCTCGCCGTCCCCGACCGGTGCGTCGGCCTCGCGCCCGCCGGCGGCCTGCTCCACGTGGGCGACGTGGTCGAGGAAGCGACGCAGGTCGCGCCCCTCCTGCGCCTCGAAGCGGCGCGCGAGGCGCATGAGCTTGTGGACATTTGCGAGCCGCCGCTCGCCCCAGCCAAGCGATAGCACGTGCGAGTCATAGCCCGTGGAGGCGATCGCGCGCCGCAGGAGCTCGGAGATCGGATGCAGCGCCGCGCCCGCGCGCTCCGCGACGAAGAGCTCGTAGAAGGCGGCCAGGCGCTCGCGATCGGAGGTCGGCAGGGCGCCGTCGAGCTCTGGCCAGGCCTCGCTGAACGCCTGCCACACGCCGCGCCCTCGTTCGCGGGCGACCCTCGCGATCGCCGCGAGCCCGTCGCTCGATACGCCCACCAGCGGGCGAGGCCAGTGTCGAATAGAGCGCCAGCTCGTCCAGCGGGTTGGCAAGCGCACGCAACCAGGAGAGCAGGTCGCCGACCTGTTGATGGCTCCAGAAGCCGCCGACCCCTGCCAGGGTGGGTAGCCCATGGTGACGCAACGCACTCTCATAGACGGGCAGGTCGCCGAGCGCGCGCAGCAGCACCACGATCTCCCCCGGGCGTGCCTGGCCGCTCGTGACGAGCTCCGCCACCCGGCCCGCCAACAGACGCGCTTCGGCCTGGCGCCAGGGCGTCGCTTCCGGCATTCCCTCGAGCTCGCGGTCTCCCGGAAAGCGCCTCCCAGCCTCGCTTGTCGGTGAGCAGCAGCTCCACGATCGGCTCCTCCCCAACCTCGCGCGGGCGAGTGGGTATGGGCGGGGAGAAGCGCTCGCCCATACGTGCGGTGAAAATACGTCGTACAGCCGCCAGGATCGCCGGGCGACTGCGAAAGTTGCGGGTAAGAGCAAGGCTGGCGCCGCGCTCGGCCAGGTGCACGTGACGCTTGCGGAAGAGGCTCACGTCGGCGTGACGGAAGCCGTAGATCGACTGCAGCTCGTCGCCGACGGTGAACAGGTTGTCGCGGTCGAGCGCGGCAAGCACCTGCAGTTGGCGGGGATTTGAGTCCTGGAACTCATCGACCATGAGCAGCTGGAAGCGCTCAGCCCACGCCTCGCATATATCCGAGTTGGCCTCGAGCAGGTCACGGGCGCTGAGCTCGAGATCGTCGAAATCGAGTGCCGTGCGGTCGTGCTTGCGTCGCGCGTAGGCCGCCCCGAAGCGCTCGAGGAGCTCGCCGATCAGCTCGTAAGCGCCGATCCCCTCCGCGCCACCCTGCTCGGTCCCCGTCTCCTCCCCTCCATGACCGACCCCCACCTCCGCGCCGGCCCGGTCAGTCCCCCCCTGCGAGACGGCTGGCAGCCTTGGCTCAGCCTGGCCCTGGCTGCGTAGCTGGGCATATGCACCGAGCACGATCGTGCGCAAGGGATCCGCCCCGTAGGCCGCGACGAGATCGACGGCCGGCGGGCGCTCCCCGTCGAGGAAACCAGAAAGGGCGTCGCGGAAGGCGAGTACGCGCAGGCGGTCGGCCAAGCCCTCCTCGAGGATCTGAAAGCCCGGCTCGACTCCCGCCTGCAGCGGATGGATACGCAGCAACCGCGCGCAGAAGCCGTGGAAGGTGCCTACGCTGGCCGTCTCGGCCTCGCGCGCGAGCTCACGCTCGCCGAGTCCGAGCAGACGTCGCCCTGACACGCTCGCGCAACTCGCCCGCGGCGCGCTCGGTAAAGGTGATCGCAAGGATTCGCGCGGGTGGAACACCATCCGCTCGCACGGCCCGCACGAAGCGCTCGACGAGCACCGAAGTCTTTCCGCTGCCGGCGCCTGCCACAAGCAAGAGCGAGCCCTGGCGGCGCGAGACGGCCTGCTCCTGCTCGTCGGTCAGCGCTCGCATCGGCAGATCGTGGGGTAGGCGCACCCTCCCCGATAGGCGCAGGTGTCGGGACGAGGCTCGAGCGCGCCTGCACGAGCCTCGGCGCCGGCCCGCACCGCGGCGGAGACACACTGGTCGATCAGCTCGCGCAGATCTCCGTGGCCCAGCCGGTCGGGGCGCACACAGTCGAGCTCGACGCCGCTCTCGCCGTCCAGGACCCCGCGCGCCCTGATGTCCCTGCCGGCGAGCGGCTGATAAAAGCCGCCGACGATTGTGTGTCCGAGCAGGCACTCGACCGCGCGCATGTAGAGCGCTACCTGGAATGCCCCGTCGCCGGCCCACCTGGCGCTCGGCGGGGCGGAGCGGCCCTTGTAGTCGTAGACGACCGCCTCGCCTGCGGCTCCGACATCGACGCGGTCGATGCGCCCGCGCAGGAGCAGCCCCTCGCCGAGCTCGAGCGGTGGGAGCCCGTCTCCCTCGAAGCCGAACTCGAGCTCCAGATAGGTCGGCTCCAGGGGGCTGGCCTGCTCGGCGGCGCACTCGAGGTAGCGCTCCAGGTCGACTTGCAGCCGTCGGCGAGCGCCTGGCAGGCGCTCGGCGGAGACCGACAGCGGGTAGGTCGCCTGGAGATCGGCCAGCGCCTCGCGTAGGAGCCGCCTGGCGAGACCGAGGCTGGTGGGCGTCAGCCGCGCCGAGCCGGTACGCTCGCGCAGACGCTCGAGTGTGTCCTTCAGCGCCGCGTGGGCCAGGCCGCCACGCGCGATCGGCTCCGGGCGTGGGTCAATCATCGCCGCCGTGCAGCAAACGCTCCACGAACCACTTGACCGGACAGCCGGTCCAGCTCTCAAGCGAGGAGGCCGACCACATGGGGCGCTCGCGCAGCTCCGCGAGCACGCGCTCGTCGCGCAGAGGTGCGATCGGAGGGGGCCTCCCGCCGCCTGCGCGACCCACGATCGCCGCGTCGCGTCCGGCCATGGCCCCGGCGGGCATCCCCGGCCCGGGCCAGCCGGCTGCGCCGGCGAAGCGGCGCCGAGTACCGTGCCTGAGCGTGTCGTCAAACAGGTCGCAGACGTCGTCCACGAACAGGGAGGGGGCCAGCGGCGCGCCGTCCTCATCTGCGGTGTGCCAGCTGAGCGTGAGGCGCTCCTCGGGGCGCGAGGCGAGCGCGTAGAGCAGGTAGCGCTCTGCCGCCAGAGCATCGGGCTCGCCGCCCAGCACGAGGCCAGAGGCGTGCGCGAGCTTACGGCGGTGCTCCTCGCTGAGCAGCGGACGGGGCGGGGCGGGCGCAGGGAACACACCCTCCTGCAGCCCGCATGCGAACACCATGCGCACGCGTCGCGCCCGCAGCGAGAGGGGATCGACGACAGCGACCCGGCTCTCATGGAGGCGCTCGCCGCCCGGTGAGCTCGAGTCGCTCGAGCACCTCGCGCAGCTCGCTCGGGGTCGGAGCGAGCTGGGGGGCGAGGAGAGCAAGCTCGCGCAACTGCTCCAGCGCGCGACGGGCCCCCACAAGCGCACGTGCCTCGTCGAGCTCGTCCTCGCCGAGCACTGGCGCGAGGCCGCCGCGCGGGGCGCAGAACAGACTCTGCAGGTCGGCTATGAGCCTGTCGAGCGTTGCGAGCGTCCCTCCCGCGACCGCCTCACGGAGACGGTCGATCCGGTCGAGCGGCCAATGCTCGGCCTCCCACAGCGCTCGAGCACGCGCCCCGTCGAGGGCTCCCTGTCTGCGAGCGCTCGCCTCCAGACGGTCAGCCAGCTCTGGGAGCTCGAGCACGCCTGGAGAGCGCAGCCAGGCGAGCAGGTCTACCAGCTCGCCGTCTCCGAGGGCACAGCGCAGCGCCCCGAGCAACCCACGGCCGATGGCGGTATGGGCGAAGCTTAGGTGCCGGGGAAGCGCATAGGGGACGTCGAAGTCATCGAAGACTTCCTCGACTAGTCCCGCGATGGTCTCGGGGGCACGATGCACGATCGCGATCTCCCCGGCAGCGACGCCCGCGTCGAGCAGCCCCCGCACCTCCCCCGCGACGAGCTCCAGCTCGGCGCGCGGGCTACCTCCCTCGAGCAGTCTCACCGCGTCGCCGGGGGCCAGGCGCGAGGTGTCGTCGCTCAGTAGCGAGCGCTCCAGGTGGTGCAGAGCCCGCGCGCGAGCTGGGGGCGTAGTACTCGGCGCGCGGGGGCAGCTCGGTGTGGGGGTCGGCAAGTGGGACGAGTCGCTGGAAGGTGGCGGCGCGACCCGCGAACACGACGCGACCGGGCTCGTAAGGTGAGCGACAGCGTGACACGCGCCCCGACCACGCCGCCAAGCGTCTCGATAGCGTCGAGCTGCAGCTCGGTGAGGTCGTCGAACCCATACAGGAGCACCGGCGTCGGCGCCCCACAGGGTGGGCGTGCGGCGCAGCGCGTCGAGGGCGCTTGTCACGCGCAGCTCGCGGTCGGCGCGGCGCATCTTGGCGAGCGTCTCGTGATAGCGCTCGAACACCTCGCACAGCCGCTCGAGCGTCGTCTGTTCGCCGGAAGGCTCTGCCTGGAGCGAGCTCCATGCGCGCAGGGCACCGCGGAGCCGCGCGGGGGTGACGCGCCGGGTCTCGAGCTCCGCGACGAAGCGGGCGAGCTCGCGCGCCATGCCCGGCCGAGCGTCCGCGAGCCGCGCGAGCACCCGCTCACGCGCGAGTGGGCCCAGCGACGCCCGTGTCGGGGGGTGGGCCCTGCCAGCGCCGAGCACCTCCGCCGAGGAGGCCCTCGAAGCGCTCGACCCGCACCCCAGCGTGAGCTCCCGCTTCAGCCAGCTCGCGGCGGTAGCGTGCCTGGTCGGCCTCGGTGGGGACGACCAGCAGAGGGTCCTCGCCCGCGGGCGACGTGCGCGCGCACGGCCTCCAGCACGAGATGGGCCTTGCCCGCGTTGGCGGGTCCTGTTACGAGCGCGATCGGCAAGTCGCCCATCCTCGCGCACCCCGCCGACGTGACCCCTTACGCCGCGTTCGCTGCCACTGCCTCCTGGCCCTGGGCGGAGACAGCCTCCTGGCCCTCGGCGCTCTCGGCCTCGGCGTCAGGCGGCTTGGCTCCCTCCCTGGCCCACGCCTCGTTGAACTCGACGCGCCACTTGCCCTCTCCGTCCTGGGAGAGCGCGAGGTGGGCGCGGAAGGAGCGCCCGGAGCGCGCCTTGAAGCCGGTGACCGCCTTGGATGTGTGCCCGCTGCGGATCAGCTCCTTGGCGATCGCCACGGACAGCTGCTTGCCCGACTTGCCCTTCCAGATGACAAAGCCACAGCCCGGATCGTCGCGGGCCCAGCAGGAGTAGCCCTTGCGGTTCTCTTTGATGTCCTGGCCGCAGACCGGACAGGGGCCGAGGTTGGCGCGCGGGATGCGCACGTCCTTGAGTTTCACGTCGAGCTCTTTGACGGTGAGCTCGGCGAAGCCCGCGATGTCGGCCATGAAGCGTGCGCGCGAGTCCTCGCCACGCTCGATCTTGTCCAGGCGGTGCTCCCACTGACCCGTCATATCGGGAGAGGTGAGGGCATGCTCGCCGAGCAGCCTGACGACGTTGAGACCCTTGTCGGTGGCCACCAGAGAGCGAGCTTCGCGTTCGATGTAGCCCACCTGAATCAGGCGCTCGATGATCGCCGCGCGCGTGGCGG
Source organism: uncultured Solirubrobacterales bacterium (assembly GCA_963742945.1). Lineage (GTDB taxonomy): Bacteria > Actinomycetota > Thermoleophilia > Solirubrobacterales > Solirubrobacteraceae > Palsa-744. The sequence continues at coordinate 181,299 of CAVUNX010000003.1, read as the reverse complement.
GGGTGCCGATGCCGGAGTCCTTCATGGCCTCGCGCAGCTCGTCGTCGTCGACGAGCTTGCCCGCCGTCTCCATGGCGCCGAGCAGAGAAGCGTCGCTGTAGCGGCGGGGAGGCTTGGTTTCCTTGCGAGCGCTTGCGATCTCGAGCGTCTCCACAGGCTCGCCTTCGCTCAGCTTGGGGAGCTGTTGGTCAGCGCCCTCGTCTTCCTCGGCGGCGGACTTCGCCTCGGAGGGCAACTGCCCGTAGACCCCGCGCCAACCGGGCACCAGCAGGAGCTTGCCGTGCGTGCGAAAGACGCACCCACCGGCGTCGCCACCGGCCGGGAGGACGGTGGTCTCGACGCGCGTGTTCTCGAACACCGCTTCGGGGTGGAAGACGGCGAGGAAGCGTCTGACGACCATGTCGTAGACACGCTTGTCGTCGTCCCCCATGCGATCGACCGCGTGCTCGGCCCTGGTGGGGATGATCGCGTGGTGGTCGGTGACCTTCTCGTTGTTGACCACACGTGCGAGCGGGAGGACGTCGAGGGCGGTGACATAGGCGGCCGCCTTGGACGTACTCGCTCTGCCCCCCGACCAGCTCGGCCGTGGGCTTGATCTCCTCGACCATGTCGGTTGTCAGGTAACGCGAGTTGGTTCGCGGGTAGGTGAGCGCCTTGTGCTCCTCATAGAGGCGCTGCGCGGCGGCGAGCGTGCGGCGGGCGGAGAAGCCGTAGCGCGTGTTGGCCTCGCGCTGCAGGCTCGTGAGGTCGTAGAGCATGGGCGCCCGCTCGCGCTGCTCCTTCTTGTCGAGCTTGGTGATCGTCGCGGGCTTTCCCTGACAGGCCTCGACGATCGCGAGAGCCTCCTGCTCGCTGGCGATGCGGGGCTTTGAGCCCATGTGGAAGCGTCCCTCGTATACGCGTGCGGGGGCCGCGTCGTCGGCGCCGGCGTCCTCCCCGACGGCGTCCTCACCCCTGCGTCCTCACCACCGGCGCCGACCTCCCCGCCACCGGCCCCACGTTCCCCGGGGTCGCCGTCCGCGGGGGGGTGTGAGGCGTCATTCGAAGTCCCGGCGTCGAAGGTGGCATCGACGAGCCAGTAGGGCTCGGGGACGAACGCCTTGATCTCTTCCTCGCGACGCGCGACGATCGCGAGCGTGGGGGTCTGCACACGCCCGAGCGAGACCGCGCCGTCGAACGACGATTTCAAGCGGATGGTGGCGGCGCGGGTGGCGTTCATGCCGACTATCCAGTCCGCCTCTGAGCGCGAGCGGGCGGCCTGCTCGAGCAGCGCGTAGTCCTCGGCGGGACGCAAGGACTCGAAAGCGCTCTTCATGGCGGCGGTGGTCATCGAGTTGAGCCACAGTCGCTGGACTGGCTTCTTGGCTTTGGCCTTCTCGTAGAGATAGGCGAAGATCAGCTCACCCTCGCGCCCGGCGTCGCAGGCGTTGACCACTTGCGTGACGTCCTCGCGCCCAAGCTGGGCTGTGACGACCGACATCTGCTTGCGCGAGCGCTCGTCGCGCACGACGAGCTTGAACTTGGCGGGGACGATCGGTAGGTCGGGCATCCGCCAGCGCTTGTATTTGGCGTCGTATTCGTCGGGCTCGGCGAGCTGCACGAGGTGACCGACAGCCCAGGTGATCACGTGATCGGGGCCCTCGAGCCAACCTTCCTGCTTGGCGAAGGGCCCGGTTAGGACACGCGCGAGGTCTCGGCCCACCGAGGGCTTCTCCGCGATCACAAGCGTCTTGGACATGGACGCCAGCGTAGCGGGTGGGTCAATTGAGCCTCGCCCACCCCCGCCTGTCCCCTGGAGACCTCGCCCTCGCCCACCGCCGTGGGGAGGCGACTCTTGAGAGCCCTGTTCCATCTCAACCCAGACCGCGCTCTCTCGCAAGCGGCCTGAGCCTCCTCACCCGCCGATCGGTGCTCGGGGGCTCGTGCCCCAGAACACCTGGGTGCCGAGCATCCCGATCAGTGTTACGAGCACAAGATTGAGCACCATCGACTTGGCCGTGGCCTTACCGACGCCCACGGGGCCACCCGAGGCGGTGTAGCCGAAGTAACAGGCCACGAGCACGACCGCGGTGGCCATCGACATCCCCTTGATGACGCTGTAGAGGTAGTCCACTGGATTCTGGTACTGCCAGAAGACCAGCAGGTAGCCACCCGAGGTGACAGACCCGACCTGGCGCACGACCGCGATGTAGGAGGCCAGATACGCCACACCGACGCCGGCGATGTACATGAAGGGCAGCACGATCCAGCTGGCGAGCAGGCGGGTGGCGCACAGGAAGAGCATCGAGTCCACCCCCATCACTTCCAGGGCGTCGATCTCGTCGTTTATGCGCATAGCGCCGAGCTCCGCAACGATGCCCGTGCCGACCTTCGCGGCCATCATGTAGCCGAAAGCGTATGGAACGGCCTCGCGCAGGTCGCACCATGCGGCGAATATGCCGGCGACGGAAGGCGCGCCCTGGGCCACGGCGAAGTAGGCGCCCTCGATGCCACATGTGCCCAGTCCGATGATGAACACCATGATCCACAGGACCGCCGTCGAAGAGATGATCAGTATCCCCGATTGGCGAACCGTCTCGCCGAAGAAGCGCAGCACTCGCATCGTCCAGACGTCGCGCAGGACACGGCCGGTGAACTGAGCGATCTCACCGACGGATGCCAACCAGTCGCGCGGGGTGAGGACGGGCTCGCTCACCCGATCTCCTCCTCGTGCGTCCCAACCCATGCCCCCCACGGGGGGCATGAGGCCTCACGGGTATAGAAGAGACTCACCGGATCGAGAGGATGTTGGGGTGCGTGGCGAGCAGCATCTGGGTGAAGACGTAGTTGAACGACCCAAATGTCAGGAAAGCCGCTACGACGGCCTGGTTGACTGCCCGCCCGACCCCCTCCGCGCCGCCCGATGCCGTCATTCCCTTGTAACAGCAGACGATCGCGATGATCGCCCCGAACACCGCGGTCTTCAGCGTCGAGCCCCACAGGTCGGTGGTCGATGTGTTGGCGAAGAACGTCGCCCAAAACGGCCCCAGCGGTTGGCGGTTGACGACGGCGGCCAGCACCCCGCCGAAGAGACCGAAGAGGATCGCGTAGATGTTGAACAGCGCTGTGGCAAGCATCAGGGCGAGGAAGCGCGGCACCACGAGGTTCTTGACCGTGTCCACGCCCAGTACCTGCAGGGCATCCAGCTCCTCACGAATCTTGCGCGCCCCGAGGTCGGCGGTGATCGCGGTGCCCGCGGTCCCCGCGACCATCACCGCGGTGATGAGCGGCCCGATTTCGCGCACTGCGGCGAGCACGAAGAACCCCCCGAGACGATCGAGGTTTCCAATGAGGGTGAGGATGTTCGCCGCCTGTAGCCCCGCGGCGCCATAGGAGATCGCGAACGTGGACACCAACAGCGGCAGCCAACAGATCCGCAGGGTGAAAAGAAACTGTGAGACGAACTCGCCCCCGTAGGGGTATGGGGGTCGCAGGGCGGCGGAAATCGTCTTGCCGGTCAGGATCATCATGTCCCCGACTTCCTCGAGCAGATTCCTCGAGGGAAGGAGCGTTCGTCTCAGGAGTTGGGCTCTGTCCGCTCCCGGTCCGATCGCCGGCGTCCCTTTGCGATCTGCGCCTGCCGCAGCGGATGCCCCGGCATCGGAGCCTCCGACGGCCCGGCGTTCCAGCTCCCCATGCCCCAACCCATCCATAGCGCTAGTGTACTAGTTCACTAGCACTTTATGTTTTTTGGGGATGAGCAACTAGAGTTGAGGCCATGGCAAGACACGACCGTCGCAGCATGGGCTCGTCAGAAGCATCCAGTGGTGCGAGGTCGAACACCCCTACGAAGACGCTCCTGCCACAAGTCCAGCTCGACCTGGAGGATCTCGCGATCGACCGAAGCGGGGAGATCCCGATCGGGGTACAGCTCGCGTGGGCGCTGAGAGCCAGGATCGGCGATGGACGCCTCGCCCCCGGACGACGATTGCCAGGGTTGCGCGAGCTCGGGGAGATGCTGGGGATCAACGCGAACACGGCGCGGGCCGTGTACCAGCGATTGGAGCAGGAGGGGCTGATCGAGAGCAGGCAGGGGACGGGGACCTTCGTGGCGAGCGTCGCACAGGAACCCTCTGCCGTCGGTGAGATAGCCGCCGACGCGGCACGCCAGGCGCGCAAGACCGGGGTGGACCCGCGCGAGGTGGCCGCCGCCCTGTATGTGACCGCGGAGCCGGCGGTGGGAACGGCGGCGCAGGCGACCGAGAGGCGCCGCGAGCTGCGCACTCAGATCGGGGCGCTCGAGCAGACGCTCTCGGAGATCCAGGCTCGCCACCCAGGTTTGATCAGGTCGCCCTCGAAGCCACCGAGGAACGCGGGTCCTCGTCTGTTGAGCGTGGAGGAGCTCGAAGGTGTGCGCACGAGTCTCGTGCGCAGGCTGGCGGAAGCCGAGCCGCTGCTGCAGACGGCGGACGAGGAGAAGCAGGGAGACGTGGTGAGTCGCAAGCGCGTCCCTCGCACGGATACGCCCACCGAGGAGGCCAGGCGATCCAAGCCCGCGGAGGCCAGGAAAGCAAGTCGGCCTCGTCCCAGGACGAGGCCGTCCACCGCCTGAGGAGACCGGGCACCGTGGGTCCCTCGGGGGCCACGACCTCAGGCCATATCCGACCTCGGGCGACCCCCGAACCTCAAGCCGGTAGAACCTCAGCCGCCCTCACCCGGAGGTGCATTCTCCGGTGCCCACCATCGAGCCGGCCCGAGCGAGCACGTGGGCGACTGTGGTGTTGGCCACCCCATAGCCGCCCGAGGGCCCGCCGCCCGTGGTGCTGGCAAACACGGTGGTGAGCACGTGGCCGTCCCTATCGACCAGGGGGCCCCCTGAGTTGCCGGGGCGCACGAGACCCCGCAGGGGGGTGAGCAGGCGCGATACGGGCCCGCGACCGTAGGCGTCGTCGGTGACGATGGTCTGGGTGGTGCCGATGCGCCCGGGCCGCGCGTCGAATGACCCGTTCTCGGGATATCCGAGGATGGCGCCCGCACGACCGGAGCGGGGATTGTCGGCGAGTGTGAGCGAGGGGACGCTGAGGCCGGGGACGCGCAGCACGGCGATGTCATTGGTGGGATCGAAGGCGATCGCGTAAGCCGACAGCTGGGGTTCGCGTCCGGAGACCTCGACGGTGGTGTCGTGCTCGCCGGCGAGGACGTGGGCGTTGGTGACGACGATGCCCGGCTGGGCCACCCAGCCGGAGCCCTCGATGGCCAGGCCACAGGCGGTGCCTAGCACCCGTACGACGCTGTGGGAGGCGGCACGGACACCGGGGTCCCGCGCGATCGCCGCGGGCGGCGGGGAGACATTGGGAAGGGGGCCGGAGATCGACGGGAGCGGGTCGAGGCTCGCCAGGATGTTCAAGATCGGCCCGGTGGGGGGAAGCAACTGGTTGAGCTCGCGCAGGATCTCCGAGCGCTGGATGTCGGCGCGTAGGCGGGCGGTGCCGGCGGTCTGCACGACAACCGCCGCGAGAATCCACGCGATGGCGAGGGCGAGGGCAGCGCTGAGCAAGGCCCCGAGGACACCGTCGAGCACGCCGAGGCCAGGCAGGACGAGTGTGCGGCGCAGCCGGAAGCCGACGCCCTCCAGGCCGCTCGCGAGGATCGCCCCCGCGAGCAGAGCTCCGATGAGCCCAAAGGCGGGGGCGTATGGAGAGGAGGAGCCCTCGCGCAGCAGTAGAGGACCCAGGCGGGTTCCGATGAATGAACCAATGGCGAACCCGCCAAAAGAGAGCACAGCGACGATGAAGCCCCGCCGGAAACCGAAGAGGGCAAGCAGGAGTGCGAACACGACGATCATCCAGTCGAGCCGGGTCACTGCTCATGTTCTACCGTCCCGAGACGTGAACACCTCCAATGAGCGTCGTCGGCGCGCGCGACGGGCGGCGCCGGTGATGGCGATGGCGGCGGTGGCGTTCATCGTGGGGGCGCTGTTGGGGGCCGGCCACCACACCTCTCCGCAGCTGAGCCTCGCCGAGCATTTCGCGAGGGCCTGGACGCGGGGGGACTATGCGGAGATGTACGGGGACACGGATGGGCCCACACAGCATGGGATCTCCGCGAGCGCGTTTGCGGCTGCCTACGGGGAGGCCGCCAGGACGGCGACGCAGACGAGCCTCGAGGTGACTGGAAAGGCCCGCGAGGAGAACGGGACGATCGAGGTTCCCATGCGTGTGAGGACACGCTTGTGGGGGACGCTCGAGGAGAGCTTGCGGATGAGGGTCGAGGACAGTTCGAGGGGGCCGCGGGTGAGATGGGGGCGGGCACTCCTGTTCCCCGGACTGCGCGCCGGGGAGTTGCTCACCAGACGCACCGCGCTGCCACGGCGGGCGGCGCTGCTGGCGCGCGATGGGTCGGTGCTGGCCGAGGGGAGTGCAAGTGAAGCTGGGTCTCGCAGCTCGCCGTTGGGGACCAGTGGGGCAAGGGTTGTTGGGGATGTTGGGTCGATCCCTGCGGGGGAACGCGCCCAGCTTGAAGCCGCGGGGGTCCCGGCCGAGGCGATCGTGGGCACGAGCGGTCTCGAGTTGGCCCTCGACGACCGTCTGCGAGGGACGCCCGGAGGTGAGCTGCTGGCCGGTGGGAGGGTGCTGGCGAGTGTGGAGGCAAAGCCCGGCGGGGCGGTGCGGACCACCATCTCCCCCGGGGTACAGCGAGCGGCGGTGGAAGCTCTTGGGGGACAGTTCGGGGGGGTCGTGGCGTTGGACCCAGCGAGCGGAGCGATCCTGGCGGTGGCTGGCATCGGGATCGACGACCTGCAACCGCCCGGATCTACCTTCAAGATGGTGACGCTGACGGCCGCGCTGGAAGCGAGGGTGGCACGTGCGAGCAGCATGTTCCCATATGCGACCTTCACCACGCTCGATGGGGTGAAGCTCGAAAACGCCAATGGGGAGTCGTGTGGTGGGAGCCTGGCGCTGGCGTTCGCGGTGTCGTGCAATTCGGTGTTTGCCCCACTAGGCGTGAAGGTGGGGGCCGCTCGGCTGGTGGCGACCGCGGAACGCTTCGGCTTCAACAGTTCGCCGGGGGTGGCGGGGGCCGTCGAAAGCACCCTCCCCCGCCTCGCGGATACAGGGCGAACTGGATATTGGGGTAACCGCGATCGGCCAGGGGGAGGTGCAGGCGAGCGCGCTTCAGATGGCGAGGGTGGCGGCGACGATCGCCGACGGGGGGAGGCGACCTTCGGTGGGCTTCGAGGCGCGGCACACACACAGGCCTCGTGTGATCGCGGCCGCGACGGCCCGCACGGTGAGGCGATTGATGATCGGGGTGGTGCGCGAGGGGACGGGCACCTCCGCGGCGATCCCGGGGGTGACGGTGGCGGGCAAGACCGGGACCGCCGAACTGGGAGCCCCTCGCTGCCCAAGCGAACAGGAAGGGGAATCGAAGGGGGGCGAAGAGGCCGAAGGCAAACAGGGCGAAGGGGGATGCGCCGGAGGCGGCAAAGACCCTCAGAACACGGACGCATGGTTCGCCGCCTTCGCGCCGGCACTGCGCCCCAGGATCGCCGTGGGGGTGCTTCTCGTCAAAGACGGCGCCGGCGGTGACACGGCCGCGCCGGTGGCCAGGCAGGTGCTGGAAGCCGGTCTGCGCTAGACGTCCAGCTCGGCAGAGGCCGAGAGGGCCGGGTTGAGCGGATCGACGACCCTCAGCTCCAGGGGGCGGTTGTCGAGCGAGACGAGATTGATCTTGTAGAGCAGGAGGGCTCCCTGAGTGGGCCCGTCGGCGGCGACGGTGTTGAGCGCGGGAATGCGTGCTTTGGGGCCGAGCAGGCCCCCGCGGTAGGCGAATTCGTTCGTGGGAGCGGGAAGGATCGGCGTGTACGTGTTGCGCTCGGTGTCGCTGATCGTCAGCCTGGTGGCGGCGAGATGGGGTGTGGAGCCTTCGTTGTAGACCTGCAGGAAGACGGCGAACCACTCCTGCCCGGGACGCAGCCTGCGCTGGAGGGGGGTGAGGCCCGCGAGGTAGGAGGCGTCCTCGGTGTCGGCGGGGTTGAGCTCGCGCGAGAGCTGGACCTCGTAGATCAGGGGGCCGACGTTCAAGTAGGGGGCGTTCTGGCCGGACTCGCCGGCGTAGGTGCCGGTGGTGACGCGCGTGTGCGAGTTATCCGAGCATGCGCTGAGGGCAAGCGCGAAGACGAGCATGAGGGCAAGCAGCATGGGCTTGCTGAGAGCGCGAAGGATACGGGCAGGACGGACCATGCGGGTGGGGCTGGGGCGGATCATGCGAGCGGGCAGTTTATCCGCCGGCCAGGGTGACGCGCTCTCCGCGGGCTTCTCCTGCCTCGAGGATCGAGCGCAGCCGGCGCATGGCCTTCTCGTTCTTGCGCTTCAACCAGGCGCGCCCCCCGAAGGCCTCGAGGATGCGGTCGGAGAGGACGGAGGCCTGTGTCTCGAGCGTGAACTGCACCCGCGTGGCGCCACCGGGGGCGGGAGCGAGCTCGTAGACGCCGAGTGTGCGCACGCGATTGGCCTTGCCTGTGCGCCCCACCTCGACGATCCTGTGGGGCCGGAGGACCTCGGCGAAAGTGGAGTCGCCCCAGCTGAAGCGGTTCCCGGGGGCCCTTACCCGGAAACGGGCACCGGCGCCGCGACCGACCGAGTCCTCCCTGAGGAGATGCCAGTCCACGAGATAGTGGTCGGTGAACTCCGAGTGGTTGGCGATGTCCTGCAGGTAGTCGAACACCTGCTCGCGAGGGGCGCTGATGACGATCGAGACTGTGACCGGGTCCACGGCCGGCAGTCTAATGATCGAGTGGACGTCGAAGCTAGGCGGCGCGAGCCGTGAGGCGCACGGTGTGACCGTGCTCGCTGTGGCGCACGAGCTCACTGGCAAGCGGGGCCTGACGCCGCAGCTGACGGCAGAGCTCGCACACGATCCCCAAGTGGCGCTCATAGAAGTGGATGCGCTCACCCACGAGGGGGGTGCGCTCGCAGTCGACGCAGTGGTGGCGGTCGGCCGTGAGCGACCCGACGCCGCGTCGCAGGAGAAAGCGCTCGAGCTGCTGTACATCGCCATCGGGGGACGCCATGCCGGTTCTTTTCGCCGCCCCCGGACGACCTCCTGCCAGCTGTCCACATGCCGGTCTGCGGACTCGTGCGCAGCGAGACGGGCACTCTTCGCTGATCTTTCGGTGGGGATCGTTTGGAGGCCAATCCGGAGGGGTAGGCTGCAACTAGACGATCGGCGTCAGCTGCGTCTGTCCCGGTCGAGCTTGATTGACACCCTCGTTATGATTGCCACCGGATTCCACCCTGTAGGAAGTTCCCGACAGCCCGGGAACGAGAGGAAGGGGATGCGCAGTATGGAGTCGCACACTTCGGGCACTATGGCCGGCGCGGGATCGTTCCGCTGCCAGAGATGCGGTTATGTGTTGACGCTCACCTCGCTTGACGCGCTGCGTGACTGTCCCGACTGCGGGAGCCATGACTTCGTGAGGGCGTCGTTGTTCAATGCCGCCCCCACGCCTCACGGAAACCTCGTTGTCCTCGCGCCGGCAGCCTTATGAGGCCCCCGAGTGGGTGGCCCGAGCACGGGAGGATCTGACGCGAGCCGGGTGAGTACCTGGTGTATGAGGACGGGCGCGAGATCCAGGATGGTGTCATTGACGCGCGAGTGGACGCGCATCGGGCGCAGCCTTGCGGCCGACGTGCGCTTCGACGACCCGACCGTCTCGCGGAGGCACGCACTCGTGGTGCGCCAAGCTGACGGGGTGAGGGTACTCGACGATCGCAGCCTCAACGGGGTGTTCGTAAACGGCGAGCGAGTCGAGTGGAGGGCGCTCCACGACGGCGACGAGATCCTGGTGGGGCGCTATTGCCTGACGTTCGTAAGTGTGGAGGCCGCGGCCGAGCAGCCGCTCGGCCGTGCAGGCCCACACACTTGGCTGAGCGCCCCGAGGCGCATTCCGCGTACCATCGGCCGCCATGGCCCAGACGATCGCTGTGCTCTCGCAGAAGGGCGGTACCGGCAAGACCACGGCGGTGCGCACGCTCACCGACGTGCTGCGTCGGATCGACGTGCAGCACGCTGGCGGTGGATCTCGACCCGCAGGGCAACCTGTCCGACTATTTCGACCTGCCGCCCGACAGCGAGCCGACGATCGCCGACGTGCTCGCCGGGAGCGGCCACCGCAAGCGCGGCTATCCACGAGGACGTGATCCCGGCGAGCCTGAACCTCGCGGAGACGGAGCTGATGCTCGGCGGCAAGATCGGGCGCGAGATGACACTGAGGCGGGCGCTAGCGAAGGTGCAGGGGCGAGTATGAGATCGTGTTGGTGGACTGCCCGCCGTCGCTGGGCCTGCTGACGGTGAACGCGCTGGTGGCCGCCGATCACGCGCTCGTGACCGCCGAGGCGCAGTACTTCGCGCTGCAGGGCGTGGAGCAGGCGATGGAGGTGATCGAAATCGCGCGGGACAGCCTCAACGACGAGCTGTCGCTGTTGGGGGTGCTGCTGAACCTGGCGGACATGCGCACGGTGCACTCGCGTGAGGCGCTCGAGTCGCTTGAAGGAGCGCTTCGGCGAGAAGGTGCTCGACTCGGTGGTGCGCTCCTCGATTGCCTATGCCGAGTCGGCCGAGCGAGCCGTGTCGATCCTCGATCACCGTCCCGACCTGGGCGCCGACTATGTGGCGCTGACCGACGAGCTGCTTGGACGTCTGCCGGGCATGGAGAGCGCAAGAGGACGCCTGGCGCGCCTGCGCTGAGTGGCACACCCACCCGGAGAGACCGAAACGGCGCGGAGCGCGCCTACTGGCCGGCGAGCTGAGGAGTCGGCTCGCCGCTTTCGATCCGCCGACGCTCGGTTGAGGGCGACCATTTCGAACTCGGGGATGCAGGAGCCGCGGGTGAGTGATGCGGGGGACGAGCAGGCGAGCGAAGCGCCCACCCGCCAGAGCGGCGGAGCAGGCAGCCGCGTGGGCGGTGGTGTAGGGCAAGCCGTAGAGCTCGCGTACACGCTCGGGCAGCGAGCCGAGCATGACGAGGTCGTGCATGCGCTTGCCGAGCCTGCGACTGGAGGGCATGGGGATCTCAAACGCCGAGGCATGGCCCATGAAGCGGGCCTCCTCCGTCAGATGGAGGTCGGGGCCGGCGAGCTGACGTTCGTACCACTGCGCGGTACTCGCCATAGGTGGCGGGGGCCGCCGAGCGCGGCATCTTGAAGAGCCCGGCGAAGCGCAGGTAGTCCTGCCAGAGCGCTTCGCGCTCTTCGTCGGTGAGGGGGCGCGACGAGCCGGTCGTAGAACCACTCGGCCGAGTCGGCGATCACCGCGACCGTCCACAGCATCAAGTCCGGGTCAAACGCCGAGTAGGGCGTTCCCGCCGGGTAGTGGTCGCCCGCGTCCTCCGGCAGCTCGCCGAGGACCCGCTCGTGCATGTTGTCCACCGCGGCAAGCACGCGGTCGGCCTGTTGCACGGGTGCCGAAGAAGACCGCCTCGAACATGCCGCCGGTGTGGGCGATGCGCCGAAAGGGGTGCGCTTGTTGCGAGTGTGGAGGCTCGTGCCAACGTAGTTGAGCGGCTTGACGGCGCCGACGCAGAGGGCGCGCTGGCCGTACATGAGCCCGACCGCCTTCTCTTCGTGGACCATCCGCAGAATGGAGGCTCCGCGCGGAAAGTAGCCGTCGTCGGCCTCATCCGGTTGACCGCCTATAGGCGAAGGGGGCATGCCCATACGCTACATCTCCTCCACGTAGGCGCCCTGTGCCTCGAAGGGGGCGCGCAGGAGCGTCGGCCCAGCCCTCGACCTCGGGGCGCAAGGCCTCGACGACGGCGCCCGTGTGCTCGTAGAAGCACCAGACGAGGACCGTGGGCCCCGCGCCCGAGATGGTGGCTCCGAGCGCTCCCAGCTCGGCGGCGCGCCGGGCCAGGTCGTAGGAGCGCGGGAACAGGTGCGAACGTCGCTGCTCGTGGAGGCTGGTCGTGCAAGACCCCGGGCCACGAGATCCCAGTCGCCGCGAGCGAGCCCGAGTGTGAGCAGGGCTCCGTGGGCGACGTTGAAGACGGCCTGCTCGATCGGCACCTGCGCCGGCAGGGCCTCGCGCGCCTGGCTGGTGTGGACCGCCTGCTCGGGCACGACGGCGAGCGCCTCGAGGCCCGTGGGGGGCTCGAAGCGCACAGCCCTGCCGTCGGCACAGATGACGAAACCGCCGTGGAGCGCGGCGGCGACGTTGTCGGGGTGGCCCTCGATCGCGGTGGCGCGGGCCAGGAGGTCGACGTCGAGCTCGAACAGGTGGTCGGCGGCGAGCAGGCCCGCGACGATCGCGGAAGCGCTCGACCCGAGCCCTCCGGTGAGCGGTATCTCAGAGGAGATACGAAACGTGAAGTCGTGGGAGGGGTGAAGGCTCTCGAAGGCCCTCACACAGAGGTTCTCGGCGTCACGCGCCACCGGAAGGTCTGTCTCGACGGCGAAGCTTGCCCGTCTCGATCACCTCGAGCTCCAGGTGAAGGCCGAGGGCGGCGGCGAAGCAGTCGAAGCCCGGGCCGAGGTTCGCGGAGGAGGCGGGAACCCGCACGAGGCGCCTGCGGATCACCCGTACCCCCGCCGAACTCACGCCGGAGGGCCTTGCTGCCTCTCTCCCCCACGACCTCCCCGTCCCCCTACACTCGCTACCCGTCACCCAGCACCGCATCTTCGATCGCGGCTATGTCGGCTGTGCAGGGGATCACTTTGCCGCCGTTGTGCTCGATCGCGGTCTGAGGATCCTTGATCCCGCGGCCGGTGAGCACGCACACGATCTGGCGGGCGCCGTCGGCCCCGTACTTGAGCAGGCCCGGCGACCGAGGCGGCCGAGGCGGGCTCGCAGAACATGCCTTCCCTGGACGGCAAGCGAGACGGTAGGCCGTCGAGGATCTCCGCGTCGCTGACGGCGCGGATCGCACCGCCCGACTCGGTCATCGCGGCGATCGCGTCCTCCCCACGCACCGGGTGGCCGATGCGGATCGCGCTGGCGACCGTTTCGGGGTGCTCCACCGGGATGGCCGAGCACGAGTGGCGCCGCCCCCTCGGCCTGGAAGCCGAACAGCTTGGGGGTGGCCCCCATCTCGCGGAACCCCCGCCAGTAGGAGGTGATGTTGCCGGCATTGCCGACCGGGATGCAGAGCGCTTCCAGCTCCCCGTCGAGGTCCTCGTGCAGCTCGAAGGCAGCCGTCTTCTGGCCTTCGATGCGGAATTCGTTGACCGAGTTGACGAGCACGATCGGATGCGCGTTCGGCCAGCTCGCGCACCAGCTTCAGCGCCTGGTCGAAGTTGCCGGCGAGCGAGATCACGCGCGCGCCGTGGATCAGCGTCTGGGCCATCTTGCCTTCGGCGATCTTGCCGTCGGGGACGATCACCGCGCAGGTGATGCCGGCGCGCGCGGCGTAGGCCGCGGCGCTGCCGGCGGTGTTGCCCGTGGAGGCACAGATCACCGCCTTGGCGCCGTCACGCACCGCGGCGGAGACCGCACAGGTCATGCCGCGATCCTTGAAGCGAGCCGGTCGGGTTGGCGCCCTCGAGCTTGAGGCGCACGCTCGCCGCCCACCATCTCGGACAGCACGGGCGCGCGCAGCAATGGAGTCGAGCCCTCCTGGAGGCTCACGATCGGATCGCCCTCCTCGAACGGGCAGGCGATCGCGGTAGCGCTCGATCAGGGGCACGTGGCTCTTGCTCGTGGAAATCGCCTTGCTCACATGAACTTTTCAGAAATCTCTCAAGGTTGCCATCCCCGCCGTGCGCGGGAGCGGCGTGCAGGATCACATGAACTCCTCTTCGATTACACGTATGGCGCGTGGGGTCGAGCGCAGGAAGTCGAGCGCGGCGATGCGTTTCAGGGCCTCGCGCAGGCGAGTCTCGGCGAGTGGGTGGACGACCATCACCAGGCGCGCGTGCTCGCCCAGGCCATGCTGGACGACCGACTTGATCGAGGCGCCCTGATCGCCGAGCACCTGGGCGACCGACGCGAGCGCGCCTGGCCGGTCGGCCACCTCCATGTGAATGTAGAAGCCGCTCTCCACGTCCTGCACGAGCGGCAGGGGATCGAGTGGCAGCGAGGGGGCGGCCGGCGGGAGCATCGTGCTGACCAGGTCCCCGAGCACGGCGCTCGCGGTCTGACGGCCCGCCGGCGCCGGGGCCGGACATCGTGATCTCGGTGATCGCCTCGGACTCGACCGTGACGGCGTTGAAGGGCCCGTTGACCGAGGCCAGGGGGTGCCCGGAGTAGAGGAAGGCGGGGTGTACGCGCACCGACAGCCCACCGTCGCGTCGCTCGGCGGTACCGATCAACTTGAGACCCAGGCCCAAGCTCGCGCGCGTACTGCAGGTCGTCGGTCTGGAGGTGCTCGATCCCCTCGTAGGGGACCTGATCGAGGTGGACGGGGGTCCCGAAGGCGAGTCGCGCGAGGATCGCCATCTTGGCGGCGGCGTCGCGGCCGCTGACGTCTTCGCTGGGGTCGGCCTCGGCAAATCCCTGGCGCTGAGCCTCGGCCAAGGCCTGGGCGTAGCTCGAGCCGCGGGTCATCTCGGTGAGGATGAAGTTGGTGGTGCCGTTGACGATCCCGTGGACGCGCTCCACGTGGGCTCCGGCCAAGGACTCGGAGAGCACGCGTATGACCGGGACGACACCCGCGACGGCCGCCTCGAAGCGCAACTGGGCGCCGCCGGCGCGCGCGGCGTCGAACAGTTCCTCACCGTGCTGGGAGAGCAGCTGCTTGTTGGCGGTGATGACGTGCTTGCCGGCGCCAGAGCGCGGCGAGCACGTAGGCACGAGCCGGTTCGATCCCACCGATCAGCTCGACGATCAGCTCGGAGCGGTCGAGGATCTCCGGGAAGCTGCCGCTGGCTGGTGGTGAGCGTGCCGCCGAGGACCGGCGGTGCGTCCGGTGAGCCGCTCGACCTGCGCAGCGCGCTCCGCGAGCAGGGCGGCGAACGCCGAGCCGACCGTGCCATGGCCGAGCAGGCCGACGTGGAACGTGCCCGTGGGGGTCGCGAGGCTGGCAGGCATCTCCTGCGAGGAGGTCTCGCCGAGGGGGTTTCGCTAGCGGACATCGCGGGCCGTGAGGTCCTCGAAGCTCTCACGCCGGACCACGACGCGGGCGTCGCCGTCTTTGCAGAACAGGACCGGTGGGCGCGGGACACCGTTGTAGTTGCTCGCCATCGCAAAGCCGTAGGCGCCGGTGGCGGGCGTGACGATCACATCCCCGGGCTTGGGGTCCTCGAGCGAGGGCCTCGCGCACGATCACGTCGCCCGACTCGCAGTGCTTGCCCGTCAGCACACAGTGCGTCCCAGCGGCCGTGCCCTCTGCACCATGGGCGCCGGCGGATGCCGGCCGCGCCAGCCGGGTCGAAGCGATCGGCCATGTGAGCTTCGTAGGTGGCGCCGTAGAGCATGGGGCGCAGATTGTCGGACATGCCTCCGTCAACCGCCACCCAGGTGGAGACGTTGCGCTTGACGCTCCGACCGTGTAGAGCGTGACGCCTGCGTTGGCCGTGAGTGCACGACCCGGCTCGACCAGGATCGCGCGTCGCCGGCGTCGATGCCGGCCTCGTGGGCGGCCTCGACGAGCGCGCCCACCCACTCCTCGATCTCGGGCGGGCGCTGGGCCTCGGTGTAGGCCACGCCAAGCCCGCCGCCGAGGTCATAGATTGAAAACCCACCCAACCCATCGCCGAGGGCGCCGGGCCGTGGCCTCGCGCCGGAACGGCTCGAGCTCCAGGAGCTGGGAGCCGATGTGGGCGTGGATCCCCTGTAGGCTCAAGCCCTCGACTTCCCGCACACGCTCGATCGCGGCAGGGATGTCGGCCATCGAGAACCCGAACTTCGAGTCGGCCTGACCGGTGGAGATCTTCTCGTGCGTGTCACCGCGCACGTCGGGCGTGGCGCGGATGAGCACGGGCTGAACGTCTGATTGCTTTCCCTCTCCGGGAAGACCGGGCCGCATGCGGCGCTGTCCCGGACCGTGCATGCACGGTCCGGCCGACCGGCGCATGCGCCGGTCGGACAGCATCAGCTCATCTCATGGCGCCCTCTCGATGACCAGCCGGCGTCCGTTAGCCTCGCCAGACGGTCGATCTCGTCGAAGTTGTCGATCACGATCAGGCCGACCCCGTGCTCCAACGCCATCTCCAGCTCGGCGTCGGACTTGGCGTTGCCGTGCATGCACGATCCGCTCGGGGACGAACCCGGCGTTCAGAGCCAAGGTGGAGCTCGCCGCCGGAGGCCACGTCGCACCACAGACCCTCCTCGGCGAACAGGCCGAGCACCGCGGTGCAGGGAAACGCCTTGGAGGCGAACACCACGTGGAAGTCCTCGTGGCCCGCCTGCGCACCGGCCTGCACGAACGCGCGCGCCCGCGCGCGCAGGTCGTCCTCGGCGACCACATAGGCCGGCGTGCCGAACTCGCGGGCCGAGCTCGATCGTGTCGCATCCCCCCACCTCGATGTGGCCGCGCTCGTTGAGGCGACTGCCCAGGGGAAACACATGCGAAAGGGTCGTCCCGGTGGCCATCCCGGATTATGGCGCTTCGCCTGGGACGGAACTCGCGCAAAGGCCTGCCCCACGCGCGCGGGGCTCTGTTAACAACAGGCCTACTTCATGCAGTGGACGCGCGCGCACGCGTGGGGCGCCCGGAAACGGAGACACCATCCCCACCCCTCGACGAAGCCAAACCGCCCCGACGAGCCATCACAAGCAGGATCACCACGCCGATCGCCATCAGCCCGACGCTCTCCACTTGCGGGGTGGTCAGACCGGCGAAGACCTCTTTGTTGCGACGGATGAACTCCACGAGCAGCCGCTCCAGGCCGCTGAGGGCCATGTAGAGCCCGAAGCACCACCCCTGGCCGCACGCGATCGCGCAGCTTCCACAGAAAGTAGGCCAGCAGACACATGACGAGCGTCTCGTAGATCGGCGTCGGCTGGACCGTCACGCCCGGAGGGGTGGGCACCGTGCCGTGCGGATAGCCCATCGCCCACGGCAGTTTCGAGGTGATCCCATAGTCGCCGTCGCCCGAGACCTGGCAGCCGATCCGGCCGATGCCATAGCCCAGCGCCAGCACCGTCGCGCACATGTCCACGGTGACGAGGTTGAGCACGCCCACGCCAGTACATCCATGCGATCACGCCGATCGCCCCGCCGATCGCCCCGCCGTACCAAACCAGACCGGACCCGGAGAAGATGGAGCCGATCAGGTCGTGCTTGACCTGCGAGTAGTTTTGGATCACGAAGTAGGCACGCGAGCCCACCAGGCCGCCGATGAGCGCCGCGAACACGATCTCATAGGCCCAGTCGACGGGCTTGTCGAGCTCCCGCAGCCTCCGCGCGATCACGAAGCCGCACGCGAGGAAGCCGAGCGCGAACGTCACCCCGAACGTCTTGATCGAGATGCCGAGCAGGTGGACTTCGGGCTTCACTGAGACATCGCCACCAGCGGACTCTACAATCAATGTAGATGGCCAAGCGACCCTCCAACTTCGGCAAAGACGGCGGCCTGCAGGCGCGCATGCTGCTGACGATGTTCCTGCTGGGACTCGTCTACGTCGTGTTCATCGGGGTGCTGTTCGCGGCCGGTGCCGCCGCCGGCTTCATCGTCGTGATCGCCGTGGTCATGCTGGCCATGCAGCTGTTCACCTCCGACAAGATCGCCCTCGCAACGCTTGGGGCGAAAGAGGTCACCCCGGAGGAACAGCCGGAGTTGCACGGGATCATCGAACGACTGTGCGTGCAGGCGGACCTCCCCAAGCCGAGGGTGTGCGTGATGGAGACATCGATGCCCAACGCGTTCGCCATGGGTCGCTCGCAGAAGAAGGCCACGGTGTGCGCGACAAGCGGGATACTGGAGATGCTCGACAGCGCCGAGCTCGAAGGCGTGATGGCGCACGAGCTCACCCATGTCATCAACCGCGACGTGATGGTGATGACGCTCGCGAGCTTCTTTGCGACGCTGGCCTCCCTGATCGCCCAGTTCGCGCTCTTCTTCGGAGGGGGCTTCGGTGGCGGGTACGGTCGCGACAACGAAGAGGAGCAGGACGTGATGATCGTGGTGCTCGTGTCCGTGGTGGTGTACGCGATCTCCTTCCTGCTCCTGCAGGCGCTCTCGCGTTACCGCGAGTTCGCCGCCGATCGCGGCTCAGCGGTGCTCACGGGCCGCCCGAGCGCGCTGGCATCCGCGCTGCTGAAGATCAGCGGCACGATGGAGCGCATCCCAAGTCAGGACATGCGCACAGCCGAAGGGATGAGCGCGTTCTTCATCATCCCGGCGCGGACCAAGAAGTCGCTGATGAACCTCTTCTCCGACCACCCCGCACTCGAGAAGCGCCTCGACGCGCTCAGTCGGCTGGAGTCCCAGCTGCAGAGCGCGGCCTAGCGGCCGCGCCAGGCCGCCACCAGGCCCCCTACCCTCCTTCTTTCCTCCCCTCCTTCTCGCCTCTCCCTCTCTCCTTCCCTCTCCCTCTCCCCCTCCCCGCTAACCACTTACCCGCCGACACTTCGCCCGCCGACACAATGGGACTCCGCGACATCCTGACTGGCCGCCACGAGGTCAAGGGGCCGGCGCCCGACCGCCTGTTCGCGATCTCCACCGCGTATGTGGCTCTGGAGACTGAGCACCAGATCGAGCCCGCGGGGGCGGCGGCAATCGTCTTCCAGGCGCTCCAAACGAGCGATTTCGAAGCCGCGATCAAAGACATGGAAGAAGTCGTCACGGCCACGGGCGGGGATAGCGGCACGCAGGTGCACACCGAGGACGACAGTTTTGGGTACCGCTGGATGGTGCTGCGCGACGACTCCGTGGAAGACCTAGCGGTGGGCATCAACGCCGTGAGCGGGTCGATCGAGACCGCCGGGCACGGCGAGCGACTTCTGTGCGCCGTGTTCGCCTTCAAGGACGCGAAGGGACGCCGGCTGTACTTCATCTACAACTACAAGCGCGGCTTCTGGTACCCGTTCGTGCCCGCCTCGGGAAGCGGCAGTTCGACCTCGACACACCCAACCGGGGGCTCGACCGAGCGCGCAACCGAGCGCGAGCTGCAATTGAAGGCCCAGATGGCCTCGGAGCTGCCGATCGAGCCGGAACTGGAGCGCTGGTTCCCCCTGTGGGGCATACCGATCTGACCTGCCCAAGCGTACGCATGCGTGGGACACCCTCTTTGGACAATCGACCCCGACCCGACCCAAAGATCGGGCGTCAATCCGGGATCAGGCCCTCCCCGGTGAATTCCTCGGCAGCTTCGGCAAGCGTGATGTCGTCGGGGGGGAGGATCAGGTCGGATGTCTCGATCTCCTCGTCGCCCACGAGCGACCCGTTGGCGCGGATGTAGCCGAGCAGCTCAGAGAAGGACGCCTTGAAGGCCGTCTCATCGCCGGCGTCGATCGCTGCGAGCACGGCTGAGTCGAGCTCGTTCAGACGACCATGCAGGCCATCGTCGATCCGGTACTGATCCTCGCCTGAGATACGGACGATCATGCGGACTGCTCCTTTGAGTCACCGTCGCCCACGCCGAGCTGACCGCCCCCGGGAGGTTGGGCGCCTGAACCGAGTTCGCTCTTCATCTTCTCGAGGTCGTCGTCGACGGCCGACTTGCTGGAGAGCTCCTTGAGCTGGCGATCGATGTCGTCTTCGCCTGAGCCAAGGGCGGTGATGTCCTCGAACGTGCCGGCGGCCTCGAGCTCTGAGACGGCGTCGGCGCGAGCCTTCATGTTTTCGGTCTTGTCCACCGCGCGCTGCATCGCGAGGCCCACATCGGCCATCTGCTCGCCCACCCCGGTCGCTGCCTCGGAGATCCGTACCTGGGCCTCTGCGGCTGAGTACTGGGCCTTGATGACCTCCTTCTTGGTGCGGAATGCCTCGATCTTGGCTCGCAACTTCTGCTCGGAATCGGTCAGCTTCTCCTGCTGGGCTTCCAGTTCTGTGACCTGCGTATCGAGCGACTGGAGCTCGGTCTGGGCGATGTTCTTGCGCTCGAGGGCCGTGCGCGCAAGATCCTCCTGGCCGGAGGAGAGCGCCTGACGAGCCTGCGTGTCGAGCTTGACGAGTTGCTGCTGAAGCGAGGTCTCCTGCAGTTGGAGGCGCTTCTTGGCGGTCACAACGTCCGCTATGCCCTTCTTGACGTTCTGTAGCTGTTCGACCTGCTTCTGGTAGCTGTAATCGAGCGTCTCGGCGGGGTCTTCGGCGCGATCCAAGAGCTTGGAGACCTTGGCCTTCACGACGGTTGACATGCGCCCGGTCAAACCGGCCATCTGATCCTCCTGTGGGGCGGGGACGTGAGGCTACAAGGGTAGCCGACCACCGGGCATCGCCGCCCGTGTGGTGATATCCGAAAACGCTTGCCCCACGCGTACGCGTGGGGCAGCCGATTTCGTGGACCAACTCCGCGCGCTACAAGCTCGTGGGGTGACGAACCGTGAAGCCGCCGTTGGCGGGCCGCAGCGGGCGCCAGCGGGGGCCCTGCTGGTCGGTGGGATCGTCGGCTGCGCTCGTGTCCAGCCGCAGACCTGCCACCGTCATGTAGGCGTGCCCGGGATTTGAGAACACCGTCACCCACGTCCCGAGACCGCGCGAGCCCCACCCCATGAATTCGGAGGAGTCCTCCGGGGTGGTGAGCAGGCTGGCGCCGTGCAGCGCGAAGGAAACGGTGCCTGAGCAGTCATACCCGGGGGAGACGAAGGAGGCGTGGCCGCCGCCAAAGATGTAGGGGAGGCCGATGATCTGATTGCCGGCCCAGACGATCGCCTGGACCGCGAGCGGGGCGGACATCGGAGCCGCGCCGAGACCATCGACCATGCGCGCGGCATGACCGGGGACAAGCAACTCGGGCTTGGCCACCGCGGGCACCACGGCGGCGCTGCCGCCCGTGACGACCTTCTGTTCGCTGGAGGCCTGCGCCGACACGAAGGGGACGATCTGGCCGGTGACCGTCTTTTCGTAGACCGGGCCGTTATACGTGAGGTTCCTCGAACGGGAGGTGACCGGGGCGGTATGACGCTTGACGGCGGGGGCCTTGGCCGGGGGAACGGCGACCCCACCGGCGGCGACACCACCCGTGACAGCCATCGCCGACACCGGCAGGACGGCCACAAACAGCATGCAGAAAACCGTTGAGCACAGAGCCCGCAAACGCAAAGCAACCTCTTTCGTCGGCCTGCGGGGTTAGCTGACGGGCTAGCGCTGAAAGAGCCTGCGCTTCTCACGGATTACCGCGGGATTCGCCCCAACAACTTGGGTCCCCCGTTCCTTGGCTTCTGGCCAGGGATTCGGCGTTCGCGGCGAGACGCTATCAGAGTGCAATGACGGTTGCAGCGTCTGCATGGGTTCGACCGCCTTTGTTTGCGCAAAATCGGCGATAACTGGGCGACACCCGACTCAGGATGGCCCGCGATACTCCTCCCCACCGCCGCAGCCGTCGGATGCGGTGGGTAGCGTGGCGGGAATGCGTGTCCGTCCCTCCGAGTCCTTGCGCCTCGCTGCCCTCGGCCTTGCCCTTTGTGGAGCCGTCTCCGGATGCGGCAAGACGCTATCGGGACAGTCCCTGAAGAACGGGACTGGACCCGTGGCCGCCGTGAGCGCCCAGGGGGCGGGGGGAGTTTCGACCAAGAACACCACCCGATTGGGAGGCTCGGGGAGCGCGGTGGACGCCGCGGCGATCGCGGTGGCGGTGTATCCCGGGCTCACACCCGCGACCCGCCCTCAGGCGGTCGGGTTGGTGGATGACGGAGACTGGCCGGCGGCGCTCGCGGCCTCGACGCTCGCGGGCCCTCCGTTGCACGTCCCTCTGCTCTACAGCGAAGGGGGGAAGCTGCCGCAAGCAAGCATGCAGGCGCTGCTCGCGATGAAGCCGACGGGGGCCCGGGCTCTGAAGAATGTCCAGGTGATCCGGATTGGAAATGGGGGTGGCCCGTCCGGGTATCGCACAGGGTCGCTCACCGGCAGCGATCCGGCCTCCCTGGCGGTGGCAATCGAGCAGTTGTCGAGCACGCTGCGCAAGCGGGCACCCCGCCAGTTGATCGTCACGGCAGCCGACGGGCCGCCTGCGATGACCATGCCTGCCGCCGGCTTGGCGGCTCAAACGGGAACGCCAATCCTGTTCGTCGAGCGATCGGGAATCCCGCGGGCGACGAGGGCGGAGCTGCGGCGACTCGGGCACACGTCGATGTACGTCGTGGGCCCAGGTGCCGTTGTGGGAGAGAACGTGGCGAGCGAGCTTGGCAGGTACGGCGCGGTGACACGGATATCCGGACAGGATGCCGCCACGAACGCGATTGCGGTCTCGCGGTTCACCGACGGGTCGTTCGGCTGGGGGGTCGTGGAACCGGGACATGGGCTTGTGTTCGCCAGTGCGTCAAGGCCGCTGGACGGGCCCGCCGCGGCGCCGCTGTCGGCGACAGGTGACTATGGCCCGTTGCTGCTGCTGGAAAGCCCCGACGGCGTCCCGGTCGCGCTGGACGCTTACCTGAGCGACCTCCAGCCCGGCTCGCCCTCGTCGGGGCCGGTGCATGGCGTCTACAATCACGGCTGGGTGATAGGAGACGAAAGTGCGATCTCGGCAAAAACCCAGGCGAGTCTGGACGCGCGCCTGGAGATAGCCTCGCGACCGGCGGCCGAACCCCCGATTTCATCCTCGACGACGGCGACAGGCGAACCGACGCAGACGACAGGAGGGTGAGCAGAGCATGAGCCAAGCCGAGAGTCCCACCCGCCTGGAGAAGGAGCGCTCGGGTGAGGTGAGCGTGGAGGACGTACGCGAGCTGATGGGGGCCTCCACACCACACTTTGCCCTACAGCTGCGCAACCGCATCGTGCGTCTAATAGCGGGGCTGGCGGAGAACGACCCGGCGCGAGTGGAAGGCGAACGCGAGATCGCCCGCTTGGAACGTCTCGGTGTCACCGGCGAGACGCGCGGAGAGGCACCCAACGAGGGTGAGCGTCCGATGCCTTCCGTGAGCGTCGCTGCGCTCAGCGTCGACTAGTCGCACGAACTCTCAGTACGCGCCTGCGTGCGTACTGATCAGCGTCGACTGACCATCCGTGCACGCGCGTCCAAGAAGCGGGTGCGTAGCAGCCTGAAGAGGATGACGAAGACGGCGATATCGACGGCGAACATGCCCACGTTCAAGAGTTGGGAGGGTTTGGCAAGGAACGTGTAGCCGAGGACGACCGCCGAGTGAAGGACGATCACGGGAAGCAGGGCGAGCAGAAGCGTGTGAGAGCGAAAGCCGCTCGAGTGCTCTCGCCAGGTGACCTCGATCGTGCCGAGCGAGACGGCCGCGATCCCCGCGAGCAGCAGGGGCCCGCCCGACGCCGGGCCGTGGCGAAGCCGAGAGACGGCTAGCACGAACGCGACAGCTCCCGCGAGGATGAGCAGCTCTGAGAGCGGCAGCGGGTGCCAGGGCGCCGGAGGGCGCTCGCCGAAAGTCGTTTGGGAGGGGACGCGCGCACGTGGCGCGGAGCGCGGTTGGGGTTGCCGGCGAGACCCTCGCCGCTCTCGCGTCTCGGACTGAGGAGGATCGGCGGGTGGGGGCCCACCTGGACGCGGCTTGCGGGAACGACCCCGCGGACCCCTTGTGTTGCTCGCCATCGAGTTAGGGGGAGACCCAGGATCCACGTTGCGCCATGACGGCCGATCGTAGCGCTCGACGGATGGCTCTGAGCCAGCGGTTAAGCTGGGCGCCTCATGACCGCGCCGTCCAAGACCTGGGAGCAGCTCGCGAACCTGCCGATCGAGATCGAGACTTACGAGCTCGAGCCCCTGCAGGCGCTCGTGTCCAGCGAGTTCGAGCGCAAGAGCACGGTCATCCACCTGGCGGGAGCGGGCCATGAGGGCGTGGGCGAGGATGTGACCTACGACGCGGTGGATCACGAGATATTGCAGGCGGGGGGCCCGAACCTGCCCCTCCAGGGCAGCTGGACGGTCGGCTCCTTCAGCGAGCTGGTGGCCTCGCTCGACCTCTTTCCCACGGAGCCTCAGCGTGAGGTGTCCCGTAGGTATCGCGTGTGGGCGTATGAGGCGGCGGCGCTGGACCTCGCGCTGCGCCAAGCAGGGACAACGCTCCATGAAGCGCTCGATCGCGAACCGCGGCCCGTGCGCTTCGTGGTGTCGCTGCGCCTTGGTGAGCCCCCGAGCATGGACCCACTGAGAAGGCGTCTGGAGCGCTACCCGTGGCTGCGCTTCAAGCTCGACCCCACGAGCTCGTGGAATGAGGAGCTGATCGCGCAGCTCGTTGAGACCGGCGCGGTCGAGTCAGTCGACTTCAAGGGCTATTACTCGGGCTCGATCGTCGACCAGGCTCCCGACCCTGTCCTCTACCGGCGCGTGGCGGAGGCCTTCCCAGACGCTTGGATCGAGGATCCGGCGCTGACGCCGGAGACCGACGCGGCGCTCGAGGCCCACCGTGGGCGCTTCTCATGGGACGCCCCGATCCACTCGGTGGCGGACATCGAGGCGCTCCCCTATCCGCCGCGGATGGTCAATATCAAGCCGTCCCGGCTCGGAGGACTGCGAAACCTCCTCGACGCCTTCGACTTCTGTGAGAAGCGCGGCATCGGCAACTATGGCGGCGGCCAGTTCGAGTTGGGCGTGGGGCGCGAGCAGATTCAGTATCTCGCCTCCATCTTCCACGGGGACGCCCCGAATGACGTGGCGCCGACCGGCTACAACCTGCCGGAGCCGCCGGCCGGCCTGCCGGAGAGCCCGCTTGCTCCGCTTCCTTCAGCGCTCGGATTTCGCTGGGGCGCAGACGACACCTGAGCCAAGCCGCTCGCGACTGAACGACACACCAGCTGCGAGAGTCCCATCACAGCATTTTTGAGCGGTGCTTGCAGCTGAGTTCGAGCCGTAACCGATAGTGGGTCCCGCCAGACTCTCTGGCGGGACCCACTATTCACCGTCTTACGTCATTTGCATCGATTATGACGAATGAGGCTTATTTTTCGCTAGCCACCACGGCAGAGGCCAAGGCATTTTCGAGGTTGCCTTTGAGGATCGCTGTGTTATGTCCCGCAGCGGAGGGCAGCCCGAGCGAGGAGTTCACAGCACTGTCAATAATACCCGTGAACAGTCCGAACAGGATCTGCGAGCCGCAGCCTTCGGCTCCGGGCGCCGCGAACGAGTTGTTCACAAGCGAGTTGTTGGTGAGAACCAGTATCGTGTTTTCGCCTTTTTCACTGATTGTGCCCAGGCTTCCAGTGATCGGTTCATTTGGTAATGGCGGGCTCGTCGTACCAGTCGTGAGTTCCACGTTTACTGGTTTGGCTTTTGAGCCGATGAAGCAGTTGTTGCCGAGGAACGGATTTTCAAGGTGCACCCGTACCGGCAACGTTAGCGCGTTTGGAGCGCCAGTAAAAAGTGCCGTTCTGTTTATTCCGACGTTACCGACGAGTTCGGTCGTGGCGGTTACCCCAGTGATACCTTTGTTGATGAATTCGTTGAAGATTATCTGCAGGATTTCCGGCCAGCCTGTCGGTGCCACGATTTTCAGCAGGCCCCCAGGCACTGTCTGGGGCGTTTTCGACAACGTGTTTCCGTCGGTTGCATTTACAAATGTTTCAGCTCCGGTTTCTGGATTCGTTATGATTCCGCCTTGGAGCGTGATCGTTTTCGTGATTGGCACCGTAGTCGTGCTGATCGTGAATCCACCGCTGTTGGTCTGTGCAAAGACACAGGAGCTAACGCCTGTGACTTTTACTGGACAGTCGCCGAATTGGGCCCATTCTCCGGTCGGTTTGAGGGCCAGCGCCGGGGCTGCGAACCCGAGCATAACAAGCGATACGACAGACACCGCGAGCAGGGGAGCAATTCGCTTGGCACCCCTCCCCATATGGGGTTTGCCCATTCTAGTCATCCTAATCCTCCTGGTTTGGTTGATGCTGCAGAAACGGCGGCCCCGCCCAACTCGACTCGAGTTGGGATCTGACAAGCCATGCCCGACATGCCTGCTTAGCCATTTGAGAAACGAGGCATATCTTTTCTATCGGAACACACCGAGAGGACGGTTCTATACGAAAGACCGCCGTCTGTCAAGCGAAAAACTCGTCGTATTTCAAACTGGCCGCGACTCACACCATGGGTGGCGTATCAGGGCCAACACGTCGGGAATCGGCTAGCCAAGATTGATGGTGCCCAGGTAAGGCATGTGGGCCACACACACGCAACTTCTCTGTCCATCGGCGGTTTGGGGGGCCAGAGCCGCTAAGGTCGAGCCCCGCCGGCCCTGTCTTCGTGGGTCGCTTTGACTCGGAGGGTGGCGCCAGGCTTGGCCTGAGGCTCAAGAGTCAGGAAGGAATGGTTCGTGGCAAGCGCAGTCGACAAGCGATCGAGCTCGAGGGCCGTCAGGGCCGCGCTGCTGACGCTTGGCTTGGCTTGCTCGATATGTGCCCAGCCCGCGCTCGCGTCGGGGACCCCCAAAGGGGCCGGCGGTGCGGTGGCCCCGTCTGGGGGGGGGGACAGCTCCCGGCAGGGGAGCGCCGAAAGCTGCCCCGACGAAAGCTGCCCGCAAGACGCGTGCCTCCACAGAACACAGGGCAACGGTCAAGATCTCAAGCGCGGTGTGCGTACCGGCGACCCACTGCTCAACGAACCCTCACCAGGTGTCTGCGCGTGGGGAGCTCCTAGTCAAGGGGGGGGCCTGCAGAAAGGGATGGTGGTGGCGTTCCCGCGCAGCTACGGGGCCCGCATAGCACGCAACTCTCCCACCGCCCACATCGCGAGCTCACAGCTTGGGGTCGTGGTCCACGTCCCAAGGAGCGCCCACTCGGGGCGCATCATGATCGTGCTCAGCCATGGACGCCACTCGAACTCCTACGGCCCCATCCAGGTGGTGAGCCACGCCCTGCACCCCCCCACTCCGCCCGTTCCGGCCCCGCTATCGAGCGTGACCCCCTCGGGAAGCGCATTCGATGGACAGGGGATGTGGATCTGGTATGTGAGCCAGTCCGACCGACGGCAACCTCGCCGTCGATCGTCGCCCAGGCACATGCCGCCGGGGTGGGGACGCTGTTCGTGAAGAGCTCCGACGGGTCCTCCAACTACTGGAGCCAGTTCAGCCCTGAACTCGTGCAGCAGATGCACGCCAACGGGCTGAGGGTGTGCGCGTGGCAGTACGTCTACGGGACCAACCCGGCAGGCGAGGCCGGCCTTGGCGCGCGGGCTGTCGCGGCGGGCGCGGACTGCCTGGTGATCGACGCGGAGTCCGAGTACGAAGGGCGCTATGGCTCGGCCCAGACCTACATCGCGGATCTCAGAACAGCGATCGGAGCAGCCTACCCGCTCGGGCTGGCGGCATTCCCCTACGTGTACTACCACACGGCCTTTCCCTATTCGGTCTTCCTGGGTCCGGACGGCGCCCAGTTCAACGCGCCGCAGATGTACTGGAAGGCGATCGGCAACTCGGTGGACACGACCTATGCGAACACATACATCTCAAACCGCCCCTACGGTCGTCCGATCGTCCCGCTCGGACAGACCTACGAAGGCCCGTCCTCCTCTGACATGGTGCGCTTCCGCGAGGAGGCGACCCTCTACGGCGCGAGCGGGATCTCCTGGTGGGACTTCCAGGAGACCTCAGCGATCGGCTGGACGGCGCTCGCCGCACCCCCTCGCTCCGCTGGACGAGCGTAATCCCCAACCCTTCCTGGTCGGAACTCTCCCAGGGCAGCAAGGGCGACCCTGTGTTGTGGATGCAGGAGCACCTCGCCTCCGCGATCCCCGCCCAAGCGACAACGGGCATCTTCGACTCGACGACGACCGCCAATCTGGAGCAGTTCCAGGTCGCCCACGGGATCGTGGCCAGTGGCCACACCGAAGCGGTCACCTGGCAGGCACTGCTGGCCCTCCCGCCGGTGCCGGTCGACTGGACCGGCGCGGGACCGTCGACGCGCGATAGCCGGCACTGGCCGATCGGCGATCCATGGGTCGCCGATCGGTCGGCGACCTCGGCCAGCTTACGTGCTATCCTGCACGCTGGCGCCGGCCTACGGCCGTGCTCTCGCTTCCGCCGCTCTCGCACGCCAGAAGCGCCTGATCGAAGTCAGACGCGCTGGATCAGCGTTCCCGTCCCAAGACCGCCGCCACAGCACATAGTGACGAAGCCGATCTCCTTGTCGGAGCGCTCGAGCTCGTGCAAGAGCGTCGTGATCAGTCGTGCCCCGGTGGAGCCGAGCGGGTGGCCGAGTGCCATCGCCCCGCCGTTGACGTTGACGCGGTCCATGTCGGGGCTGAGCTCGCGCTTCCAGGCGGCGACGACCGGAGCGAATGCCTCGTTGATCTCGATCAGGTCGATGTCGCCGATCTGCATGCCATTGCGCTCGAGGATCTTGCGCGTGGCCGGGAATCGGCCCTTCGAGCATCTTTACCGGGTCGCAGCCCACGGTCGTCTGATCCACAATTCGAGCACGTGCCTTCAGCCCGAGGGCCCTCGCCTTCTCAGCTGACATCAACAGCACCGCGGCCGCGCCGTCAGAGATTTGGGAGCTATTGCCCGCGGTGATCTTGCCGTCTGGCTTGAAAGCGGGTTTGAACTGCGAGAGCGCCTCCAGGTTCGTATCGGGACGGATGCCCTGATCGGTTACGTAGGTGTCGCCATTGACCGCGCATCGGCACGATCTCCCGCTCGAAGCGACCCTCTTCGGTGGCCTGGTGGGCCAGTTTGTGAGAGCGCACCGCCAGCTCGTCGAGCTCTGAGCGAGGTATCTCCCACTCGTCGGCGATCATCTCGGCACCGAGACCCTGACCGACGATGTTGTGCTTGGCCATCAGCTCGGGGGTGAAGGCGAAGCCGAACTCCTGCTGGGTCTTCATGCCCGCGGCAGAACGGGAAGTGGCCCATGTGCTCGACGCCACCACCGATCATCGTGTCGTGCACGCCGGCCGCGATCAAGGCGGCCGAGAAGTTGACAGCCTGCTGAGCCGAGCCGCACTGGCGGTCGACGGTGGTGCCGGGAGTCTCAATCGGCAAGCCCGCCTGTAACCAGGCGTTGCGAGCGATGTTGAAGCCCTGCTCGCCGAACTGCTGAACGCATCCGGCGACGACGTCCTCGACCATGGCGGGCTCGATGCCGGCACGGTCGATCACCTCGGTGTAGACCTTCGCAAGCAGAGTGTTGGGGTGGGTGTCCTTGTAGTAGCCCTTCTCCAGGTGCCCGCGACCGATCGGAGTGCGTACCGCCTCGACGATCACGACCTCACGGCCGTCTGCTTGCCTCATGATGGAAGTCCTTTGCTCGTCTGTTGCCGGGATGCCATGGCGGGAGCCCGGCATGTGCATGCGAGACGCTCGCCGGGGCGCGTTGTGGGAACGCGCACGACGCTCGCTATCTCTACTGTACCGCTCTAGAACCCTAGATTGACTAGTCAGTCAACCCAACCGAGGCCGACAGATCGCGTCCGGGGTACCACAACACCCCCAGAGACGACGAGAAGGGAGCACGACCGTGAACGAACGACTGGACATAATCGGAAGCGGAACGATTGCCTGCGGGCTTGGCCGCCACCGCCGCACACCACGGCCCGTGCTGCTGTTGGCCCGCTCGCAGAGCTCGGCCGAGCGCGCGCGGACAACCGTCGAGAAGACGCTCAGCCGCATGGACGCGGAAATCGATTTGGGGCACATCCAGATCGTCACGGACTCCGCCGCGCTGGCGAACGCCTCGATGGCGGTGGAGGCGGTGGTGGAGGATCACGACGTCAAGGCAGGCCTGTTGGCAGAGCTGAATGGCGTGCTCGACGAGGAGGCCGTGCTCGCCTCGACGACCTCATCGCTGTCGGTGGAGCGGCTGGCACAGGCCTCAGGCCGGCCCGAGCGCTTTCTTGGGTTGCACGTGTTCAATCCCGTGACGAAGATGAAGCTCGTGGAGCTCGTATTTCCGAGTGCGGCCTCACAGGACACCCGCAGCCGAGCGCTGGCGCTGTGCGAGGCGTTCGAGAAGACGGCGGTGGAGGTTCCGGACGTTCCGGGGTTCGTTGTGAACCGCCTGCTGTTCCCCTACCTGTTCAATGCGGTGCGGCTGCTCGAAGAGACCGGAATGAAGGCACAGGACATCGATACCTGCATGAAGCTCGGCGCGGGACACCCGATGGGACCACTGGCGCTGCTCGATCTCGTGGGCCTCGACGTGTCCAAGGCCATCGGGGAGACGATCGGGGAGCAGATCCCTCCGCGTGTGGACGAGCTGATTGCCGAGGGGGCGCTGGGTCGTAAGACCAAGCAAGGTTTCCTGGCCTATTGATGATCTTCGAGAAGCCACCTCCGAGGGTCTGACGCCAAATCACACACCGCAAGGGGCCCGGTAAGAGCTCGCTTAGACGCTTACGGATTTTAGGTGAGCTTCATCAACACGGTGATAATTGGGGGGCGATTCAGATCGCAAATGCACACCCGCCTCCTCCCAGTGCACACGCTCCGGCCCGCTCCCCCGCGGGCCGGACGTGTCTTAGGGTCGCCGAGCGGGGCTCGTGTCAGGGCCCCGGGGCCGCCGGTGGGGCTTCGTGATTGGGGGCCTCCTGAGCCGGCGTCTCGCGTGGAGGAAGATCGTGGCGAGGGTCCTCCTCGCGCACACGGGCGGCGCGGCGCGGACGGATGCGGACGGCCTCCACGCGATTGTGGTGGACTGACTCGACCCGAATCGAGAAGTCACCGGAGCTGATCGTGTCACCACGACGCGGAAGGCGTCCGAGCTCGGCGAAGACGAAACCACCGACCGAGTTGTAGGCGTCGCTGTCGACCGGCAGCTCGACCTCATAGTCGAGCAGGTCGGCGAGTGAGACGTGACCGCGCACGAAGAGGTCGCCGTCGGCGAGACGACGGACCTCGCCTCCGGCTGGGTCGGTCTCGTCGGTGATCTCCCCCACCACCTCCTCGATGATGTCCTCGATCGTGACGATCCCGACTACGCGCCCGTACTCGTCGACGACGACGGCCATCGATGTGCGCTGACGTTGAAGATCCGCGAGCAGGTCATCGAGCGGCTTGGTCTCGGGGACGATTGGGGCGTCGTGCATGATCGACTCGATCGAGGCGTGCGGGCCATCGTGCATCAGGCGGCGGGCAAGCGAGGAGGCATGGACAAGCCCGCGAACGCGATCGCGGTCCTCACCCTCGATCACGACGAGTCTCGTGTGGCCGCTGGAGATACACAGCTCGAGCGCAGCCTGCACGTCCTGGGTGATGTCGACGGTGACGACGGCCGGGATCGGGGTCATGACCTGTCGGGCCTCCTGCTCATGGAGGTGGAACACGCCGGTGAGCATGCCTGCCTCACCCGGGTCGAGGTGACCGCCTGCATAGGACTCGGCTATCAGGCGCTTGAGCTCATCGGGCGAGCCCCCTTCCCTGTGTGCGCTCATCTCGACGCCGAGCAGCCTCAGGATGCGTCCCGAGACGACCGTGAGGCCGATGATGACGGGGTGGAAGAACACGCTGAAGGCCTGCAGTGGACGAGCTATCCGGCGTGCGATCGACTCCGCGCGGTCGATGGCGTAGAGCTTTGGGCACCATCTCCCCCGCTATGAGTTGCGTGGCAGCGATCAGCAGGAAGGCGACGATCACCGCAATGGCGACTGCCGCGTCCTGACTGAGGATCTCACCCGCTCCGCCGCCAAGGGCGCCCTTGAGGATCTCCGCGAGCGCAGGCTCGGCCAGCGCGCCGATGGCGATCGAGGTCATGGTGACGCCGATCTGGACGGCGGAGATGTATTCGTTGATGCGGTCTAGCTGATGGAGAGCAAGCGCCGCCCCACGCGAGCCTTCGTCGCGCATGACCTCGAGGCGTGCCCGGCGCGAGCGCACGAGCGCGTACTCGGCGGCGACAAAGAATGCGTTGATCGCGACCAGGACGACCGCGAATATGAGCTTGAGCCCATTCACGCCGGACTGGCCAACGGACTGGCCAGGCTACTTCGGGGAGGTTGGTCGTCGTCTTTCATCGGTGGCCGACCGCACAACCGTAGCAGGGGTGCTGGTCGGCTCAAACGAGATGGTCGATGCGCGTCGCCATCTCGAGGTCGGCCTGTGTGAGGCCACCCTCTGAATGGGTGGAGAGCTCCAGGCGAACCTTGTTCCAGCCGTGGAGGTAGATGTCGGGGTGGTGGTTGGCGGTCTCGGCGGCGTCGGCGACGCGATTGACGAACGCGATCGCCCGAGGAAAGTCCTCGAAGGCAAGCTCCCGCACGATCGCCTGCCCGTCGCGCCGCCACTCGCTGGAAGCGAGGCCGGCCGATATGTCCTCAGTGGAGAGAAGCGACATCAAGGACCAGCCTACCCTGGGCGCTGGGGATGTAACGCCCTGGGTCCCGCGATCGAAGATGTCGGGGCCCTGGCGTTAGCCGCCCGGGATCACAATCTGTTGTTCGGGGGCGCTTGCGGAGATATCGCTCGAATCCGCGGTGAGCACTCCGGCGGCGAAGAAAGCCCCGCCGAGCGCCACGCAGGCGCAGAGCGCGAGGGCAAGTGAGTTACGCCGTGTGTCGGCGGCCTTCAGCGCAACACCCGCAAGCGCGCCACCGATGAGCCCGCCAAGGTGGCCTCCGATCGATACGCCCGAGGCGGTGAAGCTGAAGAGCAGGTTGATCAGGATCAGCGTCCCGAGGCCGCTCTGCATGATCGGTATGTTGCGCGAGCGCATCTCCACGACCGCACATCCGGCTAGACCGAAGATCGCGCCTGATGCGCCCACTGTGAAGCTGTGCGGAGTCAACAGCAGAGCGCCGAACGATCCGGCCAGCAGAGAGACGAAGTAGACGGCGGCGAAGCGGACCGAGCCGATGGCCGGCTCGAGCATCCTCCCCAACCAGTAGAGCACGAGCATGTTCATCCCGATGTGGAAGAGGTTCTCGTGAAGGAATCCGCTGGTGATCAAGCGCCACCATTGACCGTGGGCCACACCTTGGTTGAAGAGTGGCAGGCTCCCGAGCAAGGCGCCCTTCTCATAGACCGTGCTGGGACCGGGCTGACCAGAGATGCTGAAGCTGCCCTCGGACAAGAACGCGAGTACGTTGACGGCTATCAATCCATAGGTGACACGCGGGACGTCGCTCATCTCGCGCAAACGCACGACTCGCGTGCTCTGTTTGGCGCACTCCGGACAGCGCATTCCGACTGAGGTGGGGGTCATGCAGTCCGGGCAGATGGGACGCCCGCAGGAGGAGCAAGAGACCCCTGTCTCGCGAGAGGGGTGGCGATAGCAGGTGGCCATGGCGGCGCAGACGCTAGCAGCGCACTGGGCGGGAAGGGCCCCCTTGGGGAGTTCAGCCGGGTGGGGGCACACTCCCGGCCATCTTGCGCAGCCCTAGCCGCATGCGACCCTTGACGGTACCGATTGGGGTGTCGAGCATGGTGGCGATCTCGGTGTGGGTGTAGCCCCCGTAGTAGGCGAGCGTGATCACACAACTCTGCTCGGGAGGAAGGTCGTCGAGGGCGGCCAGGAGTTCGCGGGCATGCTCACGTCGCCGGACCTCCCCGTCGGTGCGATCGCTCGCCTCGAGGAAGTCCTCCACACGACGATCGCCTGCATCGGGAGACTTCGGAGGCGACGTTCTGGCGCAGGACGTCGATGGCGCGATTGCGCGCGATCCCGAGCACCCAGGCCCTGAGGCTGCCGCGGCTGGGATCGAAGTGCCGACGAGAGCGCCAGCAGGAGAGAAAGGCCTCTTGAACGACCTCCTCGGCGATGACACGCCGCTGGCACATCTGCGTGGCCAGCGCGAGCGCGGCAGGGGCATGGCGTCGGTAGAGGAGGGCAAAGGCGTCGGAGTCACCCTGAATGACGAGCGCCATGAGAATCTCGTCGGAGAGACGGGTGGAAGCAGCCGACAAAAGCTCAAATTGATGGCCCCTGGTGCGGCTGGAGGGCAGAGTGGCGGTGGATCGCACACCGCCATAGATCGGGGGGATCGCTGTAGGCCTTTTGTCGTCAAGAAGTTCCATATGCCTGACAATCTGAATAGTTCCGAAGAAGACACTGTGAAGTGTGTGTAACGAGATTGCAAGCTCGTGGGCTCAACCGCGCCGCTCACACCGAGAAATGAGGGCTGATTTTGAGAGCGGGTCGGGACCCGGGGGAACGAAACCCAGGGAACGCCGCTAGCGCTCGCCCAAGCAGGCGCCGGGTCTGTTCGCTGAGCTCGCTCATCGCACGCCCGGCGGCGACGCGGGCGCCCCGCATGGTGCTCGCTCGGGGAGCTGTACGGTGGCGGGCGCGCAGCAGTACGAGAGCGACCCCCGCGGTCCCACCGACCACGACGGCGGCCGCCGGACGAGCCCAGTTGCGGGGGTCGCGCATCGAGGAGAGCTCCCATGCCTTCGAGCTCCTCGACGGCGCTCTCGGTGATGCTCAAGAGGGCACCCTCCAGTCGCTTGCCGAGATCATCGGGGGGGTCTACGGGAGAGAGGGCCTTGTGAAGGAGCCCTTCGAAGGAGGGTGCCGCCTCACTCATCGGGGGCTCCCGAGTCCGAGGAGCCGACCATCTGCTCGAGCTGCTTGATGGCGCGATGGATCAGCACCTTGGTGGCACCGTCGGAGCGACCCATGGCTCGCGCGATCTCGCGGTTGTCCATGCCGAGCGCGAAGCGCATGATCGAGAGCCTCGCGCCGGTCGTCTGGAAGACGCTGCACCCCATCGAGCACTCGGGAGAGCTCGTCGCGGCCCTCCACCAGGTCCTCGGTGGTATGTGAGGCGACCAGCTCGGAGGTATCGTCGATGGGTGAGGAAGGCCGGCGCGAGCGGTCGCGGTAGAGGTTGGCGGCGAGATTGTGAGCGATGCGGATCAGCCACGGGCGCAAGGGCCTTCCGTCGGACTCGCGTTGGGCACGCTCGAAATGACGGTAGGCCTGCAGGAAGGTCTGCTCGGTGAGGTCCTCCGCGTCGTGGTGGTTGCCAACTCGGTAGTAGGCGTAGCTGTAGACGTCGCGCAGGTGGGCTCGATACAGGTCGGAGAACTCGGCGTCGAGTTGCGCCTTGGACTTCTGCGG
The DNA here is from genome assembly GCA_963742945.1 of uncultured Solirubrobacterales bacterium. Taxonomy (GTDB): domain Bacteria; phylum Actinomycetota; class Thermoleophilia; order Solirubrobacterales; family Solirubrobacteraceae; genus Palsa-744. The sequence goes on along the minus strand of CAVUNX010000003.1, from coordinate 146,344 downwards.
TTGGGGATTGGCCACTCATCGCACCCTACCCTCAGACGCTCCCATCGGATCCTTAGGCGGCCCGAGCCGGGCGGGGGAGCTCTCCTCGAAGAGATCCTCAGGACCGCACCGGAGTCGCGCCCCCGAGCCACTGCCATTGCAGGCTCACGCACGCCCAGATGCGCTCGGCGACGCCGAGCGCGATCGACGGGGAGGTGTGTCGACCATCGGGTAGCGGAGCGGGCGGCCACAGCGAAGCGTGACCTTACGTGGACGGATGCGCCAACCCCGGCGCACATCCTCGGTGCCGATGACGGCAACGGGGACGACGGGGGCGCCCGTCTGCAGCGCGAGGCGGCCGACCCCTCGGTGGGGCGGGCCGAGCGGGCCGGGGCGCACTCGAGTGCCCTCGGGGAAGACGACCACGCAGTCGCCGCGCTGGAGAATCGCTCGGGCAGTGGCCATGGCGTGCTGGTCGCCGGCGCCCCGGTCGACCGGGAAGGCGCCGAGGCTACTCAGCAGAAAGGCCTGCCAAGGCCGCTCGAACAGCTCGCGCTTGGCCATGTAGTAGACGGGGCGGCGTGTGAGCGCCCCGATGACGAAGGGGTCGAGAAAGCTGCGGTGGTTGGCGGCGAAAAGGACGGGGCCAGAGCCGGGAATGTACTCGCGACCGATGCGCTGGAGACGGAAGTAGACGAGGAAGAAGGGAAGGAGGAGGGCTCGGGTGAGCCAGTAGAGCAGCGGATTGACGCCGCGCGCGAGGGCCTTCTCGCGCAGGGCATTCAGACGGAGGGCCCGGGCAGCCGAGTGTACGCCGGCCTCCCCATGAGACTCGGCGGTCAGCGACACCGATCCGCCAGGGGACCTGTCGGAGGCGATAGGCGACCTGTCGGAGATGATGCGAGCGCGCTCTCGGTTGGGGGGTGCAGGCAAGGCGTCCATATACGGGATACCCGAGTGGGCAACTCGCGTTACAGCGATAAGTGCCTGCAGATTTGAGGATTTTGGGTCGTTCTTTTGGTCTACCTGGCGAGCAGGGAAACGGAAGAGCAACGTAACGCGGGCGGGCGGACTCGCCACGGGCAGGTGCTCAGATCGCGCCCGATGACGGCCGGCCCAGTCGCTGTACGATGAGGGGGCAACGCCGGGGTAGCTCAGCTGGCCAGAGCACCTGTCTTGTAAACAGGGGGTCACGGGTTCGAATCCCGTCTCCGGCTTTTGCGACTCAGGCACAGGGGACCTGGGAAGAGTTACCGCGCCACCAGAGAGTCGGCCGGACCCAGATGTCGGCCACGGGGTGAAGGCCTTTTGTTTCCGACTCGGGGGAGCCCCGAGGGCTACCAAGAGGCCACAGGGGGCCACGGATTCTTGAGCGCTGGACTGGGCAAACGGGGGTCGCGCGGGGGGAGCCGGATTGAAGGGTCATCCATGCATGGTGCCCGTAGTCGACCTATTCGACGCTGACGGGGTGTCGAGGGCCGAATGTTGGCCTATTGTCAGGGTCTTGCACGTAGTTCACTGGTTGGAAAGTGGGTCCGGAATCGGTGTCCGCTAAGCACGCTGTCCTCGGGCTGGTGATCGAGCAGCCGAGCTATGCCTATAGGATCGCTTCCGGGGTTCGCAGGCAGCTGCGATTCGCGGATCTGGCGGACTCGTACCCATACTGGGCTCTTGAGAAGCTCGAGACCGAGGGGTTGGTGCGCAGGGTCGACGAGAACGGGGACCCGCTGAACAATGGAGCCTCAGGAAGGCGCGCGATTTACGAGGCGACACCCAAGGGGGTGGCGTCGTTCGACGATTGGCTGCTCTCGACCGCTGCCGAGCCGCCGCTGCGCGATGATCTGCACTTCAGGATCGCGTTGTGTCGTCCGCGCGACGCACCGCGGATGATCGAGCTGATTCACGGGCAGGAGCTGGTGTGCCTCGGCCGCGTACAGGACCTGAAGCGTGCCTCGGAAGCCGATCCAGGAGACGGCTCAGAATGGGACAGGATGGTGCGGATCGTCTCCCGAGACGCGGAGCTGGGCTTTTGGAACGCGCGCATCGAATGGCTGCAGGGGGTTCGAGAGCGACTCGAAAGGCTGCCCGCGGAGCCTCAGTAGCCCACGCACACGCGTGGGACACCCATTTTTGGAGCAAACTCCCACGCCAAAATGGGCTCGTGGAAGCCCAACACCACCAGCAAGCCCCCAAAATTAAGCCATTCAGTTCTGAAAGATTCAGGACTGACTAGCTCGAATAGGTCCACATGGTCACGATGGCAAGCGCCATCGCCGACAGGGGAGCGAGGCAGGAGATGACTGAGCGCAGGAAGGAAGCCCAGTTCGATGACAACCATGTCACCAATCCGTGGAGGCATCTTGCATCAGCCGACATCGCACGAGGGCCGCTACTCGCAGTCGCTCGAGCGCGGATTGGCAATCCTCAAGGCCTTCACGCCCGATCGTCCGTGGATGGGGATTGCGGAGATCGCGGAAGAGCTCGAAATGAGTCGTCCGACCGCACACCGCTATGCCTCGACGCTCGTGGCGCTCGACTACCTGGAGCAGGGCCCGCGGCGCAAGTACCGGCTCGGGATGAGGGCGGGAGACCCGGGTCGCTCGGCGGTGAACTCTACGGCGATCAGAAGACTTTCCCGCCGTCACCTGACCGACCTGCGCGACCACAGTATGTGTACAGCAAGCGTCGCGATGCTCGACGGGGAGGACATCGTGTACATCGACCGGGTGAGAAGCTCGTGGCGGGGCCAGAGCGAAGTGGCGTCGCGACTCGGGCCGGGCTCGCGCTTGCCGGCTAGCAGCACTGCGATGGGTAGGACCCTACTTGCGCATGCCTCGCCCGAGGAGCAGCGCGAGGCGATCGACCTCACCGTCGAGCACGCGAGCTCCCAATCTGGGAGAGATGCCCGGGAGAAGTTGAGCGATGAGCTGCGAAAGGTCCGCCAGAAGGGCTTCGCAATCGCCGACCAGGTACACGTGAAAGGACAGACGTGCGTGGCTGCGCCGCTCAGATCGAGGGAGGGCGAGGTGATCGCCGCGGTGGAGGTGGCGGCTGTGAAGTCGGGGGTCTCTCGGTCAGAGGTGCTTGAGCGATTGGTACCGCTGGTGGTGGCGAGCGCTGAGGAGATCTCAAAGCAGCTTGGGTGGGTGCCCTCCACATAGGTTTTGGGGGTGGGGCGTGTCCATCCACCATCTGTCAGGCACACCGGGCGCCTGGGAGGGTTTGGCGCTAGGTGTCGAGCAGCCCGATCTCGGCTGCTCGCGAGACGGCCTGCGAGCGCGAGGAGACGTCGAGCTTGCGGTAGATGGCGTGAGCCTGTGTCTTGACGGTGTTGGTGGAGACGTGCAGGCGGGCACCGATTTCGCGGAAGGAGAGGTGGGTGGGCAGGAAGCGCAGGATGCGCAGCTCGGCCATGGTGAGTGCCGAGGGGCCTGGGAGTGCGGTGGTGGCGGCCGAGTCGATGAGCCCCCAGGTTTCCTCCAGCCAGCCTCCGAAGAGAACTGCGTCGGGGACGCGGCGGGCGAGCTGGGAGGCCTCGGCGAGCAGGGTGCGTGCTGCCCCGACGTCGGCGAGGCGCAGAGCGGCGCGAGCGAGCATGATGCGCGTCTCGGCCTCATACCAAGGAATGAAGTCTCCCAGCCGGGCGAGCAGGTGGGCGGCACGGCGCGCGTCGCGCTTGCCCTCGTCGACGCGGCCGGCGTGGGAGCGCACGTCCGCCGATACGGCGAAGGTGAGGGCCGAGGTGGGATAGGCGGAGAGGCCGTGTCGTTCGACCTGCCTGACGGCGCGTGCGATGAGATCGACACCGCGGTCCCAGTCGCCTTCTTCGACGGTGATCATGGCGAGCTGGGAGAGGCAGAGTGTCTCGACGTTGGGGGCCGAGATGGCGCTGCGGTGAATGCCGTCCTCCAAGTGCTCGCGCGCCTGGGCGCGATCGCCGGTGAGATGGTCGGCGACACCCTGAAAGAGGCAACAGATCGAGCGCCAGGGACTGTCGTCGTCCTCGAGCTGGTAGGCACGGGCGGCTTGGAGGCCCATGGGGGTGACACCGTGACGGCCTACCGCGGCTTCGATGACGGCGACTCCGGTTGGCAGCGAGGCGACCTTGGGCGGTGTGGTGGCGCGCGCGAGCGCGGAGGCTCCCACGAGCCCCCAGTGCTCTGCCTGGCGGATGTCGCCGAGCGCAAGGGCGCTATGAGCGGCGGTTAGCGCGAGCGAGGGCTGTTGGGAGAGCTCAGCGGGGGAGAAATGCCCAAGCCAGCCTTGCACGAGGGCGTTGCGCCCTTCGGTGATGTAGCGGGGGAGGTGCTCCCACAGCAGGTCGCCCGCGAGTTGAGCGTCGTGGGCGGCGACGGCGTGGGCGATCGCGGGGTCGATCTCGCCGTGCTCGATGCCAGGCGCTCGCGCGCAGGTGCAGGTGGGCTTCGCGCTCGGGATCGGTGTGGCGCAGCTCATGGAGAAGCACCTCGCGAAGCAGACAGTGGCAGCGATAGGCGTCGTGGGTGCGACCAGTGGGCTCCAGGGGGAGGGGCCCGATGGCGAGACGATCGAGTATGCGCGTGGACCCGGTTCTTTGAAGGACCGCGTCACACAACGGCCCCGAGAGCCGCTCGATGACGGAGGCTTGAACCAGGAACTCGAAGTCCTCGGGGGGAGCTTTGAGAGGAACTCGTCGCGTAGGTAGTCGGCGATGAGGTCGTTGCCGGCGAAGCTCGCGAGGGCTGTCGGGGGGTCGGGGTCTTCGCGGGATGAGAGCGCGGCGAGGTATAGCCCGGCCGGCCATCCCTCGGTGCGCTCGACGAGCGCGCTGAGCTCGGAGGGGGCGAGCTTGATGCGGGCTGTGCGCAGGAGCGAGGCGGCCTCCGCGCGTGTCATGGCCAGCTCGGAGGCGCCGAGCTCGAGCAGGGAGCGGTGGGCGCGCAGCCGGCCGAGGGGGAGGGCGGGGCGGGTACGGGAGGCGAGTATGAGCTGTGATCCGAAGGGGAGGTGCTCAGCGACGGTGGTGAGCACTTGCAACGCCCCGGGACTGGTGAGCGCATGGGCATCGTCGAGGACGAGCACGACCGGCTGATCGAGAGCTTCGAGCGCCTGGGCGAGGGCCGGTAGGACGGCTGAGGCTGAGTCGGGCTCGGGGGTACCCAGGACCTCGGCAAGGGATGCGTCGAGAGGCTCGAGCTCTTCCAGCAGGCCGGCGATCTCGCGGGTGAGTCGGATGGGGTCGTCGTGCCAGTCCTCCAGCGAAAGCCAGGTGTTCAGCCGCTCGTCCTGCAGGAGCCATTCCGTGAGGAGGCTGGTCTTGCCATAGCCGGCGGGGGCGACGATCACCACGAGTGGGATGTCTCGCCCGTCGATGAGCCTGGTGAGGAGTCGGGGTCGCCGGACGAGCCCCTCTCGCGACAACGGACGCCCGCTCTTGACGGCAAGCGACATCTGTCAGAAGGTACGCTCCGGGGTAGGGGGGAGCATCAGCGTAAAGGTGCAGTACAACGCTGCGATTACCGACATCGCATAGGTAATAAACACGGAGGGGAAAGCCCGCAAGTGGGCCGTTGCTCGCGACGAGCGCTCAGCCGAGGAGGCGGGCCTTTTGTGCAGCGAACTCCTCGTCCGTGAGGACGCCCTGCTTGTGAAGCTCGGCCAGCTCCTGGAGGCGCTGGACGGCCTCGGCGCTCATGCCTGCCTCTGCCGGCGGGGGCGTCTGTTGGGCGAGACCTTCGTCCGCCGGTGCGTTGGCAGGCGGGCCTTGGCTTTCGGCGCGGCGCTTGCCCATGTGATAGGCGCCGCCTCCGACGGCGGCGGCTCGCAGGAGGGGTCGACGACGTCTGATGGGCACGCGAGGCCTCCCCTAACCTTCGGCTTCGGGCAGGTCGAGCCCGAGCGCGAGCATTATCTCCGGGGCGGCTGCCACGACTCGAGGGCCGCCGACCTGCGGGGCGACGGCTCGCAGCACGCCGGTGACGTCCTCGGGGGTGGCGCCTTCGGCGAGGGCGTTGGGTACCTGCCATGCGTAGGAGGCGGGGGGCGAGTCGAGCGCGACCAAAGCCGCGATCTTGACGAGCGCGAAGGTGCGACCGTCGAGGCCGCTCGCGGCGAGGTCCACCTCGCGCAGTCCGACGGCCGTCTCCAGCATGTCGAGCTCACCCGCCGAGATGCCCTCGAGCGTGCGTTGCGTTTCCTGTGTGACGGGGGGCATGACGATTCCTCTCAGTTTGAGAGACCTTCGGATCGGTCTCTGATTCTCCTTTTAGTTGCGATGAGTCGAGGTGTTCAAGCGACTCTGCCCTGACGCCCGCCGTAGGCGACGAGGCCGTAGATGATGAGGATGTCGAGGGCGAACAGCGCGAGGGACCCGAATGGGTATGAGGGGATGAAGATCAACTGGATGATGGCGTTGACGGAGGCCGTGAGGATTCCGATCCAGCGTCCCCACTCGACGTGTCCGAAAATCGCGATAGCCGCACAGAACTGGATGATTCCAGTGATCATGAGGACCCAACCCCACGTATTGAGGTCGCTCAGAATATAGGTGGCTTCGCGAACGTAGAAGTGGGAGTTGGAGATTGCCGCAATTCCATAGATGAAGTTGAGAATCCCGACGATCGCGATCATGATGCCCGCGAAGGCTACCCAGCCTTCACCTTCGTACCAGTCGCCGTCCGAGCTCCGCGAGGACTGGGTGGGTGCGTCGTAGCCGCTGTCCATTTGCGCTGCCTCCTTCGAGTGGCCGGTGGGTTGGGGGGCTTCTTCCGTGAGTGCTCCCGGCAGGGTTAACGTAGGGGTCGAACCCCATGCCCACATCCTCCGAAGGGGGTGATTTTTTGGGAGACAAGATCCGCGGGGCCACCGAAAGTGGCGCCCGGGGGGCCGGTCACACCGCCCGTCGATCGAGACCGCGCACGTGATAGGGGGCAAATCGGCGATCCGGACCTCAGGGGAACGATCCGGCCTCGGGGTAACGATCCGGCCTCCGGGGAACGATCCGGCCTCGGGGAAATCATCCGTAATGGGTGATGTGCGAGGAGGGGGACAGCCGTAGCGTGAAATGGCAAGCGAAGCCGTCTCGGTCCGCGAGGCGACCGGCCCAGGTCAGGGTGGCCTGGTCCAGGCAACGTGGCCGGCACACAGATGGCCGGCTTCACCGAGGGCGCCGCCGACCGGCGAGGCGGGCTCTGGCGAGGCGGATCCGATACGACCCGAGGAGACCAAATGTCCGACCTGATTGCGATTGGCTATGACGACGAAACGACCGCGGGGGAGGCCGCCGAGGAAGTGGGGCGTCTCGCCGGCGAGCTGATCATCCAGCCCGACGCGGTTGCGAGCATTGTGAGGGACAAGGAGGGCAATTACCATGTGAGCACCAACCACCACCTGGTGGGCGGGGGCGCCACTTGGGGCATGTTCTGGGGGTTGCTGTTCGGGCTGCTGTTCTTTGTACCGGTATTCGGGTTGGCGGTCGGGGCGGGGTTCGGGGCGCTATTCGGGAAGATCGAGAAGACGGGGATCGACCGCGAATTCCAAAAGCAGGTGAGGGACATGATCCAGCCCGGCAACTCGGCACTGTTCCTGATCGTGGAGAAGGTGACCCCGGACAAGGCGGTGGCGGCGTTGAGCAAGTTCGGTGGGACCGTGCTCAAGTCCTCGCTCTCGAATGAGGCCCAGAGCGAGCTGCAGGAGGCTCTGCACGGCACGGGTACCGTCGCGGCCTGACTCAGGGACACCGGAGCGGGAGAAGGAGCCCAAGGTGCAGTGGCTGGCGCTGACAGTGTGGATCCTGGTGGCGATGCTCGCGCTGCCCCTCTCGCGCGGGGCGGCTTACGGCAGGGCGTCCCTCGGCGTACAGGCACTCGCGGGGCTTGGTGGGCTGGCCCTGCTGGGGGCGGTGTGCGCCGGGGAAGCGAACGAGCTCGCGTGGTGGGGGGTCGGGTGCGGGACGATAGGGGTGTTGGCGACGGGGGTGGCGAGTGTGGGGCTGACCGCCGAGGGAGAGGGGACCGTGGCGGTGCAGGTTGGGGCAATGGAAGAGCACGAGGCGGGGTTGGCGGGGGTGCAGCTCTTGCTGATGGCCCTCGCCACGATCCTGTCGGGGCTCGTCACGCTGGGGGTGGGGCTTGCGAGCTGAGCGGGGCCTCGCCTGACGGTGTGGCGACGCACCGCTCCTCGTTTGAGGGTGGGGGGTCTACAGAGGCCCTCGCTTGAGTGGGCCTCTGTAGACGTCCCCGCTTATGAGTGCCCCTCTGTAGACCCCTCGCTCGAACGGGCCTCTGTAGACGTCCCTGCTTATGAATGCCCCTCTGTAGACCCCTCGCTCGAGCGGGCCTCTGTAGACCCCTCGCTCGCGCCGCGAGTGCGCGGCCCAGACACGACGGGCTCGCTCCCGAGTGCGGGCTGGGTAGTCCCGCTACGCGGGCCGTGGTAGGTTCCCGGAGGTGTGGACGGTTTGGAGTAGGGGTGATCCGGGGATGCTCCTCTCTGTCAAGGAGGTTGATTGCTGATGCACCAACGCGTGCGTTGCCCGCACTGCCATCATTGGACCGACGCCTTGCTCGTGTGGGCGGCAGGTGACTGCTGCCCGACCTGCAACGCTCCGATCACCGGCTTCGATCGCACGGTCGAGGAGGACACCGGGGATGAACAGACGTTGCGCCCGCCGAGCCGGATTGGGCGGCCGGGATTGAGCAGCTTGAGCCAAAGTCCGTAGGCTCTGCAGCCGGCCGGAGTGCCGGCCGGCTGCAGCATTGACGAGTCGGCGCTCTCTAGGACTGGCCTTCGGGTGGGAGCGTCGAGTTTTGTGGGGCTTCTGGCATGAGGGTGGAGGCGGGTGAGGGCGTTACCTGGATGGTGAAGGGTTGGCTCGAGGCGCCCTGGTTCTCGGGCCCACCGGGGATGGAGACGCGTAGGACCTTGGTCCCGGGGACGTAGAGCTGGTGGACGATCGAGTAGGTGGAGCCGACTCCCACGAAGGCGACCTGGATTACATGGAATCCAGGACCGCGAGGGTTCTGGCGTTCCAGGTAGATCGCGTGAGAGGTGTGGTCGGGGGAGACCGTACCTGAGAACGTGATGCTCTGGCCTGCCTGCACCGTGGTGGCGGAGACCTGAGCGGTGAGCAGATCCTTGACGCCCTCATAGAGAACCGCCGAGGACAGCCGGCGTGCTCGGCAAGTCATGTTGTGTGGCGTGCTCCGGCAGCCCCCTGCCCGAACTCGATAGAAGGTGCTGTTGATGGGCGCCTGGGGCGGGAAGCTGTAGGCGCCTTCGGCGTCGGTGCTCACCTGCGCGATGGGCGCGAAACCGTGCTGGCGCCTGGTGCGAGCAAGCAGGGTGACCGGCTCGTTGGGGCCGGAGGCGAACTTGCCGCTGAGGGTGACGACACCGCCAAAGGCGATGGGGTCAGCCGAGGCTTGAATCGTGAGATCGGGGTTCTGGGCCTGGGAGATGGAGTAGGCGAGCACGTTGGAGGTGCTGGGGATGTTGCGTCGCTGACTGCGCACGAGGACCCTGAGGTTGGCGTCGCCGGGAACGATGAAGGCGTGGATGATCGTGAAGTTGCCCGCCGCGTCGACGAAACCGGAGTCGATGCGATGCCAGTCGTTGCCGGTGGTGGCGTTCTGACGCTGAAGGATCACACGCGCTCCGACGTCCGCGGGAGAGACGGTGCCGGTGAAAGTGACGCGGTTTGCAAAGCCCGTGAGAAGCTGACCTTCGGCGGGGCCGCCGAGCGTTACCTGCGCCGCCACCCTGACCCCCTCGGCGGCACTGCGGGTGCCACGGGCGCGAACGTACCAATAGCGATTCGTTTCCACCGTTCCGTCTGCGTCGGCGAACTCGTAGAAGCCGTGGGCGTCGGTGGTGGTGCTCTGGACGAAGCCGAACACGGGGGTGCCCAGGAGGTGGTGGAAGAGCCTGACTTCTTGGCCGGCGGCGTTGGCCTGGCGTGGGCAGCGCAGGCGCCCGAAGACGATCACCTGGTCGCCGGCCACTATCTCGCGGGGGGCGACATTCATATTGATGGCGCACCTTGGGTTGAAACCGTGGTTGAAGCCGTGGTGTCTGCGGGCGAAGGCACTCGAGGGGACGAGCACCAACGACGAGATGACGACCGTGATGGCCGGAATAAGCCTAAGTGAACGCATCGACGCCTCCCTTGCGATCGCTGCCAGATAGTGGATTCGTCGATGAAACACTCGGCGGGAGCGTTTGATGCGCAATGCTCCCCTCGCTTCGGACGCGCACTCTGCTCCCCCGCTTCGGACGCGCAACGCTCCCCCCCGCTTTGGACGTGGAGCGCGGGATTCGGACGTGGAGCGCGGGATGTTCTCAGCCGGAGCGCTTGGCCTGCTGCTCGAGCACCTTGCCGAATGCCCTCTCCACCTCGGTGGTCATCCTCTGCTTGAAGAGCGCCAGGAGCGCCTCGGAGGCGATGGGCCGCAGTGCGTCGGTCGCCTCGATCATCTCGTCCCAGCGCTCGTCGGGCCGGCCGGCCTGCTCGAAGGGCTCCCAGAGCTCTCTGAGGAACAGCCGCACGAAGGCACGCGAGATCGACTGGCAGTCGCGGCTGACGCGCTCGACGAGGGCGAGGGCGGCATGCAGGGAGATACCCAGCGCCGTCACCTCTTCAGCTGCTCTCATCAGCGCTGGGCTCGGAATTTCGAAGCGGTCGTCGCCGAGTGGGATGAGTAGCTTGAGCTTGCGAATGCGCTCTTCGCTCTTGGCGTCCACCTCGCCAAAGCGCCGCGCGAGCTCCTCCCCCGTTACAACCTCGGGGGACTCGGTGGCGTAGGGGGTGGTCATGGCGTTGCGCAGGCCGAGCAGTCGTCCGGCCGCTCCGCCGGATGAGCTCATGAGACGCTCGATCGCCGCGAGGTTGAAGCCGTCGGCCTGGAGGTCGAGGATCAGGCGTAGGCGCGCGACGTGGTCGGAGTTGTAGTAGCCAACGCGTGCTCGTACCTCGGGGGCCGGGAGCAGCCCACGGGACTGGTGATTGCGGATGTTGCGCACGGACATCCCCACCTCGGAGGCGAGCTGCTCGATCGTGAGTCCATCGTCGGGGGTCGAGCTGCCACCGTCGGGCGAAGCCTCCACCTGGCCAGGACCGGCCTGATGCCCATCGGAAGGTGCGCCATCGGAACGTGTGGCGATCCCCTCAGAGGATTTGGCGACCCCATCAGAGGATTTGGCGACCCCATCAGAGGATTTGGCGACCCCATCAGAGGATTTGGCGACCCCCTCGGCGGGTATTCGACGCCTGCTGGTTCGCGAGGCAGAACGTGTTCGCGGGGCAGCCACTTCGTTTGAGGATACCATCTTGCATGTAACCTCATTTGAGGTAGCATTGATTCAGGTCAGATGAGCTTGCCCTCCCGATCATCTTCAAGAACCCGTCCCAGGGCGTCCGCGGTGGCCGCTTGGACACAGGCTCCCCGGTGCCTCGCCACGGGACGGGCCCATGGCTGAGCGCGGCGCGGCTCCACACGTCTCCGAGGGCCGTCGCAGGGTCATGGGGCTCATCAGGTCGTTCACCTCCCCGCTGCTCCCGGACGACTACCTCGAGCTCGATCAACCCGCTGTGGTCCTCGCGCGAGATGCGCGGACGGATCGAACGGGTCGAGCGCGAGACCTCGACCGCTGTCACCATCCTGATCAAGCCCGGCTGGGAGTGGCCCGGCCATCGACCAGGGCAGTACGTGCGCCTGGGGATCGAGGTCGACGGCGTGCACCACTGGCGCGCATACTCGCTGACCTCAGAGCCCGAACGCGCGGATGGCTGCATCTCGATTACCCCCAAGCTCGTCGAGGGGGGCAAGGTCTCCCCCTTCCTGTTCGGTCGCGTGCGCCCCGGCACGATCGTTCGGCTCGGGGGCGTGGAAGGCACATTCGTGTTGCCCGACCCCTTGCCTCAGCGACTTCTGTTCATCAGCGCCGGCAGCGGCATCACGCCGATCATGAGCATGCTGCGCAGCCTCGCCGCCGGGGAGGGGCTGACAGACGTTGTTCACATACACAGCGCCCGTAGCGCCGAGGGGGTCATCTTCGCCCGAGAGTTGGGCGAGCTGCAAGCTCGCCACCCCGGCTACGGCCTGCGCCTGCGCCTCAGCGGCGAGCAGGGCCGCGTGACTCCTGACCAGCTCGACGGGCTGTGCCCGGATTGGCATCGGCGCGAGAGCTTCCTGTGTGGCCCGGCCGGGCTGCTCGAGGCCTTGGGCGAGCGCTATGCGAGCGAGAATGTGCAGGGGCGTCTAAACGTGGAGCACTTTCAACCCGAAGCCCGGGTGGGCGACGGCGAGCGCGGGAGCGGAGGCACGATCCGCTTTTGCTCGAGCGGCATCGAGGCGCCGAGCGATGGTGAGCAGCCGATCCTCGTGGCGGGGGAGCAGGCGGGCGCGAGCCTGCCCTACGGCTGTCGCATGGGGATCTGCCACACGTGTGTGGGACGGCTGCGCTCAGGCCAGGTTCGCGACCTGCGCACCGGCCAGGTGCACGGGCAGGCGGGAGAAATGCTGCGCACCTGCATCAACGCGCCCGAGGGCGCCGTTGAGATCGACCTATAGCTAATAGATGACGACCGAAGGAGAAAGAATGCCCGCGATCCAAGCCGAGAAGCCATCGATCCCCCCCAATCTGCCCTCGGCGGCTGCCCCGGCGACCGGCGACCCGGCGACCGGCGACTCGGCGACGTCCGCCCCCCACATGCCGAAGGCGGGCCACCCAAACTGGGGGGCGCCAAATGCGAATGAGATCGAGAGTCCGCTGGCACGCCTCACGCCTGAGCAGATCGATGAGCTCGGACGCGAGTTCGACGCGATCCACGACGAGGTGCGAGCCGAGCTCGGGGATCGCGACTCGCGCTACATCCGCGGCACGATCAAGCTGCACCGCCAGCTCGTGCTCGCGGCGCGCGTGGCGCTGCTTGGGGCGCGCTACAAGCCGCTGTGGCTGGCGGGCACGGCGGCTCTGTCGGTGGCCAAGATCCTCGAGAACATGGAGATCGGCCACAACGTGATGCACGGCCAGTGGGACTGGATGAACGACCCCGACATCAACTCCAGGAACTGGGACTGGGACACGGCGTCGCCCGCGGACGCATGGAGGCACTCTCACAACTACGAGCACCACACGTTCACGAATATCCGTGGCAAGGACCGCGACCTGGGTTACGAGATCATGCGCATCGACCCACACCAGCGCTGGCACCCGGTTTACCTGCTCCAGCCCCTGTACAACCTTCTCTTGATGGGGTTCTTCGAGTGGGGGGTCGCCCTACACGATCTCAATTTCGAGGCGATCAAGACCGGGGAGAAGTCGAAGGAGAAGCTGGCGGAAGAGATGAAGGCGATCGGTGTCAAGGCGCGGAGGCAGATCGTGAAGGACTACATCGCCTTCCCGCTGCTCTCGGCAGCGGTCGCCGCCCCCGTTGGGCGAGCCGGGAGAGGCTCAGGGGGCAGGTTCAAGTCGAGGCTGGCCGCCAACTTGAGCGAGAAGCTCGCCGCGAACTTCAGAGCGACGCTCGCCGCGAACTTCACCGCCAACATCGTTCGTAACGTGTGGGCCTACTCGATCATCTTCTGTGGCCACTTCCCCGACCAGACCTATACGTTCAGCGAGGGGGAGGTCGAAGAGGAGACACGTGGAGGGTGGTACGTTCGCCAGTTGCTGGGCTCCGCCAACATCGAAGGGGGACCGCTGTTCCACCTGATGGCCGGCAACCTGAGCTTCCAGGTCGAGCATCACCTGTACCCCGACATGCCGTCGAGCCGCTATGCGGAGATCGCCCCGCGCGTGCGGGACATCTGCCACCGATATGGCCTCCCCTACAACACCGGTCCCCTGCACAAGCAGCTGGGGGGCGTCCACCGCACGATCCTGCGCCTGGCCTTCCCAGGGGGCAAGCCGCGAAGCAAGCCGGGGCCGTACAAGCCGAGCTAGTGGCGCAAGCCCACCTGCGAGATCCGCCCGCGACTGTTAGGAGGCCACCAGCCGCGTTCGCAGGTGAGCTCCCACCTTGCGCTTGACTCGCTGAAGGGCGTTGTCAACCGTCTTGGTGTCACAGCCCAACCGCTCCCCCACCTGCTCGTAGGAGCAGCCGTCGAGATACAGGGAGAGCACCCGGCTCTCGAGCTCGGAGAGAGCCGTCGAGAGGCACCCCACGAGCGAGCGCAGCTCCTCGGAGGAGATCACACGGTTGACTGGGTCATTGACGCTGGGACCGGCGATCGTCTGGTCGAGCGTCGGGACGTCGTCGCCCGCCGCCGCCGGGGTCGAGGAGAACGAGACATACTGGTTCAGGGGGGTGTGCTTGTTGCGGGTGGCGGTCTTGACCGCCGTGATGATCTGGCGCGTGATGCAGAGCTCGGCGAAGTTGCGGAAGCTCGACTCACGGTCGGTGCGGTAGTCACGGATCGCCTTGTAGAGACCGACAAGACCCTCCTGGATCAGGTCTTCGGAGTCGCCACCGGCGAGGAAGTACGAGGAGGCCTTCAGTCGCACGAAGCCGTGGTAGCGGCGTACGAGACGGTCGTAGGCATGGCGATCCCCCTGCTTCGCAAGGGCGATCAAGAAGCCGTCATCAACCTTTACTTCAGATTGAGTGTTATGGAAGGTACGTGCCACGAGCAGATCCTTTCTTGGCTGATTCCAGCCAAAACATGCTCAGTGGCGCACTCCTCCCCTGGCGCCAAAGCTATGAAGTCAACCTTAGGTTGAGCGTTATGGGCGCCAGCTTCGCACAGTTATGGAGCCTTGTCAAGGCTCCCCATGCGGTCCTGCAAGATTCCGTACAAGAGGGCCGCCGCCGCCGCGGCCACACCGAGCGACTCCATGCGCCCGCGCAAGGGTAGGGAGACGAGTTGGTCGCAGGCTCCGGCCACGCGGGGACGCAGCCCGCTCCCCTCGCTCCCGAGCACGAGCACCACACCCCCTGAGTAGTCGGGGTCGGTATGGACCACGCTCGTTTGGCCATGCACGAGGTGCGAGCCAAGGGGGGGGCTCGCCCCATAGCACCAACAGCCCGCCCTGCGGGCCTCACCGAGGAAGTCCGCGACATTGCGCACCCTGGCGATCCGCAGGTGCTCGACGGCGCCGGCCGACGCCTTGCAAACGGCGGGCGTCACATCGGCCGCGCGCCGTTCCGGGATCACCATGCCGGTGACCCCTGCGCACTCGGCGGTCCGGCAGATCGAGCCGAGGTTCTGTGGGTCCTGCACTTGGTCGAGCACCACGATCAGGGGATCGACTGTCGCGAGAAGCTCATCGGTGCCCGCATATGGATATCCGCCGGCAGCCGCACAGATGCCCTGATGGGCAGATGAGCCGCAGCGCCGCTCGAGGTCCTCGGCCGTGCAGACCTTCACACTGACTCCCTGCAGCCATGGCTCGCGTGCGGCACCAGCCGTGGCCCAGACCTCGGCGACGCTGTGGGCAGCGGCGCCCACGCAGTGCCTCGTGCACAGGGTTGCGACCGTAGAGGATCATCTCGATCTTTCCTCGTCGGGGGCCTCTTGGAGCGCGGCTACGGAGTGCACGGGATGGTGCGCTGTGCCGCCCCCAAGCGCGGGCCCATACTCCGGCGAGGAGGACCGCCCGATCACCGGGACAGGGGTATCGCGCGCTGTGCCGACCCCGAGTGCGGGCCCATGCTCCGCCGAGGGGGACTGCCCGATCACCGGGACAGGGGTATCAGCTCGGGGCCTGCTGAGCCGTCGCGAATCTCCCAGCCGCGGGCCTTGATCTCATCGCGCAAGCCTGTCGGCCAGCTCAAAGTCGCGGTCGCGACGAGCCGTCTCGCGCGAGGCCAGCAGGGCGACGGCCTCAGGGTCGGCCGACTCGACACCCCCGACCGCTTCCATGGGCTTCAGCTCGTCGAGGCCGAGCAGGCCGAGCATCTCGCGCAGGTCCGCGTCGCCCACGGCCTCACCGCGACGATTGGCCTCGCGAATCCACTCGAACAGGCTGGCGAGGGCCTTCGGCGTGTTGAAGTCATCGGCTAGGGCACCGAGGAAAGCCTCCTTGTGGTGTGCCATGTCGGCGGGACTCTCTCGGTCGCGCTCCAGGCGGCGCAGAGCATCACGGATGCGATGCACGCGACGGTCGGCGTCCTGGAGCTCGGACGGGGAGAAGGCCAGCGGCTGGCGGTAGTGGCCGCCGACCAGGTACATGACCACCGCGTCGCGGCCATACTGCGCCAGGACCTCGTGCAGGAGGGCGATATTGCCGACCGACTTGGCCATCTTCTCGCCGGTGAACTGGATCATGCCGTTGTGCATCCAGATATGAGCCAGCTCCTCCCCGCGCGCGGCGCGGGTCTGTGCAGCCTCGTTCTCATGGTGGGGGAACACCAGGTCAGAGCCTCCCCCGTGAATGTCGAAGCCGACGCCAAGCAACCCCTCGGCCATCGCCGAGCACTCGATGTGCCATCCCGGGCGCCCCGGCCCCCAGGGGGCATCCCACCAGGTGTCCTCCCCCGCCTTACGCCCCTTCCACAGGGCGAAGTCCAGCGGGTCCTCCTTGCGCTCCGAGCCCTCGATTCCCTCTCCCTGATCCATGTCGTCGAGCCGCCTATGGGACAGCGAGCCATAGCCAGGGTCCGAGCGCACGCGGAAAAGCACGTCGCTGCCCGAGTCCCCCTCGCGCTCGCCTCCGTACTCGACGATGTAGGCGTGACCAGAGTCGATCAGATCCTGGATGTAGGCGACGATCGCGTCCATCGTCTCGGAGGCCATAGGCTCGCGGTCGGGACGACCGAGACCAAGCGCGTCGGTGTCGGCGATGTAGTGCGCCGTCATCTCAGCCGCAAGCTCCGCGCTCGAGCGCCCCGCGCGACGCACGGCGTCGGAGCTTGTCGGGTCGGGACGCGCGGCGTCGTAGATCTTGTCGTTGACGTCGGTGACGTTCACCACCAGGGTTGTGTCATACCCCTCGTGCTCGAGGAAGCGCTTGAGCAGGCTGAAGACGAGGAAAGGACGAGCGTTGCCTATGTGGATGCGGCTGTAGACAGTTGGCCCGCACGCATAGATCCCGACCCGGCCGGGGTCGCGGGGGTCCAGCCCGAGCAGGCTCCCTGTGCGGGTGTCGTGCAATCTGATGTCTCGCATAGCCGGCCAACCCTAGCGCCCGTCGCGAAGATCGCCGTCGCTCGTCAGGTCCTCTCAGGCCCTACCTCGGGCCGGTGTCTCCGAATGACCCCGGCCCAACCACGCCCGAGCGTCGAATATCAGTCGGCGCTACGCAGGCTCACGACCGCCAACGCCGCGACACCCTCACCCCGACCGACGAAACCGATCCCCTCGCCCGTCGTAGCCTTCACATTGACGCGGCCGGGCGCGATACCGAGCGCGGTCGCGAGCCGCTCGCGGATCGCCTCGCGGTGAGGACCCAACTTCGGGTGCTCCATCACGACGGTGGAATCCACGTTGACGAGCTCCAGGCCCTGGGCGATCACTCGCGTGAGCACCGTCCCCAGCAGCTCGATCGAGTCGGCGTCGCGAAAGCGGGGGTCGCTATCGGGGAAGTGCTCGCCGATGTCCCCAAGACCGGCGGCGCCGAGCAGGGCGTCGATCAGGGCATGGGTGAGCACGTCCGCGTCCGAGTGACCCTCGAGCCCCAGCTCGCAGGGAATCTCGACCCCGCCGAGGATCAACCGCCGACCGGCAACCAACCGGTGTGAGTCATAGCCGATGCCCGTCAGCGTCACGACTCCCCCATGCGGCGCACCCCGCGGGACGCAGCTGTCGCGCGGGCGCGTCGTCGTGAGGCCAACACAGGCGGCCTCAAAGAACACCAGCTCCAATTTGCTCCAGACGGCGCTCGCGACCCTCGAACACGCATAGCTCCCTGACCCCCACACTCTCCAGCAGCTCGAGTGCCCGATCGTAGTCGGCTCCGACGTCCTCGGGACGGTGGGCGTCACTCGACAAGGCCACCGAGGCCCCCGCTTCCAGGCACATCTCGAGGAAGGCCGGCGCCGGATAGATCTCCTTCGCCCGCTTACGCAAGCCCGCCGTGGAGACCTCGATCGCCACACCCGACTCGGCGATCCCGTCGAGTGCGAGCTCATAGTAGCGACGCAGGTCTCCCTCGGGGAACGGGCGCTCGCGGTCGGCGGGACCCCAGACCTTGACCAGATCGGGGTGGGCGAGAATGTCGAACAGGCCACTGCGAGCCGCCTCGCCAAGGGTACGGAAATACTCTCGCCAGATCTCCTCGGGGGTACGCCCCGAGCCCCACACGCTGTGATCGTCGGTATCGAGCGAATGCTCGCGCAGAAAGTGGACCGAGCCCACCACGTAGTCGAAGTCGCAGGCCTCGAGCAGGTTCGCGGTGCGATCCTCGGCTCCGGGGATGAAGTCGGCCTCGATGCCCAAGCGCAGGTCGGTCTCCTCGCGCACAAACCGGCAGTAGTCGTCGAGGTCGTCGTGCGCGCATTCGCACCATAGCGGATGCTGCCACACATCGAGCGCCTGCGTGAAGCGATAGATGTGTTCAGAGACCCCCAGCTCCGCGATGCCTCGCTCGCCGGCCGCCTCGCGATAGCGCTCGACGTTCGCCGCGGTGAAGTGATCGGTGGCGGTGGCGTCGAGATCGTCGAGGCGCAGATGGAGGTGGTAGTCGGTGAGCATGTACGCAAGTCAAGCAGGGCGGTCTCGACCATGCACGCCACAGGCAATCGGCAGCTCAGCAAGCGCCAAGTCCAGATGGTGGTCGGTGAGCATGGCAGCAGGTCAGGTAGGGCTTTGACTATGCCCCGCCACGGGAAATCAGCAGCTCGGCGAGCGCGAGGTCGATCGAGGTCGTGACCTTGAGGTTGTCATTGGGAGCGGGCACGACGACAACCCGTCCCCCGATGCGCTCCACCAGCCAGGCGTCGTCGGTGGCTTGCCCCAGTACATCCTCAGAGCACATCCAACGCACGCTCCAGAATGCCCCGACGGAACACCTGGGGTGTCTGCACCGCCCACAGACCTGCACGATCGAGCGTCTCGCCGATGACAGGTAGAGAACGTGGAGGAAGCTCGGCTTCATCGTCCCCGACCTCGCGGAGCCCACCTGGTGGCTCGAGGTCACACGCTTGATGGTGTCCGTTACGGGAGCGGCTGCTATCGCCGCGTCGACTCCCTCGTGCCCTACGGCGGCGAGCGTGGCCTGGACCAGCTCAGCGGTGAGCAGTGGACGCGCCGCATCGTGGACGAGTACCGGATCGCCTTGCCCGGCGGCCGCCAGGGCGAGCCGCACGGACTCGGAGCGAACTGTGCCACCCGCGACTCCGACGGTCCCCGCGGGAGCCTCGGCGTCGGCAGGCAACGCTACAACGATCCGCTCGATCGAAGGCGTCGAGGCCAGCACATCCACGCTCCACTGCAGGAGCGGCCGTCCGGCGAGCTCGACGAGCGCCTTGGGGCGCCCTGCTCGTAGACGCTCGCCGAGCCCGGCGGCGAGGATCAGCGCGACGGCCACGAGCAGTCCTCCCCATCGTCGCCCCTATCGACCCTGGGACCGCGTGGGACCATGGGCGAGGGGCCACTGAGGCTATCGCGCACGCGGCGGAAGATCACAACGTGAACACACTGCCGCGTGCGCGAGAGCCGCTACTTGGCGGCGACGGCGAGCTGACTCGAAGCTGAGGTTGCGAGCAGCTCGTCCAGATAGCTCTCAGCCTCGTCCTCGTCCTTGTCGAGCGCATACATGAGCTCGGAGGCGAGGATCTTCTTGGCGCGGGTGAACATCTGCTTCTCACCGGTCGAGAGGCCCTTCTCGCTCTCACGCAGCGAGAGGTTGCGGACAACCTCGGCGAGCTCGTAGATGTCGCCCGTCTTGATCTTGTCGCGGTTGTGCTTGAAGCGCCGGTTCCAGTTCTTGGGCATCTCCGACACCTCTGCCTGGAGCACGTCGAGCACCTTCTTGACCGTCTCCTCATCGATCACCCTGCGCAAACCCGCCAGGGCTGCGTTCTCCGTGGGGACCTTGACAGTCATGTCATTGTGGAGAATCTTGATTGTGAGGTACTCACGCGTGGTGCCGAGAACCTCCATATCCTCCTTGCTCAGGACCTTGCCGGCGCCGTGATGGGGATACACGACGTGGTCTCCGAGCTCGAACTCGATGCATTCGACCTCGCGGGTCGCCTCGAGCTCCTCAATGAATGACGCTGCCTCTTCGATTGCTTGTGCGGGAATGGTGTCCTCCTTCGTCGCGCCGGCAATGGGGCCGGCCTCATGTCGTGCCGGCAACGGACCGGCTATGTGTCAAGTCTCATGTCTGCAGGTAGCGGTCCACGAGGTTGATCTCCTGCAGACGGCGCAGGCCCTCGCGGATGTCCTTCGCCCGGATCTCCCCCACTCCCTCGATCGCCTCGAGCTCAGCGTCGGTGGCTGCCAGGAGCTCGTCGAGGCCCCCGAATTCGCCGACGATCTGCGTTACCACAAGCTTCGGCAGGCGCGGGATGCGCCCAAGGATGCGATGACCGCGAGGGGATACTGGGTAGTCGAGCGTGTTGAGCTTGCGATCGTAACCCAGCAGCTCAGCCAGGCGCCCGAAGTCGAGTAGATCCTGGTGGGCAAGCCGGCCGACCTGATCCAGGGCAGAGGCAAATGTCTCGTCGGAGTAGTCGGCCAGGTAGTCCTGCACGAGCGCCCCCTTCTCGGCGGTCGTGCCGAGGATCGTCTCCTCGAGCTGCATCTCGATCAGGCGACCCTCGCTGCCGAGCTCGACGATGTAGCGCTCGATCTCGACCGCCATCCTGGTGACAAGCTCAGAGCGCTGCAGCACCGTGAGCACGTCGTGGAGCGTCACGCCCCCCTCGAACTCCAGGGCGGTGAGGCGTGTGGATACCTGATCGAGGCGCTGGCGGTACTTGTCGAGCGTGGCGAGTGCCTGGTTGGCCTTGGAGAGGACCACGGTGATGTCTTCGAGGATGTACTTCACCCCGTCCACATACAGGGACACCACCTCACGGCGTTGGGAGATCGCTATCACCAGGGCGTCGGTCTGCTTGGAGACGCGCTCGGCTGTGCGATGGCGGGTGCCAGTCTCGTGCGAGAGGATCGTGGGGTCCGGCATCAGCTGGACATTGGCCATCCCGATCTTCGTGGCGTTGGTATTGAGAATGATCGCCCCGTCCATCTTGGCAACCTGGTAGAGAAAGGCGGGGGTGTAGTCGATGTCGAGCTTGATCCCGCCCGAGAAGAGGAAGTTGAGCTCCTCCGGATCGCCGATCACGATCAGACCGCCAGTGCGGGCGTGAAGGATGCTCTCGATGCCCTCTCGCAACGCGGTGCCCGGAGCCACCATCTCCAGCGCCCTGACCAAACCGGGCTCGGGTCGCGCGTCCGTGTCGAATTCTTCGCCGGATCGTGAGGCCACGACTGGTCATTCTAGGGCATTTAGCCTTTTTTTATCGGCTCCCCCACCCGTTCGGAGGGTACGAATTCGGCTGCTTCGCCGGCTGGGCGCTCGCGAGGAGGCCAATTCGCCGGCTTAGGTCCTCTCAAGCGGCGCGGGCGGGCCTGCGCGCGATGGCCGGGAGCGCGGCGCCGAGTGCCTCCCGCAGGGTGGATGCCTCCCGTGCCCCCTCCCCACTCCCCGCGGGCGCCAGCACGCCTGAGAGGCCATGCCTGGTGGCCTCGGCCAAGCGCCGCTCGGGATGACCCACCCAGCGCAGCTCTCCCGTGAGACCGAGCTCGCCGAAGCACCCGCAAGGAGCACCGTTCAGTGCCACCCCCCTGGCGGCGGAGGCGACCGCAAGCGCGATCGCCAGGTCAACTCCGGGCTCATCGACGCGCACGCCCCCCACCACGTTCACGAACACGTCGCAACCCCCTACCCCGACGCCCCCATGGCGACCGAGGATCGCGAGCACGAGAGCCAGGCGATTGCGATCGAGCCCGGAGACCACCCGACGCGGCTGCTCGAGCTCGGAATCGGCCACAAGCGCCTGCACCTCCACGAGAAGGGGTCGCGAGCCCTCCATCGCCGCCAGCACCACGCTTCCGGGAGCTCGGGTGGCCTCGGCCACGAAACGCGCGGAGGCGTCAAGCACCTCGACGAGGCCCCCCTGGCGCATCTCGAACAGGCCCGCCTCGTTCGTGGAGCCAAAGCGGTTCTTCAAGGCCCGCAACTCGCGATAGGGGCGCTCGCGCTCCCCCTCGAACTGCAGGACGCAATCCACAAGGTGCTCGAGCACCCTCGGCCCGGCCAGGGCCCCGTCCTTGGTGACGTGCCCCACAAGCACCACCGCCGTCTGCCTTGCCTTTGCGAGGTCCATGATGCGGGCCGCCACCTCACGCACCTGCCCGACAGACCCCGGTGCGCCGGAGAGCTCACCCGAGCGCAGGGTCTGCACCGAGTCGATCACACACACGCTCGGGGCGTGCGAGTCGATCGCCTCGAGTACCGCGTCGAGGTCCGTCTCCGCCAGGACGGGCACCTCGAGCGCGCTCGCCGAGAGACGTTCGGCACGCAGCCGCACCTGCTCGGCCGACTCCTCCCCACTCACGTACAGCGTCTTGTGGCCGGCGCCGGCGATGTTGCCGAGCGCCATGTTGGTGAGGGTCGACTTGCCGATCCCCGGAGAGCCCCCGAGCAGTACGAGCGACCCCGGGACGAGTCCACCCCCGAGCACCCTGTCCAGCTCCCCGATACCCGTCCGCAGACGTATCAGCGGGGCGGTGGCGACCTGCGAGAGCGGCACGAGTGCCCCCACACTCGTCCCCGAGCGAGGCCCGGTCCCACGCTCGCGACGACCCTTCGCGTCGTTGCTGTTTGGGGCGCGCTCCTCAACGAGGGTGTTCCAGGCCGCGCATCCGGGGCACTGTCCGTGCCACTGCCCGGACTGCAGCCCGCACTGCGAGCAGATATGGACGGTCTGGGGGCGAGCCATCCGCGCAGACTACGCGCCACCCCCGACGGTTCTCGGCGCGGAAGCGGTACGCGCTATCGACCGACGGTCGTGACGAGCCGGGGATCCCTACTCAAAAGGGCTGCCCCACGCGTACGCGTGGGGCAGCCCTATTTTGCACACCACACACACCACAACATCAAGGGCTCGTTCGCGAAGCGCCACCTGGCCCGAGGGCGACTCGGGAACGACCCATCCCCCCAAAAAAAACACACTCGACAGGTCAGTCCCGGCCGACGACCTCGCTGCGGCGCTCGTACAACACCACGTCCCGCCAGCGCCCGTCGGGCATCTGACCAATCCGCTCGTGTGTGCCCAGCAGACGGAAGCCACAACTCTCGTGGAGCGCGATCGAGGCCAGGTTCTCGGGGAAGATGCCGGCCCGCAGCGTCCACAGCCCGGCGCGCTCCGAGACCTCGACCAAGGCGAGCAGCAGCGCCCGGCCAACCCCACGACGACTGTATGCAGGGTCGACGTAGATGCTGACCTCCGCGACGCCGCGATAGACCGGACGGCTGGACGCCGGTGTAAGCGCCGCCCACCCAAACACCTCGCCGCTCTGCCCCCGCGCCACCAGGCAGGGCTCCTCCAGGCGCGATGCGCGCCACCACTCCCAGCTGGGGACAGTGTGCTCGAAGGTGGCGTTGCCGGCCGCGATGCCGGCACGGTAGATGCGCTCGACCGCGGGCCAGTCCTGCTCCGTCATCGACACGACGCTCACGCGTATGGGAGCGTCGGCCGCGCCACTCGCAGCCCCGGGCGCGACCTCGGCTGTTCGACGCGAAGTGCTCAGCTTCGCTCGGCCTAGGACTCGGCCGGGTGCTCGTCGTCGTCGTGAGACTCGTCCTCGCCCACGGGCAACTGATCGTGGTCGCCGCCCTCGGCACCGACGCCAACGGGCGTCTTCTGCTTCTTGGGCTTGACGATCGTGAGGCGTACCTCGCTGTCATCGCCCTCGGGGGCGGGGTCGACCACCACAGTGGCGCCTGGCGTCAGCTGCTCGCGCAGGACGAAGTCGGCGAGCGGGTCCTCGATGTAGCGCTGGATCGCGCGACGCAGCGGCCGGGCGCCCATTGCGGGGTCCCATCCCTTCTCGACGAGCAGGTCCTTGGCGGGATCGGTCAGCTCGAGTTGCAACTCGCGTTCGGCCATCGATTCGCGAATGCGCACAAGCAGAAGCTCCACGATCTGGCGGATCTCCTCCTTCTGGAGCTTGTGGAAGACGATCACGTCGTCGATGCGGTTGAGGAACTCGGGTCGGAACACCTTCTTGAGCTCGCCCATGATGCGGTTCTTCATGTCGTCGTAGGTGATACCCGTCTCGTCGTCGGAGACAGCGAAGCCGAGTGGCGTGTTGCGGGCGATCTCGGCTGCCCCGATGTTCGAGGTCATGATCACGATCGCGTGCCTGAAGTCCACGGTGCGGCCCTGGGCGTCCGTGAGGCGGCCGTCCTCGAGGATCTGCAGGAGGATGTTGAACACGTCGGGGTGGGCCTTCTCGATCTCGTCGAGCAGGAGCACGCTGTAGGGCTTGCGCCGCACCGCCTCGGTGAGCTGGCCGCCCTCGTCGTAGCCGATGTATCCGGGGGGAGAGCCGACGAGGCGAGAGACGGCGTGCTTCTCCATGTACTCGCTCATGTCGATGCGGATCATGGCTTCGTCGTCGCCGAAGAGGAACTCGGCGAGGGTGCGCGCGAGCTCTGTCTTGCCGACACCGGATGGGCCCAGGAAGATGAACGAGCCGGTCGGGCGCTTGGGATCCTTCAGCCCGGCCCGCGAGCGCCTGATCGCCTTTGAGATGACCTCGATCGCCGGGTGCTGGCCAATGACGCGCTTGTGCAGTTCCTCCTCCATGCGCATCAGCTTCTGGGTCTCGGCCTCGGTGAGCTTGAAGACGGGGATGCCGGTCCACATGGAGACGATGTCGGCGATCTCCTCCTCGCCGATCGCGGGGCGCTCGACGAGCTCGCCGGACTCCCACTCTTCCTCGAGCTCGCGCTTCTTGCCGGCGAGCTTGCGCTCCTGGTCGCGCAGGGCCGCCGCCTTCTCGAATTCCTGGGCCTCGATCGCCGCCTCCTTCTCGCGGCGCGTTGACTCGATCTCCTCTTCGAACTCGCGGTTGGCGGGCGGGGAGGTCATCGACTTGATGCGCATGCGCGAGGCTGCCTCGTCGATCAGGTCGATCGCCTTGTCGGGCAGGAAGCGGTCTGAGATGTAGCGGTAGGCAAGGTCGGCGGCTGCCTGCAGAGCCTCGTCTGTGATCTGCACCTTGTGATGCTGCTCGTAGCGGTCGCGCAGGCCCTTGCAGGATCTCCACGGTCTGATCGATCGTGGGCTCCTCGACGCGAATCTGCTGGAAGCGGCGCTCCAGCGCGGAGTCGCGCTCCAGGTACTTGCGGTACTCATCCAGCGTGGTCGCGCCGATCGTCTGCAGCTCGCCGCGCGCCAGGGCAGGCTTGAGGATCGAGGCGGCGTCGATCGCGCCCTCGGCGGCACCGGCGCCGACGAGGTTGTGAAGCTCGTCGATGAACAGGATGATGTCCCCGCGCTGGGTGATCTCCTTCATCACCTTCTTGAGGCGCTCCTCGAACTCGCCGCGGTACTTCGAACCGGCGACCGAGCGCCGCCAGGTCGAGCGTGTAGATTTGCTTGTTCTTGAGCAGCTCGGGGACGTCGGAGTTGGTAATGCGCTGGGCCAACCCCTCGACCACCGCCGTCTTGCCCACGCCCGGCTCTCCGATCAGAACCGGGTTGTTCTTCGTGCGGCGCGAGAGGATCTGCATGATCCGCTCGATCTCGGTCTCGCGCCCGACGACGGGGTCGAGCTTGCCGTCGGCCGCCAACTTGGTCAAGTTACGCCCGAACTGGTCGAGCAGCTTCGAGGACTTCTTGCCCTCGCCGGGACCGGAGCCTGAGCCGGAGCCGGCCCCCGCGCCCTGGCGACGTCCTCCGGGACCGGAGAGCATGCGGATCACCTCGTTGCGAATCTTCTCCGAGTCGGCGTCGAAGTCGAGCAGGATGCGGGCGGCGACGCCCTCGTTCTCACGTACGAGGCCGAGCAGGATGTGCTCGGTGCCGATGTAGTTGTGGCCCAGGCTGAGCGCCTCGCGCAAGGCGAGCTCCAAGCACCTTCTTGGCGCGCGGCGTGAACGGAATCTGCCCGGAGGTGACCTCCTCGCCGGAGCCCACGATCCGCACTACCTGCGCACGCACCCGCTCAACGGTGATGTCGAGCGACTCCAGCACACGGGCCGCCAGACCCTCCTCCTCGCGCAAGAGCCCGAGCAGTATGTGCTCCGTGCCGATGTAGTTGTGCTTGAGCGTACGCGCCTCCTCCTGCGCGAGAACGACCACCTGCCGGGCCCGTTCTGTGAATCGCTCGAACATGGGGTGCTTCCTTCCTGTGAGGGCGGAGCCTCTCCGCGGGTGCCGCACGCCTCGCGCTTGCGGTCCCTGTCGGCGCCTTTCAGGCAGTCTACCAACCGGGTATGCGGCCTCCGACGCCCCCTCGCACGGTTCGGGTGTGTATTGCCCTTAACAGACCCCCGCGGCCCTCAGAACCTTCCTGGAACGACCGGGTCTCAGTTGCGCATCGCCGGGAACAGCACGACCTCGCGAATCGAGGAGCGTCCTGTGAGCAGCATCACAAGCCGGTCGATCCCGACCCCGACGCCGCCTGTGGGGGGCATGCCGTGCTCCAGAGCCTCGAGGAACAGCTCGTCGTGGGGCTGGGTCTCCTCGTCGCCGGCAAGCGCGAGGCGACGCTGAGCGTCGAAGCGCTCGCGCTGCTCGTCGGGGTCGGTGAGCTCGGAGAAGGCGTTGGCGATCTCCATGCCCCCCGCGAACGCCTCCCAGCGCTCGGCGAGGCCGGGGTGGTCGCGATGGCGGCGCGCGAACGGAGAGAGAGCGATGGGGTAGTCGAAGACGAACGTGGGCTGGATGAGCTTCGGCTCCACGAACTTCGAGAGCAGGTCATCGGCAAGCTGCGGCCAGGTGAGCTCCGCGGTTGGCATCGAAAGATCGCGCTCAACTATCGCGGCGGTCAGCGAAGGAGCGTCGGGGTGGGCACGCAGATCGATCCCGGTGGCCTCGAGCACCGCCTCCACGAACCTGACCCGGCGCCACGGCGGAGTGAAATCGAAGTCGCCCTCATAGCCGACGGCCGTGGCCACGCCCGCCACCATCGCCTCCAGACGGGAAGCCTCGTCGGAGTAGTCGGCGTAGGCCTCATACCACTCCACCATCGTGAACTCGGGGTTGTGCTTGGTGGAGAGGCCCTCGTTGCGGAAGTCCTTGCCGAGCTCGTAGACACGCTCGAGCCCACCCACGATCAGGCGCTTGAGGTAGAGCTCGGTGGCTACGCGCAGGTAGAGCCGGCGGTCGAGTGCGTTGTGGTGGGTGGTGAAGGGGCGCGCGAGGGCCCCTCCGTAGAGGGGTTGCAGGACGGGGGTCTCGACCTCCAGGAAGCCCTCCTGATCAAGGTAGGCGCGCACCGCCGAGACGATCCGAGCGCGGTCGCGAAACAGCTTGCGGGCGTCCTCGTTTGCGATCAGGTCGAGCTCGCGGCGACGATGGCGCGTCTCCACGTCGATGAGGCCCGCGTGCTTGTCGGGCGGGGGGCGCAGTGCCTTGCCGAGTATCTGAAAGCCGTCGACGCGCAAGGTCAGCTCACCGTGGCGGGAGCGCAGAGGGGCACCGTCGATACCAAGCAGGTCTCCCAGGTCGAGTGAGAGCAGCTGCTTGAGGGCGTCTGCGCCGAGCACATCCGCGCGCGCGTGCAACTGGATCTTGCCCGTGCGGTCCACCAGGTCGAGGAAAGCGGCCTTGCCGGCCCCGCGACGGGCAGCCAGACGCCCGGCGACGCGGTGGTGGTCCTCGGTCTCCTCACCGACCGCAAGGTGCTCGTAGGCGGTGCCCACGTCGGCGATGGGCTCGACACCTGGAAAGGAGTAGGGGGCGATCTCCGCGCCATCCGCGCGCAACCGGTGGGCCTTGGCGCGGCGCTCGGCGATCAGCTCGGGGAGGCCGTGAGCCGAGCGTTGCCCGTCCTCTCCCTCGCGCGCACGTGGGGCAGGCAAATCGGGGGGATCCACACCACCCGCTCCCGCCCTGTCAGTCGGCCCCCCACCACCCGCTCCCGCCGCGTCGGTCGGACCCGCACCGCCGGCATCCTCCGGGCGCTCCCCACCGCCGTCCTCGCCACGCGCGCGTGGGACAGGCAAATCTGAGTGACCACCAACCGGCTCGTCGTCGCCCTCGCCCACGAGCGAGCAGCCTAGACGAGCCCGACGTCGATCTTCGTGATCTTGAGCTTGCGGGCGGGGCCGCGGGGGACCTGCACGGCGACGATGTCGTTGCGCCGATGCCCGATCAGGGCGCGCCCGACGGGGGACTCGTTGGAGAGCTTGGCTTCCTCGGGGTTGGCCTCGGCGGAGCCGACAATCGTGTACTTGACCGACTTGCCGGTCTTCTCGTCCTTGACGTGCACCACCGAGCCGACCCCGACGACGTCGGTTGAGATCTCGCTGGAGTCGATGACGGTGGCCATGCGCAGCTTCTCCTGGAGCGTGGCGATCCTGCTCTCGAGCATGGCCTGCTCGTTCTTGGCGTCGTCGTACTCGGAGTTCTCGGTGATGTCCCCGAACTCGCGCGCCTCCTTGATGCGTTCGGCGACCTCGCGGCGCTTGGCGGTTGAGAGCAGCTCGAGCTCGTCTTTGAGCTTCTCGAGGCCTTCGGGGGTGAGGATGACGTCCTTGGGCATGTGACCCTCGGGTAGCGATGGGGTTGGCGGGGCGATGAAAAACCCGCCTCTTTCAGGCGGGTATCGCCGCACTGGGGAGGGCGGCGAGCGCAGCAGTATAGCGAGCGTGATCGAGCGTCGGGGCGCTCTGCAGCGACTCTCCCAGGGCCTTCGCCGAAGCCCTGTGGAGGCCGAGGCGGGCGACGTACCACGGGTAGAACTTACGTAGGTAGCGTGTCGCCCGCTCGGCCCCCAGGTGCTCGACGGCGCGGTCGATCGTCCAGTCGAGCTCGTCGAGAATCTCGGCGCGCGTGGGGGGCGTGTCGCGCGTCCCGAGCAGCTCCTCGAAGAGCCATGGATTGCCGAGCGAGCCTCGCGCGAGCATGACGGCGGTGGCGCCCGTCTGGTCGAAGGCGGCAAGCGTACTGTGGGCGTCAGAGAGGCCACCTGTGAGGATCACGGGGGCACCGAGCGATTCGACCAGGCGCGCCGCCAACTCATAGTCGGGGACACCTTTGTGGTGGACGGCGGCCGAGCGTGGGTGAAAGGCGATCGCGGCCACGCCGGCCTCCTCGACGAGGCGCCGGGCGAGCTCGAAACCGCTCGTGTCCCCGGGGCGCCTGCCGGAGCGCAGCTTGACGGTCACCGGCAGGCCCGAGCCAAGACGAGCGGCGCGGGCGACGGCGAGGGCGAGGGCGGGGTCGTCGAGCAGGGCGGCGCCGGCGCCGGTCTTACAGACCTTGGGCACGGGGCAGCCCATGTTGAGATCGATGGCATCGGCGCCGGCCTCCGCCACGACCTTGGCCGCCGCACGCATGACGGAGGGATCCTGTCCGAAGAGCTGTATCGAGACGATCCCGCGTGGCCCGTCGGTCCCGTCCGTGCCGCCGCCCTCCCCCGAGTCCTTGCGCCCTTCGCCGACCAGGCGCTCGCGCGGGTCGATGCGCAGCATCTCCACGCAGGTGCGCTCGTTGCCGTGGAAGATGGCGTGGGAGGAGACCATCTCGGAGACCGCCATGCCGGCGCCGTGGCGCTTGGCTTGGAGGCGCACGAACCAGTTGCCGATGCCCGCCAGGGGGGCGAGCAGGACGCGGTTGGGGACGGTCAGGGGACCGAGCCGCCAGGGGTCAGTGAGGGAGGCCTGCGTTGCCATGAGCCCATTATTGTGGGGATTGCTGTTCGTTCCCACGATTTTCGGGCGCCCCCTACTACCGATCGAGCCCGCCCATACTCCCGGTGGGCTCCTCGGAAGCGGTGTCAGATCGCGTTGAGCTCGTGGATGAGGCGCAGGCCTGTGAGGGTGAGGAGATCGTCCACCTGGTCGATCTCCTCTGTGTAGGGGACCACCAGGCTCGAAGAGCCCCCGGTGGCGACGACGTCGGCGTGGCCACCGAGCTCGTCGTAGAGGCGACGCAGGATCGCGTCGATGGCTCCAGCGTAGCCGTAGACGACCCCGGAGCGGATCGCGTCGATGGTGTTCTTGGCGATGACGGCCTTGGGGGGGGCGAGCTCGACCTTGGGGAGGCGTGCTCCGCGCTCGGTGAGGGCATCGAGCGATATCTCGATGCCGGTCATGAGGGAGCCGCCGATGTACTCACCTTCGGCGGAGATCGACGTCGAAGGTGGTGGCGGTACCGAAGTCCACGCACACCGCGGGACCTCCGAAGCGCGCGCGCAGAGCGACCGCGTTGGCCAGCCGGTCGGCACCGATCTCGCGGGGGTTGTCGTAGCGGATCGCCATGCCGGTCTTCAGGCCGGGCCCGACGACGAGCATGGGGTGGCCGAGATAGCGCTCTGCCATGGCGGCCCATTCGGGCTCGAGGTGGGGGACTGTGGAGGAGACGATCGAGGTGGAGAGGTCCCGGAAGGAGACGCCGCGCAGCTCGAGCAGGTTGCCGAGCGCCGCGCCGAGCTGGTCGGCGGTGGACTCGCGGACGGTGGCAAAACGCCAGTGCTCGAGCAGCTCTTCGCCGCGGAAGGTGCCGAAGTGGGTCTGGGTGTTGCCGACGTCGACGACAAGCAGCATGCTGGGAGATTATGCTCTGGGAGTGAACGTCAAGTTCTACGTGGTCCCCGGGTCACATCCGTGCGCCGCCGTCGAGGCGGCGCTGCGGCTCAAGTCGATCGAGTACGAGCGTGTCGATCTGCTGCCGCTTACCCAGCTGATGATGGGACCGCTGCGCTACGGCGGCAACACCGTGCCGGGCTTGCGGGTGGACGGGGAGCGGCTGGCGGGGTCGCGCACGATCATGAGGCGTCTGGACGTGCTGGCACCCGAGCCTCCGCTGCTGCCGCCGCTCTCAGACGCGGTCGCGCGTGCGCACGTGCTGGAGGCCGAGCGGTGGGGGGACGAGGTGCTGCAGGCCGTGCCGCGAAGGATTCTGGACGCGGCGTTCCTGCGAGACCCGAGCGTCATGGAGAGTTATGCGGGGGATGCGAAACTGCCGCTCCCGCGCGCGATGCTGCGACCGGGGCTGCCGCTCACGGCGAAGGTGATGGGGCGCCGCAACAAGGCAGACGACGAGAAAGCGAAGGCGGACTTGGCGGCGTTGCCGGCCCAGCTGGACCACATCGACGCGTGGATCGCCGACGGGGTGTTGGGCGGGGAGCAGCCGAACGCGGCGGACCTGCAGATCGGCAGCTCGATCCGCCTGTTGATGACGATTGGGGACGTACGACCGATGATCGAGGGGCGTCCCTCCAAGGACCTCACGCGCTGGTTCGAGCCGCAGGCCGGCGAAGCGCCCGTGGGGACGCTGCCGGCAGAGTGGCTGCCGGCGAGCGCCGCGGCCTGAGAAGGTCGGCAGCAGGCGCCACGGCGTAGGGACGCCGGAGCGGGGGTGACGCCCAAGGGCGCCTATCCAGGTGCGGCCTGAGATACCCTGTGGATTACGCAAGGCTCGCCCAGGCAGATCAAGAGCGCAAGGTGACGTTGTGGGTGAGTGTGGTCGCTGAGCCGAGCTTCGGTGTGAGTGTGATCTTGACGGTCAGAGCCAGCCGGTGACGGTGGGCCAGGGCGCGCTTGCCGGCCGAGGTCAGGGCGACCGCGAAGGAGACCTTGCCGGCCGACACAGAGGAGCGGAGGAGACGTCCGACCCGCACCGATCCCGCATGTCGCTTCTTGGTGAGCGAGGCGCCGCCGGCGAGCAGGTCGACCTCGACGCGGTCGCCCGCCCCGGCGGGGGCGACTTCGAAGGATCCATGCACGGCGGAGCTGTGACGCGGGGCGGTGAGCTTCAGCGAGCCCGCCACCAGTGGCGAGCCGAATACATGGGGTTCTTCGGGTTTGGGCGTGAGGCTTGGAAGCGGCGGTTCGGTCGGCGGGGGAGTCGTTGTCGGCGGCGGTGGCGTAGGTGCCGGGGAAGCTGTCTTGAATGTGTGGTCTTCGCCCCGAGCGACCCCAAGCGCGTTTTCCGCGACGAGCCGGAAGTGGTAGAGCGTGTCCGGCGCGAGTTCGGCCACCGGGACGAGGGCGGCGTGGTTGAAGCCTTCGGGACCGACGTGTTCGGTGGGGGTGACCTTTTCGTAGGTCGTGCTGAGTCCGTATTCGAAGCTGTAGCTCGTTTCCTGTCCTTCGGGACCGACGGTGCCGTTGAGCGTGGCGCCGGTCTGCGTCAGGGCGCCGGCCTGGCCGGTCGTCACACTGGGCTTTGCCGGTGCGGCGGTCGTGAAGACCTTTTCGACCCCGGAGATGGTGGTCGCTCCGTAGGTGGCGAAGACCTTGACGTGGTATTCGGTGGAGGGCAGCAGGCCTTTCAGGCTCGCCGAGACGTGATGGGAGGCGAAGTCCGACCCCACGCTTTCGGCGACCCCGGGGGTCTTCTGACCGAGGCTCGGGGTGGTTCCGTATTCGAAATAGTAGGACGTCGGTTCCCCCTGCGGGTTGATGGCCCCACCCAGCGTGGCACCGGTCTGTGTCGTTTGCGTGGGCTGTTCGGTTGTCGCCGTGGGGGTTCCCGGTACGGTGACAGTGCCTCGCATGGCGGATCCGTGGACGGTGCAGTAGTAGATATAGGCGCCGGGCTGAGTGAATTCGCACGTGCCGCTCCATTTGGTGGCGGCGGAGGTTTCGGTGGTTCCGACTGGGACTCCGTTGTCACAGGTGGGGGTGGCCGGCGGGCTGATCCAATGAATGCCGTGCCTGACTTCGGTGGGGTTGCTGAACGTCACAACGCCGCTGGGCTTCACCGCGACCTGCGGAGGAGTCCAGAGATGTTCTTCGCCGTAGACGCCACCGCCGATGTTTTCGGCCGTTACCGAGCCGGTCAGGCCCGGCGCGGAGCTCGCCGCGACCGGGAGTATTCCCAGGACGCTCCCCAGCAGCGCCGCAACCAATATGTAACGTCCACGCGATCTCATGGTCCTCCTCCTATGGGCGCTCGACCACGGTTCGGGTGAGCGTTGTCGGTTCGCCGTAGAAGGGGGTGAGCACGATCTTCACGATGAGCGCCAGGCGGTGGCGGCGAGCGAGCGAGCGCCTCGCCCTCGAGTCAAGCTTCACCGAGAAGGACTGTCGGCCGGCGTGGACAGAGCCGCGCACAAAGCGCCCCACCCGTACACGTGTCACGCGCTTGGTGCTCGCCAGGGAGGCTTTGGTCGCAAGCAGGTCCACCTCGAGGCGACTGCCCGCGCCGGCCTGAGAGACGGTGAGCGAACCGCGTACCGACGTGCCGTGCTGCCTGGATGGAAGCGACAGGCCGCCCACCGGTTGAGAGGAGGGCGGGGTTTCGGGGGTGGGGGTGGTTGTGCCGGTGGTTGTCGTGGTGGTGGGGGCGGTGGTGGTCGTGGTCCCGCCGGGGCTCACCGTGATCCTGCCGGTCATTTCCGAGCCATGGACCGTGCAGTAGAAGACGTAGGTGCCGGGCTGGCTGAACGTGCACGTGCCACTCCATTCCTTGCCGGCGGATTCTTCAGTCGGCCCGACGGGAACTTTGCTGTCGCAGACGGGGGTGGCCGGTGGGCTGATCCACTTCACGCCGTGCCTCACTGTCGTGTTGTTGCTGAGCGTGACCGAGGCGCCAGAGCCCACCGACACGTCCGCCGGGCGCCAGTAGTGGCTGTATTCACCGACGTTGACCGCTTCGACCGTGGGGCTCGTTTCAGAGCTCGCGATCGCCGGAAGCGTCGCCGCGGCAAGGCCGAGCAGGCCGGCCAGTAGAACATAGCGCCGTCGCAGTCTCACGATGTCAGCCCACCTTTCCCTCGAAGTTGGCACGCCTCTTCCGCCAAGGACGCCGCCGATCGCCGATCCTTCCCGCCCTCGACGATATTCGTCCGCGGGGCCCCGCGCGTCACGACCCTACCGGCGGTAGGCGAATGCTCCTCCTCGGCCCCATGCGCGAGGCGCGGGACGCTACAGTCGCAGGATCGCCTCGGCCGACGGCCGCCAGTTCGTGGCGCCGGCGGTCGAGCCCGAGATGCCCATGCGCGCCCTGGACCCGCAGTCGCTCACACGGCACATCGACCGCCTGTATCGCGCGGCGTGGGCACTGTGCGGCTCCAGGGAGGACGCCGAGGATCTCGTGCAGGACACGTTTGCACGGGTGCTCTCGAAGCCTCGACTGTTGCGTGGGGAGGACGATCTGGCCTACCTGATGAAGGTGTTGCGCAATACGTTTTACACCTCGCGGCGCACCGCCTCGCGCCGGCCGGTGACGAGCGCGTCGCTGGAGGACGTGGTGGCGGCCGACGCGGACCCGACCGCCCAGCCCGAGCATGCGCTCGAGGTGCGGGAGCTGTACGCGGCGGTGGCGCGGCTGCCCGAGGACTTCCGACTGGCGCTCGTGGCGGTGGACGTCCTAGGCCTCTCATACAGAGAGGCAGGGCGCGCGCTGGGGGCGCGTGAGGCGACGATCACCACGCGCCTGTTCCGTGCGCGGCGGCAGGTTGTGCGGATGATGGCCGACACTCCGCGGGCGGAGCCCGAGGAGGCACAGGCGAAGGCGGCGACGCCCGAGGAGGCGCAGAGGAAGGCGGCGGCGCCCGAGGAGCGTGGGGGCGGGTCGGGGAGCGAGGGAGCACGGAGGAACTTCTCGCCCACGCGGGAAGGGTCGACGCCGAGTGAGCGTCTTGCTGAGCAGGGACACCTATGACCGATCTGTCCAGAGATCTAGAACAGGAGCTGGCCGCCCTGGCGGATGGCTCGCTCGCGCCGCAGCGCCGCGAGCAGGTGCGCGCACGCGCGGACAGCTCGACTGAGCTGGGGGTGGCTCTGGCCGAGCAGCTGCGCGCGGTCGAGCTG
Organism: uncultured Solirubrobacterales bacterium; assembly: GCA_963742945.1. Taxonomy (GTDB): domain Bacteria; phylum Actinomycetota; class Thermoleophilia; order Solirubrobacterales; family Solirubrobacteraceae; genus Palsa-744. The sequence continues at coordinate 111,499 of CAVUNX010000003.1, read as the reverse complement.
ATGGGTGCGGTGGACGTTCGGGCCCCGGCCTCGCTTATTCGTCAGGTTGAGGCCCTGAGAGGGCCGGCGCGCCGTAAGCGCCGGCTCGCGACGGTGCGTGTCGGGTTCGCCGCGGTGGCCGCGGCGGCGGTTGCGGGCGCGGCGGTGGCTATCGGCCTATCCGGGGGTGCGTCATCGGGGCTGAGCGTGCAGCAGGCCGCCGCGCTGACGCTGAGTCGGGCGACGATGGGAGCCCCCGCCGAGAACGAGGCGCACCGCGCCCAGCTGGCGGCGTCGGTCGATGGAGTGGCATTTCCCTACTGGAAGGAGCGCTTCGGGTGGCGCGGCAGTGGAGCGCGCAGCGATCGGCTCGCCGGGCGAGAGGTGACGACCGTGTTCTATTCCAACGCCGAAGGTAGGCGGATCGGCTACGCGATCGCGTCCGGGAGCGCTCCAGCAACCCATGAGGGGACCATGGTCAAGCGCTGGGGGGTGCCCTACCGGGTGCTGAGCCACGAAGGTGCCACGGTGGTGATCTGGCAGCGGGGGGGCCATCTGTGCGTGGTGGGCGGACGCGGCGTGAGCGAGCGTACGTTGCTGGGGCTTGCTAGCTGGGGTAGCGAGCGGCGACACTCCGCCTGAGCGGGAGCGGCCGTAGCCGTCCGCCTGGGCCGAAGCCGCAACGGGGCCGCAGCCATCCGCCTGAGCCGAAAGCACAACGGGCCGCAGCCGACCGCCTGGGCCGAAAGCGCAATGGGTCGCGGGCCATCCGCCTGAGCCGAAAGCACAACGGGCCCTGGCTCCACCTGAACGGGAAGGTCGCGACTCGGCGCGGAGTCTGTCCAGTTAGCGACATGAAGAACGAACCAACAGAACACACCCGCGGCAGAAAGGAGCCCGGACCATGAGATTGAGAACACTTGCAGGCACACTTGCGGCGCTCGCCGCCGCTACGGGGCTGACGATCCCAGCATGGGCCTCAGGGGGGGCGCACAGCGCAAGCACCCGTACGGTGACGCTGTCGCACATCAGGTATCACCCGGGCACGCTGAGCATCAAACGCGGCGACAGCGTGAGGTGGCTATGGGAGGACAAAGGCAAGGAACACAACGTCACGGGTAAAGGCTTCAAATCGAAAACGATGACGAAAGGGTCGTTCAGCGTGCGCTTTACCAAAGCGGGGACCTTCAACTACCACTGCACGATCCACGTCGAAGAAGGAATGCGCGGCTCGATTGTCGTTCGCTGAGCTCGCGTCCACCGGGCTCGCTGTGCCGAAAGTCACGGCGCGCCCGCTGAGGTCGTCACGGCGCGCCGCTGAGGTCGTCACCTGCCGCCGCGGCGTCGCGGCGCTCAGGGGAGCGCCGCGACGGCAAGTCAGGGCGGGTCGATCCGGGGAGCCAGCCTCCCCCACGACGACCCGCCCCGCCCCGGGGCCATGCTTGGCCTCAGGAGTTGTCCACCTTGGCCCCGCTCGGTGAGAGCACATACCAGTCCGCTCCGAAGCCTTTGACTCCTTGGCCATAGGCGTCACCGGAGTCTTTGTCCTTGGCAAAGAAGTAGAGCGGGTGGCCCTTGTAGGTCACCTGGGTGGTGCCGTCCGAGCGGGTGATGGTGCCGAGGTCCGCCGCGTTGGCCGCGCCGGCGGCGGTCGCCGCGCTCGTGCTGGTCACGGGTGGCCACACTGAGACGCACGCGCCCGAGCAGCTCGAAGCCGCACCTTTGTCCCCTTCGAACATGTAGACGGTCAGCTTCTTGGGGCCGGCCGCGAGGATCGTGCCTAGTTTGCTCGCGTGCTTGACGGCGACGGCCACGCGGCTGCCCGAAGCTGGGGGTGTGGCGGCTTGCGTAGTGGCCGCCGCGGTGCTTGTGCTCTTTTCGCTTTCCGTCGGGTAGGCGGAGGCGGCTGATGTGCCGCTCGAGGATTTGCTCGATCCGCAGCCGGCGACAAGCAGGGCGGTCGCGCCCAGCACGACGATCAGGCCGGTGGTTCGTGTCTTCATTGAATGCTCCTACGGTCGGGGGCGTCGTACGGACCTGTCCACCACGGATGGCGGGGTCAGCAGGTAAGACGCCACGGGCGCGCGATCCCTTCCCGACTGCCTGACAAGGAAACGCCGCCTACAACGAAAGCGGTGGCCCTGCCCAGCGCACGCCCTCGCCGACAGGGAGCACGGCCAGCGCATCTGACAGGCGTCGGCCATCGGGGGTGGCCAGCTCGAAGTCCAGCTCGAGCGCTGGGATCAAGACGAAGCGACGGGAGAGCACCTGCTTGTGGGGCAGGGTCATGCGCTCGTGAGAGAGCTCGACGTCGCCGAGCAAGAGGACATCGATGTCGATCGCGCGAGGGCCGTGGCGCACGCCGCCCGCCATGCGTCCCAGCTCCGCCTCGAGACCCTTGACCGCGTCGAGCAGCTCAAGTGGCCCAAGCGCCGTCTCCATGAGCACGCACGCGTTCAGGAAACTGGGCTGGTCGAGCACCTCGCCGACCGGGTCGGTGTCGTACACCGAGGAGGCGACTACCGCACGCACGCCGACCGACGCGAGCGCATCAACCGCCGCTTGCAGGTTGACCCGGCGGTCGCCGACATTCGATCCGAGGCCAAGCAGGCCACTGCGATGGGGCATCGCGGCGAAGGCTATCGAGCGTTGAAGCCCGTGGCCAAGAGGTGGTGCTTGCTGTCAAGTCCCCCCAAAAGGAATGCGAGTAGCGGCCGATAAAGGCAGTTTAGTGGTATGATTTACCCACTATGGCCTATATCGTTGCCCGCAAGACCGGGGCATGGGAGATACGCGAGTCGCACAGCACCGACGTGGGGCCTCGAAGCCGTACGCTGGCCACCTTCAGGGCGCTGACACCGGAGGTGATCGAGCGCGCGCAGGCGCGCTCCACGAGTCGCTTGGATGCGAGCGAGTTGCGCAAGGCAGCGCGACGGGCGGGCGCTCCGGTGGCGGCCCAGCCCTCCGATCGCATCGCGGGGGATCTGCTTGCCCAATTGGCCGCGGGCCACGAGCCGCGACCGTTGCTTGCACGCCTGCTTGTGAAGGCGCTATCCGCGGAGGGAAGCCAACCGACAGACAACGCGCAGGCGGCCGCCGCTTGGATCGCGGCCTCATCCGAGCGACGCGGTGAGACGCTGCGCGACCTGTTGCTACTGGTGGACCATCTCCCACAAGCGAGGAGGCCCAAGCTCTCTCGTTTCCCGCGCATCGCGTCGCGGGCCGCATGAGCGAGCCGAGCCTCCCCGAGAAGATCGTCGCGATCCACGAGGGGTTGAGGGAGGCGAAAGTCCCCCATGCCTTCGGGGGCGCGCTGGCGCTCGCCTACTACGCCGAGCCACGGGCGACGATCGACGTCGATCTAAACCTGTTCGTTGCTCCGAGCACATACCCTGACATCGAGCGCGAGTTGGCCAAGATCGGCGTCGGCGATGGCGCCCAGCCGGAGGTCGTAGAGCGCGACGGGCAGTGCCGTCTGCACTGGGGGACCACGCCGATCGATCTGTTCTTCGCCTACGACGCCCTCCACGACGCGATGCGCCGGGCGATCCGCAGCGAGCCCTTCGGCGAGACGAGGATCCCCGTGCTCGCCCCCGAGCACCTGCTCGTATGCAAGGCAATCTTCAACCGCCCCAAGGACTGGCTCGACATCGAGCAGATGCTCGTCTGTGTCGAAGGGCTGGACGTCACCGAAGTGCGCGCATGGCTCGACCGGATCGTGGGAGCCGACGATCCCCGTAGAGAGCACTTCGATGGCGTGGCGGAGGCCGCCTAACCTCGACCTATGATTGCCTCAACCTGCTCTGCTCGTACGTGGCTGTCTACCGCTCGCTCCCGATGGCTCTCAGACAATTGCCGTCACACCTGCCCCGTGGCCTGCAGTATGTCCTCCCCCCTTTCTGTGAGCGACCAGGCCCGTGCCATCCCCTTCGTGGGTCCGATGCCGTTGTCTTGGATCAGTCCATTGCGTCGTAGGCGTGTGAGTAGGCGCGATATTTGGCCGGGGTCGGCGATGCCAGAGGCCTCTGCCACCTGTTTGTTGGAGGCCCCGGGGGATTGGGCTATCGAGCTGAGCACGCAGGCCGTCCTGTAGGTGAGGCGGATGGGGAGGTCTTTGAAGGGGTCGGCGGCGAGCCTGGACGCGAGGATTGGCGCTACGTGCGTCGTCCTCTCCAGCTCGCGCTCGGCGGCAGCGGACCCTAGGTAGGGGTGCACGATTAGTGCCATCAGCGGCCCGGTCAACTCGACCAAGGGGCGCGGGTCGCCGGCGAGCATCCGTGCATGGATCACGCTGAGGACAGCGCCGACGATCCCCTCGGCGGTCAAAGGCGAGGGTACGCGGCCGGCCCTGGCTTCGGCGCATCCCTCGTCGATGACGCGGGCGGCCTGGGCAAGCACACGTCGGCGGAGGTCGAGCGTCGGCGGTCCGCAGCCAAGCGCCTCGACGACCAGCAGCCGACCCAGGCCGGGCTCGTGGTCGAGCAGCGTGAGCAGCGTGGCAAGCCCTGCTCTGACCCGCTCGCGCCAACGCTTCTGCGCTGCCGCGGCGCGGCTGACCACCTGTACGGTCCTGTCGAGGGCGTCCTCGAAAGCCGCGTGTATGCAGTCCTCGCGATCGTCGAAGAGCTCGTAGAACGTGCGGCGCGAGAGACCGGCTCGCTCGCAGAGCGCCGCCACGCTCATCGCCTGAACCCCGCCTTTGGCCGCGAGTTCAAGCGTCGCCGTCAAAAGCCGCCGGCGCTGCATCTCCGCGACGTGCGCTCCCTGGCGCCCTGCGCGATCTCTGGGACTCCCCTCTCCCGCCGCGGCGTGCGGGATCTGAGGAGCCCCCGGGGAGGTCATTTCTTCCCTCGCTTACCACCGCCGTGACGCGCCCCGCTCCCACCCGCCTTCTTGGTCTTCTTGTGCTTCGGGCACCCGCTGACACTGATCGGTGTGGACTGGTGTAGTTCCGCACCGTTCTGTCCCACAAACGACGTCGGCATCTTCAGCTTGGTCGCAGCACAGGTTCCCGTTCGCTGCGAGCGCCGAATACTTGCCCTGTGGCAACGTCAATTCGAACGTACCGACCGGTACGTCGGGGACGCTCTTGAACGTGCTGCTCGTGATGTTCGTCTTGCTGTTGATGAACGTCGAGCCGACGAGGTCAACGGTCGTGCCGTAACCCTGCAGCACGATGACCAGTTGCGGGAATTCTTCCCCACCATGACTCACGAAATACGCGGGACCTTCCAACGCGACCGGCAGCACCGGCGTGCTTGCTTTGGCCTGTCCCACGATCGACGCCGGCGGACACGCCGCCGGGTTAGCTTCGAACGTCGCCGCCGGACACGCCTTCTGCAACGTCGTCAGTCGTGACGGCAACTGCTTTGGCAGGTCCACCTTGACCTTCGCGATATTCGCGTCGAACGGGCTCGCTGGATACGTCAGCTTGACGTTCAGGCTCGCACCGTTAGCCCTGGACGTTTTCCCGTTCGTGCTGACCGCGAACTTTGGTTTGAACGCAAGGTTCGCGCAGTTGGTGACCTGGAAGGGTGTCGAGACCTGGCTCGTGGCTCCCTGACTACTGGACAGGGTCCCCACGATTCCCATCTTGTTGCAGTTCGTCGGGTTGAACGTGAACAGGTCACGATCGACCGTGACATTCACATGCTGCAACTGCAGTGGGATGCCATCCAGCATCGTCGGCAGGGGATCGCTGACGATATGAAGTGCGGCGGTGTGCGGATCGACATTGATCGTCGGCCCGACTACGACTGTTCCGAGGTCGAACGGTCCGGCCTTCGCCGGGTTGACTATCGACAGGCCGTACGCCGCACCTTTATAACCGGTGGTGACGAACACCTTCCCGCCCGTGACGGTGTAGGGATCATTCCCCAGACCCAGTGCGGACGATCGTGTGGCCGATCAGGCTGTCTTCCCCGCACGTCCCCTGGGCCGCCTGTGGTTCGCCGCAGAATTTTACGTGCGAAAGCGTACCCAACAGACCGGGAGGCATCTGCATTTCGATCCTACTGAGAGTCTGGTTGCCATCGGATCGGCTCATCGTCAGCGTGAACGGCGTGAACGCTCCCGCCTGCAGGTTCGTAGAGCCCGCCTGGAAACCCGGGCCGAACGGAGCGGGCTCTAGACAGGCGACCCCACCCGGACCACTCGTGATCTGGAACTTCGAAGACGGAGCCGCAGGCCCAGTTTCCGTCCACGGTTCGATAGCCGCATCCGTCGTATACGTTCCGCAAGCCGCGGGAGTCGTCAACGGTGCCCTGTCCGTCCCAAAGAACTGCAGCTTGAAGTCGCTGAACGGCAACTCCGGGGTTTCCTTGAACGTCGTCACCAACTGGCCTGTCACGGGATCGAGACGAGACCTGACCCGCTACCTTCACGAGCACCCCAAACTTCCTGCTTTCAGCGACCACATACAAGGCGACGAGGCTTCCGAAGGGGTTCGCGTTCTGGGAGGCCAAGAACACAGACCCCTTCAGTGGCTCGTCCAACAACGGCGTATCGATCTCAACGTTGCCGACCTTCGAGGCATTGGGGCACGACGGCGCGAGCGCGTTGTGCAGTCCTATCTGTTCTTCAGAGCACGCCAACAACCCATCGGCGGCACTGGGGCTCACCTGTACTCCCGCGGGCAACGCGACAGTCGTGTTCTTCACCGTCGCCTCCGCCAACCCGACAGGATTCTGTGTCGCGTCCTGCGGGACATGCAAATCCACACCCAGTCCCGTCGGAGTGCTCCCCGCGGTCCCGTCGGGTGTTACCGTGAGCGTAGGGCTGAAATCCAGTTTGTCGCAACCCGTGATTTCCGGCATCGGCGAACTCATCGAAATATACTTCCCCGGGTCTTCCCACGAGTCCATGCTGATCGTCGCGGTACGCGGCACACCGCACGAGGTCGGGTTCGTCAACAACGGTAGTTGAGGCAGACAACCACTCCCATTCACAGCGCAAGGCACACCCCATAGCGTCACAGTCGATCCCTCTACCGCTGTGGCCGCGATGATGTTGGGCACCTTTACTGTCAGCCCATAGTCCCCGCCGGTACGAACCGATACGTTCAACAATATTGGAGCAAGGTGACCCTTTATATAATATCCGAACTCGGCCGCGACCCCCGGCGACGGTTCCACATTGTAGACAGAGCCACCCCAAGGGAATGGGTTGATCCCAGTCACGGTTCTCGGTGTATGTGACCTCGCTACCGACGATCGTGTCAGGTGCACATTTCACTTCACGAAACGCTGAATAGTTGCATCTCGGTGTCGCCTGCGGGTCGCCGAAGAAGCCTGGCGGCAGGTCGACTTGAATGTCCTTGGGACTGTTTTCCAGTTCTTCAGGGAAGGGATTTTCGTGCAATGTGAAACTGGTCGTGAGCGCATAAGGATGCGATCCAGCCTGCACATTTGGGGAGCCATCTTGGTTTTCCGCCGCCACACTAAACGTGCTCAATTCGAACGAGGCTAGCGCCGGAGCGGCCAACAACAACGACCCGCACAACGCCAACAAGAAGGGCAGCATTCGCCTTACCATGATCACTTCCTCCCCTTCTTGGAATGACTACTGGACCTTTTCGTTTTCCGCTTTACGCACTTAGCCCGCTTCTTGACAAAGCCTTTCTTGCACGCCTTTGGTTTGACTCTGCCCTTTGTCGCGGGTTTGCCGGCTACGACCGGTGCGATATTTCCCGCGCCTGAGAACGTCGCGCTCGCGGGCGCACCGAACGCTCCCGGCTGCGCCGTCGGAGGCGGCTTACACGAGTCTCCGTTATCACATCCAGGCGACGCACTGGTAACAGGATAGCCTCCGTTGGCACGCGCATCATAAATATCTAGCCGTAGATCGCTGTCCCGCGGCAACAACTGACCCGCCGTCGCGACGAACACATCCCCACCATTCGGGCTCGCATCCAGAAACCGCGAATCGAACCCGCTCGCGACATTGGAGATCGGAGAAACACGACCATCCTCATACTCATACACATCCTGATGACCATTACTGTCACGCGGCACCAGCCCATCAAAACCCTGGAAGAACAAACGACTCCCATCATCAGAGAAATTGTGCTGGCGCACCTGAACCGTTTCTCCGTTGTATACAGAATTGAGGTCCGATGGACCTAGCGGCCGCGCCCCAGACGGATTACACGACGCACACACCAGGCTACTTGTCGAGGCATCATACAAATACACCTCACGACACTTCTCCTCTTCACGACATTGAGATTCTTCACTATTTAGCGGATCATTTTCTGCACGTTCGTTGTCGTAACCCGTCAAGCTCCGTTCAGAGAAAAACGCCAACCTCGTCCCCGCCGGGGTCACCGCGGCCTTATTCTGCTGCGGACCCTGAACCCAGGTCGTCACATCCCCACTATAATTACCACTTTCATTGTTCGCAGCTATGAAATTGGGGCCTTCTTCTATACTCTGACGAGTTCCTTCGTCGCTTTCTTCGATTTCTTCGGCGTACTTGCTGTTGGCAAGCGTGGCGATGAACTTTAGGGCACCGCCATCGTGGGAGACATAGAGATTTGGTTGCCCAAAGGTTGCACCACTAGCAAGATCGCCCTTGGCGACGAAATACACATAAGAGCCGTCTTCGCTGATCTCCATCACCCCCAGCAAATCGGCACCCTTAGGATCGGTCGTATCGACCGTCAGATCGGTCAGCACCCCACTTTCAACATCATATTCATACAGATTCGGCCTGTTGTCTTCAGGACCCGTATATGCATCTTCGGTCAACTCCACCTTGCTGCTGAAGAACACCTTTGAACCGTCTACATTCGCAGCCCAGAATCGCGCCGGAAAAGGCGCGTTTGGATCGGGTATCGCACGATGCGACGCAGAGACCTCGATCGTGCAAGCGTCCGCGGGTACCGTACAACGGCCCTGTCCGTCAAGCGGACTCTGGGGCTGCCCAACATTCACACGCACATACAAGTCCCGTTTGGCCCTTCCATGAAATTCGCCGAGGGTTGTCATGAAGACGCGACTGCCATCCGCCGACATTGCGTGCCAAGTGTCTGTCCCCGAGATTTCGCCAGAGTTGTACTTGGTGCCGGGCCCGGCACCAAGCGATTCGCCGCCATTGCCGATACCGACAGGGATCATCTGACCGTCCACCCACTCCGACATGCCAGTTTCGATGAACAGATGACTGAGATCGGTGGAGGCAGCCATGGGCTCGGTAAAAAAAATGAATTTTTCGGCGGGCTGACTTTCCACGAACTGGTAGGAGTTGTCGGTGAGATCGGCCAGGTACATCGATTCGATGTAGTCTTTCCGGGTGCCCCTCGGAACGCCGCTGGTCAAAGGGAAGGTCTGTTCGGTCACGACCCCTCGCGAAAGATCCGAATTGAAATACATATCCTTGAACGGCGGGGAATTAAGCCCACCGTAAAATCCTTCAAGCCCTACGTGCACCGGGGTCAGATTCTCGGTAGACCACCCGTCCAACCCGCGCTTGGAGAGGTATGTACTGCAAAGACGAGCCCCCGCATGGGTTAGCGAAAGCGCCCACAGAATCATATGCGATCGCTTCACCCGAAATCGACGCTCGATTACCCCAATACTCGCCCTGACACTGCAACCCTCCGGAGATAGCGTCCCTGTCGTTCTTATCGACCGGTGAGACCATCTCATAAGCGCGACAATCGGGCAACCCCAGCCCATGGGGCTGTTCGGCTCGCAGCTGTTCGTTCGCACAGGAAGCCCCGGCCGCCCCGGCCGAACTCACCCGCAAGCCACCCACCAACATCACAAACACGAACACCGCCACGACCAACAACGCACGACGATCGATACCGAGCCTCATAGACAACACATCCCCTCCTCCAAGGAAGCCACACGACACCCGCCCGCACCCGGACAGCACAAAACCGCCACGGGCACACGACCCGCGACGGCAGAAAAACAAGAAATAAAAGCGAGCCGTACCGAACGCGAATGACCAAGCCGGCCACTACAGCCGGTGCGCCGCGCGAGCCCGCCGCGGCGAAAGGGACTAGCGGCTAGAGACCGGCCGTCCCAGAGAGAGAGAGAGAGAGAGAGAGAGACGCGTCAGCGACGCTGACGCGTCCTATTACGGACCCGCCAGAGACACACGGACTCTCAAGCACGCTATTCCCCAAAGAAACCACGCGAAAAACAACTCCCTCTCAAAAAGCGACCCGGTCCCTCTCCCAAGGGCCCTGCTCAAACCGGTTAGCGTCGATCACAGAGACCAACCCAAACCCGACCTTATGTTTACCTACGCCCCATATTGGGGTGACCGGCAACCCACAAAGATTGCCAAGACATGGCTCTTTATACAGGACGTGGTGCTTGCTGTCAAGTCCCCCTGAGGAAACGTGGGCTTGACAAGCGATCCAGTGGCGCGAAGCGCTACGCCCGGCCTGGCTCGCCGAGCGGCGCGCTCTCGCGCAGGCCGATGCGCCTGTGCAGCCGTCGCAGCGGTCGCGGCGCCCACCACGTGGCCTCGCCGAGCCGCCCCATCAAGGCCGGCACGAGCAGGGCGCGAACGATCGTGGCGTCGATGGCCACCGCGAGCGGGACACCCACGCCAAGCTGCTTGACGAAGAAGATGTGGGAGGTGGAGAAGGCGCCGAGCGCCACGCAGAACAGGAGCGCGGCGGCCGTCACGAGACGGCCGGTGCGCTCCAGGCCGTAGGCGACGGCGTCGCGGGTGGCGCGGCCGTTGTCGTGGGCCTCCTTGATGCGCCCGAAGAGGAACACGCCGTAGTCGGTGGACATGGCGAAGGCAAGGATGAACAGGAGGACGAGGTTCGACTCCTCCAGGCCCCCGATCGGGGTGAAGCTGAGGAGTCCCCCGAGGTGGCCGTCCTGGAAGATCAGGACGAGCAGCCCGGCGGCGACCGCGACCGTGAGGATGTTCATGGCGAGCGCGATCAGGGGCAGGATCACCGAGCCGGTCATCAGGAAGAGGAAGCCGGCGGTGACGATGGCGAGGATCGCCAGGGAGAGCGGGAGGTGTTGGGAGATCGCCGCCTTCTGGTCCACGAACCAGGCCGTGGCGCCGCCGACGAGGAGAGCGGGAGCGGGGCCGATCGTGCGCAGGTTCTTGACGAGCCGCTGGTTGGCGGGCGCGCCGTCGATTCCCCTGGGTTGCAGTTCGATCTCCCACACTCCCCCGCCGATGTAGCGCGGTGGGCCCTCGCTCGCCTGCGCACCGGCTATCCGACGTGCGCGCACCGCGATGGCGGCCACAGGAGCGGTGACCGCCGACGCAGCGGCGGTGCCCGGGCTTGACGTCGGTGGCCCCGGGGAGCGCGCGACGATCGTGACCGTCTGGGAGGCATCGACGGGAAAGTCGTGGGTGAGTGTCTGCGCCACCTTGCGCGCCTCAGAGGTCGCCGGCAGGACATGAGCGTCGGCCGGCGCGAGCGCCACCCGCAGGGCGGGCAGAGCAGCGAGGAGCAGCACGACGGCCGTCACCAGCGCGACAAGCCCCGGGCGGCGCATGACCCCGCGGGCGAGCCGGTACCAGCCTCCCCGCTCCGAGGCCTGTGCCGTGCGGGCCGCGCTGCGCTGCAGGCGAGCCGGGGCAAGGGAGTCGATGCGCGGGCCAAGCGCCACGAGGAGGGCCGGGAGCACGATCAAGGAGACGGCCCCGGCGCAGAGCGCCACGAGCGCTCCGCCTACCCCCATCGAGTAGAGGAAGCGCAGCGGGAATACGAGCATCGAGGCAAGCGCGCCGGCCACGGTGAGCGAGCTATAGAGCACGGTACGGCCGGCGGTCTGCAGGGTGCGCAGGATGGCGGCATGCGTGTCGGCGCCGCCCGCGAGCTCCTCTCGATAGCGGGCGAGCACGAACAGGCTGTAGTCGATTCCCAGGCCGAGGCCCATGCCCGTGACAAGGTTGACGGCAAATACGGACAGGCCGGTGAACTGGTCGATGAGGCGCAACAGGAGGAACGTGAGCACGATCGCAAAACCCCCGACGAGCAGCGGCAGCGCGGCGGCGATCAGGCCGCGGAAGACCCAGAAGGAGAGCAGCAGGAGGATCGGGAAGGCGAACATCTCGGCCCGCTGGAGATCGGAGGAGGTCGTTTTGTTGATCTCGTCGAAGGCGACATCGTTGCCCCCGAATCGAACGCCGGCGCCGGCCACCTGGGCGCGCACGTGTTCGGCAGCGTGGGTGGAGTAGTCGCGGTTGGCGAAGGCGGCGAGGACAAGGGTCTCGTGGCCGTCGCGCGAGACGAGCTCGGGGAGGTGTGAATTTGGCCCCGCCCCTCCACCAGCCCCCCCACCCGTTCCCCCATAGTCGATCCCGCGCTGGAAGCCCGGCTGGGCCGCAAGCAGGGCGAGCACGTGGGCGCTCTCGCGCTGGGCCAGGGGGTCGGTGCGGGCGTCGCCCCGGCTGGGGACGAGAGCCACAAGGCCGAAGGTAGCGGTCTGGCCGGTGGCGTGTTCGATCGTCTTGAGGACCTGCTGGTTCTGAGAGGCGGGGTCCTGGAAGTCGGAGTTTTCGCTCTTGAGGATCGAGACGACCGGGCCACCGAGGGCGGCCGCGAGCAGAAACACGAGCCCCGCGACGATCAAGATGCGGCGCGAGCGCCCCATGGCAAGGCGTGCGAGAAACTCCACTAAGGCCGTTCCAAGAAGCTCATCCGATCCATAGCCACATTATGAGTGACTGCTAACTAATTTGTCAAGAGCAGATGGCCATTATTTTGACCCGCCCCACGCACGCGCGTGGGACACCCCTTTTTTGACTGCTCCCACCTCAGATCGATACCGCCACTCCCGCCTTCACATGGAGACGTCGTGGCTATTCCCGCTTCCGCCACGCCTCGATAGAGACACCGTCTACTCGCCCGCCTCCCTCCATACCTCCACGGAGACATCGTCCACGGGGAGGGGAATCGGGGGCTCTGGCTTGGAGGCCTTCACCCACACCCCCTCCAGCTCGAAGTCGGAGAGCAAGCGATCGGCGATCGCCGAGCAGAGGCGCTCCAGCGTCTTGTAGGAGCGCTGCTGGGCGACAAGGGCGACGAGCTGACAGACCTCGGCGTAGTCGACCGTGTCCTCGACGCGATCGGTGACGGTCGCATCGGTCTCTCCGACGTCCAGGCGCAGGTCCAGGAGCAGGCGCTGGCCGATCTCGCGCTCGGCCTCGGTGACGCCGTGGTGCGTGTAGAGCGAGAGACCGGAGATCTCGATCGTGACGGTCTCGAAGCCTTCCTCCTCGTCCCCCTCGTCCTCGACAGGCTCCTCGTCGCTCAGCTCGTCGTCGGGGTCGCCTTCCATTGGGGGCTCAACGTAGCAGCCGCCACGGCCAGGGCGGCGGCCACGGGGGCGACGTCGTGGACGCGGAAGAGGGAGGCTCCCCGCTCGAAGGCCATGACGTTCGTGGCGATGTTCGCGGCCAGCCGCTCAGCCGCCTCCGGGGTGTGGTGCAATCGGCTCGTCCCACGCGCGCGCGTGGGGCAGCCCTTTTCGCGGACGCGACAACCCCGAGGAAACTCTTGCGCGAGGTACCGATCACCACCGGCCTGCCAAGGGCCACCAGCTCGTCGAGCCGCCGCAGCAGCTCCAGGTTGTGGGCGGCGGTCTTGCCGAAGCCGATGCCCGGGTCGAGCAGGACGCGCTCCTCGGGGATGCCCTCCCCCACCGCGAACGACAGACGCTCCTCGAGAAACGCCCGAACATCATCGACGACATCGCCGTAGCGCGGGTCGCGCTGCATGGTGCGCGGCGAGCCGAGCATGTGCATGAGGCAGCAGTCGGCGCCACTCTCGGCCACGACCGAGGCCATCTCAGGGTCGGCGCGCAGGGCGCTGACGTCGTTGACGAGGCTCGCCCCAGCGGCGAGCGCGGCCTTCGCCACCGTGGCCTTCGACGTGTCGATCGAGATCCGCGGGCGAGCGTGTACCGACGTCTCGACCGAGGCCGACGGCGGGGTGGGCATCGACTCGACCGGGGCCGACAGCGGAGCGGGCGTCAACTCGACCATGGCCGGCGGCGGGGCGGGCATCGACTCGATCGCGGCCGCGAGCCCTTCGACGACGGGAACGACACGGCGCAACTCCTCCTCGACGCCCACCGGCTCGGCGCCCGGCCGCGTGGACTCGCCGCCGACGTCGAGGATGTGGGCCCCCTGCTCGACGAGCTCGAGCCCATGCGCGATCGCGGCGTCTGGGTCGAGGAACAGCCCACCGTCGGAGAAGGAGTCGGGGGTGACGTTGACGATCCCCATCAGGCGGTAGCCGGGCATTGTCCCCAGCCTATGCCCCACAAGCCCCGCGCACAGGCCCGAAGCCTCTGCCGAGCGGGCTCAGGTCAGTGTGGGAGGCTCGGGATCGACCCCGCGCATGTCCGCGGTGCCTCCCGCCAAACCGGGACGGGGAAGTGGACGCGGGGCTTCGCGGCCCGGCACGGTCCGCGGGCGTCGGTGGGATCGGTAGCTCGGGCGCGGGGGGCTCCTCGGCGCCGAAGACTTCGAGCTCGTCCTTGCCGTCGAGCAGGGCCTGGAACTCCTCCTTCTCGATCGTCTCGCGCTTGACGAGGATCTCGGAGAGCTTGCTGAGGTTCTGCTGATGCTCGGTGAGGATCGTCTTGGCACGCTGGTGGGCGGACTCGACGATGCGGCGCACCTCGTCGTCGATCTCACGCGCGATCTCGTCGGAGTAGTCGGGCTCGGTAGAGAACTCGCGGCCGAGGAAGGGCTGACCGTGCTCGTGGCCAAAGACACGCGGCCCGAGCTTCTCAGACATGCCGAAGCGCATGACCATCTGCTTGGCGGTGGCCGTCACCTTCTCGAGGTCGTTGGAGGCGCCGGTGGTGATCTCGTTCGAAGACGATCTCCTCGGCGGCGCGCCCGCCCAGGGTCATCGCCATCGTGTCGTTGAGCTCGGCGCGCGTCGTTAGGAAACGGTCTTCCTGGGGCATCGAGATCGTGTAGCCCAGGGCCTGGCCGCGCGAGATGACGGAGATCTTGTGGACGGGATCGGAGTGCTCGAGGTAGTGGCCGACGATCGCGTGGCCCATCTCGTGGTAGGCAGTGATGAGGCGCTCCCTGGAGCTCATCACACGCGTCTTCTTCTCGGGGCCGGCGATCACGCGCATGATCCCCTCCTCGAGCTCTTCCTGGCCGATCTCGCGCTTGCCGATGCGGGCGGAGAGCAGGGCCGCCTCGTTGATCAGGTTCGACAGGTCGGCACCGGTAAAGCCTGGTGTCTGTCCGGCGAGGGCGTCGATGTCGATCACCTTCGCCAGGGGCTTGCCGCGCGTGTGAACCTCGAGGATCTTCGAGCGGCCCTTGCGGTCGGGGCGATCGACGGCGATCTGGCGGTCGAAGCGCCCGGGGCGCAGGAGCGCGGGGTCCAGGATGTCGGGCCGGTTGGTGGCCGCGATCATGATGATGTTGTCCTTGGCCTCGAAGCCGTCCATCTCGACGAGCAGCTGGTTGAGTGTCTGCTCGCGCTCGTCGTGGCCGCCGCCGAGACCGGCGCCACGGTGACGCCCGACGGCGTCGATCTCGTCCATGAAGATGATGCAGGGGGTGTTCTGCTTGGCCTGCTCGAACAGATCCCGCACGCGCGAGGCGCCGACGCCGACGAACATCTCGACGAAGTCCGAGCCGGAGATCGAGAAGAACGGCACGCCTGCCTCGCCGGCGACGGCGCGCGCGAGCAGCGTCTTGCCTGTGCCCGGAGGGCCGTACAGGAGCACGCCGGTGGGTATACGAGCACCGAGCGCCTGGAACTTCTTGGGGTTCTCGAGGAACTCCTTGATCTCGTGCAACTCCTCGACGGCCTCGTCGACCCCGGCGACGTCGCGGAAGGTGATCTTCGGAGAGTCGGCCGACAGGCGCTTGGCGCGCGACTTGCCGAACGACATGACGCGCGAGCCGCCGCCCTGGACCTGGTTGATCAGGAAGAACCAGAAGCCGAGGATCAGCACGAGCGGCAGGGCGAACGTGAGTAGCGACGGCCAGATCGACGTCTTGTTGGATTCGACGTTGAACTGGCTCCCCGACTTCTTCAGTTCTTCTTCCAGTTGCGGGGGACCTGCTGATCGAACACGCCGACTTCGTATTTTTCTTTGTTTTTGAGGGTGACCGCGACCGCGTTGTCTTTGACCTTGAGGTTCGCCGACTGGACGAGATGGTTGGGGATATCCGTGGAGACGAGCGTCTGGTAGCTGTGCGTGGGCCCCTTCTGCGAGCTGGGGACGACCAGCTTGGAGAGGAAGAAGGCGAGCACGACCACGATCAAAATCGGGAAGGCGGCGCTCTTGAAGAATCGGCTCATGGCTTGGATCCTGGGTGTGGCGGCGACATGGAGGTCATGGCCGCCAGTTCCCCAGCGTACCATGAGAGGCCATAATCGCCGGCCATTTGGGACCCGGACGTGCGCCGCGACGAGAGTGTGCTTGTCATGTTTGGATCAGCTGTTCGTTGCACGGGCATCTGAGCGCTCCAAGGACGGCGACGAAGGGCAGGTTGCGGTGGCGCTCGGCGTAGTCCAGGCCATAGCCGATCACGAAGCGGTCGGGTATCTCAAAGCCGACATAGCGGGTGGGCAGATCGACCTTGCGGCGGTCGGGCTTGGTCAGCAGGGCGCAGACCTCGAGCGAGGCGGGATTGCGCGAGCCGAGGTTGCGCAAGAGATATTGCAGGGTGAGCCCGGAGTCGACGATGTCCTCGACGATCAGGACGTCGCGGCCCTCGATCGCGATGTCGAGGTCCTTGAGGATGCGCACGACGCCAGAGGAGTCGGTGGCCGAGCCGTAGGAGGCGACCGCCATGAAGTCGACCTCGACGGGGATGTCGATATGGCGCATGAGGTCTGAGAGGAAGAACACCGCCCCCTTGAGCACGCCGACGAGCAGGAGCGGGCGACCCGAATAGTCGCGCGAGATAGCCTCGCCGAGCTCGCGCACGCGCCGCCGCAGGTCCTCGGCGGGGACGAGCACCTCGCCCACTTCGGAGTCATCCCTGGCCGGCGGAGGGACGACGCGCTCTGGTATGGGGACCACTGGAGCGAGTCTATTGACAGCGTGCCCAGCACGCCTACCGGCCAGGGAGCGTGGGTGGGTGGGGGTCGTGCTGCTCGCGCGCCTGGATCCTCGTCATGCGCAGCTCGCCGTGCTCGATCACGGCGCTCGCCAGCCCCCCCACGTGCAGCTCGGCGCTGCCGCCACGAGCGCCGAGCGCCAGTATCTCGGCGACGCGCTCACCGGCCTGAGGGACGAACGTGCCGGCGGCGTCCTCGGCGAGGCGGATCACGACGAGCCGCCGCAGCGCCGGCGGGTAGCTCGCGCAAGCGCTCGATCGAGATGCTCGAGCCACCTGCCAGCTCCGCATCGACGAGCACGTCGAGCAGGTCGGTCTCCTCGCGCAGGAGCTCGGCTGTGCGCAGAACGTTGGCCCGGCGCCGCCGGGTGGACCGCGTCCAAGTGCCGCGCAGGAGACCATGGCGAACGCGAGCGCGGGCGTAGTCCTCGCTGTCGTTGCTCGCGTCCTCGCGCCAGCGCGAGGCTTCCGCTCGCGGCAGTAGGCAGCGGTCTGCTCGCGTGTGACAGCCGAGCAGTGGCCGAACGAGCCGCCCCTCGCTCGCGGGCATGCCCAAGCAACGCGCGGCGTCCCGGGCGAGGCGGCCAGTCGATAGAGGATCGTCTCGACCTGGTCGGTGGCGGTGTGGCCCGTCGCGACAGCGGGTGTGCCTCCACGTGGCTTGCCCACGCGTGCGCGTGGGACGGCCTGTTTTAGACATCCACCGACCTCGACCACCTCCAAGTCCCCGACGCTCCCCGCGCATCCAAGCCGCTCGTGCCAGCGCCGCCAGCGCGTGCCCGATAGCGCAACGTCGCGCGCCCACGCGTGGAGGTTACCGGTGGCGTCCGGCATCGCGCCGGCCCGAACCACCTCGATCTCGACCCCCAGCTGTTCGCACAGCTCCCGGCAGTGGGCCTCGTCCGCCATCGGACTCGGCGCGCAGGCCATAGTTGACGTGCAAAGCGCGCGCACCCTGCCCGGCGCCGCACAACGCCACGGCGACGTCGAGCAGGCAAACGGAGTCGCGCCCGCCGGAGAGCATCGCGACGACCGCGCGGCCCGCCGGAAGCAGTCCCCCGCGCGCACCAGCTCGCGCGACCTCGGCGACCGTCATCGGGGACACCTACTCCTCGGCGGGTAGCGCGTGGAACAGCTCGATCGGCTCGGAGAAGCCCTTGAGGCCGATTTCGCCGATCAACTCGAAGCGCAGGCCGTCCATGCCCGCTGCGACTGTCCACCACGGGCCGCGTTACGAGCACCTCGCCGCCGGCGGCCCTCGCCACGACGCGCGCGGCCTGGTTGACGTCGCGCCCGTAGTAGTCGCCGTCGCGGTAGAGCGCCTCGCCGTAGTGGATGCCGATGCGCGGGGCCGGCGCATCGTGGTCGAGCCTCGCGCTTGAAAGTCGACCGCCCATTGCGTCAAGCGCGACCGCATCGGCGCCGACCACCATCACCTCGTCGCCGAGCGTCTTGATCACACGCGCGTCGATCGGCAGCGAGTGCTGGACGGACTCCACGAAGCGTTCGACCACCCCCACGGCCTCCTCGTCGCCACGCTCCTCGGTCAGGCGCGTGAAGCCGGCGAGGTCGGCGAACGCGATCACCACCCGCATGCGCCCTTCCTCGGGTGCGCTGCCGGCGAGCTCGGCCTCCATGTGCCCGATCACGTCCTGCTCGATGAAGTGCCCGAGGAAGCGGCCGTGCAGGTAGCGCATGAGGGGCGCCGCGAACGGCAAGCAGCTCGCCGGCCAAGCCCTCCATCGCCTCGGCCATCTGCACACCCGGGACACCCTCGCGCATCATCGGCTCGTGCACGTAGATGTGGATCAGGCGCACCTCGGCGTCGGCGATCTGGGCCAAGGTCTGCCCGTAGACGCGCGCCATCTGCAGGAACGCGACCTCGGGCAGGCCGGCGCTCGAGCATCGCGGCGATGTAGCGCAGCATCTCCATGTCTTCCTCGCCGATCGAGTCGACCGACAGCGAGCTCAGTCCCAAGCTCAGGTAGATGCGTTCGATCAAGCTCTCGTCGATCTCGGCCTCGCTGCGCGGCCTGCTCGAGCGTGTAGCGACCCTCCGGCGGGGCGAACATCCCCTGCACGTAGCCGGCGAGCTGCCCGCTCTCGCTGGCACGACGGATCTGCTCGAGCGTGTGGCCGCGCTCGCGCAGGCGCCCCACGATCCGCACCTGGGCCACCGCGGCCGGTGTCCAGGCGCCCTCGTACTGGGGCACGAGGCCCTCCTTGATCCAGCGCCGCACGGTCGCGGCCGAGACGCCCGCGCGGGTGGCGACCTCGGCGAGCGTGGGCTCGCTTGGGAGCGACTCGGCCGGCTCGCTTGTCGTGGACGCCGCCATCAGCGGCAGTCTAAGGGCCTATAGTCGCCGGCGTGAATCACAGCGAGCCGATCCATCTGCGACCCCACGACCCCCTCGCCGAGCGCGTGCTGCTGCCCGGAGATCCGGGCCGAGCGCTCGCGCTCGCGCAATTCCTGCTGGAGAGCCCCTCATGTTCAACCACCATCGCGGCCTGTGGGGCTATACCGGCACGGCGCCGACGGCGAGCCGCTCACGGTGCAGAGCACCGGCATGGGCGGCCCGAGTGCGGCGATCGTCTTGCACGAGCTGATCGCCCTCGGGGTCGACGCGTGCGATCCGGGTGGGAACATGTGGCGCGCTCGACGCCGCGCTTGGGCTCGGCGACCTCGTCGTGGCGCGCGAGGCGATCGCCGCCGACGGGACCAGCGCGGCCCTGGGCGCGGGCGTGCTGACGCTCGCCGACCCGGCCCTCGCGGACGCCCTGTGCCGACGAGGTCGAGCGACCACCGCTCGAGCGGAGGGCCGAGCCGGTGCAAGGGCGCGCGATCGTGAGCACCGACCTCTTCTACGAGCGCGACTCAGAGCGCAACGCGAGCTGGAGCTCCGATGGGGCGATCGCCGTCGAGATGGAGGCCTCGGCGCTGTTCGCCGTGGGAGCAGCGGCCGGCATCCAGGTGGCGTGCCTGCTTGGCGGTCACCGACACCTTCGACGCGCAGGGCGCTCGCACGCGCATCGACGATCGGGCGCTCGCTGGAGGCAGCCGAGGCGATGGGCAGCGTGGCGGCCTTGGCCGCAGCTCGCCTGTCGCGCTCAGTAGCTCAGGCGCTCTTCTTGGCCCTCGAGGCACGCGCCGGACGCTTGGGCCGGCGCCCTGCGTGTCGGCGTGCCTTGGGCGCGGCCGCGCAGCTTCTTGGCCGCTCGCGGTGGCCTTCGCCGCGGGGCCCTAGCTTGCGCGCGCGTGGGTCGCCGCTTCCGCGCGAAGCTTCCCGGCGCTGCCAGCTTGCTGCTAAGAGCCTTCAACTGCTCCTCCATCGCGGCGAGCCGCCGTTCGACCGAGCCCTCGGCTGAGCGCCCGGTTGATGCGATGGACACCATCCTCGATGCCCTCCAGGCGCTGCGAGACCGAGCGCAGGCGGCGCGTGAGTCGTTCGATGTCGGCGGCCGTCGGGATGTTGAGCGCGCTGAGCGCCAGCTCCTGCGCCTGGGCGGCGCGCTCGCGCGCATCGAAAGCCCGGCCGATCGTGCCTGTGACGAGCGGGTTCTCGATCAGGTCGGCGAGCGCCCTGCCGAGCTTGTCCTCGGTGCCGCTGGTCAAGCGCTCGCGCAGCTTGGCGGTGTGACTGGTGCCGTCGGACATGCTCAGCTCTCCTTGCTTCGGCTCTCGGCGCGCCGTCACAGGCTAGTCGAGTCGGGCGCATGAGCTTGGCCAGAGGGTACCGTGCCGGTGATGCCCGCCCGCTTGTTCACGTTCGTGCAGATGGAGCTTCCCTGGGAGCTCGGCCCGGCCGACGGCCGCTACCTGCTGCGCAAGCCGGTCGGGCCCGAGGGCAACGAGCCCCAGCACGTGGTGGTGCTCTCGACCGTGGGGGCCGAGCGCAGGGGCCTGCTCGGCGGGCGCTCGCGCACGCGGCGCACCGACGCCGAGCCCGCGCGTGTGCCGGTGGCGCGCGCGACGATCGTCGACCCGGTGCCCCTATCGGCTCGACAGCCAGGCACGCAAGTGGCTCGAGCAACTCGACCCCGAGCGCGAGGCGCATGCCGCCGCGAGCGTGCTCAACCGGGTGCTGTGGGCACACCGCATCGCCGGCGCCGTCCCCCACATCCACGAGGTCTCCCCCGCCCAGGCACTCGTGATCAGGGCCGGCTATCGGCGAGGGCGAGCAGGTCGCCGACGGGCTGTGGACCGACGCGCGCGAGTTGCTCCTCTCGCGCAGGCGGGCCGGGCGGCGGGCGAGCGTGCTGCGCCCGCAGGAGCGCTTGGCGGTGCTGCTGTCCAGGCGCGGCGAGCGCACTGCTGTGCGAGGAGCTGGTGCTGCGCGCGCGCCTGGACCTCGACGCGGGCCGCCTCGCCCTGGCGGCGATCGAGCTGGAGCGCGCCTATGCGGCGGCGCTCGCCGAGCTACCCGCCGAGGAGCGCACGGATCTGCGCGAGCGGATCGAGGAGCTGCGCGAACTGCGAGCCGAGGTCGAGCGAGTGCGCGCGCGTGGCACTTGCCCGGGAACGCACCGCCGGAGCACGACGGAGTCGCGAACGAGGCAACGACCGACGCGACGCCATCGGGAACGACGGTCCTGCCCCTCGGACGCCGAGCGAGGACGGGGAGCCCAACGAACAGACCGTACGTCACGCGCTCGAGCGCCTGGAGGCGGCGCTGCGCGCACGCACCGCCCTCGGCTTTAGTGTGCGGTGAGCAGTGGATCCCCACAAGAACAGCGATCGGCACCTGGAGCGGCGGACGCTTCATGCACTTCGGCGAGCCCGCTCTCCGACGAGCGCCTGCTCGCCCTGCTGCGCCCGGGCGAGGGCATCGACACCGTGATGAGCGCCGACGCCTATGGCGCCGGAGAGGCCGACCGGCTGCTGGGACGGGCAATCGAGGGCGTCGAGCGCGACAGCTTCTGCCTGTGGGTGCGATCGGGCACGACTTCTACGAGGGCGAGCGCGAGGGCGCGAAGGGCTTTCCGCGCTTCACCGACCCGCGCCTGCGCTCAGAGAGCGACGTACGGCGACTACGTCCGCATGGCCGACCGAGCGCAGCCTCGAGCGGCTGGGAGCCGAGCGCTTCGACCTGTTGCTGCTGCACAACCCCGACCGCACCGGCTACACGAGTGAGCGCGTGTGGGAGGCGATGCAAGCGTGTGCGCGAAGCAGGGCCTCACGCGTCTGCTGGGCGTGGCGCCCGGGCCCGGCGAACGGCTTCACACTCGACCTGATCGACTGCATCGAGCGCTTCGGTGGGCTGATCGACTGGGCGATGATCATCCTCAGCCCGATGGAGCCGTGGCCGGGCGAGCTGGTGCTCGAGCGCGGCCGCCAAGCACGACGTGAAGCTGATCACCCGCGTGGTGGACTACGGCGGCGTGTTCCACGACGACGTGCGCCCGGGGCACGCTTTCGCGCAGTACGACCACCGCAAGTTCCGTCCCGACGGGCTGGGTGGAGGCGGGGGTGGAGAAGCTCGAGCGGATGCGCCCCTACGCCGAGCGCCACGGGCTCACGATGCTGCAGCTCGCCTGCCAGTGGAACCTCGCTCATGCCGCGGTCGAGTGCGTCGCTCCGACGTTGATCCAGGAGAGCGCGCCGGCTCACGCGCCCGTCCCGGCGCCGCCCCCGTCGGCCGGGAGCTTCCCGCCCGATCGAGGACAAGCGCGCGGAGCTCGCATCCCTGCCCTCGCGAGATGCTGTTGAGCGACGTCGAGCTGGCGGAGCTGCGCGCGATCGGCGACAACAGCGGATCGATGACGCTCAAGGGCGCGAGCGTCGAATATCGACGGCGAGCGCGCTCGCCGACCGCTGGAAGCTGAGCGAAGAGCTGGAGCGAGCTCGCGGCACGCTGGGAGATCGCGCCGCGGCGCGATCTCGTCAAGATCGGCTAGCCAAACGCGGCTTAGCCTCGCTCAGGCCGACTAGACGAGGAGCCCTGCTCGGCCGCTTGGGGCACGCGTCGACAATGCCGGCACGTGCTGCCCGCCCAGTTCTCCAGGAACGACTCGCATTCGGCCATGTCGAGTGGCCGTGCGAACAGGAAGCCCTGGCCGGTGTCGCAGTTCTCCTCGCGCAGCAGCGAGAGCTCGTTCGTGCCTGCTCGATGCCCTCGGCGAGCGTCTCGATCGAGAGCGACTTGCCGAGCTGGACGAGCGTCCTGATCAGCGTCTCGCCTTCGGCATCGTCGCGCATGCTTGGAGATGAACGAGCGGTCGATCTTCAAGCGCGTCGACGGGGAAGCGCTGCAGGTAGGCGAGCGAGGAGTAGCCGGTGCCGAAGTCGTCGATCGCGATGCGCACGCCGAGCTCCTTGATCGGCGTCAAGCCGCCGGGCGGTCTCCTCGGCGTTGCTCATGATCGTGGTCTCGGTGATCTCGAGCGTGAGCGCGTCGGGCTCGAGCCCGGACTCGCTCGAGAGCCTCGCGCGACGTCCGTCGACGAACTCGTCGCTGTCGAGCTGGCGGGCGGCGACGTTGACGGCGACGCCGACGTCACGACCGGCCTCGCGCCAGCTGGCGCCTTGACGGCAGGCCTCGCGCGAGCACCCATGCGCCCGACGTCGACGATCAGGCCGGTCTCCTCCAGCAGTGGGACGAAGTCGTCGGGCTGGACGACGCCGCGCGTGGGATGGCGCCAGCGGATCAGGGCCTCCATGCCGGTGGGGACCATGCTCGCGCAGGTCGAACGTGGGCTGGTAGACGACGAAGAACTCTTCCTTGCTCGAACGCGTCGCGCAGGTCCATCTCGAGTTCCATCCTGCTCTGGACCGCATCCTGCATGCCCGACTCGAACACCACGTAGCCGTTCTTGCCCTCCCACTTGGCGCGATACATCGCGATGTCGGCGTCGCGCAGCAGCTCTTCGGCCGTCGCGCGGTCGCCCATCGCGACGCCGACGCTCGCGGTGACGGTCAGGCGCTGGTCTCTCGGCGCCCGTCGAGCTCGAACGGCTGCTTGAGCGCGTCGAGCAGGCGCTCGGCGATCAGCTCGGGCCCGGCGGCGAAGCGACATGCCTTCGGCGACGACCACGAACTCGTCGCCGCCGAGGCGTCCGAGCGCGTCGATGTCGCGCACGACGCCCTCCAGGCGCGCGGCGACCGCGCGCAGCAGCTGGTCGCCGACGCCGTGGCCGAGCGTGTCGTTGATGCTCTTGAAGTTGTCGAGGTCCACGAACAGGGCGGCCACGGGCGTCTGACTGCGGCGCGCACGCACCAGCATCTGCTCGACGCGGTCGAGGATCAGCGTGCGGTTGGGCAGCCCGGTGAGCGCGTCGTGCGTGGCCATGAAGGCCAGCTCCTCCTGGCGGCGGACGAGCTCCTCGTGGGCGCGCTGGCGCTCGTCCTCGAAGGACTGGCACATGCGCACGAGCGTCACGTCGAGGCTGCGCTGCAGCATCGAGAGGACTCGCCGAGCACGGTCGCGGGCAAGCGCGAGCTCCTCGCACCACCTCGCCGACCACGTCCTCGGCCGCGTCGCGCCAGCGCAGGCAGCGCTTGGTGACCTCGTTGAGCGGCGCCGCGCGCTGAGCGGCGAGCTGGCCGAAGATGCTCCACGACTCCTGCCCGACCTCACGCGCCACCTCAGCGCCCTCGCCGGCCATCCATCTGGCGACCGCGACGGTCGAGACAGTGCCGACCTTGACGAAGCTCTCTTCGACGATCGGCTCGAGCACCACGCCCGATTCCTCGTTGCGCCGGCGGATTCCATCGACGACATCCTCGGTACGCTGGTTAAGCGTCTCGCCGAGACTTCGCAGGTGTCGCTCGAGCTCCATCCGCGCAGCGGGCGAGGATCTCCTCGATCGCCTCAGCGTCCCCAGCTACCTCGACTCTGACATGGCCGCGATCGTCGGCATCGCTGGGTCAGCTTGAGCCTCGTCAGCAAGTTTGATGCATGGTCGAAGTGTCGGCAATCCGCCGGCCAGACTTAGCCTTGAGCCAGCCCGGCGACCTTGCGCAGTCGCAGAAGCGCGGCCGTGATCAGACCCTAGACTTAGCGACCTTGGAAGCGCGGCGCGCGCTTGCCCAGGAACGCCGAGATCCCCTCCCGCGCGTCGTCGCTGGCGAACACCTCGGCGAACGCCGCCTTCTCCGCCTCGATGCCCGCGTCGAGATCGGCCTGGCGCGCTGCAGCGCTTGATCGCGGCGACGGCCAGCGGCGCCTGGCCGGCGAGCCGCCGCGCCCACATCAGCGCCGTGTCGATCAGCTCGTGGTCCTCGATGACGCGATTGACGAGCCCGACCTCGTACGCCTCGTCGGCCGTGATCGGGTCGCCGATCAGGTTCATCTCGAGCGCCTGTGCCTCGCCCGACGAGCCGCGGCAGCCGCTGGGTGCCGCCGAAGCCGGGGATGATCCCGAGCTTGATCTCGGGCTGGCCGAACAGCGCGCTGCGCGCGGCCAGGCGCACGTCGCACGCCATCGCCAGCTCGCAGCCGCCGCCGAACGCGATCCCGTTGACGGCGGCGATCGTCACCAGGCCGCTGCGCTCGATACCGCGGAACAGCGCGTGGGCCGCGTCGGTGACGCTCGCGTCGCTGTCGGGGTCGACCTCGGTGAAGCCGCTGATGTCGGCGCCGGCGCAGAACAGCATCGGGTTGGCCGAGGCGATCACGAGCGCCCGCACGTCGGACCCCTCGATCCGTGTCTGCCAGATCGCCGCGAAGTCGCGCAGCACCGCGGCGCCCATCGCCGTTGACGGCGGTTGTCCATCCAGGCGATCGCCACGTCGCCGCGTGTCTCGAGCTTGACCGCCCCCTCCCCCGGCTGGTCTGCGTCGGGCTGGGCGTAGGCGTAGAAGCCCTGGCCGCTCTGCCGCGCCCGAGCCGCCCCTGGGCGACGAGCCGGCGCAGGATCGTCGGCGGCGCGAAGCGCTCGCCGTGGCGCTCGCGCGGCGCGCTCGAGCGCCGCGAGAACGTTGTCGAGGCCCTCGACTGTCGGCGCGCATGAACGGCGGTAGCAGCCCGCGGCGCGGGTCCATACCGGCGCCGCCGATCATCCCGAAGTCGATGTCGCGATGGCTGGCGACGCCCTCCTCGAGCACCAGGCACGCCTCGACGAACGTCTTCAGCGACAGCAGCTCGACGAGCTCGGCGACGTCGGGTTCGGCGTCGCCGTCGACGTTCGGCTTGCCCTGGGCGTCGTAGAACGCCGTCGCCGCCGGTCTTGGCCCCGAGCTTGCCCTCGGCGACGAGCCGCTGCATGTTCTCCGAGACGTAGAAGCGGTCGTCGCCGTAGGCCTCCTGCGAGGTGCTCGGCGACGTGCAGGACGGTGTCGAGGCCGAGCACGCTGGTCAGGAAGTACGGCCCCATCGGCGACGACGCCGGCCTCGGCGAACCCTGCGTCGATCGCCTTGATCGACAGGCCCTGCTCCTCCTGCGCGCGGAAGACCTCCGAGATACCCGCCGTCAGCACCCGGTTGACCACGAACCCCGGGACCTCGGCGCACGTGATCGGCTGCTTGCGGATCGCCTGGGCGAACGTGATCGCGGCCTGCATCGTCTCCGGCGAGGTCTGGTCGCCCTCGACGATCTCGATCAGCGGCATCGTCGCCGCCGGGTAGAAGTAGTGAAAGCCGACGACCTTGTCGGGGCGCAGCGTCGCGTCGCCGATCTCGGAGATCGACAGCGACGACGTGTTGGAGGCGAGGATCGCGTGGCCGGGCGTCGACGGCGTCGAGCTCGGCGAACACCGCCTGCTTGATCTCGATCCGCTCGGGGACGGCCTCGATCACGAAGTCGACGTCGCCGAAGCCGTCGTAGCTCGTCGTGCCGGCGATCCGGCCGACGATCTCCTCGATCTGCGCCGCGGCCTGCTCGGCGGTGAGCCGCTCCCGCTTGACGAGCCGCGCGAGCTGGCCCTCGGTGACCTGGCGCGCATGGGCCAGGCCGGCGTCGACGAGCGCCTGGTCGATGTCCTTGAGCACGACGGGCAGCCCGGCGGCGGCGACGGTCTGGGCGATCTCGCCACCCATCGTCCCCGCCCCCACGACGGCGACCTTGAAGACGAACATGCGGGGCCTCCTTGGTGAGGCTCCGCATGCTGTCAGAGGTTCAGACGCGCGACGGCTCGCGGCTCGGACGACGCGGCGCGGGGCCAGCGTCTCGCGCGCGATGACGAGGCGCTGGATCTGCGACGTGCCCTCGTAGAGCTGCATGATCTTCGCGTCGCGCATCAGCTTCTCGACCGGGTACTCCTTCATGAAGCCGTACCCGCCGTAGACCTGCACGGCGTCGGTCGTGACCTCCATCGCGGAGTCGGCGGCGAAGCGCTTGGCGTGCGAGGACTCGATCGTGTTCGAGCGGCCCTGGTCGAGCAGGACGGCCGAGTTCCACGTGAGCCAGGCGGGCCAGGTGAACCTTGGTCGCCATGTCGGCGATCATGAACTGGATCGCCTGGTGCATCGCGATCGGGACGCCGAACTGGACCCGCTCCTTGGAGTAGTCGATGGCGAACTCCATCGCCGCGCGCGCGATGCCGACGGCCATCGCGGCGACGCCCGGGCGCGTGCGGTCGAGCGTCATCATCGCCAGCTTGAAGCCCTTGTTCTCCTCGCCGAGGAGGTTCTTGGCGTCGATCTCGGTCTCGTTGAACGTGACGGTCGCCGTGTTGGACGCCCGCTGGCCCATCTTGTCCTCCTTCTTGTCGATGACGACGGTGTCGTCGCGCTCGACGACGAAGGCGCTGATGCCGCGGTGCCCGGCGTCGGGGTCGGTCTTGGCGTAGACGGTGTAGTAGTCGGCGTACTGGCCGTTGGTGATGAAGCACTTGGTGCCGTTGAGCACGTACTTGTCGCCCTTGCGCACGGCCTTCGTGCGCATGCCCGACACGTCGGAGCCGGCGTCGGGCTCGGTCAGGCAGAACGAGGCGAGCTTGGGCGCGGCGGTCAGCGCCTCGAAGAACTCGTGCTTGACCTCCTCAGAGCCGCCGAGGTGGACCGGCGTCGAGGCCAGGCCGTTGGCGCCGAGCGACGTCTGGATGCCCGAGCAGCCCCAGGAGAGCTCCTCCTCGACGATGCAGCCGTCGAGGAAGCCGAGGCCCGCGCCGCCGTACTCCTCCGGCGATGTGGGTGTTCATCAGGCCGACCTCGTGGGCCTTGCGGAGGATCTCGCCGGGCCAGGTTCCGTCCGGTCGAACTCCCATGCGACCGGGCGGATCTCCTTCTCGGCGAAGTCGTGCGCGAGGTCGCGCAGGTTCTTCTGCTCGTCGGTGAGCGTGAAGTCGACCATGGTCAGGTGCTCTCCTAGGACGGGACGCGGGAATAGATTGACTAGTCAGTCAACATCAAGATTAGCGAAGTGAGCCACAATCAAGCGATGGAACCGTTTACGTTCGTCGTGGTGGGCGCGGTGGTGCTGTTCGTGCTCGTCGGCTTGGGATCCTTTCTCGCGGGAGGGAGCCTGTACGACAAGATCGGCGAGGGCGGACTGTCGACCGGCGGGCCGAGCGGGCCGCGCACCGTTGGACTCGGCGCTGGCGACAGGCCGAGCGCGAGATGGAAATCCGCCAGATGCTGCAGGCCCGCAGCGACAGGCAGGTGCGCAACGGCGGCGAGGCGCTCGACATCGACGCCGAGCTGGCGCTGCTCGATGAGCCGGCGGAAGACTCGCCACGGCCGCCAAACACGATCCGGGCCTGACCGAAGAGGTGCGCCAGCTCGTGATGGCGCGCAACGAACGCAGAGATGCGCAGCGGCGAAGAGCCGATGGACGTCGAGTAGGAGGTTCAGCGCACGCTTGCCGAACTCGATCCCGACGGCTCTACCGGCTTGTCAGCCTTTCAGCGGTTCCAAGGTCTGACTCGTTGTAGCTCCCGAAGCACCCTGAAGTATCCCGACAAGCTGCTGCAGCGCCAGGTAGCAGCTGCGAGGACGGCTGCGGGTTGGCGGGCGCAGAGATCGTCTGGGGCTTGTTGAGGTAGGAGAATTCGAGCAGGACCTTGATGTCGGCGCTACTGAGCCCGCCGAGAAGCGCCTGCGTCTGTGGAGTGCCAGAGACGGTGGCGGTGACTTCAAGGCGACGCAGCAGATGATCGTTCTGGCCGGTGTAGACGTCCACGTGGGCGACTTGATCGACTTGGCCAGTTCCGTGACCAGGTTGGCGAGAGCGAGCCGCCTGAGGACCGGCTGAGGCGAGCCCGAGCGAGCCACCCGCCTGGGAGAGTTTGGAGACGTCGGCGAGGAAGCGGGGATGTCCACGGCGGCAGTGAGATGGACCGTTGGGCACCGGCGACCGTGGTTGTGCCGAGCTTCGTCGGGTTCGAGAGCCAGTCGGCCTGGTTCGATCCCAAGCGAGGAGAAGGTGGAGTGCACCTTGGCGGTGGACGCCGTACTGGTGGCCTGGGCATAGCCTTCTTCGAGCGCCTTGTAGGTGCTGTCGAGGCGTGGAGAACCAGGTGCCGGCGAGCGACACGAAGAGGGCGGAGCCGGTCGAGGTGGCTCCCGCGCCAGAGCGGATGCCCGGCGGCGCTCAGCTGGAGCCGCAACGCGAAGCGCGGGAGCTTGCCGGCGCCGGTGTTCTCGAAGGGGCCGCTGAGACGTATGGCGAGCGCCTTCGTGGAGGTGCTCTCCCCGCTGGCGCCGAGCGTGAACGAGAGGTTGACGTTGCCGCTTTCGATCTGGGTGTGCCCGGAGAAGGTGTCGCTCGAGCAGCGACTCGGCGCTTCCCGGAGCGCCTCCGCAGGCCGAGACCAGCCAGGCACAGGAGATTACGGCGGCCAGCGCAACTGCCGCACGGATGGTGGTGTTCTTCAGGAGTGCCCTCAACGCTTCGACCCGGCCGGCGCCCTGCAACGTTTGCTGCGAGACCGGACGCGAATCAGCCTAGCATCAGGCGCGTGCCCGCCAAGCCGCTTCGCGCGCTGGCGCTGAGTGTCGCGGTGCTCGCTCTCGCGGCGCTGCCCGCCGGCGCCGCTGCCGCCCACCGTGTGACGGTGACGGCCGCGCTGCAGCGCTTGCAGAAGAGCGGCGCGATCACCGAAGTCGCCTACAGGCAGTATCAGGGGACCTACAGCGCGGCGAAGACCTCCCTGCGCAGGCTTTCGGGCACCCGCCGCGTCGAG
Organism: uncultured Solirubrobacterales bacterium; assembly: GCA_963742945.1. Taxonomy (GTDB): domain Bacteria; phylum Actinomycetota; class Thermoleophilia; order Solirubrobacterales; family Solirubrobacteraceae; genus Palsa-744. The sequence goes on along the minus strand of CAVUNX010000003.1, from coordinate 81,417 downwards.
CTTGGGGCGGTGCTGGCAAACGTCGAAGCGATGGCGAGCGGCAACCTGCTGTCGGCCTCGAGACTGCCGGCGGTGTTCTTGACGCTCGAACGCAACAGGCAGTGGTGGACGACCGAGAGACTGCTCGGGGCCGACCAGCGGGTGAGCTTCAGCGGCAGCAGGCTGGTGTGGGAGTACTACCCGGGCCAGGGAGTGGAGATCCAATGGCTGGCCACCTTTGGCAAGGCCAACGGGTACTTCTTCGCCAAAGAAACGACCGCGCTGCAGGAACTGCTGAACGAAGCGATCCCACTCGCCACCCAGCGCGCGGGGGGAATCGCTTGGGAGTACCTATTTCAATTCGACGGGGGACTGCCACCCTGGACGAGCGGCCTTTCGCAGGGGACGGCGCTGCAGGTCCTCGCGCGCGCGTGGTCTAAGACCCACGAACAGCAGTATTTGACGGCGGCCCAGCAGGCGCTCGGGATCTTCAAGACGGGGCCCTCGGCGGGCGTGCGAATCCCCACCCCCGCGGGGGCGCACTATCTGGAGTACACCTACGCCCCGAGCGAGCGCATCCTCAACGGCTTCGTCCAGAGTCTCGTCGGGCTCTACGAATACACGAAGCTGACCGGGGACCCGTTGGGAGAGCAGCTGTTCGAAGCGGGGGACGCGGAGGGGCGCGCCGAGGTTCCCCACTACGACACGGGCGCCTGGTCGAAGTACGACCAGAGCTCAGAATCGAATCTCAACTACCACGAACTGCTCGCGGAATTTCTGGAACACCTGTGCGAAAAGACGGGCAAGGGCGAGCCGCTGAACCCGACGACGGGCCCGATCCCCGGAGACGAAATCTACTGTACGACCGCGAAGCGCTTCCGCGAAGACCAGAAGACTTCGCCTGTGATTGCCCTGCTCACACAGAACCTGAGGACAGGCGAACGCGCCGGGGTGCAGCTGAAGCTCTCGAAGATCGCAAGCGTGAGTATGGCGATCAAGCTCGGGGCAAAGCCGGTGTGGGTCAACAACGTGACCGTCGAAGGCGGCAAACCGCGACTGCTGTGGGTGACGCCGTCGAAGCCCGGCGTCTACTCGGTGACGCTGCGCGCGAAGGACCTCGCCGGCAACGAAGAAGTCACGAGCGGTACGATCGCTGTGAAGGCCCATGCCCGGCGATGACACCCACACCTGGATTCTGACGGCCTCGCCCGAAAACCACGAGGCCACGCGCAAGAAGGGCTTCTCGGTGATCGGGGTCAAGGAGCGCAACCGCCCGCGGGCGCTTCAGATCGAGCCGGGCGACCGGATCGTCCTGTACCTCACGAAGGTGATGGCATTCGCCGGCAGCGTCGTCGTGTGCGGTGAGATGTACGAGGACCGCAAGAAGATCTGGCCCGGCAAGCCCGGCAAAGCCGACGCCTACCCGTGGCGCTTTCCCACCGAGCCCGAGATCGTGCTCGAGCAGGACGAGTGGATACCAGCCGAAGAGCTGGCGACGAAGCTCGAGCACATCCGCAAGTGGCCCGCCGAGCACTGGAAGCTCGCCTTCCAGGGGCAGTTGCGCACCATCTCCAAGAAGGACACGCAGCTGCTGCTCAAGCGACTGGGGGCGGCCGCGTCCACCCGCGCCTAGGGCGCCTCGCGGCTCTGCCAGCCGGCATCCGGCCTATGCCGATATCACCTCTCGCACCTTGGCTCCGCGCTCCGTGAGCTTCCATGCGTTCGGCTCGCCCTTGGCCTGGGGCTCCGCGGCGTTCTCGACAAGCCCGATCTGTGTAAGCCGTGCCAGCAGCTTGGAGACCTGGCCCTGGTCGCGGATGCCGGCGGCGTCGGCGACCTGGCGGTTTGACGGGTAGTGCCCCTGTCCGCCCGGAGCGCCGATCGCGAGCAGCACGCGGATCGTGCGGTAGGTGAGGCGCATCTCCAGATCGCGCAGCGGGTCCATGCCGGGAGGGGTTGTCCCGTTGGATGACTCAGGGGACGGCTGTGAGAGCTCCCGGCGAGCGACGGCCGTGCCGAGATAGGGGAGCACGATCATCGACATGAGAGGATTGAGAAGCTCAAGCAGATTCCCCTCGCCGTCGCCGAGCAGACGGGAGTGGATCAGCGAGAAGGCACCCCCGACGATCCCCTCGGCCGTGAGGGGTGGTGGGCCATCGTCTCTGCTGGCATCGCGTCCACGATCGACGACACCGATGACCCGGGCGAGCGTCTGGCGGCGACGTGCGAGTGCCCTCGGGCCAGCTCCAAGCGTCTCGACGATCGCGATGCGGCCCAACCCCGGCTCGGCCTCGATGAACTGGAGTAGGGCGGCAAGGGCCGCGCGGATCCCCGCCCGCCAGGAATCCGCCTGCTCATACGCCGGCACGACAACCCTCTCGATCCGCCGCACGACCTCGTCAAACGCGGCCAGGAAGCACTCTTCGCGATCCTCGAAGAGCTCGTAGAACGTGCGCCGCGAAACACCCGAGCGGGCCACGACGCGAGCCACGGTCGCATTTCCCACGCCGCCCTCCGAGGCGACCTGGACCATCGCCGCGAGAATCCGTCCACGCTGAATGTCAGCCAGATGCTCCCCCGCGCCCCGTGGGAGCCTCTTCGTGGGCATCTCACTTCGTCTTCCCATGCCTGGTCGCCTTGTGTGACTTCTTTGCTTTCTTGGTCTTGTGCTTGGGGCACCCGCTGACGCTGATGGGTGTGGACTGATGTAGTTCGGCTCCGTTCTGTCCCACAAACGACGTCGGCATCTTCAGTTTCTTGGCGCAGAGGTTCCCGTTGGCCGCGAGCGCCGAATACTTGCCCTGAGGCAACGTCAGTTCGAACGTACCCACGGGTACGTCGGGGACGCTCTTGAACGTGCTGCTCGTGATGTTCGTCTTGCTGTTGATGAACGTGGAGCCCACAAGGTCCACTGTGGTGCCGTAACCCTGTAGCACGATGACCAGTTGCGGGAATTCTTCCCCACCATGCGAGACGAAGTACGCGGGGCCTTCCAACCCGACCGGTAGCACCGGTGTGCTCGCTTTGGCCTGTCCCACGATCGACGCCGCGGGACACGCAGCGGGGTTCGCTTCGAACGTCGCTGCAGGACAGGCCTTCTGCAGTGTCGTCAACCTTGACGGTAGTTGCTTTGGCAGGTCCACCTTGACCTTGGCGATGTTCGCGTCGAACGGGCTCGCTGGATAGGTCAGCTTGACGTGCAGGCTGGCGCCATTAGCCCTCGATGTTTTCCCATTCGTGCTGACCGCGAACTTTGGTTTGAAGGCGAGTTTCGCACAGTTGGTCACCTGGAACGGTGTCGAGACCCGACTCGTCGCTCCCTGACTACTGGACAGTGTTCCTACGATCTGTGTCTTTTCGCAGTCTGTCGGGTTGAACGTGAACCTGTCCCTGTCAACAGTCACGTTCACGTGCTGCAACTGCAACGGAATCCCATCCAGCATCGTCGGCAACGGATCACTGACGATATGCAGTGCAGCGGTATGCGGATCGACATTGATCGCAGCCCTGACAACTACCGTCCCCAGGTCGAACGGGCCGGCCTTCGCCGGGTTGACTATCGAGAGGCCGTACGCCGCGCCTTTGTAGCCGGTGGTGACGAACACCTTGCCGCCCGTCACCGTATAGGGATCGTTACCCAGGCCAGCGCTGACGATCGTGTGACCGATCAGACTGTCTTCGCCACACGTCCCCTGCGCAGCTTGGGGTTCCCCGCACAGTTTCACGTTCGCGAGAGTCCCCAACAATCCTGGAGGCATCTGCATTTCGACCCTGCTGAGCGTCTGGTTACCATCGGGTCGGCTCATCGTGAGCGTGAACGGCGTGAACGCACCAGCCTGCAGGTTCGTAGAGCCCGCCTGGAAGCTCGGACTGAACGGTGCAGGACTCGCACACGGCGAGCCGCCTGGACCGCTCGTGATCTGGAACTTCGAAGACGGAGCCGCAGGTCCTGTTTCCGTCCACGGTTCGATAGACGTTTCCGTCGTGTACGTCCCACACTCTGTGGGGGTAGTCAAGGGTGCCCTGTCGGTCCCGAAGAACTGGAGCTTGAAGTCGCTGAACGGCAACGCCGGTGTTTCCTTGAACGTCGTCACCAGTTGACCCGTAACGGGATCGAGCGATACTTGTCCCGCGACCTTGATCAGCACCCCGAACTTCTTGCTTTCAGCAGCCACATACAGAGCGACGAGGCTCCCGAACGGGTTCGCGTTCTGCGCGGCCAAGAACACGGACCCCTTCAAAGGCTCGTCCAGCAACGGCGTATCGATTTCCACGTTCCCGACCTTCGAAGCGTCGGGGCACGCCGGTGCATTCGCGTTATGAAGGCCTATCTGTTCTTCAGAGCACGCCAACAACCCGTCAGCGGCACTGGGGCTCACCTGTATTCCCGCGGGCAGCGCGACAGTCGTGTTCTTCACCGTCGCCTCAGCCAACCCGACAGGGTTCTGTGTCGCGCCCTGCGGCACATGCAAATCCACACCCAACCCCGTCGGAGTACTACCAGCCGTCCCATCGGGAGTCACCGTGATCGTAGGACTGAAATCCAGTTTGTTACAACCTTCGATCTCAGGCATCGCCGAGCTCATCGAAACATACTTCCCGGGGTCTTCCCACGAGTCCATGCTGATCGTCGCGGTACGCGGCACACCACACGACGTCGGATTAGTCAACAACGGCAGTTGCGGCAAACAACCGGTCCCGTTCACAGCGCACGGCACACCCCACAACGTCACGCTGCTTCCCGCTATCGGCGCGGCCCCGAGGATGTTAGGCACCTTTACCGTCAGCCCATAGTCCCCACCCGTACGAACCGACACATCCAGTTGTATCGGTGCGAAGGTACCTAGGTAATGATAGCCAAACTCCGCCGCCACGCCAGGTGACGGTTCGAGATTGTAAACCACATCACCAACCGCAGAAGTTTCCCCTCCCCGGTTTACGATGTATGTCGTCTCTACGCCGACTTGCGTGTTGGCTGGGCATGCGGTGACGGAGAATGCTGAGAATGCGCATCTGGGTGTTGCCTGGGGGTCGCCGAAGAACCCGGGTGGCAGATCGACTTGGATGTCCTTCGGGCTGTTTTCCAGTTCTTGACCGATAGGGTTTTCGTTCAGCGTGAAGCTGGTTGTCAGCGCGTAGGGATGCGAGCCTGCCTGCACATTTGGGGACCCATCCTGGTTTTCGGCCTTCACGCTGAACGAGCTCACCCCGAATGAGGCTAGGGCCGGGGTGGCCAACAACAACGATCCGCACAACGCCAACAAGAAGGGCAGCGTTCGCCTTACCATGATCACTTCCTCCCCCTCTTGGAATGACTACCGGACCTTCTCGCCTTCCGCCTTACGCACTTACCCCGCCTCTTGACGAAGCCCTTCTTGCACACTTTTTGCTTGACTCTCTTTGTCGCGGGTTTGCTGGTCACGACTGGTGTGATGTTTCCCGCGCCGGAGAATGTCGCGCTCGCGGGCGCACCGAACACTCCCGGCTGCGCCGCCGGAGGCGGCTTACACGAATCGCCGTTATCGCACGTCGGCGGCGACACATTCACTGGAAAACCGCCGCCCACCCTCGCATCGTAAATATCGAGACGGAGATCCGTGTCCTGGCGCAACAGCTGATCGGCCGTCGCGAGGAACACATCGCTCCCACTCGGGCTCGCATCCAAGAAAAACGAGTCATAGGGCCCCGCGTCATCGGAGATCGCATACACATGACCACCCTCGTACTCATACACATCCTGGCGGCCGTTACTGTCATGCGGCAACAACGCATCGAAGGACTGAAAGAACAAGCGACCGCCGTCTTCGGAGAACTGCCGCTGCTTGTAAAGCTGTTCCTCGGGAACATACACGCTGTTGAGGCTCGATTCACCAAGCGGTCGCGCACCACTCAGATTACACGACACGCACGCCAAACCACCAGACACCGCATCGTAGAGGTACACCTCCATACAGAGATGTTTGCTGACGCCACGAAAGCATTCTCCTTTCGGCAGTTCGCTGTGTTCTGCTTGTTCGTTGTCATACCCGGTGACGCTCCGCTGCGAGACGAACGCCAATAGCGTCCCGCTCGGGGACACATCGGCCTTGTTGATCGCGAGATTCTGAGACCAGACTTTCGCGTCACCTCCTTCATTCGTCTTTTCGTCGTCTTCGGGCGTTGTATTGCCGTTTTCGAGGGTTGCGATGAACCGTGGTGTCCCGTCGTCGTGGATCACGTAGAGGTTCGCCTGGCCAGCCTGCGCAGTGTCTCCCTGAGTGTTCTGTTCGCCACCGGTGAGGACACCTTTGGCGACGAAATACACGTACGACCCATCTTCGCTCATCTCCGCTACGCCCAACACCCCAGCGCCTTCGGCATCGGTCGTATCCACCGTCAAATCCTTCAACCGTTCACCCGCCGGCCTTTCGAAATTGTATTCATACAAGTTCGCCGCATCGTCTACTGACCCTGTGAACGCATTTTCCGTCAACTCCATGCGACTCGTGAAAAACACTCGCGAACCGTCCGCGCTCGCATCACGATAACGCGCCGGAAACGGCCCATGAGGATCAGATTCACCGCGCTGCGACGCCGACAACTCGACAGTACAAGCATCCCCAGCAACAGTGCACACTCCCGCCTGATCGACAGGGCTCTGAGGCTCGCCGACATTCACACGCACATACACATTCCGGTCCCCTTCTTCAAAATCTTCCCGAAACGGACTTGTGAACACGACCCGCGAGCCGTCCGCAGACAACGCATGCCAATTCCTCTCGTTTGTCGGGAACTGAGCGACACCCTGGGTGCCCCCCGCCCCCGCGGACATCGGTTCGCCGCTGTTGGTCACGCTCACGTTGATCCTTTCGCCGTTCACCTCCTCGTAAAGCGATGGGCTGTGTTCGACCACGTAGCTCTGGCTGTAGAGAACGTGACTGAGGTCCTCCGAGGCGCCCAGAAGCAACAGCGAATTCACGTCTCCAACTTCGAGATCATTTGAGACCAACCGATAGGAGCCGCTTGTGAGATCGGCCACATACAACTCCTGCCGGCCACCCGCGGGAGCTTCAGGGGTCAAGGGCGTCGTCTGTCCGGTTAGGACTCCCTTCGCGAGATCGGGCGTAAACGCCATATCCACAAATACTTCGCTGACCCCGCCAAAGTCACCTTCCAGAGCCACGTGCGCAGGAGTTATCGACTGCGTCGACCAACCATCCCCTCCCCGCCTGGAGACGTACGCATTACACAAACGCGACCCCACCGGCCCCCCAAACGAACCAGGAGATTCATAAACAATCGCTCCCCCCGACACCGACGAACGATTCACATAATTGAAGAAACAGCCCCCGCGCTGCCCGGCAATCGCGTCACCACCGTTCTTCTCGAGCGGTGAAACCATCTCATACGCGCGACAATCGGGCAGGCTCAGCCCAGACGGCTGTTCGGCTCGCAATTGTTCGTTGGCACACGACACCCCAGCCGCGGCGGCCGAGCTCACACCCGACCCGCCCGCGCAGACCGCAACCGTAATGACAAAAAGCACAAGACGACCAACACCAAGCCTCATCGACAACACATCCCCTCCTCAAGGAAAGCCACGCCACACCCGCCCGCATCCGGACAGCACAAAACCATCGCGGGCACGCAGCCCACGACGACTGAAGAAAAACAAGCCCGAAGCACGCCCATGACGCGCGAGGCACCTATCCGGCCGCGAAGGCCAGACGAGACGGCGTTCCAGCGTTGAGCTAGCTGAGAGCCGGCCCGGCCAGAGAGAGAGAGAGAGAGAGAGACGCGTCAGCGACGCTGACGCGTCCTATTACGCCAGCCCCGTGAGCACACGGACTCTCAAGCACGTTATTCCCCAATGAAACCACGCGAAATACAACTCCCTCTCAGAAGTGACCCGGTCCCTCTCCCAAGGTCCCCGTCAAACGTTTGGCTGTCGACCACGCGGGCCAACCCAAAACCCGACCTATTTTCTGCTTTGCACCCTCTCTGGGGTGCCGGCACCCCAGGGGGGATGCCACTACGTGAACAACCTTATACCCGAACGACAGCAAAAGTCAACCCCCCGGCGAGATTTTTCTTGACCGACAGGAACACCACCATTTGCGTGATGTCTGTCGCGAGGACTCCACGGTCGCCGAGGCCGTCCACGTAACGCCTCCAGGCGCGGTGAGGGCGGCCGGGGACTCGCGCTGGGGCACCTCTCTGCCCAGCCGGGCTCTCTGCCCAGCCGGCATAGCGCCTATGCCGATATCACCTCTCGCACCTTGGCTCCGCGCTCCGTGAGCTTCCATGCGTTCGGCTCGCCCTTGGCCTGGGGCTCCGCGGCGTTCTCGACCAGCCCGATCTGTGTAAGCCGTGCCAGCAGCTTGGAGACCTGGCCCTGGTCGCGGATGCCGGCGGCGTCGGCGACCTGGCGGTTTGACGGGTAGTGCCCCTGTCCGCCCGGAGCGCCGATCGCGAGCAGCACGCGGATCGTGCGGTAGGTGAGGCGCATCTCCAGATCGCGCAGCGGGTCCATGCCGGGAGGGGTTGTCCCGTTGGATGACTCAGGGGACGGCTGTGAGAGCTCCCGGCGAGCGACGGCCGTGCCGAGATAGGGGAGCACGATCATCGACATGAGAGGATTGAGAAGCTCAAGCAGATTCCCCTCGCCGTCGCCGAGCAGACGGGAGTGGATCAGCGAGAAGGCACCCCCGACGATCCCCTCGGCCGTGAGGGGTGGTGGGCCATCGTCTCTGCCGACATCGCGTCCACGATCGACGACACCGATGACCCGGGCGAGCGTCTGGCGGCGACGTGCGAGTGCCCTCGGGCCAGCTCCAAGCGTCTCGACGATCGCGATGCGGCCCAACCCCGGCTCGGCCTCGATGAACTGGAGTAGGGCGGCAAGGGCCGCGCGGATCCCCGCCCGCCAGGAATCCGCCTGCTCATACGCCGGCACGACAACCCTCTCGATCCGCCGCACGACCTCGTCAAACGCGGCCAGGAAGCACTCTTCGCGATCCTCGAAGAGCTCGTAGAACGTGCGCCGCGAAACACCCGAGCGGGCCACGACGCGAGCCACGGTCGCATTTCCCACGCCGCCCTCCGAGGCGACCTCAACCATCGCCGCGAGAATCCGTCCACGCTGAATGTCAGCCAGATGCTCGCCTGCGCCCCGTTGGGTGCCTACGCCCCGTGCATGGGGGTTGGGCGCCGTCGTCTCGGACGGGTGCGCCCTTCTCTTCGTGGACATTTCACTTGGTCTTCCCATGCCTGGTCGCCTTGCGTGACTTCTTTGCTTTCTTGGTCTTGTGCTTGGGGCACCCGCTGACGCTGATGGGTGTGGATTGGTGTAGTTCGGCTCCGTTCTGTCCCACAAACGACGTCGGCATCTTCAGTTTCTTGGCGCAGAGGTTCCCGTTGGCCGCCAGCGCTGAGTATTTGCCTTGGGGCAACGTCAATTCGAACATTCCGACTGGTACGTCGGGGACGCTCTTGAAGGTACTGCTCGTAACATTCGTCTTGCTGTTGATGAACGTGGAGCCCACAAGGTCCACTGTGGTGCCGTAACCCTGCAGCACGATGACCAGTTGCGGGAATTCTTCCCCACCATGGCTTACGAAGTACGCTGGGCCTTCCAACGCGACCGGCAAGACGGGTGTGCTCGCTTTGGCCTGTCCCACGATCGACGCTATGGGGCACGCCGCCGGGTTCGCTTCGAACGTCGCCGCCGGACACGCCTTCTGCAGTGTCGTCAACCGGGACGGCAGCTGCTTTGGCAGGTCCACCTTGACCTTGGCGATGTTCGCGTCAAACGGGCTCGCCGGATAGGTCAGCTTGACGTGCAGGCTCGCCCCATTGGCCCTCGACGTTTTCCCTGAGGTGGATACCGCGAACTTTGGTTTGAACGCGAGTTTCGCGCAGTTGGTCACCTGGAACGGAGTCGAGACCCGACTCGTCGCTCCCTGGCTACTCGACAAGGTGCCAACGATCTGTGTCTTTTCGCAGTCGGTTGGGTTGAACGTGAACTTATCCCGATCCACCGTCACGTTCACGTGCTGCAACTGCAACGGGATACCATCCAGCATCGTCGGCAACGGATCGCTGACGATATGCAACGCCGCGGTATGCGGATCCACATTGATCGCGGCCCTCACCACAACTGTCCCAAGGTCGAACGGACCGGCCTTCGCCGGGTTGACTATCGACAGGCCATACGCCGCGCCTTTATACCCGGTCGTGACGAACACCTTCCCGCCCGTGACCGTATAGGGATCGTTACCCAAGCCAGCGCTGACGATCGTGTGGCCGATCAGGCTGTCTTCGCCACACGTCCCCTGGGCTGCTTGGGGTTCCCCACAGAGCTTCACGTTCGCGAGGGTGCCGAGCAGGCCAGGAGGCATCTGCATTTCGACCCTGCTGAGCGTCTGGTTGCCATCGGGTCGGCTCATCGTGAGCGTGAACGGCGTGAACGCACCCGCCTGCAGATTCGTGGAGCCCGCCTGGAAGCTCGGGCTGAACGGTTGCGGGCTCTGGCACGGCGAACCCCCCGGGCCACTCGTGATCTGGAACTTCGAAGGCGGGGAAACGGCACCCGTTTCCGTCCATGGTTCGATAGACGTTTCCGTCGTATACGTCCCACAAGCCGCGGGGGTCGTCAATGGCGCCCTGTCTGTCCCGAAGAACTGCAGCTTGAAATCGCTGAATGGCAACTCCGGGGTTTCCTTGAACGTCGTCACCAGTTGACCCGTCACGGGATCGAGCGATACTTGTCCCGCGACCTTGATCAGCACTCCGAACTTCTTGCTTTCAGCAGCCACGTACAGCGCCACGAGGCTCCCGAAGGGGTTCGCGTTCTGGGAGGCCAAGAACACGGACCCCTTCAGTGGCTCATCCAGCAACGGTGTATCTACCTCCACGTTCCCAATCTTCGAAGCGTCGGGGCACGCCGGTGCATCCGCGTTGTGAAGGCCTATCTGTTCTTCTGAACAGGCCATCAACCCGTCAGCGGCACTGGGGCTGACCTGTATTCCCGCGGGCAGTGCGACAGTCGTGTTCTTGACCGTCGCCTCAGCCAACCCGACAGGGTTCTGTGTCGCGCCCTGCGGCACATGCAAATCCACACCCAACCCCGTCGGAGTACTACCAGCCGACCCATCGGGAGTCACCGTGATCGTAGGACTGAAATCCAGTTTGTTACAACCTTCGATCTCGGGCATCGCCGAGCTCATCGAGACGTACTTCCCGGGGTCTTCCCACGAGTCCATGCTGATCGTCGCGGTACGCGGCACACCACACGACGTCGGATTAGTCAACAACGGCAGTTGCGGCAAACAACCGGTCCCGTTCACAGCGCACGGCACACCCCACAACGTCACGCTGGATCCCGCTATCGGCGCGGCCGCCAAGACGTTGGGCACCTTTACTGTCAGCCCATAGTCCCCACCGGTGCGTACCGACACATCCAGTTGTATCGGTGCGATGGTACCTAGGAAATGGTAGCCGAACTCCGCCGCCACGCCAGGTGAGGGTTCGAGATTGTAGACCACACCACCCTGCGATGTAATTTCCCCTCCGTTTACGATGTATGTCGTCTCTACACCGACTTGCGTGTTCGCTGGGCATGCCGTGACGGAGAATGCTGAGAACGCGCATCTCGGTGTTGCCTGGGGGTCGCCGAAGAACCCGGGTGGCAGATCGACTTGGATGTCCTTCGGACTGTTTTCCAGTGGTTCAGGGAAGGGATTTTCGTTCAGCATGAAACTGGTCGTCAGCGCGTAGGGATGCGAGCCTGCCTGCACATTTGGGGAGCCATCCTGGTTTTCGGCCTTCACGCTGAACGAGCTCAACCCGAATGAGGCTACCGCCGGGGCGACCAACAACAACGATCCGCACAACACCAACAAGAAGGGCAGCATTCGCCTTACCATGATCACTTCCTCCCCCTCTTGGAATGACTGCCGGACCTTCCAGCTTTCCGTCTTACGCACTTACCCCGCCTTTTCACGAAGCCCTTCTTGCACACTTTTTGCTTGACCCTGCCCTTTACTGAAGGTTTGCCGGTTATGACCGGTGTGATATTTCCCGCGCCGGAGAACGTCGCACTCGCGGGCGCACCGAACACTCCCGGCTGCGCCGCCGGAGGCGGCTTACACGAATCGCCGTTATCGCACGTCGGGGGGGACCCATTCACTGGGAACCCGCCGCCCACTCTCGCATCGTAAATGTCGAGACGGAGATCCGTGTCCTGACGCAACAACTGATCGGCCGTCGCGAGGAACACATCATTCCCACTCGGGCTCGCATCCAGGAAAAACGAGTCATGGGACCCCGCGTCATCCGAGATCGCATACACATGACCACCCTCATACTCAAACACATCCTGGCGACCGTTACTGTCATGCGGCAACAACGCATCGAAGGACTGAAAGAACAAGCGACTGCCGTCTTCGGAGAACTGCCGGTTCTTGTAAAGCCATTCCTCACCAAGATACAAGCTGTTGAGGCTCGATTCACCAAGCGGTCGCTCGCCACTAGGATTACACGACACGCACGCCAAACCACCAGACACCGCATCGTAGAGATACACCTCCCTACAGAGGTGTTTGCTGGCGCCGCGAAAGCATTCTCCTTTCGGGAGTTCGCTGTGTTCTGCTTGTTCGTTGTCGTACCCGGTGACGCTTCTCTGCGACAGGAACGCCAGCAGCGTCCCGCTCGGGGACACATCGGCCTTGTTGATCGAAAGATTGCGAGACCAGACGCTCGCGTCACCTCCTTCATTCGTCTTTTCGTCTACTTCGGGCGTTGTGTTGCCGTTTTCGAGGGTTCCGATGAACCGGGGCATCCCGTTGTCGTGGATCACGTAGAGGTTCGCTTGGCCGGCCTGCGCAACGTCTCCCTGAGCGTTCTGTTCGCCACCGTTTAGGACACCTTTGGCGACGAAATACACGTACGACCCATCTTCGCTCATCTGCGCTACGCCCAACACCCCAGCGCCTTCGGCATCGGTCGTATCCACCGTCAAATCCTTCAGCCGTTCCCCCACCGGCCTTTCGAAATCGTATTCATACAAGTTCCCGGCATTGTCTTCAGGACCTGTGAACGCATTTTCCGTCAACTCCATGCGACTCGTGAAAAACACCCGCGAACCATCCGCGCTCGCACCACGATAACGTGCCCGGAACGGCCCATGAGTATCAGGTTCACCGCGCTGCGACGCCGACACCTCAATAGTACAAGCATCCCCGGCAACAGTGCACACTCCCGCCTGGTCTACAGGGCTCTGAGGCTCGCCGACATTCACACGCACATACACATTCCCTTCTTCACCCTCCTGCAGATACGGACTTGTGAACGCTACCCGCGAGCCGTCGGCAGACAACGCATGCCAATCCCTCTCGTTTTGCGTGTCATCACCGCGACCGTTGGCGCCCCCCGCCGCCGCGGACATCGGTTCGCCGCTGTTGGTCACGCTCACGTTGATCCTTTCGCCGTTCACCTCCTCGTAGAGCGATGGGCCGTCTCCGACAACGTAGCTCTTGCTGTAGAGCACGTGACTGAGGTCCTCCGAGGCGCCCAGAAGCAACGGCGATAGCGATTCTCGACCTTCCAGAACATTTGAGACCAACTGATAGGAGCCGCTTGTAAGATCGGCCACATACAACTCCTTATAGCCATCCCGGCCACCCACGGGAGCTTCAGGGGTCAAGGGCGTCGTCTGTCCGGTTAGGACTCCCCTCGCGAGATCAGGCGTAAACGCCATACCCATAAATACTTCCTCGGCCCCACCATTGAGACCTTCCTGACCCGCGTGCGCAGGAGTTATCGACTGCGTCGACCAACCATCCCCTCCCCGCCTGGAGACGTACGCATTACACAAACGCGACCCCGCCGACCCCGCAAACGAACCAGGAGATTCATAAACGATCGCTCCCCCCGACACCGACGACCGATTCGGATAACTAGCAAAACAGCCCCCGCGTTCACCGGCAATCGCGTCACCGCCGTTCTTCTCGAGCGGTGAGACCATCTCATACGCGCGACAGTCGGGCAACCCCAACCCAGACGGCTGTTCGGCTCGCAACTGTTCGTTCGCGCAACCTTCCGAGCGATTCGAGCCCGGGGCCTGACCATCAGCAATAGGCGTCACAAACGTACGATCGGATCCAAGCGTCCCACCAACCGGGCTCTGCGAGTTGGTCGCGACGACGCGATAGTGGTATGTCGTTCCGGGTTGCAGACCCTGGATCGCAGCGGACGCCGTGTGGTTACTGTTATCTGAACCTATCGACAGTGACTCTGTGGTGCTCTGACCGTAGGAGTTGGTGGTGCCATAGTCGAAGTGATAAGTCGTTTCTGCACCATCAGGGTCTATCTGAGCGTTCAACGTCACACCGGACGGACCCACCTGCGAGGTGTACTCGCTAACGATCGAGGGAGCCAGTCCGGGTGTGGAGAACGAGACAGGCGGGCCCTGTTCTGAACCATACGCGTTCGAGGTGACAAAACAGACGGTGTACTGGGTACCCGGTAGCAACCCCGTGACGCTCGCGCTCTCAGACACTTCGCCACCCGCGCCACTACCCGCGTCGCCAACAGTCGTAGTGCTACCCCCCGCGCACCCCCCGCCGGTGTTATAGATAAACGAGTAGGTCGTATCGACAGGATCCAATGTCAAATGACCGTTGAGCGTCACGCTTGTCGCACCGATCGCGCTAGGCGGATCGGTATTCGGGAGGGGCACCGTTGTGAAGGACTGCACGGTCCCGTTACTCGCGGGTGGCGTACCGTTCGCCGCGACGACACGGTAATAGTAGGTCGTGCCCGCTACAAGCACACCACCCGTTGACACACTCGCAAGCTGATTACCGAACCCCGCGGGAAGCGGTCCAGGACCGGGAAGGACCGTGGCGCCCGTCAATGCTTCGTTGGTCGCGTATTCAAACGAGTACGTGGTTTTCTGACCGTTCGGGTTGATCTGCGCTTCCAAGCTCGCACCAGTCGAATTGACCCCGGAGACCGCCTCGCTGTCCACGCTCGGTGGGGCAGGAGAGGTCGTGAACGTCACTCCCAACCCAACCCCGACTTCTTCAGCAGCGTTGCGCTCCAACAGGCAGAACGTGTACTGCGTGCTGGGGCGAAGACCGGACACCCCCACAGACACGGCTTCCTTTTCAAAACCCACAGCCAAACCAGCCGGTACGGGCGCTACACCACCTTCCACGCATTCCGTTGATGACTGGCTATACAAAAACTCGTATTCCCCCGGTTCCCCAGGAGCATTGGGGTTCAACACACCATTCAACGTCACCGACGACGACGTAACCGCACTCGCCGCACCCGTTTCCGGAGTTTCCGGCGCACCAGCGAACACCGGAGCGCTGAACACACCCAACAACACCACACACACCACCAACACGAACCCAACAACACCCAGATCGCGAACCCTCACAACACAGCCTCCCTAAACGAGCCCCACCCGGGACATGAACGATCCGGCCCCAGCCCACAAGGCCAGACCCTCCCCCTCAAAAACACACCCGCAGGCACGCACACGCCCACGCCCGCCGAACAAAAAGCTGAAAGCGCGCCTATAGCGCGCGAGTACCCCATTGCGGGGCAGGAGCACCCTCTCGGATACCCCCCATGATGGGAGGCAAAGAGGTGACCAAGCCGGCCTCCGCGGCCCGCTTGGCGACGACTCCGACCTGCGACTAGCTGAGAGCCGGCCCGGCCAGAGAGAGAGAGAGAGAGAGAGAGACGCGTCAGCGACGCTGACGCGTCCTATTACGCCGGCGTCGTGAGCACACAGACTCTCAAGCACGTTATTCCCCAAAGAAACCACGCGAAATACAACTCCCTCTTAGAAGCGACCCGGTCCCTCTCCCAAGGTCCCCGTCAAACGTTCAGTTGTCGACCACGCAGGCCAACCCAAAACCCGACCTATTTTCTGCTTGCACCCTCTCTGGGGTGCCGGCACCCCAGGGGGGATGCCACTACGTGAACAACCTTATACCCGAACGACAGCAAAAGTCAACCCCCCGGCGAGATTTTTCTTGACTGGCAGGAACACCGCCATTTGCGTGATGTCTGTCGCGAGGACTCCACGGTCGCCGAGGCCGTCCACGTAACGCCTCCAAGCGCGGTGAGGGCGGCCGGGGACTCGCGCTGGGGCACGCCATACAATCGGGGGATGCCGCACGACACCCCCTGCGCAGGCGCATGACGCGCATGACGCGCGCGTGGGGTGCCCTCGGGTACGAGCAGCGCATCGCCGCCGTGGCCGCCGTGGCGCTGCTCGTGACGATGTTCTTCCCCTGGTATGAGCTGCAGTCGCTGAACACCAAGACCCACGCGATCGACTCGCGATCGATCAGCGCGTTCGGGGACGTGTCGTTCGTGGAGGCCGCGGTCTTCCTGGTGGCCGCCGGGGTGATCGCCCTGCTGTTCGCCAGGGGGGAGCGGCGCGAATTCCACATGCCGGGGAGCGACGGGGCGGTCGTGATGGTGGCGGGGGGGTGGGCCACGCTCCTGATCTTCTACAGGGTCTTCTCCAGGCCCTCCGGCCATGGCTACCCCGTGGGGATCCAGTGGGGCTTCTTCCTCGCGTTCGTCGCCGCGGGGGCCCTCACCTACGCGGGCTGGCGCATGCGCGCCACGGCGCCGCCCGAGCCGCCGCTCGTGCGCCCACGCGGCAGGCGGGGCCCTCCGGCCGAGGAGGACGTGACGATCGTGGCGCCAAGTCCCCAGCCCGCGGAGCGCGGGGGGCCCGTGCCCGCTCGCGGCCCGCGGGGCTCCGGCGGCTCGGAGCCCGTGATGACGCCGGCCGGCGGAGCTTCCTCGGGAACGACCCCATCTCCCCCATCCAAGCAGCGCAACGTGGCCCCCAGGCGCCCTCGCTTCCCCCCGGCGCCCTCGGACCAGCTCTCGTTCGAGGACCAGCCCTATCATTCCCCCGACGATGCCCCCTGAGGGACCCAATTCCTCCGCGGACGTAGCCGTGGGCCTGAGCTCGGTGGGCTACCTGCCGAGCGAGTCGACCGCGCTCGTGGCCTTTCTCGCGACGAAGCTCGGCAAGCCCGTGCTCGTGGAGGGCCCCGCGGGGGTGGGCAAGACTGAGCTGGCGAAGGCGCTCGCGCGCTACCTCGGGCGCGAGCTGATCCGCCTGCAGTGCTACGAGGGGCTCGACGAGGCCAAGGCGTTGTACGAGTGGAACTACCGCAAGCAGCTCCTGCGCATCCAGGCCGAGGCGAGCGACACCGGCTGGGAGGCCGTCCAGGAGGACATCTTCGGCGAGGAGTTCCTGCTGGCCCGGCCGCTCATGAACGCGATCGCCTCGGAGCAGCCGGTGGTGCTGTTGATCGACGAGATCGACAAGACCGACCAGGAGTTCGAGGCGATGCTGCTGGAGGTGCTCTCGGACTTCCAGATCTCGATCCCCGAGCTGGGGCGAGTCACCTCCACCAGCCACCCGGTGGTGCTTCTCACCTCCAACAACTCGCGCGAGCTGACCGAGGCCTTGAAGCGTCGCTGCCTCTACCTGTGGCTGGACTACCCCGAGCTGGAGCACGAGCTCGCGATCGTCAAGCTGCACGCCCCGGACCTCTCCGAGGCAATGGCCCGGCGGCTCGTGGAGGTGGTGGGCTTGGTTAGGGACCTCGACCTCAAGAAGCCACCCTCGATCGCCGAGTCGATCGACTGGGCGAGGGCGCTGCTCCTGCTCGGGGCCAGGGACATCGACGCGACCGTGTTCAACGAGACGATGTCGGTGATCGTGAAGCACCGCACCGACATGGACATCGTCGCCGAGCGCGTGGGCCTCAAGCTCGCCCAGGACGCCGAGCCCGCCAATGCCCAGCCCGCCTGAGGGCGTCCCCTCCGACACGACGCCCACGCCGTCGGGCGCGCCCGAGGGCACCGCGGCCAACACATCCTCCCCTGGCGCCGTCCCGGAGGGGATGGCGGCGAGCTTGCTGGGGCTCGGAGAGCAACTGCGCGAGGAGGGCGTCGCGGTGGGCACCTCGGAGCTGCTCGACGCGTTCGCCGTGTTGCGCGAGATACCGTGGACCGCGCAGGGGGAGTTCCGCGAGGCGTTGGCGGCCACTCTTGCCAAGAGTCAGGAGGACAGGCACACGTTCGAGCTGGTGTTCGATCGCTTCTTCTTCAGGGCCGTCGAGCTGGCCTCGGTGCGCGAGGGGGTGGAGGAGGGAGATGGCTCCTCCACTTACGACCTTGCGGAACTATCGGAAACCGAACTCGATGCCCTGCGACGCCAGATAGCGGCAGCCCTGCGCGACGGGGCCGAGGGCGCGATGAGGGACCTGGCGCGCATGGCGATCGCCACGTTCGGCCGGCAGGAGCAGGGGTCGGGGGTGATCGGCGTGGACGTGCAGCGCATCAGGCGGGCGCTCGGCCTGCGCGCCGAGCCACAGCCGGAGTTGCCCGAGGACGATCCCCGCCGCGAGGGGGTCCCGCGCGATGCGCTGCGCCGCTTCGAGGCGTTGATGCGGCGCGAGCTGGAACGCTCGCAGGTGCAGCGCTCGGGGCGTCTGCCCCCTTCGCGCCCGCTTGGCGAGATGGACCGGGCGCTGCCGAGCGGGCCTCTGCAGGACCTCGCCGCCGTGCACCGCGTGGTGGCGCAGTTGCGCAAGCGCCTGGCCACCCAGGGCAAGCAGAACCGGGGCCACCGCCGGCATGCCCACGTGGACGTGCGCCGCACGATGAGGGCCTCGCTTCAAACGGGGGGGGTGCCCGTCGAGCTGCGTTACCGCCCGCGCCGTCCGCGGCGCCCGGAGATCTACGTGCTGTGCGACGTCTCCACGAGCGTGACCTCGGCGTCCGTGTTCTTCCTGTCGGTCCTGCACGCCCTACACGACTCGTTTCGCAAGATGCGCTCGTTCGTGTTCATCGAGCGCATAAGCGAGGTGACCGACGTGTTCGAGCACGAGCGCGACTTCAGGGCGGTGAGCGAGCGCATCTCGAGCGACGCGGGGGTCGCCGACATCTCCGGATACACCGACTATGGGCGCGTGTGGTCGGAGCTGTTGGAGCTCATCCAGGACGACCTGCACCCGCGGGCCACCGTGATCGTGCTCGGGGACGCCCGCACCAATGGGCGTGACCCGCGCGCGGATCTGTTCGGGCAGGTAGCCTCGCGTGCCGGGAGGACCTTCTGGCTGAACCCCGAGCCGCGCCTGTACTGGAACTACGGGGACTCCGTGATCGCCGCCTACGAGCAATATTGCACCGCGTTCGAGTGCTGGACGACGGCCCAGCTCGAGGACTTCGTCAAGGCGCTCACCCGTCCGGTGATCAGCGCGGGCGGGTGAGCCGGCGGGTGCTCCCGCCGGCGGCCGCGGACCGAGCCTGAAACACCGGGTGACCTCCCGTCATCGTGCGCGGTAGCATCGAAGCGAGCTGACAAACAGGGGAGCTGGCGGAGGCCGGCTGAGATGGCGTTCGATTTGGGTCCCACACCCCACCCAACGCCGACCCTTCGAACCTGTGGGGTAATGCCCGCGGAGGGAGCGAAGTGCCGACAGAACTGAAGTCCCGCGAGCGCCAGGCGCATCAGGCAAGGGGCACGGGTAACGGGGTGGTCCTCCACGAGGTGAGCCGCGTCTACGGGGACCGCCGCGGTGTACTGCTGGTGAGGGCCCTCGCCGGGGTGTCGCTGCACGCCAGGCGCGGGGAGGTGCTCGCGGTGGTGGGGCCGAGCGGGTGCGGGAAGACGACCCTGCTGGAGCTGATCTGTGGCTTGCAGGAGCCGGACGAGGGCACGATGGAGAGCGAGCCGGCGGTGTTGATGCCCCAGCGCGACCTGCTGCTGCCCTGGCTGAGCGCGCTCGACAATGCGGTGCTGGCATTGCGAATCGGGGGTGCCTCACGCGCGCGCGCGCGCTCGCATGGGGCAGCGCTTTTCGACGAGCTGGGCCTGGGGGGCTTCGAGGGGGCCCGCCCACACGAGCTGTCGGGCGGGATGCGCCAGCGGGTGGCGTTCCTGCGCACGCTGCTCTCGGGCAAGCCGGTGCTGTGCCTGGACGAGCCGTTCGGGGCGCTCGACGCGATCACCAGACAGGAGATGCAGGAGTGGCTGACCGGGGCGCTGGGGAGCGAGCCGAGGACCGTGGTGCTCGTGACCCACGACGTGGAGGAGGCAATCGTGCTCGCCGACCGCGTCGTCGTCCTCTCCCCCCGCCCCGGCCGCGTTGTGGCCCAGCTCGCCGTGGACCTGCCCCGCCCCCGCGAGCGCACCGGAGGGGCTGTGATGGCCCTGCGCGGGCGGGCGCTTGACGTGCTGAGCCAGGGGGACGGGGGAGGCGATCCGGCCCCCGATCGGGGGGTGGACCGATGAGTCCCCAAAAGGTGTCCCCCACGCGTACGCGTGGGGGAGGCCATTTCGCGAGCCACGACATGTCCCCACAGGACGCCTCCCAATCCTCACAAAATGCCGCCCCGTCCCCACAGGACGCCTCCCGATCCCCACAGAGCACCGCCCAGTCCCCACAAAGCACTGCCCAATCCACACAAAGCGCGGCCCAATCCACACAAAGCGCGGCCCAATCCTCAGAGAGCACTGCCCAATCCTCACAAAGCGCCGCCCAGTCCCCACAGAGCGCCGCCCGAGGTGCCCGCGTGGGGCATGCGTTCGTGCGTGAAACCGCGCGCGGACTGCCCGCGGCGCTGCTCGCGCTCGCCCTGCTGAGCGCCTGGGAGCTGTACGTGACGCTCGGCTCCGTCAGCCCGATCGTGCTACCCGCCCCCCACGAAATTGCGGCGGAAGCCTGGAACAACGCGGGCCTGTTGGGAGCCAACCTCGAACTGACCGCCCAGGAGGTGGGGCTGGGGGTGCTGCTGGCGCTGCTGCTCGGCTTCGTGCTCGGGGTGCTGATCCACCTCTCGCCGGGCCTGCGCAGGGCCGTGTATCCGCTGGCGGTGGGCTCGCAGGCGGTGCCGGTGGCGTTGATCGGCGTGCTGCTCGTGTTCTGGTGGGGCTTTGGGGTGTTGCCGAAGCTGCTGGTGATCGTGCTGATCTGCTTCTTCCCGGTGGTGGTGACGACCGTCGATGGGCTCTCATCGGTCGATCCCGACCAGCTCAAGCTGCTGCGTACGCTGGGGGCCTCGCGCTGGCAGGCATTGCGCTTCGGTGAGCTGCCGGCGGCGCTGCCGGCGGCGCTGAGCGGGGCACGCATCGCGCTTGCCGTGGGGGTCATCGGGGCGTATATCGCCGAGACCTCGACCGCGACGTCCGGGCCGTATGCCGGGCTGGGGCATCAGATCAACGCCGACATCAACGCGCTGCAGACCCCACGCGCATACGCGGCGGCGGCTGTGCTGTTCGGGTTCGCCATCGCCTGCTTTTACACCCTGGCCCTGGCCGAGCGGGTGCTCGCGCCGTGGGCACACAAACCAAGAGGAGAGATCCGTTGAGAGCACCGTCCAAGGCCCGCCGAACGTCCGCCGCAACCATCGTGAGCCCCGGCCAGACATCCCAGACGCGCCGGACCGAGGCGCGCCGGGCCAAGGCGCACCGGACCCAGGTGCACCGGACCCAGACGTGCCGGGCCCAGACGCGCCGGACCGAGGCGCGGGCATACCGATCGTTCGGGATCCTGCTCGCCATTTCGTGCGTGGTGGCGCTGGGGGCCTGCGGGTCAAAGCAGGACACGTTGACGGCTCCCGCGACGAAGCCGTGGACGGTGATGTTGGACTTCTTCCCGAACGCCGACCACGCCGCTCTGTACAGCGCGATCGCCAACGGGGACTTCAGGGCTGGGGGGCTCGACGTGAAGACGGAGACCCCGTCCGACCCCTCGACGCCGCTGAAGCTGTTGGCGGCGGGGAGGGTGGACATGGCGATCTCATACGAGCCCGAGCTGCTGCTGGCGCGCGACCGGGGTCTGAAACTGGTGGCGATCGGGGCTCTGGTGCAGCGTCCCTTGACGTCGATCATCGCCCTGCCGGGCGCCCACGTGAGCAAGGTCTCAGACCTTGCCGGCAAGCGCGTGGGGACCGCGGGGATCGGCTACCAGACCGTGGAGCTCCACACCGCGCTCGAAGGGGCCGGGGTCAGCCCGAGCGCGGTGAGGGAAACGAATGTCGGCTTCAACCTGGTGGGGGCGATGCTTTCCGGCAAGGTGGCGGCGACGCTCGGGGGCTTTTGGAACTATGAGGCGTTGCAGCTGGAGCAGATGAAAAAGCGTCCCGTCGTGATCCCCGTCGACCGGGCCGGGGTGCCTACGTATGACGAGCTGGTGCTGGTGGTGCGCGAGGACGAGGCGGGGAAGCGCGGACAGGACCTGCGCGCCTTCCTGCAGGGGCTGACCATGGGCGAGCGGCAGGCTCGCTCGAACCCGACGAGGGCGGCGGCGCTGATCGTGAAGGCCAATCCATCCACGACCGCAAAGCTCCAGCTGGCCTCGATAGAGGCGACGCTCCCCGCAACCCTTCCGGCACACTCAAAGCCCTACGGCTGGCAGGATCCATCCGCCTGGGCCGCCTTTGGCCACTGGATGTTTGCCCACAAATTGATCCGGGGCGACCCAAACCGCACGGGCCTTCCCCCATTCACCAACGAGTTCATCCCAGGTGAGGGCATTTAGTTTGTGTGAATCAGATATATGGCGGAGATCAGTACCGCCCCACGCCAACAACCGTAATTTCCCGCAGACAAGCTACCGCCTCGCTCGATAGCGTCCACAAAAGTGACGGAGCAGAACGAGCAGGCACGGCAGTCGGCTCCTGGCACCCGGGACACGATCCGCGTTGTGCTGGCCGACGATCACGTCGTCGTGCGCAGCGGGCTGAAGCTGCTGCTCGAGAGCGAGAGCGACTTCGAGGTCGTGGCCGAGGCAGGGGACATCGAGAGCGTCCAGCGCTATGTGCGGGGGCATCGTCCCGCCGTGCTGGTGCTGGACCTGAACATGCCCGGCGGGTCGAGCCTTCGAGGCGATCCCCCACATTCGCGAGGACAGCCCGGACACACAGATCGTGGTGCTCACGATGCAGCAGGAGCCGGCATTCGCACGTCATGCGCTGAGCGCCGGGGCGATCGGGTACGTGCTGAAGGAGGCCGCCGACGACGAGCTCGTCGAGGCGGTGCGCCGGGCGGCACGCAGCGAGAGCTATCTCAACCCGCGCCTCGGGGCGCGCCTGGCTTCAGAGCCCGCCCCCGGGCCCCCCGACGACCTGAGCGAGCGTGAGGTGGACGTGCTGCGCCTGATCGCCCTCGGTCACACCAACGCCGAGATCGCCGAGAAGCTGTTCCTGTCGGTGCGCACCGTGGAGACCCATAGGGCCCACATCCAGCAGAAGCTCAACCTCTCCTCACGAGCCGAGCTCGTCGCCTACGCGCTCAAACGCGGCCTGATCAACGCCTCATAGCGTCATAGGCTCAGAGAGGCCAATAGTGGCCGACCTGGGCGGCGGCGCGCGGTGTGAGCGAGGCCTCGGGGGCCGCCGAGTGGGGCTCCTCGGAGTCGGCCAGGGCCTCCAGCGTCTCCACCACGCAGGCCGCCAGCGATGTCGGCTCATAGCCGCCCTCCAGGACGGCGCCCAGCGGAGCACCCACTGTGCGGGCCATGTGGCGCACGTGACGGGCCATCGTCCCGAAGGAGCTCGTCTCAAGCCGAACGCCCGCCAGAGGGTCCTCGCGATGGGCGTCGAAACCGGCGGAAATGAGCACCAGGTCGGGCTGGAAGGCGAGGGCGGCCGGGAGCACGACGTGCTCCAGTAGGGACAGCCATAGGCCCTCCTCGGAGCCGGCGGGGACCGGGAGGTTGATCGTGTACCCATCCCCCGCGCCCGAGCCTGCGTCTCCAAGCGGGCCGCTGCCGGGATAGAGGCCGGCCTGGTGGATACTCGCGAACAGCACGTCCGAGCGCCTTCGAAAGGCCTCGGCGGTGCCATTGCCGTGGTGGACGTCCCAGTCGAGCACGAACACGCGCTTGGCCCCTAGCTCGCGGATCGCGAGCTCCGCGGCGATGGCCACGTTGTTGAACAGGCAGAAGCCCATGGCGCGCGAGGGCTCGGCATGGTGACCGGAGGGCCGCACTCCGCAGAAGCCAAGCTCGGCCTCCCGAGCCATCAGCGCGGCGGTCATCGCGCAGGCCCCGCCCACGGCGTGCAGGGCCGCACGGTATGAGGCCTCGCCCACGTAGGTGTCGGCGTCGATGGCGCCACCCCCCGAGGCACACAGCTCACGGATCGCGTGCACATGCGCACCGCTGTGGATGAGCTCCAGCTCGCGCTCGCTCGCGGCCGGAGCCTGCCGGCGCTCCCAACCGAGCCAGTCGCGGCACCCGAGCGCCCGCTCGATCGCATGGAGCCGCTCGGGCGTATCCGGATGCTCCGGTAGTTGCGCCCGCGGATCGTGCTCCAGGCAGGCGGGGTGATCGAAGTAGAGGCCTCTGGTCATGACGGTGACGGCGACACGGCCTGAGCCTATATCCGACGCTCACTCGCTGAAGCCGCGTAAAACCGTCGTTGGACGGGAATAACAATCTCAATGGATGTCTACGCGACTGGGGGAGCCGCGCTGGAAGTGCGGGAAACCCCTGACCGGCACAGGTGGGGCGTGCGGATGAGCAAGGCCCGCGCGATCAGGAGGATGCCTGTCTTGCGCGGCGTCATCCCGGTGCTCGCCCAGGAAATGGTCGCTGCTCGCCGTCAGGCGGCCCGGCTGAGGACAGACAACCGACGACTCTCCGAACAGGTGCGCGAGCTGCGTGCCACGCTCGAGGCACGGGAGCGACGATCCCCGTGAGTTTGAAGATCCGCATAGACTGAAAGACACGCATAAACTGAAAAATCCGTATAGGTTGGAACACGCAAGGTCTGGAACACGCAAGGGTTGAAGACGCATAAGTTGGACGTATAAGTTGGAAGACGCGTAAGTTGGAAGATATGCAATGTTGGAAGACACCATGAAGCTTGGGATCCACACCCGCCAAAGCTGCCCCGAACGCGCCGTCGCGGTCTCAGCGCTGCCCCCCGACCCGAGGGCGGTGAGGACGACGCAGCATCAACCGGGACAGGCCGACGTCCAGTTCTCCCTACCTGGACGCCATTGAGACGGTTGCGCGCGGGGCCGAAGCATGGTGCCGCGCGCAACCCCTCTCCTTCGTTTCTTACTCCACCAGCAGCCTCTGGCGACCCTCTACTTCATTTCTCACTCCGGTAGCAGCCTGTAGCGGCGCGTGTCGGGGTCACGCTCGAGCAGCCCGGCGGCCACCAAAGTCAACACGTACCGATGGACGGTGCTCGTGTTCAGGTCGAGCTGCTCGGAGATGTCCTTGATCCCCAGGTCAACTCCCTCCGGGGGGAAACAGGAAAGCACGAGTAGCCCCGCGAGCAACGAGCGCGACAAGCGCCTGTTGTCCTGAAGGGCCCGGTATCTCGAACTGAGCACCTGCCTGGCGTGGGGGTGGTGAAAGCCGGTGCCGGCGACAAGCGTGGACACGCTCGGAGCGGCCCCCTCTCCCAGCGCTGCCCTGACGACGTGGTCGACCTGGTTGCGCGACAGGGTCAGTGAGACGTGAGGCTCGCCCGTATGCCGACCTGGCGGGTGCGGCGCCTCCTCCTCACCCGACGCGCGCACCCCGCTCTCCGACGTGTTGTCCGCCGCCCTGGGGTTTTCCGGTTGGAGCTCCCGCTCGGACGACGATTCGCCGATCACGACCTCACCCGGGTGCCGCCCGCCCGTGCTTTGGAAACTCGACGACATTGTCCCGCTCGGGCGTGGCCCCTGAGGGCACCAGCAGGCGACCGTCGCTCAGCGAGCCGATCCGATGGGCGTGCACCATCGAGGGCATGTCGGGCACCGTGATCAGCACGGCAAGCCAGTCCCGCTCCGCCGTGGAGCGCAACAGACCCATCACCTCCTCACGCTGGAGCACATCGAGATTGGCGGTCGGATCGTCGACCACGAGCAGGCTCGGCTGCCTCACCATGGCATGAGCGATCGACACGAGCGTGCGCTCCCCATCGGTCAGGTCATCCCAGCGTCCTTTTGAGCAGTCGGCCACTCCCACGCGCGCGAGCGCCGCGGCCGAAAGACGGCGCGCCCGACGCAATGTCTGGCGTTTGAGCAGCGGGAGAGCCACATAGTCGAGCATCTCCAGCTCATCGCTCTCGGGCCCCTTGCGCCTGGCCCACCCGATCTCCTCGCGCAGGAGACGCATGAGCGCGCCCCTCGACATGCCACCGAGATCCTGCCCGTTGAAGTTGACAGCCCCTTTTTCAGGCGCCTCCAGCCCGGCCGCCACCTTCAGCAGGGTGGTCTTACCCGAGCCTCGCTGCCCCCACACCGCCACGCACTCCCCGGCGTAGACCAGCAGTGAGATGTCCTTCAGCACGGTGGTCTCGTGCGGACCCCGCCAGTAGCTCTTGCTGACCCGCTCCAGCGAGAGCCGCACCTGTGAGCTCAAGCGACCCCGTCTCCCTTTGCCGCGCTGGACGCCTGGGCGCTCAGCTTGTCCATGATCGTTCGTGCCTTCTGCAACCACTCCACTCTCGCCTGCAGCTGCTTGACCTCGGCGTCGCGCACCAACAGCACGGCAACCTCCGACCACGCCCTGGGCCCTCCGCGCGAGCGGGAGACCGGACGCTTGAGCTCTTGCAGGCGGGCGAGACAGTCCTGCTCCTGCACTCGAGCCAGCTCGATCAGCCGCGAAAGGTTGTGGGGCTTTGAGAGGGCGATCTTCATGTACAGCTCGTCGCGCACCGGCGCAAGCGAGGAGGAGCCCAACATCCACTCCTCGAAGCGATCGATTCCCTTGGGCGTAGCCTCGTAGATCGTGCGCGGGGCGGCGCGCTCGTTGGTGGCCTCTCCCCTCTGTCCGGCGCTGCGCACCAGCTCCTCGGAGCTGAGCTGATCGAGTGCCGAATAGACCCCCGTCGGCGCAAAGCCGGAGGAACCGAACCTCTCCTCCAGGCGGCGGGCCAGGTCGTACCCGTAACCCGGTCGCTCGATGACGAGTCCCAGTACCGCGTTCTTAGCCGACATTGTTGAGACGATCCTCGGTTCCAGTGTCCGTTCGCATGCTCGACACAGTATGCAAGATCGGGGGCGAATGTGTCCTTGTGCCGAACAATTTCAAAGAGCAGGTACATATTTATACGTAGACCGCGTTTCGCCCGGGCCACTTCCGCCCTGCGCTGTGGCGCTGTCGGTCGAGCGTGGGTGCCCAGCGCCGATGGGCACAACGTGCCTATCGGTCAGCGTCCCGGGCATCGCTGACGAGGGCGTTGCCTACTCAAACAGCGTGAACGTGTGCGGCCGCCAGGCCGCGCCATCGTCCATAGGAGGCAAAGAACGACCGAACCTCCTCTTCACTCGCATATGCCCGGGGATCGCCCCCGCAGAGGCGCCGCCCGACGAGCTCGAGCAGACCGAGATCGCCGGCCGGGAGCTGGTCGTGACGGCCCTGCCCCTTGAGCGCGAGCATCTCGACCGTCCACGGTCCCACACCCGGAATCGCCCGCAGCCGGCGCCAGCCGCGCTCGTGGTCGGGGGCGTGCAGGTCAAGCCGCCCGCTTGCCACCTCCCCCGCGACGCGGACGAGCAGCCTGGCGCGCGATCCGGCGAGCCCGAAGGACTCCAGGCGCACCGGCGCGACACTCGCGAGCGTCCGCGGGGATGGGACGTCACGCAGGTCACAGCCGCGCAGGCCACCGCCTCCCTCGCCACCCACCCAGCGCGGGCCGAGCGCGGCCACGATGCGTCGCTGGATCGCGGCTGCCCGCTCGTACTCGATCAACTGCTCGCAGATCGCCCACGCAAGCGCCTCGAACGGCTCGGGCCTACGCCTCACCCGCAGCCAGGGCCTTGTGCGAACCGAGCGCCCGATCAAGGGATCGTCGGCATGCTCGCTATAGAAGTCGCTGAGATCGTCGTCCACGCCGAGCGCAAAGCGCATCCGCTCGATCCCATAGCGCGCGGCGTCGGGGCTCTCCGAGCATGCTCCGAACAGAACCGCGGTGGGAGCCGTCTGGGCGACGCGCACGCGGACCGGGTCTCCTTCGTGGTGCAGCAGCCGCTCCAGCACCCCCCCACGCCGACGCAACACCCCGTCCATGCCGCCGGCGAGCGATAGACGAAATGGCGCGGCCGGGGTGACCTCGACGCGAAGCTCCACCGGGGAGGCCACTGCCCGCGTGCCGACACTCATCGCGCAGGCGGTCAACGACTCCCGAGGGGGGCGCGCAACAGGTGGACGTCGACAAGCAGGGAGCGCGTGGCAACCACGTCAACGACCCCCCCGATCGACTTCGAGCGTTTGGCGGCCCGGCCGACGCGCCGTGACGAACGCCCCCTCGCGAGCGCGGCACGCTTGCCGTGGCGACGGTGCACCAGGCCAAGCAGGGCGGCACCCGCGACGAACCCGCCGGCGGCCGCCGCGGCTGTCTGGACGGGAGCCGAAAGCGGCCTGGCCAGCGCGCGCGAAACGGGCGCGGGAAACATGCTCGGGCCGGACGACTCTCCGGGAAGGACCGGTACGCCGTCGAGAACCTCGTCGTGAAGAGGCTCGTTCACATCGAGGAGTGTAGAGCGGGGCGCGGACTGCTTGTCGCGGCTCGGCACGCTGTGGGGCTACAACTCCCGCTCGTAGACGCGATAGCGCTTGACGACCTTCCCCCCCATCGCTTCCATGCCGCGGTTCATGGCTGTATTGGTCTCGAGGATCCAGCCCATCTCCCCACCTTTCTGCGGCCGGGCTTCCGCGGCGTCGAAGTGCTCCTGGTAGAGCTTGGCCGCCACGCCTGTGTGTTGATACTCGGGCTTTACCCCCAGGAAGCCGACCCGCACGCGATCGGTGATGTGGGCCTTGCGCAGGAAGTGCCACCAGCCGAACGGCAAGAGCCTTCCTTTCATCCGCTCCAAGACCTGGTTGATGTCGGGGACCGTGATCGCCATGCCGACAACCTCGCCGGTGTCTTCGCGCTCGGCGATCATGAACCAGTGCTTGTCGAAGACAAGTTGCAGCTCCTGGGCGTAGGCGTCGAGGTCCTTCTTGGAGTAGGGGACGAAGTCCCAGTTGGAGGACCACGCGGAGTTGTAGACCTCGGCGAAGGCGTCGAGGTCTTTGCGCAACTGCCGCCGGCGCATCGGGCGCACCCGGATGCCGTGCTCAGATTGCACCTTCTCGGCCAGCTCCCAGATGACGGGCATGACCTTGTCGCGGTCGGTGACCTTGAGATTCCACATCAGGAGGTCCATCGCCTTGGCCATCCCCGCCTGCTCCAGTCGCCGCCGATAGTAGGGGGGGTTCCAGGGCTGGAGAACCATGGCGGCGCAGGTCGAACCCCTCGATCAGGACGCCACTCTCGTCGTTCATGGCAAAGCACGCGGGCCCCACCATGCGCTCCTTGCCGCGTGCGCGCACCCATCCCTCGGCGGCGCCGAGGAGTGCGTCCAGGACCTCCTGGTCGTCCTCGAACTCGAGAAAGCCGAACCAGCCCCAGTCCTTCTTCTGGTACTCGTTGAACGCGTGGTTGATCTGGGCGCTGACGCGTCCCACCACACGTCCGTCGCGCCAAGCGAGGAAGTATTCGGCTTCGCCGTGGCTGAAGAACGCGTTCATCCCGCGACTCAGGAACATGCGACGCTCGATCTTCAGGGGAGGCACCCACAGGGGGTGGTTAGAGTGCAGGCGGAAGGGGAGGTTGATGAACGCTTTCAGGTCCCTCCGCACCCGAGACCTCCCTAACGTCAACGGCCATCCCGGGACCCTATACGTGCCCACATCGACAGACGTCTTCGCCAAGGTTCGCGGCCACGAGCGCGAGGAGCTCTTGAGGGCGGCCCGCGAGGCCGACCTGATGCCCTACTTCCGCACGGTCGAGTCGCCGGCGATGCCGGTGGTCGAGATGGAGGGGGCCCCGCGGATCATGCTCGCCTCCAACAACTACCTCGGCCTGACCGGGGACAAGCGCGTAATGCAGGGGGCCCGCGACGCGCTCACCCGCTATGGCACCGGGCTGACGGGGTCGCGTCTGCTCAACGGCACCACCCCGCTTCATCTTGAGCTCGAGCGCGAGCTCGCCGAGTGGATGGGAAGCGAGGACGCGCTCGTCTTCACGACCGGCCATCAGGCCAATGTGGGGACGCTCGGGACGCTGCTCAACGCGAAGGACACGGTCATCGTGGACTCGGGCGACCATGCGTCGATCCTCGACGGGGTGGCGCTCTCGAAGGCGAAGATGCGCCCTTTCAGGCACAACCGCATGGACAAGCTCGAGCGTGCGCTGGGGCGCGCCGAGCAGGACGGTGGCGGAGTGCTCGTCGTCGTTGACGGGGTCTTCTCGATGGAGGGGGATGTGGCGCCGCTCGTTGACATCGTCGAGCTGTGCGAGCGCCATGGAGCGCGGCTGATGGTGGATGAGGCCCATGGGGCGGGCGTCCTGGGAGCACGCGGGGCAGGGGCTTCCGAGCTGCTCGGCGTGGAGCAGCGGGTCGATTTGAGGATGGGCACGTTCTCCAAGTCATTGGCGGCCTGTGGTGGTTTCGTCGCCGGGCCGGCCGAGGTCATCGACTACCTGCGGATCTCGAGCCGCGCGTTCCTGTTCACGGCATCGGCGGTGCCGGCGGCGCTCGGGGCGGCGCTGTCCGCGCTGCGCGTCATCCGCTCCGCGGAGGGACCACAGCTCCTGGCCGAGGTGCTGGCAAACGCTCGCTATCTGGCCGACGGGCTGCGCGAGCTCGGGTATCGCACGCTCCAGGGCGCCCCGGTGCGCATGGGCCCGGAGCCCGGCAGCCGGAGCGAGAGCGTCGTGACGCCGATCGTGCCGGTGCTCGTCGGCGACGACTGGCAGGCGGCGCTGCTGTGGCGCGCGCTGTATGACGGGGGGGTGTTCACCAACTGTGCGCTGCACCCGGCGGTGCCGCCGGGGGGGGCGCTCTTGCGCACGAGTGTGATGGCCACCCACGACCGCCCCACGCTCGACCGCGCGCTCGAGGTCTTCGCGAGGGTCAAGCGCGAGTTCGAGGCGGAGCACGGCCCACTGCCCGGACCCGGGGAGGAGTGAGGCGAGCGCTTCGACTAGTCGGAACGGTGTAAAGACCCTTAACTGCTTGTACACATCTTCACAAGACCAAACACCGACAAAAAAGCCCGCTTCTAGCGAATGTTCTGGCCGAACACGGTTGACCAAGAGCCTCCCGCTGGCTAGCTTCTGAGACGCAAAGCACGATCGTTCAAAGCTCGCCTGCAAGTCACCGGTAGAGGGGTGCCAGAGGCTTTCGCGACAAGCTCGCGAGGGGGGCGACGGACAATTGGGCGGACGCGGTACTCGTCAACCAGCCAAGCTTGTCGCACACCTCGGGGGGCACCCGTGGTGGCGACGGGGAGTGAGTAACACATGAACGCAACTGTGACCATCGCCCCTGCCGGTCCTCAGCACATGCGAGCACTCGAACGTGCCAATCAGGTGCGTCTTGCCCGTGCCGAACTGAAGCGCCGGGTCGCCGGCGGTGAGATCGACGTCGCCGAGGTGATCCTCGAATGCCCGTGGGAGGCTCAGAGCATGGCGGTGGCCGACCTGCTGATGAGTCAGCGCCGCTGGGGTCAGACGCGCTGCCGCAAGTTCCTCGCGCAGCTCCCCATGTCCGAGCAGAAGACCGTGGGCTCGATGACAGAGCGTCAGCGCCGCACGCTCGCGGCGATGCTCGCGGCCCCGGGCCCCGCGACGATGCCCAGCCCGTGGGTGAGGGCGCGTCGTATGCAGGCTGGCGCAGCTACGGGCAGCCAGATGACAGCTTGACGTGCCACCAGCCGGCAAGCATGCCGATCAGGCCAAGGCGGGGACGCACCTCCCAGACACCGCAGTGACCATCGCCGAGGTCGGCGACCGGGACGCGCGTGAACTTGTAGTGACCGGGTTCGAGCTTCATTCGCCTCAGCAGCGTCCGCGAGCGACGCTCTAGCTCCGCTCGCTCCGCGACCTGACCACGAACCTCCCCCACGCGTAGAGCAAGCCGGTCACGCAAGCGCTCGAGCTCGGCCAGCGTGAGCAGACGCGGGCCACTGAACGCCTCGCCGCCCGGGTCCCCCGAGGGGATGTGCGGGAAGGTGTGGGCCACAAGCCCCGAGAGCTCGCGCTCGAGCCTCGATACCTGTCCTCGCAGGGCCTCGCGCGCTGCCCGCTCGTCGCCAGCGGGGCCCTCGCCGAAGAGGCGATCGGGGTCGAGGACGATCGACGGTCAGCTGCTCAGTACGGCCATGCTGTGCTCCTCCCGCTGGACCCACCTGATATTAGCTTGCGAGGGCATCGCGGTAAAGGGCGAGCACGCTCTCCCGGATCGCGCGACGGACCATTTAACCACCCCCTTCGACAAGCGCCGAGCGACATGCCCACAGCGTCTCTTCGACGTGCAGCGTGGGTACGCCCGCCACCTGCACCGCGAACAGGATCAGCCGACGCGTGGCGGCCACTCGGCGCGTGAGTCGGGGCCGGCTCCCCGAAGAGGATTCGCGAGGGCACTGTCGGCGTCGGCGACTACAAGTCTCCCGCCGCCGAGGCTTGGGCCATCGGTGCTTCGGCCGAGATGCTCGCCGGAGCGGCTGACGCGGATGCCCAGCGGGCCGTCAACGGTGTCGCTGTCAAGCGCCCACACCGGCACGGCGGTATCGATCAGGCCGATCGTGAGGATGTCGGCGAGCAGCCCCTCGGAGAGGAAACCCCCGTCGAGCATCCGTTCGAGCACGGCGGCCTCGATCGGGGTCCTGGTGACGTCCGGGTCGAGTCCGATGTGCCGGAAGAAGACGCGGTAGGCGGCCGGTATGGACTCCTGGCGTACGTTGACGGCGCGCGCCCCGCGCCAGCGGTTGGACAGTTCGCGCAGACGCCGCAGCACCGCGGGCGTGCGAGCCGCCCGTGAGCGACCCGCTGAGCTCGATCTCGACGGTGGCGAACATCAACCCGAGCCCGGGAAGCTCCTGTTGGACCTCGCGCTCGCACCATCCACGCACAGGGGCCCTCTCGGCAGCCGAGCTAGCGGAAGCACGGAGGGCCCCGTCGGCGGCCGACGAGGGAAAGCCACCGGAGCCACCGGTGGCGGCGGCGCTCACGCGCTCCCCCGTGCTCGAGCCGGCTTCCAGCCTCGCGCGTGGGAGGCGGCAAGGAGCGCGGTGACACGCGCACGCAGCTCCGCGAGCCCCGGGCGCGAGAGCAGCGCGGCACCCTGCACGACGCCGCCGGGATAGACGAATGTGATCTGGGGACAACTCACCATCGCATAGAGCCCTCCGAGTCTCCCGTCGGCGTCGACCCCAACCGGGAACGTCAGCTGCCTGGAGCGCACAGTCTGCGCGACCGAAGCGGCGTCTTCTTTGACCCCCACCGCCGCGAAGCCGACCTGCGGGAACTCGGGCAGCGAGCCGCTGGAGGTCGTCGAGAGTTCGGGCGCACGAACCGACGTCGAAGAACAGCGCGAGCACCACGGGCCCACGTTCGTAGAGCTGGCAGATGTTGAGGATCGCCGGGCCGCGCTCCGAGCACGCTGGAACTTTGCCCGCCTGGCCTTCGTCGGCGTGCGTGGCAACGTCCACTTCCCCGACCGGCCCTCCGATGGCATACGGGGCGGCAAAGGGCGGTATGCGCGTCCCCGGGCGGATGTTCGTCGTGCCCTTGTGGGAGGTGAGCGCGACGTGAATCGTGAACGCCACGAGCAGCATCGCCGCTAGGACCACCACATAGCGACCATAGCGAGCCCCGGCGATCCCCAGATCCGGCCGATCGGCGCCAGGTGGAGATCCGGGCAAGCCGGACCCGCTCATGGAGCGGTGAGCCCTCGCCGTCTCGGCCTGAGCGCCGCAAGCGTGTGCACGCCTTCGCGGATGCGCGCCATCAGCGGCCGCTCGCTTTCGGCGAGGACGACAGCGGCCGGCAGCGCGACGAGCACCCCAACGAGCGAGACCGACAGGTCCACGAGCGTCACCAGGCCGAAATCGCGCAGCATCGCGATGTCCGACAGGGTGAGCACCCCAAACCCGGCGATCGCCGTCACACCGGAGGCAGCCACGGCGGCACCCGTGTGCCTGTAGGCGAGACGCAGGGCCTGGACGGTGGAGTGCCCGGCGGCGCGCTCCTGGCGGTGGCGCTCGGAGAGCAGCACGCTGAACTCGGTGGATATTGCGATCACGAGCGCCCCGAGCGTGACCGACATCGGGTTGAGTGGGACACGCAGTGCGAACAGGACGAGCGCCGACCAGCCGGTGGCGAGCACGATCGGGGCGAGCGGGACGAGCGCACGCCTGCGATCTCCGCGGAAGGCAATAAGCAGGATCAGGGCGACAGCCAGGAGGGCCGCCAGGAGCGTGACGACGCGTCGCCACGGGGAGGCTATCTGGGCTCCTGCCTGTGCGGCGAGGACCGACAGACCGACAAGTTGTGCGCTGACGCCGGCGGGTGGGTGGAGGCTCGCGCGCATCCCTTCGATCACTCTCTGCTGCTCTTGAAGCGGCATCAGGCGAATGCCGAAGGCGAGCGTGGCGGAGCGACGGTCGGCGCTGATGACGTCTTCGGAGAAGTAGCGGGGGATCGCCGCCAGCAGGCCCTGTACCTGCTTTTCGCTGAGTTTTGTGGGAGTGCCTTCGCCGCTTTGGAAGAGGTCCGGGAGCGAGAAGGCGGGGCACAACCGGGCCCTGCCACAGCCCTTGGCGGAGGTGTAGCCGAAGCGCTTGAGGATGGCGCTCTCATAGGAGCTCATCCACTGGATCGTGGCGGGCTTGGTGAGCGAGGAGGAGCTCACCATGAGGTCGATCTCGCCCCCCACGCCCGTTGCACGCTCGAGCGCGCTGAGATTGTGCAAGGAGGAGAGGCTCTGGGGGGCAAGCTTGGCGATGTCGGTCTGGACGTGCGTCTGGGTGTCCAGACCCCAGCCCAGGATGGCGAGCGCCAGACCGACGGCGAGCACGCGGCCGGGGCGCCGCACGGCATACACGAGCGCCGAGCGCGAGACGAGACGAGTGAGGGCGTTCTCGGTGAGCAGTTCGCGCGCTCCCCGCCATGCCGGGGCGAGTGGGCGGCCGATCCCCGCAAGGGCCTGCCCCACGCGTACGCGTGGGGCAGGGTGGGTGGGGTTCCGATCGGCAAGCACCAACACAGCGGAGCCGGCGGTGAGCGCGCACAGGAACGCGAGAGCCACGCCGAGCACGAGCAGGAGACCGAAGCCCCGCACCATGGGCACCGGGGAGAGCATCAGAACGAGCAGCCCGCCGACGCTTGCGAGCACGGCCGTGGCGATCGTGGGGGCACCGTGAAGCGCGGCCCGACGGACGGCCTCGAGCGCGGAGGGAGCCCCCGCCGCCAGGGCCTCCTCGACACGCGACTGAAACTGGATCGCGTAGTCCACCGACAGGCCCACGAGTACCGGGAGCACCGCGACGGAGGCCATCGTGAGCGAGGCCCCCGAAAGCGCCAGGGCCCCGAACGTGAGCGCCGCGGCGAGCACGGCGATCGCGAGCGGCAACAGGCGCGGGCGGCCGTTGAAGATGAGGCTGAGGACCAAGCCCATGACAAGCAGCACGGCGACGAGCAGGAGCTCGATCGAGTGGGAGATCGAGCTGGTGATGTCACCGGCGACCACGGGCTCGCCGGTGACCAGGTAGGTCTCGCCGTTGGAGAGGCGCCACTGGCTCATCCCCACCGCCTGGCGGATCAGTCCGATCGTGTGCGAGCGCTGAGCTTCTGATAGCCCGGCCTTCAGGCGCACCGAGACGAGCGCGGCTTGGGGACTGGGGAATAGGTAGGCGAAGCGCTGCTTGGGGGTACCGGCGGGCTTGGTCGAGTCGAAGACGATCTTGGAGACGAATTCGTGGTCGCCCAGACTGGGTGCCCTGCTCAGCCCGTAGCGAATCGCGAGCGCGCTGATTTCGGCCGCGAAACCCGCCATCGTGGCCTTGCGTGCCTGGGTGCCGAGCGCGGTGGCCTGTTCGCTGCCGAGCCCGCGCGCAAGTGCCCTGCGATAGATGGTTTTCTGCGCCAGCCTGGCCTCCGCTTCGGCCTGTGCGCTGCGCGAGGCAAGCGCATTGTCGATTTGGAGGGCCGCCTCGTTGATGAAGGTGCCGGGCCCGAACACGACCTTGACTGTTTTGGCGCGCGTGAGCCGGCCGCACGGCCCATGGACGCCCCCCTCACGGGCCAGCGCTGCCGGGGGGAGGTTCCCGGACAGGCAGCCCTCGAGCCCCACGAGTCGATTGAGGTCGGGGCTGAGCACGAGCTTGCGCAGGTCGCCCTTGACGAGCACCTCGATGGGCTCTTCGCCAAAACGCGCGTAGAAGCCCTGGGTGCCCTTGTAGGTGGAGCTCGAGCGCCCGACGAGCGTGTCGGTGGCGGCGGTGGGGTGCAGACCGAGCGCCGCCACCGCACAGCCGATGCC
The DNA here is from genome assembly GCA_963742945.1 of uncultured Solirubrobacterales bacterium. GTDB lineage: Bacteria > Actinomycetota > Thermoleophilia > Solirubrobacterales > Solirubrobacteraceae > Palsa-744. The sequence goes on along the minus strand of CAVUNX010000003.1, from coordinate 45,083 downwards.
AAGCGCGCCGAGCAGCGCGACCGTAAGGAACGGCCTGCGCCCCGCGCTCGCGGCCAACCCCGAGAACAGCCTCCCTGTGGTCACGTAAGAAGGCTAGTCAATTGTCGATCCAAACCCGCCACCCAGGGGGGCGGATCGTCGTTCCTGGCAAGGACGCACCGACCGCGGTGTGCTCGGCACATAAGGGAGGGAGGACGTAGCCAGGGACGACGAGGCGTCGCCCTGGTTCACTCCATTCCCAGGGGGCCCTGAGATTCGCCCGAGAGGAACTGACGGACGAACGGGTTTTCTGAGTCGAAGAGCTCGGCGGCGGGACCGGACTCGACGATGCGCCCGCGCCACAGAACGGAGATGTGCTCGGCGACGCGACGGGCGCTCATGATGTCGTGGGTGATGACGACATAGGTGCCCCCGTTCTCCTCGTGGACCTCTTTGATGAGTTCGCACAAGAGGGCGGTGCGGACCGGGTCGAGGCCTGAGTCGGGCTCGTCGAAGAGGACGATCTCGGGGTCGAGCACGAGCGAGCGCGCGAAGCCGGCACGCTTGCGCATCCCTCCGGAGAGCTCGTTGGGCATCTTCTCGCCGGCGTCGCCGAGGCCGACCTCGCGCATCCGCCGGCGGACGATCTCGGCGATCTCCTCTTCGCTCTTCTCGGTGTGCTGACGCAATGGGAAGGCGATGTTGTCGTACAGGTTCATCGAGCCAAACAGGGCCCCATCCTGAAAGAGCACGCCGAACTTCTTGCGCGTCTCGAACAGGTCGGCGTCGGGCAGGCTCGGGATCGACTGTCCCTGCACAATTACGTCGCCCTCGTCGGGGTAGAGCAAGCCGACGATGTGCTTGATGCAGACCGACTTGCCGGTTCCCGAGGGGCCGATGATCATCGAGATCTGGCCCTCGGGGAGGCCCATGTTCAGGCCGCGCAAGACGTGGTTTGAGCCGAATGACTTGTGCACCCCGATGAACTCGATCGCGTCGGGAACGCCGGTGGGGCGGTTGACGCCCGTATGAAACTCGAACTCGCCGTCCCTCTCCAGCGTGTCCCCGCCTGGGGGCGTGTCCCCCCCAGGAGTCCTGTCCCCCGCGGGCGGCCTGTCCCCCGCGGGCGGGCCCTCCTCTCCAGGGGGCTTCTCGCCCCCTCCACCGGGGGCGCCGTGCTCGCGCGTGTGCCCTTCAGGGTGCGTGGCCACGATCAACCTCCGATCGGGGCACGCGGGTTGGCGCCCCAGAAGACCTGGGTGCCCACCATCCCGATGAGGTGTACGAAGATGATGTTGAGGACCATCGACTTGGCCGTGGCGGTGCCCACGCCCACGGGCCCACCACTGGCGTTGTAGCCGTAGTAGCAGCCGACGAGCACGATCGCGGTGGCCATCATCATCGCCTTGATCAGGCTGAAGAGGAAATCCGGTGGATTCTGGAACTGCCAGAAGATCAGGAAGTAGCCACCCGCGGAGACGGTGGCGACCTGCTGGACGACGGCGATGTAGGAGGCGAGGAAGGCCGCGCCGACGCCCGCGAGGTACATGAAGGGAAGCACCACCCAGGCGGCCAGGAGGCGGGTGGCGCAGAGGAAGGTGAGCGAGTTGATGCCCATCACCTCGAGCGCGTCGATCTCATCGGAGATGCGCATCGCTCCGAGCTCGGCGACGATCCCGGTGCCCACCTTGGCGGCCATCATGTAGCCAAAGGCGTAGGGGATGATCTCGCGCAGATCGCACCACGCGGTGAAGACGCCCGCGTAGGCGGGTGCCCCCTGGGCCTCGAGGAAATAGGCCCCCTCGATGCCGCACTCCAAGCCGAGCACGAACATCAGGGCCCAGATGATGAGCGTCGAGGAGACGATCAGGATCCCCGACTGGCGCAGGGCCTCGCCGAAGAAGCGGAAGACGCGCAAGCCCCACACGTCGCGCATGACGTTGCCCGCGAAGCGGCCGAACTCACCGGTGGAGGCGAGCAGTTCGCGCGGGGTTACGAGCAGTTCGCCGGTGGTCACGTTACCCCCCATCGGCCCCTGGACGGTCGAGCGGTGACGGGCTCCGGAGGGACGAGGACGCAGCGAGCGCAGTGTGCTTCGCACATAAGTGAGCGAGGACGCAGCTGGGCGAAGGTCATCGGCCGTCCAGTGGTCACTTGATCACGAGGATGTTCGGGTGGGTGGCGAGCAGCATCTGGGTGTAGACGTAGTCGAACGAGAAGATCGCCAGGAACGTCACGACGACGGCCTGGTTGACGGCGCGCCCGACGCCCTCGGCGCCGCCGGAGGCGGTCATGCCCTTGTAGCAGCAGACGATCGCGATGATGGCGCCGAAGATGGTGGTCTTCAGCGCGGACCCCCACAGGTCGGTGGTGGAGGCGTTGGCGAACAGGGTGTCCCAGAACGGGCCGAGCGGCTGCCCGTTGACGAGCTCGGCGAGCACGCCGCCGAACAGGCCGAAGAGGATCGCGTAGACGTTGAACAGGCCCGTTACCAGCATCAGGGCCAGGAAACGGGGGACCACCAGGTTCTTGACGGGGTCCACGCCCAGCACCTGCAGGGCGTCGAGCTCCTCGCGGATCTTGCGGGCGCCGAGGTCGGCCGTGATGGCGGTACCGGCCACGCCGGCGAGCACGATCGCCGTCACGTTGGGGCCGATCTCGCGGATGGCCGCCAGCACGAAGATCCCGCCGAGGCGATCCAGGGCCCCGAAGATCGTGAGGAAGTTGGCGGCCTGCAGGCCCGGGGCGGCGTAGCAGATGGCCACCGTTGAGACCAACAGAGGAAACCAGCAGAGGCGCAGCGCGAACAGGAACTGAGATACGAACTCTCCCCCGTAGGGGTAGGGGGGGCGCAAAGCAGAGGAGATCGTCCTGCCGGTCAGGATCATCATGTCCCCGATTTCCTCCAGCAGATTCCTCGTCGGGAGGAATGCCCGCTCGGCTGCACTGCGAACCATCTCGATACCCCTCCTCGGGGGGACGATCGTGACTGCGCCCCCAACTCTACTGACCGCGTCTCCAACTCTACGCGATCGGCAGGCCGAACGCCACACCCGCCGCACAGCAAACGCCACCGGCCCCCCGGCGCAGGCGCCAGCGGCGCGCACACCGAACGCCACCGGCCGCCCGGCACAAGCGCCAGCGGCGCTGATATCGTGGCCGACGCTGTGGGGACGGGAAAGTTGTTTCTGATGGGGTCGCTCGCTTCGTGCGGTGTGGCGCTTGGCGTGCTCACGAGCGGATGCGGTGGGGCAGCCCGACGCGACGCACACGAAACGAAGGCCACCTACAGCGTGGAAGTGCTGCGAGCGCGCTTCCCGGCGAGGCAGGCGATCGCCCGCGACACGAAGTTTGCTCTGATCGTGCGCAACGCCGGCGTGCGGACGATCCCGAATGTGGCGGTGACGATCGACTCGTTCTACTACACGAGCACCTATCCGAAACTGTCCTCTAGCAAGCGCCCGGTATGGATCGTGAATACCGGCCCCGGGGTCGTCCCGAAGAGGCCCGTGTATACGAACGAAGTCAACCCACCCGGTGGTGGGGAAACCGCCTACGTCAACACCTGGGCACTGGGGGCGCTGGCCCCCCACGCGAGCAGGCGCTTCGTGTGGCGTGTGACTCCCGTAAAGGCCGGGGTGCACACGGTCCACTACGCCGTGTCGGCCGGCCTCGACGGAAGGGCGCTCGCACGACTGGCCGGCGGGGGCCTCGCGACGGGCCGCTTCGTGGCCCATGTGGCACCCGCTCCCCCGGCCACACACGTGAACCCGGAAACGGGACGGGTGGTGCCGGGTCCCAACCCAGTACCTGTGGCGCCGCAGCCGGCCGTCCAGTAGGGCCTCCAAAAACAGGCCGCCCCACGCGTACGCGTGGGGCAACCCAAAACAGAGCACCACCACCACCGACCGGCGCCCCCTGGCATCCGTTTGGCCGGGTGTCGAAAGATCGTGGGCGAGCTTTCGCCAGGTGAGCGACACTCGACCCGCGCGGGAGGCTACGATGCGATTCGGGGCTGTGCCCAGCAGCCAAGGTCCAGGGGGAAGGTGCCTGGGACCGCAAAGAACTTGACCAGGAGGAATCGAGCCCGCTCATGCCAAGGACCCGCCAGACGAATGTGACAGCCGCGCAGTGGAGCGCCAACGGGAACGCGCTCGGCTCGATGGACCTGACCCTTCCCGGCAACCAGATCTTCGCGTCGAACGTGTTCAGCGTGACGGTGCAGCGTCGCCGCCTGCCCAAGCACGTGTTCAAGGCTCTGCAACGCACACTGGAGCGGGGCGAGGCGCTCGATACGACGCTCGCCGACGCGGTGGCCCAGGCGATGAAGGAATGGGCGATGGAGAAGGGGGCCACGCACTACACCCACTGGTTCCAGCCGCTGACGGGGTCGACGGCAGAGAAGCACGACTCCTTTTACGGACCGGCAGGCGATGGGACCGCGCTCGCGGAGTTCTCGGGCAAGGAGCTGATTCAGGGAGAGCCGGACGCATCGAGCTTCCCGACGGGGGGTATCAGGGCGACGTTCGAGGCGAGGGGGTACACCGCCTGGGACCCGACTTCCCCGGCGTTCATCCTGGAGAACCCGAACGGGGCGCTGCTGTGCATCCCGACCGCCTTCACTTCGTGGACGGGGGAGGCGCTCGACCACAAGATTCCGCTGCTGCGCTCGATGGACGCGCTCTCGGGCGCGGCGATGCGAGCCCTGGAGCTGTTGGGGGTGGATGACGCCGGGCGCGTGTTCACGACCATTGGGTGCGAGCAGGAGTACTTCCTGATCGACGAGCAGTACTACTTCGAGCGGCCTGACCTGCTGACGACCGGCCGCACGCTGTTTGGGGCCAAGCCGCCCAAGGGGCACGAGCTCGACGATCACTACTTCGGGTCGATCCCCGAGCGGATCCTGGCGTGCATGCTGGAGACGGAGCTGGAGTTGGCGAAGCTGGGAGTGCCGATCAAGACGAGGCACAACGAGGTGGCGCCGAACCAGTACGAGGTGGCGCCGATCTTCGAGAACTCGAACGTGGGCGCGGACCACCAGATGCTGACGATGCAGATCCTCCAGAACACGGCGCGCAGGTACGGCCTCGTCTGTCTCCTGCACGAGAAGCCGTTCGCGGGAGTGAACGGGTCGGGGAAGCACAACAACTGGTCGATGGGGACGGACACGGGCTTGAACCTGCTCGACCCGGGTGAGACTCCTCACGAGAACTTGAACTTCCTGTTCTTCTGCGCGGCGGTGATCCGTGCGGTGAACAAGCACCAGGCGCTGCTGAGGGCCTCGATCGCAAACGCCGGCCAGGACCACCGGCTCGGCGCCAACGAGGCGCCCCCGGCGATCATCTCGATCTTCCTGGGGGCGGAGCTGGAGAAGGTGTTCGCCGCGATCGAGGCGGGCAAGGCGCAGACGTCTAAGCCGGGGTCTTTCCTCGGGTTGGGAACGCCGGTGCTGCCGCCGCTCCCCTTGCACGGCGGCGACCGCAACCGCACCAGTCCGTTCGCCTTCACCGGCAACAAGTTCGAGTTCCGGGCGCTCGGATCGAGCCAGTCTCCGGCGCTGCCCAACACGGTGCTCAACACGATCGTGGCGGAGTCGATCGACGAGCTGGCCGACAAGCTCAAGACGGCCCTCAAAGCGCCTGGGGTCACGCTCGAGAAGGCCGTGGCGAAGGTCGTGAAGGAGATCTGGGTCGCCAACAAGCAAGTGGTGTTCGGGGGCGACAACTACTCCGAGGAGTGGCACAAGGAGGCTGAGAAGCGCGGCCTCGCCAACCTGCGCACGACTCCCGACGCGCTGCCCTTGCTGCTTGACAAGCAGACCGTCGCGGCGTTCAAGAAGTACAAGGTGCTCTCAAAGCGCGAGCTGGAGTCGCGCCTGGAGGTGTTCACGGAGCAGTACGCGGTGAACATCAACATCGAGTCCGAGACGGCCGCGCAGATCGCTCGCACGATGCTGCTTCCGGCGGCCGTGAGGCACCTGAACGAGTTGAAGGCAACCGGCCTGGACGAGTTGATCGCCGAGGTGGAGCCACTCGTGAAGAAGCTGCACTACGCGCTCGTAAAGCTCGAGGACGCCAACCTGAGCGACAACCAGCCCGACAGCTCGGCGATGAAGTGGGCGACATACATGCGCGACCGGGTGATCCCGGCGATGGACGACGTGCGCGAGGTGGCCGATCGGCTGGAGAAGCTGGTGGCCGACGACCTGTGGCCGCTGCCCAAGTACTCGGAGATGCTGTTCATCAAGTAGCCACAATCCCCATGTCAAACCTTCTCACAGACGTGTCAAGGTTGGAGAATCGCTGCTAGCATCCGAGCGAATGCGTGACTACCTGAAGGCCTTGCGCGAGCACGTCGTCGTCTACGACGGCGGCATGGGCGCGACGCTCGAGCAGTTCGACCTGACCGCCGAGGACTACGGCGGCTTGCGGGGCAAGTGCCACGAGGCGCTCGTGCTGAACAGGCCGGACGTGATCGAGGGCGTGCACGCCTCGATGCTCGAGGCCGGAGCGGAGGTGGTGGAGACCGATACCTTCCAGGCCTCGCGCCTGAAGCTCGACGAGTGGGGCCTGGCCGACCACACGGTCGAGGTCAACACGAAGGCCGCGGAAATCGCGCGCAAAGCCGCCGGCGAGCACCGCTTCGTGGCGGGCTCGATTGGGCCGACCGGGTTCCTGCCCGCCTCAGACGACCCCACGCTCGGACAGATCCAGTTCAGGGAACTGGTGGAGGTGTTCACAGAGCAGGCGGAGGGGTTGATTGATGGAGGGGTCGATCTACTGATAATCGAGACGGCCCAGGACATCCTCGAGGTCAAGGCCGCGATGTTCGGCGCGCGGGGGGCGTTCAAGAGCACAGGTAGGAAGGTGCCCATCCACACCTCCGTCTCCCTGCTGCCCAACGGCGGCAAGATGCTGCTGGGAACGGATATATCAGCGGTGCTCTGCACGCTCGAGGCACTCGGGGCGGACGTAGTGGGTCTCAACTGCTCGACCGGCCCGCAGGACATGCGCGACGCGATCCGCTTCCTCGGCGAGTTCTGCCCCGTGCCGGTCGCCTGCATCCCGAACGCCGGACTGCCCCTGCAGGGCCCCGACGGCGAGACGATCTTCCCCGAGCGGCCCGAGCCACTGGCTGAGGCGCTGGAGGAGTTCGTCGAGCGCTACGGCGTGGGCGTCGTGGGCGGCTGTTGCGGCACCACCCCCGAGCACATCCGCGCGATCGCCGATCGCCTGGGCGGCCGTGCCGTGGAGCCACGTCCGGCGCGGCGCGCTCCACACCTCTCATCGATGATCGCCGCGACCCCACTCGTGCAGGAGCCACGACCCACGATGGTGGGAGAGCGCGTCAACAGCCAGGGCTCGCGCAAGGCCAAGGAGCTGCTGCTCGCCGACGACTACGACGGGTTGGTACAGATCGCCGAGGACCAGGTGACGGGCGGGGCTCACGTGCTCGACCTGTGCGTGGCGCTCACCGAGCGCGTGGACGAGGACGAGCAGATGCGTCAACTGGCAAAGCGCATCTCGCTCACCCAGGAGCCCCCGATCCAGATCGATTCCACGGAACCCGAGGTGATCGAACGCGCGCTGGAGCAGATTCCGGGCAGGGCGATCGTCAACTCGGTGAACCTCGAGGCGGGCCGGGACAAGCTCGACAGGGTGGTGCCCACGGCACTCGCGCACGGGGCGGCGCTGATCGCGCTGACAATCGACGAGGTGGGGATGGCGAAGACCGCCCAGCGCAAGGTCGAAGTCGCGCAGCGCATCAGGGACCTGTGTTGCGAGGAGCACGGGCTCGACCCGGAGGTGCTGATCTTCGACTGCCTCACGTTCACCCTGACGACCGGAGACGAGGAGTGGCGGCCCTCGGCGGTTGAGACGATCGAGGGCATCCGGCGGATCAAGGCGGAGATCCCCGGCGTGAAGACCTCGCTGGGCGTCTCGAACGTCTCCTTCGGGGTCTCCCCGGGCGCCCGGGCGGTGCTCAACTCAGTCTTCCTGCACCACTGCGTGGAGGCGGGGTTGGACCTGGCGATGGTCAACCCCAACCACATCACCCCATACTCGGAGATAAGCGACCATGAGCGCGAGCTGGCCGACGACCTCGTGTTCAACCGCCGCGAGGACGCGCTTGAGAAGTTCATCGGGCACTTCGAGTCAAAGGGCGAGGAGGAGGCCCAGACGACGGCCAACCCCACCGAGGGGATGGAGCCCGAGGAGGCGCTGCACTTCCACATCCTGCGCCGGCGCAAGGAGGGGGTCGAGGATTGGATCGACGCCTCGGTGGAGAAGATCGGGGCGGTGCCCACGCTCAACGAGGTGCTGCTCCCGGCGATGAAGGAGGTGGGCGACAAGTTCGGGGCGGGGGAACTGATCCTGCCGTTCGTGTTGCAGTCCGCGGAGGTGATGAAGCGCGCGGTGGCGCGCCTTGAGAACTACCTGGACAAGATCGAGGGCTACACGAAGGGCACCGTCGTTCTGGCGACCGTGTTCGGCGACGTGCACGACATCGGCAAGTCGCTCGTGAACACGATCCTGACGAACAACGGGTACACGGTGATCGACCTGGGCAAGCAGGTGCCGATCCAAACGATCCTCGATGCGGCCCAGGAGCACGAGGCGACCGCGATCGGGTTGAGCGCATTGCTCGTTTCCACCTCAAAGCAGATGCCGGCCTGCATCCAGGAGCTCCACTCCAAGGGGATGCGGTACCCGGTGTTGATCGGCGGCGCCGCGATCAACCGTGCCTTCAGCTACCGCGCCCTCTATCCCGGAGGCAAGGAATCCGAGGAGCAGTACGAGCCGGGGGTGTTCTACTGCAAGGACGCCTTCGAGGGACTGTCGGTGATGGACCAGTTGATTGACACGGAGGCCCACAGGGCGCTGCTGGAGAAGCTGCAGACCGGCGCGAGCGAGTTTCGCGCAAAGGGCGAGGAGCCCGCCGAGGAGGTGAACCTCGCTGACGACAGTGTGCGCTCGGCGACCAGCTCGAACGTGTCTGTACCCATACCTCCATGGTGGGGCGTAAAAGAGGTAGAGGTGGACATGGATGAGGTGTACAGCCACCTCGACACGCACGTCTTGTTCAAGCTGCACTGGGGTGGCAGGGGCGTCAAGGGTGAGGCCTGGCGGGAGCTCGTCGAGGGCGACTTTCGCCCGCGGTTGGAGGGCATGTGGGCCGGCCAGGACTATCTGCATCCGCGCGCGCTGCTCGGCTTCTTCCCCTGCTACGCCCAGGGCAACGACATCGTGGTGCTGGACCCGCGCGTGGCCGGGCGGCCGGGGGCGCCGCTCGACTCGGGCGCAGACGCCGCTGAGACGGCGCTCGACCCGTCCGATCCCGCCAGTGAGCTCACGCGCTTCGTGTGTCCCCGCCAGCCCAAGGGCGACCGCATCTGCCTGGCCGATTTCTTTCGCCCGGCGCTGGGACCGGACGGCGAGCCATCGGCGCAAGGCGGCCCCCCCGCCGAGCTCGACGTGATCGCCGTGCAGGCGGTCACGGTCGGCTCTGAGGTGACTGAGCTGATGGCCAAGCTGGAGACCGATGGCGAGTTCGCCGAGCAGCTCTTCGTACACGGTCTGGGCGTGCAGACCGCCGAGGGGCTCGCCGAGTGGTTGCACTGGCGCGTGCGCGAGATGCTCGCCATCCCAACCACGCAGGGAAGACGCTACTCATGGGGCTATCCCGCTGTGCCCGAGCAGGCCGAGCACCTCAAGGTCGAGAAGCTGCTCGGCCTCGAGCAGATCGGGATGGAGATCAGCGACGGCTACGCCCCCATCCCCGAGCAGTCCACGCTCGCGCTCGTCGCCCACCACCCGCAGGCGATCTACTTCGGCACGCGCCAGGGGCGCCTATTGGCGGACGGGTCGCCCGACGACGTGATCAAGGGCTCATACCGGGACCCCTCGCTGTTCGGCGTGCTCGACGACGTGGACCCCCCCGAGGGCTCCGTCCCCCTTACGGGGACAGGCGAAGCCGAGGGCACAGGCAGGCAGGCCACAGTCTGATCGCCTATCCCCGACTGGTGAATCAGCGCGAGCTTTTCCGCACGAGACAGACGCTTGATTCGCCTCTCCTCACGCAGGGCTGCGCTGCGATCAGCCATCGGTAGCGCGACCATCAATTCGACAGGCAGCCTGCTCGCTGTATAGCGACTGCCATCGCCGGCAGAGTGTTTGGCCAGACGCCGCTCGAGGTTGCTTGTCCAGCCTGTGTAGAACGACCCATCGCAGCAACGAAGTATGTAAACCCACGCGTCGCTCACCGGTCTCGAACCTGCCCAAGCAGAGCCGCCTGCCCCCCGAATGGGGGGTCGCGGCAGCACAGCACGTAGACCCAGGCGTCGCTCATCCACTGCTAGTTCCGCGCGAGAGGCATGGCTCCTGCGCGCTGGGCGGGGGCTGCCTACCCACTCGCGACAGCGAGCGCCACCAATCCCTTATGACTGCACCCGCGAGGGCGAGCGCCGCGAGGCCCCGGGCAGGGGCGGAAGCTTCACGGGAGAGGCGTGCATCGTGCGCATGCGCACGTCCTTCCACGACAGGCCCTCATTGACAAGAGCGGGCGTTCCCATGATGACGGCGGTGGCGACCTCGACGGCCTGCAGGACGATGCCATAGGCAAGCGCGTCGGCCGTGTGGACGTGGTAGGCGCCGGCCAAGACGGCGACGCACGCCGCCTGGAAGACACCCACGTTGGCGGGCGTGGCGGGGATGACCGCGGTGACGTTGACAGCGAACAGGACGGCCGCGGCGCCGCCGAGGCCCACCTTCCCGTCGAGCCCGAGCGCCAGCAGCAGGAGCCAGCAGGAGAGCCACTGAAGCCCCCAGGCGGAGAGTTGAAGCAGGGTCGCGAACGACGCCTGGCGAGGGTTGCGAAAGACGCTCAGCCCCGCTCGCACGCGCACGAGCCCGGCGCGCACGTTCGTGAGCAGCCGCCCCAGCCGTTGCGAGCGCGAGAGGGCCGCGCGCGGCACGAGTACCGGTGCGAGCAGCAACCCCATGAGGACCGCGAGCGGGGCCAGCGCCACCGCGAGCAGGGCGCTCGTGTGATTGCCGGCGAAGCTCACGCTCGAAGAACATCACGCCACCGAGGATCGCCAGGGCGAGCAGGTTGAGCAGGGTCTGGGAGACCATCGTGCCGAGCACCACCGGCAGGGTCTCGCGTGCTCGGCCGAGCCGGCGCGCCACGATCAGGGCGCGCGAGGGCTCACCCAGGCGCGCGGGGAGCGTTGCCGACATCAAGACGCCGATGAACGTCCCCTGCAGGGCATCCCTGCGCCGTGCCACGCGCCAGGTGGGGGCCGCCTTGAGGATCGCGTGCCAGGCGATCCCGCGCACGAACATCGACGCGCACATCACCCCCACCCCGGCCGCCACGAGGCCAGGGCTCGATGCGACCAGGCTCGCGGCGACTTGCGTGACGCCGATCCGCTGCAGCGCGAGGAACGCAAGGGCGAGGCCGGCGAGCGAGCTGAGCAGAAGCGCGGCCCGAGAGAGTATGCGTAGGGCGCGCCGGTGAGTCGGCGGCGCCGGCTCGAGGCTCGGCAGGCGCCGCGCACGCTCGCGCGGGCGCAGATCGGCCGGGGCGAAGCCGTGACGCACGGCGATTCGCGCCGTGCGCGTGGCCGGCTGGGCGACGGCGACCGCCTGCTCGTAGCAGTCGGCGACCTCCTCGGCCACGTGGGCCCACGAGAAGCGCTCGGCGCGCTCACGTGCGGCGGTGGCCATCGCCGCACGGCGCGCCGGGTCGAGCGCCAGCGCGCGCAGGGACTCGGCCAGGGCGAGAGCGTCGCCGGGTGGCACGAGCAGGCCGTCTACCTGGTCGCGCGCCACGTCGCGATAGCCGGGGATGTCGGAGGCGACGACGGGCGTGCTCGCGGCAAAGGCCTCTGTGAGCACCATCCCAAAGCTCTCCCCGCGCAGTGACGGCGCGCACAGCACGTCGGCGCGCCGAAGCTCTGCGTGCTTGTCCTCCTCGGAGACCTTCCCAAGCGCCCTCACCCCGCGATCGTCGAGCAGCATCGGAGCGATCTCCTCGGCAGATGCCCCGACGAGCGTGAGCGTCGCGGGGACATGCTCACGCAGGGCCTCAAAGGCTCGCAAGAGCACCGGCAGGCCCTTGCGCTCGACGGCCTGCCCGATGAACAGAATGCGTAGGGCCTGTCCGTCGTTGTGTGTGTTCCCAAAGGCCTCCCCCACGCGCGCGCGTGGGGCACCCATTTTTGCATGCAACTCCCCCAACTCCTCCAAGCCCGCCGGACCGTCCGCCTCCACCGCCCCACATCCTGCCTGCCCCCGGCCATGGGGGGTCCCCATATGGGGAAGCCGCACGCCGTTGGGCACGATCCGGTAGTGCCCCCCGTAGAAGCGCCGCGCGGTCCAGGCCGCGGCCTCGGAGACGGCGATGCGCACGTGCAGGCGGTTCATGCGCCGCCTGCCGCCGAGCACGACGGCGCCGATCCCGTTGGAGATGGGGTTGGAGGAGTAGGTGTGGAAGGTGCCCACAAGTGGCAACCCCTCCACCGACATGAGCGCGTCCCAGCCGATCAGGGGGACGACCGGCTCGTGGATGTGGGCTATGTCGTAGCCCCCGGTGCGCAGGGCTTGGCGTATCGCAAAGACCGAGTGGGGCGTGCCCGTCAGGTTGGAGACCGCGCCATTGGCGGGAATCCCGATCGTGCGTCCCAGCGGAACGAAGTTGGGGGGCGGCTCACACCGCTGCGGGCGAGCCCCACGGTGCAGGCGCGCCGAGAGCGCGTCGTCGGGATCGAAGGGTGCGAGGATGCGCGGCTCGTGCCCCTGCGCCGCAAGCTCGGCCGACAGCGCCTCGATGTGGCGCGTGACGCCGCCCGGGTACGTCCACGAGTACGGCGAAACGAGAGCGATCCGCACAGGTGAACTGTAACGGGCGCGGAGGAGCCTTCGAGTTTGCGACGGACGAGACCGGGAAATCGCTACACGGATGAAGAAACGGGGCTAGTCAGTGGTTCCCGGAGACTGCTCAAATGACTCGACCCACGCGGCGATGCTCTGGATTGCCCGAGGCGTCGTCTCTAGTTGGCCCAGGACGGCAGTGCGTAGCTCGGACATGGAGAGTTCGACATAGAGGTGCTGACTCGTATTACGCACCTCGCGCTGCTTCTCGATCGCCACTAGGGCACCGTGTGAGATGACTCCCGCGTTGACCAGGAGTTCCGGTGCAGGTGTCCTCTCGTCGTCTATTGCTTCAATCCGTCTTGCCAGCTTTACGCTTAGCGTGATCAGATCCATGAGCAGCATGTAGGTCTTCTCAAAGCTCGCCAGAACACTGTCGGCTCGATTACGCTCCGCCGGATCGTCTGAATCCCAAGCCGCAGTAAGCGCTTTCTCGTCGAGATCGGGCAAAAACTGAGCAACCGCCGTCTCGAGTTGTTCGAAACGACGGCGAATAGCATCGAGCGTATGCTCGTAGGCCGCCTGGAGTTGGTCAACGCTACGACGTGGACGATGCGGGCTCATGCAGATGCTTCGGCTCTCGCCGCGAACATCTCCACAGCCTGGCGCGCACGCTCGGCGCGCAGGCGGCGATCCTCCTTTGCCTGTTGGGCAAAGTGGTCGGCTCGTGCTCGCATCTCCGGCCAGCGTCCGTCACGATCGACTAGCACGCGTCCATCAAGCAGGATCTCAACCATCAACGACGCCCTGCGCAAAGCGTCCTCCAGCGCCACGACCTCGAGCGGAAGGTCGATGTGCTTGCGTAGACGCCCGGCGAGCGCAACCCGGTTGCTCAGTCCTGGATCGCGCAAGCCGACGAGCAAGTCGACGTCCGAATCCGCGTAGTCGTCGCCGCGCGCCACCGATCCGAACAAGACTGCGAGGGAGACGTTCGACTCAGTGCGAAGCGCCGCGCGGAGCCTGCTGATCGTCGGCCAGTGCCGGCGAAGATAGGCCCGCTCATCGACAGGCACGCGCAGCTTGTAGGGAGTGACCCTCTCCCCGCGCAAGGTCCCGAGCGCCCACGCACGGCGAAGCGTGCGCTCGTTCACGTGGAGGCTCTGCGCCAGTTGCTGAAGCTCCAAGCTCATACGTCCAGTTTATCTTGCTTGTGCGTCCAAATCAACTTTTGGCCACCCTCGGGACGAACCTTCATCGAAGACGCAAGGCCATATACTCGCGTTGCCCAATGTCAGAGCGCCACTTCGTCAAGTACACGTTCCTGAAGCTCGACCCGGCCTGGCGCCGGCTTGACACGGACACCCGCGCGGAGCACAAGCGCGAGTTCACGGCCGCCTGCGAGGACTTCGGGGACGGGCACCTGCTGCAGTCCTTCTCGCTCGTGGGAACGCGGGGGGACGCCGAGCTGCTCTTGATCTCAGAGGCCGAGAACCTCGACCGCATCCACGAGTTCCACGTGGTGCTGTCCCAGAGCGGGTTGATGAAGTGGGCTGAGCAGCCCTACTCGTTCCTGGGGATGCGCAAGAGCTCGGAGTACTCCGAAGACGAGCGCGTGAGGCCGCGGGGGTTCAGAGGCAAGTACGTGTTCGTCTACCCCTTCGTGAAGTCGCGCGAGTGGTACGGGCTGCCCGCAGAGGAGCGCTGGCGGATCATGCAGGGGCACATCACGGTGGGGCGCGAATACCCGGGTGTGGACAACCACACGACCTACTCCTTCGGACTCGACGACCAGGAGTTCGTGGTGGCATTTGATACGGACGACATTGGCACGTTCCTTGATTTGGTCCAGCGCCTCCGGACGACGGAGGCATCCCGCTTCACGGTGAGGGACACGCCCAGCTTCACATGCATCGCCTGCTCGCTGGAGCGCGCCCTGAACGCGCTCGATGGCGAGCCGATCTCACTCGACACGCAATCTCTACGGACGGGCTGAACGGATGAGACTCAAGGCGAGCTCCGAGAGCGGGCTGGGCCGATGAGCCCGGCGAGGAGCGGCGCGGGCTCTTCCACCCCTCGGGCCGGCACAAAGCGCAAGAGGACCTCCCAGAAGGGGGCGGTCGAAGAGCTGAGCGCCGCCGACCCGATCATGGCCGGGCTGATCGAAGAGTGCGGCGTCCTGCCGAGCCCCCCGCGCACACGGGCCGACCCGGAGGAGCACTATGGGGCGCTGTTGCACGCGGTGGTCAACCAGCAGCTCTCGGTCAAGGCGGGCGCCGCGATCTTCGGCAGGCTGACCGAGCGTTTTGGCGGACAACCGCCTACGCCCGAGCAGCTGTTGGCAGACGACCCGGAAGAGCTGCGGGCGGCCGCGGGACTGTCACGCTCGAAGGTGGGGTTCATGCGTTCGCTGGCAGAGCACATCCTCTCCGGCGAACTGGAGTTGGACCGCCTGGACGACCTCTCAGACGAAGAGGTGATGGAGGAGCTGGTGGCCGTCAAGGGCATCGGCGAGTGGACGGCCCACATGTTCCTCATGGGTCACCTGCACCGCCCCGATGTGATGGCCCCCGGAGACCTCGGCATCCGGCGCGCGATCGAACGCGCCTATACGTTGGAAGAGCCAGACCGCGAGACGATCGAGCGCTTGGCGGAACGCTGGCGCCCTCATCGAACGCTCGCCTGCCGCTACCTGTGGCGCTCACTCAACAACGAACCCACATAGTCCAGGACGACCCGACGGCCGGGGAAATGGACCTTTACTCCTTTGCAGCAAGTCCCGGCCCCCAGGGGCAAGTCCCGCCCCAACTCTTCAGACGGCTGAAACCTGCTCCTCCTCGGCCACCCGGAAAGAGGAGCCACAACCGCAGGCCGCGACCACGTTGGGGTTCTCGACCTTGAAGCCGGCCCCCTGGAGGCCTTCCTGGTAGTCGATGACCGAGCCGCTCACGAACTGCATGCTCTCGCTGTCCACGAGCAGCTTCAGTCCGTGGGTCTCAAAGACGACGTCGTTGTCGCGCTGCTCGTCGAAGGCGAGCTGGTACTGGAAGCCCGAGCAGCCGCCCCCGCGTACCCCCACACGCAATCCCGCGAGCGTCACGTCGGCCTGTTGGGCATCGAGGAACTCCCGAACCTTCTCCGCACCCTTGTCCGTAATCGAGATCATCGCTTTCCAAAGTATAGCGATGCCGTTTTATGTTCTAACCTTGACCGCAATGCCCACCGCCGAGGAGATCAAGCAGCGCATCGAGGCCTCCATCCCTGGGGCAAAGGCCGACGTGGAGGACTACACCGGTGGCGGCGACCACTTCCGCGCGACGGTCGTCTCCCCCGCGTTTGCGGGGCGCAGCCGCATAGAGCAGCACAAGCTCGTCTATGGCGTGTTCGGGGAGGAGATCGGCGGAGCGATCCATGCCCTGTCACTGAAGACCCAAGCGCGGGAGAAACCCGGCCCAGCCGTCGTCGAGAGCGAGCGACAGGGGGAGCGGGCCCCAACCGCCGGCGCGCAGACCACGGCACAGACCACGGCAGCTACATAGAGCCACCACAGCCAGGAGCCACCCATGTCAAGCAGCGAATCCAACCCCATCCGCGACGCGATCGCCGAGGCGATCGGCGAGCACGACACGATCCTCTTCATGAAGGGCACCCCCGAGGCCCCCGCCTGCGGCTTCTCGGCTCGCACCGTGGCGATGCTCCAGGCCTTGGAGGCCCCGTTCGCGGCGGTGGACATCCTCCCGGACCCCCGTATCCGCCAGGAGCTCTCGGCGATCTCGGGCTGGCCAACCATCCCCCAGCTGTTCGCCCGAGGGGAGCTCGTCGGCGGGTGCGACATCGTCACCGAGATGTACGAGTCTGGCGAGCTCGCCGAGGCGCTCGGGGTGCCCGAGCGCGAGGGCACCCGAGACCGCCCCCCTCACGAGCGAGCCACAGCCCGCCGGATTCACCCAGGTCGAGAACCGGCTCGGATAGAGACCGCGGGCCCGGGTGCGGTAGGGTCCGCCGCGCTGCATGACTCCCGTCGCGGTCGTAACCGATACAACCAACTATCTCCCGCGCGAGCTGGCGGACCGAGAAGGCATCCGTCAAGTCAGCCTCTATGTCGGCTGGGGGGACGACCGCCGGCGTGAGATCGAGCTCGACAGCTTCGACCCCTTCTACGAGCGCCTGCGCACCGACCAGGACCTCCCCACAACCTCGCAACCCTCGATCGGCGACTTTCTCGCCGTGTGGGAGCCACTGCTCGAGGCGGGCCAGGACATCGTCTCGATCCACCTCGCGGGAGGCATCTCGGGGACCTACGAGTCGGCCCGCCAGGCCCATGGCCTGCTGACCGAGCGAGGCATGGGAGCGCGAGTGGAGGTGATCGACGGAGAAACAGCTTGCGGAGGGCTCGGCCTGGTGCTGCTCGCCGCGGCAGCCGCCGCACGTGGGGGCACCGACAAGGACGGGGTGACCGTGCGAGCACGCGAGGCACGCAAGGTGCTGAAAATCTGGTTCTGTGTCGACACCCTCGAGTACCTGCGCCGCGGGGGCCGCGTTGGCAAGGCCCAGGCCTGGATCGGGGGGACGCTCAAGATCAAGCCGATCCTCTCACTCGAGTATGAGATAACCCCGGTCGAGCGGGTGCGCACGGCCAAGCGCGGCTTCGAGCGCATGGTGGGGTACGCCCAAGAGCTGCACGACAACGGGGCCGATGGGTGGGTGGTCCAGCACATCCAGGCCCACGAGCAGGCCGAGCGTCTGATGGACCGCTGCCGCGAGATCTTCGGCTCAGAGCCCGTCTTCACATCCGAGGTGGGCCCTGTAATCGGCACCTACACCGGCCCCGGACTGCTCGGAGTGGGCGCGATCCCGCGCTCACTCTTGTCCTGAGGCCCCTGGGCGCGGGACTCTCAGGCGCGGCGGCGTTTGCGGCGGCGACGCCCCAGCAGGAGTACGCTGACGACCGCCGCGCCGATTGCCAGCTCCCGCTGATGGCGCTCGAGCTGCCCACGCCAATCGGTGATGCGCGCCACTTCGCCGTGGAGGTTGTTGAGCGAGAGTGCCAGCTCCGCACGGTTGGACTCGATCGAGTCGCGGATCTCAGCTGCTGAGCGTTGTGCCATCGCCTGCTCCCTTTCCCTGCTCGGTGTCTGACGACGAGCTCACGGTCTCGCGGATCTTGCGGGCCTCCTCGATCGCCATCTCGGGCATGGGCGGTGACCCTGATTTGACGGCCCTGGCCGCGATCAGCCCCGCGATCACGCCGAGTACCACGAGAATCAAGGCCATCGCGAAGAAGCCCCAGAAGTAGGTGCAATTCGTTGCCGATCGGGAGCTCGTAGTAGAGCAGCCAGGCGAACCCGATCAGGACGAAGAAGAGCGCGGTGAAGAAGAACACCCCGGCGACGATCGCCACGATGGCGCCCTTTGCCAGACGCGTGGTCTTCTCGGTTATCTCAGTCTTGGCAAGCTCGATCTCCTCACGGATCAGTACGCTCGCGCGCTCTGAAACCTCGGTGATCGCCGCGGCTATGCCCTGCTGACCTGCCCCCCGACCTGGGGGACGGTCCCCCTCGCCGGGGGGGGCTCCACTCTCGTCGCTCACTCCGGGGGCTCCTCGTCGAACATGCGCCGCCATACCGCCGCGGCCGTCCGCTGGGTGACGATGCTCGCAAGCGCCCCCACGGCGGTGAGCAGACCCGACCACATCATCTTCTTCACAAGCTCGTTCTCCATCCGCGAAAGTGTAGTGACCACCCGGGACGGCCTGCTCGCGCACCGAGCGTGCCTAGACTGGAGGGATGGCCCAGGTTCCACTCCAGGACTTCCCCCTGTTTCCGTTGGGGATGGTCGCGCTGCCCACCGAGAGCGTCCCGCTGCACGTGTTCGAGGACCGCTTCAGGACGATGATCGAAGAGTGCCTCGATGAGGAGAGCGAGTTCGGGATCGTGTGGCTTTCCGATGAAGAGCTCAAGCCGGTGGGGTGCGCGTGCGAGATCGACGAGGTGCTCGAGCGCACGGAGGACGGCCGCTTTACGATCCTCGTGCGGGGGACGCGCGTGTTCCGCCTGCTCCAGCGCCAGGACGACCTGCCATACCCAGCGGGGATCGTGGAGTTCCTGACCGAGCGCGAGGAGGCGCCCGACGAGGAGGTCACGGGCGAGGCCCATGAGCTCTACGCCGAGCTCGTGGAGCAGGCGACCGACCACACACTCTCAGAGGAGGAGCTCGCTGAGATGAGCGCCTACGGCATGGCCGGGACCGTCGACTTCGGCACCGAGGCCAAGCAGGAGCTGCTCGAGCTGCGCTCGGAGAACGCAAGGCTGCGCCTGCTCACTCTCCTGTTCCGTGCCGCCATCAAGCAGATGGAGCTGGTCGAGCGCGCCCAACTGAGGGCACGCTCAAATGGCAAGGTCCACTTCGCCTGAGACCCCTCACGCCCCCTGCTGCGGGATCCCACAAACTCCCTGAGCCACGCTCAGCACGAACAGGGGGAGTCTGTGCATGACCGAGGGCTGCCCCCGTGAGTTGTCGGCAAAGCGTACCCATCCGTCCTGGTCGCGCACGTAGTAGCGCAGCACCGAGCCCGGCGCGGGCGGCAGGGAGGAGTGTCGTGTGGCCGGGTCGTGCAGGTCTTCCTGGATGGCTCTCGCTTCGATGATCTGCGAGTCGCTCAGGTGGTGAGGGGAACCGAGGTGGGTGGGATCCGCACCACAGTGCACAACGCCTTCTTCGTTGACGAGCATCGTCAACCTTGCTCCCGGGGTGCTGCCTGTCCGCGAGACCACGAACAGGTCTGGGGAGAGCACCCCGCCGCACCCGCTCGCGCCCACGGCCACCCACAGGAGCAGAGCTGCCATGACCGCGCCCAGGAGTCCCCTCACGCGCGCGCGTGGGACAAGCCTTTTCGACATCACCACACCACACCCCACGGCCCCCCCACGCGCACGCGTGGGACAAGCCTTTTCGACATCACCACACCACGCCCCACCCACGCGCACGCGCACGCGTGGGACAAGCCTTTTTCGGCATCACCACACCACGCCCCACGGGCCCCCCACGCGCACGCGTGGGACAAGCCTTTTCGGCATCACGCCACCACCGCCACGCCACCGCGACGGGGATCGCCCGCGCCGATGAGCTCATCGCCGCGGCGTTGCACCGCCTGAACGCCGCCGAAGAAGAGGTTGGGGCTGTGGAAGCGCACGATCTCGCGATCTCGGGCAAACGCACTTGCGGGCTCAATCCCGGGCTCGTGGTAGACGATCCCGCTCTCGAAATGGGCGCGGGGGGCGCTGACTGCCTCGGGGGCGCGCAGGCCGTGGTCCACCACCCCCACGATCGTCTGCAGCAAGGCCGAGCGGATTCTGTTGGAGCCGGCGCTGCCCAGCACTAGCTCGACCTCGCCCCCGTGCATCACCACCGAGGGGGCCATCATGCTCGGCATTCGCAGGCCCGGTGGATGGCTGTGGAAGCCGAGCGGGGAGAGGTCCTCCTCGCCCATGACGTTGTTGAGGTGGATCCCCGTCCCAGGCACCACCACGCCCGAGCCCTCCCCGTTCGTGCACGTCACAGAGCACGCCCTCCCGTGCGAGTCAAGGACGGAGATATGGGTCGTGGACCCAAGCCTGGAGGACAGGAAGCACGTGCCAAAACCCTCGTCTGAAAGGCCCTGGACGAACTCGGGGGTGCGCTCCCCCTGGGCCGCTTCCATCGCGGCGATAACCACCTCGAGCGACGGGGGGGATGGCTGTGCGTCGAGCAACCCGAGCGAATACGCCAGGAGGGTGCCCCCCGCGGAGGGGGGCGGGTTGGTGAAGACCTCGCGGTCGCGATAGCCCATGAGTAGCGGCTCCCGCTCGAGGGCGCCATAGCCACCGAGCCCCCCGGGGCTGAGCGACCCTCCGCGCTCGCCGAGCCACGTGCAGACCGCATCGGCGATATCGCCGCTGTAGAACGGCGACGCCCCGTCCTCTCCCAGCCGCACGAGCGCGTCGCCCAGCTCGGGGTTGTGCAGCAGGTCCCCCTCCCGCAGCAGGCGACCGTGGGGCGCCCACAGGGCGGCGCACTCGGGTGTGGATCGCAAGAGGTCGGCCAGGATCTCGACGATGTAGGCCTGGGCGGCGCTCAACAGCACGCCCTCGCGCGCGAGCCTGGCGGCTGGAGCAGCGAGCTCTGAGAGGGGGATCGTCCCCCAGCGCCTCGCGGCCTCGCATACGCCCGCGGGCGTCCCGTACACCCCACAGGAGGCGGGCCCGATGTAGAAAACCTGCACGGCGTCCCCAAAGGAGACATCCACGGCTTCGAGCTCGGCGACACTCCCGTCCCCGGCCCTGAGGGGAGCCTCCACGAAGAAGTCGAGCAGGGCGGGCTCCTCGCCTCCACCCGCCACCATCATGTAGCCGCCCGCCCCCAGCCCCGTGAGCAGGGGCTCGGCCGCAAACGAGGTGAGCATCGCGGCGAGGGCCGCGTCGATCGCATTGCCACCTTCGCGCAGCACCCGTGCCCCGGCCTGTGCCGTCAGCGGATGCCCCGCCGCCACAACCCCCTTCTCAGACGCGCTCATCCGGAGAGCGATAGCACAGCACCCCGCGCGGCGTTGCGCCCCTCAGACCGAAACAAACCGCGGCAGTCAGAGTCAGAAGTTCGGGAGGAACTCAGGAACGTCCATATCGCTCACGACGAGGCCGCCGCGACGGGACTGCCTGTCCCCGCGAGGGGACCTGGTGTCGCGCGCCGAAGGGCCCGCGCGCTTGACGCGGGGCTCCCCATCGGGCTCGCGCATCTGGGGGCGGGGGCGGGCACGCGAGTCATAGCCGGTGGCGACGACCGTCACCCACACTTGGTCGTCGAGCTTCTCGTCGACCATCGCCCCGAAGATGATGTTGGCGTCGGGATGGGCGGCCTCGGAGACCGCCTTGGCGGCCTCGTTGACCTCCCACAGCGAGAGATCGCGACCGCCGGTGATCGACAGGAGGATCGAGCGAGCCCCCTCCATCGAGGTCTCGAGCAGCGGCGAGGCGACCGCTTGGGCGGCGGCCTCGGAGGCCCTGTTCTCGCCGAAGCCCATCCCGATCCCAAGCAGGGCGTTGCCGGCGTCGGACATGATCGTACGCACGTCGGCGAAGTCCAGGTTTATGAGGCCCGGAAGCGTCACGAGGTCGGAGATCCCCTGGACGCCCTGACGCAGGACGTCGTCGGCCACGCGGAATGCCTCCACCATGGCGGTGGCCTTGTCGAGGACTGTGAGCAGGCGGTTGTTGGGGACCACAATCAAGGTGTCCACCTCATCGGCGAGCGCCTCTATGCCGCGGTCGGCCTGCTCGGAGCGCCTCGAGCCCTCGAAACCGAACGGCTTGGTCACGATCGCCACCGTCAAGGCCCCAACTTCGCGTGCGATGCGCGCCACGATCGGAGCGGCGCCGGTGCCGGTGCCGCCGCCCGCGCCCGCCGTGATGAAAATCATGTCCGACCCCTTGAGCAGGGCCTTGACGCGATCGTAGTCGTCCATGGCAGCCTGCCTGCCGACATTCGCGTCCGAGCCGGACCCCAGGCCACGCGTGAGCTCGGCGCCGATGTGAAGTGTGATGTCGGCGGTGGACTGCTGCAGGGACTGCAGGTCGGTGTTGATGGCCAGGAACTCGACCCCCTCCACCTCGGCCTCCACCATGCGGTTGACGGCATTGGTACCGGCTCCGCCAACCCCCACCACGCGGATCACGGGCTGTGCGACGGGCATCGCCTGACCGAAGGGGCGCGGATCTTCGCGCACGTGGGCGTCGCGTCGGGGCGGGCGTCTCCGGCTCACCCACACGGGGACGGTCCATCAGGTTGTCGGGGATCTCCGAGGAGAAGGCGTGGCGCAGGCGCTCCTGGGGGCTGGGGATCCGCGCGGCCTCCCGCGGCTCCTCGTCGAGGCTCGGGGCGCAGCGAGGGGTGCGGGACGCCACTGTCGCGGGGGTGCTCGACCTGGGCGGGCACCGGCTCCGCGGGCGCACTTGGCACCGCGGGCGAGGCCGAGGTGGTCGCCTTGGCGGAGGGCTCGGTCGCGGCGGCCGCGGTTGCGGCGTCGGGCCGGGAGGGCTCGCCGCCGGGGTCCTTCTCCAGGTCCTCGGTCTTGCGGAAGAGGGCCGCGAGCGGCCCTTCGCGCATCGACGCCCGTTTGGGATTGGTCATCGAAGAGACCTCCTAGGAACGGCCATTGGCCAGGACCTCTTGCGCCAGCTGACGGTAGGACTGAGCGGCAACTCCGTCGGGCTCGTACTTGAGCACCGACATCCCCTTGACGGGGGCCTCCGCGAAGCGCACGGTCTTGCGGATACGCGACGCAAACACGCGGTCGCCGAAGTTCTCCTCGAGGATCTCGATGGCCTCCTTGGCGTGGATCGTGCGTGAATCGACCAGAGTGGGAAGGATACCCTCGATGTCGACGTCGGGATTGAGGTTCTCACGAATCATGGCCAGGGTGTTCTGCAACTGGATGAGCCCACGCATCGATAGATACTCACACTGGACGGGGACAATAACCTTGTCGGCGGCGGTAAGTGCGTTGATGGTCAAAAGTCCCAGGCTCGGGGGGGTGTCGATGCAGATGAAGTCGTAATCCTCGCGGATCGGCTCGAAGGCCTTCTGCAGGGAGCGCTCGCGTCCGATCATCGTGGACATCGCGATCTCCGCCCCGGCGAGGTCGATCGAGGCGCAGGCCACGTCGATCTCGCGCTTGCGGATCACCTCGCGAATCGTGGCGCGCTGGGTGAGCACGTCGTACATCGAGAGCTCCAGCGTGTCGGGGTCGATGCCCTGGGACATGGTGAGGTTGCCCTGGGGATCCATGTCGACGCAGAGGACGCGATGACCCTCCTCCGCGAAGGCTGCGGCCAGGTTGAGTGTCGTCGTTGTCTTGGCCACCCCGCCCTTCTGATTGGCGAAAGCGATGACCTTGGCCCTTGCGGTCACGGCAGGCTCCGATGTTCGATTTTGGAAAGCCGTCGGGTTGGGTATTCGCAGAGTGGCGGGCTATTCCTGCACGCCTGCGCCTACGATCCGCGGGTGCCCGCTCGCCATGTGCCGCTCGAGAAGCGCCTGAAGGGAAAGCGGGTGTGCGTGTGCGTGGGGGCAGGAGGGGTCGGCAAGACGACCGTCTCGGCGGCACTCGCCCTCGGCCTGGCGGCGCGCGGGAGGAGGGTGGCGGTGGTGAGCATCGACCCGGCGCGGCGCCTGGCGGGGGCGCTTGGGCTTGAGTGAGCTCCCGGGGGAGCCCCACCGAATCGAGGAGGATGTGCTCGCCGAGCAGGGGATCGAGCTGCGGGGTGAGCTGTGGGCGATGATTTTGGATTCAAAGGACACGTTCGACGCGTTGATCGGACGCCTTGCGGCAAGCGAGCGCGTACGCGAGGAGATCCTGAGCAACCGCATCTACCGCGAGCTCTCCTCGGCGGTGGCGGGCTCGCAGGAGTTCACGGCGGTGGCGAAGCTGTACGAGCTGCACAGGAGCGGGGAGTGGGACATGATCGTGCTCGATACCCCCCCCTCGCGCGACGCGCTCGACTTCTTGGACGCGCCGGAGCGACTCACACGCTTCCTGGAGGGGAGGGCGCTGCGCGTGCTGACATCCCCAGGGGGGGCGGCGCGCGGGGTGTTCGGTCGCGGGGCGGGACTTATGCTCTCGGTGTTCGCGCGCGTTACGGGGGTGAACCTCGTGGGGGAGCTGTCGGGCTTCTTCGGCTCGCTGGCCGGGCTGACCGATGGATTCCGCGAGCGCACACGAGGTGTGGAGCAGCTGCTGCGGGATCCTGTGACGGGCTTCTTGATCGTTACATCCCCCGAGCCCGATCCGGCGCGCGAGGCGGTTTTCCTGGGCGCCCAGCTGGAAAGGGAGAAGATGCAGCTGAAGGGCCTGATCGTCAACCGCTTCCACCAGGAGGGTCTCGAGGGGCACGATCCCGAAGAGGTCACGCAGCTCCTCTCGGGGCGGCTGGGCGCGACGTTGGCCGCACGCGTGGCGGGAAACCTGTCCGACTTCGATGTGCTCGCCAGGCGCGACCGTGAGAGTGTGGCGAAACTGGGAGAGGCGCTCGGGGAACGCGACCCCGTGCTGGTGGCTCACCTAGACGGCGACGTGCAGGATCTCAGGGGACTCGCCGCGATCGCCGAGCGGCTCTTCGCCTGAGGCACCCGTCCGCAGGACGTGCCGCCCGGTGCCCTGCTCCTCGATCGTTGAGAGTCCTCCTCGACTTCCTCGCCTGAAAGCAGCAATTCGTCGGCCAGGGGGGCGAGGTCCGGAGGGGAGGTGGCCACAGATGACGTCGCGCAGAAGCGCGCGCAAGTGGTCGGAGAGCTCGCGCGCGACGGCCAAGCCACTCGCGCGCTCGACGGCCGTGCCCGCGATCGCTGTCGCGCTCCAGCGCGAGGGCCTCGAGCGTGCGCTCGGCTACGGCCGGACCGCTGCTCCGGTGTCGCACAGAGCCGCCAGGCGCCCGGCGAGCAGCCCATCGGGAGAGCCCTGCGGCTCGAGCTCCGAGGGGCGCCCAGCAGCACGCGCAGGGCCAGTACGTGGTCGCTGAGGCCCTCGTACTCCGACGCGCGCTCACAGCCCAGCTCGAAGCGCCGCAGCGCCCACGCGATCTCGTTGCCCTGGGGAGCGCGACGCGAGACGAGATTGCAGAACGCGCGCAACTCATCCTCCTGGTCGGCGCTCACGACGAGCATGCCGTGTGGATGACCGCCGGTACCGAGCGCGACGTGCCCCAGGGCGCCGAGCCGACTCGCGTCGAGGCAAGCGCACCGAGCGCGATGCGCCCGTCGCCGAACAGGCGCAGCGCACGCAACAGCTCGCGTATGACCTCCCTTCCCTGCGCGATGGCCGCCCGCGGGTCGGGGTCCTCCGTGTTGAAGACGACCAGCAGATGATCCTCCTCACCGGGCGACCCTGCCCATAGGGCCTGCTCGGGGGCCCCCTGCAGGGCGTCGGGGTGGGCGATGGAGAGGCCCCGCGTGAGCGCCAGCTCGGGCGAGCCGGTCGTCAGGCCGTGGAGCGTCGCCACGAGTGTGACCTCGCCGGCGACGGTAAACGCCTGAGTCGCTCGAGGCTCGCTCGAGAGCGCGATCGAGGCGCTCGGGGCGAAGCTCGAAGTCGGTCTGCTCGTCGAAGACGTCCTGAGCAGGGCGAGTAGGGCCGTGTCGCACGCCTATGAGCCGCCGACCGCTGCTCCGGCGAGCCCGACCGGAGGGCCGCCGACCCTCGAGACGAGTAGCGCTCGAGCCCGTCAAGCCCTCCAGCAGCTGGGCCGCGCGGGCGTAGCCGTCGAGACGGCGCAGACGGGGAGGCGCTCGGCGATGTAGGCGTCGGTGAGTGGGCGATAGCAGTAGAGCGGCGAGGCGCTGCGAGGACGAGCCGAGTGGGAGGCAAGCTCGAACGAGACCTCCTGACCGGCAAGGACGTCGGCCTGAAGCGTGGCCGCGGCCTGAGCCACGAAGTCGGCTAGCGCGGCTTGCAGCTGGAGTGAGCGCACGATGGCTCACTTCGTCACCCACGCTGTTCCTCCTGCTCGACGCGGGCCCTCCTTGCTCGACGCAGGCCCTCCTGCTCGGTGCAGGCCCCGTCGCGGGCTGGTCAGGCCACGGCGACGGCGAGTGCCGTCTTGACGGCGTCCTGGCAGTCGAGCCCCAGCCAGCGCTCGCCGTAGGAGCGCATGTCGTCGATGATGGGAAGCAGCGCCAAGCCCTTGTCGGTCAAGGCGTACTCGACCCTGGGGGGCACCTCGGGGAAGGTGTGGCGCTCCACGATCCTCTCCTCCTCCAGCGCGCGCAGGCGCAGGGAGAGCGTGCGGGGGCTGATCCCCGCAAGCGAGCGCTCCAGTTCACAGAAGCGTGAGCGCCCCTCGGCCAGGTCGCGCACGAGCAGAAGCGTCCACTTGCCGCACACCACCTCGGCGGTGCGACAAACTGGGCAAGTCTCGTCAGCGGCCATTTCAACCTTTACTTTACCAACTGAAGTAGCGGCGCTCGGGCCGCCACGGCATCAGACGAGCGTCGCGGGAGCGCTCGGAGCGGGGGCGGCCGGCGCGGGCGAGGCGGTTGGCTCGGAGAATATGCCAGGCTCGGAGGGCGCGCTTGGCTCGGAGGGCGCGCCTGGCTCAGAGGGCGCGCCTGGCTTGGAAGGCACACTTGGTTCCGGTGCGGCCTCTTCGCGGTGCGCCTGGGCCTGGGCGACATCCGCCATGGTGGTCCCCTGGCGACCGTCGGACTGCAGGAGCAGCTTGAAATCGTGGGGGCTGCTTGCCACCTTCAAGGCTTCCTCGCGCTCGACGCGTCCCGCCTTGACGTGGTGGAAGAGCGCTTGGTCGAAGGTCTGCATGCCGTAGTAGGCGCCGGAGGAGATCGCCTCGCCAAGCTGGCCGGTCTGGTCGGGATCGGCGATCATGTCGCGTACGCGACCCGTCATGCGGAGGATCTCGCACACCGCTACGCGCCCGCCGTTGGCCCCGGGGACCAGTCGTTGGGAGATGACGCCCTTAATCGTGCCGGCGATCATCGAGCGCGCCTGGTTGTGCTGGTGGGGAGGGAAGAAATCGAGCAGACGATTGATCGACTCGGCGGCGTCCACGGTGTGGACGGTGGAGAGCACGAGGTGTCCGGTCTCGGCAGCCGACAGTGCGGTGCGCACCGTCTCCTCGTCGCGCATCTCCCCTACGAGGATCACGTCGGGATCCTGGCGCAGAACGCGGCGCAGGGCGCGCTCGAAGGACTTCGTGTCCATGCCCACTTCGCGCTGGTTGATCACCGAGCGCTTGTCCTGGTGGACGAACTCGATCGGGTCCTCGATCGTGACGATGTGCTTGTTCATCGTCAGGTTCATGTGATCGATCATCGCCGCCAGCGTCGTTGACTTCCCCGATCCGGTGGTGCCGGTGAGCAGTACGATCCCGCGCTCTTCCTCGGCGAGCTCGCGCACGACCGGTGGCAGCGCAAGCTCATCGATCGTCGAGATTTTGGTGGGAATGGCGCGGCAGGCCAGCGAGATGACTCCACGCTGGCGGAAGGCGTTGAGGCGAAAGCGGGCCACTTCGGCGATTTCGAACGAGAAGTCCACCTCGTGGTCGTCGGTGAACTCCTTGAGCTTGACCTGGTCGTGGAGCAGCTCGTGCAGCGCGTCTTCGGTGTCTTGAGCGCTGAGCGGCTGCGTGCCCTGGTCGGGACCGAGGGCACCCTGCACGCGATACAGCGGCGGTGAGCCGACCTTCAAATGCAGGTCGGAGCCGCCACGAGCCACGAGCTCACGCAGGGCTGCGTGCACATCGAACATGCTCTCTGCATCGGCTCATGCCTCATTTGGCTTAAGCCTCGCAATCATGTGTACGACAACGAGCCTCCAACACCACGACCGACGGCTCGCCGACGGTGGCGCTCCGAGACGCCAGCTTGTGCCAAGAAGGGGCCAGCTTGTGCCCAGAAGGGGTATCAGGCCACGTCGCGGAGCTTTTGGGCCTCCGCGAGCGATTGCAGCTTCTTCAAAGACTGATTCTCGATCTGGCGGATGCGCTCGCGGGTGACGTTGAAGGTGCGCCCCACCTCGTCG
The DNA here is from genome assembly GCA_963742945.1 of uncultured Solirubrobacterales bacterium. Classification (GTDB taxonomy): domain Bacteria; phylum Actinomycetota; class Thermoleophilia; order Solirubrobacterales; family Solirubrobacteraceae; genus Palsa-744. The sequence continues at coordinate 16,670 of CAVUNX010000003.1, read as the reverse complement.
AGCGTGCGGGGATGCTCGCCGCCGAGCCCGTAGCGCAGCTCCAGCACTCGGCGCTCGCGGTAGGAGAGGTTCTCGAGGGCCTCGCGCAAAGCCTCCTTGGTGAGGATCTCCGCGGCACGCTCATAGGGCGACTCGGCGCGCTCGTCGGCGATGAACTGGCCGAACTCGGACTCCTCCTCGTCGCCGACTGGCTTCTCGAGCGAGACGGGGGCTTGAGCGGAGCGCTTGATCGAGTCCACCTCTTCGGGGTCGATGCCGGTGACCTCCGCAATCTCATCGGCGGTGGGCTCGCGACCGAGCTCGGTGACGAGCTTGCGCTCGGCGCGGCCGATCTTGTTGAGCTTCTCAACGACGTGCACGGGGATGCGGATGGTGCGTGCCTTGTCGGCGAGCGCGCGGGCGATGGCCTGGCGAATCCACCACGTCGCGTAGGTGGAAAACTTGAAGCCCTTGCGGTAGTCGAACTTCTCCGCGGCACGCACCAGCCCCAGCGTGCCCTCCTGGATCAGGTCGAGAAAAGGGAGACCCTGGTTGCGGTAGTTCTTGGCGATCGAGACGACCAGGCGCAGGTTGGACTCGACCATCTTCTGCTTGGCGTCGAGGTCGCCACGCTCGATGCGCTTTGCCAGGTCGACCTCCTCTTGGGCGGTGAGCAGGCGCACCTTGCCGATGTCCTTGAGGAACAGCTGCAGGGAGTCGGTGGTCATGTCCGGCTTGAGGTCGAGCGCGGTCTTGGCCTTGCGCCGCCCGCGCTTGTCCGGGGCGCGTTCGACCTGGGTGCCGGCGGCGGTGGCCGGGTCGATGTCCTCGACGAGCTCGATCTCCGATTTCTCGAGGTAGCCGTGGAGCTCCTCGACGTCTGACTCGTCCAGGTCGAGGTCGGAGGTCGCGGTGGAGATCTCCGCGAATGTGAGCACCCCCACCTGCTGGCCCTTGGTCAGCAGGTTCTTGACCTCTTCCAGCTCTTGAAGTTCCACCACTGACATGCGTTTTTTCCGTTTCCGTCGTGAGGCTCTCCGAGAGCGAAGGGCCCGCCGACGGGCCCCCTCGGAGTGCGGTTCGAGGACTACCTTAGCCGGGCTGTGGCCGAAACCCCCCCGACAGTACAACTCAGATGTACGGGCCTATCCTAACGGCTCCAGACATAAAACGGATGAGAAATCGCATGCTTTGCACGCAAGGGACCGGTGCGCGATGATTGGAAGACGATGAGCGACCCCCAGAACCCCAACGGCCAGGCCGACTCGGTCCTCGACGGAGGGATCCTCGCGGCGCTCCCTCGCGCCCGACCCCAGCGAGCGAGCCCGCGCAGAGCCGCAACCCGCGGCAAGGCAGACAAGGCGCGGGCGGTGGCGGCGGCCGGCAAGCCGGGGACAGGGCAAGCTCAGCCGAAGAAGACCCGAACGACAAATGCCCGGACGACGAAGGCCCCCACCATAAAGCCCCGGACGACGAAGGCCCCGACAACGAAGGCCCGAGCGACGAAGGCCCAGGCGACGACGAAAGTGGCCGTCCCACGCGTACGCGTGGGACAAGCCAAAACGGGACAAGGACCCACGACACAGAGGCCCACCTCACCAAGGGCGAAGCTCCCGCCCCGTGTGCTCGCCGTGCCGCCCGCCACCAACGTGAAGCGCTCGCCCCGCGGGGCGACCGAGCCGCCCGTCCCAAAGCAGGGATATGAGCCCGAGGAGGAGATCGAGCTGGGGACCACGATCAACCCGCCGAGCGGCGTGGAGCTCGTGGAGTCGGTGGCGGACATCGTTGGGGAGCTCGCCAACTCGGGATTGTCCGCGGGGGGGCGTCTGTTGAAGGACGCCTTCTCGCTGTTGCGCCGACCCTGAGCTCAGCGCCATCCCGGCGTGACCGTACGGCCAGCGTGTATACTCGCCGCCGACGCCGAGTTCTTGCGACTCAGGTTGCGAGGAGCGGGGGACCCAATGCAGGCCGGAAGCACCCTCATGGGGGGCAGGCGGTCTGCGGGGGCGAATCGGCCTGAGGTCAGGCCGTAGCGCAGATGCAAGCGCGAGCCCGTCAGCTCACCCCGTAGGCGCCACGAAGAGATGAATTCAACGCTTGCGAAAAGAACGCTGCTCGCTGTCGCCACCACACTCGTGTGTGTGGGCGCGCAGACGCCTGCGGCGCTCGCCGACAGCGGCGGGACGAGCGCCCCGAGCGGGACACCCGCCAAGGCGGGCACCAGGGCGCAAATCGCCACCTGGTTCGGTCCTGGCTTCTATGGCCAAAAGACTGCGTGCGGGCAGATGATGAGCCCGATGATCGTCGGGGTGGCATCGAGGACGCTGCCGTGCGGGACGCTCGTGCTGGTCAACTACAGGGGCCACCGCCTGACGGTGCCCGTGATCGACCGTGGCCCATACGCCCATGGGGCGATGTGGGACCTCACCTGGGGGGCAGCCTCCGCGCTGAGTATCACCGAAACGGTGCGCATCAAGACGAAGGTGGTGGGCCAGGCCGCGAACAGCCCGCTGCTCGGAGTACCCGCCGAAGTCAAGCCGACCGCCGAAGCGGCGGCCAGCGGCGGCACCTCCGCGGCTTAGCTCGCCGGCGGAGGATCGGTGTGGGCGATCGAGCGCCCCGTGGCTCGAGCCGAGTAGACGCCGAGGTCTGCCCGAGCGGCAAGCGCGGGGGCCTCGGTGCCGTCGTCGGGACAGACCGCGATCCCGATGGCGACCTCTAGGGGGACGCCCCGGTGGGTGGCCGAGGTGCGCACGAGCCGGGCAAGCCGCTCGGCGAGCATGCGGGCGCCGGTGCCGTTGGTCTCAGGAGCGACTAGCCAGTAGCGGCCCAGGGTCTCGCGGGAGAGGTGGTCGGTGGCGCGCATGGCATGGCCGATCGCGCCCTCGACCTTCGCCACCAGGCCGTGAAGGTCGTGGGGGGTCTCGGAGCGCTCCAAGTGCGCAACGTCGACTATCTCGACCAAGAGCACGGCGAACGGGAGGCCATCCTCGGCGTGACGAGAGAGCAGGCGCCCGACTGAGGACACCCACGCGGAGGGGCCCTCTTCGCGGCGGACGTCCCTGATCTCGATCTCAGGCTGGATCGGCTGGACGGTCGCCAGCGGCTCCACGGGCGGGGCCTGCTCGCGCTCGTCGACGAGCTTCGTGAACGTGTACTCGCCGGCCCGCGTCGAGATCGAGTGGTGGGCCGGGGGAGAAACGGGCCGAGAGGGCTCGGGCGGGACGCGCCGGTCGGGCATCGGGCCATTCGCCCCGACACGATCCGGGGCCCCGCGATCCGACACGGGGTGCTGGGCCCCGCGATCCGACACGGGGTGCTGGGCCCCGCGGTCCGACACGGGGTGCTGGGGCCCGCGGTCCGACACGGGGTGCTGGGGCCCGCGGTCCGACATGGCACGCTCCGAAACCACGTGGTCAGTCACGGCACGCTCCGGCACCCCGCGATCCGACACGGGACGCTCCGGCACACCAAGACCTGCCACCCCACGACCCGAGGCGGAACGATCGGTCGCGGGATCGGGCACAGGAGGATGGGACGCCGCGCTTGGGGCAGGCTCGGCGGAGGGGGCGGCGAGCAAGGCAACGGTGGAGGACACCTCGGCGAGCCGCTGCGAGAGCTCGGTGATTCGCTTCGCGTCAGGGCGGAGGAGCTCCTCGTGCAGCGCCTCCCAGAGCACGTCACAGAGCTGCTGGGCGGCCAGGGCAGCCCGTGCCAGGCGCTCATGAGGAGGGCCCTCGGAGGTGGATCGGTCGGGTTGGTCTCTCACAGGAGGTTGATATCAGCAGGAAAGGACAAGACGCGAGCTCATCGACAGCCAGAAAGCCGCTCTTTACGGCAAGGGGGGACAAAGGATCAACGTTCGAGGGGGAGCTCTGCGTGCGCGTATAGCCTTGAGGAGATGAGCCGCAGGCCGAGGATCGCGACGATCTCTGAGCTGGAGGACCGCACGACCGAAGATCGGCAGAGCGGGGCGATGCGCTCGGTGCAGGCCGCCAACGTGAGACTGCCGGAGAGGGAGCTCGAGAAGCTGTGGACCCCGATGCACTTGGAGCGCTTGGCGCGTACCTACTGGCGCTTCCTGAGACGCGCGACGCTTGGGGTGGTGCGTGTGCTGTACAGCGAATCGGAGCGCTCGGTGGTGCTGGTGGGGCGCCCGCTGAAGCTGCTCACGTTCGAGGCCCCGGAGTACAGGATGGATGGCGAGCATGCGGTGGTTCGCTGGCGGATAAAGCGTGGGCTGCTCGTGGCCAGGAGCGGGCGCGGGGAGAACGCCTCGAGCACGCCGGGGCACCTACAGATCGACGTGAGGAGGCTCCCCGACGCTATTTCGGGTGAGGCGAGGGTGCACGTGGAGGTGGAGGTCGCCAACTTCCACCCGGCTATCGTGTCCGGCTTCGGGCGGCGGATCTACAACGCCACCCAGGCGAAGATCCACATATTCGTGACCCACGGCTTTCTGCGCTCGCTGGCGCGGCTGGATCTGGCGGAGTCGAGGGTGGGGAAGCTGGTGCCGGTCGAGGCACCGTCGAGGCCGGCGAGGGAAGCTGGGCCGGGCCCCTCCGATGGCAGTCCCGACACGCCCTCACGTGGGGCGCTACCCCGCTGAGGTCGTTAGGTCCAAAACCGCCTGCCCCACGCGTACGCGTGGGGCAGCCCAAAATGGAGCCAACTCAAGGCGCCCTACCCAAGCGCCCTACCGTGCCCTACCGAAGCGCCCTATCGAAGCCCTTACCCGAGGCCTACCCGAAGCCCCCTACCCGAAGCCCCCTACCCAAAGCGCCCGTCCCCGCCCAACGCGCGAAGCTTGTCCCTGTCGTGGGTGGCGCGGATGCGCCGCACGGTGCCCGAGCGGGAGCGTGTGACGAGCGATTCGGTGGTGGCGCCGCCGGCGCTCGGATAGCGCACTCCCTGCAGGACGTCTCCGTCTGTGATGCCGGTGGCGGAGAAAAAGACATCGTCACCGGCGACGAGGTCGTCCCGGGTGAGGACGCGCTCGAGGTCGTAGCCGGCGGCGAGCGCGGCGGAGCGCTCATCCTCGTCGCGGGGCCAGAGGCGGCCCAGTAGCTGGCCGCCGAGGCACTTGATCGCGGCGGCGGAGATGACTCCCTCGGGGGTGCCGCCGATGCCCCAGAGGAGGTCCACAGGGGAGCGCTCGGTGACGGCGAGCAGGGAGGCGGAGACGTCACCGTGGGGGATCAGGCGCACGCGCGCGCCGGCTTGGCGGATCTCGCGGATGGCTTCCTCGTGGCGGGGGCGGTCGAGCACGACGACGATGACGTCGCCTATGGAATGGCCCTTGCGCGCGGCGATCAGCTTGACGGTCTCCGACAGGGGGCGGTCGAGGTCGAGCAGGTCGGCGATCTCGGGGCGACCGGCCATCTTCTCCATGTAGACACAGGGACCGGGGTCGAACATCGAGCCCTTGCTCGACAGCGCGATTACGGCAAGCGCCGAGGGCATGCCGTGGGCGGCGAGCGTGGTGCCCTCCGAGCGGGTCGACGGCGATGTCGACCTCCGGGGGCGAGCCGTCGCCGATGTGCTCGCCGTTGTAGAGCATGGGGGCCTCGTCCTTCTCGCCCTCGCCGATCACGACGGTGCCGTCCATGGCGATTGAGTGCAGGGCGTAGCGCATCCCGTCGACGGCGGCCTGGTCGGCGGCCTCCTTGTCGCCCATGCCTACGAGCGGGGCGGCGGCGAGCGCGGCGAACTCGGTGACGCGAACCAGCTCGAGCGCAAGGTTGCGGTCGGGGCGCGTGGGTGTGTCGGGGGTCATCGAGGGGGGGTCTCCTGGTCTCGGGGATGGTCCGGCTGGTGGGCGCGCGAGGAGGGTTGTTTTTTGGAGGAGCTGTTCGTTCCCTCGTCGTGAGGGGGCGCTGCGGTGGAACCATATCCCGGCGTGAAAAGCAGCCGTGTGGTGGGGTGGCTAGGATCGTGCCTTAGATGACTGAGATCGGATTTGTGGGACTCGGCAAGATGGGCGGCAACATGGTCCACCGCATCAAGCGGGACTCCGATCACGGCGTCGTGGCGTTCGACTTCGACATGAAGGCGGTCGGGCAGGCCGTCAAGAACGGGGCACATGGCGCAAGTTCGCCGGCGGACCTCGTCAAGAAGCTGCCGGCGCCAAGGATCGTGTGGATCATGGTGCCCGCCGGCGAGGCGACCGAGCAGACGGTGAAGAAGCTCGCGAAGCTGCTGGAGAAGGGCGACACGATCGTCGACGGGGGCAACTCGAAGTGGACGGACGACAAGCGCCGCGCGAAGGAACTTTCGAAGCTTGGCCTGCACTACATCGACGTGGGCGTCTCCGGCGGGGTGTGGGGGATCGACGTGGGCTACTGCATGATGGTCGGGGGCCCACCCGCGGCCGTGAAGCGCCTGGCGCCGATCCTCGACGTGCTTGCGCCCGAGACGAGCGCGGACAGCGTGGAGGCGATCGGCGAGCGCGGCTGGATGCGCTTTGGGGGAGCCGGAGCGGGGCACTACGTGAAGATGGTGCACAACGGCGTGGAGTACGGGTTGATGCAGGCCTATGCCGAGGGCTTCGACGTGTTCGACAAGTCCGAGTACGAGCTCGACAACGCGAAGATCGCCCACCTGTGGAACCAGGGGTCGGTGGTGCGCTCGTGGCTGTGCGAACTGGCGGCACAGGGCCTTCGAAGCGGACGGGAACGGGCTGGAGGCGATCGAGGGGTGGACCGAGGACTCGGGCGAGGGACGCTGGACGATCGAGGATGCCACCGCGAAAGACGTGCCGACGCCGGTGATCACCGCGTCGCTGTACGAGCGGCTCTCCTCGCGTGGGAACGGCGAGTTCTCCCACCGGGTGCTGGCGGCGCTGCGCAACCAGTTCGGTGGCCACGCCGTCAAGTCAGCCGGGGCAAAGACGACCGTCGCCACCGCCACCAAGCCCGCGGAGACGAAGCTCGCAGCCAGAAAGCCCGCGGCCACGAAGCCGGGGCGAAGGGCGGCGTTCGCTCGGGCGCGGGGCAGAGCGGAAAGCGCCGGTAGGCACCATGGCGGCCGTCGCCACAACGACTGAGCCGCAGAACCCCCTCACCGCGGGCCTCGAGCGCTTGCCGGTAGCCCCGACGACGCTCGTGATCTTCGGGGCGACGGGGGACCTGGCGCGACGGAAGCTGCTGCCGGCGCTGTACAACCTCGCGCACGACGGGGCGCTCCCCGAGCGCTTCCATCTGGTGGGGGTGTCGCGCCGCGAAAAGAAGCACGAGCACTATCGCGAAGAGTGTGAGCAGGCGATCAGGCAGTTCTCACGGCGAACCGCCCGACGACGAGGTGCTGGGGCGTCTGCTGGAGCACGTGAAGTACGTGCCTGGGAACCTTCGACGACGAGACGGTCTATGCCAAGCTCGAGGAGGTGCTCGACCACTTCGAGGAGCACGCGGGGAGCCGTTGAGCAGGGCGTTCTACCTTTCGACCGCTCCGTCCTTCTTCCCGGTGATCGTGGAGGCGCTCGGCAAACAGGGGCTCGACCGCCACGAGGGGGCGGAGGTGAGAGTGGTGATCGAGAAGCCGTTCGGCACCTCGCTGGAGGAGGCGCGCGAGCTGAACCGCAGGGTGCTGGGTGTGTTCGAGGAGGGGCAGGTGTTCCGCATCGATCACTACCTCGGCAAGGAGACGGTGCAGAACATGATGGCGTTCAGGTTCGCCAACGGGATGTTCGAGCCGTTGTGGAACCGCAACTACATCGACCAGGTCCAGATCACCGCCGCGGAGGACATCGGGATCGGGACGCGAGCCGGCTACTACGATCACGCCGGCGCGCTGAGGGACCTGATCCAGAACCACATGCTGCAGCTGCTCTGCCACGTGGCGATGGAGCCGCCGGTGAGCTTCACCGCCGATGAGGTGCGCAACGAGAAGGTGAAGGTGTTGCAGTCGATCGCCGAGCCGATCGAGCAGGAGATCCCGGCGATGGCGGTGCGCGCTCAGTACGCGAAGGGGCATGCCGGGCGGCGAGGACGTGGCGGGGTATCTGGAAGAGCCCGGCATCCCGCCGGACTCGACCACCGAGACGTTCGCCGCGCTGCGCCTGGAAGTGGACAACTGGCGCTGGGCGGGGGTGCCGTTCTACCTGCGCACAGGCAAGCGACTGCGCTCGCAAAGTGACGGAGATCGCGGTGACGCTCAAGCCGGTTCCCCACCTCGCCTTCAGCCAGGACGGTTCGTTGGGGGTGCTGCCCAATCAGCTGATCCTCACGTTGCAGCCCAACGAGGGTGTGTCGCTGCGCCTCGGCGCGAAGATCCCGGGGTCGAGGATGGTGATACGGCCGGTGCACATGGAGTTCCTGTACGGGACCGCCTTCCTCTCGCAATCCCCGGAGGCGTATGAGCGCCTGATCACCGACGCGATGAGAGGCGACGCGACGCTGTTCACGCGCGACGACGAGGTGGAGGCGCAGTGGCGCATCTGCGACCCGATCCTGCGGGCTTGGGAGAGCAGCCCGGGACCTCTGCCTCAGTACGAGGCGGGATCGCAGGGACCGAAGGAGGCGGCCGAGATCCTGCTGCCCGAGCAGTCGTGGCGTGCGATTTGAGCCTCTCCCCTCCCCCACCCGTTCAAGCCCGGCCGGACGCTGTGTGGAGTGCCGAAGGCACGACTCCCGGGGCGATCGAAGCGGCATTGCGCGAGCTCGTGAAGCAGCGCCACGGCGAAAACGGCGGACTCGCGCCCGCGCGCGCGTTGAACATGATCGCTTTCGTGGACGGTCGCTACAGCGGGGAGATCGCGAACCGCCTTGCGGGAGTCGGCCGCTACCACGCCTCGCGCCTGGTGGTGCTCTCCTACGACCCCGACCGCACGCGCCTGGATGCGCGCGCGGTTGTGTCCTCGGAGGCGGAGCCGGCGGAGGGCGAGCTGGGGCTGCTGCGGGAGACCGTGACCGTGGAGATCGGCGAGCGCCACCTCGACGACCTGGTGACGATCGTGGACCCGCTGATGGTGACCGACCTGGCGACGCTGCTGTGGTCGCCCCACGGGCATCCCGAGGCGGTGGACGAGCTGCTCGAGCTGGCCCAGGCGGTGCTGGTGGACTCGCTTGACGAGCCGTCCTGGCGGGATGCGATTGGAAGGGCGTGCGAGCTGCGCCGGCGCGCCTACGTGGTGGACCTGGCGTGGCTGCGCAGCACCCCGTGGCGCGAGCGGGTGGCGGCGGCGTTCGACTCGCCGGACGATGCGCCCGGAGCTACAGCGGATCGAGACGGTGGCGGTGCGCCACCACCCCGACTCGACCGTGGCGGCGATGTTGCTCGTGGGCTGGCTGGCGTCGCGCCTGGGATGGGAGGTGAGCCGGCTCAGCGCAGAGCGGCGACGTGCTGACAGGCACGGCAGCCGCGCCGGCCGGGCCGATCGCGATCCGCCTCGAGCAGGCCCCCGAGCAGGAGGTGAGGGGCCTCGAGAGCATCGCGATCGCCACCGCCTCGGGGCGGCGGGTGGGGCTGAGGCGGGGACCGGGCGGCTTGCGCGCACGCAGGCGCGACGCGCAGGGGCACGAACACGAATGGACGATCCTGGGGGCCTCGCGCGGAGAGAGCGGGATCCTCGGAGAGGGCATCAGGCAGTCGCTGCTGCGCGACCCCACATATGGCCCGGCGCTCCAATCGGCCGAGACGATGACGCCCTGAGAGGCAGCGCGAGCCGCTGACCTTCTACAGTAGGCCAGGCGAAGCTATGGCTACGATCGCGTCCCGCGACCCCATCGCTACCCGACACCTCCTCCAAGCAGATGTGGAGGAGGCGCTGGCGGCGCTTGACACCGTCAGAGAGCACACGCTCGCACTGATCGGCCATCTCGGCGACGACGATTTGAGCCGAGTGCTCTCCCCCATCATGAGCCCGCTGGTGTGGGATCTCGCGCACATCGCGGCCTACGAGGACCTGTGGCTCGCCCACCGCCACGGCGGACTCGACGCTGCTCGAGGCCAGACCTGGCGGAGCTGTACGACGCATTCGAGACCCCCCGGTCGGTGCGAGGCGAAGTCGAGCTGCTCGACCCGGAGCAGGCACGCGGCTACCTGCGCGACGTGCGCGCGCGCAGCGCCGAGGCCCTTGCCGAGCGGGAGTCGGCGACGAGACCATCTATGAGCTGGTGTTGCGCCACGAGCTTCAGCACACCGAGACCATGCGCCAGACGATGGCGCTCGCCGAGCCTGCTGCCAGTGGGCGAGCCACGTCTGCGGGCACTCGGAGGCGAGGGCACCCTTGCGGGCGACGGCGGGTGGATCGATGTGCCGGCCGGCCCATTCGAGATGGGCGCCGGCGCCCGACGGGTTCGCCTACGACAACGAGCGCCCGCGTCACTCGGTGGAGGTTCCCGCCTTTCAGATCGCCCGCCGCCCCGTGACGCAATGCGAGCTGGAGGGACTTCGGCGAGAACGCGGCGGCGGGACATCCAGATGCCCCTGTCTGCCACGTGAGCTGGTTCGAAGCGGACGCAGTTCGCCAGGGCAAGTGGAGCGCGACTGCCCACCGAGGCAGAGTGGGAGAAGGCGGCCGCCGGTGGGCTCCTCTCGGGAGTGGGACAGGTTTGGGAGTGGACCGGCAGTGGCTTCAACGGGTACCCGGGGTTCGTGGCCCACCCATACCGCGAGTACTCTGAAGTGTTCTTCGGTGGCGACTACCAGCGTGTTGCGCGGAGGCTCTTGGGCCACCAGCCCACGGGTGGCCACGGTGACCTTCCGCAACTGGGATCGCCCGATACGCCGTCAGATCTTCGCGGGCGTGCGCCTGGCAAGGGACGTGAGCTGATGGAGCCGGTCGTCGACCCGGATTGCGAGGCCCCCGAGGAGGATGCAATCACGATCGACTCCTACCTGCACGAGGGCCAGGAACGCTCGCTTGCCGACGACGTGCTCGACGGGCTGACGCGCCCGTTCAAGGAGCTTCCTCCCAAGCACTTCTACGACGCGCGCGGGGCCGAGCTGTTCGACCGCATCTGCGAGCTACCCGAGTACTACCCGACGCGCACCGAGCGCTCGATCTTGCAGGACACCGCCGAGCAGCTCGCGAGCGACACCGGGGCCGCGGAGCTCGTGGAGCTGGGATCGGGGACGGCCGCCAAGACGAGGGTGCTTGCTTGACGCGCTGCACCGCGCGGGAACCCTGAAGCTGTATGTGCCGGTGGACGTCACCGAGAGCATGGTGCGCGACTGTGCGCGAGGAGCTGACCAACGAGTATCCCGGGCCTGCGCGTGCATGGGGTGATCGGCGACTTCGAACGCCACCTCGACCGGGTGCCCGAGGCCGCGGGACCGCGCCTGGTGGTATTCCTCGGCGGCACCATCGGCAACTTCCCGCCCGGCAGCCGCCGGCGCTTCCTGCGCGAGATCGCGAGGCTGCTCAGGCCCGAGGACCATCTGCTGATGGGCACCGACCTCGTCAAGGACCCGCAGGTGCTCGACGCAGGCCTACGACGACTCCGCAGGGTGTCACGGCGGAGTTCAACCGCAACCTGCTGAGGGTGCTCAACCGCGAGCTGCAGGCCGACTTCGACCCCGAGGACTTCGAGCACGTGGCGCTCTTCGACGGCGAGCACGAGTGGATCGAGATGCGCCTGCGGGCACGCCGCGAGCACACCACCACGGTGCGCCGACCTCGGCCTCTCGGTGCACTTCGAGCAGGGCGAGGAGATGCGCACCGAGATCAGCGCCAAGTTCACCCGCGCGCGCGTCGAGGACGACCTCTCCGCCGCCGGTCTTGAGATCGTGAGCTGGCTGACCGACCCCGACGAGCTGTTCGCTCACCCTCGCGCCCGGCGCGAAGCGCCACCGACCCCGTCTGACCGCGGGAACGAACAGCAGATCCAAACCCGGACCACCGGCTCCGATGTCCACGGCCGGCCTCCCGACCTCCGCCCAGGTAGGCTCCTGGCCATGCGAATCGAGGGAAGCGCAGCACTCGTCGTCGGGGGCGTCGGGACTGGGCGAGGCCACGGCGCGACGCCTGCACGAGGCGGGGCGATCGTGACGATCGCCGACGTCAACGCTGAGAAGGGCGAGCGCGCTCGCCTCCGAGCTGGGCGGTCGAGTTCGTCACGTGCGACGTGCGCGAGGAGAGTCAGGTGCAGGTGGCGGTGGAGCGCGCCGCCGGGCGCCGACGGGGGTCTGCGCATCGCCGTGTGCTGCGCGGGCATCGGCTGGGCGCAGAAGGTCGCCGGCTCCAGGGGCCCGCATGCGCTGATCCCGTTCGAGACGACCATCCAGATCAACCTGATCGGGACGTTCAACGTGCTGCGCCTGGCCGCCACCGCGATGATCGCGACCGAGCCTCTGGAGGACGGGCGAACGGGGCGTGTGCATCAACACCGCCTCGATCGCCGCCTTCGACGGCCAGATCGGCCAGATCGCCTACTCGGCCTCGAAGGGCGGCATCGTCGGCATGACCCTGCCCGCCGCGCGCGACCTCGCCGGCCAGGGCATTCGCGTGAACACGATCGCCCCGGGCCTGTTCGACACGCCGCTGCTCGGCGGCGCTCCCGGAGGAGGCCCGCGAGAAGCTGGGCGCAGGCGTGCCCTTCCCCCAGCGCCTCGGCACCCCCGCCGAGTACGCCCAGCTCGCCTGTCACATCGTGGAGAACCGGATGCTCAACGGCGAGGTCATCCGCCTCGACGGCGCCCTGCGCATGCCCCCCCGCTGAGCGACTCAGCCGGGGAGTGCCTGGAAGCCCTCGAGTTGCGCTCAGCGCCCCGTCTTCACGCCCCGTCCTCAGAGTGAGCTGCTCTTCGCCGCCCCCCCTCAGGACAAGCGTTCCACCAGCATCGCCATGCCCATGCCCCCGGCGACGCACATTGACTCGATCCCATAGGTACCGTCGAGCGTCTCGAGGTTGTTGAGCAGGGTGGTCATGATGCGCGCCCCGGTCATCCCGAACGGGTGACCGAGGGCGATCGCCCCGCCGAACGGGTTGAGCTGCTCCTCGGTGATGCCGAGCTCGGCCATGCAGGGCACGATCTGAGCAGCGAACGCCTCGTTGATCTCGACGACGTCGATGTCCTCGATCTTCATGCCCGTGTTCTCGAGCAGCTGTTTGATCGCCGGGATCGGGCCGAGGCCCATGACCTCCGGGCGGATCGCGGCGACGGTGGAGGCGATGATGCGCGCCTTCGGTTTCAGGCCGAGCGCCGCGGCCTTTTCCTCGGACATCACGAGCACCGCGGCGGCGCCGTCGTTGAGCGGGCAGGCGTTCCCGGCGGTGACCGAGCCGTCCGGCCTGAACACGGGTTTGAGCGCAGCGAGCTTCTCGAGCGTCGTGCCCGGGCGCGGGCCGTCGTCCTTGGTGACGACCGTCTCGGGCACCTCGATCTCGTTGCCCTCCTTGTCCACGTCTTTGTGGGCGGGCACCCTGACGGGGACGATTTCCTTGTCGAAGTGGCCGGACTCCTGCGCGGCCACGGCGCGGTCTGGGAGATGAGCGCCCACTCGTCCTGGGCCTCCCGGCTCACGTTGCGTTCCTCGGCCACGTTCTCCGCGGTCATCCCCATCGGGATGTACACGTTGTAGAGCGAGCCCTCCGAGCCGTCCACGAGCGGGTGGAACTCGAACTGGGCGCTGCCGCGGCCGGCCCTGGAGACGGCCTCGACGCCGGCCGAGATGTAGGTGTCGCCCTCGCCGGCTTTGATCGCGTGGAAGGCCATCCTGATCGTCTGCAGCGAGGAGGCACAGAAACGGTTGACGGTGGTCCCCGGCACGCGGTGGTCGATCCCGGCGATCAGGGTGGCGATGCGCCCGATGTTGTAGCCCTGCTCCCCCTCCCCGTACCCGCATCCCATCATCACGTCCCGATCGAGGTCTGCTCGACCTGGGGGTTGCGCTCGACGATCGCCTTTAGCGGGATCGCCGCCAGGTCGTCGGCGCGCACGGACTTCAGCGACCCCTTCACGGCCCGCCCGATGGGCGTCCTCACGGCGTCGACGATCACGGCTTCAGGCATGTGGGGCTCTCCTTGGTCGGGGACCGGGAGACTATAGATCGAGGCGTGATACGCCCAGCTCGTCGAAGCCCACATGGTGGGCCGAGCTCGTGGCGCACGGTCTTGGTGACCTGATCGCGCAGGAGGTCGGGATCGTGTCCGAAGTCGCGCCTGATCGTGTCCCTGAAGATCACTATGCGGTCGTGAGCGTTCGCGTCCTATGGTGCCATCGCCCTGATAGAGCCCATAGGCGCCACGGGCGCGCCCTCCGTCGGAGATCACCACCGCCACGTGGGCGAGCGCGTTGCGCAGCAAGTCCGGGAGGTCGTCGAGCGCATCGCGCACGAGCTCTTCGAAGTCCCCATCGTCGAGCGGGTCGAGCTCCATGAACTCCGCTTCTTCGGGCTCCACGGCGAGTCCTTCGCGCGCCAGCTCCTCCGAGTGACGAACCAGCTCTTCGAAGTCGTCCTCCGATTCCGGATCGCGCCAGCCGGCGAGGTGCACCGCGACGAACGCGACCGCCCCCGCGAGCAAGGCGACCACGATCGCCCCCAGCGCGATCTCCTCGACGGCCCTGACGAGGGCGATCGTGCTCAGTCCCTGCCCGATGACGAGCGTCATGAGACCGAGCGACATCGCTACGAGCGCGGCTACCGCGACGCGGCGTGCGTGGCCGAAGGCACCCTGCGACCTCGACGCACGCATGCCGACCTACTTGGCGCTCGAGCTGTCAACAAATGCGCGGCCGACTGAGCCATCTTTCTGATGGTAGAGCTAAAGCTGGGGCGCCGGAGTCAGCCGGACGTGGCCGCACATCGTTGATCGCTTACCCGAGAGATCCGGTGAGTGGTCCTGGTATTCCTCGAGAAGCCCCGCAACTTCGAATGGTTTACGCCGTCCACACGATCTTCGGGTGTGTGCGCGCATGCTGAGGGTAGAAAAACTACTCAAACCTCTCCATGTCATCCAAATCCGCAAGAATGCGGCAACGCCAGGTAGACGTAGAGATGGACGTGCGCGAGGCTCCTTCTTCGCGGAGCACTTGCTTAGGCGCTCTTCTCATCCTGCTGCTCAATCTCCTGGCTTTGAGCAGCTCCGGCTTACGCGAGCGCCGGCTCGATTCTTCCGATCGAAGCCACGTCGGCGGTCGGCGGTGGTGCCCAGCAGTCCGCCCGTCCATCGGCGGTCGGACCCGTGACAAAAGCTCTCGCGCAGACCGTCGAGCAGACCACGACGCTGTCACGGAAGTCGGCTCCGAGGAGGTACACGCGGTCACTGCGCCGCGTCCAGTGCCGTCACGCCAGCGCCGACACGGTAGCGCACCAGTGCCGACACGACCTCGCAGACCGTCCGCAAGACAGTCGCGCCGCGCTCGAGACGGCCGCAGGGACCATCGACGCGACGACAGCGCCGGTCGTCGAAACCGCCGAGTGTCGCAAGGAGCGGCTCCAGTCCTCAAACAGCGGCTCCAGTCCTCAAAACGGCGGCTCCGGTCCTCAATAGCACTCGAGCAGACCCTCGTCAAGGCGCAGCGCCGGTGCTCCAGCAGCGACTCCGGCTCCAGCGGCGACTCATACCATCGGCGGTGTGGCAACTCCGGTAGGCGCGGTGACCACCTCGACAGTCGCTGGGATCGTCAAGGCGTGGACGGCACCACAGGCCTCGTGACAAGTTGCCTCGACAGGGGATCGGCGAGCTTCATTGCTCCTGTAGACGCGACCGTCACCCAGGTCGTCTTCATTCACTACTGGTGCTGCACCATCGCGCCGATCACCGGCGCCGACCACCGACAAGGACGTTCGAACCCTCCAGCGAGGGGAGGAAACCTCCAAGCGCTCCAGTAGTGGCGAACGCCACTCCGGCTACAACCGCGACATCGACGAGCATGTCGCCCTCCGACCTGACGCCGGAGCCGGGGGCACTGGCATCGCGGGCGTTCGGCCCCTCTGAAGGAGCTTCTGGGGTCCAGTCTGATCCACGCTGCTCCTCCACCTTGCCCAGGGTGGGACAGCCATAGAATCCTCTCCAACATCACGACCTCGCCTACCGGGACAAGCGGCACCGATCCGGAGCCGCTGCTCTTCAGCGTCGCCGGGCGCCTGCGCCCAGGCCGGCTCCGGGGGGCTCCTCGACGGCGATGGCGTCGACATCCTGGGTCGCCTTCTGATCTTCTCGACCCCGGGCTCCTGACTGATGGAGGCCTTGCGGCGATGCGCGACGGCTTGCGAGCGTAGCCGTGGCATAAGGCGCCCTTCGTCCTCGATCTCGAAGCGCCCGGCCAACCGCTCCGCCCGGCTCTCACCTGGCGTTGGACGGCTCGATCGGCGCCCTTCGGAAATCAGTCAAAGCTCCTTCCTGAAGGTAGCGGTAACTATGAACGCTTATCACTTGGCGATGGCTGTGAGCGTGCTCGCGCTCGCAAGTGCGCCGAGCACGGCGCTCCGCGGGCGGCGGCTCCCTGGGTGGGCTGTTCAGCAAACCCAGACAGCCACAAACAGCAAACGAACCAACGCAGACGGCCAACAGCACGGCCACGAACGAACAGACCGATGTGAACGCCCCCATCTCGATCCTCAGCCGGGGCTCGAACAACGGGAACGTGAACCAGTCCAACAAGGAACATCAGCTCCTCGGCGCAGAACAACAACGGCACCGAACAGGGCAACACGCAGAACCAGCAAGGCTCCGCGCAGCGGTCGGCGGCGAGAAAGGCGGCTCAAGGGTTCACGAGAGCCAGACCGGCGGAAACAGTACATCGAC
>CAVUNX010000002.1:0-136269 GCA_963742945.1 uncultured Solirubrobacterales bacterium | reverse complement strand
CGCTCACTAATCTGACAAGGGTCAGTAACCCTGTTGTTTCGACATTTAAGGTTGCGTTGAATGTTGCGCCGTTGAATAACCATTCGCCTGGTTCCGCGAAAGCCGAGGATGCCACCGTGGCGCCGAACGCGAGCACCGCGAACAGCGTGAGCCCTAGAATGTGTATCTTCCTCATAATTCTCGATCCACCTTTCCCCCGTCCGAGGCACTGGTTGGCCTCATCCGAGGCTTGACCTGGCCGACCGTCACTCGTCCAAGGTCAGAGAGCGCCGAGCCGGCCCTTGTGTATCAATAGCTATTCCTATAGCTTTACTTGTGTTTTGGGTGTGTTTTGTGTTTTGGGCAGTTGTTGGTGGTGATGGGGGTGTTTTGGTGTATGGTGTTGCCGTTTTGTGCGGTGATGATTGTTGGCATTTGTAGGTGTGTGTTGCAGAGGTTGCCGTTTGCGCGGCTAGTGCGGAGTATTTGCCTTGTGGGAGTGTGAGTTGGAAGGTTGTGACGGGTTGGTCTGGGACTGTGCGGAATGTTGAGCTGGTGATTCCTTTTTTGCTGATGAATGTTTCGCCGTGTAGGTCGATCGTGATGCCGTAGCCTTGTAGGACGATGATCAGTTCGGGGAACTTGGCGCCGCCGTGGCTGACGAAGTATGCGGGTCCTTGGAGTGGGACTGGGAGTATCGGGGTGATTGCCTTTGCTGTGCCTACTCGTGAGGGTATGGGACAGTTTGCGGGGTTTTTGTCGTTTGATGTCCTGTGGGACAGGCCTTTTGTAGTGTTGTCAGCCTGGATGGTAGTTGTCTGGGTAGGTTCACCTTGACGGAGTGAATGTTCGCTTGGGTTCCTTGTGGCGTTTTGGGGTATGCGAGCTTGACGGTGAGGCTCGCGCCGTTGGCGCGGCTAGTCTTCCCGGACGTTGAGACCTTAATGAGGGTTTGAAGGCGAGGTTTTGGCAGTCGGCAGCTTGGAATGGTGTGGTGATCAGTACTGGTGATTGGTCGGCGGGGTTGGCGGGGTCGGCACCGGCGCCTGTGATCGTGTTGGAGATCGTCATTGGGTTGCAACTGGTGGGGTCGAGCAATGAACTTGGAGCGGTCGACGTATACGTGGATGTCGCGGACGTGTACGACGATCCCGTCGATGATGTGCGGGATCGGGTCGGACCCGCTCGAAGAAGTCGATTTCCGCTTGGCCCGTGTTCGGGTTGATCCTCAACGCGAAGCGAACCACGACGGTGCCGAGGTCGAACGGTCCGACGCTAGCCGAGGTGACGGATACGATCGATAGCGCTGAGCCGTGATAGGGGCCCGCCAAATATACTTTTCCTGGGGTCCACGCGAGCACGCTACCGACACCGGCACCGACGAGCGTGTGTCCTATTTCGCTTGAGGCTGGGCAGGCTGGTTGGCTGAGCTCTTGGCGTCCGGTGTTGTGTCGTGCCGCTTCGATCTGGGCGTCTGAGCAGAACGGTATCCCGTTCAGGTTCGCCGTCAGCCCTGGCGGTAGTACCGTCGTGAATTTCGTGATCTCCTGTTCGCCGTCGGCGCGTACGATCCGCAGGTAGAACGGGGTGTAATTGCCGGCATTGTTGTTCTGGGTACCGGAAACCACCTGCGGTTTGAACGGTGGGACGCCACCGACAGGACACTGTCCGCCGCCGATACCGTTTTCTATCTGTAGCGTATTGGTCAACGAGCGGGGTTCGGTGGGTGCCGAGTAGGGTGTGAGCTCGGCTTGCGCGGTGTAGGTGCCACACGCCGGTGGGCTGACCAGCGGTGAGGTAGTGCCCTGCTTGAGCTTGAGGGTGACCTTGCTGAATGGTTGCTGGGGAAGGTTCTGGAAGGTGCTCGTGAGCTGGCCGGACACAGGGTCGGGTTCGACCTTTCCAGCGCTCTTGACGACGATCCCGCGGTCCGGCGCCTTGGCCACGACATACAATGCCAGCAGCGAACCATTCGGGTGTTCAGGCGTACCGAATTCGGGGCGATTATTGTACGGTTCGGCGAGATAGACCGATCCCTCGATCCTCTCCGCGAGCAGCGGCGTTTCGATCGTGACCGTACCGAGCTTCGATTCCGCCGGACACCCCTCACCAGGCCCAGAGAACGCCGTCTCCGCAGCATACTGTTGCGGAGTACAACCAGCCAACCCGTTGCCCGCCGAAGGGTTGACCGTATAGCCCCGGGGGAGGATTACCTTTGCTTCCTTGACGTTTGATGTAGCGAACGAGTACGGGTTTTCCCAGCTCTGCGGGACTACCAGCGATACGTTCAACCCGGAAGAGGATTCCGCGGAGCGTGTCGTCGGCTGCGCTTCGATCCTTGGATCGAACGGGACGCGCTGGCATTCCCCGAACGGCCCGACTTCCGCGCTAGCCCCGAGAAGGTTCGGCAAAAGGTTCCCTCCCACGAGTTCGCGCTCATATTCACGGTGAACATGCCACAGCTCGTAGGGTTTGCAAGGAAAGGCTTGACCACGACACCCGCGGGGAGAGAGCCACCGAGAACGTCTTCGCATTGTTCTTCGCAAATATACTGGCGTGCGCGATCGTGTTCTTCAGAGGCCGGCAGACCCCACAACGTCACAGAGATTTCACGTGCTTCACCGAGATCCTGAACATTAGGAGTTGTCCCAGTCAGTCCAGTATCATCTGGACGGACCGTGACCGGAATGACCGTGGTCGCCGTCAAAGCTTTGAAACCGAGCTCCGCCGTCACACCAAAACTCGTCACTTCCATATTATACAACGGTACCGTAAAATGGCCTTTGCCGGTCACCGTGAAACTGACCTGACCAACCGCACTGGCAGCAGGACAACCTTTCAATTCAGTAAGAGTACGAGACCCAAGTTTTCCGTGAGCTGCGCATCAGTACACGTAGGAACAGCAGTGTTACTCGCGTCAAAACCAGCCGGCAAATCGATCACAACAGTTCGAACATCATTATTCGTCTGTCCCTTCGCGTTATGCGCAAAATCCCACGCAAAAGTCCAGTCCGCGTGAGCCGCCGCCTGCGAACTCGACACCGTCATATGGAAACTACCAGGCGTTATCGCAAAAGGATGAGAACTCGGGATGCCACACGCCACTCCAACAAACAACACGAACGCACCCAACACAGCCCGCAGCATTCCAAAGACACGGAAATCTATACGCCAACCAGCTATTTTCACACGCCAACACGCAAACTCAACATCAGTCATTTTCCCCCTCCCTTGTGGTGCTTGACAGGCTTCCTCGACGCCCGTTTAGCATGACGCGCCCTCACCTTCACACACCTACCCTTCCTGCGCACCATCCGCTTACGACACGCCCTCACCTTAGGTTTAGAGGAAACAAGAATATTGCCCGGTCCAGAGAACGCGAGCGACCCCCGGCGTCGTATCAATAGGCGCCGACACAGGACTCTGACACGAATCACCTTCACATTCAACAGGACCAGACACCGGCGGCGGCTCTCCACCACCCCTACGCGCATCATAAAAATCGATCGCGTTATCAGTATCCTGCGAAACCAACGACTCACTCGTCGTGAAAAACACATTATGACCCGACGGATCAGCACCCAACAACTGCACCAAACGACCACCCACACCAGAAGACACAAGACTCAAACAACCCTGAACACGAACACAACCTTCAACACCATTACGACGCCATTCATACACATCAGACGACGACGACCACCAGGACCCCGGCCCACCACCTTTAGGCACAGCTTCACCATCGATATCCGAGGAAAGCAACACAGAAGGCGTATCGAAAAACACACGCGAACCATCACCAGAGAGCACAGACAGCTCGGCGTACCATCACGCGATTCCAACACCCCACTACCACCCCAATAAGAAGGCGCCACACTCAACCCCGGTTCAGGATTCAACCCCGAAGCACACGAAACACACTCAACAACATTCCGCACACCATCATAAAGAATCCCATCCTCACCAAATTCACTTCGAGACGGAAGACCAGCAACGATGCCACGCCAGTAAGCATAATGCCCATCCGAGCTCACCGCGAATTCCTTCGGCGCCTTCGGCGCCTGCACAACGAAATCGAGCGTACCGGTCACGACATCGTAACGGTAAAGATCAATATTCTGTGGATCGGATATTGGTGGTGCTTCGCCCGTCAACCTCTCAACCGATCGCAAATAGATCGTTGAGAAATCTTCCGAGACAGTCAAACGCAAGTGTTCGGCTCCACTCAGGCCTTCGTGCAACGTCAATAGCAGTCTGCTTGTTCCCGAACTCGTGTCATACAAGAGGACTTCCTCTGCTTCGCCTTTGTGAGCTTCGATCAATACCTCACTGCCCGCCGTGTTCGCCGCGATGAAACTGTAAGCACCGATGTCGACAGTCTGACCACCAGCGACACGCATATAAAGTTCAGACGATGCTGAACAGTCACTACCAGTACCAGGAACAGCTTCGAAGAAAACACGCGAACCATCAGTAGACACCGCGTCACGAGCACTCGTAAACTGTGTCGTCGGTCCTTCGGCGTGACCGTTACCGTAACCCATGACAGCGCCACACGCGCCGATACGCGAACTATCCGACTTCACATTCACCTGAGAACAATGACCTTCAACGAATTCGTAGAGATCATAACCACTGGTAGTGCCGGTCGCGTGACCGCACAGATTATGATCTTCCACCCTCAGATCAAGGCTCAAGAGAGAAATCCCCGGACGCCGCTACCCACCCCGACCTTCCCGGTTCCCCTACCTGCCCCCGCGGCACCGACGCCAAATTATGATATGGGCCACAGGAGACCCCGTCTTGAATTCAACATTCGGAGACCCAGCATCAGGACCAGTTTAAACCATTGAGCCGCAAACGCAAGCGTCCTGAGCGAGTCCTCGTTCGCTCAGGTTCATACTGATAGATACCCGCTTCAGGCTGCGCCTGCCCCAGCAGTCATACCCCACCCCCCGCCCGCAGCATGCGAAAAGAAGTGCCGGACTCTGACCCGAACCCCACTTCGTAACGACCTTGAGAGAGCATCCCACACTGCCACTCTCACCAACCAACGCACCACCTTCCACCTGCTGCGCATAACTAAACGGTTCCTGGGCGCTCCTTATCCACCGGCGTCACCTGTTCATAACCACGACGAGCCGGAAGCCGCCGACGCACCCGTACGAGCCTCATTAGAACACACGCCCGCTACAGAACCCACCGCGGGACCACGACCATCAACGCATCAGTCCCTACCATCAACAACAGTGCCGCCCCCAGCCAGACTCAAGGCGACTCAACAATCGCCATGCGTCATCCCTCCCGCCTGCAACCCGGAAGATCGGCACCCACAACACTCACTTTTCAGTTTCCAGACTCACCCGAACCGACATCTTTCAGCGCTGTCTTTGACCCAGCATCCGCTTCCATAGGTTCATGTTCCAAAGATAATGCGTGTCAAAACCGTGCGGCACGACATATCCAAGCACACGCAACGATTCCAACCGCAACGCAGGCGTCGCAAACGCTTCACCCACCGGCGGGCCCGTGGCTGCAAATTCCCCAATATTACTCACCACAACCTTATGATGCTTAACGCCGGAACTCGAAGCCCCTGCGGTTCATCTTCAGCCACAGCGCGCAAAAATAACCGGTCGAAGGCAAAAGACCAGAAACGAACCACTTCCAGAAGACGAAGCTCCAGCCCGTCGCCGTTTGAAGCCTTCCGCTTCACCCTGGAATCGTTCCCCTCATCAGACCAACATTCCCCCACCAGCTTCCAGACCGCGCTTACGCGAGCATCGAATCGATCCGCCACTTCGCTTCAAACGGCGCCGGCGCGATCTGACCCCTCACACCAGCCGACATTTCACGATAACCGACGGATCAACTTCGATGCTGAGTTTACCCGGCCGCAAAAGCTTCGTTTCAAACGTCCCAAACGCAATTTCCCCTGGCACCAATTCCCCACGCTCCGGAAACACGTCGTTTCAGGTTCAAGACCCGAAAGATCCCCGGTTTCAAAACTCGTTACTTCGCCTTCTGCGCCAGTTACCGTACCACTATACCGGAGAATCCTAACCACCGGCCCATTCACTCCCTGTGACCATTCAATCTTCCAGGCTGCTTTACAACCGATTTCTCGAAGACCGTGAACATTGCCGCCAAGCACTACTAACGTCAGCGTCCGTTCCACCGGGTCCCCTCGATTCTGCCCTCCAAACCCCGGATGGCATTCGTCGGCCGACGCCGACGCGGAAACCAACACCAGCATCACAAACGCCGTGACGATCGCAAGCGCAACGCCACGCCAACGCGATCACCCCCACCCAACAGCGCGAACCGTGCCCGCCCAGAAAACAACCTGCCTGCATAGAGTCCGGCGCTTCTCACGTTCATACCTCTCTCACGGTGATGCGACTGGATGATGCCTATTCCACGTTCATACTTTCTTTTCAGCGGTTGAGACACCGCTCTTCCGCGGGCACAGCCCAAGTGCCCCGATCGAGCCCGTGCCTTCGACCGCGGCCAAAGACCGAAACGGTGGCATCGGCGCCTGCATGCTGCAAAGAGGCGGCCTGCCAGGCTTGTAGCGGCCACCAAGGAGCAGAAACCGCGGATAGATTTCCCCGGGAGGCTTTGACAACACCCGCTTCGTCCGAACCGTCGAAAACCAGGATTGCCAGGTTCAGCCTTCGGTCTTCAGCCAACCCAGGACACGCCGGCTCCGACACTCTTCTTCTTTCCCATTCTTTTCAACCGTTCCAACCAGTCACCCTGATGTAATGAGCAACAGGCGCTTGAACAAGCGAAATCTTAAAACTGACACTGGACACATCAAGGCCCGCGTTGCCATTCAAGCTCCAATCACCCTTCTCGCTCTTACCCGCTGGGAGCGCCCCCCGCAGTCCACGGCGAACCTTCCCTGCCTTCAAGCCCAGGCGCACCATCTTTCCCCGGCAACCCTTGATGCACCATCCTTCCCATTCACACCATCCTTCCCATTAACCCCGTTCGTCCCATTAACCCCGTTCGTCCCATTCTTGCCTTTCAACTGTGCGACCACACTCGGCTTGATCTGCTTAGTGGAAGTAATCAAATATTTTTTAGCCGCATAAGCACCACCAGTCATCGCAAACACAAGCACAAGCGTCATCACCACGTTTGCATACGACAACCGAACACGTATCCACGAAACCATCTAAAGACCCCTCCCATATTAAAATAAATCAGGACCCCAAAGCCATGACCGCACACAACACATCACAATACCCGCTCATATAGGCGTTTGTAGGGCGGGACACCGGTGGTCCCACCCCACAAACGAACTACATCATCTAAAATTACTACCGAATATCCTTATAATGTAAATTCTGTTAAAAGGTTAGCTAACGGCTAGTATCCCTGTACATACTAAGTCGGCCGAGGTCACACAGAGTAACCCTTCACCCACTAGGCCGGCTACTTTTTCTTCATTCGTTCCAGCAAATATACAATGTACCTCAGGCGATTCCGTCAAGTTAGCTATACTATTTACAGTTTCCGCTCCATTGGTTAGATCAAAGGTTGTTGGGCCTTCACATAATTCTTCACCAAAGACACCGATTAATGATTCACACCTGACCTCGTAACCTGGTTCCTTTCCTAATTCGCCTAATCCTCCAAAGAGGTGATCCAGGACTAAACCATTTGCTTCTAATTCTAACAGTTCCGTTAACCACGGACCGTTAGGGAGGCTTATATTGTCCGGCCAGAGCTGAGCTAACGTATTTTCCTTACAATCAGTCAAGGCTCCCGAGTCAAAGGTTACTAAGCAGTTCAATTCTAATTCAGGCGCTTCGCCTAATTCATTTATTAATTCTTTCAAAGTGTTTAACAACGCTGTAATCGTGTCGGTGCCTTTGACACCGGCACCTAGTTGAGTTATCGTACCATCAAATATGCCTTCGCAGTCTATTTCAGTTAAGACTGCAGGGTTTGTTTCGCTCACTAATCTGACAAGGGTTAGTAACCCTGCTGTTTCGACATTTAAGGTTGCGTTGAATGTTGCGCCGTTGAATAACCATTCGCCCGGTTCCGCAAACGCCGACGACGCCACCGTCGCACCGAACGCGAGCACCGCAAACAACGCGAGCCCTAGAATATGTATCCTTCTCATAATTCTCGATCCACCTTTCCCCCGTCCGAGGCACTGGTTGGCCTCATCCGAGGCTTGACCTGGCCAGCCAGCCACTCGTCCAAGGTCAGAGAGCGCCGAGCCGGCCCTTAGATACCACTGGGTCCTGCTACCAAGCCACCGGTCAGACCATCGCCCACCCGGCAGCCATCGCTCTCGGAGTATTCTCGCTAGAAACCACCAGAGAGTCCAGAAGTGTTTCCCACTGGACCAAAGAGAGGATCATGCGCCACTCCACCAAGACGACCTGACGTCGCTCCTCGCGGCACGCACATTCCCGACTCGACCTCGCTTCCCGGTCCTCAAGCTTCCCTAACAAGAACAACCGATAGGGCCGACACCCTCCACTTGGCGGGCTTCCGACCCATCGACCTGCTCCAAGAGGCCCATCTCCAAAGTTCTGGATATCGGGCTAGGATGTAGTTTTGCAAAGTTCGGGGGGAATGTCAAGAATTACGTTAGCTATTGTCTCCTCAGTGCCCACAAGTCCAAAAGTCACGACGAACGAAGACTCGAACCCCGACCGACGTCTGTCCGATCGGCGCTCGTGCGGGCCAGACCGGCAGCTTTATGCGAAATCGGGCAGTAGGGACACAGTCAGAAACAAATATTTTAGAAATACACTGCTTTGGGAAAGATTCTGCTGGCTGGACTGCATCTTGAAACTGGACTTTCGAGGATTTCGCCTGGACTTTCGGGAATCGCCCCATTACGCTGCCTGGTGCGGGCTGTTTGAGACAGCGGAGGCGCGATGACCGTAAGTTCGCAGAGGGACCGGTCCAGGGGGAAGCTTCCGCGCGGCCCGCACCATCTCACAAACGAGGAGGTCGCCGAGGACCAGCGCTCGCGATTGATCGACGCGATGGTCAAGCTCGCCGGGGAGAGAGGCTACACCGCCACGACCGTCGCCGATGTCATCTCGCTCGCGGAGGTCTCGCGCAAGACGTTCTACGCCCACTTCCATGAGCGTAGGGACCTCCTGCTCGCGGCCTTCGACACGGTCGCGCCCGCGACGCTCGAGGAGGTGCGAGCCGCATCCAGGCGCACGGGTGGGCCGACACGCCGGCTGGAGGCACTCATGCGACGGCTGTGTCGCCTCGCGCGCGAGAGCCCGAACACGATCGCGCTGTCCACGATCGAGATCGCCGCGATCGACCCGGCGGGAGTGGAGCGTCGCGATCGGCTGATCGGCGACTACGGCGAGCTGATCGACGAATGCCTGCGCACCGAGAGCTGTCAGCCGATGCTCACCCCCAGGCTCGCAAGGGCCCTAGCAGGCGGGGTCCACCGCACGATCGATGCCGCACTGCGAGCGGGACGAGCCGAGGAGCTGCCTGTCATCGCTCCCAGGCTCGCGCGCTGGACGCGCAGCTACCACCCCATCCCGGCAGACTTCGCGACAAGCCAGGCTCCGGCATCCCCGTGGCCATGCGCCGGGTCAAACGGGCTCGTCGGCGGGCGCGCCCCGGGGACGCTCAGCCTCTCGCCAAACGGGTATGAGCCGCCCCGCCAGACGCGCTCCTCCGGGTTCCTCCACCATTCAAACCGAGAGAGGATCCTCGACGCGGTCGCACAGCTCACGACCGCCCACGGTTACACGGCGCTTACCGCACTCTCGATCGCCGAGCGAGCCGACGTCTCCGAACGCGCATTCCTGGCCCACTTCAAGAACAAGGACGAGGCGTTCGCCGCCGCCGTCGAGATCGGGCACCTCAAGGGTCAGGCGATCGTCGAGCGCGCGCGAGTCGGCGCGGCCGACTGGAGTAGCGGCGTAAGCCACGCCGTCCGCGCGCTGCTCAAGTTTCTGGCCTCAGAGCCCTACTTCACAAGACTTGCCTTCGTCGACGCCCCACTCGCCGGGCCCGCGCTGATGCGCCGTACCCACGAGCACGCCGGCGCCTACGCCCGCCTGCTGCTCAAGGGAGCGCCACAACGCCGCCGCCCGCCTGCCATCGCCCCCGAGGTCATCGTCCACGGCCTGTTCGAGCTCGCCTTCCACCACGCCGCCCAACACAACGTCGCAGAGCTCCCCCGCCTCACACGCGAGGCCACCTACCTGGCGCTCGCGCCGTTCGTGGGGGTCGCCGAGGCCGCCGAGCCGGCGACATAGGAGCGGCTTGGGCGGGCCGAGTGTCGCCCTCTCCTCATCCCCACCCCCGCGCTGCACCTCACGTGTAACCCGTCGGCGGGCGCGGGTAACCTCAGACGCTCTCCGGCGACGCCACGACGGTGCCGACGGCCCCAAACGGAAGAGTCAATGACCTCCTACCTCGACCGCGCGCTCACAGATGGACACGCCGAGATCGACAGCGCCGGCAGCAGGTCTCGGATCACCTACGTCGAGGTGGGACGCACCGAGATCTACGACGACCCCGAGGAGCGAATCCGGGCCGAGTTCTGGGCCGAGCTGATCTACCGCTACGGGTACCACCCGCGGCGGATCGGGATCGAGGTGACGGTCCCCGACCGCACGCCCAGCGATGTGGCAGACATGGTCGTGTTCAACGACGATGAGCGAACCGACCCCTTCGCTGTCATCGAGTGCAAGCGCGACGGGGTCGCCGACGCGGAGTTCCTCCAGGCCGTGGAGCAGGCCGCGGGCAACGGGACGTGGGCGAAGCTGCGCGTGCAGTACGTCGGAGTCATCGCCGGGATGACGCGGCGCTTCCTTGACTTCGGCGGTACCTACGGTGCGCTGGAGCGCGAGAAGAACATCATCGCCGACCTGCCGGCTCAGTACGGCAGACCGGAGGAGTTCAAGTACACCAAGGGTGGCCCCCTGGACATCGCCCCGGTGAGCAAGGAGACGCTGATCCAGGCGATCCGCAAGAGCCACCAGACGCTGTGGGCCGGAGGCAAGCTCTCTCCGCCCCAGGCGTTCGGGGAGCTGTGCAAGCTGATCTTCGTCAAGATCGCCGACGAGCAGGCCAAGCGCAGGCGGGGCGAGCCATATCAGTTTCAGATCAAGACGCATGAGACCTCAAAGCGCCTGGCTGGGCGCATTCGAGCGCTCTACGCAGAGCATCAGAGGCGCGACCCCGATGTCTTCACCGACACGATCCGCATCGGGGACGAGACGATTCGCACGATCGTCGCCCACCTCGAGGGAGTCAACCTCAGCGCCACCGATCTCGACGTCAAGGGTGTCGCCTTCGAGCAGTTCATGGATGGCTTCTTCAAGGGGGACTTCGGCCAGTACTTCACCCCACGCGAGATCATCCAGTTCGCGGTAGAAATCCTCGAAGCCCACCAGCGACGATCGCGTGCTCGACCCAGCCTGCGGCTCGGGCGGTTTCCTACTGTACGCGCTCGATGCCGTCCGTCGCGAGGCCCACGACTACCATCCCGACGCCAACTCCGTCGAGCACTACAAGCACTGGCACGACTTCGCCGAAAAGCAGCTGTTCGGGATCGAGATCAACGACGAGATTTGTCGCGTCGCGAAGATGAACATGATCATCCACGACGATGGGCATTCCAACGTCATCGGCGAGGATGCCCTGCAACCCATCAAGGCCCTCACCAATTGCAACGCCGGCCTGACCGCGGGCAGCTTCGACCTCATATTCACAAACCCCCCGTTCGGCGCCACCCTCGTTCTGACCGCGCACCCCTACCTCGCTGGATACACGCTCGGTAAGGCAAGGCCCGACGCGAAGGGACGCCAGAAGCCCCGTCGCACCCAGCGGACGGAAGTCCTCTTCATCGAGCGGGTATGGGAGTTGCTCACCGCACACGGCCACGCGGCGATCGTGCTGCCGGATGGAATCCTCAACAACCGCAGCAGCGACTACGTTCGCGAGTTCGTGCTCGAGCGCTTCCAAGTCCTTGCCGTCGTATCGCTGCCGGCCAGCGCGTTCGCCCACTTCGGGGCAGGCGTGAAGGCCAGCATCGTGTTCCTGCGCAAGCGGGCCGAGGGCGAGACCCCACGCGAGGACGAGGCCACCTTCATGGCGGCGCCGGAGAAGATCGGCTACGACGCCACCGGCCGGGAGACCGACAATGAGCTGCCCGAAGTCGCCGAGGCCTATCGCGAATTCCTGCGGTCCCCCGCGAAGTTCCTGGCATGAACGCGGTGACAACGATTGGACCGGCGCTCCTGGCCGCCCCTCGACCACGGGGCGGGTTCGCGGTGACTCGCAGAAGCCTCACAGCCCGCGCTGACGTCAACTACGCGCGCCTGGGGCCAACCGTCGAGGAGCTCAGGGCCCGCTCGCGCTACGAGCTGGTGGCGCTCGAGCACATAGCCGCACAGGTCCAGTACGGAGACTCCTCGAGGTCGATCGAGCGGGACAACGGGGCACCGATCCTGCGGATGAACAACCTCAAGGACGGCGACTGGGACCTCACCGACGTCAAGTACACGACGCTCGATGAGACCGCGCGACTGTCCTACCGACTGGAGAAGGGGGATGTCCTCTTCAACCGCACGAACTCCAAGGAGCTCGTCGGCAAGTGTGCCGTCTTCGAGGAGGCCGGGGAGTGGTACTTCGCCAGCTACCTGATCCGCGTGCGGGTGAACGACAGCGGCTACCGCCCAGGGTTCCTCGCGCGCTTCCTCAACAGCGACGTCGGGCGTGTGCAGATCGACCAGATCAGCCGTCAGATCGTCGGCATGGCCAACATCAACGCCGAGGAGATCAGAGCGCTGCAGGTGCCACGCCCGCCGCAGGACATCCAGGAGGCGATGGTCGCCGACCTCGCCCGGCACTGGCAGACACGCCAGACCAAGCTGGCAGAGGCCCGCGAGCTGCTGGAAGCAGGCAGTCGGGAGATCGCCGAGCGGCTTGGGGTGCATAGCCTGGGGCCAAGCCGAAGAGTCGCATATGCGGCCACGCGCGCGGCGATGCGCTCCGGTGACCGACTGAACCCGGAGTTCTTCCACCCCGAGCGCATGCTCAGCATCCGTTCGATCGAGCAGAGCGGTACCCGATCGGCACCGCTTCGCGAGGTCGCCGACTTCATCCGCCACCAGGTTCCCAAGCCGCGGGATGATGACTTCTACATAGGGCTGGCCAATGTGGAGCGCGACACGGGCGAGCTCGTGAACATTGGAGCCTCAGAGCAACCGGAGAGCGCCTGTGTTCGGTTTCAGGCAGGCGACGTGCTCTACGGGAGACTGCGGCCCTATCTCAACAAGGTCCACCTGGCCGAGCGCGACGGTATCGCCTCGCCCGAGTTCCTTGTATTGCGCGCCAGGGGAGGTGTCCGCGCGGAATACCTCGCGACGATCCTGCGCTCAAAGCTCATGCTGGCGCAGACACGGCACATGACCGCGGGCAACACCCATCCGAGGCTCACCAGCAGGGACGTCGAGAGCATGTGCCTGCCCCTGCCCGATCCCGTCACCCAGGACGACGTCGCCGACGTCGAGGCCGGGGCGCGAGCGCAGGCACGCGCATTGAAGCTGGAGGCAGAGGAGACATGGACCGACGCCAAGCAGCGTTTCGGGGACGATCTCATCCGGTGAACCTTGGCGGCGAGTGCCCCCTGGCCGGCTTGCCACCCACGCTAGAGCGGCCGACGCTACACCACCGGGCAAAGCCCACCATCGAGATTGATGGCCGTACCCGTGACGTAGGAGGCGCGCGAGGACAGTAGGAACGACCCAATATCCGCAAACTCCTGAGGACGACCGACACGGCCGAGGGGGATGCCCGAGCTCGAGACCATCCGTTCGTAGTAGGCCTCGGGCGTAATGCCCGCCTCGGCGGCATACCGTTCCAGCTGGCCACTTTCGATGACGCCAATCAGGACCGCGTTGACGCGGATCCCATCGGGGGCAAGCTCCCTGGAGAGGGCCTTCGTCAGAGCGAGGCCCGCGGCGCGAGAGACCGACGTCGGGGTCGTCAGGGCATCGGGGGCCTTGCCGGAGACGGCAAGCGTGTTCAGGACCGCGCCCCTGCTCTCCCGCAGCGCGGGGAGGGCCAGGCGGGTGAGGCGCACCGCCCCCATCAGCTTCAGGGAGAGGTCCTCCTCCCAGACGCTGTCTCCATGATCGGAGAACGTGCCGGCGGAAAGCTCCCCTGCGTTATTGACGACCCCGTCGATCCGCCCCCAGCGCGTGAGCGCCTGCTCCACGAAACCGGCGAGATCCTCACCGTGCCTGACGTCACCGGCGAAGTCGAGCACGTCCCCACCGGCGGAGCGCAACGCCGCGGCTGTCGTACCAAGCCGCTCGGCGTCGCGGGCCATCACCCCCACCCCACAAGCCCCCTCCCTGAGGAGCTGCTCGGCGAGGGCCCTGCCGAGGCCGCTCGAAGCCGCCTGTGATCAGGAAGGTCTTATCTTTCAGCTGGAGGTCCATCGGTGTTGTCTGTCAGTCGCCCGTTACAAACTCGGGTTTAAAGGCACCTAGTCAGTTCTAGTCTCAAGTTGATCCACAGGAGCATAATCGTCGCGCAGCGGTTTCGTGCCGGCCACCAGACGAACGATCGCGGCGCGAGCAAAGCTCGTGGCACCATCGGCAGGCGATCCATGCTCGGATGGCAACGGGCCATCGGCTGCAAGCAGGACGGCGGTGCCTCCAGCGGGGCGACCGTCCTTGCCCGCGACCGTGATCATCCGGACGTTCGTAAACGTCGCAAGCAGCGTCGCGGCCTCCGCACGCAACAGACGAAGCGGCGGATCATCGATCATATTGAGGACGTAAAGGCCGTCGGGGCGCAGTACGCGCCGTACGTCGTGAAGCCATTCGGTCGTCATCAGCTGCCATGGCACGGTGCGACTGCTGAACGCGTCGCCAACGATGACGTCAGCGCTCCCCTTCGGTTGATCGCCCAGCGTCAAGCGGGCGTCTCCGATTGTGGCCTTCAGATCCGGCGAAGTGCGCAACCCGAAACGCTGCCGATCGAATTCGACGAGCTTACTGTCGACCTCGAGCACGTTGGAATGTGAGCCCGGGCGCGTGGCCTCGAGCCAGCGAGGCAGAGTAAAGGCTCCCCCGCCTACGAACAGAGCATCAAGCGGCGTCCCGCGCCTGCCGATCACGGTGATCGCTTCGCCAATCCAGCGCTCATAGCGGAAACCTAGAAAGCTGGGATCATTCAGGTCTACCTCTGAATTGTACCCCCGATCCAACAGGAGCAACTCAGCGGTCGATCGTTCAGGATCGATTTCGATTTGCGCACAGTGGTACGTCGTTTCTCCGTCGCACGGCGAATGTTGTGCAAGCGTCAGCAGCGTCAGCGCAATCAGGGCCAGCACCGCCACTCCGATCTTGCCGGGCCCCAGCACCCGGATGTAGGCGCCGAGGAGGACGCCAACGAGCACCAGCAGGATGCCGATCGCGAGTACTGAGCTGCTCACGGGGAGCAGTGGTACGAGCACGAACCCTGTCCCAAATGTGCCGACGAGCGCCCCCGCGGTTGCCCATGCCGACAGGCGTCCGACAATGGTTCCGCTCGCTCGCAGATCCCGCAACTGCAACCGGGCGACTGTGGGCGTGACCGCGCTGAGAACAGCGGCGACCGGAACCAGCGCGGCGAACGTCACACCCACGGCAGCGGCATTCCCACCTTCGCTTGCCGACGGACCCAGCGCCCGTATGATCGGGACAGTCAGCAGCACGAGCAGGCCACCACCGATCAGGAGCCCGACAAGCAAGCGGTAGGGATTGATGCGATCCGCGGTCCATCCGCCGAGCGCCGCGCCGACCGCGATTCCGGCGAGCACCGCGCCGATGATCGAGGTCGTCGTTTCCAGCGTCAGGCCCACGTACGGGGCGAGCAGCCGAACCGAGAGAATCTCGAGCACGAGCACCGCGCCAGAGGCAACGAAGACAAGCCCTGCGGCAAACACAGGTCGCAGAGAGCCGTCGACCAGCTCAACCGTCTCCGCGGGCGTCTTTGCGGACTTCGATGACATCCTCGTCCCCATGATTATTTTGCCTCAGGGAGGAGCAATAGGCTCAAAGATAGTCTCGGGATTGACATGAGAGACACCTCTACACTGGCTAACGCACTCACGATTCGCTCCGTAATATGGACGATCCTCACCGAAGGCGTCAACGACGCTTGACCTCGGCGTCGGTCTCGACTCAAAACGACAGATCTGTTTGCCTGCACGCCAGGCCCAGCTTCCTTGGATGAGTCAGAAACACGCGCCTGCAACTACGTGCCTTCCAGAGTGCATCCGTCGTGGGGGATCTAGCTGCCATCGGCGCATCCTGAGCCATCTGGCAAGGCGCAAAAGGGCTACCGTATGTGGCAGCCCGTTCTGTAGAATTCTCCGAGATATAAACACCAAACCAACACTCGGAGGATGAAGATGTTATCCCTACAGCTTGCGGCATTCCTGTTCGCGGCAACCATGCTGCTGGCGGTTGGCTGCGGCGGATCGTCAAAATCCGCGACTACTACAGCCTCGACCGCCGACCAACCAACGAACTCCACTGTGGCCGCGTCAGCGTCCGACACCGCGACGCAAGCGACAGAACCCGTCAAGCTCGCCGGGGGAAAGCCACTTTCACAGAAGCAGTGGATCGCCAAGGGCGACGCCATCTGCGCTCAACTGCTCGCCGAGCTCGAGGCGGACCCAATCACATCGCTCGCGGGCTTTGCGCGCGTTATGCCGCAAGCGGCAGCCTATGAGAGGGCCGAGGTCGCCCAGCTTCTCAAGCTGACCCCACCCGCCTCGAAGATGGCCGACTGGCAGCAGTTCCTCAACGACACCAGTCAGTGGGCCGCAGACACCCAAAAGCTCGGCGAACTTGCGCAAGTCGGAAAATTCAGCGCCACATCGCCGATCGCCCGAGCGACAATCAATATACAGAAGGAACTCACTGGGATCGCCAAGCGCGACGGCTTTCACAAGTGCTCCTTGCCTTGAGGCTCGAAATAAAGTTGGAGCGGCGTCCGGCATGCTCCGAACGCCAGAGCATCCCGGACGCACACTCCAACTTTAGCCTGCTGTCACAGCCCAGGTTCCTTCGTCGATCTTGCCGGCTAGGGTTGGAACGAAGAGCATCGCTACGCCCGCCGTATGCGATGAGAGGAAGGGTGCTTCGCCTTCGGGTTCCGCGGGTACTTGTTCGAATTCCGCATAGACACACAGATATCCCGGCAACGCCTTGGGTTCGAGTGCGGTACCCGGGCATTCTGTGGTGCTTTCGTTGGGTTTCACGAACTTCAGCTTTTTTTCTTGTTCGCTAATGGCTTTTGCGAGCGGGATCGGAAACGATACCGGCACACGAAGTTGCTGACCAGCGACGGGGCTCACGAAACTCCATGCGCCAGTCTCCGTCTTGCCTGTGGGCAGAGTTTCGCTGAACCCCGTCTGTCCATTACAGACAAGACTCGTTTTGCCACCAACAGAATATTCAGCCCCTCCAAAACCGCCGCACTTGGTGGTTTGACTTGTGGACACGACTTTCGTGCTTACGCTTTCGCCGGGGGCGCCGTCTTTGCCCGCCGTTCCTTCGGCACCAGTCAGTCCAGTGGCTCCCGTCGGTCCGCTCGGGCCTGCGGGGCCCGCCGGTCCGACGGCGCCCGCGGGGCCCGCCGGTCCGGCCTTTGTGACCAGAGTTTTCAGCACTTTAGGGCTGATCTGCTTGGTTGATGTGATCACGTATTTGCTAGCCGCATATGCGCCACCGCTCATCGCAAAGACCATCGCAAGCGTAGCTGCTACATTAGAATACGACGCGAATCGCCGAATCATCGATGACATTGTCATTCCTCCCTGTGATGTTCATGAATAACACCTGTTATTCGGCTTCTGCCGAGGCGCTTGATTGAGTCATTTCTTTCGAGAAGTCTTCTTCCGACTAGTTTTGCGGCTGGTTGACTTCTTTTTTGTGCACACACCGCGCTTACGGACGGTCCCATGCTTGCACCCAGGTGGGAGCGGTGGCCGAGGGAACACTATTCCAGGCACTTGGAGCAGGGCCGCGGATCCTGGCGCAAAGATGTATGGAGCTTGTGCCCTTTGCTCCGCAAGCAGCCATTCTTCTTCCAATAACTGTAACTGCTGTAGCTCTGCTTCTTCTTCTTCCGGCGTCACAGCCGGGAGCGCTTCGGTCACAACGCTGCTTTCCGCGCTGGCAGAACCTTCGCCTACCTCATTTCTGGCGGCAAGTCGAAAATAGTATCTGGTGCTTGGCTGCAGGTTGCCGGCTTGCAGCGTCGCACCAATCTGACCATAGGTTTCCGCCTCAAGTGTTTTCGTATTGAACACGCCGGGGCATTCCGTCTGTGCCGGCCTGGGACTTTCGCATTCCGCAAGTGGATTTTGGCCTGTCTTTGTTTCGGCCGCATATTCGAAGTCGTATTCTGTGCTGCTGTTCTCCGGGTTCAGTTCACCACGCATCACGACGGAGTACGGCGTGACGAAGGCCGCGGTCGGCGACGGTGTACTGATAACCTCGGGTAGAATCGCCGGTGTTTTGAACAAGACATCCTTACCCGTCAGCGTTTCGGGAAGCTTGACGATCTGGTCTACGGCCGCCAGCCGATCACAAAGCCCACTCTCATTTGGCCGGATCCCAGAGATCGTCGCAGTAGCCAGCTGGAAGATTTCCGATACTTTACCTTCGATGAGAGGCGTTGAAACGAACGACGTACTATTGCCAAGAGCACATGTCAAGCCCCATTCAAACCGAGTTTCTGTTTCGGCTACACCGTAAGGGTTGATTTCACCTTTTAGTGTGCACGTAAATGCGATCGAACTACCGCTTTTCCCGCTCTGTTGACATGTCGTTCCGCCCGTCACCGCTTCACCTACCGAGTCCTCGATATAGTGCAATATACTGTCCGATTCCGAACCAGGTAGGTACAGTTCGTCATTCCCATTAAAGCCGAGGCCTTGGAAGAATTGGATATTTTCTTCGAGCGTAAAGCTTGTCAACGGCACACCGGTCGCTGCATCGAATAGTAATCCGAATCGCGAACTTCGATTCACTACTGATTCGGTTCCCGCGACCGCAAGGTGGCCCCGAGAGTCGAGGGCCATCGCCCGCACTCCTATGACGCCTTGCGGTTCGCGCATGGGCACGACAACGTTGCCCACCGTGACACCGGTATCAGCGTTGAACTCATAGATAGTGTTCCCATGGTTGTAGACGACATATGCGATTTCGCCACTGACGGCAATCGCGGTAATCCTGTGTTCCGGCGCTTGGGCCACGATTTCCGTCGGTAGGACGATTTCTCCCCTCCATTCGCCGACGCCATTGAACTCTTGCATGCGGTGGGCATCACCTACATATAGATAGTCTTCACTGCCGCCGAAGGCCAACAGGTTTCCTGGGCCTTGCTCAAAGTCGAAGGCTCCCTTTTCGTTACTGTCGATCGCGGTCGGTGACCCTGCTTTGCAAGTGTCTTTTGAGGCTACGGTACAGAGGTTCTCTTCTTCCACCTCTTTGGCCGTAGGGGTCCCACCTTTAGTCTCGACCGCTTCCGTGACAGTCTGGTTGACTTGCCTACCGATCATCAGCACCAGCTGTCCCGCCGCCGTGTACTCATCCACACGCCAGTTGGCAAAATCCTCAACTGCCACATTGTTACTGACTGGGTCGACCGCGACGCTGCGGGGTTCTGCCATCGCACCCGGGATGCCGCTTTCTCGACCGGCCCCACACCTTACGGCTGCCTGAACTTCCTGTGCGGTGCAGATGTCGCCGTTCGTCGCCGTGTTCACTTCCTTGCCGAACATCAGCACAAACGCACCGCTCGACGTGAGCTCCTGCACACGATTGTTACCCCTGTCAGCTACGTAAATATCGCCGCCAGGGGCACCGGCGACGCCTTCCGGATGT
Organism: uncultured Solirubrobacterales bacterium; assembly: GCA_963742945.1. Taxonomy (GTDB): domain Bacteria; phylum Actinomycetota; class Thermoleophilia; order Solirubrobacterales; family Solirubrobacteraceae; genus Palsa-744. The sequence goes on along the minus strand of CAVUNX010000002.1, from coordinate 116,377 downwards.
TCAAAGGCCGCAGGTTCGCCCCCGCCGACACCGAAGTGATCCGACAACACGAGCTTTGCCGGTGGTGCCGCCAGCGCCGAGGCGCCGCTCACCAGCGCGGTTATCGTCACCAGCAATGCAACCGCTGTCCGGCGATATATCGTCATTTGCCGCTTCCCCCTCTTCCCATGCTTACGCGGGCCGATCGTGCCTCAGATTTTCTTGCGCTGGCGGTTCGACCCCTTCGCTTCGCGATCTTCGAGCACCCTGTGACTTTGATTAGTGTGGTTCGTTTGATCACAAGGCCGTTTTGCGCGACGAACTCCGTCGGCATCTTCAGCTTATTTTGAACCTTGCACAGGTTTGTATTGGCCGCAAGCGCGGAGTTCTTCCCCTGCGGCAGGTAGAGCTCGAACTTGTTGACCGGCACATCGGGAACACCGTTGAAAGTGCTGCTGGTAATACCTGCTTTGCTGATGAACGTCGTGCCGGTCAGGTCGACCCTGACCCCGTCTCCTTGGAGCACAACGATCAGCGACGGGAACTGTGCTCCCCCATAGGAGACGAAATATGCCGGCCCGGACAGGCCGACCGGCAACAGCGGCGTGCTTGCCCTTACGACACCGACGATCGAGCCTGCCGGGCAAGCCGCCGGGTTGGCTTCGAAGGTTGCGACCCGGCACGCCTTCTGCAGCGTCGTGAGCCGGGAGGGCAGCTGCTTTGGCAGGTCGACCTTGACGTGTGCGATGTTCGTCTCGTTGCCGAACGAGCCCGCGGGATAGGACAGACTGGCGTCTAGGCTTGCCCCGGCATTCCGGCTGGTATGCCCGTTGGTGGTGACCTTGAACGACGGCTTGAAAGCCAGACTCTTGCACCCGCCCGCATTGAACGGGCTCGACACGTTGTCGACGGCGCCTTCGAAGCCGGATATCTTCGCCGTGATCTGCCGCGCCGCACAACCAGTGGGGTTGAACATGAAGTCTGGGCGATTGATGTCCACGGTGACCCGTTTCAGACGCAACGGCACGCCGAAGACCAACCTCGGGATCGGATGCGAGCCACTTTCGTCGGTTGTGACGGTCAGCGTGCTGTCTTTGCGGTCTACGTCGATGCGCGCCCGCACCACGACCATCCCCAGGTTGAACGGCCCTGCCACAACGTCGGTCGCGATGCTCAAGCCGAACGGCGAACCGCCGTAGGGACCCGTCAAGTAGACGTGTCCTTCTATTTCGAACGGATGCGATCCCGCGCCGGAGGCCACCCTTGTCGTACCAATCAGCGATTCTTCGCCACATGTGCCGCTGTTTGCCTTCTGTTCGCCGCACAAGGGAACGTTCGCGAGCACTCCCAAGAGTCCGGGGGGTGTATGGACCTGGATGCCACGTACGAACTGTTCGCGGTCCGCGCGTGCCACGTTTAGTGTGAACTGCGTAAAGCCCGCTGCCTGCGTGGAGCTCGTGCCCGCAACGAATACAGGGAGGAGAGCAGGCGGAGCGCCGCAGCCAACCACATCGTACGTCGATTCGGACTGCGCGTCTGGACTGCCGGCGACGAGTAGCCCTTCCGGCGTCTCGCCTGGTGCGCTCCACGGCCTGAACCTGCTAACAGTCGTGGCGGGGCCACAGGTAGCCGGATTGTCGATCGGCGCCCGTGGGCCTCCGTTCAAGTGAATCTTGAGTTCGCTGAACGGTGCCTGCGGAGTATCCAACGTGACCGTGGTCAACTGTCCGGTCGCTAGATTTGCGTGGGTTTCGAGCGGCACCTTGAAGTGGATCCCCGTCTGTGCGAGTTCGCCCGTACCGCCCAGTTCAAGGTACAGGCGGTAAAGGCGCCCATTGCGCGCATCTTCTTCGCTGCATGCCGGTTGACCCGCACCGCCGCACCGAGGCCTCGCCAAATAGACGTGCCCCCTCACCGGCACCGGCAGAAATGGGGTGATGGCTTCCGCCGTGCCTATGGTCGACGCGTCGGGACAGTGACCTGGTGCCAGCTGAAGTTCACCGCTCAAGCCGACTTCTTCCGATTCAGGCCCGGTGATGTTTATTCCATGCGACCCAAATTCATCGCAAGCTTGAATACCGTCGACCACCCCCGGCGACACCGACAGACCTTCGGCCAGCGTAACGCGTGTATCGCGTAGCTGCGGTGTGGCGGTGGACTCCGGGTTTTCGGTGAGCGGCACTTTCAAGCCGACATCGAGGCCCACAGGTTCGTCCGCCAACAATTTGTCGGGGGCAACTTCCAAGGCCGGTTCGAAACTTAGTGCGTTGCACCCGGTCACCCCCGGCATCGTCGCCTGGGCTTCGCTGTACCCGGTGTATTTTCCTTCTCTCACGCTGCCTGGTTCCTCCCAGGAGTCGGCGCGCAAGACCACTGTCTCGGGACCTGCCGCACAATCCGTGGGCAAGGTCAGGAAAGGCACAATCGGAGCAGCCCCGAAGTGTTCGCCTCCGGGCTCCTTGCAGTCGAGGTCGCCATGTGCTTCGGTGCGACGACAGAAACGGCCTCGCATCGGGTCGTGACTGGGATCGGCAGGCAAACCCCAGATTGTCACTTCGAAATCGGAGACACCGAGCAATGGGATAGAGGCACTCACAACTGTGAATCCGTATCCTTGTGAGGTATGTACCAGGTGAGCCGTCAATAGAGGCGTGTCGATTTTGACCGTATTCTCCAACGCGAACTCCGCCGACTGTCCAGGTTCCGGCGCCACGTTTACGACAGGGGCTAGCAACTCATGCCCCCCCTCCAAGTGGATTGCGTACACACCAATCTGTGTATCCGCAGGGCACTGTTCGGAACTGCTTGTCACCTGCGTAAGCGAGCATCGTGGTACCGCCATCGGATCGCCAAGCAAGCCCGGTGGCAAAGTCGTCACGATATCCCTTGGATCCCGTGTGGGTACTATGCTGACGATATTTTCCCGAGACACCACTTCTTCCGTCGTAAAATCACCCTTGATTGTCAAGCCCCACGGATGACCGCCGGCCTGTGTAAACGGCACCTTGTACGGTACGTTTTCAAATTCGTAACTTTCAGGTCCTGGTCTTCTTTCCACGGTGCGTTCGGTCAGTTCGACTGAAAAATCTTCAATACCGAACCTGGCATCGGTTCCACCTTCGTCGGCTGCCGCGCACAACGGAATAACAAATGGAATAACTAGACTAAGCGCTATGAGCGCACCCAGCAACACAACCGAGCAGTCGCCACGCGATACGGTCTTCATTGTCCACGCCCCGCCGTCACCTTGTTACTCCGTCCTGCCTTATGGCTAGCTCTTCGGACATTTCGCCGCCTTACTCCACTATGTATCTTCTTCTGGTGTTTCTTCCCTGCGCGGACCCTTACCTTTGTCTTCTTCTTTCGCGACGGGCCTCTTGGAGGAGCAAAGTTTTCGCCAGGCGTTTGAGACACACTGGCAGGAATAAGCAACGGTGCCGGATTGGTCAGCGGCCCTTGACAGGCGTCTCCTTCACAAGGCGTTTGGGGCACTAGCGGTTCCGGAAATCCAGGTCCGAACCTAGCATCGTAAATGTCAGGCTCGCCATCCCTATCTTGTCCAACCAAGCCTTCCGTTGTCACGAAAAACACATCGTTGCCGGAGGGCGCCATTACTACATCTTCGGTTGGGGTTCCCCCACTGCCGCCAGACAACAACGACACTTCAGGCTTCCCGCCAACATCGCGCCATTCGTATACGTTGGGCAGTCCATTGACCGCTCGTGGAGAAAGTGGCTCTGCACTCACAAACACACCGCGGGTGCCGTCATCGCTCATCGCCCGACTGTTAAGTTCGTGCTGCAACAGGACGCTTCTACCGAGGTTGCTCACGGAAAGATTCGCTTCGAACGCACTGTCATTGCCATTGGCGTCGGCGCCTGCTTCCCCGACTGACACGCGGTTAAGTTCTCCGGTCACCGAGTCGTAACGATAGATATCCTTGTTGAAATCGGTGTCGTCTGGGGTCAACTGCCCGTAGCTAACAAAGACAAGAAACCTACCATCACGACCCGCAGTATGAACTTCACTATTATCTGTCAGCAACTGAGTATCAACGCCAAGCTTGCTCGGACAGTGCGCATCTTCGACAGTGCCAGACATTTCGAAGGCTGAGCAGATATCGCCTACGAACGACACGCCCTTTGACAGGCTGTCATACACGTACAAGTTGTCGGCACCAGGCTTCGGTACCTCCTTATGTTGATTTTCTAGTGTCATACGGTCGCCTTCGGTGAGTAGATTCCCAGTCGCGACGAAGTAGATATGTGAGCCGTCGGGCGCACGCCTTACTACACCTAAAACATCCGCGGCTTCGCCGACGTTAGGATCGTGCGACGCGTCAACGAGCCCGGTTACTCTACGTTCTGCCGGTGAGCAACTGACAGAAGCAGTACACCCGATGGTTGCCAGGTACAAGTCCGCACTGTTGTCAGCGTCTTCTTCGGTGAGTTGTGCATCCGTGGTGAAGTACACATGTGAACCGTCTTCCGACGCGCCTGCAAAATTTGAGTTTGCGCGAGTGAGCGCCCCATTACACGGAATTTCGTCTTCACCACAGCCGTCTTCGAGCGGTTTGGAGACTTCGATCGTCTTTTCGCCGGCGAGTCTCACGAACAATTGATGATGTGAACTTGAATTGTCGATGCAAGAGGTAAAGAACACCTGATCCCCCCGAGACGCTACAGCGTTGAAGGTCGTCGGCGCCAGGTGGTTATAGTCTTCGACACCGAGGTCGACCGCACACTGTCCGCTTAGGGGATCACCTTTCTCGTCGAGCGACACGAGCCTGACGCCAGACGATTCACCGTGACAACCACGGATAAACTCATAGAGCTGCCGAACCGTGCCTAGCGCCTCCGGTATGAGCGCCCCTTTTTCTCCCTCGCTATGAAAGAACAAATGGCAGAAGTCGCTGTTCGCGCCTTCGTAAGTAATACTAGGTGTCGTTTGGTCCAAGGTTTCCACAAGTCCGCCAGCTTCCCAGTTGTCTGCGCTGTCCACAAGCGACGTGTCGTGAATAGCAAACTCAGTCTGACGGCCTTCTTGGCCGGCCTGTTCGAAACTGGAACCCGGATTACCAACCGCGAGAGTCGTATCCAGGCCAACCGTAATGTCTCGCGAGCTAAGTACGAATGGCAACACGAGCGAGGGAGGCAGCAACGACTTAGACGTCCATCCACCTTCATCGCGACGAGCGATATACGAAAGCGTGTCAAGACCCGAGAGTCCAGTCGGTGCGCCCGCAAAAATCCCGGGGGAAAAATAGGCGACGCTATCGCTCTCTTCGGACACTGCTTCCACCTCTGTTGCTCCGAATCCGCCCTTGAAGCTGGGGCTTACGCGCTCGAAATGACGGACTTCTGATGCTCCCAGCGCGGGGACAACAATGACAATAAGAAAGCCGCATACCGACGCAAAGATTCCCGTCACCATTGCGTTAAAACTAGGTCGCACCGCTATTTCCCCTCATCTCCGTATCAAATCTATCTTACTACCACTTGCCTTAAAACCTGTCAGAACGAGAACTCGTTCCTACGAGTCCCCGTCCTGACAAGCGTCTTACACGTATTTCAACTTAACAAACGATAACTGCTATTCTGCTGTTATTCCGATACAGACGGCGTTCCTTCCGTCGATAACAGGATATTTCCTGCGAGGAATTCCTCTTCACCCACTCCATTCCCGCCGACCGAACAATTGGCCTTTGGTGTGACTGCGCCTTTACCTTCCACGCCGGCGGCTACGTTAACGACTTCGCCGCCCGCGCCGTCTAGCGCTAAGGTTTCGACGGTACATTCCTCAGACGTTTTGACGCCGAAGATTAAACATTCCACCTCGTAGCCAACATTGCCACCTGTGGCTGCCGCCGCTAACGAAAAGAATTTCCCGCTTGGCTCACCTAAAACAGTTTCTAGCGTCCATGGCAGGTGCAATGGCCACGCTTTAATGTCGACCGGTATGACGTTTGCGCAGTTCGATCCCGCTTCGTTGCTGCATTCAAGCGACTGTTCAGTTAACGTCGAACCCACTGTAGTACCGCTTAATGTTAACACGTCTAATACTAAAATGACGTTGTTTATTATATCCACATCAGCGTGGAAGCTACAGACGATGTGAGCGCCGAAGGTTGCGTCCCTCAATAACACTTCGCCTTCAACTAATCCGGGTAATTCGACGCCCGCCGCTATTTTAGCTCCTGCAATTAAGTTTTCAGCGGCTAAGAATTCTTCCGCTGAGGCAGAAGCCGCAGCAAACCCACCGACTGCGAGCATCGCTACAAGCCCGAGGGTGATTGCATATATCTTTTTCATGGTTGCTCTTGGTGCCTTTCTCCTCGACGAGGCCGTTGTAGACCGCGTCCGAGGCTTGGATTGGCCGCCCCAATACACTCGTCAAAGGTCAGAGAGCGCGGGACCGCCCTTTATTGCGCTGCGTGTTGTTGTCCGAACTATGGCTCAGGCGAGGCCGTCCTCACAGTCCGCGTACCAGCATGCCAAGATAGGTCGGTCATGCATAGGGGTGTTTCTAACTCGTCGCGACGCTGTTGTCCCGATCGACATCCCTCACCTCACTTGCCTTGACAATGTCCAGGTACAGCCTAAGATCAGCGCTTGGCTCTTTGCCTAAGAGCAGAACTTTGGTCGACGTTAGAAGTTTGGCATCGTGCCGATGCTTTGTCAAGGAAAGTCCGGCTAGTGTTTCTAACTTGCCCCGTGCTTCTGCCTGGACAAGTCGCTGGAGTGGCGCGTGCCCAATCTGGCTCGGGGCGCATCGAACCAGACGGGCACCATGTGTGCTTTACCTGCTCAAGGAGTCTTTGTAGACGGCCTCGCCGACGGTCTCCAACCTTCCCACTTTCCCACGGGGCAGTAGCGACACCGGGACGCCAAGTCATGAGCTACATCTCATCCGACCCGACCATGGAGCCAGATCACGGGTAAAGGCCATTGGGCTGGACATGGATTGAGCCCATTTGCGACAGTCGTACCAAAGCCGTCAATAGCTTGGCCGAGTGGATCAGCCACGATTCTTAAGTCTTGTCAGGACGGAACTCGTGGTGAGCCCGTCCTGACAAGCACATTATGTCTACTCTAGCGAGTCACAGTAACCACTATTCCGATACTGACGGCGTTCCTTCCGAGGAGGTTAGGAGGTTACCTGCAAGGAATTCCTCTTCGCCAACTCCATTTCCACCGACCGTGCAGTTGGCCTTTGGCGAAACCGCACCTTTACCTTCCACACCACCGGCGACATTTACAACTTCGCCTGTCGCCCCGTCTCCAGCTAAGGTTGCAACGGTGCATTCCTCAGACGATTTGAGGCCGAAGAGTAAGCATTCCACCTCATAGCCAATGCTGCCTCCCGTGCCTTCTGTCCCCATCTCAAAGAATTTCCCGCTAGGCTCTCCTAAAAGAATTTCCAAGGTCCATGGCAAATGCAACGGCCACACCTTGGTGTCGACGGGTACGGCGTTTGCACAGCTCGAGTCCGCTTCATTGGTGCATACAAGCGCCGGTTCGACTAACGGCGCACCTATCGTGGTGGACGCATTTAAGAATAAAAAGTCTAATATTAATAAAGTGTGAGTCAATATATCTACAGTCGCGTGGAAGCTACAGCTGATGTGCGCACCGAAGATCAGGTCCGCCAATAACACTTCGCCTTCAATTAATCCAGGTAATTCGGCGCCTGCGGCTATTTTAGCGCCCGCAATTAAGTTTTCTGCCGTTAAGAATTCTTCCGCTGAGGCAGATGCCACAGCGAACCCACCGACTGCAAACATCGCTACGAGCCCGAGGGCGATTGCATATATCTTTTTCATGTTGCTCTTGATGCCTTTCTCCTCGACGAGGCCGTCGTAGACCGCGTCCGAGACTTGGATCGGCCGCCCCAATACACTCGTCAAAGGTCAGAGAGCGCGGGACCGCCCTTTATTGCGCTGCGTGTCGTTGTCCGAACTATGGCTCAGGCGAGACCAGCCTCACGGTCCGGTACCAGCATGCCAAGATAGATCGATCATGCATAAGGGTGTTTCTAACTCGTCGCGACGCTGTTGTCCCGATCGACATTCCCTCATCTCACTTGCCTTGACAATGTCCAGGTACGGCCTAAGTCAGCGCTTCGCTCTTGCCTAAGGAGCAGAACTTTGCCGACCGAAAGTTTGGCATCATGCCGTTCTTTTGTCAAGGAAGGTCCGGCTAGTGTTTCTAACTTGCGATACTTGTGTTTGCGTCAAGCGAATAGCTCGCTAGTCTTTGAAGCATGAGCGACGGTTCAGCCGCAGTCTTGGCGCTGGCGATTGGCTTGCTTGCGGCCTCCGGCTGTGGAGAAGGAAACAAGGAAACCCAGGCGACCCTGGCCCAAGGTCAAGCCAACATGTCCACTATCGCCAGTCGGAGCAGGACCGGGGGGTTTACGAGCTTCGCGTCCCCTGGGAGCTACATCAAGCGCGATGGCGACAAAGACCCCGATGACACCGCACGCGGCAGGGGTGTCATAAACGACGAGGTCGAACTCTTAGCCACCTACCCGATCGAGTCGGACAGGAACGCCAGACATGCGATCGAATCCGTGGTCGAGAAGTACTACTCGGCGGCGGAGCGCGGAGACGGGGCGACGGCTTGCGAATTGCTTTACCCGGCCCTTGCCGAAGGACTCCTGGAAGCGCATGCGATATCCGGGCAGGGCACATCCAAAAGTTGTGGGCAAGCGGCGTCGCTTCTCTTTCAGCGACAACACGAGCAGCTGGTGGCTGACGAAGTCGCCACCATGGTTGTGACCGACGTACGCGTCGACAGAGGCAACATGGGGATCGAGTTTCTAGGTTTCAAGCGGATGCCGGAAGCTGAGATCCTCGTCGAGCGCGACCGCCATGCATGGAAGGTCGACTCGTTGCTGGACAGCAATGTTCCGTAGGGTGGATCTTCTTCCCAAATTGTTATTTTTGGGAGGAGTCCAGTAAACGGATGTTCTGTATAAGATCTAGATCTATGACCATCCGCAGACAGACCACACAGCGCGCCGGCGCCAGACGCGTGCTTGCGCTCTTCATCGGGGTCCCGCTGCTGGGCTCAAGCGTCCTCGGTTGTGGCAACACCGGCAGCAACTCCTCATCGAGCGCCTCGAAGACACTCGAGGCCAGTACTGTCGCCGCTATCGCCCCAGTTCAGGCCATCACCAAGGCGGACAGCGATAGGGACAGCGACTTCGGTGGGGCCGACGACACGAGCAACGCGTCGGCCTTGAACTACGCTCGCCCGGCAAGTGCCACGGATCAACAGGCGATCGCTGCGCTCGTAAAGCGTTATTATACGGCCGCTCTCGCCGGAGATGGCGCCGCGGCCTGTTCGCTGATCTACTCCACGCTCGAGGAAGCGGTGCCGGAAGATTACGGCCAATCGCCGCCCGGGCCGACCTACATGAGCGGCACAACGTGTCCCGCGGTGTTGAACGGCCTGTTCAAGCACTACCACAACCAACTCGCGGTCGAGGTTCCAAAGCTCGAGGTGGCGCGTGTGCGCCTCAAGCGCAACCACGGGTGGGCCATATTGACGTTCGGCTCTTTGCCAGAGCGCGAGATCCTCGTGAGTCGAGAACGGCACAGGTGGAAGCTCGGAGCCTTGCTCGATACCGAACTTCCATAGCCATGAGACTCCCATTGGCAGTGCTCGCCTGCGCGTCGGTCAGCTTCGTCGGTGCATCTTGCGGAGGCTCCGAAATGGCCACGAGCTCGTCTTCGCAGATGGCTTCCGCCGGATCAACGGGCAGTGCCACCACCGCAAACATCGTCGAGAAAAAGAGCAGCACGACAGTCGACGAAGCCGGCTCAAAAGGCCTCTACGACGGAGACGACAGCGCCGTACTCGACTTCGGTGGGCCCGCGAGCGCAACCGACGAACAAGCGATCATCCACCTACTACAAGGCTACTATGCCGATGCCGCCGCCGAGGACGGCAAGGCGGCGTGCTCAGAGTTGGACTCGCTCACCGCGGAATCAATAGTCGAAAACTACGGCCACACGCGGGCACTGCAAGGAAGCACTTGTACAGCCGTGATATCGAAGCTTTTCACCCAACAGCATCGGCAGCTTGCGATCGACAACTCTTCGCTGAAAATACTAGCGGTCAAGGTGGAAGGCCACAGAGCGTTAGCCATCATGAAGGTAGCCTCGGATCGGGCGGCCCGCTATATCCCCGCACGCCGCGAAGGCCGTGCCTGGAAGATCGTAGAACTGCTCGACAGCCCTCTGCCGTGAGTCCCGAGCCCGCCGGTCTCAGTTGGTCCACCGGCTCATAGTTCTCGCAGCTCGGTTGCGTCTTATCCACGACTCGAGTAACCGCGACACGCTCTAACCCTGCAGGCGCTGTCCATCGCAGGTGGGCAGGACACCGCGCGACTGCCTGCCGGGGCGCGAGCGCCGGTACCACGCCTTTGTCGGTCGGATCGGCGAATAGAATTGCTCTATAAAGTTAGCTAATGTCTCCTAGATGTTGAAACCGATCCTATTGGTTGCCCTGAGGACATCTGCGTGATTGGGGTCGACCGGACATCGTGGCCGTGAGCGCGTATGGCAAGCGGGCCGGGAGTAAGCTCCCGCGGGGACCACACCGGCTCACCGACGAGCAGGTGGCCGAAGACCAGCGCCGGCGCCTGATCGCCGCGATGATCCAGTTCGCCGGCAAGAGAGGCTACGCAGCCACGACCGTCGCCGAGCTCATCAAGCGTGCGGGAGTCTCGCGCAAGACGTTCTACGAGCATTTCAGCGACCGTAAGCCGCTGCTGATAGCGGCGTTTGACGACGTGGCGAGTATCGAGTTCGGGGAGGCCCGCGCGGCCCCACTACGAACGGGAGGCGGCACACCCGAGTTCGAAGCCCTCATGCACAGTCTGTGTATGACAGCGCAACAAAGCCCCGGAGCAATTGCCCTGTGCACGATCGAGATCGCCGCCGCCCGCCCCGAGGGCCTCGAACGTCGCGACCGGCTGATGAGCGTCTACGGGGAGCTCATCGCCGAATCTCTGCACATCGATCACGAGACGCTGCCCTTGCTGCCTGGGGCGCTCACCCGCACGTGCGCGGGCAGCATCCATCGCATGATCGATGCGCGTCTGCGCATGGGACGCACCGGCGAGCTTTCCAGGCTCGCGCCTGAGCTCGCACACTGGGTGCGCTGCTATTACCCGCCGCCGCGGCAGCTGACTGGTGAGCGAGCGCCTGAGCCGCGCACGCCGTGTGTGGGGCCAAGCGAGCCGCTGGGTGGAAGAGCTCCCGGCACGCTCACGCTCGCCCCCAACAACTACAAGCCGCCCATGATGAAGCGCTCTCCCATGTTCATCCAGCACGCAAACCGCCAGCGGATCCTTGACTCTGTCGCGCGACTTACCGCCGCCCACGGCTATACGGAACTCACGGCGCAGGCGATCGCCGAGGATGCCGACCTCTCAGAACGCGGCTTCCTGGCTCACTTCAAGAGCAAGGACGACGCGTTCGCGGCCGCCGTGGAGCTCGGTCACATGAAAGGACAGGCGATCGTCGAGCGAGCGCGCGCCAATGCTCCAGACTGGCTCAGCGGCGTACGAGACGCCGTCTATGCCTTATTGCGGTTTCTTGCCGGCGAGCCCTACTTCACACGCCTTGCCTACGTCGACGCCCCCCTCGCCGGCCCCGCGATGGCGCGTCGCACATACGAACACACCGTCGTATATGCACACCTGATGCTCGAGGGAGCACCGCAGCGCAGACGACCGCCGCTGATCGCCCCCGAAGCTGTCACCCAGGGACTTTTCGAGCTCGTCTTCCAGCATGCCGCCAAAGACAAAGTCGAGGATCTCACCCAGGTCGCCGGGGAGGCAGCCTACCTCGCGCTCGCGCCATTCGTGAGCATCGCCGAAGCCGCGGAGGCTACGGGCTAGCGCGACCCGTCATACCCGCCCAGGGCCGCTACAAACCCTCAGGTGTGCGTCCGTCGTGCCCGATGTAGCCATCCTTGCCTCCCGCACACACATACACCGTGTCGCCCGGGCCGAGGATACGGATTCTGCGCACCGTGGAGGCGTCGACACGCGCGAACGTGCCCTCTCCGAGGCGATGCGTGGAGCCGTCGCCGAACTCCATCTCGATGGCGCCGCGATGGACGAAGTAGAGCTCCTCCTGCAGGTCGTGGTAGTGCCATTTGGTCTCATACCCCGGTGGCCTCACGAGCGCGTTGACGCCGAAAGCGGTCACGTCGAGGGCTTTGCGGACTTTGCGAAAGCCATACCCCTCGCCGATCGCATCGATGTGGCCGACGGCATAGCCCTCACCTACGATCACCTCGTTTTGCGCCAAGGTCACGCCACAACCTCCTGCTGCGCCGGCGTGGGCTCATCCCTGAAGAGCCACGGGATGCGATGGCCGATCAGCTCGCCCTCGTAGCGCCTGCGCCGCCCATACACAACCCATGTCGTATCCACCTCGCCATAGCGCTCGAGCACGCGCAGCGCATCGGGATGCTCGTCGGCGTATTCGGCCAGCGTCACGCCGGCCTCGTACTTCCCCGCCAGCAGATTGCGCGCCACGATCGGGTTGGCCGGCTCCTCGGTTACGCTCGTCCAGCGCGTGAGGTCGGGGTAGCCGAGAGCCGCCGCTACGATGCCGAGCGTCTTTGGGTCCTCGACGTCGGCGCGCACGAGCAGAGCCATTTCCTTGGCGGGGTATATGAACGTATCGACGACGTAGACCTCTTGGCGGTAGCGCTCGGTGACCACGTGCACGTCGGGATGCGCGCTGCACTGCACCAGAAAGGCGTTCGACTCCTCATGGACGCGCTCGAGACCTTCGAGAAAGTCCCCCACGAGCTCGACCCGCGCATCCGGAAGGTCTTGGAACTCCAGGTAGCGCAGCAGCGCGTTCTCATGGCACGTACCCGTTGGGCCTAGCGTGATGAACGTTGGAACCACTGTCATATGGTCAGCCTACCCATGGCTGGAGCCAATCGCCGATCCACAGGCCCGAGTCGGGGCGCTTCTCCCACGTCGAGAGCGCCCCGACCCTGACCTTGCCCATTCGTGTCCCGAGCTGGTTGGCAGGGGCAGGGGAAGTCCTATCACAGTTCGAGGAGATGTTCCAGTCCCAACTCTCGGTATTACGAGCCTCGCGGACTTGACCGGGAATCTCGCAAAGTGCGTTTTCCCTGCACACGCGACGGTTCTGGCCAACGAGTCCGCGAGCCAAGAAAGTGGGAGACAAATTCGGCTGTAAACGAATGATCGAGCCTCTCCCCCGCTGTCCCAGGGCGCCAAGTGTCGGCCGAGTCGGGTCAGCGCGCCAGGAGGGCTCCCAGGGCCTCCGCGACACGCGCGACCTGCCCCTCGCCGAGCCCCGGAAAGAACGGCAGCGCCAGCGAGCGGGCAGCCACGTCCTCGCAGACGGGGAACTCACCCTCCCGGTGACCGAAGCGCTCACGGTAGAAGCTCATCAGGTGGATGGCCGGCAGATAGGGCTTGCTCTGAATCCCCAGCTCTGAGAGACCTCGCACCGTCTCGTCACGGTCCACCCCACGCGGGAGCTGCACCACGAAGACGAACCACCCTCGCCGCTCACCGCCGCGATCCTCGCACGGCAGCTCGAGCCCCTCTATCCCACCAAGCGCCTGGCGATAGAGCGCTGCCACTCGCGCCCTGTCGGAGAGCATCCCCTCGAGCCGCCCCAGCTGCGCGATCCCGAGCGCACAGGCGACGTCCGACAGCCGGTAGTTGAAGCCAAGCCGGTCGTGGTCGAGCCACCCCATGTCCGGAGCGCGCCCCTGATTGCGCTCAGAGTCGATCCGAGCCTTGACGGCCGCCTCGCCAAGCGTGACCATCCCCCCCTCCCCTGTGGTGAGCTGCTTGTTGGCATAGAACCCAAACACGGCCGGGTTCCCACGCCCACCGACGGGCCTGCCATCGCCATGGAGAGCCCCAAGCGCCTCACAGGCGTCCTCGACGACGCCCAGGCCATGGCGAGCGGCGATCCCCTCGAACGCCTCCATGTCGGCGGGATATCCGAAGATGTGTACGGGCAAGAGCGCCCGTGTGCGCTCTGTGACGGCCGCCGCGGCCGCCTGGGGGTCGAGGTTGAGCGTGAGGGGGTCGATGTCCGCAAAGACCGGGCGAGCCCGCTCGTAGAGCGCGACGTTTGCCGAAGCCACAAAGGAGAGGGGGCTGGTGATGACCTCATCCCCATCTGAGACCCCGACCGCCCGCAGAGCGAGATGAAGCCCGGCGGTGCCACTGGAGACGGCAGAGGCAAACGGGCTACCGACAAACTCGCCAAAGAGCCGCTCGAACTCCAGGACGCGAGGACCAAGCGAAAGCTGCCCTGAGCGAAGCACCTCCAGGACCAACCGCTCCTCCTCTGACCCGAGGACAGGCCTGGCGAGCGGGATCAAGCCTGCGGGGCCCGAGTCTGAGACTGAACGCCAACCTCCAAAGAGTCGACAAGCGCATCCCAAGAAGCGGCGATCAGGTTCTCAGAGACCCCGATGGCCCCCCAAAGTCGAACGCCGTCGGAAGCGTCGATCAACACGCGAGTGACGGCGTCGGTCCCTTTGGCCTCGTCGAGGATTCGCACCTTGTAGTTGACAAGGTCTATGTCGCGCAGATGTGGATGGGTTTCTCCGATCGCCTGACGCAGCGCGCGATCGAGCGCGTGCACCGGCCCATTGCCCTCGGCGGTGCACACGAAGCGACGCTCCTCCGGGCCCGGGGGGGCCCAGATCTTGATGGTGGCCTCGGTCTCCACGGCGCCGGAGGCCTGCTTCTCGACGATGACGCGCCAGGACTCCAGGCGGAAGAGCGGCTCATAGACGCCCGCCTCACGCCTCATGAGCAGCTCGAAGGAGCCATCGGCCGCCTCGAACTGGAAGCCCTCGTGCTCGAGCTGCTTGACGCGCTCGACGGTGCGGGCCGCCGCGTCCTCGTCAAGCGGGATGCCCGCCTCGGCCGCCTTCTCGACGATGGTCCCGCGCCCGGAGAGCTCTGAGACGAGCACGTCGCGCGCGTTGCCGACGAGCGCGGGGTCCACGTGCTCGAAGGTGGCGGCGTCGGCGCGCACGGCGGCGGTGTGCAGGCCGGCCTTGTGGGCGAAGGCGTGCTTGCCTACGTAGGGCTGGGAGGGGTTGGGGGTGCGATTGAGCAGCTCGTCGAGCAGATGAGCGGTCTCGGTGAGGCGCGCGAGGCGCTCGGGGGGGAGGATGTCGAAGCCCATCTTCAGCTGCAGGTCGGCGACGATCGTGACGAGGTTGGCGTTGCCCGTGCGCTCGCCGATGCCGTTGATCGTGCCCTGCACCTGCGTGGCGCCGGCTTCGACGGCGACAAGTGTGTTGGCGACCGCGCAGCCGGCGTCGTCATGGGTGTGGATGCCGAACTCGACCTCCGCCATCTCGAAGCGCACGGCTTCTACGGCGGCCCGTACCTGGCCGGGGAGGGAGCCGCCGTTGGTGTCGCACAGGACGATGCGCTCCGCCCCGGCGAAGGAGGCGGCACGGAGCGTGTCCACGGCGTAGCCGTGGTTGAGCAGGTAGCCGTCGAAGAAGTGCTCGGCGTCGAAGATGACACGCTTACCCTGCCTGACCAGGAAGTCGACCGACTCGCCGATCATCGAGATGTTTTCATCGGGGGTGGCGCGCACGACCGTCTCGACCTGCATCAGGGAGCTCTTGCCGACGAGCGTGCAGATCGGAGCGAAGGAGTCCGCGAGCACGCGCAGCCCCTCGTCGGCCGAGGCCGGGGTGCCCCGCCTGCGGGTCATGCCGAAGGCCGCGATCTCCGAGACGGCGAGCGTCTCACGGGAAAGCAGCTCGAACAGTTCCTGCTCCTTGGGGTTCGACGCCGGGAAGCCCGCCTCGACGATGTGCACCCCGAGCTCGTCGAGCTGGTGCACCACGCGCAGCTTCTCCTCGGCGGTGAGGCTCATGCCGCCTCCCCCCATGCCGTCGCGCAGGGTGGCGTCGTAGAGCTGTATCTGGCTCATCAACCTGTGGGAGTCCCCCCAAGGGGGACAGGCGGCGCGCTGGGCGCCTCCACTGACGGGGGACGGGCGGGGGCGCTGACGACGTCTAGCCATTCGCGGTAGCGCTCGGAGCGACCGTGGATGGCGTCGTCGAAGGCGCCCTGCAAGAGGCGCGTGACCTCGCCGGGCTTGCCGGAACCCACCCTGTGGTCGTCCACCTCGACGACCGGGACGAGCTCGGCGGCGGTGCCGGACATGAACACCTCGTCGGAGAGGTAGAGCTCGGCGCGCGCGATGTTGCGCTCTACGACCGTGTAGCCAAGGTCTGAGGCGAGCTGCATGATCGAGCGGCGCGTGATGCCGTCCAGGATCGAGTTGTGGTGGCCGGGGGTGACGATCTCACCGCCTGTGACGATGTAGATGTTCTCGCCGGTGCCCTCGCAGACGTGGCCATGATCGTCGAGCAGGATCGCCTCCTGGTAGCCGGCCTTCATCGACTCGACCTTGGCGAGCACGTTGTTGAGGTACTGGCCGGAGGCCTTGGCGTGGGGGATCAGAGAGTCGGGAGAGATGCGCCGCCAGGAGGAGACCTTCGCGCGAATGCCGTTGGCCATGCCGTCCTCGCCCAGGTAGGTGCCCCACTCCCAGCAGGCGATCGTGACGTCAACGGGCGCGTCCATCGGGTTCAGGCCCATGGAACCGTAACCGCGGTAGACGATCGGGCGGATGTAGCAGGAGCGCAGGTTGTTGTTAGCGACGAGCTCCCGTGCCGCGGCCTGGAGTTCAGGCGCCGTATAGGGCACGGGCATGTAGTAGAGCTCGGAGGAGCGCAGCAGGCGCTCCATGTGCTCGGCGTTGCGAAAGACGGCGGGGCCGAGCTCGGTGTCGTAGCAGCGGATGCCCTCGAATACTCCCGTGCCGTAGTGCAGGCCGTGGGTCAAGACGTGGACCTTGGCGTCCTCCCAGGGGAGAAATTCTCCATTCATCCATATGAGATCGCATGTGTCCACGTGGTCGTCTCCTGGTTAGAGCTGCTCGAGCACCGCGCGCGTCGCCTCCGCGGTACCGGCCCGACCCCCAAGGTCGGGAGTGCGAAGGCCGGCGGAAAGCGCGCGCTGGACAGCCGATTCTACAGCCGTGGCCTCGCTTTCCAAGCCCAGCCCGTGGCGCAGCATGAGCGCGGCGGAGAGGAACATGGCGAGCGGGTTGGCGATCCCGCGCCCGGCGATGTCCGGGGCCGAGCCGTGCACGGGCTCGAACAGGCCCCCTCGAGCCCCACCCCCCTTCCCCTTCCCGTCAGGGGAGAGGGTGGTTGTGGGAGGGGTGCCCAACGAGGCACTGGGGAGCATCCCGATCGAGCCGGTGATCATGGCGGCCTCATCGGAGAGGATGTCCCCGAACATGTTCTCGGTGAGGATCACCTCGAACGAGCTCGGCGAGGAGACTAGCTGCATGGCGGCATTGTCCACGAGAACGTGCTCGAGCTCGATGTGAGCGAACTCGCGGGAGTGCAGGCCGCTGACCACCTCTCGCCACAGGCGTGAGGTCTCGAGCACGTTGGCCTTATCGACGCTCGAGACCTTGGAACGCGCCGCCCCAAACGCGATGCGTGCGATGCGCTCTATCTCAAAGGCGCTGTAGGAGCAGACGTCGGAGGCGAAGTCATCCGTGCGGGTCTTCTCGCCGAAGTAGATCCCCCCGGTGAGCTCCCGCACGACGAGCAGGTCGGTCCCCTCGATCCGCTCGCGCCGCAAGGGCGAGGCGTCATAGAGCGCCGGCAGGGGCTTGACCGGGCGCAGGTTGGCGTAGAGGCCGAGTCCCTTGCGCAGGCCGAGCAATCCCTGCTCCGGCCGCGGGGCACGCGGGTCGGTGGTATCCCACCTGGGGCCGCCCACCGCCGCGAGTAGAACGGCATCGGCGGCGCGACAGGCCGCGAGCGTCTCATCGGTGAGCGCGGTGCCGTGCAGGTCGATCGAGGCCCCGCCGAAGGGGTGAGACTCGAACTGAAAATCCCCCACGGCGCGCAGGACCTCGAGCGAGGGGGCGAGGATCTCGGGGCCGATCCCGTCGCCGGGCAGGGTGAGGATGCGGTGTGCCATATATCTCCTAAGGACCGATGGTGGGGACGAAGATCGGGCTACAGCGCCGTTGTAACCGGACCGGAGCGCTCGCCGGAGGCTTCGTAGTCGACGATCGACTGCTCCTGGGTGAGGGTGGCACCGATGTCGTCGAGACCCTCGAGCAGGCGCCGGCGAATCTCGTGGTCGATCTCGAAGGGGACTTCACGGCCCGCGAAGCGGACCTCCTGGGTGCCCAGGTCGATTTCGCCCTCACCCGCGCGGGCGAAGGCCTGGCAGTCCTCCTCGCAGAGCACCACCGGCAGGAGCCCGATCTTCGTGCAGTTGGAGTAGAAGATGTCGGCGAAGCTGGACGCAACGATTGCCTGGAAGCCGTAATCCTGCAGACCCCAGGGGGCGTGCTCGCGCGAGGAGCCACAACCGAAGTTGCGCCCCGCCACGAGGATCGGGTTGGCGGGCAGCTCCCAACCGGGCTCCTTGGCCCAGTCGTAGAACAGGAACTCGCCGAAGCCTGTCCGCTCCACCCTCTTCAGAAACTGCTTGGGCATGATCTGGTCGGTATCGACATCGGCACGATCCAGATGCGTGACGGGCCCGGCGATCTTCGTTATCGGCTCCATCCTCAGCTCCAATTCCCGATGTCCATGTAGTGCCCCTCGATGTCAGCCACGGCGACCATCATCTCCAATTCCTTATGTCAGTGAAACGACCCTCGATGGCGGCTGCCGCCGCCATTTGAGGTGAAACGAGATGCGTGCGTCCCCCCCGCCCCTGGCGTCCCTCGAAGTTGCGGTTCGAGGTCGAGGCGCAGCGCTCGCCAGGGGAAAGGATGTCGGGGTTCATGCCCAGGCACATCGAGCAGCCGGCGACGCGCCAGTCGAAGCCCGCGGCGCGGAAGATCCGATCGAGCCCCTCGGCCTCGGCCTGTGCCTTGACCTGCTGAGAGCCGGGGACGACCATGGCGTTGACCGAGGGCGCCACCTGGCGCCCGGCGACGACCTCGGCGGCGGCGCGGAGGTCCCCGATACGCGAATTGGTACACGAGCCGATGAACACGCGGTCGATCGAGATCTCCTGGATCGGGGTTCCGGCCTGGAGGCCCATGTAGTGGAGGGCACGCTCAGTCGCCTCTCGGTCGGCGGGGCTGTCGAAGTCATCGGGCGAGGGCACACTCGCGCTGACGGGTACGACCATGCCCGGGGTTGTGCCCCAGGTGACCTGCGGGGAGAGCGCGGCGGCGTCCACGACGACGTCCGTGTCGTAGGAGGCCCCCACGTCGCTCGGCAACGAGCGCCAGTGGGCGATCGCGGCCTCCAGGTCGGTTCCCTTCGGCGCACCCGGCCGCGGCTGCTCGAACCAGCCGTAGGTGATGTCGTCGGGAGCGATCATGCCGGCGCGCCCGCCCGCCTCGATGGTCATGTTGCAGACGGTCATGCGACCCTCCATGGAGAGCCCTTGGATGGCGGGGCCGACGTACTCGACGACGTGCCCGGTGGCACCGCCCACGCCGATCTGCCCGATCGTGCCCAGGATCAGGTCCTTGGCGGTGACGCCGAAGCCGAGCTCCCCCTCGTAGCGGATGCGCATCGAGCGGGGGCGGTGCTGGACCATGCACTGGGTGGCCAGGACGTGCTCGACCTCGCTCGTGCCGATCCCGAAGGCCAGCGCTCCGAAGGCCCCATGGGTGGCGGTGTGGGAGTCTCCACAGACCACGGTCATGCCGGGCTGGGTGACTCCGAGCTCGGGGCCGATGACGTGAACGATCCCCTGGCGGTCTGAGCCCAGCGAGTAGACGGGGACGCCGAACTCGGCACAGTTGCGCTCGAGCGTTTCCACCTGTACGCGCGAGAGCTCATCCTTTATGCGCGCGGCCACGGGGGTGCCGTCGGTGGGGGTGTTGTGGTCGGCCGTCGCCAGGGTGCGGTCGGGGCGGCGCACGCCGCGCCCGGCAAGCCGCAGACCATCGAAGGCCTGTGGGCTCGTGACCTCGTGCACCAGGTGGAGGTCGATGTAGAGCAGCCCATCGGCAACCTCGTGGGCCTCCCAGATCTTCTCGAACATCGTCTTTGGTGTTGTCATAACTCTCGACCTGTCGCGGGATGGTGAATGAGTCAACTACGTCTCAGACCGGCGCCTACGACGGCTAGAAACGCCGCCTGCGCGCCGGTGGGGTTCTCGAAGTGGTGGGGAAGGTCGGCGTCGAAGGTGACGCAGTCTCCCTCGGAAAGCTCATAGCGCTGCCCGTCACAGACCAGCACGACCGAGCCCCGCTCGACCAGCGCCGTCTCACGACTGCCGGGCTCGTGCATCGGGGGGTCATCGGGCGCCCCGGTGGAGCCACCCCGAGCAAGCGTGTGGCGCGAGAGCTCCGAGCGCTGCCCGGGCTGGGAGGCAGTCATGACCTCGAAGCGATGCCCGCGCTTGGAGTTGCCCCCACCCCCACGCTCGTCGGCGCGCACGATCGTCACCGCCCCGCTCTCATCCAGGCGCAAGAGCTGTGAGAGCCGCAGGTCGAGCCCCGAGGCGATCCGCGCGGCGACCGTCAGGGTGGGGCTGGTCTCCCCCCGCTCCACCTGCGAGAGCATCGGGGCACTGACCCCACTGCGCTCGGCCAGATCGCGCAGCGACAAGGACGAAGCCTCGCGCAGAGCCTTGACCCGCGCCCCGATGACCTTCGAGTCAAAGGCCTCCCAGCGAGGATCTCCCGCAGTCTCCCGGACACTCCGCTCTGTCTTGCCAGCCGTCATACGAGCGTACGTTATCACAGACAGAAGCCGCACGCGACGCGCCCAGGGGAGCGGAAGAGACAGGGGAACGACCCTCCCCCTCCCCTCCCACGCCGGCTATCCGGAGGACACTGGGGCCAGGTCTAGGCAGCAGGCTCGGGCAAACCAAGCGGGCGCTCGCCCTCGCGCGCGCGCATCACCCCGACCGAGAGCGCACGCACGTAGGCCCGCGCGGCGGCCTCGATGATGTCGGTGGAGACGCCCTGGCCGGCGCCGGTCTGGCCCTCGACCTCGACGACGACGGAGACCTCGCCGAGGGCGTCCTGGCCCTCGGTGACGGCGTCCACGCGGAACTCGCGCAGGGCGGCATCGATACCGGTGGCGGCGTTGATGGCGCGGAAGATCGCATCGACCGGCCCGTCGCCCGAGGACTCTCCGGCGCTCTCCTGGCCATCGTCGGGCCCCACGCGTACGCGCACGCGCGCGTGGGGGGCCTCGCTGGAAGACGCATGGACCTCGAAGCCCACGAACGAGTAGGCCGCGACGTCGTCGCCGCGCAACTCCTCGGTGACGAGCGCCTCCAGGTCCATCGCGGTGACCTGCTTCTTGCGGTCGGCTATCTCCTTGAAGCGCTTGAAGGCCGTGTTGAGGACCTGGCCGTCCACCTTGAAGCCCATCTCCTCCAGGGCCTGGCGCAGGGCATGGCGGCCGGAGTGCTTGCCAAGCACGATCGCGTTGCTCTTCAGGCCGACCGTGGTGGCGTCCATGATCTCGTAGGTGGCGGGCTCCTTCAGGACACCGTCCTGGTGGATGCCCGCCTCGTGGGCGAACGCGTTGCGCCCCACGATCGCCTTGTTCGGTTGGACCGGGTAGCCGGTCAGGCGCGAGACCAGACGGCTCGTCCGCGAGATCTCGGTGGTGTCGACCCCCGTCCACAGGCCAAGCGCGGGCTCGCGTGTGTGCAAGAGCATCACGATCTCCTCCAGGGAGGCGTTGCCGGCGCGCTCGCCGATGCCGTTGACGGCGCACTCCACCTGGCGGCAACCGGCCTGAATCCCCGGCCAGCGAGTTGGCGACGGCCAGGCCCAGGTCGTCGTGGCAGTGGACCGAGACGCACCACGTCGCGCAGGCCGGGGACCAGGCGGTAGAGCTCACTCGAACATGCGGGCGTACTCGGAGGGCATGGTGTAGCCGACGGTGTCGGGGACATTGATGGTCGTGGCGCCCTCCTCCAGCGCGATCTGGATTACCTCGGCCATGTAGGGGACGTCTGAGCGCGAGCCGTCCTCGGGAGAGAACTCGACGTCCTCGGTGTAGCTACGCGCGTGGGCCACAGCCGCGCGCACCTGGCCCTTGACATCCTCGCGCGTGGTTTGCAACTTGCGCTCGATGTGGATGTCGGAGGTGGCGATGAATGTGTGAATGCGGGGGCGCTCTGAGTCCTTGACCGCCTCCCAGGCGGCGTCGATGTCCTGCACCGAGGTGCGCGCCAGGCCGCAGATAACCGGCCCTTCGACCTCCCTGGCGATCGCCTGCACCGACTCGAAGTCGCCGGGCGAGGTGATCGGGAAGCCGGCCTCGATGATGTCAACGCCCAGGCGCGCCAATTGGTGGGCGATCTCCAACTTCTCCTGCCGATTCAGGGAGATTCCCGGGGATTGCTCGCCGTCACGCAGGGTGGTGTCGAACACCCTGACGCGGTCGCGCTCGTGCCTTGAAGGGTGCTCGTGCCTTGAAGGGTGCTCGTCCTTCACCTTGGACGCCGGCGCGCCCGCGGGATCCGATGGGGAGTTTGCTCCTGTGGGGGTCATGTCGTAATCACTCTTCCTGTTCTCTGGCTTGAACGCTTCTCCTTGTGTTTGCGGCTAGGCGGCCGCCACGCGCTATTCCCCCCGAGGGGGGAGCAAGGAGAAGCGCAAGAGAGAACTGAAACGACATGTGCCACGCAGGGTAGCACCCGCCAAGCGAGACCGCCAGGGCTTTAGGGAACGAGCACGACCTTGCCGATGTTACGCCGCTGGGTGAGCATGTCCTGTGCCTTACCGGCTTCCTCGAAGCTGAAGGAGCCCGCGATGACGGGCTCGATCGTGCCGTCGTCGAGCAGCGCGCGCAGAGGCTCGATCCACGGTTCGAGCGTCTCGCGGTCCTTCCACAGGGTGAGCATGTTCAGGCCGATGACGGCCTTCGATTCGGACATCTGCTTGATCAGCGAGAAGCGCGGCATGCGCGCGACCGCTCCGAGCGCGGTGAAGACTTTGCGTTTGCCCCCGGAGACGACCGCGGAGGCGCCGAAGCCGATAAGTCGTCCACCGGGGCGCAACAGGTTGTAGCTCGTGCGCAGGCTGTGGCCGCCGATCGCGTCGAGGATCACGTCGAACTTGGGCATGGCTCCCTTGACCGCGGCGTCCTTGTAGTCGAGGACGTGGTCGACGCCGAGCTGGCGGATACGCTCGTGCTTGGAGGGGGAGGCGGTCCCGTAGATCTCACCGGCGCCGAAGCGTCGCGCGAGCTGGGTGGCGGCGATGCCGACGCCCCCGCCGGCGGAGTGGATCAGGACACGCTCGCCGGGCTGGAGGGTCCCGTAGCCGACGAGGGCGGCCCAGGCGGTGGCGTAGTTGACGGGGATGGCGGCGCCCTGCTCGAAGGTGAGCCGCTCGGGCAGCGGGACGCAGTCGCGCTCGGGGACCGTCACCTGTGAGGCGTAGCCGCCGAACTGGGTACCCGCGAGGACGCGCTGCCCGCGAGTCAGCTCCTCGACGCCTTCCCCGAGGTCGCGGACGGTTCCGGCTACCTCGTAGCCGACGACGCACGGCGGCTTGGGGGCGTCGGGGTAGAGCCCGATGCGGGCCATCACATCGGCGAAGTTGATGCCGCTGGCCTCCACGTCGATGCGCACCCAGCCGGGGCGCAACGCGGGGTCGGCACGTTCGGCGACCTTGAGGACCTCTGGCCCACCGTGCTTTGTGATTTCGACCACCTGCATGACGCGATGAGACTACTCGATTAGTTAGGATTATGGGTCGTTCTTGGGATATTCGGTGTCTACCGGTGAAGCGCTCGCAGACGCCCGGAACTCCCTCAGCTCAGGACGACGGCCCAGCCGGCCACGAACCCCTCGGAGGCGACGATCTCGCCCACGACCTCAGGCGCCACGCGGGCGTCGGTGGTGACGACCATGGCGGCGAGCCCTTTTCCATCCACGGGCTCGACCTGCTCGTGCCCCTGAGGGTGCCCCCCGAATGGGGGGTCCGAGGTGTGACCGACGGCGGCGGATGAGATGTTGATGCCGTGGGAGCCGAAGATGGTGCCCACGCGGCCGATCATGCCGGGGAGGTCGGCGTAGCGGAAGACGCACACGTTCGGGGTCAGCTCGATCGTCAGGCGCCTGCCCTGCACCTCGACGAGGTGGGGGACACGATTGGGGCCGATGCCGGTGCCGGCGACCGCCACCTTCTCGCCCCCGGCCACGACGGTGACGCGGATCAGCTCGTTGAAGTCCTGGGCCTCTGAGACCGACTTCTCCTCGACGATGATCCCACGCTGCTGGGCGATGGTGAGGGCGTTGACGAGGTTGACCTGCTGCTCGGTGCGCCCTTCCAGGGCCCCACAGACCACCGCGAGCGAGAGCATGCGCGTGTCGAAGTCGGCGATGCGCCCCATGAAGGCGGCCTCGATGCGCTCGACCGAGGAGCCCGCGGCGAGCTCCATGGCGAGGCGCCCGAGCTTCGTGGCGAGCGGCAGGAACGGCGCCAGGACCTCCATGTCCTCCGCCCCCACGGAGGGGATGTTGACGGCTGTGGAGACGACTCCGCCGGTGAGCGCGGCCACGACCTGCTCGGCGCTTTGGAAGCCGGCGCGGTCGGTGGCCTCGGCGGTGGAGGCACCCAGGTGCGGGGTGACGACCACGTTGGGGTAGCCCTGGAAGAGGGGATACTCCGTGATGGGCTCGGAGGGGAACACGTCGAGCGCGGCACCGGCGACCTTGCCGGAGTCGAGCGCGTCCTTGAGCGCGGCGTCGTCGATCAGGCCCCCGCGGGCGACGTTGAGGACGCGCACCCCGTCGCGCATCTTCGAGAACTGCTCCGCGTTCATCCAGCCTTCGGTCTCGGGCGTCTTGGGGAGGTGGATCGTGATGAAGTCGGCCTGCTCGCACACCTCGTCGGAGCTCTGCGCCTTCTCGACTCCCAGCTCGCGGTAGCGCTCCGCGGAGACGAACGGATCGAAGGCGATCACGCGCATCCCAAAGCCCCTCGCGCGCTGGGCTACGAGTTGCCCGATGCGCCCGAAGCCGAGGATTCCGAGCGTCTTCTCGTACAGCTCGACGCCCGAGAACTTGGAGCGCTCCCACTTGCCGCTCGTGAGCGAGGCGTGCGCCTGGGGGATGTTGCGGGCGAGCCCGAGCAGCAGAGCCATGGTGTGCTCGGCGGCGGTCACCACATTCGACTGGGGGGCGTTGGCGACGACGATCCCGCGATTGGTGGCGGCCTGGACGTCGACGTTGTCGACCCCCACCCCGGCGCGCCCGATCACCCGCAGGTTGGTAGCCCGCCCGATCACCTCGGCTGTCATCTTCGTGGCCGAGCGGATCAGGATGCCGTGGTAGGGGCCGATCCTCTCGGCCAGCTCCTCCTCGGACCAGTCGATCCCCAGATCCACGTCGAAGTGCTCTTGGAGCAACAGGACACCGGACTCCCCGACCTTCTCCTTGACGAGCACCTTGAGCTTTTCCTCACTCATCGCGCCATCCTCTCCACGACCCAGTCGATACACGATGTGAGCGCCTGCACGTCGGCGGGCTCGACGGCGGGGAACATGCCGACGCGCAGCTGGTTGCGCCCCAGCTTGCGGTAGGGCTCGACGTCGAGGATCCCGTTGGCGCGCAGCGTGGAGGCGAGCAGCTTGGCGTCGACGGCCTCGTCGAAATCGATCGTGCCGACAACCAGCGAGCGGTTGGCGGGCGCCGTGACAAAGGGAGTCGCGTAGGCCGAGCTCTCGGCCCACTCGTATAGACGGGAGGAGGACTCGGAGGTACGCGAGACGCACCAGTCAAGGCCACCCCCGTCGAGCATCCAGCGGATCTGGTCGGCGAGCAGGAAGAGGGTCGCAAGGGCCGGCGTGTTGTAGGTCTGCTCCTTGGTGGAGTTCTCGAGCGCCGTCGGGAGCGAGAGGAACGCGGGCGTCCACCGCCCCGAGGCCGCGATCTTCGCGATCCGCTCCTGGGCCGCGGGGCTGAGCAGGGCGATCCACAGGCCCCCGTCGCCGGCGAAGCTCTTTTGCGGGGCGAAGTAGTAGGCGTCGGTCTGGGAGACCTCGACCGGCAGGCCCCCGGCGCCGGAGGTGGCGTCTATCAGCACAAGCGCTCCCCCGGCTGTCCGGGGCCTGAGCACGGGCGCCATGACCCCGGTGGAGGTCTCGTTGTGGGCCCACGCGACCACGTCAACATCGCCATCCGAGCCCGAGAGCTCTGCTTCCACCTGCTCCAGCCCGGGGGCGCTCCCCGGCTCGGCCTTCACGATCACCGGCTCCTCGAGGAACGGGGCCTCGCTTGTCACGGTGGCGAACTTCTGAGAGAACTCGCCAAAGCTCAGGTGCAGCGCGCGGCGCTCGACGAGCCCAAAGGAGGCCGCGTCCCAGAAGGCGGTGGCGCCGCCGTTGCCGAGCACGACCTCATAGCCGTCGGGCAGCGAGAACAGCTCGCGCAGCCCGGATCGGGCCTCCGCGACGAGGCCCTTGACGGGCTTCTGGCGGTGGGAGGTCCCCATCAAGGCCGCCCCCTCTCCGGCGAGACGCCGCAGCGCCTCGGGGCGGACCTTGGAGGGGCCGCAGCCGAAGCGACCATCGCCGGGCTTGAGCTGCCGGGGTATTGCCAGTTGAGTGTCCTGCGCTTGAGGGCTGGGCGTCATGGGGCTTCCTCGCGGAATGTCGATGATCGAAGGATGCCCAGGCGCGCGGCGTCGATGCTCGTCGCTCCCCGGTGGTGAGCTCCACCTAGTGCGCCAGTCGCGACGACGAAGGCGAGTGTAGCGAACGGATGGCTATCCACGATCATGCGGCTCGCTCCGGTCCGAGCCGCACACCTGTGACCCCGGAGGGCACGCACACGACGGCGCGCGGGCGGGCCCAGCGGACCCACCGCCGTCGGCGCACACGCACCAACCTTGGGCGACCGCACCGGACTACCCCCTCCCGTGCGGCTCGTTCCAGTCGGGGGCAGGCCCGACGGGAATGATGTGCTTCGGGTTCAGCTCGTCGTGGGTGGTGTAGTAGTGGCGCTTGATCTGGGGCATGGCCACCGTTGTGGCAACGTCCGGCCACTGGTAGAGCTCGCGCGCGTAGGCCCACAGGTTGGGGTACTCGACGACTCGCCTGTGGTTGCAGCGGAAGTGCAGGTGGTAGACCTCATCGAAGCGCACGAGCGTCGGAAACAGTCGCCAGTCGGCCTCGCGGATACGCTCGCCGAGCAGGTAGCGTCGCTGCCCGAGCAGCTCCTCGATCCGCTCGAAGCTCTCGAAGAGCCTTGCGAAGGCGCGCTGGTAGGAGTCCTGGCGGCGGGCGAAGCCGGCGTTGTAGACCCCGTTGTTGATCGTGTCGTAGATGCTCTCGTTGAGCTCGTCGATCTCAGCGTGGAGCTTCGGCGGGTACAGCTCCAGCTCGCCGCCCCGGCCGAGCCCGCCGAGAGAGTCAGATGCACCCATCATGCGGACGATGTCCGCGGACTCGTTGTTGACGATCTTCGAGGTGTGGGTGTCCCACAGCACGGGGACGGTGACGCGGGCGTCGTAGGTGGGGTCGCTCGCGAGATAGCCCTGGCTTAGAAAACGCCAGCCGTGCAGGCGATCGACGTACTGTCCCCCGGGCCCGTCCTCGAAAGGCTCGCCCGTGAAAGCCCACCCGCGCTCGTCGCGAAACGGGGCGGCGTAGGAGATCGGGATCGCCTCCCGCAAGCCGGCCAGCTCACGCAGGATCACCGTGCGATGGCTCCACGGACAGGCGAGGGCCACATACAGGTGGTAGCGCCCGGCTTCGACCGCGAGCGCCGTCTGCCGGCCGGTGCGCGGGTCCACTCCGACCCAGTCGCGGAAGTAGCTCTGCTGACGCTTGAACTCCCCGGAGCTAAGCTCGCGACCCATCACGCGGTCGGCCACCCTGGCCTGGCCCTGCCCAGATGACGTGCGCGCATCGCTCACACGCCCGACCGCCTACCCGCGACCGTGAGGCCCGGAACCAGTCACCATTGATCTGATCCCAAGGGCCAGATGGGTGGGCGGGTGGGTCAAAACGAGGTTTTTATCCAGTCCATGTGCGAGCGCAGCTCGCCGCCGACCTGCTCGACCTGCGTGTCGGCCTGCTCGGCGCGCATGCGCTTGAAGTTCTCCTGGCCGGCGCGGTTCTCGGCGATCCACTCGCGCGCGAAGTCGCCCGTCTGGATCTCGGTGAGGATCTGGCGCATCTTCGCGCGCGTCTCCTCGGTGATGACGCGCTTGCCGCGCGTGTAGTCACCGTACTCGGCGGTGTTGGAGATCGAGTAGCGCATGCCGGCGAGCCCCTTCTCGTACATCAGGTCGACGATCAGCTTGAGCTCGTGCATGCACTCGAAGTAGGCCATCTCCGGGTCATAGCCGGCATCGACGAGCGTCTGGAAGCCGGCCTGGACGAGCTCGGAGGCGCCGCCGCAGAGGACTGCCTGCTCCCCGAAGAGATCGGTCTCGGTCTCATCCTTGAAGGTCGTCTCGATAACGCCTCCGCGCGTACAGCCGATCCCCTTGGCATAGGCCAGCGCGAGCGAGCGTGCGTCGCCGGTGGCGTCCTGGGCGACGGCGATCAGGCCCGGAACACCGCTGCCCTCGGTGAACTGACGGCGCACCAGATGGCCGGGGCCCTTGGGCGCGACCATCGCCACATCGACTCCGGGGGGAGGGATCGACCTCGCCATAGTGAATCGAGAAGCCGTGACCGAAGAGGAGCACGTTGCCCTGGGCGATCCCATCTGAGATTTCATCCCAGACCTGATGGTGGAGCTCGTCGGGGACGAGCATCATCACGAGGTCACCGCGCGAGGCGGCCTCGACGGGCGAGAGCACCTCGAGTCCTTCTGAGCGGGCCTTCTCGACCGAGGAGGAGTCCTCGCGCAGGCCCACCACGATGCTTACGCCGGAGTCCTTCAGGTTGAGGGCGTGGGCATGACCCTGTGAGCCATAGCCAATGATCGCGACGGTCTTGCCGCCGCGCCCCCGGATGGGGGGTCGAGAGCGTGAGGTCTGCGTCGTCGTCGTAGAGCATTGGTCGCGCAGGGTATCCGATTATGCGGTTCCCACCCCAACGAGAGTGCGCATCGGTATCTCGAGCGAACCGTCCTCGGCGGTGTGGGGCGCGAAGCGCGCCTGCAGGCTCTTGCGGATCTCGGCGATCTCGGCCTCGGGGCGGGCGAGCACCGCGTCGTGGAAGGAGCGTGCGATGTCGAGTGTCGTCTCCCAGAACTCCTCGAAGCTCGCACACCTCTGGACGAGGTCGAGCGGCTCCGCCCACACCTCGTCGAAGCCCGCATCTTCGAGCAGGTCCCTCACCTTCTGCTTCTCACCGAGCGCGAACGGGCCGGGCGTGCCGGGGGCGGGCGCCGGGATCAGGCCGCGCTCGAGCAGCTCGGTCGCTGGGAGCAGCGCCCACGGGTTGTGCTCCAGGGCGTCCCATACCGCGAGGGCGACGTGCCCCTCGGGTCGCAGCACTCGCCTTGTTTCGCGCAGGGCCGCAGGTGGATCGGCCATCAGCATGTAGGCCCAGCGGCACAGCACCACGTCGACGCTTGCGACTGGCAGGTCGATCCATTCGGCGTTGAGTACCTGGAACTCGACGTTCGTGAGCCCGAGCTCGCCCGCGCGCTTGCGGGCACCGTCGAGCATGGCGTCGGCCTGGTCGCTCGTGATCACACCCCCGACCGGGGCCACCATTTCGGCGGCGAGGAAGCCCGTCTCGCCGAGTCCGGCGGCGAGCTCGAGCACGCGCTGCCCCGGCTGGGGATCGACCGCGTCGATCATCCAGTGAGAGACCGGCGCCGAGAGCTCGCGCAGCATGTCCTGGCGCGCGACCCAACCGGAGGCGGCCTCTTCCCAATGGGTGAGACTCGCGTCACGGTGCTCACGCGCCGCGTCCTCGCCAGGTTCCTCCGGTTGAACGGTGCTCATCGCAAGATCCCTTTACAGCTCCCTTCGCAGAAGCTTGCCAGAGCGCGTGCGTGGGAGCGGTGCCGTGACGAGTTCCACGCGCTTTGGAACCTTGAACGGGGCCAGTCGTGCGGCGCAATACTCGCGCACGACCCCCTCTCCCAAGCCGGCCCGGGGCGCCACGACGACGATCGCCGTGACCGCCTCCCCCCACTGGGGATCCTCGCGACCGACCACCGCCGCCTCGAGCACCCCCGGGCACGCCTCGAGCACCCCCTCGACCTCGCTCGGCGCGACATTCTCCCCGCCGCTGACGATCGTGTCGGCCTTGCGCCCACTGACGCGCAGGAAGCCATCGCCATCCATCGATCCGAGATCGCCGGTGTGCAGGCGGCCGTCCGTCGGGAGCCCCCGGGGGGCGACTGTGGGGCCTGACAACAGGATCTCTCCGTCACGGGCAATCTCGACGCGTGTGCAGAACAGCGGCACGCCGGCCCCAACGTCGCTCGACGGCGCACCCTGCTCAGCTTCCCCGCAACCTTCGCTGTGGGCGGGCGCAAGCGTCGTGAGCGGGGCCGTCGCTGCCTGCGAGCAGCACTCGGTCAGACCGTAGGTCGCGAGGACCGGCACCCCAGCCTCCCGTGCACGTCCTACCAGCGCCGCAGGCACCGGGCCGCCACCGGTGAGAGCGCCGCGAAGGTGCGGCGGGTCGTGCAGCCCGGCGTCGAGCAGGCGGGCGAGCGTGGTGGAGACGAGCGAGACGAGCGTAATCGGCTCCTCACGCAGCGCGGCGAGCACGCGATCGGTGTCGAAGCGTCGGTGGATCACGGCGGTGGTGGCGTAGATCGCGCTGCGCACGAGGATCGAGAGGCCGCCCACGTGCGAGAGCGGCAGCGCGCACAGCCAGCGCTCCCGGGGGTCGATTCCGAGCGCCACACCGGAGCCGAGCGCGCTCCACAGGAAGTTGCCGTACGTGAGCTCCACCGGGCGCGGGGCTGAGGTGGTGCCGGATGTGTGGATGACCGTGCAGACCGCGTCGAGATCGTGGCTCGCTCCGTTCGCGAACGTCTCCGATTCACCCTCGTCGAGGCCGGACGCGCGCAGGGGGCGCTCGACTTGCACGCTCGCCCCCGCGAGGACCCCCTCGCGCTCGGCGGGTGTGAGGCGCAGGTCCACCGGAACGGCGACGGCGCCGAGTAGGAAGCACGCGTGGAGCGCCACGGCGAACTCGATACCAGGGTCAAGCGCGATCGCGACACGCTGGCCTGAAAGCACCCCGCGGTCGGCAAGCTCGCCGGCTCCCGCGCGCGCCGCGTGCAGCAGCTCGGCGTAGGACATCCGCGCGTCCGGGGTCGCGAGCGCAGTGAGCGTCGGTGCCAAGCCGGCAGCGCGCTGCAGCCATGCCTCAACCTGCATCGTTCACAGGCTAGCCTTCGCTGTGAATCGCGGGCACGACCTGCGACCCGCCACGCCCAGACAGGAGAGCTCAGACACCTTGACGACCACGTGGATCGCAGCAGGCACCTACACGGACATCCGCTATGAGAAGTCCGCCGGGCTCGGATCCGAGCCCGCCCCCCGCATCGCAAAGATCACGATCAACCGTCCCGAGGTCAGAAACGCTTTCAGGCCACTGACTGTCGTGGAGATCTCCCAGGCCTTGGAGCAGGCGCGCGAGGACACGGAGGTCGGAGCGATCGTGCTCACCGGAGAGGGCCCGCTCGCCTTCTGCTCGGGGGGCGACCAGCGCGTGCGAGGAGACTCGGGATACCTCTCCGAGGACGAGTCGGGCAAGGCCGGGGTCGGGCGCTTCCACGTAACCGACCTGCACGTGCAGATACGGCGGCTCCCCAAGCCCGTGGTGGCGATGGTGGCCGGGTACGCGGTCGGCGGCGGCCACGTGCTGCACCTCGTGTGCGACCTCACGATCGCGGCCGACAACGCGCGTTTTGGCCAGACGGGGCCGCGCGTGGGCTCCTTCGACGGTGGTTTCGGCGCCGGGCTGCTGGCGAACGTGGTCGGCGTGAAGAAGGCGAAGGAGATCTGGTTCCTGTGCCGCCAGTACGACGCCCAGCAGGCACTCGAGATGGGGCTCGTGAACACGGTGGTGCCGCTCGATCGTCTCGAGGAGGAGACGGTGCGGTGGTGTAGCGAGATGCTCGCCCTGTCCCCTTTCTCGCTGCGCTTGCTGAAGGCGAGCTTCAACGCCGCCGAGGACGGGTTGGCCGGAATCCAGCAGCTCGCCCACGACGCCAACCTGCTGTTCTACGGGAGCGAGGAGGCCAAGGAGGGTCGCGAGGCCTACAAGCAGAAGCGGGAGCCCGACTTCGCCCGCTTCCCGAGACGGGCATGACCACCGTCGGGACGATCGGCGGGCCCGCACCATCCGCGGCGCCGACCCCGAAGGCCTCGAGCGCAGTGCACATCTGGTTGATGGCCGCGCGCCTACGCACGCTCCCGGCAGCCGTGGCGCCGGTCCTGGTCGGAACCTCGCTCGCCCTCGGCGCCGGACACTTCCACCCGCTCGCGTTCGTGGCGGCGCTGTTCGGCGCGGTGTTCATCCAGGTGGGGACCAACCTCTCAAACGACTACTCGGACGCGCGCAGAGGAGCCGACACCGAGGATCGACTCGGCCCCGTCAGGGTGACCGCGGGCGGGCTGGTGCCACCGGGGCGGGTCCTGCTGGCGACGTACGTGACGTTCGGGCTCGCGGTGTTGTGCGGCGTATATCTCGTCTCCGTGGCGGGTTGGGAGCTGATCGCCGTCGGTGCCGTGTCGATTCTCGCGGGAGTCCTCTACACCGGCGGGCCGCGACCGTACGGGTACGAGGGACTCGGCGAGCTGTTCGTGTTCCTCTTCTTCGGGATCGTGGCGGTGAGCGGGTCCTACTTCGTGCAAGTGCAAGAGCTGCCGTGGGAGGCATACGCGTGCGCGGTGCCGGTGGGCCTCTTGGCGAGCGCGATCCTCGTCGTGAACAACGTGCGCGACCTGGAGACCGACCGACGCGCGGGCAAGCGCACGCTCGCCGTGCGCCTCGGGCGCGAGCGCACTCGCATGCTCTACACGGCGATGGTCGCGGGAGCGTTCCTGCTTGTGCCGCTGCCATGGGTGCTCGGGTCGATGACGGCCTGGCTGCTCTTGGCGTGGTGTGCGATCCCGCTCGCGATCCCACTCACGAGGATCGTCAGAAGGCGCGTCGACGGCCCGGCCCTGAACGGGGCGCTTGCAAAGACCGGGGCACTCCAGCTCGTGTTCTGCCTGCTGTTCTCCGCCGGGATCCTCTTGAGCGGAGGGATCGGGCCCTGAGACTGGTCGTGCGGCGACACGCCCTGCGCCTGCTCCAGCCACTACAGAGCGCCTACGGGACGGTCTCCGAGCGCGAGCTGCTGGCGGTGTCGCTCACCGACGAGGACGGCATCGTGGGCCATGGCGAGGCCGCACCGCTCAAGCCCTATGACGGCGTGAGCGTCACGCGCGTCGAGCAGGCGCTCGAGCGCTACCGACCGGTGGTGGAAGAGGCCGACGGTATGAACGGCGCTCAGATAGTGGACGCGTGTCGCCGCCTGGACGACCTTCCCGAGGCATTCGCGGCGATCGACCTGGCGCTGTGGGACCTGGCGGGCCGCCGCACCGGCCGGCCGGTGGCGTCTCTGCTCACCGACACCCCCGCGGCGAGTGTGCCGGTGAACGCGACCCTCTCCGCTCTCGATCGCGCCACGGCGGCAGACCAGGCAGCGCAAGCTGTGCGACAGGGCTTCAGCTGCCTGAAGGTGAAGGTGGGCCTCGGCGACGACGCGGGACGAGTGGCCGCGGTGAGGGCAAGCGCGGGCCCGCATGTCGCCCTGCGCTTGGACGCGAACGGGGCGTGGAGCGTCGAGCAGGCGGTGCGCAACATCGAAGCGCTCTCGCCGGTGGGGCTCGAGCTGATCGAGGAGCCGGTGCACGGGCTGGCCGCGGTACGAGAGGTGCGCGGGCGCGTGGCGACACGCGTGGCGATCGACGAGACCGCCGCCGAGCACGGCGCGCTCACCGCCGGAGTCGCCGACGCGGTCTGCCTGAAGGTCTCGCGCTGCGGGGGCATCGCGGGACTGCTGGCAGCTGCCTCGCTGGTCAGAGCGTCGGGCGCGGAGGTGTACCTCGCCTCCACGCTGGACGGCCCACTCGGCGTCGCCGCGGCAATCCACGCCGCCGCGGCACTCGCCTCACGCGGCCCCATGCCCGCGTGTGGCCTGGCGACACTCGCGATGTTCGACGGCCTCTCAGACCAGCTTGCGTCAGTGCACGGGGAGATCCGCGTTCCCGACGGTCCCGGGCTCGGCGTCGAGCCGCTCTGAGATCGCCTCGGCTATAGCCCGTGGATCCTCGAACGGGAGACCGTGACCGCCCGGCACGAGATGGAGTCGAGCGTCGGGGAGCAGGCCGGCGAGCCGTTCGCCGAGCAAGCAGAACTTGACGTCGCGGTTCCCTGCCATGACCGTCACCGGGATCCTCAGCCGGCCGAGTCGCCCCCACAGCGGTTCCATGTCGCCGGTTCCAATTCCCCTCAGCGCGGCCGCGACGCCGTCCGGGCGGTTGCGCGACTGGTCGGCGCGAGCGAGCGCCCCCACCTCCGGCGGATCTTCGGCAAACATGGGCTGGGAGCGCCAGCGCGCGACGAACTCCTCGATCGGGCCCTCCTCGATCTCATCCGCCAGACGATGGTCGGCGTCCCGGCGTCGTGCTCGCTCCTCGGGATCGTCGATCCCGGCTGTCGCCGAGATCAGCACCAGCCGCGCAACCCTCTCTGGAGCGGCGAGGGCTACATGCAGAGCGATACGTCCCCCCATCGAATAGCCGACGAGCACAAAGCGCTCGGGACTACTCTCGAGCACGCTCTCCACGCATCCGTCGAAGCCAATCGGGCGTGGCGCGTCAACCCGATCGCCATGTCCGGGGAGGTCGAGCGCCAGCGGCCGGTAGCGTTCCGCGGACAAATGCGCGAGAACACCATCCCACGTACGGCGGGTGCCCCCGAACCCGTGCAGCAACACGACGCTCTCGGACTCCGACTCGACACGCTTACTCTCAATCACGAACCCATCCTATGAGTCCTCTCAACCGCCGATGACCACAGCGGAGGCCACCTACCAGCTGCTGGGCGCATTCGTCGACGAGCTGGCGCGCTGCGGGATGCGCGACGCGTGTACCTCTCCCGGGTCGCGCTGCACGCCCATCGTGCTGACGCTCGCGAGGGAGGAGCGGCTGCGCTGTCACTCGCACGTAGACGAGCGCTGTGCCGGCTTCTTCGCAGTGGGCCTCGCGAAGGCCTCGGGACTGCCGACTGCGATCACGTGTACGTCGGGAACGGCCGTCGCCGAGCTGCTGCCCGCCGTCGTGGAGGCGCACGAGGCACGCGTGCCGTTGATCGTATTGAGCGCCGACCGGCCGCCGGAGCTGCGCGAGGTGGGCGCCGGACAGACGATCGACCAGCTGAAGATCTTTGGGGGCTTTGCGAAGTGGTTCTTCGAGGTCGGCACGCACGAGGCGACCGGCGAGCGACTGCGCTGGATGCGGACGCTCGCTTGTCGCGCTTTCTGGACCGCTCAGGAGGGCAGGCCCGGGGTGGTCCACCTCAACTTCCCGCTGCGCGAGCCGCTCTTGTGCGACGAGCCGCCGGGGCCCGCCGGCGGGGGCAGGCCCGAAGCGGGCTCCGCTCGTCAGCCGCCGCCCCCGCGGCTCTGACCCCGCCGCCGCCTCACGCAGGTTGAGAGAGGTGATCGGCCCCGCCCGACGCGGGGTTCTCGTCGCGGGTCGTCACGAGCGAGCGACACCGCTCGGGCAAGCGGCCGCGTCGTTCTGCGAGACCGTCGGCTGGCCCTTGCTCGCCGATCCAATGTCGAGCGCGCGGCGCGGGGAAGCCGCGATCGCCCACTACGACGCGCTCCTGCGTGATCCCGGGTTTGCGAGCCGAGCACAAGCCCGAGGTCGTCGTGAGGGTCGGGGACCTGCCCGTGTCAAAGCCGTTGCGCGGCTGGCTTGCGAGCCTCACGGGCACTCTCCAGATCGCGGTCGATGCGGAGGGTGCCTGGCAGGATCCCGCGGGCGTCGTCTGCGATTCGATTGCGG
The DNA here is from genome assembly GCA_963742945.1 of uncultured Solirubrobacterales bacterium. Classification (GTDB taxonomy): domain Bacteria; phylum Actinomycetota; class Thermoleophilia; order Solirubrobacterales; family Solirubrobacteraceae; genus Palsa-744. The sequence goes on along the minus strand of CAVUNX010000002.1, from coordinate 80,361 downwards.
CGGAGCCGGCGGCGACGTTGAGCGCGCTGGCGCGGACACTCCAAGCGCTCCCCGCGGAGCCGAGCGATCCTCCGACGAGCGTGGTCGAGACGCCCCGCACTCGCGTGGAGGGGCCGGCGAGACAGCGGCAGAGACCGGCGAGCGGGGACGCCCACTCCGACTGGCTGGACGGCTGGCGTAGCGCCGACGAGCGCGCCGCCGAGGCGATCCTCGGTGTGCTCGCGGCGAGCGGCTGCGGCGAGCCCTCGGTCGCGGCCGAGCTCGGTGTGCTGCTGCCGCGGGAGGCGACCCTGTTCGTGGCCTCCTCGATGCCGATACGCGACATCGAGACTTTCTGGCCTGCACGTCCCGACCCTCCACGCGTGCTGTGCAACCGCGGCGCCAACGGGATCGACGGGACCGTCTCCAGCGCTTTTGGGGCAGCCGCCGCCAGCCGCGGGCCGATCGTGCTGCTGATCGGCGATGTCGCTCTCGCCCACGACATCGGCGGGCTGCTCGCCGCATGTCGCCTCGGTCTGAAGCTCACGATTGTGCTGCTCAACAACGAAGGCGGCGGCATCTTCGACTTCCTGCCCGTATCCAGGTCGCCGGCGGCGCTGCAGGACGACCACTACACACGCCATATCGCCACGCCCACGGGACTGGACTTCGCCCAAGCGGCAGCGCTCTACGGGTTCAGCCATGAGACGGTCGCGGGGGTCGCGTCATTCCGCGCCGCGCTCGAGCGGGCACTCGCGGCACCCGGCTCCGCGATCGTCGAAGTCCGCACCCAGCGCGAGTCCAACGTCGAGCTTCACCGGCGTGTATGGAGCGCGGTGTCTGGAACGCTCAGCTCGTGAGTAGGGGCAACAGCGCCTGCAACTTGACCTCCGTCTCGGCCAGCTCCGCGGTGGGGTCGGAGTCGCGCACGATGCCGTTGCCGGCATAGCAGCGGGCGACGTTGCCGCGCAGGAGCGCGCAGCGCAGCGCGACGCAGAACTCCCCGTCGCCGGCGGCGTCGGTCCAGCCGACCGGCCCGGTGTACCAACCGCGGTCAAGTCCCTCGAGTGCCGGGATCAGCTCGAGCGCGGCATGCGAGGGCTCGCCACCCACCGCGGGAGTGGGATGCATCAGGCCGGCGAGCTCGATGGCCTCCACGGGGGCGGCGAGCTGGGCCCTGATCGGGGTCGCGAGATGCTGGATGTTGGCGATGCGCACAAGCGATGGCTCGGGCGCGGTGGTGACCCAGATCGCGTACTGGTTGAGGGTGCGCTCGATCCGGCGTGCGACGATCGCGTGCTCCTCGCGGTAGCTCGGGTCGCGCATGAGCTGCTCGCCGAGGTGCGCGTCGACGGCGGGATCCGCGCTGCGCCGGGTTGAGCCCGCGAGCGCGATCGTGCTGACGCGCTGACCCTCGCGACGCACAAGCAGCTCGGGGCTGGCGGCGACGAGCGTCGCGTCGCCGCGGCCGACGCAAAAGACAAAGCACGAGGGAAACGCGTCGCGCAACACCCCGAAGACCGCCGCTGGGTCATAGTCGCATGGCGCATGTACCTGCACCTCGCGGGCAAGCACGACCTTCTGCAGGAGCCCGGCTCGGATCAGCTCGACCGCGCGGCTCACCGCCGCCTCATAGTGCTCGGGCGGCATGCCGCTGGAGACCTGAAAGCGACCGGTGGGCGCGGGGTCGAGCAGCGGTAGCGGCGGCGCCGACGAGCTCCTCCAGGCGCAGTGTCAACTCCGCCAGCAGATCATCGCTCGTGTCATCGGGCTGGGCCAGCGCAGCCAAGGTCAGACGCACGCGACGCTCTCCAGCGTGCTCCTCGCGCGCGAGTGCGACCTGCGGGACGAGCAGCGAGGCCGGCTCGAAGCCACTCCAGGCGGGCGAGGCGCCTCCGTCAGGCGCGAGCGCGAAGCCACCGACCGCGACAGGCCCACCGCCTCTCGCGTCACTCGGGGCGTCGGCGACTGCTCTTGCCGACAGCGTGCGCCAGCGGTCTGCGACAGTCGCAAAGCGGTCGGGCCCCGAGCTCTCCAGCGCACGCGACCTGGCCGAGCCCGGCAAGCGCCGCATCGCCGCGATCGGGCTGCTCGAAGACGAACCACGGCTCGCCTGGGCGCCGCGAGGCGCACACCACCGAGGCGGGGTCCACGTCCGGCGGCAGTGGCGCAGGTGATCGTGGCGAGCGTCGGGTGCCCCGAGCGGCGGGCACGCCGGAGCGCGAGATCGAGCCGCGCGCGCAGGCGCTCGCGGTCTGACGCGGTGAGCGTGAACGGCGAGCGCTCGCCGGTGGCGACTGCTATGTCTCTCCCCTACCCCGCGCGATGGCGATCTCGCCGGTGCGCATCATCTCGATCAGGCCGAACGGGCGGACCATGCTCTCGAAGGCCTCGACCTTCTCGGTCGTGCCCGTCACCTCGACGATCACCGAGCGCTTCGTAACGTCGACGACCTTCCCGCGAAAGATCTCGGTGATCTGCATCAGCTCCCCGCGCTGGGCCCCGTCGGCGGAGATCTTGAACAGGGCCAGCTCGCGCGCCACCGTGTCGGTCGGCTCGAGGTCCCTGATCTTCAAGACGTTGACGAGCTTGTGCAGCTGCTTTGTGACCTGGTCGATCGGGTGGATCGCCCCATCGACCGTCAACGTCACGCGCGAGATGTGATCGTCGTCGGTCGGACCGACCGTCAGCGTGTCGATGTTGAAGCCGCGCCGTGCGAACAGGCCCGCGATGCGAGTGAGCACGCCCGACTTGTTCTCCACGAGGATCGACAGCACGTGCTTGCGCCCCGACCTCAGGTTGCCCGAGGCCTGCAGCTCCTCCAGGCTGAGCGGTTCCTTGGTGGCCGGCTCTCCCATCAGAACGACCCCCTATCCATAAAAAAATCCGCAGGGGCGCTCATCCCACCATCTCCCTGGCTGCCTGCCCGGCCGGGATCATCGGGTAGGTGTTCTCCTCGCGCGTCACCTTCACGTCGACAACGACGGGGCCGTCGGTCTCGATCGCGCGCTTCATGTCCTCGACGAGCGTGGTCTTGTCCTCGAAGCGCATGCCCGTCGCGCCATAGGCCTCGGCGAGCTTGACGAAGTCGGGGTGTCGGCCCATCTCGACGTGGCTGTAGCGCCCGTCCCAGAAGAGCTCCTGCCACTGGCGCACCATGCCGAGGAAGCCGTTGTTCATGATGAACACCTTGATCGGGATTTTCTCCTGGGCGCAGGTGGCGAGCTCCTGGGCGTTCATCTGGACCGAACCGTCGCCCGCGACGCAGCACACGGTCCGGTCGGGACAGCCAACAGCGGCACCCATTGCCGCGGGCAACCCGAAGCCCATCGTGCCAAGGCCTCCCGAGTTGATCCAACGGCGGGGCTGTGGGAAGTCGTAGTACTGGGCGGCCCACATCTGGTGCTGGCCGACGTCGCTTGTCACGATCGCCTCGCCCCCCGTGGCCTGGTGCAGCGCCTTGATCATGTACTGCGGCTTGATCTCCGAGTCGCTGGAGTCCTCGTAGGTGAGCGGATGCTTCTCGCGCCAACCTTCGATCCGCTCCCACCACTCGCCGAGGCGGGCGGGATCGGCGCTCAGGGCACGGTACTCGACAAGCAACTTTGCCAGTACGTGCTTGGCGTCGCCCACGATCGGGATGTGAGCGGGGACGTTCTTTGATATCTCGGCCGGATCGACGTCTATGTGGATGAACTTGGCGCGCGGGGCGAACTCGGAGAGCTTGCCGGTGATGCGATCGTCAAAGCGGGCCCCCACGGCGCAGATCAGGTCGGCCTCGTCCATCGCGTAGTTGGCGGCGCGTGTGCCGTGCATTCCGAGCATCCCGAGCCATTGCGGGTGCGGCCCCGGCCGGGAAGGCGCCGAGGCCCATCAGGGTGCAGGTCACCGGGAAGCGATCGGCTGGTGGCGAACTCGACGAGCTCCGCGGAGGCGCCCGCGTTGACCACGCCGCCGCCCGCGTAGATGACCGGACGCTGCGCGGCGACGAGCGCCTTGGCGGCCTGGCGAATCTGCTTCTGGTTGCCCTCGAGCGTTGGCTGGTAGCCGGGAAGGCGCACATCGGCGACCGGCTCATACGGGATCTCGGCCCTCGAAAGATCTTGGGGAATATCCACCAGCACCGGGCCTGGCCGGCCCGAGCGGGCGACATAGAACGCCTCGTGGATCGCACGGGGGATTTCGAGGGGATCCTGGATCATGAACGAGTGCTTGACGATCGGCATCGTGATCCCGATCGTGTCCGCCTCCTGGAAGCCATCGGTGCCGAGCAGCTCGGTGCGCACCTGGCCGGTGATGAACACGACCGGGACCGAGTCCATCATCGCGTCACAGATCGGCGTGATCAGGTTGGTCGCGCCAGGGCCGCTCGTGGCGAACGCCACGCCCACCTTGCCGGTGGCCTTGGCATAACCCTCTGCCGCGTGGCCGCCGCCGGCCTCGTGGCGCACCAGGATGTGGCGAATACCGCCATCCACGAAGGCGTCGTAGGTCGGGAGGTTGGCGCCACCGGGCAGACCGAAGACGACATCCACGCCCTCCGCCTTCAAGCATTCCATCACGGCATCCACTGCACGCATCTCACCGACCTCCTTTCCTCAGATCCGGGATCACAAAATCGCGAGGGCTCGGCAAGCCCTTGTCGTTGAATGCAAGTCTACCAGCGGGTTTTCGTGCTACTGAGAGCGCGTTCCTGCGCTCAGGCGCTCCCGATGGCGACGCCGATGGCGAGCACAATCGCCCCTGCCAGCGTCACCACCACCAGGGAGGAGCGCAGCGACACTTTCAGGAAGCGCTCCCGCACCCAGGCGATCACGAACAGCTCGACGGCGACGACGATGCCCGCGACGATCAACGCGTTGTGGGTATCCCTGATGAGGAATGGCAGCGTGTGAAAGAGCCCGCCCAGGGCGGTCATGCCTCCGGTGATCGGTTCCGCGCACGACGGGCGAGCCGCGACCAGTCTGTTCGCCCGTGTCCGACAGCCCCTCGGAGATGCCCATGCTTATACCCGCGCCGAGCGCCGTCGAGAGCCCCACCACGAACGCCGTGTGCGAGTTCGAGGAGACCGCCGCGGCGAAGATCGGGGCGATCGAGGAGACGGTGCCGTCGATCATGCCGACGAGCGCCGGTTGGACGACCCTCAGCACGAAATCGCGCTCGTCCTCGAAGCCGGCGCGATGGATCAAGCGCGCGATCAACGAGGGGGCGGCGGCGGCTGTCTTTACGTTCACATTCATGGCTGTTTGGACAGCCTATGCGAAGGATTGGCTTAGGACGGCCTAAACATTTGGGCGCCGCGAACAGCGACCCGCGGGTGCGCGCCGGCGAATCCGATCAGGCTGAGGGCGCGGCTGGGCGCCCGGCCGATTCGGGCGCGAGCAACCGCTCGGGGAACTCGAGCTCCTCGCCACAGCGTGTGCACAAAGCGTCGTGCACCTTCGTGACACGCCCACATTTCGGGCACTGGCGACGCGGCTCGTCGCGCTCGTAGCGGTAGGCGATCGCGGCCATGAGCCCAAAGAAGGGGACGACCGCCGAGATCAGGAACCAGAGGACGAAAGAGCTGCCCTTGACGCGGCCAACGATCCCGCCGGCCAGGCCAAAGCAGAAGGCGATGACTAGATAGGCCATGTGTGAGATCCCTGGCCGATCATCGGCCTCCTCAGAGCAGGATGCGCAGCGCCCAGACGACCGCCACAACGGCCAGGATCACGACCGCAAAGCCCGCGATGGCGACGGCGACACCGATGAGGACGTGCAACAGGAAGTACCCCACCACCAGCAGCACGAGGATCGCGACGATCGTGCGTCCCAGCGATCCGGCCGAGGAGCTGTTCGATGTGGATTGGCTCATGTCTAGAGCGTACCTCAAAGCGTGGCCGGCTCAACAGATAGCGTGACCGGCTCAACAGATGCGCGGAGTAACGGCTCGCCGGGGGCGCGTGGCCGAGGCCCAGAGTTCAAGTGTGGCTCAGGGATGTGTTCTGAGTGCCGAAATCGAGGGAGGGCTCAGATCCCGAGCTGCTCGTTGACGAGCCGCGTGACCTCGCCGCCGTCGGCGCGACCTTTGGTCTCGCGCATCACATAGCCGACGATCGGGCCGATCGCCTTCGCATTGCCGGTGCGCACGCGCTCGGCGGCGTCGGCGTTGGCGGCCAGGGCCGCGGCCACGACCGCGGCCAGGTCCTCATCGCCGCCGAGCGCGGCAAGTCCCTCGGCCTCAACGACCGCCACGGGATCCCCGCCGTCACTCACGAGCCGGTCGAGCACCTGCCGGGCGGCACCCACGCTGAGGCGCTTGGCGGCGACCATCCCACACAGCGCGGCCAGCCCTGACGGAGTCACCAGCGAGTCGGCGGGACCCTCGCCCTCGCCGAGGCGTGGGAGCAGCTCGAGGGTGACCCAGTTGGCGATCACCTGGGGCGGCGGCGGGTCAACGGCCGCGGCGAGCGCCTGCTCGAAGTAATCGCCGAGCTCTGCCCGGAAGGCGAGCCGGCGCGCACTGTCGGCGCTCAAGCCGATCGTCTGCTCGAAGCGCTCCGCGCGGGCGGCGGGCAGCTCCGGCATTGCGGCGCGCGCGGCGTCGAGCATCTCCCGGTCTACCGCTACAGGCACGAGGTCGGGCTCGGGGAAGTAGCGATAGTCGTGGGCCTCCTCCTTGGAGCGCAATGAGGTTATGCGGCCCGAGGGGGGGTCGTAGTGGAGCGTCTCCTGCGCGACGCGCCCACCGCCGCAAAGGATCTCTTCCTGGCGTGCCACCTCCGCGCGGATCCCCCGTTCGATGAAGCGGAAGGAGTTCATGTTCTTCAACTCGGTCTTGGTGCCGAGCTCGCTCGTCCCCGAGGGGCGCACCGAGATGTTGGCGTCGCAGCGCAGGGAGCCCTCCTCCATGTTGACGTCGCTCACGCCCAGCCGGCGCATCGTGGTGCGCAGCAAGCGCAGCCACTCGCCGGCCTGCTCGGCAGAGCGCAGGTCGGGCTCGGTGACGATCTCCGCGAGCGGGGTGCCACCGCGGTTGAAGTCCACGATCGAGGCGTCCGAGGCGTGAATTCGCCCGCTCGCCCCGACGTGGACGAGCTTGGCCGCGTCCTCCTCGAGGTGGACGCGGTGGATGCGCACCTCGGCGAGCTGTCCCCCGAGGCACAGGGGCTCGTCGTACTGGGAGATCTGGTACCCCTTGGGGAGGTCGGGATAGAAGTAGTTCTTGCGGTGGAAGATCGAGCGCGGGGCAAGCTCGGAGCCGACAGCCATCCCGATCATCAGGCCGAAGTGGATCGCCCGCGCGTTGGCGACGGGGAGCGCCCCTGGCAGGCCAAGGCAGACAGGGCAGGTGCGCGTGTTGGGGGGCTCGCCGAAGGAGAGCTCGCAGCCGCAGAACATCTTTGTGGCGGTCGCCAGCTGAATGTGGATCTCAAGACCTATGACCGGCTCGTAGTCGGTGCTCACAGGCCACCCCTCACGCGCGCGCCGGAGTCGAGTCGAAAGCGATCGCCTGCTCGAGCGCATGGGCCGCCTCGAGGATGCGATTCTCGCTGAACGCCGGCCCGGCAAGTTGCAGGCCGACGGGCAGACCCTCGCTGAGCCCACAGGGGATCGAGATCGCGGGGATACCCGCCAGGGACATCGGGACAGTGCAGAAATCGTTGAGGTACATCGAGAGCGGGTCCCCCGTCTTGGCGCCAAGCTCGAACGCGACCGTGGGGCTCGTGGGGGTGACGACGAAGTCGACGCGCTCGAACACGGAGCGGAAGTCCTCGACGATCTTCGTGCGCACACGCTGGGCACGGCCGTAGAAGGCGTCGTAGTAGCCCGAGGAGAGCACGTAGGTGCCGAGCATGATGCGCCGCTTGACCTCCGCGCCGAAGCCGTCGTGGCGGGTGTGGGTGTACATGCCGAGCAGGTCGTCGGCCTCAGCGCGCAGCCCGTAGCGCACCCCGTCGAAGCGTGCCAGGTTCGAGGAGGCCTCGGCGGGGGCGAGCACGTAGTAGGCCGACAGGGCGTGGGGGGCGTGCGGGAGCTCGACCTGCTCGACGCCGGCGCCGAGTCCTTCGGCTTGCTCGAGCGCCGCCCTGAAGGCGGAGAGGACGCCGGCGTCGATCCCCTCGCCCGACAGCTCGACAGGCACGCCGAGCCGCACGCCCTCCAGGCGCTCGGCGCTTGGCAGGGAGATCTCCTCGGGAAAGCGCAGCGAGGTGGCGTCGCACTCGTCACGGCCCACCATGTGGCGCAGCATGAGGGCGGCGTCGGTGACGTCGCGCGTGAGCGGGCCGGCCTGGTCGAGCGAGGAGGCGAACGCGATCATGCCGTAGCGGGAGACGGCACCGTAGGTGGGCTTCATGCCGACGATCCCGCACAGGGCGGCGGGCTGGCGGATCGAGCCGCCGGTGTCGGTTCCGAGCGCCCAGGGGGCGAGCCCGGCCGCGACTGCCGCCGCGCTGCCCCCCGAGGAGCCACCGGGGACACGAGTGCGATCCCAGGGGTTCAAGACCGGCCCGTAGGCGGAGTTCTCGTTGGAGGAGCCCATCGCGAACTCGTCCTGATTTGTCTTGGCAAGGAGCGCCACGCCCGCGGACTGGAGGCGCTCCACGACCGTGGCGCTGTACGGGCGGGAGGTAGCCCTCGAGGATGCGCGAGCCCGACTGGCTGGGGACGCCCTCGGTGCAGAACAGGTCCTTGACGGCCAGCGGAACCCCGCCGAGCGATGAGCCGGCCGGCGCTTGCGGGGCATCGCCGTCGGATACCCACGTGAAGCAGTTGAGCTCGTCCGAGCGGGCACGCTCGCGGTAGGCCTCGAACAGCTCACCCGAGTCCACCTCGCCGGATGCGAGTGCCCGGACCGCCGCCGTGGCCGTCAGGTCGAGCAGGTCGGTCGCGCTCATGCGAGCCGACCCGGGACGGTGGGACGCATGCTCACGCTTGAGGGCTCGGGACAGTAGGGGGCATGCTCACGCTTGAGGGCTCGGGACAGTGGGGGGCATGCTCACGCTTGGGGGCTCGGGACGAGGAAGCCGTCGCCGCTGACGACGGGGGCGTGCGCGAGCGCTACCTCGCGTGGAAGCGACTCGCGAGGCTCGTCGGGGCGCAGGCGGCCCGTGACCTCGGCGACGTGTGTGGTGAGGGGGACCCCATCGAGGTCGAGCTCGGCGATCTTGGCGACGTGGTCGAGCACCGCCGAGAGCTCACGCGCCATCGGCTCGACCTCCTCCTCGCTGAGCTCGAGGCGCGCCAGGCGCGCGACGTGGAGTACTTCCTCTCGGTCGATCACAGGGCCGCATTCTACGGAGCGCCGTGAATGGCGCTCCGTAGATGTGGGAACCTCCCGAGTGACTGGAAACTGAGCGGCTAGAAACCGGACTCGCCGGAGGAACCTGGCGAGGGGGGCGGGAGCGGCGGCTCGAGCGTCGCCGCCCCGGGTTGCGAGGACGGGCCCCCGGCCGCGAGAGGGGGAGACGTCGAGGTCGGCGTGGAAGGTGTCGGCGCCGCCGGAGCCGGCGGTGGGGTGGCGGGAGTGGCGCCGGCCACCGCCCGGTTCGGTGGATCGCCGATGTCCGACAGCGAGGTGCCCTCTTCGCCCATCATCAGGTACCCGCCATAGGTGACGGCGACCGCGGCGATCAAACCAAGCCAGATCCCGATCTTGATGCCATAGCCGAAGGAGGCCCCGGCGAACGAGGCCCCGCCTGAGGGGTGGTGGATGATGCGGTAGAGAATCAGCAGCGTGGAGAGCGCCCCAAGGCCCGCGACGAGCGCGCTCGGCCGCACGGGCAACTCGAGTCGACGCTGGCCCGCGACGAGCAGGACGGCCCCGATCGCGACGATGATCGTGAGTAGCCAGATCCAGCGGCTGTTCGTGAATGTGTCCCAGCCGGTGAAGTTGACACTGGCGCCAAATGAGCCGCCCCCGACGGGAATCGTGCCTTTGTAGCTGCCGCCGTACCAGTTGAAGAAGAACAGGAACACGAAGAACGCGACGGCGCCCCCGCTTGTTATCCAGTGGCTGCGGCGCAGCCGGCTGACATCGAAGCTCATTTGCGTTACTCCCCCCGGAGATCGTGAGTAGGACTCAACTCCCACGCGTCCTGAGATCCGCGCGGGATTGCAACTCTTCACACAATCTTTCTCTGTCCGCCCCAACTCTCCTTCCGGACAAGGACCCGGGCAGCGGCCGCTGAGGACCTGATCGAGGAGGCCGGGCAGCGCGCGGCTAGGAACCGATGGGTGGGCGCGGCTCGGGCTCGGCCGGCGGATAGAGGCCGGTGCGTTCGTCGCGCAGCGACTGCCAGGACCCGGCCAAGATCAAGATCGCACCGGCAAGCGCCACCCAGGCGCCCACGCACAGTTCATAGGCGTTGTGGGGGCGCTCGAGGACCCGGACGATGGCGGCCACCACGCCAAGCCCCCCGAAGAAAGTGCTCCACACCGCGGCCGCCACCGGCAGGGCGGTAGAACGCTCGGTGACTGTGGCCAGCACAAGCACGAGCCCGACAGCGGCGGCGATCATCAGTAGAACGACCCCAAATCCAAACGTATCCCAGGCGTTGAGGCTGCCTTGCAAATTCTCATACCAGGGGAGTGTCATGGCGACGATCACGCCCACCACGCCCACCAACACCGTCAGCTCCCCCAACCGCAGCCTCCTGATCCTCATCGGGCCCCCTGTGCAATCGATCCCCTCGATTGGGGGTCTGGGTCGTTCTGGGCGCGGGCAGCCTGCAACGTGTTGCGCAGCAGCATCGCGATCGTCATCGGCCCGACACCGCCCGGGACGGGCGTGATCGCGCGAGCGACCTCACCCACCCCTTCGAAGTCGACATCCCCGACAAGACCGGAGGCCCTACCGGCCTGGCCACCGCCTCCGGCGGCGGTGCCCCCGACCGGGGATAGCGTGCGCTCGGTTGAGGGGCGGTTCATGCCCACGTCGATCACGACGGCTCCGGGCTTCACGTAATCGCGGCGGATCAGCCGCGGGCGGCCGACGGCCGCGATCAGGACGTCCGCGCGCGCACACACCTCGCGCAGATCGCGCGTGCGCGAATGGCAGACGGTGACCGTCGCATTGGACTCGAGCAGCAGTTGTGCCATGGGCTTGCCAAACAGGTTCGAGCGCCCCACCACCACCGCCTCCGCGCCCTCCAACCGCGCGTCCACGCTGGCGAGCAGCTCGAGCACGCCCGAGGGGGTGCACGGTCGCAGCCCGGGACGCCCGAGGGAGAGCAGGCCGGCGTTGAGGGGAGTCAATCCGTCGACGTCCTTGCCTGGGTCGATCAGGCCAGTGAGGGCCGGCCCGTCAAGCTGGGGGGCAGCGGCAACTGAAGCAGTATCCCGCTCACCCCCGGGTCCTCGTTGAGAGCTCGCAGGCGCCCGGCCACCTGCTCATGCGAGGCCTCCGCCGGCAGGCGAACGTCTGTCGGTGTCATCCCCACCTCTATGCAGGCGCGCTGCTTGCCCCCGACGTACACCTCCGAGGCCGGATCGTCCCCGACGAGCACCGTCGCGAGGCCGGGAGCCCGCGCGCCGGCCTTCACGAGCTCTGCGACCTCATGCGCCACCTGCGCGCGCACACGCCCGGCGATCGCCCTACCGTCGATGATCGTGGCTGACATCGCGCGGATCGTATGCGTCTCAGCGGCCGACCGTCATCGCCGGCTCACGGGCGCGTAGTCGGCCATCAGCTTGCGCTCGGTGCCGTCGCCCGCGAAGCGCACCACGACGATCCCTCCGGGCTCCACGCCGGTGACGACGCCCTCCCCGAATGCGGCGTGCACGACGTCCTCGCCCAGCCGGAAGGAGGCCGTCGCGGGCGATGCCTGTGATTCGGAATGCCACGCCCCACGCACGCGCGTGGGGCCACCGTTCTCGGAAACCCCAACCCGTGCGCCACCGAGGCCGTGCGATCCGCTTGCCACTCCCACGCGTGCTCCCCCCGGACGCGGGGCGGGCAGCTCCTCACGCTCTGTCAACTCCACCGGAATCTCATCCAGGAAGCGGCTCGAGATGCTGTAGGTGGGGGCCCCGAACAGGGAGCGCCGACGAGCGTAGGTCAAGTAGAGCTCGCGCATGGCGCGCGTGATGGCGACGTAGAAGAGCCGGCGCTCCTCCTCCACGCCACCTTCGTCGAGGGCACGCTGGTGGGGGAACACCCCGTCCTCGCAACCCACGACGAACACGATCGGGTACTCGAGCCCCTTGGCGTTGTGCAACGTCATGAGCGTCACCAGACCCTCGTCGTCGCGACGCGAGTCGCCGTCGGACTTGAGCGCCAGCTCCTGTAGGAACAGCTCCAGCGTGTCCCCCTCCGCTTGTGCCCCCGAGTCGAACTCGTGAGCCACCTCGACGAGCTGCTGCAGGTTTTCGATGCGTCCCTGAGACTCGAACGCCTTCTCGCCGCGACCCACCGCCTCGGCTTCCAGCGCCTCCACATAGCCGCTGCGGGCGAGCACCGCGTCCATCAGGTCCCCGACCGGTATCCCGTCGCGGGCAAGCTCCGCGAGATCCTCCATCGTCGCCATGAAACGCCCCAGGGCCTTGATCGCCGCGGCGCCCAGGCCGGGGATGCGCTCGGCGGCTCCCGCCACCTCCCACACCGACTCCCCCACGCTCGCCGAGTGAGCCACGATCCTCGACAAGGAGGTCTGGCCGAGCCCGCGCCGGGGAGAATTTGCCACGCGCTGGAAGCTCACCACGTCGAAGGGGTTGGCGATCCAGGCGAGGTAGGCGATCGCGTCCTTGATCTCCGCCCGCTCGTAGAACTTCGTCCCTCCGATCACCTGATAGGCGATATCGCGCCGCACCAGCGTGTCCTCGATCACGCGCGACATGGCGTTGGTCCGGTAGAAGACCGCGATATCCGCACGCGAGGTGTGGGTGGGGTCCTCATCCAGGAGTCGCTCCACCTCCCCCACGACAAAGCGCGCCTCGGCGTGCTCGTCCTCGAGGCCATGCACCCTGATCGGGCTCCCCTGCCCCTTCTCGCTCCACAGTCGCTTTGCGATCCCCCCACGATTGTTGGCGATCACGGCGTTGGCGGCAGAAAGGATCGTCTGCGTCGAGCGGTAGTTCTGCTCGAGCTTCACCACGCGCGCGTCGGGGAAGTCGTCGGCGAAGTCGAGGATGTTGCGTACGTCGGCTCCCCTGAACCCGTAGATCGACTGGCTGTCGTCGCCCACGACTGCCAGGTTGCGATGGCCCGGGAGGTTGACGCGCTCACCGCTGATCGGCTTGGCTCGCCCTCCCCCCACAAGAAGCTGCAGGAGCCGGTACTGGGCATGGTTGGTGTCCTGGTACTCGTCCACGAGCACGTGCTTGAAGGCCCCGGAGTAGCGCGCGCGCACGTCATCGAAGAGCTCGAGCAGGTTGACCGTGCGAAACAGCAGGTCGTCGAAGTCCATGGCGTTCATGCGGTGGAGCTCGCTCTCATACAGCCCGTACACCTCGGCCACCACCTCCTCGAACTGCGAGCCGATCGCCTGAGCGCAGTCAGAGGCCGAGAGCAGCTTGTTCTTGGCCTGGGAGATCTGACCGTGGACCGCCGCGGGGGCGAAGCGCTTGGGATCCACCCCCACCTCCTCGATGCAGCGCTTGACCATGCGACGCGCGTCGGCCTGGTCGTAGATCGTGAAGCGAGGGGTATACCCAAGGCGCTCTGCCTGGGCGCGCAGCACGCGGGCACAGGCGGCATGGAAGGTCATCAGCCACATCCCGCGCGTGTGGGTGGGGTGGTCCGTCAATAGATGCTCCACGCGCCCGCGCATCTCCTGCGCGGCCTTGTTCGTGAACGTGATGGCGAGGATCTCGCTCGGGTGGGCTCGCCCCGTGAAGATCAGGAACGCCACGCGATGGGTGAGCACGCGCGTCTTACCGCTGCCCGCCCCCGCGAGGATCAAGAGCGGGCCCTCCCCGTGGGTCACAGCCTCGCGCTGGGGCTCGTTGAGGCCCTCGAGCAGCGCCTGGACGCGCTCGGAGTTCTCGTTTTCAGCCATCCCCGGCAGCATAGAAGCGGGGTCGGCCGGGCCCGCTACTCCTTGCGGGCTTCCCAGAAGACCTCGTACTGGGAGTCGCGCGGACGCCCGACTTTGCCGCTGCCGCGGAAGGTGTTCGTGAGGGTCATTCCGAGCGAGGCGTAGATGTCCCGGAGTTCCTCGACCGTATACAGGCGCGAGTTATAGGGGATCGGGTCTAGCTTCTCGAACACCTCACCGATCCAAATCGACGCGGCGGTGCCTTCCAGGCGGCGAAGCTTCTCGTTCCACCAGTGATCGGTCAGTTCGACCGCTTCAGAGCCCATGATCCAAGTCTTCTCGGGCAGGTGCTTCTCGGCGAACAGGACGTTCGGGGTCTGTCCAAGGTGACGCCCGGAGTGCTTGAGCGCACGGGAGATCACCTCGAAGGTGCGCAGGTTCTCGGAGTCTGACTCGAAGTAGCCGATTCCCCCGTCGTTGAGGGTGACAACAAGGTCGAACTCCTCGCTGAGATCGAGCTCGCGAAGGTCGGCCTGGATGAACTCGACGTTCAAGGAGTGTTGCTCGGCTGCCCGTTCTCCAACCTTGACATTGGCCTCGAGCAGCTCCACCCCGACGACCGAGAACCCCCTGCGCGCAAGCTCCAGCGAGTGCCTCCCGGTGCCGCAGCCCATGTCGAGTATCCGCTCGTCGCCCTGCGGCCTGAGCATCGTGAGCAGGCGATCCACTTCAGAGACCGTCTTGTCCGCCCAGGGCAGCTTGTCCATCTCCGGGGGGTAGGCCGTGCGATACCAATCATCACCAATCTCGACGTCAGCCATGGCCGGCATATTATTCAAATGGCCAGATCAATGTCAATTGATATGAGTCATCGCGAACGATGTGAAGCCCGGCCGCTTGGCGCGAGGTAGTGGTCCCCCTGAGCGCTGAGGCCAAGTGAGGCCGACCGGGAGAGGCACTCCCGCGTAACGTTCACCCATGCGTTCACCTATGCTCGCCAGCGGTCCACCCCTCCCGGCCGGAAACGACCCTCCCATGTCCCTCACCGAAGAGGTTCGCGCGACCTGCGCGCAGATCGCCGCACAGGCTCACTCCGTGCGGATCGACCTCGACGCGCTCGCCGAGGTGCAGCCCGCGACACCCCCCACGCTCGACCCCGAGTTTCACTATCTCGAGGGAGAGCCGGGAGACGTTGCCGACTACATGCTCGCCCTCGACACCGTCAATTTCGGCTCGGGCTGGTTTCCCACGCTGCGCAAGCGCACGCGCGAGGGGGTCCCGGTGAGCGGCTACCTCACCGTCGCCTGGGGCCTCGCCGACCACGTTCGCGCCCACGGCCCACCCACGGCGGCGTGGCTGTCTCGCATCGGCACGGGCGAGATCGCCGAGATCCTGGGCCAACGCCCCGACCACGAGCTGATGAGCCTCTACGCGCAGGCCCTGCGCTCGCTCGGGCGCTTCTTGGGAAGGCCGGCTCCCGGGGGCGCGCAAGGCCGGCGCACACAGGGTCCTGTTCCCAGGCGCGCGCTCGACCTCGTAGGCCAGGCAGGCGGCTCGGCTGAGCGGCTCGCGCAGACGCTGGCGCGCGGGATGGCGATGTTCGACGACCGCGGTTTCTACAAGCGAGCCCAGATCCTCGCCAACGACCTGGCGCTCGTTGGGGTGGCACAGTTCAGCGACCTCGACCGCCTCACGATCTTTGCCGACAACCTCGTGCCACACGTGCTGCGCTGCGACGGGGTGCTCCTCTACGACGACGAGCTCGCGGCCCTCATCGACGGCGGTCGGCAGCTCCCGCTCGGGGGCGCCGAGCGGGAGATCCGCGCATGCGCCGTACACGCTTGCGAGCTGATCTCACAGCGCACCGGCGTGCCCGCGCGGACGCTCGACACCTGGCTGTGGACGCGTGGCCAGGCCCCCGAGTACAAGGCCCACCCACGCCACCGCTGTCGAACCGTGTTCTACTAGCCCCCGGCCGGGTTCGGTCCCTTGACCGTCCGCAGCGGCCGCACCTCGGCGGGCGGCTGAGAGCCCTCGCCGGATAGCTCTGCGACGGCGCGCTCGAGCGCCCCGATACGGCTTGCCAAGCCCTGGATCGCCTCGGCGATGGGGTCGGGGAGGTGAATCCAGTCAGCGTCGGGGCCCTCGGGGCGACGGCCGTCTACGCGCACCGGATGCCCCGGATTGCCGACGACCGTGGTGTTCGGGGGCACGTCCATGATCACCACGCTGTTGGCCCCGATCTTCGCGCCATGACCGATCGTGATCGGGCCGAGCAGCTTGGCTCCTGAGCCGATTGTGACGTTGTCCTGCACTGTTGGATGGCGCTTGCCCGTGGCAAAGCCCGTGCCGCCGAGCGTGACACCCTGGTAGATCGTCACATCGTCGCCGATCTCGGCGGTCTCGCCGATCACCACGCCCGAGCCATGGTCGATGAACAGGCCCTTGCCGATAATGGCCGCCGGATGGATCTCGATCCCCGTCAAAGCGCGTGACACGAGCGCGATCGAGCGCGGCAAAAGCGGGATCTCGGAAGAGTGCAGTGCGTGGGCGACACGGTGGGAGAGCAGCGCCTGGATCCCCGGCCAGGTCGCAACGATCTCGAGTGTCTGCACGCCGCACGCCGCGGGATCGCGGTCGCGAGCGACGGCCACGTCACGGCGAAGCTCCTTTGCGACCCGCGCGACGGTCCCGATGCCGAGCATGGAGAGAGCGTAGCGATCCTAGGAGGGTGCGAAGAAAGCCTGCGAGATGTAACGCTCACCGGAGTCGGGCATGATCGTCACAATCCGCCGTCCCCTCGACTCGGGGCGCGCTGCCACCTGCAGGCTCGCCCATAGGGCCGCCCCGCAAGAGATCCCGGCGAGCAGGCCCTCGCGCCGGGTGCACGTCCACGCCGTCTGGATCGCATCGTCGTCTGAGACGGAGATAACCTCGTCGATCAGCTCCCGGCGCAGCACCGGCGGGACGAAGCCGGCGCCGATGCCCTGTATCCGGTGGGGGCCGGGGCGCTCGCCGGACAGGACCGCCGAGCCGCGCGGCTCCACGGCGACGATGCGCAGGTGGGGGTTGCGCTCGCGCAGGTACTCTCCCACCCCGGTGATCGTGCCGCCGGTGCCCACACCCGCGACGAGCACGTCGACGCGTCCGTCCAGCGCACGCTCGATCTCGGGGCCGGTGGCGCGGCGGTGGGCCTCGGGGTTGGCCGGGTTGGAAAACTGGTCGGGCAGGAACACATCGGGATCGCGGGCCATCTCCTGGGCTGCCTGCACGGCCTCCCCCATCCCGCCGAGCGACTCGGTGATCTGCACACTGGCCCCATACAGCTTCAACAGGATCTCCCGCTCACGACTCATCCCTTGGGGGAGTGTCAGCACGAGGTCATAACCCTTGGCGGCGCACACGAAGGCAAGCGCAATCCCGGTGTTGCCGCTCGTGGCCTCCACAACCGTCGTACGCCCCGGCTCGATGCGACCTTCAGCCTCGGCGGCCTCGATCATCGCGACACCAATCCTGTCCTTGACGCTCCCCCCGGGATTGAACGCCTCGAGCTTGGCGTACAGCTCGACCTGGCCGTCCTCGGCCGGGGTGCCCTGGAGCATCCGCGTGAGCTGCACGATCGGCGTGTTGCCAACAAGCTCCGCAATGTTGATCGGGATTGCCGCCATCGCGCTCACGACAATAGTCCCCGGGCCCTGGCGATGCTTTGGGCGACCTCTTTGGGCGACCTCTTTGGGCGACCTCTTTGGGCGACCTCTTTGGGCGACCTCTTTGGGCGACCTCTTTGGGGATGGCTCTCAGGCCAGACTCTAGGACGTGGCTCTTAGATGTGGTACATGCTCGCGCCGGACTCGCGCGCTTCGCGCTCGATGACATCGGCGATCGTCGTCTGCCCGAGCACGTCGCGAGCCGCCTTGGAGGCATCCGCGAAAACGCCGTCGGCGTCGCGCCCGAGTGGGCCGTCGAGCAGCTCCACCACCTCGAGCACGGTGATCTCCGTGGGGTCGCGCGCAAAGCGGTAGCCCCCCTTCACCCCACGCTGAGAGCTGACGACGCCCGCGCGACGCAAGACGGCGAAGAGCTGCTCGAGGAACTGCACCGGCATCTCACGCCGACGGGCGAGCTCCCCGATCGGCACGGGATCGGTCCCGCTCGAGCGACCGAGCTCGGCGAGCGCGGCCACGGCATAGGGAGACTTGCTGGTGATCGAGATCATCGCGCTCTGGGCGCGATGCTACGCAACGCGCCGGTAGGGCGGTTGCTCGGCAAGCCAGAGCAGTACCCAACGAGCGAAGCGTACTTGGCACAGAGGCGAGAGAGGACGCAGCACAGAACCCTCCTACAACCACCCGCGCTCGGTGGCGATGAGCACCGCTTGCGCGCGGTCTACCGCGCCGAGCTTCCCGTAGATGTTGTGCAGGTGGGTGCGCACCGTGCTCGTGGAGAGCGTGAGCTCATGGGCGATCTGCTTGTAGACCTTCCCCTCGGCGAGCCGCTGCAGCACGCCAAGCTCGCGAGCAGACAGCGGGCAGGGGTCCACCATGCGCTGGCGCTGCCCACGGGAACTCGGCAGCTCGTACATCACGCGACGCAGCTCCTCGGGGCCGAGCCCCAGGGCGCGGGCGCAGGCGAGCATCTCCCCGGGGGACACGGGGGAGCCGTGGGCGTAGTGGGCGAGCATGTCAGCCAGGCGCACGAACGCCGCCTCGCCGCTCGCGTCGGGATTGTGGTGGCGCTCGATCACGGTGGCGACCGCCGGGGGCAGGCCCCAGCGGCGGGCGAGCACACCGCCCACGAGCGCGTGATCGACGCCGAGCTCCCTTCGTTCCTGGTGGATGCGCTTCTCAGGGGTTTGGCCCTCCTTTTTCACCTGGGCGATGTAACCCGGGTAGGCGTGCACGAGCACGAGCTTGCCGACATCGTGCAGCAGGCTCGTGACGGTGAGCCGGTCGCGGTGCTCGTAGCCCACCTCGGCGGCGAGCCGGTCGGCGGTGTGCTGGGTGGCGAGCGCGTGCAGACGGAAGCGCTCCGGGGCCGTGTCCCAGCCATTGGAGCGCTCGAAGAAGTCGAAGGTACGCACCCTGCTCGCGATCGATTGCACCGCCTCCGGGGTGAGCCGCTCAACGGCCCCCACGACGGTCTCCACGCGCCCTCCGGCGCTCTGGGCCTCATTGGCGAGGCGCATAACGGCGATCAGGAGCGCCACATCGGACTCGACCGCCGAGACGATGTCGGCGGTGGCGACGTTGTCCTTGGAGACGAGCGACAGCAGGCGCGAACGCGACTCCGAGAGGGCTGGGAACGCATCCAGCGCCTCAAACGCCAGCATCAGGCGGCGGCCATGACCCTCGTTCTGATGGCGCTCGGAGGGCCCACCCGACCCGCCCGAGCGGCGGTCCGTGGCGAGCGAATCGCCTGCGTCGCTTCCGTGCCTTGGCTTTGTCACTGTTGCTTGCGTGCGCATGACGTCTTGACGTGGGCGGCATCCGAGCCGTCCAATTGGTCGTCAGGGGTCCTATCGGCAGGTGAGGGGCGATTGTTGAGCGAGGAGAGTCTCGCCCCCCGGCTACATGGCGAGGGCGAGGTCGATGCGGCGCAGGGTCTCGTCGCGGCCGAGCAGCGCCACGCTCTCGAAGATGCCGGGGGAGATCGTGGTCCCGGCGATCGCCACGCGCACCGGCTGATAGACCTCGCGCGGCTTGGCTGCGTGGCGCTCTATGACGCTCCCGAGGGCAGCCTCGACCGCCGGAATGTCGAACTTGGGGGAGGAGGAGAGCTCGGCGCGGGCGTCGCTCAACATCGAGGCCCCCTGCTCCCCCAGCCAGCGCTCACGCGCGGCGGGGTCCTCGAGGGTGGCCGTGAAGAAGAAGCCCGACAGTGGCCAGAAGTCCGCAAGCGTCTGGATCTTCTCCCGGCTGATCGCCACGGCCCCCTCCAAGAGTGCGCGGTCGCCTGCGGCGGCATCCGCTGCCTGGGGGTCCGCGATCCGCAGGAAATCGAGGACGCGGTCGGCCAGCTCGGCGACGGGAAGCTCGCGGACGTAGATCCCGTCGAGCCAGCGCAGCTTGGCCTCGTCGAAGCGCGCCGGGTTGCGGCTCACGCGCTCGAGCTCGAAGCGCTCCACGAGCTCCGCGGTGAGCATCACCGTGGCGTCGTCCCCTGAGCCCCAACCGAGCAGGGCGAGATAGTTACGCACCGCCTCGGGGAGGTACCCCGCTTCGCGCAGCTCCTGCACGGAGGCGGCCCCGTGGCGCTTTGAGAGCTTCTTGCCGTCTGGGCCGTGCAACAGCGGCAGGTGCGCGTAGAGCGGCTCGGGGGCCCCGGGGCCGAAGCCGACGGCCTTGGCGGCTTGCAGAACGAGAAGCTGCTTGGGGGTGTTCGAGAGATGGTCCTCCCCGCGCACGACGTGCGTGATGCCCGCGTCGAGGTCATCGATGGCGACCGCGAAGTTGTAGAGCACAGAGCCGTCGGCGCGCGCGATGACGGGATCGTCGAGGTGCACGTGTTCGAAGGTGGTGTCTCCACGGATCACGTCGTGAACGACGGTGGCGCCTCCCGAGGGGACGTGCAGCCGCACGGCCCCCTCCTGCTCAGGCTCCCCGCGGAAGCCGCGCTCGGCACCGTGCAGGCGCTTGTAGGCGGCGACGTCGTCCGCGGTGGCGCTCGAGCGGTAGGCGTGCCCGCTCTCCAGGAGCGCCTCGAGCGCCTCGTGGTGTCGCTCGGCCCTCTCTCCCTGGAAGATCGGGCCCTCGTCCCAGTCGAGCTCCAGCCAGCGCAGGGCGTCGAGTATCTGCTCGACGTTCTCAGGGGTGGAGCGTTCGCGGTCGGTGTCCTCGATGCGCAGCAGCAACATGCCCCCGTGGTGACGAGCGAGCAGCCAATTGAACAGGGCTGTGCGGGCGCCGCCGATGTGGAGGGCGCCCGTGGGGGACGGAGCGAAGCGAACACGCATGGGCATAGGATCTCGCCGCCATGCTAGTCGGCCCATCCCCACACGCGAAATCTCGGCCCTGGGGGGCGCCCGTGGCGCATGTCCCACCGGCTCTGGAGGGGACACCGGCATGCTGATCGGCGCCCACGTGTCGCCCGCGGGGGGTTTGCCGAACGCGATCGAGCGGGGCCTCGAGCGCGACTGCCGCGCGATCCAGATCTTCAACCAGTCGCCCCGCATGTGGCGCCCGACGGTGTTTTCCGCGGACGCGGTGCAGGCTTTTCGCCAGGCGATGGGTGGTAGCCAGATCGACGCGGTACTGATTCACGCCGTGTACCTGGTCAATTGCGCCAGCGATGACCCCGATATCCGAGAGAAGTCGCTTGTCTCGCTCACCCACTCGCTGCGTGTGGGCCACGAGATCGGGGCGTGCGGCGTGGTGCTGCATCCCGGCTCGGCCAAGACGGGTGACCCCGCCGAGGCGGTGGGGCGCGCCGGGGAGACCATTCGAGAGGCACTCGCGGAGAGCGAGGGGTGCCCGCTTCACCTGGAGAACACGGCGGGCGCCGGTGGCACGCTGGGGCGTTCGATCGACGAGCTCTCCTCGCTGCTGGAGGCGGCCGGCGGGGGTAAGCGGCTCGGCCTGTGCCTCGACTCCTGCCACCTATTCGCCTCCGGTTATGACATCCGCTCGCACGCCGGCATGGACGCGCTGACGCAGGAGATCGAGGAGAAGATCGGCCTGGAGCGCGTCGGGTCGCTGCACCTCAACGACTCGCAGACCCCGCTCGGGTCAAACCGCGACCGGCATGCCAATGTCGGCGAGGGGGAGCTCGGCGAGGGGGGATGCACGGCGTTCCTCTCCGCCCCCGCGCTCCAGGACCTACCGTGCGTGCTCGAGACCCCCGGGGAGAACCGTTCAGGAGCGACTCTCGAGGAGGTCCAGCTGGCGGTGAGACTGCGCGAGCAGGGCCTGCGGGAGCGCTGAAAGTCTGCCTGAACACGCCGGCCGATCTTCGACCGGTCTTGCGTCCTCCCCCTTTGTACTCAGCACACCGCGTTCGGTGCATACTTGTCTGACTTGCCCAGCAGAGCCCTCAGGGCATATGCGATCAGCCCGTCGCTGCCAGCGCCGGCGAGGGCGCCAACGCGGCTTCCAGCTCAGCGCGCACTCCTGGGGTGTGTTGCACGCGGTAGGCCTCGCCGAGGCGCAGGATGCGCGTGCCCGCGCTTGTGAGCATCTCCAGTACCACCTCCGCCGGGCCGCGGTTTGTCTCGATGATGTCCTTGACGTCCTCGATCGCGCTTGCGGGGAGCCGCGCCGCGTCCACCTGCAAGCGGACGGGTTGCGAGGCCGCCGTACGGGCGACGGAGATAGCGCGGGCATCACTGTTGGCGCGCGCGATCTCCTGTTCGGTAGGGGCGAAACGGTCCACCGACTGGACCACCACACAGGTCTTGCCGGCCTCCTTGTGGTCAACCCGGCCCCTGACGAGCACCACCTGGTCGACGGCGAGGGCCTGCTCGTGCTCGGCGAGGGCCTTGCCGAACACAAGGATCTCGACCGCCCCCTCGAGGTCGTCGAGTGTGGCGAACATCATGTGGTCGCCGTTGCGAGTACGGATGCGCTTGGACTCCGTGATGATCCCCCCGACGGTCACCCAATCCTTGTCGCGTCGCTCGGAGAGCGCGGCGAGGGAGCAGTCCACACGCGCCCGCAGCGCCTCGCGTACCGGCTTGAGGGGGTGGGCCGAGATGAACAGTCCGATCGCCTCCTTCTCGACGGCAAGCAGCTGGGGCTGGTCGAACTCCTCGGAGGGGATCGGGGGATGACTCGGCCTGAGTAGACCTGAACCGGGTCCCCCAGCGACCTGCCCGGCACCAGCGCCGGATGACGATGGGGGTGGGTCGAGGTCGAAGATCGAGCCCTGCCCGACGAGCGCGTCCTGTTGGGCCTTCTGCCCCGCGGCCTGGGCGGTTTCGAGCACCTGGAGCATCCCCTTGCGGGTGGCCCCGGTGGAGCCGAGGGCGCCGCACTTGATGAGCGCCTCGATCGCCTTCTTGTTGACGGCACGGCTGTCCACGCGCTCGCAGAAGTCCCACAACGATGTGAAGGCCCCTCCTTCCTCGCGGGCTCGCTTGATCGCCTCGACCGCCTGGTAGCCGACGCCCTTGACCGCGTCGAGGCCGAACCGGATGTTGCCGACCTCGTTCTCCTGTCCCGCGGGGACGCGAGGATCGGATGAGTGGGCGGGAACATCGACAACGAACTCGTGGTCTGAGAGATTGACGTCCGGGGGGAGGATTTCGATGCCCATCTCCTCACAGCGAGCGACGAAGAAGGGGACCTTGTCCTTGGTGGACATCACCGAGGAGATCAGCGCCGCCATGTACTCGGCGGTGTGGTTGGCCTTCAGCCAGGCGGTGCGGTAGGCGATCAGGGCGTAGCAGGCGGCATGTGACTTGTTGAACGAATAGTCGGCCGATTTTTCATTGGTCTGCCACAGGAACTCGATCACTTCCGGGCGCGTGCCCGAGGCACGGCACCCCTCGACAAACTCGGGCTTCAGGGCGGCCATCGCTTGACGGTTCTTCTTGCCGATCGCCTTGCGCAGGTCGTCGGCCTTGGCCCCGGAGAAACCGGCAATCTCCTTGGAGATCTGCATTGCCTGCTCCTGGTAGAGGATCACCCCCTTGGATGACTCGAGGATCGTGCGCAGACGCTCATCGGGATAGGAGATCTCTTGAGGGTTGCGCTTCCCTTTGGCGTACACGGGAATCTGGTCCATGGCACCGGGGCGGTAGAGCGCGACGAGCGCGACGAGATCGTTGAACTCGTCGGGGCGCACCCTCTTCAAGGCCTCGCGCATCCCCTCGGACTCGAACTGGAAGACCCCGATCGAGTCACCGCGGGTCAGCATCTCGTAGGTGTGATCGTCGTCGAGCGGCAGCGTCGACATGTCCGGGCGAGTGCCCGCGGAGCGCTCGATGATGTCGAGTGCGTCCTCGATCACGTCAAGGTTGCGAAGGCCGAGAAAGTCCATCTTCAGAAGCCCGATTTCCTCGATCGGCTTCATCGAGAACTGCGTGACTGTGCGGAACGAGCGCTCGCCGTCCTCCCCCGTGCCCGCGTCGGCGAGCTGCAGGGGGACGATGTCGGTGAGCGGGCGATCGGCGATCACGACGGCGGCGGCGTGGATCGACGAGTTACGAACGATCCCCTCAAGGCCCTTGGCCACGTCGATGATGCTGCGGGCATCGGGCTCCTCGTCGTAGGCCTTGCGCAAGGCTTCACCGGGCTTCAGGCAGTCGTCGAATGAGGGGGCGCGGCCCATGATCGGGTCGGGAATCAGCTTTGCCAAGCGGTCCCCCGAACCGTAGTCACGACCGAGCACTCGTGCGGCATCTCTGGTGGCGGCGCGCGGAAACATCTTGCCGAACGTGACGATCTGCGCAACCGACTCGCGTCCGTACTTCTCAGTGACGTAGCGCATCACGCGCTCGCGTCCGCGCACAGAAAAGTCGATGTCGATATCGGGCATCGACACGCGCTCGGGGTTCAGGAAGCGCTCGAACAGGAGGTCGTAGCGGAGAGGGTCGACGTCGGTGATGGCCAGGCAGTAGGAGACGATCGAGCCGGCCGCAGAGCCGCGTCCGGGGCCGACGGCGATGCCGTTCTCCTTGGCGAACTTGACGAAATCCCAGACGATCAGGAAGTAGGCGTTGAAGCCCATCCGGTCGATCACCCCGAGCTCCATGTCCATGCGCGCCATCGCCTCGGCCGGCGGCGGGTCGCCGTAGCGCACGCGCAGGCCCTCGTGGACGCGACCGCGCAGGTACTCGCGCTCGGAGCTCCCGTCAGGAGTGGCGTATTTGGGGATCAGCTGCTTTCCGAGCTCGAGCTCGACGGTGCAACGCTCGGCGATCTCGAGGGTGCTCGCGATCGCCTCCGGCCACTCGGCGAAGGCGCTGGCCATTTCAGCGCTGTCGCGCAGGTAGAACTCGTTCGTCTCGAAGGTCATCTTCGGGGCGGCGAGCGTGCTCTTGGTCTGCACACACAGGAGCGCCGTGTGGTGGTCGTAGTCCTCGCGACGCAGGTAGTGGACGTCGCCTGTGCCCACGAGGCTGCCCCCCATCTCCCTGGCGATCCGCACAATCCCCTCGTTGCACTTGTCCTGTGGGGCAAGCCCGTTCTTTTGAACCTCGAAGTAGAGGTTCTCTGAGCCAAAGATGCGTACCAGGTCGTCGGCGTGGGCGCGAGCGTCCTCCGGACGATCGTCGAGCAGGCGCTGGCAGAAGCGCGAGGCCAGACAGCCGGTGAGCGCGATGATGCCCTCTGAGCGCTGCTCGATCTGGGCGAGGTCGAGCGAGGGCTTGCCCCGGTGCAGGCCCTCGAGGAAACCCGCCGAGGAGAGTTGCACGAGGTTGCGATAGCCCACGTCGCTGGCTGCCAACAGCGTGAGGTGGTTGCGCTCCCTCTTTCCGTTCCCACCCGCCCCGGTGGCGGTGTGGTCATCGACGAGATAGATCTCGCAGCCAAAGATCGGCTTGACGCTGTGCTTGGCGCACGCGCGGTGGAGCTCCACCATGCCGTTCATGACACCGTGGTCGGTTAGCCCAAGCGCGGGCTGCCCGAACTCGGCGGCGCGCTCAGCGAGCGCCTCAATCCTGCATGCGCCATCGAGCAGCGAGTACTCGGAGTGGACGTGCAGGTGGGCGCAGGACTGGGTGTGTCACCGAGCTTGGATGGTATGTGGTCGATCGGCGGAGCGAGCAGTCGCGCTCAGCGGTGCCAAATGGAGCGCCCAGAGCCCTCGCAGGGAGCGCTCAGGCATCTGCGACGGACAGGCCCTGCGCACGTGCCGTCCACTGCAGGAACATGTCCACGGAGGTCACGTCGCCGCTCACGAGCGTCCTGTGCTCGGCGGGAGGCTGTGTGCCCGCGAGCAGGCTTATGAGGGCTTGTCCACTCAAGCGAGATGGTGGCCACAGGTTGTCCCACGGCTGTCCGGCTCACCTGGATCGACTCACCGTCGCACACGCGCACATAGATGACGATTCCCGCTGTCGCCTCGATCTCGAAGGCAAGCTCGAAGCGGCGCCCGCTCGTCCAGCTGGGGTCGATCGCCTCGGCCATCGCCAGCAGGAGAAGGCCCGGCCAGACATCCACCCCGGCAACCGCAAGGTCGGCCAGGGCAACCGGTCGGCGACGAGACTTCAGGAACCGTCGCGCGCGTCGTCTGCCCTTACGTATGCGCAGACCCGGGTGCCTGCGTGAGGCGCCTCCCGCGGCAAGCTCGCCGAAGGCCGCGACCGGGCCCTCCAGCGAGAAGTCCACCGAGCCGCGGGGTTCTCTGGAAATGGTCACCTGGCCGGGATCGAGCGTGACGTAGAAAGTGCCGAGCTCGCCGATCTTGATCTCATAGTTGAGCGGCTCCTCAACGAGGTCACGCTGGGCGGGTATCAGCTCGATGACCAGTTCCGCCGCGAGTTTTGCATCGCGCTGGGTCGCGAGCCGACGGATTGCCGGGGCCAACCAGGAAGTGCGCTTCTCCGGTACGGAGAGCAGGCGCGATTGCAGGGCGATCGGCTCAGAGGTGACGGCTTTGGTGTCGACCAGCGCACCCGGGCCGAGGCCCGCGATCGACAGCCCCTCCGGAGCAAGCCTGTCGGCGGCGGGGATCGGCGCCGCCAAACCACCGGCACGCGAGTCCTCGTCGGGGACCGGCACCTGGGGTGCGACCTCCTCCTGCTCGGCAACCTCTGGGTCCTCGAGTGCCTCCGACTCCGTGGCAGCAGCAGAGCCATCTATGACCTGAGGCTCCTCGACTACCCCCGGCTCGGCGGGAGTGACAGGCCCCTCGATGACCTTAGGCTCCTCGACTGCCACTGGCTCCGCTGGGGGGATCGGCTCCTCGACCAGCATGGGCTCGTCAACCGCGACAGGCTCCTCGGGAGCCTCTGGCTCCTCAACGACGACTGCCTCCGCGGGGGGCTCCTCCTCGTCGGCGACGGGCCCCTCGAGGGCCTCTGGCTCCTCAACGGTGACGGGCTCCTCCACAACAGAGGGGGCCGCGATGGGGTCGTCAACCGCAACGGGCTCCGCAACCGCGAGAGGCTCCTCCACGGGCACCGGCTGCTCGATCTCAACCGACTCCTCGGCGACCACCGACTGCTCGGCGGGAGTCGGCTGCTCGGCGGGGGGCTGTTGCTCGGCGGGGGGCTGTTGCTCGGCGGGGGGCTGCCCGACGTTGGTCTCGGCAAGTGTCTCCTCCTCGGCCTCCTCGGCCTCCTTGACCTCGGCGACGCGAGCGCGGAGCCGTTCGACGGCCGCAACCAGGGCGTCGGCCATCTCGCGGCGGTGGGCAGCCTCGCGCTCGGAGGCGGGCTCGGTGGTGTGCTGGAGCAGGGCCGCGTCGACCGGCTCTGCGCTCAGCTGGGCGCGCAGGTCGGCCGCCGTGCGGGTGAGCTCGAAGCGCAGATCCTCCATGCGGGCCCCCATGGCCGTGAGCTCGCGGACATAGGTCTCGCGCTCCCAGACCACCTGCTGCTGGAGCTCCTCGCGCAGAGTCGTGAGCTCGCGCTCGAAGCCGGCGCGCAAACCGGCGGCCACGTCCATCAGCTCGCGCACGATCGGCGTGAGCCGGGCATCGCGCTCACGCAGTTGGGCGAGCTCGGCGCTCAGCTCGCGCACGTCACGCTCGGTCTCCTCCAGGCGACTGCTCAGCTCTTGGATCTCCGCGCGCATCTCGCGCTGGAGGCGCTCGCTACGCTCCTCGGCCTCTACACGGAGCTGCTGCTCTGTGTACTCGCGCTGCTTGACGCTGCGCACGTCCGATTCGCGCTCGGTCAACTTTTGGGCCACCCGCTCGCGCTCGCGACCAACCTCCTCGATGCGCTGCTCCAGAGCAGCGAGATGTGTCTCCAGGTTGCGTGCGACGGCCTCTGCGGCCTCCGCTCTGCGGATCACCGCGGGGTCGGCGTGACGAGCACGACGCTCAGCCAAGACGTCCCCGGCGGCGTCCGACGGTGGGCCCGCGTCCGGGGTTTCGCTCTCCTCGATCATCATCGGGGACCACCCTAGAGACGGTCCCGGACGGCTCCTACGTATCGGGGAGAGAGGCGCCCCACGCGTACGCGTGGGGCAAGCCAAAACGGAGATACACAACCCCCGCCTCCACCCGGTCTCGACCCTCCGCTTCGACCTCCGGCCGACTGGCTACTCGTTGCGCAGGCGCCAGGCCATGCGTGACTGAAGCGACCACAGCTCGATGAAGCCGGGTGAGGCGGCCTGTGAGAAGAGCCCGCCCGACTCACCGAAGGAGGCGAGCGCCTGGTCATAGACGGCGCACGGCGAGGAGCGCGTGACGACCCGCGCATGGCCCTTGTAGAGCTTCATCCCGATCGTCCCTGTGACCTGCGCGTTGACTGACTCCATGTAGGCGTCGAGGTCGCCGCGCAAGGGCTCCCACCACAATCCCGCATAGACGAGGTAGGCCCACTGGCGGTCGAGCTGTGCCTTGAACTGGTTCTGGTGGATCGTGCAGACGAGGTGCTCCAGCTCCTGGTGGGCGGGCAAGAGGATGGAGGCGGCGGGGGCCTCGTAGATGTCGCGCACCTTGAGCCCCACGATGCGGTCCTCGATGTGGTCGACGATTCCGACGCCGTGGCGCGCGGCGATCTCGGCGGCAAGTTCGAGCAACCTCACCAGCTCCAAGCGCTCGCCGTTCAGGGCGACGGGCACCCCTCGCTCGAACTCGACCTCGACGGTCTCGGCCTGATCGGGTGCCAGCTCGGGGCGCGTGACGAGCTGAAAGACATCGTCCTCGGGGGCGTGATCGAGATCCTCGATCCAGCGACCCTCGGAGGAGCGGCCCCAGAGGTTGTCGTCGATCGAGTAGGGGGCGATCTCGGTACCACCCTTGACCGGAATCCCGTGCTCGCGTGCATAGACGATCTCCTCCTCGCGGCCCATCTGCCATGAGCGCACGGGCGCGATCGTCCTGAGCTCAGGGGCGAGCGTGGCGACGGTGGCCTCGATGCGCACCTGGTCGTTGCCCTTGCCGGTGCAACCGTGGGCGATCGTGTCACAGCCGCTGCTGCGCGCATGGTCGACCGCGAGCTTTGCGATCAGAGGGCGCCCCAGTGCGGTGAACAGGGGGTAGCCGCCACCGTAGAGAGCGTTGGCCTTGATCGCCGGGAGGACATACTCGCGGGCGAACTCCTCGCGGGCGTCCACCACATGGCACTCCAAAGCACCCAAACGCCGGGCCTTCTCGGCGATCACCTCGTAGTCCTCGCCGGGCTGGCCGAGGTTGACGGTGAGGCAGACCACCTCCGCTTCGTAGCTGTCCTGGATCCACTTGAGCATCACACTCGTATCGAGACCCCCCGAATAGAGAAGCAGGACTCGCCGCACGTTCTCGGGGTCCGCCTCGTAGGAGGCGGTCGGCGGGGGAAAACTGTTTGGTGGGGGGGGGCACGGCGCGGAACCTTATCCGGCGAGCGCTCTGCCGAGCCGCGCAAGGCCCTCTTCGAGCTCATCCGGTGAGACGATGAGCGGTGGCAGCAAGCGCACCGTCGTGGGCCCGGTGGCATTGACGATCAGCCGCTGCTCGAGCAGGGCCCGGCGCACGACCTGGGGTGCGGAGACGTCGAGCTCGCATGCGAGCATCAGACCGCGCCCCCTGACGCCGAGCACGTGGGGCAGGTGGGCGAGGCCGTCATATAGAACGGCGCCGGCCCCCCGCACGTGTGCGAGCAGCGCCGGATCGGATGTGACATCCAGGGCAGCGAGCGCCGCGGCCGCCACGACGGGGCCGCCGGCGAAGGTGGAGCCGTGGTCCCCGGGCTGAAGCACATCCCCCAAGCCGGGGCCCGTGACCAGTGCGCCGATAGCCAGCCCCCCACCGAGCGCCTTCGCGCTCGTGAAGGCATCCGGCACGACCCCGGTCTGCTCGTAGGCCCACAGGGTGCCGGTGCGCCCCATGCCGGTCTGGATCTCGTCGAAGATCAGCGCGGCGCCGTGCTCGTCGCAGGACGAGCGCGCGGCGAGCATCAACTCTTCAGGCATGACGTTGACGCCGGTCTCCCCCTGGATCGGCTCGATCAGGACCGCGGCCGTGTGCTCGTCGACCGCCGCTTCGAGCGCTCCGGGCTCCGGCGCCACCACACGAAAGCCGGGGACGAGCGGCGCGAAGGGGGCCTGCTTTGACTCTTGAGGGGTGGCTGAGAGGGCTCCATAGGTGCGCCCGTGGAAGGCGTTGTGGACGACCACTATGTCCCCCTGGGGCTTGGCCTTGCGCGCCAGCTTGATCGCGGCCTCGTTGGCCTCGGCGCCGGAGTTGCAGAAGTAGACCTTGCCGCCGAGACTCGATGAGGCGAGCCGCTCGGCCAGACGCATGGCGGGCTCGGTGTAGAAAAGGTTGCTCGCGTGCGTCAGCAGGCCCACCTGCTCGCGCACGGCCTCCACCACCCGCGGGTGACAGTGACCAAGGCTCGTCACCGAGATGCCGCAGAGGAAGTCGAGATACTCCGCCCCTTCGCTGTCCCACAGGCGCGAGCCCTCTCCACGCACGAACTCGACCGGAAAGCGCGCATAGGAGGGCACCACGTGCTCGCGCTCGAGCTCCTGGAGCTCCGAGAGACTCATGCTTGCACCATCTCGCCGCCGGTCACGCCGACGCGCCGATCTTGGTACCGATGCCCGCGTCGGTAAAGAGCTCCAACAGCAGCGAGTGAGGGATGCGCCCGTCGATGATGTGGGCCGAGTTGACCCCGCCGTTGATGGCCTCCACACAGGCGGCGAGCTTCGGGCGCATGCCCCCTTGGAGGTTCGCGAGCTGCGCATCGACCTCGGCGGCGCCGGCTTGGCCGATCAGGCTGTCGGGATCCTCGGCGTCGGCCAGCCAACCGGGGACATCCGTGAGGAACACGATCTTGTAGGCGCCGAGCGCCCCGGCGACGGCGCCGGCGGCCTCGTCGGCGTTGACGTTGTATGAGTTCCCCTCGCGGTCGGCGCCCACGGAGGCGATCACGGGGATGTAGTCGAGCGCCACGTGTTCGAGCACGTCGACGTTGACGCGCTCGATCGCCCCAACGAACCCGATGTCCTCGCCATTCGGAGCCGTGCGACGCGCAATCCGAAACAGCGAGCCGTCGTCTCCGCACAGCCCCACCGCGGGCTGGCCGTGACGGCCCAGGCGCAGCACGATTTCCTTGTTGACCTTACCGACGAGCACCATCTTGGCGATCTCGACCGTCTGCGGGTCTGAAACTCGAAGGCCACCCACGAACTGCACGGGCATGCCGAGCCGCTCCATGTAGGCGGTGATGTCGGGGCCACCCCCGTGCACCACGATCGGGTTGAGGCCGACGTACTTGAGCAGGACGACGTCGCGCGCGAACTCCTCGCGCAGCTCCAGGTCCTCCATGGCGGCGCCCCCGTACTTGATGACGACGGTCTTGCCGTGAAACTCCCGGATATAGGGGAGCGCCTCCAGAAGCGTGGCTACGTCGCGCATAGGTCCCCTCATGTGGTGTAGTCGGCGTTGATGGTTACGTACTCGTGCGAGAGATCGGAGAAGAAGATCTCCGTCTCGGCCCCCTCGCCCGGCAGTGTGATCTCGTACTCGATCTCCTTGCCCTTCAGGGCCTCGGAAAGCGCGCCCTCGTCGTAGGGCACGGCTACGCTTGCCGAGCAGACCATGGTGCCCTGAAGCGCGATGTCCATTGCCAGCGGGGCAGTCCCCGAGAGGACCCCACCGACCGCCTGCACAATCCGCCCCCAATTCGGGTCGGCTCCATGTAGGGCGGTCTTGACGAGCGGCGAGTTGGCAACAGCGCGCGCGGCCCTCTCCACCGAGTCCTGATGACCGCCGCTCACGACGACTCGCCCGATCCGCCGCGCGCCCTCCCCGTCGGCCACCATCAGAATCGCGAGTTGGCGCATGAGCGCGTCGAGCGCCTCGCCCAGGCGCAGCTCGTCCTCGCTCTCCGGGGCGACCCTCACGCCACTCTCACCCGAGCACATGAGCACCGCCGTGTCGTTCGTGGAGAGCTGCCCGTCTACGGTGCAGCGGTCAAACGAGCGCTTCAGGCACACCCCCAGCAGCAGCTCCGCGGTCTCGGGGGCAAGCGCCACGTCACTCTCCACGAAGCAGAACATCGTGGCAAAGCGCGGCGAGATCATCCCGGCGCCCTTGCACTGCCCACTCAGGCGCACCGTGCCCGAGGGCAGCTCGACCTCGAGGCTGGCGCGCTTCTCGAAGGCGTCCGTCGTCTGGATCGCCTGCTGAAAGTCCCTGTCGCCCTCGCGTGCGAGGCGCCCCTGGGCGTCGAGTATCCCACGGAGCATGTTCTCCACCGGCAGGTTTTGGCTGATTCCCC
The DNA here is from genome assembly GCA_963742945.1 of uncultured Solirubrobacterales bacterium. Classification (GTDB taxonomy): domain Bacteria; phylum Actinomycetota; class Thermoleophilia; order Solirubrobacterales; family Solirubrobacteraceae; genus Palsa-744. The sequence goes on along the minus strand of CAVUNX010000002.1, from coordinate 48,102 downwards.
CGGTGGAGCCGAGCAGTACCTCCTCGGGCTGCGCCCCGACGGCGATCGCAGCTGCCCCCTGCGTCTTGGCGGCGTCTTCCAGGCCCCGCCGTCCGGTGGCGGCGTTGGCGCAACCGGAGTTGGCCAGGATCACGCGCAACGCCGAGAGCGTGCAGCGCTCCTGGCTGAGCAGCACCGGCGCCGCGGGGGCACCGGTGTCCGCGAAGCGCGCCGAGCTGACAGGTTTCGGAGAGTCGCATACCAGCAGCCCAAGGTCTGGGTTCCCCGACGGCTTGATCCCACATGCAACCCCGGCCGCACGGAAGCCCTCCGGCAAGCCGGCATCGGGGCCGAGCTCGCGTACGTGAGCCGGCGCGGGCACCCAGCGCGAGTGAAAGAACGGCTGCGGGGGCCCCTCCGACGGCCGGTCCCCCCATACGTCCTTGCCGGCGCTCACAGGAGACCCTCCCTCTCTGGAAAGCCGAACATCAGGTTGAGGTTTTGGAGAGCCTGCGAGGAGGTCCCCTTCCACAGGTTGTCGATCGCCGAGAGCACCACGATCTTCCCGGTGTGGGTGCTCTCGGCGGCATGCACACGGCAGATATTGGTTTCGCGAACGTCGCGTACCTCGGAAGGCTCCGGGGAGAGCTCCACGAACTGCTCGCCCGCGTAGGCATCCTCGTACATCGCGTCGAGCTCGTCCTGCTCCACCGGGCGGGCGGGCGTCACATAGCAGCTGACGAGCTCCCCCTGGTCGAGCGGGACCAGATGCGGAGTGAACTGCACGCGCAGGCAGGGGTTCGCCTGGCTGCGCTGGATCGGCGTCTTCGGTAGCTCGTGTGCTGAGCCCACTTCGCTCCCTGCGTCCTTGCCCAGCTTGCCCCGCGGGCCCCTGCTCGCCAGCAGTGCCAGCTGCTCCTCGATCTCGGGCGTGTGGCGGTGGTGGACGATGTTGTAGGGAAGGATGTTCTCGCCGCTGTTTGAGAAGTGCGTCTGCCATGTGGCCGAGCGACCGGCCCCGGACAGCCCCTGCTTGGCGTCGATCACAAGGTCGGCGATCAGCCCCGCGCGGGCGAGCGGGGCGAGCCCAAGCAGCGAGGCGGTCGGGTAGCAGCCCGGCGTCGCCACGAGCTCGGAGGCGGCGATCGCCTCGCGGTGCAGCTCGGGTAGGCCGTAGACGGCTTCGCCGAGCAGCTCCGGGTGGGGGTGCGGGCCGTACCACTGCTCGTAGGTCGCCAGCTCGCGCAAGCGAAAGTCGGCACTCAGGTCACACACGCGCACCCCGCGGGCGCGCAACGCGGCCACGACGGGGGCTGAGGCGGCGTGCGGGTAGGCGACGACCGCGGCGTCCACATCTCCATGGCGTTCGAGATCGAGCTCTTCAAGCTTTAGGGGCACGCGATAGCGCGGGTATAGCTCGTCCAAGCGCTTCCCCACGTCCCCGCGCGCGGTCACCGTCTGCAGCTCGAACTCGGGGTGGCGCCACAGCAGGTGTGCCGCCAGCGCACCCGCGAAACCACTCGCGCCGGCAACAAGCGCCCTAGGCACGCAGCTCACCCCCCAGGCCGCCGAGCGCGGCGACGATCCGCTCGCGCACCGGCGCCACATCCTCCTCGGCGAGCGTGCGGTCCTGAGCCCGGAACGCGAGCGAGAGCGCCAGCGAGCGCTTGCCCTGCCCCACCTGGGGGCCGCTGTACACGTCGAAGACGCCCACCTCGTCGAGCAGCTCACCCGCCGCCTCGCGCACAGCCTCGAGCACCTGCGCGGCGGAGACGCCCTCGGGCAGCACCACCGCCAGGTCCTGGCTCAACGCCGGATAGGAGATCACATCTCGGTAGGCCCTCTCCCCGGCTGCGATCTCGAGCAGCCGGTCGAGCTCCAACTCCATCACGGCGGCACCCTCGATACCCCACGCGCGGGCCACGAGCGGGTGCAGCTCGCCGAGCCAGCCAAGCTCCTCTCCCTCGTAGACCACTGACGCCGAGCGCCCCGGGTGCAGAAAGGGTTGCCCCGCGGGACGGCACTCGAGCTCCACCCGCAGGGCCACACCGAGCGCCTCGAGAATGCCCTTCACCGCGAACAGGTCGGCCTTCGGTGGATCGGGAGCCCCCCATGTCCCCGGCATCACACGACCGCTCAACAGCACCCCGAGCGCGCGCCGCTCCCCAATGCCCGTCTCCCCAAGGTCACCGGCATGGTCGGCGGCGCCGGCGCCGCCGACAGTGGCGCCCCTGTCGCCATCCAGCACGAACAGCGTCCCCAACTCAAAGACGCCCACGTCAGCCATCCCGCGCGCTGAATTGTGGGCGGCCACGTCGAGCAGCGAGCCGAGCAAGGTCGTGCGCAACAGCGACTGGTCCTCCGACAGCGGGTTCTCGAGCACCGGCGCCCTGCGGCGCGCATCGTCGCGACCAAGCCGCAGTCGGTCGTGCAGCGTCGGGGCGGTGAACGTCCAGCCCACCACCTCAAAGAGGCCCCGCCCGACGAGTGCGTCAACGGCGCGACGTCGCAGCCTTTGGGTGGGTGAGAGGCGCCCGTAGGCCCCTCTCCGCGCGGGGAGTGTCGCCGGCAAAGCCCCCAACCCGTGGATCCGCGCCACCTCCTCGATCAGGTCCGCCTCACGTGTGACGTCCTCGCGGCGCACAGCCGGCACGGCTACGTCGAGTCCCGCCCCCCCGGGCTCGGACTCCGCGGACTCCCGCACGTGAAAATCAAGCGCCCGCAGGATCTCGGCCTGGCGCCCTCTCGGGACAGGCATCCCGAGGATCGCCTGCACCTTCTGCTCGCGCAGACGAATCGTCTGCTGGGGCGCCCCCACCCAGGCCACGTCGATCGTGCCAGGCACCAACTTCGCGCCACACAGTTCGATCATCAGACGCGTGGCAAGCGCCTGCGCGTGCATGCACTGCTCGGGCGCCAACCCCTTCTCAAAGCGTCCCGACGCCTCGCTTCGCAGCCCGAGCTTCCACGAGGTGCGGTGAATGTTGGGCCCGTTCCAGTTGGCCACCTCCATCAGCACCCTCGTCGTCTCCTGTCCCACCTCCGAGCGCTCCCCGCCCATTATCCCGGCGATCGACGTGGGCCCCTCGGCGTCCTCGATCACCACCATCTCGCCGTCGAGCGCTCTCAGCTGACCGTCGAGCGTTGTCACCTGCTCGCCCTCCCTTGCACGCCTCACCGTCAGCCGGCCGCCGGCCACGCGGTCGAGGTCGAAGGCATGCAACGGCTGGCCCGTCGCCAGCATCACATAGTTGGTTATGTCAACCACGTTGTTGATCGGGCGCTGCCCGGCCGCACTCAGGCGGGCCTTCAGCCAGGGCGGCGAGGGCGCGATCCTCACGTTCTCAAGCACGCGAGCCGTGAAGCGCTTGCACAGGTCGGGGCAGTCGACGATGACCTCCGCGGGGGCCTGCCCCACGCGTACGCGTGGGGCAGCGTCTCCGGAGACACCCAGCCCCTCTCCCCTCGGGTCCTCCCCTCCCGCGGTGCCCTGGCCCTCGTCTTGGGGGGCTACCGGCCCCTCGCTACCGGGGTCCTCTGCCCAGGGCTCCGGCGCCAGAGGCGCTCCGGTGGCGGCGTGCAGCTCGCGTGCCACCCCGTACACCCCCAGGCAATCTGGCCGGTTGGGCGTGATCTCCAGCTCGAGCACGTCGGTGCAGATCGCCAACACATCCTCGAGCGGGGTGCCAGGCGCAAGCTCCGCGTCCACGATCAGCTCGTCCAGCACCATGATCCCCTCGTGGTCGGAGTCGATCTCCAGCTCGTCCGCCGCGAGGATCATCCCGGCCGAGGGCGACCCCCCTCAGCTTGGCCGCCTTGATCCTCCCCCCGTCGGGCATCCTCGCCCCGGGCAACGCCACCGCCACACTCTGCCCGACAGCCACGTTCGGCGCCCCGCACACGATCCCCGCGGGGGCATCCGCCCCCACGTCCACCTCGCACACCCGCAGCCGGTCGGCTTTCGGGTGCGCCTCTACTCTCAGCACGCGCCCCACGACGAAATAATCGGGTGAGGGCACCCCGTGATGGAGGATCGCCTCCACCTTCGTCCCGGTCATCGTCAGCCGCTCCTCTAGCGCGGCGGTGTCGAGCTCGGGGGAGCAGTATTCCCGCAGCCAGTTCACTGGGACCCTCATCCGAACTGCTCCAAAAATCTCAAGTCATTTTCGTAGTAGAGGCGCAGGTCGGGGATCCCGTGCTTGAGCATCGCGATCCGCTCGACCCCCATCCCCCATGCGTACCCCTGCACCTTCTCGGGGTCGTACCCAGGGGCGTTGCGCGCGGTCGTGGGCACATACGAGTACACGTTCGGGTCCACCTCTCCGGCGCCGAGCACCTCCAGCCACCCCTCCCCCTTGCACAGCGGGCAACGCGCCCCATCGCCCATGAAACCCTTGCCGGAGCAGTGAAAGCAGGAGACGTCCACCTCTACACTCGGCTCGGTGAAGGGAAAGAAATGCGGACGCAAGCGCACGTCCCGCTCGTCCCCAAACACGGTCTTCGCGAACGCGAGCAGCGTTCCCTTCAGGTCGGCGAGCGTGATGTCCTCATCCACGGCCAGTCCCTCCACCTGATGGAACTGGGGCGTGTGGGTGGCATCGCTGTCCGGGCGGTACACCCGCCCCGGGATCACCACGTACAGCGGCGGCGCATGGGCCTCCATCGCCCTTATCTGCATCGGCGAGGTGTGGGTCCGCAGCACGAGGTCCTCGGGCTCCCCGAGCCGCGTCCCACCGTCGGCGGACGCGCTTGCCAGGCCCATCTCGTGACGGCTCACATAGAAGGTGTCGGTCTTCGCCCGTGCCGGATGTGTGGGCGAGTGGTTGAGCGCGTCGAAGTTGTAGTGAACCGTCTCGACCTCCTGGCCCTCGAGCACGGTGAACCCGAGCCCCAGGAAAATGTCTTCCAGTTCACGCGTCGTGGCCGTCAGGACATGCAGCCGGCCGACCGGCTGGGGGGGCGTCCCGGGGAGTGTCACGTCAATCGTGTCCCTGCTCAGCCGCTCGTCGAGCTCGCTCGCGCCGAGTTGCTCGGCGCGACCCTCGATCAACTGCTCCAGCGCCCGCCGTGCCTCGTTGGCGGCTTTGCCCACCGCTCCACGCTGCTCGGGCTCGAGCACAGCCACGCCACGCAGCATTTGCGGCAGCTCTGCCTTGCGCCCGAGGTAGCGCACCCGCAGCTCCTCCACCGCCTCACTGCTCGCCGCGCTTGCGATCTCCCCCTGCGCCTGCCTGCGCAGCTCTTCGATTCGCTCGATCATGACGCGTGGACCCTAGTCGAGGGGCGCCTCATCTCGTAGAGAGCCACCGTCGCGGCCATCGCCGCATTGAGCGACTCGGACGCGATTGGGATGTGGGCCACGCGTTCACACGCCTCCACGATCTCGGCTGGAAGGCCCTCGCGCTCGGCCCCCACCAGCAACGTAAACACAGCAGGCTGATCCTCCTCAGAAGCTGTGCCCCCCGCGCGCGCGTGGGGCACCCCATTTGTGACACTCTCCCCCACCCCCCAGATCGGCTCCCCCGCACCCGCCACGAGCGCCCACCGTTCTCCAGGTAGCTCGCTCGCATCGTTCACGCGCGCGAGGGCCACGGAGAAGATCGCCCCCATGCTGGCCCGCACCGCCTTCGGGGAGTGTGGGTCGGCGCAGCCCGGGCCGAGCGCCACCGAAGATGCCCCGAAGGCAAGCGCGCTACGCAACACGGTACCCACGTTGCCGGGATCCCTGACCCCGTGCAGGTACACGCACAGCGGGCCCTTCGGCTCGCTGAAGCGTTGCTCGTAGACCGCGATCGCGCGCGTCCCCGACCCCAGCGTGGACAAGCTCAACAACAGGCTCTCCTCCACATCCTCGAAGTCCCCCCCGCCGATGGCGGTGCCGGGCGCTCGATAGCCCCGCACGGCAGGCCTCCCCGCGGCGATCGCGGCCGCGACCAGGTCCTCCCCCTCAGCGAGGAACAGGCCGCTACGCTCGCGCTCGCGCCCGCGCCGCAGCTTACGCAGCTCCTTCAGTCCTGGATTGTGGGTGGAGGTGATCACTGTCATTCCCAGTCGGTCAGATTTTCGTGTTGGCTATCGATTGTGGTCTCTGCTTGGGACGGTTCTCTGCGACTGACCCTCTCGGCGCACAAAAAAAGGCGCCGGTCCCGAAGGAGCAGCGCCCGAGAGGTTCACAGTGCCGGTTGCCGGGGTCAGGCAGCCGACGCCTCGCGGGCGGTCTCGGCAAAACGTCGGAATGTGTCGGCGTCGCGCACGGCGATATCGGCCAGCACCTTACGGTCAAGCTCAACCCCCGCGAGCGCTAGACCGTGCATGAACTGCGAGTAGCTCATCCCGTTCTGGCGTGCCGCGGCGTTAATGCGCGTGATCCACAGCCTGCGGAAGTCGCGCTTACGGTTGCGCCTGTCCCTATAGGCATACGCATCCGCCTTCATCAGCGCCTCCTTGGCGCGTCTGTAGTTCGAATGCGCTTCGCCGCGGAAGCCCTTCGTCAGCTCCAGTGTGGCCTTGCGCTTCTTGCGGGCGGCCACCGACCTCTTGACGCGGGTCATTTGCCCACCCCCAGAAGCTTCTTCACTCGCGGGACGTCGTGGTCGGAGAGCATCATGGGATGAGCGAGCGCGCGCTTGTGCTTCGGCGACTTCTTCTCGAGGATATGGCTCGAGAAGGCGTGCCTGGCCCGCACCTTGCCGGAGCCGGTCACCTTGAAGCGCTTCTTCGCGCCGCTGTGGGTCTTCATCTTGGGCATAGCAAGCCGATGATTATGACACGGAGCCGTCTGAGCCGCCGTCCGGGGCGGCGGCGACCTCGGCGACCGGCGCCTCGCCGTCCGGCGAAGCATCGACCGCGCCAGACTCGACACGGCCGTCGGAAGCAGCCTCGGCCTCAGGAGACTCGACGGCACCGTCAGGGGTGGCCTCGGCCTCAGGAGACTCGACGGCAGGAGACTCGACGGCACCGTCTGAGGTTGCCTTTGCATCAGCGATCCCAACGGAGCCATCGGATGAGACATTCTCCCCGGCGACCACAGAGCCGTCGGGGGGGACCTCGGGAGCCCCCGCCGAGCCGTCTGGCCCGTCGGCCTTGCCGGCGAGCACAGCCTTCGATGGGCCAAGCATCATCGTCATGTTGCGCCCATCCTGGGTGGGGCGCTGCTCGACGATGCAGAGCTCGGCCAGCTCCTCGGCGAGACGATCGAGGATCATCACGCCGCGCTCGGGGTGAGTGACCTCGCGCCCACGAAACATGATCGTGATCTTGACCTTGTCCTTGTGGCGCAAGAACCGTTCCACGTGGTGCTTCTTGGTGTCGTAGTCGTGCTGGGCGATCTTCGGGCGGAACTTGATCTCGCGGATCGTGATCTGTTGCTGATGCTTGCGCGCCTGCTTGACCTTCTGGGCCTGCTCGTACTTGTACTTGGAGTAGTCGAGCACCCTGCACACGGGCGGTTTGGCCTCGGGGGCGACCTCCACGAGGTCGAGGTCGCGTTCCTGAGCGAACTTGACCGCGTCGGGCGTCTTCATCATCCCGACCTGGTTGCCCTCGTCGTCGATCACGCGCACCTCGGGCACGCGGATGCGCTCGTTGATCCTCGTGAGGTCCCGCTCCGGAGGCCGGCGGTCGAACCTACGTGGAACGGCCACTAGCTTGTTGGGGTGCGCGTCAAGTCGAGACTACGCGCTGCGCCGTGAATGGATGCCGAGCTTCAAGGCGGCCGAGTATAGCGGCCCGAAAGCCGCACGCAAGGACATTTCGCCCCGCAGCATTCGACTGTTCCTAACCGAGCCGCTCATGCCTCCCCCACCTGCGCCCTCTCGCGACGGCCCCGGGTCTCGCTCAGCAGGGTCTCGATCAGCTCGGCCACAGGGACACTGCCAAGGTCGCCGTCCCCGTGACGGCGCAGCGAGACATTGTCGGCCTCGGCCTCGCGGTCGCCCACGATCAGCATGTTGGGGATCTTGCGCAGCTCGGCCTCTCTGATCTTGCGCCCCACCGACTCGCCGCGATCGTCGAGCTCGACGCGTAGGCCCGCGACGCGTAGGCGCTTGCACACGCCTTGGGCGTACTCGTTGAGACGATCTGAGATCGGCAGCACGATCGCTTGCACCGGAGCCAGCCACAGGGGAAACTCGCCACCGTAGTGCTCGATCATGATGCCTATGAAGCGCTCGTAGGAGCCGAACAGCGCACGATGGATCATCACGGGACGGTGCTCGGCGTTGTCGGCGCCCGTGTAGCTCAGCTCGAAGCGCTCGGGCATGTTGTAGTCGAGTTGCACGGTCCCGAGCTGCCAGGAACGGCCGAGCGAATCGGTCATGTGCATGTCGATCTTCGGGCCGTAGAAGGCCCCGTCGCCCGGATTGAGCTCGTAGGCGAGGCCCTGGGCAGTCCAGCGCTTTGGTGAGCGCCTGCTCGGCGCGATCCCACAGCTCGTCGTCCCCGACGCGCTGCTCCGGGCGCGTGGATAGCTCCAGGCGCACGTCGAAGTCGAACAGGCGATAGGTGGCGAATGCGAACTCGAGCAGCCCGCGACCTCCTCCTGGACCTGCTCCTCCGAGCAGAAGATGTGGGCGTCGTCCTGGGCGAAGTGCCTGACGCGCAGCAACCCGTGCAGCACCCCCGATGCCTCGTTGCGGTGAAGGAGCCCGGGCTCTGAGTAGCGCACCGGCAGGTCCCTGTAGGAGTGGCGTGCGCTATTGAAGAGGTGGGCATGGCCGGGGCAGTTCATCGGCTTGACCCCCATCTCGCGCTCCTCCACCTGGACCGTGAACATGTTCTCCCTGTACTTTCCCCAGTGCCCCGAGGTCTTCCACAGCTCGGCGTCGTAGATCAGCGGGGTCTTCACCTCGGAGTAGCCGCGCTCGGAGCCCATCTCGCGCGAGAGGGACACGAGCGCGTTGTACATGCTCGTGCCCGCCGGCAGCCAGAAGGCAGCGCCCGGGGAGACGTCTGAGAAGTGAAACAGGCCGAGCTCACGCCCGAGCTTGCGATGGTCGCGCTGGGCAGCCTGCTCGAGACGCTCCAGGTGCTCCTCGAGCTGTGCCCTGGTGTGAAACGCGGTGCCGTAGATGCGCGTGAGCATCGTGCGCGTGGAGTCCCCGCGCCAGTAGGCCCCTGCCACCGACTGCAGCTTGAACGCGCCCACGGTCTTCGTGGTGGGGGCGTGTGGGCCGCGGCACAGGTCGGTGAACGGACCGTTGGTGTACAGCGACACCGTCTCGAGCGGGTGCCCCTCCGGGGCCGCCTTGACGAGATCGTCGATCAGCTCCACCTTGTAGTCCTGGCGCTCGTCCACGAAGCGCTCTCGTGCCGTTTGAATCGGACACGTTCTCGCGTTGGAAACGCTCGCCCGTCTTCACGTGCTCGGCCATGCGCTGTTCGATCGCGGGGAAGTCCTCCTGCGAGACGGAGACGCCCGCGGGGAACTCGAAGTCGTAGTAGAAGCCATTCTCGATCGCCGGCCCGATCGAGATCTTGACTCCGGGCCACAGCTCCATCACGGCGCTGGCCAGCACGTGCGCGGCGTCGTGGCGAATCAGGGCAAGAGACTCCTCCCCGCTCTTGGCGGTCAGGATCGCGATTTGCGCCCCGTTGGGGAGCGGCATCGCGAGGTCGCGAACCTCGGGCGGGTCGGGCCTTGTCATCGAGGCCAACCTGTACGGCGAGCGCGGCTTTGGCGAGCCCTGGCCCGATCGCGGCGGCGGCGTCCGCGCCGGTCGCGCCGTCCTGCGAGCTCGAGAGCGTTGCCGTCGGGGAGTGTCACGGTGATCGACATCGCCTCAGGCTACCCGGCGGGAGATGCCCACGCCGCTCGCGTGGGACGCGAGGCCGCTACCGACCCGGGCCTGCTCGCCGAGCCTGAGGACGGCGCCGAGGACCGGCCTCATAGAGTGTTCGCAGATGGCAACGACCAAGGATCGCGCGAACCAGACGACGGACACACGGGCGGGGGCGCCTGTGATCTCCCTGCGCGGGGTGGTCAAGCGCTATGGCTCGATCGTGGCGGTGAACGGCCTTGACCTCGAGGTCCCGCCTGGGGTGTGCTTCGGGCTGCTCGGCCCCAACGGCGCCGGGAAGTCGACGACCATGCGGATGCTGACGGCCCAAACGCTCGCCGATGAGGGCCGGCTGTCGGTGCTCGGTTACGCGCTTCCGCGGGAATCCAAGCAGTCGCGCCTTGAGATGGGGGTTGTGCCCCAGCTTGACAACCTGGACGTCGAGCTGACCACGCGGCAGATCCTCACCGTGTTCGCGCGCCTATATCGCGTCCCACGGGGCGAGCGGGCGGCGGCTGTAGGGCGGGCGCTCGAGATCGCGAACCTCGTGCCGCGAGCCGACACGATCGTGCGAGAGCTCTCCGGGGGGATGCGCAGACGACTGCTCGTCGCCAGGGGACTCATCCATGGTCCACGACTGGTGCTGCTCGACGAGCCGACGGTCGGGCTCGACCCGCAGATTCGCCAGGAGCTGTGGTCCTTGATCGACGGGTTGCGTGCCGAAGGTGTTACGGCGTTTATGAGCACCCACTACATCGAGGAGGCCGAGCGACTGGCGGACACCGTCGCCGTCATGAACCACGGCCGGATAATCGCCCAGGGAACGCCGGCTGAGCTTGTGAAGGAGCACGCCGGTGAGCAGGTCGTGGAGGTTTACGGGCCGGCCGAGCGCTTGGCCGAGGTGAGCGAGCTGGCCGCGAGCAATGGCTGGTCCAGCCGACGCAGCGGGCCGGCCGTGGCGATCATGCGCGCCGAGCAGCTCAACGGGATGGCCCCGGAGGGGGTACGCCGCCCCGCCAATCTGGAGGACGCATTCGTGGTGCTGACCGGAGAGGAGATCGAGTGAGCGCACACGCGCAGGGGGCACGCGAGGCCAAAGACGGGCCTCGTCGCATACGCCGCCTGGAACCGGCGGCGCTCGCGGGCGTGATGAGCCGCGACGTGGCGATCTTCGGGCGCTACTGGAAGGCAACCACGTTCTCCTCGATCGTGCAGCCCACCATCTACCTGCTCGCCTTCGGGCTCGGATTCGGCTCGCTCGTCTCACACGTGGAAAACGTGAAGTACGTGCAGTACGTCGCGACCGGAGTCGTGGCGACGGCGGTGCTTTTCTCCTCCGCGTTCCCGGGGATGTTTAATACATTCGTGCGCTGGCAGTTCCAGCGCACCTATGACGCGATCCTCGCCACCCCCGTCGACGTTGAGGAGTTGATCACAGCCGAGGTCCTGTGGATCTCGATTCGCGCGGGCGTATATGGCATGGCCCCTCTGCTCGTGGGGGTCGCGTTCGGGCTGGAACCCAGCGAGGGGATGCTCCTCGTCCCTTTCATCGGGTTCGTGACCGGCTTCGGGTTCGCCGCCTTCGGAGTCACGGTAGCCGCGATAGCGAAGACGATCGACAACTTCAACTACATAACGAGTGCTGTGCTCACGCCGCTCTTCCTTGTCGCCGGCACGTTCTTCCCCATCTCGGCGCTCCCCGCGGGCCTGCGCACGCTCGCACAGTTCAACCCCCTGTATCACTGTGTCCAGCTGGTCCGCGACGCGTCGCTCGGCGACCTCGGGCCGGCCGACCTTGGGCATGCGGCGGTGCTGATCGCGTTTGCCCTTCTGATGTGGCGGCTTGCGATCTGGCGGCTTGGGAAGCGGCTGATCGATTGAGCCCTCCGGCGATCTATTTCTGATGGAGCTCCACCGAGCGACAGAGCCCGGGGCCGCTCAGAGCGCTCCGACGAAACGTCAAGACTCCGCGGCGGCTTTCCTGGCGCTGCTTCCGCGCGGGCCATAGAGCAGCCGCTTGGGCAACGGCATGGGGCTGAGTCTCTTGAGCGTCGATCCGAGGAACACTCGCGGCTCGAGATCCGCAAGCAGGGCGGCGAGCTCCTCACGCTCCTTCTCGCTCAGCGAGCCCGGCCTCCCGCCGGACTTGCGCGCGAGCACGATCAGTCTGCGACGCTGAGCGCCGTCGAGTCGTGACACGTGCTTGGCGGCACTGAGGGTAACCTCGCCGGCCAGCAGGACCCAGGCGAGCGGCACGCCATGCTTCAGCCGCTTGAGCGGTGAGCTCACGATCGCTGAGCGGAGCATGATCTCATCGTAACGCTCCACTTGCCAGTACCCCGGCCCAGCCCGTACCATCCCAGGATGAGCTCCGCGGGCTATGCGGCGGACCTGACCCCGGCACGAACGCAGACACTGTTCGGGCGGGTGATGGCCCTCGTAGCCCTCACTGTGGGGTTCGCGACGTTGGGCGTGTACCTTGCCCGCGACCTGGGCGGTGCAGAGTGGTTCATCGCCTGGCTGATCGCACTCGGTTGCCTGGTGGGCCTCAGCGTCGCCAACGCTCGAGGCAATCACGGCCTGGCACTTGTGCTGCTCTTGGCCTTCGGTCTGCTGCTCGGCGCGAGCGTGGCTACCACCGTCAACTACTACGCCGCGACCGACCCGACCGCGGTGCGTCAGGCGCTTGGGGCGACCGCCCTGTTCGTGGGTGGCCTGGGCGCCGGCGGCTATGCGATCCGCCGTGACCTCTCATTCCTGTATAGGACGCTGTTCTTCCTGTTGCTGGGACTGATCGTCGCCGGGATAGTTCTCATCTTCGTTCGCATCCCGGCGCTCTACACCCTCTATGCACTCTTCGGGCTTGCGATCTTCGGGCTCTACACGGTGGTGGACTTCAACCGCCTGCGCAGGGCCGGGACCGACGAGGCGATCCCCCTGGCGGCGGGGATCTTCTTGGATGTCTTGAACATCTTCCTGTTGTTCCTGCGGTTGTTTGCCCGGTCTTCTTAGCCACCCTCGCAGTTCACTCAGGGACGGGGACCTGCCCGGCTAGAGCCATTTGGCCACGCCACCGTGGTGAGAGCAGGTGCCGCTCCTGGACTGACTGAAACTGTAGGTGCCATCTACGCATTCCGCCGTTGCGCCGGCAGGAACCGTCGGGCTCTGCTCGGGGCGGCAGACCGTGTTCCCCGCGGAGTTCACGTAAGTACCGTTGGTGCAGGTTTCTTCCGGCGGCGGGGTGCTCGCCGGTGGCGACTGCTGGGCGCCGCCTTTCTGTTCTCCCTCTTCAGTCGCGGAGGGAACCGTGGGAGTCTCCGCTTCAATTTCCGCCGGAGTCTTTTCGCGGGTGACAGTGATCGTCCGCCTGCTGGCCGAGTGGCCTCTCAGGGTGGCCTCGACAGTGATGCGGTTCCTGCCGAGACGCAGGTGCAGCGTTCTGCTCCAGTGCCCGGCATGGATGGACGCCCGATGTCCGTTAACCCTTACCCTCGCTCCACGGGAGGCCGTGCCGCTGATCGTCGTGCTCGAAGCCAGCCAGCGAATAGCTTCCTGCGTTGAGGTGAAGCGTGACCGGGGCCGGGGTGCCCTGGGAGGCCGTGACTGTCGTGCCGGCACAGCCGCAGAGCGCCACTAGCACCGTGACGAGAGCAGAGAACAGCAGCCTATTGGCGTACCCGGAGGTGCGTGCGGTCCGAGTCGCGATCGTTTCGCGATCGGTACGTCTGTATCTCCACTTGGGTATTCCCACGGCCCGGACCCTATCGTGCTGCGCCCGAGAAGTGGATTCCTCCCGGTTATTGGAGGGCAAAGCGAGGGGATAGTGAGCGCAACGGACGTTGCAACCATCGCGTCGGCTCGCCCACTATGGAGCCACCTTGCAACAAGAGAGGAGACTCGATCCTACGCGTCTGAGTGGCGCGCCTCCCGTCCAGCATGCGAGGGCGCAATCGCGCTACCTGCGGCCGCTTGGTGTGGAGTGCGCCCTCCTGTACCGCTTGTGTTTGGCGAAGCGCTTCTTGGCGGAGGCGATACAGCTTGCCCGCTTGCTCTTCTTGAGCTTCTGACACGCTTTGAGGGCTCGGGCGAGCTTCTGGGTTCTGCTCAGAACCGCCGGCTTTGCGTTGGTGGAGGTCGTGCTCGGGCCGGAGCTCGAACCCTGCGAGCTTGTTCCCAAAGCCCCACCGCTCTGGGACCCTGAGCTAGGGTTGTTGCCGCCGGCCCCCTGGTTGCCCCCTGGGCCTGCGACCGTGTATTCGATCGTCGCCGTGGTGCTCTGGCCATCGAGGCTGAGCGCCGTAACGGTGTAGTTGTGCGGCCCCGCGGTCGCGGTGTCGAGCTCGCCGGGGCTCGTGCTGCGGTTGGAGTCCCTGCACGAGGCGATCCCCGGCCCAGCGGTGACCTCCGTGCAGGAGAAGCTCGTCGCGACAGTCTGATCGAGCGTGTAGGTCTGGCCGCCCGCGGGGGAGGCGATCAGCGCACTCGGCGGCCCAAACGCGATCGTGATCGGCAACGTCTGAGTTGAGGCGTTCGCGCTTCCCGAGCTGTCGCTGACTGTCAGCGAGACCGGGTAGGTACCTGGCTTTGTGTATACGTGTTCGGAGCTCGCGCCGCTCGTCATGTCGATCGGAGAGCCGTCACCGTAATTCCATTCGTAGGTGGCGATCGGCGCACTGATCTCATAGGAGCCGCTGCCGTCGAAGCTGACCGCCTGGCCGACCGGGCCACTCGCGGGCGCCGTGAAGGACGGGGTCGGCCCGATCCTCGCGACGCATCCCGCCGCCTGCGCACTCGCGGGCGTCTGTGTCGCTGCGTTGCTCCAGATCGACTGGAAGTAGTAATTGTGGCCGTCTATCAGTTGGTTGAACGCTGCCGAGCGGCCGCCGCCCAGCAGCGTTCCGAAGATGGCGGGGAATGCTTTCACCACGGGGTAGACACACTTGTCCGCGATCTCTCTCCCTTTTTCATCGAGGTAGCCTGTCCCGAGTCCGGGATCGGTCACGGACTCCACGATCTCATGAAGCTCGGAATCCAGCGTGCCGCCGACATTTTCTCCGGACTGAGCCTGACCGGGATCGCATATGGGTACGTCGGGCAGGACGCTGTAGATCGCCGCGTAGCTTTCGCCCGTGCCACCCCACGGGATATGGCCGTGGTAGGAGCAGAAGCCATGTGGGAAGCCCCCGTCGAAAGTGATCGTGCACGAGCCCGGGCGATTGCAGACGGAGGTACCTGGCGGTGTGTAAAGCAGGTACTGCGCCTGCGGGGCCCGCAAAGGGTCGATCGGCCAGTTCCTGGCTTCGATCTGGCTGCGGATCTCTCTCTGGATCTGTGAGTCGGTAAGGCATTCGGCCACTTCGCAGCCTCCGACCTCGTCCGGCGCGGGGTAGGGCGTCGTGTCGAACACCGCGCTGCCGAAGGTCACTTCGCCGCTGATGTGCGTGCCGTGTGCGTCGGCGTACTGCTCGATGACCGAGAACTCGTCCGTGGTCAGCCCCTCGTCGGCCTGCAGGTCCTTGGCGAACTGGATGATCGGAGTCGTGTAGGACGCCGGGAAGCTACCTTCCTTGCCCCAGAAGATCAGATACATGGTCGAGGAGATCATGAGGGGGCCGCCCCTGTAGGTGAGCGGCGGCTGAGGGCCGCCGATCGTCAGCGGAGCAGTCAGCTCGGATGACTGGGGGCGAGCTGAGAACGGTGCTCCCACCGCCTGCGCTTCGGGGGCGAGCATCTCGCCGTAAGCCTTGCCGTGGATGAGCACCACCCTGCCTTGTGCAGCGCAAGCGAGAAGCGCCGTCATCGCGATCGCCAAGAGGACTGTGGCGAGGGCGCGCCGCCGAGCATCGGCAAGTGCAAGCATCCTTGGCCCCCCCTGCATCTCAAACCTCCGTGTGGGCGAGACTGACCTGGCCCAAGCATACTGCGATGCGTCTGAAGCACCCTGTCCAGGTTCACCGAGGTCTGATTCGCGGTCGGCTACTCGTCGCTGGGCACCTTCAGCACTCGCTTCGCCTGGTCGGCCCGCCGCCCAGCGTCTATCGGCGCCACGCGACGCGCGACGGCGGGATCCGTCGTGCGTCGCGAAGCAGGTGACCAGACCGATCAGGAATCGAGAAGCGCGGACCCCCGAGCCGCAGCTAACGTGACCGCCATGGACATCACCATTCACGCGAACTCCTCCCGCACGACGACCCGGACGCAGCATCCCTGGCCTTCTATCGCGACCGCCCGGAAGCGGTCCCGATGGTCCTCCTTTTCTTGCGGGCTGGGCCCGGTTAAGACGAATGGCCAAACGGCGAAATCGCCATCCGCGACGATCGGGCTGTCGATTTCCGGACTTCCCGTTCGTCTATAAGCCAGACAATCCCGACCAGGCCCACGACTTCAGGAGTGACCATGACCGGCTCTTCCACCCAGGGAATCAAGACCGTGCTGCATCCCGTGTCCGACCTGGCGAGCGCCAAGGCGGTGTACACCGCTCTGCTCGGCGTACCGCCGCAGGCCGACTCGGACTACTACGTCGGCTACGACGCCGAGGGCCAGCACATCGGGCTGGTGCCGGGCGGTGGACCGCAGGGCATGACCTCGCCGGTGACCTTCTGGCACGTGCCGGACATCGAGGCGAAGCTGGCCGAGGTGACCGCCGCGGGCGCCACCGTGAAGGAACCCGCCCACGACGTAGGTGGCGGGCGCCTGGTGGCCACCGTTACCGACCCCGATGGCAACGTCCTCGGGCTGCTTCAGGATCCATGAGTCGCCGAGTCGCCCGCTCCGGTGACTCCGACGTCGTCCGCGAGGGCGGCCAACAGATGGAGAGACGATGAGCATGGCCACGAGGACGGACACGCAGTCGCCTGCGCCGCCCGCTGCTGACAGCCACGATCTGATCCGCGTGCATGGCGCCCGCGTCAACAACCTCAAGGACGTCAGCGTCGAGATCCCCAAGCGCCGGCTGACGGCGTTCACCGGCGTCTCCGGCTCGGGCAAGAGCTCGCTGGTGTTCGGCACGATCGCCGCGGAGTCGCAGCGGCTGATCAACGAGACCTACAGCGCCTTCGTGCAAGGCTTCATGCCGACGCTGGCGCGGCCCGAGGTCGACGTGCTCGAAGGGCTGACGACCGCGATCATCGTCGACCAGGAGCGGATGGGCGCCGACGCTCGCTCCACGGTCGGCACCGCCACCGACGCAGGCGCGATGCTGCGCATCCTCTTCAGCCGGCTCGGCAAGCCGCACATCGGCTCGCCCCAGGCGTTCTCCTTCAACGTCGGCTCGATCTCGGGCGCCGGGGCGGTCACGATCGAGCGCGGCGGTCGCACGACGAAGGAGAAGCGAAGCTTCAGCATCCTCGGCGGCATGTGCCCGCGCTGCGAGGGCCGGGGCACCGTGTCCGACATCGACCTCACCCAGCTGTACGACGACAGCAAGTCGCTCAGACGAGGGCGCGCTCACGATCCCCGGCTACAGCATGGACGGCTGGTACGGCCGGATCTTCACCGGCTGCGGCTTCTTCGACCCGGACAAGCCGATCAAGAAGTTCACCAAGAAGGAGCTCAACGATCTCCTCTACAAGGAGCCCACCAAGATCAAGGTCGACGGCATCAACCTGACCTACGAGGGACTGATCCCGCGGATCCAGAAGTCGATGCTCTCCAAGGACGTCGACTCGCTGCAGCCGCACATCCGCGCCTTCGTGGAGCGGGCGGTCACTTTCACCATCTGTCCCGAGTGCGCCGGGACCCGGCTCAGCGCAGAGGCCCGATCGTCGAAGATCAAGGGGATCAACATCGCCGATGCCTGCGCGATGCAGATCAGCGACCTCGCCGCGTGGGTGAGCGAGCTCGACGAACCCGTCGGTCGCACCGCTGCTCGAGGCGCTGCGGGCGACCCTCGACTCGTTCGTGGACATCGGGCTTGGCTACCTCTCGCTCGAGCGGCCGTCGGGCACGCTCTCTGGCGGCGAGGCTCAGCGCGTCAAGATGATCCGCCAGCTCGGCTCATCGCTCACCGACGTCACCTACGTCTTCGACGAGCCGACGATCGGGCTGCACCCGCACGACATCGAGCGGATGAACGAGCTGCTGCTGCAGCTGCGCGACAAGGGCAACACCGTGCTCGTCGTGGAGCACAAGCCGGAGGCGATCGCGATCGCCGACCACGTCGTCGACCTCGGCCCCGGCGCCGGTACCGAGGGCGGCGAGGTGGTGTTCGAGGGCACCGTCGAAGGGCTACGCGCCAGCGGCACGCTCACCGGACGGCACCTCGACGACCGCGCCCCCTCAAAGCCGATCGGTGCGGAAGCCGGAGGGCGTGCTGGAGGTGCGCGGCGCCAGCACCCACAACCTGCGGGATGTCGACGTCGACATCCCGCTCGGCGTGCTGGTCGTCATCACCGGCGTGGCCGGCTCGGGCAAGAGCTCGCTGATCGACGGCTCGATTGTCAATTCCCGCCCGCCCCGGGACGGCGTCGTCTCGGTCGACCAGACGGCGATCAGGGGCTCGCGGCGCAGCAATCCGGCGACATACACCGGACTGCTCGACCCGATCCGCAAGGCGTTCGCGAAGGAGAACGGCGTGAAGCCGGCGCTGTTCAGCGCCAACTCCGAGGGCGCCTGCCCCAACTGCAACGGCGCCGGCGTGATCTACACCGACCTGGCGATGATGGCCGGTGTCGCCGTCCCCTGCGAGGTGTGCGAGGGGAAGCGCTTCCAGGCTGAGGTGCTCGAGTACAAGTTCGGCGGCAAGGACATCAGCGAGGTGCTCGCGATGCCGGTAACCGAAGCCAAGGAGTTCTTCGGCGCCGGCGAGGCGAAGACACCGGCAGCGCACAAGATCCTCGACCGGCTCACCGACGTCGGGCTCGGCTACCTCAGCCTCGGCCAGCCGCTCCCCACGCTGTCCGGCGGCGAGCGGCAGCGGCTCAAGCTGGCCACGCATATGGTGGAAAGAGGGTCCCGCCGGGCGGGCGGGACCGTCATCTACGTCCTCGACGAGCCGACCACCGGCCTTCACCTCGCCGACGTCGAGAAGCTGCTCGCCCTGCTCGACCGGCTCGTCGACTCCGGCAAGTCGGTCATCGTCATCGAGCACCACCAGGCGGTCATGGCGCACGCCGACTGGATCATCGACCTCGGCCCGGGCGCCGGCCACGACGGCGGCCGGATCGTCTTCGAGGGCACACCTGCCGACCTCGTCGCCGGGCGGGAGGGAGGGCGGGAGGGAATCCAATCTCTCACCGGCGAACACCTCGCGGCCTACGTCGGCGCCTAACAGAGGCCTCGCGCATAGCTCAAGAGCGACACTCGACCAGAACAGGCATCGATGATCGGCGTAGAAGGTTCGAGCTTCGGTGCTGCACGGCCGGGCGGGTGCTCGAACACACTCGCCCAGCCACTGTTTGGACATCTCGACAGGCGCCGTCTTACCGCGGCTTCTGCGCGGGCACGATCGCCGATGCGGCCTGCTCGTGGACACGATAGGTCTTACGGAGCACCTTGGTCTTGTCGGCGGAGAGGTTGATTACGCAGGTCCGCTTGACGGCGCGACCATTTCACTATAGTGTTATATAAGCGAAATGACCGAGATGGCGGCGATAGGGAGGCGGCGATACCGCATGGATGTGCGGGCGCGACGCTCGCAGGCGACGGCCGAGCGGATCCGCGACGTCGCGTTGGAGCGATTCCTGTCGGGTTCCTACGACGAGGTGACACTCGCCGACGTTGCTGAGGCAGCCGCGGTCACCGTTCCAACCCTAATCGCGCATTTCGGGCGCAAGGAGGACCTGTTCGTGGCTGCCTGCGAAGACTGGGGCGAGCGCATGATCGCATCACGCGACGAGGCCCCGGTCGGCGATCACGTTGGCGCCGTGCGCAATCTGTTTGATCACTACGAGCCCGAGGGCAATCGCATCCTTCACCTCCTGGCCGAGGAGGAGCGCTTCCCAGATGTGCGCGCGATGATGGACGAGGGACGGAAGTTTCACCGGCAATGGGTCGAGCGAGTGTTCCAGCCGAGCCTGAAGTCGCCGCGGGGCGCCCGCAGAGAGCAGCTCGTCGTTCAGCTGATCGTCGTTACCGACATCCTGACCTGGAAGCTGATGCGCCTGGACATGAAGCGCTCCCGCGGCCAGAGCGAAGCGGCGATCGTCGGGATGATCGACGCACTGACCGCGGGAAATTGATGGCACGCGTGCTGATCTACACCTGTCCCGGCTTGGGGCACGTCTATCCGCCGATCGCCACCGCGATCGCCCTGCGCGACCGCGGGCACGACGTTGTGATCCGCACCGCGAGCGCAAGCGTGGGCGCGATCCAGCGGCTCGGCCTCGCCGCGGCTGCGATCGACCCGCGCATCGAGGCGATACCGCTCGAAGACTGGAAGGCACACACGTCGATTGGCGCTCTCGTGTCGGCATGTGAGACCTTCGTCAAACGGGCGCGCTATGAGGTCCCCGATATGCAGGAGGCAATCGAGGCCGAGCGCCCGGATCTCATCTGGGTCGACACCAACGCCACGGGCGCGGCAACGGCAGCCGAGGCCTCCGGAGTGCCGTGGGCCCACTACATGCCCCATCCACATCCAGCGCCCGCTCGCGGCGTTCCCGTCTTTGGTCCCGGCTTCGCCCCTTCGACGAGTCAGCTCGCGCGTCTTCGGGACAACATCATGACCGCACTGAAGCCTCTTGCCTTCCGCTCGTTCATGCACAGCCACAACTCCCGCCGGGTGGCTCTTGGCCTGCCCCCGTTCAACGGCATCGAAGACCTCTACGCAGTTGCCCCTCTGCTGATCCAGTTTTCCGCGGAGCCCTTCGAATACGCACGTGAGTGGCCTGCGAACGTGCGGCTCGTGGGCCCGGCACTGTGGGAGCCGCCTGCCCCCGAGCCGCAGTGGCTGGCCGCCGAGGAGCGCCCGATCGTCCTGGTGACGGCATCGACCGAGTTCCAGGACGACGCAAAGCTGATCAGGGTCGCGCTCGAGGCTCTCGCCGAGGAGCCCTACGCCGTCGTCGCCACTACCGCCGCCCATGACCCGGGCGACTTCGACGTCCCGGCGAACGCCAGGGTCGAGCGTCGTCTCCCGCACCAGCCGATCCTGCGCCGAGCCGCCGCCGTGATCTCCCACGGTGGTATGGGCACGACCCAGAAGGCGCTCGCGGCGGGCGTGCCCGTCTGCGCTGTCCCGTTCATGCGTGACCAGTTCGAGGTCGCGCGCCGTGTCGAGCATTGCGGCGGCGGCACACTGCTAGCGCCCACGCGCCTGCGCCCGGACCGGCTGCGCGCAGCCCTGCAGGAAACAATCGGGTGCCGCGCAGGCGCTGAGCGGGTCCGCGACGCGTTCGAGCAGGCCGGCGGCGCACAGACCGCAGCGTCAGCGCTCGAGAACGTCATGGCGAGTGAGCCCCATCCCGCATGGATCGGCGAGTGATGACGAACTTCGCACCCAAAGGTTAACATCGCACTCCGTTGCACCAACCCGAGAGACGGCCGCACCCCAGCAGGCATGCTAGTGAGTGTGCGTTCCACGCACCGTTCCCAAGGACTGCAGGAACTACGGAATCAGGTAGTTGTGAATCGCGACCTCGACCATCTCGGGCTCGGGCAACGAGGCAACATGCTCCTCGCCCATGACGGCGACCAGGGCCGGTCGGATTCGCTCGCGAGTGAACCGCTCGGACTGCTCGCCGGTCTCCCAGACGTTGAAGATCTGGAAACGGCCGTCGAGCTCACCGGCAGAATGAAAGATCAAGCCCTCCGGCGGGTCGGCCGCGAGTCCCATCTGCCCGTTCACAGCGTCGTACTGCTCTGAGCCTTGGCCTTGAGGAAGTCGGGTAATTGTTCCTATCGCCATCTTCGCCTCCGTGATATTCGGTTATGTAGCGAGCCAGTCTATAGCCGATCTCGCTTCGCTCTGGTCAGTGCTACTCGCGCGCTCACCCAGCCTGCCCGTGCGATTACGCCTGGTGTGATGGTGCGTTGCGGTGTTGCCACACGGCTCAGCAGCATGTGTATCGCGCGGGCGACACGCTGGTCGCGGGGTGCCGCTGTGAAGAGCATTTTCTCCATGGGGTTCAGCGGCCGGCCCGTTGAGTAGTCGGAGATCATCCAGTGATGGACGGCCAGCGCACGGCGGTGCCGGCGGCGGTATCTGCCTAGCGCACGGTCGACATCCCGCTCGGATGAGAGCTTACCGTCGAGCTCTGAGGCCAGCCACTCGCCGCTCTGCAGCGCCCAGCCGCATCCCACGCCCACGAGTGGGTCAGTCGCCTGTGCCGCATCACCGATGAGAGCGACACCCGGTCCGCTGGCGCGCCGGCGAATGTTCGACATGTCCAGGCGGCCCATAATCTTCGTTACGCGTCGCCCGGTAGAAAGATCCGGTCCCTCGGGCAGATCGGCGAAATACCGGACGAACGCGCCCTCCAGGTCCTCGCGGAATTCGGGGAGATGGTCCTTGGTGGGCGTACAGGTCATCACGGTTATGCCGTTATCGTTGACGAACGCCGAGGCACAACCAGGCTCCAGCATCCACAACGTCATCGGCCGTCCGCTTGGAACAGTCAGGTTCTCGTAGTGAGCGAAGTAGGCGAACCGCGCGTTGGGCTTGATCTTCGCGGGCAGGCGCGCAAGCTCGGCGACCTTGGAGTCGCGTCCGTCCGCCCCGATCACCACGCGGGCGTGTACCTCATGATTTTCACCGCCGACCATGGCCCGCACGCCCCTGGGTCGCCCTGTTTGGTCACGGATCAGCTCGGTGACCGTCGCGCCGGACACGTAGTCCACGCCGTCGGTTGAGGCGGCGAGCGAGCGGATCATCGGGTCAAAACGCTCACGGCCGATGTTGTAGCCATACGGCAGTTCCTTCCCGCCGGCAGCGCGTCGGGGGCGCACCCAGCCGCGGCGTGTCCAGAGATCGGCGGCGTTGCGCACGCCTCCCGCCGCCTCGATCTGCTCCACCAAGCCAAGACGATTCAATGTGTCGGTCGCACATGGCGTGATGGCATGCGTGCAGATCACCTTGTAGGCGTCCTCATTCGGCGAGCGCTTCGAGCAGCGCGACCCTCGCACCCTGGCGTCCAAGCAACGTCGCGACCGTACACCCAGCGACACTCGCCCCCACGACGACCGCGTCATATGGGCGTTGGCTATCGCGCCACCGATCTGATCCAGTGAAAGAAACGTCACCCGCCCGCGCTGCTGCTCTGAACGGTCGCATGTCAACTTCCGGGTTCGAGTTCTCTCCGGGCTGCTTGGGCGGCGAGCTCGGAGCGGTTTTGTAGGCCCAGCTTTGTGTAGATGTGGGAGAGGTGGATCTTGACGGTGCCCCGGGTGATGAACATCCGCTCACCGATCTGGGGGTTGGTCAGGCCCTCAGCGGCGTGACGCGCGACCTCTAGCTCAGTCGGGGTCAGGCTCTCCCATCCGCCAGGTGGCCGCTTACGCTCGCCGCGAGCACGCCGCGCCCACGCGACCGCCTCGCCAGGGTCGAGGGTGCTTCCCTCGGCGAGAGCGGCGTCTAGGTCCTCGGTGTTGAGGCGCTCCCGCAGGGTCTGCTCCAGAGCCGCGATCCTCTCTGCCTGCTCCGCTGAACGCGCCAGTTCGTGGTGCTCACGCGCCTGGGTGGCGGCACCCAGCAGTCGGGCCGCCTCATGGTGACTGTGCAGACCAGTGGCGACCGCGGCGAGCACCTTGAGCGCGTCGGGGATCAGAGAAACGAGGCTACGGGCCTCGATCTCCTCAAGTGCGTGATGTACGTGCCCGTCGGCCTCGCTCCACCGCTCGGTATCCAGCGAAACGCACGCCAGGCCGAGGGATGCCATTGCGATCACCCAAGACGCCCCTGTGCGCTCGGCCACCTTCGAGCGCTTGGCGCGCGGTGCTCGCCGCCTCCTCGCCCTCGCCGTGGGTGCGCATGATGTCTGCCTGGACATGCAGCGCGAAGGAGAGCATGTAGCCGCCGTCGAGCCCCGTCGCGATCAGCGGATCGAGGCGCTCGAGCGCTGCGGCATGTCCCCCGTTTGCCGCCTCGGCCCACGCGAGCATGTATGCCAGCGCGCCGGCCGCCATGCCTGCCCCGGCTGTGACCGCGCACTCGTTCGCCGCCGCCAACCGCTCCAGCGCCTGCTCGAGGTGCCCGCGCAGCAAGTCGGCGTAAGCCATATACACCTGCGCGAAGCCCTCTGTCACGGGCTCCCCCACCTCGCTTGCGGCAGCGATTGCCCGTTCACAGTGCGCCTCACACTCCGCCCAGTTGGCCGACTCTAGGTCTCCCATTGCCGCGAGGATCCAGTGCCATGCCAGGAACTCGCGGTACCCCATACGCTCGATCAGGGGAAGGATGTCTTCGTGCACGGCCAGGGCCTGCTCGCGTCTGCTTTCGATGATGTAGGTGTAGGCAAGGATCTGGGTGGCGTCGGCAAGACACCAATCGTCACCGCTCTCCTGTGCCAGCGCTACGGATCGTTCCTGCCCGGGCCGGGTTCCCCGCGGGTCGGCGAACATCGTGACCGTGCCCAGCGCATCCAGCGCCCGTGCCATCGTCGAGCGGTCACCGGCTGCTTCGGCGAGCTCCAGCGCCGTCTGCGCGTACTTGAGCGCCTCCTCATAGCCCGCGGCGTACGCCAGCAGGTAAGCGCGCCCCCACAACGCCCGCGCGCGCAGCGGAGCATCCGATGCTGCTGCGTCGAGCGCGTTCGCGTATCCGCTCTCCGCGGCCACGAAACGCCCCTGCAGCTTCCAGTAGAACGTCAGCGCGACAGCCAGCCCCAGTGCCTTGTCGGGATCGGTCTGGGCAGCGTGCTCGAGCGCCTGGGTCAGGTTCGCGTCCTCGGCGGCCAGCGTCCGCAGCCACTGATGCTGATCGACGGTCACGAGATGCCCCTCGACACGTTCGGCCAGGGCCAGCAGCGCGTCGCGGTGACGCCCGCGTAGGGCTGGCGCGTAAGGAGACAGCGCGAGGTGGTCAAGCGCGTACTGGCGCACCGTCTCCAGCAGCCTGTAGCGAGTGCTCCGCTCGCGGTCCTCGACGAGCACCAGCGACTTGTCGACCAGGGAGCTGAGCAAGTCGAGCACCGCGTAGCGCTCGAGCCCGTCACCGGCGGTCACCTCCTCGGCCAGGTCAAGCGTCCAGCCGCCGATGAACACCGCGAGACGGCGCAGCAGCGTGCGCTCGTCCTCGCTCAGCAGCTCATAGCTCCAGTCGACCGATGCGCGCAGCGTCTGCTGACGCGGCAGCGCGCTGCGCGTCCCGCCCGTGAGCAGGCGGAAGCGATCCGTGAGAGCCGCCGCGATCTCCTCCACGGCCATCAGCCGCACGCGCGCGGCGGCGAGCTCGATCGCGAGCGGGATGCCATCCAGCGCGTGGCAGATCCCAGCCACGGAGGGCGCGTTGTCATTAGTGATCGCGAAGTTGGGCCGGACCTTCAGCGCGCGCTCGATGAACAGCCGAACCGCGTCGGACTGCGCGAGCGCCTCGACGGGCTCGTGCGCGCGCTCGGCGGGCAGGGAGAGCGACGGCACCCGCCAGTTGGTCTCACCGGCGACACCCAGAGGAGCACGGCTAGTAGCAAGAACCACGACCGCGGGACCGGCGCGCAGCACGGCCTCAGCGACGGCGGCGCTCGCTTCGAGCAAGTGCTCGCAGTTGTCAAGGACGACCAGCGCGCGGTGACCAGCCAGATGGGAGACGGCCGCGTCCAGCGCCGTCTGCCCGGGCAGCGGGCGAACACCGATCGCCGCAGCCAGGGCTGGCCCAATCTGCTCTGAGGAGACGAGCGGAGCGAGCTCCACCCACCAGCTGCCGTCGATATGGCGATCCACCGTGTCGGCCGCGGTCTGAAGCGCCAGCCGAGTCTTGCCGCACCCGCCAGCCCCGGTCAGCGTCAAAAGCCGTGTGCTATCCAGCGCCACCTGGATCTCCCGCAGCTCGCCGACGCGCCCGACGAAACTGGTGAGCTGGTCGGGCAGATTGTTGGGGAGCACATCAAGCGATCGCAGTGGCGGAAACTCCTGCGGGTCATCCTCGTCGAGAAGCTCGTGGACATGCTCGGGGCGGCCGAGGTCGCGCAGACGATGCACACCCCGATCCGCCAGCCGCGCACCGGTGGGCAGACGGTCGACCACCAGATCGTGTGTGGCCCTCGATACCAGCACCTGCCCACCGTGCGCGAGCTCGCGCAGACGCGCGCAGCGGCTGAGGGCCAGCCCGAAGTAGTTGCCCTCGTCGCGTAGCTGCGCCTCGGCGGTATGCAGCGCGACGCGCACCCGCAGCACCGGACCCTCAGGCCACTCATGGGTGCGCATGCGACGCTGGATCTTGAGCGCCGCCACCGCCGCGTCCGAGCCGCGAGAGAAGGCCGCGACGATGCTGTCCCCCTCGCCCTGCTCGACCGGCCGCACGCCACCGTGACGCGCCACCGCCTCCTGCAGCAGCGCGTAGTGCTCGGGGACCGCGCGGGCCATCCCCTCGGGCTCGTCCTGCCACATCCGCGTGGAACCCTCGATGTCGCTCAGCAGAAAGGTGACGGTACCCGCCGGTAGCGCAAACGTCGCTGTCTGGTCTCCGTCCACAGGCCCCCAAATGAGCGGACGGCACAGCGCCCAGCTCATCCCCGATGATCCCACAGACCCGCCACCGCCACCTGCAAGATCCTGAGCATCCTTAACACGAGAAACAGAAGGCACGGCGCACCTCGAGGTCATCATCGCCCCTTGAGGGTCGCCTTGGAGCGCTCACGGATCCGAATGCGGAGTTTGCGCGGCACGATCGCGAACTCGAACGCCTCGGTGACGCGGCCCGCTGATTCGTCGACCTCCCACTCGAAGTTGCGAGCGATCATCGCCAGCGCGGTCTTTGACTCGAGGATCGCGAGGTTGCGCCCCGGACAGAAGCGTGGGCCAGCGCCGAACGCCAGCGTCTTCATTGGCTGCGTCTCCTCGTCCTCGGCCAGCCAGCGCTCGGGAGGAACTCCTCAGTGCGCCCCGCCGTCTCGCGAGAGGCGTAACGCAACAACAGCAACAGACGTGTGCCGGCCGGGATGTACGTGCCGCAGATCGTCGTGTCGTTGATCGGTTCAACGGCCAGCATCCCCGTGACAGCCTTCAGTCGTATTGACTCCTGAACGACGGCTTCCGCGTAGCGCATGGACTCCGCAGTCTCGAAGTCACCGGGTAGCGCGTCACCCGCGAGCAGCTCGCTCGCCTCCGCGGCGAGGCGACGCTGATACTCGGGTCGCGAACCCAGCAGCCAGAGCGTCCAGGCGAGGGTGTGGGCGGTCGTGTCCTCGCCCGCGAGCAGGATCACGAAAATGTTGCCGGCGATCTCATCATCGGTGAAGGCGCCATCGTCGGTCTTCTGAGCGGCGAGCATCCCCTCCAACAAGTTCTCGGGCTTCTCAAAGGACTCTGGCCGCGCTGCCATCCTCTCGCGAGCCTGCTCAATGAAGCCGTCGATGGCGCTGCGCATCTGCTTCATCGAGCGGTCGAGGGCTCGGTCAGCGGGCAGGCGAAAGTAACGCCAATACGGGAACGGCATGGCGAGCCTACGGCCGGTCATCTGCATCACGCGGCGAATATGTTCCTGCAGCTCACTGTCGCCGCGCTCAAGCGTGTTCAGGTCGTGACCGAGCGCTAGCGTCGAGGTGATGTCGACGGTGTAGGAGGTCAGCTCGTCGCAGACGTCCAACGTGCGACCTTGTCTCGCGGCCTCGAGGAGGCGACGGTGGAGCCGCTCGGTGGAGACACGGATGATCTCGAAGTAGCGGTGGATGTGGTTCGTGTTCAGCGCGGTCACGACAAGCCGACGCTGACGCTTCCAATCATCCCCCTCGACGATGAACAGCCCCGGCGGGCCCATTTCTTCGATTACCGCACGCTGCTCGAGCCAACGCCGGAAGCCGTTGGGGCGGTCGCGGAGGAGCTCGTTGATCGCCTTCTGATCGCTGATGCCGACGAGCGGCCGCAGGCCGAGGTTGACGCGCACGATCGGGCCGTAGCGATCAGCCCACCTTTCCGCCTTCAGGTGCACCCGGGAGGAGGGAAGCATCTGATGGGCATTCCCCAAGAGCGGCAGCCGCCGCGGTCCTGGAAGGTCCGCGATCGTGCGCGTCGCGGTACTGCTCCTCATCTCGTTCAGCGGCGCTGTGGCACTCATGCGGCTACCGCCCGGTCGTTCACAGCGGCGAATAGGGCGCCATTGAAGGCGAGCATCGCCTGCACGATGCGAGCGTCAAAGGACATCCCAGCACGAGACCTGCCCGGAATGTCATCCACAACGTGAGAAACAGAAGACACGGCGCACCTCCAAACAGGCCAGCCCCAACGGCCGACAGCCACGCCAAGCTACCCACGCTCCCACCCAACTACATCTGCCACATGGCATATATCCATCAAGACAGCGATCAAAGCTGTCGCTGGCGAGACACTCAAGGCATTCGCTGTTTGCCTGAAGGTGCTTTCGCCGAACTGAGCGAAAGCGCGCTGTACCTGGCGCGGAGAACTCGCAACGCCCAGGGTTAGTCCCTCGACGGCGCGCAGACGGAACATCTCGCGCTCGCGGGCGGTGTGGATGTGCCCGCCGTGGCCGGAGAACGGCGTCAGGCCGTGGCGGTGAAGCTCGCAGATCAGCTCGTACAGCTCCACCCCACTGCTGAGCTCGGGGCGGCGGAGCAGCTCGCCGGTGCGGTGCCCGTCGAGCTGCTCGACCTCGTGGATACCGACCTTGGCCAGGCTGGGGAGGACAGCCCGGCTCAAGGCCAGTTCGTTGACGCATGGCCGACCCGCGTCAGATCGAGAGTTCGTCGAGGCGCCGCGCGACCTCCGAGGCAATCGAGCGCCCACCGCGGCGTTCGATCACCCCGGCGCCGTCGAGACGATCCAGCGCATCGGCGAGACCTTGATCCGCTTCGGGCGCAACTCGCGCACCTCGAGAAGGTGGATGAACGCCTCGACTATCATCGCTGCTGCCCGTCGTCATGCCACTCGATCGACTTGACGCGCCCAGGCGTCAAAGAGTGCGCGCGAGGCTCGTAATCACGACTGCCGGTGAGATCAGTCACACGCAGCCGGCCAATAAACGTCAGGCGTCGCGCGGTCAGCTTCGCGTTATCGGCGATGTACGTGCGACCATCACGCAGCTTGATCGTCGCGCGTGCGGTCCTGGTAGTCGCGCTCACGCCGCCTCGCTTCTCGCCCGAGATGTGGCCGACGACATTGCTCCCGGTATGGACGACGACCGGGTCCGAGGCGTGGCGAGTCGAGCACTTCCGCTTCGTCCGGCACAGGCGGGCGTGTGCCGATCGCCAAGCGACGCGCCCGAAGGCGTCCGGAGCAGGCGCTTCGTCGGCGCCGCGGAGACGCCCGCTTGTCTGCGGGAGTAGGCGTGTGCCGAACGCGGCGTGCTTACACGAGGTTGACGGTTTCGGGGACACGGCGTTCTTGCATTGCCCTCGAAGTCTCAGCAACTCACATATGTCTACTAACCAGAATCCCTCTCGATAGGTTCAGACCATTCGGGAAGGTGCGCCGTAGTAACGATCGCAGCAATGAGCATCGCGGGACCCGCTGCGACGCCGTGCCCGGTCGATCTCACCGTTCGCGGTGTCGAGCATGTCGTCTTTCAGGTGCTGAGAGCTGGTTGCGGGGGGATTTCGACGTCGCCGGTGCGGGGGATGTGTTTCCAGGATGCGCGTGCGCCGATGAGGGCCGAGATGGTTGCCTCGATGATGACGAGGTACATGAGCTGGCGGTAGAGAAACTGCTGGAGGGGAAGCGCCCACAGCGGGCGCAGCGACTCACCGTCGAGCTTGAACGCAGCGATCGCGATCACCAGTTGGCCGGCGTTGAACGCGAGCCAGAAAACGATGACAGGGCCCGGGTTGGTGAAGATCAGGCCATAGATGGCATAGAGGTCGATCAGCGGCGCGGCGATCGGTAGCAGGATCTGGAAGAAGATCATGTAGGGCAGCGCCAGTCGCCCGATTCGTCGCTGACAGCGATCGCGGCTGATGATCGCGCCCTTGTGCTTCCAGACTGCTTGCATCGTGCCGAACGACCAGCGGTAGCGTTGGCGCCACAGGCCGCTCAGGGTGGATGGGGCCTCGGTCCACGCGAGCGCGTCCTCGGCGTACACGACGCGGTGGCCGAGGCGACCGATGGACAGGGTGAGATCGGTGTCCTCGGCCAGCGTCTGACCGGAGACACCGCCGAGCTCGAGCAGAACCCCGCGACGGAAGGCCCCGATCGCGCCGGGCACGGTGGGGGTGCTCTGCAGGATCTCATACAGGCGGCGGTCGAGGTTGAAGCCCATGACGTACTCGATGTGCTGCCAGCGGCCGAGAAGCCCGGAGCGGTTGCCGACCTTGGTGTTGCCCGACACGGCGGCAACGTCGGGGTCGCTCAGCGGCTGCGCGAGGCGCGTGATGGTGTCCTCTTCAAAGATGGTGTCGCCATCGACCATCACCACCACCTCCGCGTCGGTGTGATGGATGCCAGTCGTAAGGGCCGCGGCCTTGCCTCCGTTCGGCCGTCTGACGAGCTCCACCTGGGCGAGATCGAGGCCCTCCACGATCTCGGCGGTCCTGTCGGTCGAGCCGTCGTCGACGACGATGATCTCCAAGTGCGGATAGGTGCTGGCCGCCAATGAGCTCACCGCCCTGCCGATACCTACCTCCTCGTTGAAAGCGGGCACGATCACCGCGACCGACGGCCAGTAACTCGGGGTGGGGCGGGGCCTGGTTCGACGGGCGTGAAGCCAAGCGGTCGGCAGCAGGATGATCAGGCGCGCGGCGACCAGAACGCCGACGCCCACGATGATCAGTCCCAGCACACCGGTCAGCCAGAAGGCCATCCGCACCGCCCACAGGAACGCCAGCGCCCGGGTGTGCTGCCAGGCGCTCGCGCGAGGCTCCGCTTCGGAGGCGCTCATGCCGAGTAGGGAGCGCACCGCCACGAAGCGGTAGCCCGCCGCTCGCAGGCGCGGGATCAAGATCCGCAAAGCCGCAACGGTCTCAGAGCGGTTGCCGCCGCCGTCGTGGAACATGACGATCCCCCCGCGGCCTCTGCGTGGCATAGCGTTGGCCACGATCTTCGACACTCCTGGACGTGTCCAGTCCTCAGAGTCGTAGTCCGCCAAGGCTATGAGATAGCGCCGACCGGCCAGCTGCGCTAGATCGTGCTCGTCGGTTGGAGTCACGGCGTCGGGTGTCGCCGAATAGGGAGGACGGATGAAGCGTGGGTAGTGGCCGGTGATACCGAGAAGCACCGCCTCAGTGAACTCGATCTGGGCGCGGCGCTCCCACACCGGACCGTTGCTCAGGGCGGTGTGCGTGAACGTGTGATCGGCGATCTCCCCTCCGGAAGACTCAACGAGCCGCACGACGTCGGGATGACGGGCGGCCTGGCTTCCGACCATGAAGAACGTTCCCGGAACTCGGAATTGGCGGAGAACGCTCACGACTTGGGGCGTCCAGCGAGGATCGGGACCGTCGTCGAACGTCAAAGCGATCAGTCGCCCGGGCGAGGGCTCGGGCGAGTACAGCGTCCGTCCGCGGGCCGCGAGCAACGGCTCACTGCCCTTGAGAGGCGCAGAGGCCGAGGAGTTTTCGTGGGGCTCAGCGCTCGTCCCGATCGTATGCGTGCAGATGCCCTGAAAGGCGATCAGCACGAACACGATAACCAGGCACAGACCCAGCAAGCGCCAGTGCGCCGGCGGATTACGCAACCGCCGTCGCAGCATTGCGGCCTGCTTCCAGCGGCTGGGACGCGCATCACCCGGCTCCACCGTGTTCACGGCGCGGGGCTCGTAGTGGTCTTGTAATGAGGAGTGCCAATGCCCTTGCCATTGGCACTGGTACTCCCGTGGGAGGCTGGCGCGGGTTGCGCCGAGGTTTGGCCGGGTTCCTTTGTGTGCCCCGGACTCGTGGTCGACTTACCCGGCGATGAGGGCGCCGTCGCTGGCCTCTTGGCCTGCCCGGGCGAGGATCGCGACTTGCCGGGATTCACGGTGCCTGGTGTTTGTGGGGACTTCTTGCCGGACCTCACGGGCCCCCGCGCTCGAGCCGAGAATGGCGTCGTACCGGTAGAGCCCGGAATCGAGCCTCGCGCAGGAAGGTGCTTATGAACGGGCTTGGCACTCGAGGCCGGCCCGGACCGACGGTGGGTGTTCCTTCGCCGCCCGTTCACCCCGCCAGAACGCGCTCCAGCGGGCGTCGGTCGACCGCCGATTCCCACGGCGGCGGCCGAGCGTCGCGGCGCGACGACACGACCTCCGGTCACGGCGGACTCGATGCGTACGGGAAGCACCGGCGGCGTGGCACGACTTATCCCCGGGTCCAGGAAGCCCAAGTTGCCGAGCGGCTCGATTCCCAGCCACGCGAGAGCCAGCACCCCGAGCCAAATCAAGAGCAGCACACTGACCGCACGACCCACAAGCCGCAACACCCGCCGCCTGCGGCCAGACTCATCAACCAGGACGTCCGCCGCAAAATCGCTCATGCTTCACCCAACCCCGTCACAGTCGGTTCGACGCGGTCGCGGCAGGGCAGGAATACCGGCATCCGCGCTCGCCAGCCGCAGCTTGCGGATCGGGCGGGGACGGATCGGCGGTGCTCATCTCAGAGGCACGGATCGACTCCGATGCGCTCGATTGTGTTGGCGTCCTCGTTGCCTGCGGCATCGCGTGCGCGCACCACGAAGTACTCGCTGGCGTGCGAGGGCAGCCCCGTGTTCGAAAGCTCGTCACGCCCGGGGCGGGTGGTCCAATTCGGCCTCGAGAAGGCCTCGCTGCGGGGCGTGGGGGCGTCATAGAGGATCTGCGACTGTGACGTGATGTCGTCGCTCGCTGGTAGCCACGTCAAGGTGTAGGGGGTCCTCTGGCCCGGACGCTGCGGTCCAGGAGTGCACGCGAACGCCCGCCTCGAGCCCCGCGAAGCGCGGCACGGCTACGTCGCGGCTGCGCCCAGACGCGACGCCCCGCACGTGCTGCTCAAAGCGCGCAATCCTCCCACGCAGGATCACATAGGCTGGGCACACCTCCCCCCGCGGGCAAACCGGCTGCGCCAGCTCCTCGACCTCGCCGTGGTAAACGCCGGGACACCAGCGACCACCGAGCTTGCGCGGGTTCAGGTGTACTCGCATGCGCAGTCCGCGTAGATGGTCGGAGATCGGGATCTCGACAGAGCCGAGGCAGCTCGCCGAACCGGGATGATTCGACGTGCTCAGCACGTCGCGCACCCGCGTCGAGCCGGTCGTGCCCGTCGTGGTAGGGGCCACGAACGACAGCACGAACGTCGTGTCGAACCCTCCGTGCGCCAGCATCACGTGGCGTAGGCATAATAGGGCAGCGAAGCGATCACGGACGATGAGGACACAAGAGTCACCGTAAGAGCGACGGCGACCATGATCGAGCGGCGGCGCACGATCACACCTTATCCGCACGCCAACGTCCACCCTCACGGGCCGACCGGCGGCTCTTGGGCGTGTCGAACTGGCCAAGAACGTGGTTTACGCACAACGCGGACCCGCCGGCATCCCAGGCGATGTCTTGCCACCGCAGCGCGATCAACTCGCCCTGGCGTAGCCCGGTCATTGCGGCCGTCAAGTAGAGCGCGCGGTCAAGCTGCTGGTGCTCGCCAGGAACAGCGGCGTAGGCGAGCGCTTCGACGCGGCATCGTCAGGTAGCGAATCTCCGTCGACGCGGGGAGCGCCGGCAGGTCGATCATCTCGCAAGGGTTGGTGCTCGCCCACCGTCGCCGTGGGTGCATCGCGTAGCAGTGGTCGTAGCCCGCCGCCGCCCGCCACAAACGGAACCTCATTGGAACCTTGAGGCCCCTTCAGACGCGAAAAGGCCCCATGAAATGGGGCTTTCCACCAGTGGGCGATACTGGGCTCGAACCAGTGACCTCCGCCTTGTCGATTCGTCCGATGGGTCGGCGGAAGTCCCTGGAAACGGGCGGAAATCAGCGTTTTAGCAGGGAGAGCTGGTACCCGCGACCGACCGTGCGGGACCGCCAAAACCCGCCCGAATCCACTAGGTGGAGGACGCGAAGAGGACGCAGCATAGTTGCGGCCTTCCCATCGAAAGAGCTTCACGAGGCTGTTGCTCGCCCGCGATGAAGCTGACGACGGACTGTAGGCTACGCTCGCTGAATGCCCAGCGCGATCACCCTCAAACGGTGCATTTTCTGTGGCGCCAAGGAAGTCAGCGAGGAACACATTATCGCTGCGTGGGCGTTCCGCGCGTTCGCGCGTAGCCGCAAGCCGGACAGGAGTTTCGCGGGCATGTTCGCGGCGCCCGACCAGCTAAAGGTCGAGGCCGTCGAGCCGATCCAGACCGCAGGAGTGACGTGCAAGCTGTGCAACAACGACTGGCTCTCGCTGATCGACAACGATGCTGCGGGCGTGCTGAAGCCGCTGATCCGAGGCGAAAGCGAAGTGGAACTCGACACGGCCGGGCAGACGGCGTTCGCCGCCTGGATCTACAAGTGCGCGTTGATCTTTGATGCCGCTCAGCACGGAGCCAGTGGCGAACTCGCCTCGCTGCGGGCCGGATTCATGGAATCGCGGCTGGCCGGGCCAGGCTGCGTAATCTACGCCGGTTCGGCGGGGGCGCCAGCACCGTTCAAGCTACCGGGTTTGGAGGAAAAGTTCGGCCTCCGGCTGTTCGGTATTCGGCCCGCAAACGGGGCCGTGCGGCTGGAGATCAACGGGCATGTGAGCGAGATATCGATTCCCGGCTACCAAGTGTTGTTGGGGAATCTGTGCGCTTATCTCGGCGGACAGATTCAACCGATTGCCGCCGAGTCGCTCGTCGGGTTCGAGCAGGTGTGGCTGGCACGTGAC
Organism: uncultured Solirubrobacterales bacterium; assembly: GCA_963742945.1. Taxonomy (GTDB): domain Bacteria; phylum Actinomycetota; class Thermoleophilia; order Solirubrobacterales; family Solirubrobacteraceae; genus Palsa-744. The sequence goes on along the minus strand of CAVUNX010000002.1, from coordinate 13,516 downwards.
GAGCCAGTTGTCGTACGACCGTGGCTCGTTGACGAAGGTAGCTAACCGGCGTTGTCGCCTGCTGCCTGCCGACGCGCGCCGTTCCATCCGAACAGGTCCCCATACTGCTGTATTGGCGCTATGCGGCTCGAAGATTTCATAGACCAGGTTTCTAGAGAGCAGCCGGCAACTCTTGAGCTGCAAGAGGTCGCCAACGTTTATCCTCGGCCGTGGGTCACTCGTCGCGGTAGCGGGAAACAAACGCGCATCCGCATGGCGATCGGTCAGAAGGTTTGGTATGAGCGCCAACCCGGTGACGAGACATGGCATCGCGTGGATGACGGGTCCGAGTTCGACATCATCAATCCCGTGGCGGCCTGAACCCGGATGAGCGGACTCGACCTCAACAGCGAGAAGATCGACCTCGACTGCGACTGCGGCGCGACCGTTACGAGCACCATCGGCAAGATTCGCCGTAGCCCGACGTTGGCGTGCCCGAAATGCGGCGCGGCGATTCAGGTCGATGGCACCGACGTAGACCGAGGCGCCCGCAGCTTCGATCACGCGTTCGGCGAGATGGACCGCGCGATCAGGCGCATCGGGCATTAGCGCCCCGCCCAAGCGACTTTCCCGCCCGACCTAGCGCGATTCGCCAAGTCCACCCGAATCCGCAGAACGGAGAACGGAAAACGCGCCGCGCCCTGTACGAGCAACGCGGCGCTCTAATGCCTCTCCTACGGCAACAGGGATTCCAGCCGGAGCCGGATCGCTGTGAGAATGAGACAGAAGCCGATCAGTGGGACGATAGGACGCTTCGCGGCGAGGGCGATGGCGACACCCTCCACGACTGCACAGGTGAGGTAGAAGATACGCCACCGCCAACGCTTGGGCATGACGCGCTTCACCCCGCGATCCGGTCGAGGTACAGGGCGGCGCGCGTCGGGAAAATCAAATCGTCCGCCGTGTGGTGAATCAAGCCGATGCCGCTCAGGCGTTTGATCGCGTCGATCACGTCCTCGGGTTTTGCGCGTTTGTCGCGGTCACGGACAAGCTCGTCTACCGACCAAGGCCGTTGATCGCCCTCACTCATAAGCCGTTCCATGACGGCCCAGTCGTCCCTGTCCTCTTCTTCGGCTATGCGGTTGTCGTCGTCCATCAGAACGACAACTCCGCAGCCCTCACGGCTGCTCTCGTCGGTGTCCACTGCTCGCCCTCGTGCGACGCCAAGTCATCGGCCACCAACACAGCCAACGCCTCGTCCACTTCGGCGCGTTCGTTCGGCTTGTTTGGGTCGCGGTCGAGCGCGCGGCAGATTGGCTCGAACGTTCGTGCATCAGGTTCGGTAACGAGAACGTGAAGCACGACCGCCGCCAATAGGTCGATGTGCTGCGGTGTACCATCTGCATCGGGCATGGGGAGCTTCTACCTCCTTGTGTCCCGAGCCTCGCGTCGGCTCTATCGGCGCGGGGCTCTCTTGTACGGATTGTCACAAGACGCTATCTGCCCAACCGGCGGAGTTGCGCTCCTCGATCAATCACGGTGTACGGCTACGTGCGTCGTGGCGAAACGCAAACGCCGCGTCGCGTCGTCAGTAGAGGCCATCGAGGAGTTCAGCAGGCTGCATGTCCAGCCCGACGAGCAGGCGGATCAACGTCGTAAGCCGAATCTCCCGCGCTCCACGCTCGACACGCGACACCTGCACCGTCGCAAGGCCGGTGTGGCCTGCCAGGTCTTCCTGCGTCCACCCTCGCGCGAGTCGGGCCGCGCGAACGTTGTCGCCGAAGCGCCGGATGGTCTGCTCTTGATCCACCGCGCCATCGTCGTGCGACTAGACCAAACAGTCCATAACCAACCCGGTAAGCTCTCTGGTCTCCATGTCGAACCGGAAGGAACCGATCAAGGCGTCCACCGCTGCTTTTGCGCTGCCGACCGCCATCGTAGATGCGACTGGATGCGGTTCGACCGGCACGGCGCCGCCGCTGGCGACATCGACCGACAAGACAGACGAATACCTCGCCTCCATCCAGGAGGGCCACCAGCCAGATGGCCACCGTGTCTTGCGTGACAAAGGCCAGGGCCAGGGACTTCTCCCGAAGCGGTTGATCGTAATCCTGGTTGCGGTCCTCACGACAACGACGGCAGTTGCCTACGGAGCTTCCCCAACGCCCACGATCCCCGATGCGCGTCGAGCGTCCGCAATTTGGGAGGGCGAGATTAATGCCGTCTGCGACAAATCAAGATGTGAACCTACATACACAGACGAACTATCCCACCGTATACGTTGCTCGAAGCAGCGCGGTTGGGATAAGTGCCTGGCACCCCATTGTGAACGTGAAGAGGTTGAGCGCGAAAACAGATGGTATAAAGACGGCTGGTGCCGGAAAGAACCGCAGAAGTTTGGCGAAGCCTCGAACGAGGGCGAATCGGTTGACGTCTTGCGCGTCTGGTTTCACCGGCACATCTGTGATCTTGGATTGCACTGCTTCAAGGTGATAGACGTTGAAAAGATAGGACAGAAGGTAATCAAGATCGCAGGCGCAGCCCCCGAACAACAGTCAACTCCATTGCCTGAACCCAGGTAATCCGACAGGAAGTCGATCCAGTTTCGCGCGTCCATTCTTGCAGGGGTGAACGCGCGTGCGTGCGTAAGCGCGCGAGGCGACGGCCCCTCTCGGCGGTCTACGGTCGCGTAGGAGCCCACGAGAGGCCGCGAACGCGGCTCGACGACGAAAGGGTCGGGCTCGACCGTAGAAGGCCCGAGAATCGCTCGCTAGTGTTCGGTAGACGAAACCGACGCCCGGCTCGGGCCTCCTACGGTCGATAGCGCACGTTCGCGCATCATTTTGCAGTAGACGCGGGTGGCCTCGGTGCTGTATGGTGAGAACAGGTGCCCGTTTTGGCTCCGAATGCAGGGACCAATCGTGGGAATCGGCGCTGAGTTAGTCATCAGGGCTAGTCCCCAAGCCTGGCTCCATATCTGGTCAGGGGGAACTGCAAGTAGGCACCAGGCGCGTCGTATGTGGTCATTGGCGCGTTGTCCGGTCGGCTAAGACCAGAGTCGGGAGCGGCTCAAACCTCCGGAAGGCCCGGGAAACGGGCAGGCGAGCATGCCGGGGGTTTGAGTCCAACCTGCCTGCCCGAGTTCGGAGTAACCAATGACCACGAAGACACAAGCCGCTAGCCGCACTAGCGAGCCAGAGCGGCTTTACACCTATGCGGCAATCGCTGAACTGGCCGACGTCACCGAACGGCAGGTCCGCCGCTGGGTGGAGGAAGGCAAGCTCGCTTACGTACAACTCCCACGCGGACGACGGATCACGCGCGACCAGTACCTAGATTTTATCACTCATCGCGCTGTAGAAAGAGATGCCTGAATGCGCCGCCGGAGAGGAGGGCACACCCCGCCAAAGCGGACGACGAAGCATAGATGGACATGCCCACTTTGCGACGGAGAGCAGAAGCTCGACGCCACGTACAAGAGAGACTTTTATGGCCGCTGGCGATGGTTTATCGGCTGCTTTTCGGCCAACTGTCCGGAAGGCCCTGAATATCTAGCAGCACTCGCAGATGTAGTAGGGGCGCGACCGTGGCAAATCCTCGAAGACCCCATTCCCTGGCTTGAACATCTTGGCTCCTGTTCGTCCTCCCTGCCGACCCCTGCGCCTCTTCCATCAATCGTGCAGATAGAAGGCTGGAACCGAGCCCTGCTTACCGACAAGCGAGCGCTGCACTACGTCACCCGGCAACGAGGACTGACAAGGCAAACGATCCGAAATTACCTACTTGGCTTCGACGGGCAGGCAATAGTCATACCCGTCATCGCACCCGGTCGTCGTGTCCTAAACGTTCGTCGTCGGTTTCTGCGCCCGCGCGCCGATGGCCCGAAGATCATCGGTGTTCGCGGATACTCGGCACACCTTTTTCCCGGCACGATCCGTCGCCGCGCTTTCGTTCTATGCGAGGGCGAGTTCGACGCGCTGGTTGCCAGACAGCACGGACTACCGGCTGTAACCTCCACTGCCGGAACCTCCTGGTCGCAGTCTTGGAACCGCTACGCCGCCCGGCGTCGCATCGCCGTCCTCTACGACGCTGGACAGCGTTCGTTCCGACTTGCCTGCAAACGTGCAGCGGCACTCGTGTCAGCCGGAGCGGAGAACGCATGGGCTGTCGATCTACGCCGCGCCGGGCTCGCCAACGGTGAAGACCTAACTGATTGGTTCGTTACCTATGGCTTCTCGACGGAGAAGCTGTTGACGCTCATCCGTCAATCGCGTCAGGACGGCAGCCGATGACAAAGAAGACACGCTCCTGGCCCTCACCAATCGGCTCGCCAGCGTATCACGGGGTAATAGGCGAATATCTGGAGGCAATAGAGCCGAACTCGGAGGGCGACCCCGCCGCGATCCTCATACAGACGCTCGTGTGCGTCGGCAATGCTATAGGTCGAGGTCCACATTTCATGGTCGAGGACACCCGCCATGGCACCAATCTCTTTGCCGTAGTCGTGGGTAAGACCTCCTCTGCTCGAAAGGGCACGTCGCTCGATCGAGCCCAGAAGCTCGTCCGGCTCGCCGAACCTATCTGGGGCGAGAACAATGACGGAGATGGTGGCCTTTCGTCGTCCGAGGGTCTAATCAGCGCCGTCCAAGACAACGACTCTAACGAGGAAGCTGGAACTACCGATAAGCGCTTGCTCGCCGCTATGGGCGAGTTTGGGGAGACGCTGACAAAGATGCGACGGGAGGGAAACACGCTCAGCGCCACACTACGTCAGGCATGGGACGGAAAGACGCTCCGTATCAGGACGAAGCGCCATCCCATGACCGCATCCGATGCGCATGTGTCCGTCATCGGCCATATCACGCAGGCTGATCTACACGCGCTCTTGGGAGATACGAGCATTTTCAACGGTTTTGGGAACCGATTCCTCTGGGTGATGGCGAAACAATCGCGCGAGCTTCCCTTCGGCGGTGATCTAGGAGTTGAGAAGCTCGATCACATCGTTGCCGACGTTCGCAAGTCTATTCGCTGGTGCCTCTCGAAAGAGCGCAACATAGACTTCGACCCGCATACGAGACGCATGTGGCCGGACCTGTACACCAAGCTCAGCCATCGCCCCGATACCGCCTTTGGTGCGATCACTGATCGAGCGGTTGCGCAGGTTCGCCGTATCGCACTCGTATATGCGGCACTAGATCGCTCGCCAAAGATAAAACGTACACATCTTGAAGCCGCTCTCGAAGTTTGGCGCTATTGCGAAGACAGCGCGGCTCACGTGTTCGCGGACGTGCCTGCAAACTCAATAGATACGACGATCCTCCGTGTCCTGGAGCGCGAGGGAGGTTGGCTCTCACGTTCGGAATTGAGCAAGCTGGGGTTCAAGGGCAATGCTCCATCTTCCGTCCTCGATAGTGCCCTCAACAGGCTGTCTGGTCAAGGACTCATCCAGCGTCGGCGTGTTCGTACTCCTGGACGACCACGCACGGAGTATCGCCTATGTCGATGATCGGTCCCGTGGACCCTTCTAGCCCTTTTCACCCCTTTCTCCTGGAGACGGAGAGAGCTTTTGCCCGACGCCCGAAAGAAGGGGTGAGAAGGGGTGAAAAGTCGCTGTATCGCCTTCCGAGGGCGGAGGTCACTTGCTGAAACTACTAATAAATACAGGCTTTCACACATTGACGGTGAGCCCACGTCCTCCAAGCGTCCTCCATTGGAGTATAATTTGTGCTAATCCGCACAAATAAGGAGAGTGAGAATGCCCAACTACAACGTCCATGACGCGCTATCCGAGGCAGAGGATTTCATCACTGTCGCCCGCCTGCATCAGACGGACGGCGACGGGGAGGAGGCCGAGGTCAACATCGCAGCGGCGGTGTCCGCACTTGAGCAGCTTCTCCGCCCAGTGGAGACGGAGGCGACCTGATGGCCGGGCATATCCGCAAGCGTCGCCTCTCAGACGGTCGCGTGAGCTATCAAGCCAGGCTCCCTATCTCAGCCAGACCAAGAAAGGTGATCGTCAAGACGTTCCCGCGCCGCCGGGACGCAGAGCGGTGGATCACAGGTCAGGCGGCGGCCATCCACGACGGCTCATTCATCGACCCTCGCCACGGCGCCAAACCGTTCCAGGACCTCATCACGACGTGGGCACGGACCCATCTGCCGAAGCTCGCGCCCAAGACCAGGGAGCGCTACGAATCCGTCACCCGCACCTACCTCACCCCCAAGTTCGGCTCGACACCATTGGACAAGCTAACGCGCGCCGACTTCAAGGAGTGGTTCGCCAGTCTCGCCACCGAGCGCAGGCCGAACGGCAAACCACGCTACGCGCCCGGCACGCTCCGCAAGGTTCAGGTCGTACTCTCCTCCATTCTCAACGAGGGAGTTGAGCTTGGCCTACTCCGCGAGAACCCGGCTGCTCGGCTGCGTCTCCCTTCTCCCCCACGAACTGAAATGACGATCCTTACCGCAGAGGAGATCAAAGCCCTTGCCGACGCCATCCCGCGCGCCTCAGACCGACTCGCGATCTACGTCGCCGCGTACTGCGGACTACGCGCTGGCGAGCTATGGGCGCTACAACGACGCGATATCGACCTTCTCCACAACCGGCTCCACGTACAACGCGCCCTCAAGGACATACGCGGGCACCTGGAGTTCGGAGATACCAAGACCAGCGGATCACGCCGAACCGTCTCCCTACCCACCTTCCTACAAGCGATGCTCACCGAGCATATGGAGTCGATGCCGAAGAGTCCCGACGCGCTGCTGTTCCTCTCCCCCGGCGGCGGCGGAGCCCGCCAGGTAGGTGACGGCGGACCTATCCGACACAGCCTGTTCGTGCGCCGCGTCTTCAAGCCGGCGATCATCGGCAACGAAGACAACAAGGACGAGAGGAAGCGACGCAAGCCCGCACTACCCGCCGAGAAGCACAATCTCCGCTTCCACGACCTACGGCATACCTGTGCGTCCCTGCTGGTTGCCGCCGGAGCGCACCCGAAGCTCATCCAGGCCCGGCTCGGACACGCCTCGATCACCACCACGCTCGACCGCTACGGCCACCTGTTCCCCAGCGTCGAGGAGGCCCTGGCGGACGCGCTCGACGTGACGTTCAACAACGCGAGCGCCCCAACCCCGCTGCGGCGGGTCGAGTCGTAGAGCCTCGCGCGGCTCTCCCGTCCGAAGGCATTAGCCCAGGGTCGGGTATGTGCGCGGGTCCTCCTCGACTGCATCCACAGCACGATCGGCACGAACCACGTACAGCATTGGTGCCGTGACCCGCACGTTGTTGATGTGGGCGGACGTTGCGAGTCAGAACATGCCAGATATCAGCGGCCGCTGAATCCCTTGAGTGCGCCCCGGATCGATGTTGTCTGAGCTTCGGATGCGTCAGTGTCGAAGGAAATCTTGTCTGCCTGGTTCGGAGGCACCAAGACGACGATATTGTTCTCGATATCGATCCGCATCCCCCGAAGCTGCGTCTTGATCAATTTGACATTCTTCTCGAATATATTGACGGATACATTACTGGCAGCCAGATACTGGAGGAATCCGTTGCAGTCTTCTGGGTCGAGGTTCCGACGCGCAAAGTCGCCAGGGTCAACATCACGATCTTCGGAGTTCATCTCAGTGATGAGTGCAAGAAAATACTTGGACTTGCTATCGGGATCATCAATCCGGTCGTTAATCCAAGCGAGACTTGCCATGAAAAATGCCCTAGTCACCGCTTGAGCGTCGCCGCTTAGTTCACAGCCGAGGAACTTTGATAGGAAAAAGGTTGCTACTCCATCGCGCTTACTGCCGCGCTGCTCATCGGATACGACCCCTTCAACTGAGCCATCCGAGCCCAGAACGAATAGGCCCGCCTTGAATACGCGTGTTCCTTCGTCCAGCATAAGATCGCGCAAGTGACTCATATTAAAATGGAGCTTCCCGTTACTGTCCATTTCTCGCATCACGCGAACTCCCTGCTGGCGCTCCAGCTTCATCACCGCCAAGGCAGGCTTGCTCGCCGTTGCGCCAGACAAAACAACCAATAGCCCGGTGCTGTTTCTCCCCGACTGCGTCTTGTAGAGTTGCTCAGCGAGTTCTCTGGACGAGTCCAAGAGACCACTTTCTCCCTTGAGCTGCTTGGCGATGAGTTCGGGTACTCCGGACTGCCCTTCCGGGTCTCGTTGGACGTGGTGACCCTTGTCAAGAAGCGTGACCCTGATCTTCTCCTGGAAATAGTCCCGGAGATCACCCACCAACGGGTCCACTAGATCACTAAGCTGTGGGCCGGGTCCGGCTTCACCCATCCGATGCTCAGGAATGTCATGGACGATGACCTGATCTAGCGTGTATTCAGTTGGATTCATGGCTTCGGTTCCCTCCGATTATGCGCTCTGCGACTTGGTGCGTCGGACCTTGCCCGCGAGTCTCCTCCAGCCATCTAGCCTCATAGGTGGAGGCGGCTCCGCAGGCGCGACATCGGCACTCATTGCGTCCATCAATTCCCGAAAGCGCGTTGTAATGTCGCCCTCGATCAAGCTGTAGCCAGCCTGCATCCCAGTCCGAAATGAGTCAGGACGCTCAGGAACCTGATCGGCAAGGGTGCGCAGAACCTCGTCAAACCGACGAGCCGCATCACGCACCGACTCGACGCCCAACAGCCCTACACCGTTAAGTAGGTGCTGGTAGCCGCTATTCCACTCCGCGAAATCGGATGCCGAGAGATTCGAGCTACCGTAGACCAACAGTTGGAGTTGGCGGATAGCGTCGAGCAGATCGTGGTATGCGACCTGCCGCTTCTCCAAGGCCGTCAGGTCCCGGTCTGCCGTAGCTTGTTCCGTCTGGGCACGGCTCTGCGCAAGTGCTACCCGGCCTTGAAGGCGCGCACCACCGTAGCCGGCCATGCCGGTCACGGCAGACGTGAGAACAACGGTCACGTCAAACGCCATAGGGATTCCGATAGGTAGGCCAACAAGACGCTGGATCATCGCGGGGCTGACGGACAGAACGCCTACCGGCGCCCAACTCAAGAAGGAAGGGCAGTAGTCGCTCATCTTCGATGGAGGACGCGAGGAGGACGCGGCGTTGTTTGAGCCCCTCCCCGGCGACGTTGGCAATGCAAGAAACCCGCTCTACGACAGGGGATTCGGGCGATGGGCGATACTGGGCTCGAACCAGTGACCTCCGCCTTGTCGAGGCGGCGCTCTCCCAGCTGAGCTAATCGCCCTGGGAAGGCATCTAGCCTATCAACGGCCGTCGGTCGTAAGAGGACTGCCGTCGGGGCCTCGGCGCCCTGAACCGTATAGCCCAGACGGTACGCTTGAGCGCCACGGCGACGTGGCGGAGTGGCTACGCAGCGGCCTGCAAAGCCGTCTACACCGGTTCGATTCCGGTCGTCGCCTCTTGAGAAATGCCTGCAAAACGGCCACTTTTGCGCCCGAAGCGCTTCGTCCACGGAGTCTGAGAACAGCCAAGGCTGCCCATAGGCTGCCCAAAAGCGAAGCGCGAATGTGCCAAAAAGAGGGGCGAAGCCGTGCGGCTCGCCCCTCTTGCCCGCCCTATTTCACCGTCTCAGGCGACGCGGCGCAGCGGGATCACGCCCATCTGAGAGCCCGAGGGGTCTCCCCCACCGCGTGCTCCCCACAGCTCGGTAAGCTTCGCCGCCGCGTCCGGGTCCGGTGCGTAGTGCAGGTAGCGTTCGGTGGTGGTGATGTGGCGGTGGCCCATCAGCCGCTGGACCTCGTGGACCTTGAAGACGCGGATCGCCTGCGTGCCGAACGTGTGGCGCAGGTCGTGCAGACGCAGCCTTGGCAGACCGGCTCGCTCGGCGGCTTTTACGAACCGGCGGTACAGACCGACGCCGCAGATCGGCTCGCCGGGCTTGGCGTCGTGTTTGAACACGAGCTCGTCGCCGGCCTTGCCCTCACAAAATGGGCGCAGCGCTGCTCGAACGTTGGCTGTCATCGGGACCGAGCGCACCCGTCGACCCTTGTTGCCCGCGTGCCCGCCGCTCGTCGTGAAGCCGTCCTCGAAGCGCAGCACGCCGACCTGGAAATCCACGTTGCGGACCTTCATGCCGCGAATCTCGCTCAGCCTGGGACCGGCCTCCGTCGCGACCGTGTAGATCGCCTCATCCATCGCCGAGTACGCCTGCGCGATGAGCTCGAGCACTTGCTCGGGCGTGTAGAACTGCAGCTTGCCCTCACTCTCAACCTTGTGGGCCATCCACGCCCAGGCGAGAGCCGGGCTGCTGCGATCCGTACCGAAGACGCCTCGCACGACACGCCGGTAATGGTTCACGGTGTCCGCGCTGCGGCTGGCATCGACGAGCGCCCGCCGCACCTCCAGCAGGTCATCGTCGGTGAACGTGTCCAGCGGCCGGTCGGCCCACGTCAACTCGCCGCGCCATGGGCGCGCCGCCAGACGCTCGCCGATCTTGCGGTACTCGTGCATCGTGGAGCCGCGCAGCCCCTTCTCCTGCGTGCAGTAGCGAACAAACGAGTCCAGCCCCGCGCGAAACGAGCGTCGAGCATCAGGCGTGTCCGTCGCATGTTCGCCGGCGAAAGCCTGCGCCTTCATCCGGGCTTCTTCTTCGGTCAGATGTCCGTGGGGCGGTCGCCCTTTCTTCGTCCACGCGGGACCAAGCACCTGCCTGGACTGCTTTCCCGACCCAAGGCGGTAGCGCAGAACCCAAACGGGGGTCTGCCGCGGCTTGCCCTTGTAGGTGGTCGACAGCGACACGTGGACATACGCGCGCGCTTTGTGAGCTTGCATCGGGACTTCGCCTCCTGATGTAGGGGGCCGAGGGGCGCTTGTAACCGCCGCTCGGCCGACGTTCCGAGTGTCTCCGGGGTTCCTGCCCCGGGGACACTCCCTATCGGTTCGCAGCATTCTATGGCAGCCAGCGGCCTGGTCATGAGCCTCGCCGCTGACGCTCTAGCCACGCCTCGATATCCGGCCAGCGAAAGCGCCGGTAGCGGCCAATACGGACGTGCGGGAGGCGATTTGCGCGCGCCGCCTTGTTGACCCACGACGGCTGCACGCCCAAGCGTGAGGCAAGCTCCTCCGCCGTGAGCAGCTTCGTGGCGTCTGGCATGCAGTCTGCTGCCGGCGCTGTCGTCGTACCCGTCACGCATATCTGTCGGAGGGATCGGCGTCTTTCCCCCGCCCCGATTTTGTTCAGCCTTCCAAGGCGCTCAGAACAATGGGGCGACGTTCGCGTTGACGACCCTCGCCCCGAGGCAATCTATGGAGATTCGCCCGAGTGGACAGTCGGGATTGGGGAGCAAAACCTCAACGCTGCGGTTTTGGAGAACCACGAGTTACGGATGCGGCCGTAGCGCAAGATCAAGAGGCCACCGAAGGCACAGTCAGCATCTGCGTCAAGACGGTACTCAGCGCTGACCCGGGACGCCACACCCTCCTCTGACGCGCTGCGCTGGACTCACAGCGAGTGAAGGACTTGCATCCGTTCGGCCGCGCGCCATCACTGTCGTACCCTCAAAGCAATGCCTCCCCGGGCGACCGTAGCGACACTGCCTCAGCACCGGGTGCTGCTCAGCAAGAAGCAAGCAGCTGCCGCGCTCGCCATGAGCGTGTCGCATTTCGAACGTTACGTGCAGGCGAGCCTGCCGTTTGTCCGCTGCGGCCAGCTCACGCTGTATCCAATCAGGGACTTGGAGCGCTGGGTGGACAGTTGCACCACCACCCAGCGGGTGTCGCCCAGGCAGCGCGCCCGCCAGAAGGACAACCGCCACGCTGACAAACGCACTCGCTGGCCGTGTGTGGTCGTCCGCCACCAAGCCGGATGTCCCGCCCACGAGGGCAAGCGCTGCCGCTGCAAACCTGGCTACATGGCCCGGGTATGGGACCCAGAGCGCCGCCGGCCGGTGCACTCCCCCACGTTCCGCACACCATCGGAAGGCATCGCCTGGCAGCAGGAGATGCGAGCCGCGCTGAAGAGCGGCCGGTCCACCTCCATGCGCAGCATCAAGGTCAACGAGGCCTGCGACCGATTCCTCCTCGCGATCAAGGATGGCACCGCGTTGAACAAGCGAGGCAAGCCGTACAAGAAGAGCGCGACCCGCACGATCGAGGGCGCGTTGAGGGGTCGCATCGAGCAGGAACTCGGACCGCTACTGCTCGATGAAGTCCGCCGCGGTCAGGTGCAAACGCTCGTAGACGAGATGGTTGCCGAAGGGCTCTCCGGCAGCCGCGTCAGGAATGTCCTGAACGCGCTGCGCTCGCTCTACACCTACGCAATCTCACGGGAACTCGCGCAGAACTCACCAATCACCAACGTCCTCCTGCCGGCGGTCGGCGAGACGCCGCGAGACCGCATCGCGACACCCCTTGAATTCCAGGAACTGCTACTCGCGCTCGACCCGGCCGACGCCGTGCCATTCGCGCTCGCCGGGTACGCAACGGCACGAAGCCAGGAGATCCTCAACCTCACATGGGCTGAGATCGACTGGAACGCAAAGATGGCCTACCTCGCAGACGAAGAGGAGTACGCCAAGAGCGACGCCGCCACACGACCCTTCTCACTCATTCCGCAGCTGAGGCGAGTCCTGCGAACTGAGTGGAAGCGCCAAGGACGGCCAACCGCAAGGCAACTGGTGTGCCCCGCCCGCAAGCCCCGAGGACCCAACGGCAGCAAGCTCAGCACGAGTGCGCTCTACACCCGCGCCGACAAGGCATGGGACACCAATAAGCTCACGCACATCCGGCTGCATGAGGCTCGGCACACAGCTTCAAGCTGGTTGAGAGCAGCGGGCATCGACCTCAAGACACGAAGCGTGCTCATGGGCCACGCGAGCACCGCCACCACCGACAAAGGACACGGCTCGATCACCGACGACCGCTACACACACCTACTGCCCGGCGAAATCGAGGCAGCCGGCGAACGATTCGCGGCGTACTTGACCGCCGCCCAAGCGAAGAAACGTTAGTCGATCACCACACTTCTGTTCCAGGCCGAAAGCAGCAACCGATGAAGGAACGACCTTGCCGCCCCTTTTCGTCCATTGCACTAGCGAGTGTGGTCGGCGCTCAGACGCTCGCTCGGTCCAGAAAGTACAAGCGTTCGGCACCGTGAACGGTCGTGCGCAGGGCAAGTGACCCGGGCTATCGAGGCGACCGACGAATCCTTCGAGACCATTTCCTTTCTTCCGTCGCAGATGGACGATGTGCTGGGCGACGATGTCCGTATAGGCTGCGATCCGTGGAAAACTCCGTCAGCCGCGTAGCGCACCAGACTCTCGTCCGACCGCAGCAGACGACCTACGCAGCCCGTCGGTCCGCCTTGTCGAGGATACGTGTTTGAAGTGGCCTCGACGCGGGTGTTTGTAGGGTTTGGTGCGGACAACGGCCTGCTTGCGGAGGCAGTGCGTTCGGCGGCAACGGAGATCGACAAGCTTCCCGATGTCGATGTCGTCAACTGGGAGAACTTTCGGATCGGTGGCAACGTGCTCCTGGACACGATCGAGAGCGAAATCCGCTTGGCCTCAGTCTCGATCCTCGATCTAACGCGTCTCAACGAGAACGTGTTGTT
>CAVUNX010000001.1:0-90342 GCA_963742945.1 uncultured Solirubrobacterales bacterium | reverse complement strand
CGCGCATAAACAGCACCGGCGTGCCCCACTCGGTGTCGTTGTGGTCGGCGTAGATCGCCTTGCGGGCCTCCGCGAGGGCAGCGTCTACGGGAAAGCCGGATGCGATGGCTTCATAGAAGCCCTCTGAGAAGACCACGGCGGCGTTGTCGGTGATCTCGAACTGCATGGCGATCACGGCGGGGATCTCGCACTGCACGAGGCTCGCGGCAACACCCGCGAATGGGTCGGCGCGCGCGGAACGGGCGCCCTCACAGGCGTTGAGGACCGCGAGCCGCAACGAGGTGCAGTCGTGCAGGATCGTCCCCAATTCGCGGCCGCTCACGGCACGTCCACGCTCGTCCTCGCTCTCGAGCAGCAACAGGCCATCTTCGGCCTGTGGGTCATAGAGCCCGTGGCCGATGTAGTGAAAGATGTGAAATTCCTCCTTGCGCAGTTCGCGCAGCAGCGCACGCAGCGTGGCCCGCTCGAGCCAGTGCAATTCGATCGCGCCCGCCACGATCAGGTTGCCGAGGGCGCCCTCGAGGTTGGCTCGCTCGTGTGCCACGTCGAGCGCCACGGCGTCGGTGGGACTGCTCACCATTGCCAGGATCCTGAGCGGGGGGTGCAGCTCGAGCGGGCCTCGCTGGCGTGGCAGGTCGAGGTAGCGCACCACCGGTGTCCAGACCGAGATCGCGAGGAAGTCCGGATCGTCGTAGAGATACTCCCAGGGGAGGTGCAACAGCTCGGGAACCTCGGTGAGGTGAAGGGATAGGCGCAGGCCTCTACCCCTGCCATCGGCGCGGGCGCGGGCTCCGTGGTACAGATCGCGTATCCGTTGCTGGAAGAGGGCCTCGAACAGTTGTCCCCCGAAACGTCGTGCCTCGGACATCTCTGAGGATTCCATTCGTCGCCGGCCCCGTGGTGCGCGACCGAGGCGCAGGACGAAGTTCTCGAGCTGGAGGTCGCTGAAGGGCAGCTCGAAGCTACCCGCGACCTCCCCGCTGGGGGCGCTGGCGATCACCCGGAAGCTCTGGTTCGGGCCGCGTTCGAAGCGAAGCTTCAGCTCGTCGTACTCGTGAACCCGCGCCCGCATCCGGTCGCTCACTCAGCCGCCTTCCACGTGAGCAATACGCGAAAGTTGGCCTCGCCGCCCGTGCGGGCCACGATCACACCCGCGTCGGCGCTGACCTTGAGATTGAACTCCAGCGTGATCTCGCTGGGCTCGGCTGTACCACGGAGCTTTGATACCAAGGACCGCGCCGCCGGGGCCACACCGGCGAGAGCCTGCTCGAAGGTCTCGGTCGCTGCGCTCGCCAACTCGGCTGGCCGCGGCGAGCGCGTGATGGGACCGGTCGCCTGGAGGGCCGCCGGGGCTTCGTCCACCTCGACCTTGATCGACCCACCTTCCGTGAGTGGCATATCGATCACGTGACTCATCCGCGCGCCCCAACCTTAAATTCCACGAGTACGAACATAGCTGATTCGCGGGCATTTTGGGGGATGCGGTCCGGACTGCTGAGCTCCTGAGCTTCGCCGCAAACATGAAGCACGCATGAAGCACGATGCGGCACTCGCCTCCGCCGGACTGTGGGGCACTCCCTCCGCCGGACTCTGGGCGACAGGGTCGTTGACGAAGATTTCGCGAAGATAGACCTGGATCTCGCCGAGAAGGTGTCCCACCGGAAGCTAGGGTGGTGGCCATGACCTACACCACGGCCGAAGGCAGACAGCGGATCCTCGATGCGCTGGGTGCGGCGGCGGATGAGATCGCGGTTGCGCTGGCGCTGCTGAGCGAGGCATATGAGCATCTCGACGAACGCACCGCGGAGCGGCTGGAAGAGCAGTTGTTCCAGCCCATCCAGGCGGCCTATGGGAGGGCAAAGCGGGTCCATGCCGGGTTTGCACAGCGTCATGAGCTCCCGGGTCGCACGTTCGTCTCGCCCTCACCGGTCGCTCCGTCGAGTGGCACGAAGGGCTTGATCGACGCAGCTGTCGACGCCGCAAGCAGGGCCGACGGGATGCTGGGGGAGCTGCAGGACTCGATGCTGCCGGTCGAGGTCGGCGACGTTGAGTTGCGGGCGGGCCTGTCGGAGGTGCGCGAGCTGGTTGGAGGCGTGCGGGCGCGAGCACGCGAGCTCGTACGCGTCCTTGGACGATGAGGTCCTAGAACGTCTTTCAAAATGAGGGTGCGTTCGGGGCGTTCATGGACCAAGCTGGGCGTCGCGGGGCGACGAAGCGCGTACTGGTAGTACGTGCGAGGCGTCACGTGGCGATCCAGCGCCGCGTATTAAGAACCCACCCACCCGCATCCGGGCGTGCCCTCATTTTGAAAGACGTTCTTAGGCCGGCGCGCCTGACTGAGTCGTGGCGCTGGCTCCAGCGCCCCCCTGGGAGTCGAGCCCGCGCACGAGCGCCAGCAATGCCTCGGAGGTCCCCTGCGCGTCGTGGCCTCCAGCGGCGAGCCGGCGCACCGCGAGCCCGGTCATGAGCGCGACGACCGTGGGGGCGTGACGGTCGCCGTCGGCGATCCCGAGCGCGGTGAGCGCGGCGGCGGCGATCTGCTCGTGAGCCTCGAAGCAGCGCCGGGATGCCTCTCGCAGCTCAGGGTCTCGGGCGGCGTGCAGGTGCAGCTCGAGTTCGGCTATCTGCCGGGGGATGTCCGATGGGATGGCAGCCAGCTGCTCGACCGTTGCGGCGAGCTGCTCGACACCCGGTTTCTCGCTTGCCAGGTCGCGAGCGATCTGCTCTCGCCGAGCGGTCTCCTCCTCCACGTACAGAAGCAGGCTCTCCCGAAGCAGCTGGGTTTGACTGTCGAAGTGGTAGGTGAGCGAGCCAAGCGAAACGCCGGCCGAGGCTGCGACGCGACGGTTGGTCACCGCTGCTATGCCGCCGTTGGCGATCAGTCCGAGTGTGGCGCGCAGCATGCGCTCGCGCACGCCCACGTCGTTGCTTGCCCGGGTATCGCGGTGCTTCGCATCGGGCTGTCCCACGCGCGCGCGTGGGGCAGCCGTTTTTTGGTCATCGCCGCCATGCTCCCCAGGGCCGACGCGTGCGACCGTGACGGTCATCGAGGCGCGAGCGTGCCGACGGCGTGAGGCGCGATGCGCTCGTGCCAGCGCTCGACTCGCTCGAGTTGGGCGGCCAGCGACAGCAACAGCGCCTCGCTGTTGGCCGGCCCGAGCAGCTGGACCCCGAAGGGCAAGCCGTCGGAGCTGAGCCCGGCGGGAACGCTCACGCCCGGCCAGCCAAGCACATTCCAGGGCCACGCATATGGGCAGGCGCCGGCGATCACCTGCTGGGTTGCGCGGGTGCTGAGCCCGGTGGTGGCCCCGACCGGAAGCGGTGGGGTTGCGCTGGTGGGGACAATCAGGATGTCGGCCCGCTGGAAGATGGAGCCCGCCCGGCGCTGGAACCACGGCTCCAGGCGCCGCGCGATCGGCAGCACCGACTTGGCGAGGACTCCCCCCAGGCGTGCCGTCTCACGGGTGCGGCGGTCGAGCAGCGAGCGGTCGGAGACGCGCTCGGTGACCCACTGGTGTACGCCGGCCTCGCCGCGGGCCACGAGGGTGAGGCCCATGAGGCCATAGCGGGGGTCGGACTGGACGACCCTGTGGCCGAGCTCGCGCAAGACTCCCCCGAGCCGCAGCGTGGCGGCGCGGATCTCGGGGTTGAGCCTGACGGGGGCGGCGCTGAAGGGGTGGCGCAAGGAGAGCGCGATTCGCAGTTGCGAAGGCTCGCGCTTGACGGCCTCGCTGTAGGGCTCGTTGGGGGCGGGAGGGGTGTGCGCGTCCTCGGGATGGCTCCCACTCAACACGTCGAGCATGAGCGCCGCGTCGGCGACGGTGCGGGTGAGCGGGCCGAGGCAGGTAAGGCCGTTGAAGGACTCCCGTTCTGGCCACTCGGAGATGCGCCCGCGCTGAGGCTTGACCCCCACCAGGTTGCACCACGAGGCGGGGATGCGCACCGAGCCGGCGCCATCGGAGCCCACGGCGCCGTGGACGATCCCGGCGGCAACAGCCGCTGCCGAGCCGCCACTCGAGCCACCCGGCGTGTGGTCGAGGCTCCACGGGTTGCGCGTGGTGCCAAAGGCACGGCCCTCCGTGAAGGGGTAGAGCCCCACTTCCGGTGTGTTGGTCTTACCGACGACGATCGCCCCGGCCGCGCGCAGGCGACGGACCATCTCTCCATCGACCCGCTCGGGTGGAAAGGAGCCGGCACAACCGAACGAGGTGGGCTCGCCGGCCAGGTTCACGTCGTCCTTGACGGCCACGGGCACCCCGAGCAACGGCAACCGCTCGCCGCGCCCCAGGCGCAGGTCGGCCTCCGTCGCCGTCTCACGCGCTGACTTGGCGCAGACGACGCGGAAGGCATTGAGCGTCGCCCGAGTGGCCTCGATGTGGGCGAGCGACCGCTCGACGAGCTGGACGGATGTGACGCGACCGTCGGCCAGCGCCGCGACGCACTCGACGAGAGTCTTGGTCGAACCAAGGTCATCCGCGCTGTTCGCGTCCGAGGTCTGTATCGAGTCTCTGGCTGAGGACATTTTTTTGGATTTGCGGGGCGTTCCCGAGGCGGGCCACTCCACGCTTCGACGAGTTGGCGTTCGTTCGAACGAACGGTAGCAGTGATGGGGGGTGCTCGTACACTTGGGGGGTGACGAGCGAGCTGTTGAGCAAGGACACCGCCGCCCTGGTCAGGCGCTTCCACGAGGCTCGTCGGGACACCGATCTCGTCGTCTTGCAAGGCTTCCACGCGCTCAAGCACGCCCTTCGCTTCGGGGCCCAGGTCGAGCTGGTGGCGTGCTCCTCGCCGCGGGACCTGGCACAGCTCGCCGGTGGCCTGGCCCCGGACCTGGTTGCCGAGATGGGCCGCCTCGCGGTCGTCCTGCCGGGGGATGCCTTCAAGCGGCTGGGGCCCTATGTGCCGCACACGGGAGTCGTGAGCATCGCGCGGCGCGTGGCCACCGACCCCCTCGCTCTGCTCGCGAGCGAGGGGGGAGCCCCACTCGTATTGCTGGAGGACCCGCGCCACTTCGGCAATCTCGGAGCGGTGGTCAGGGTGGCTGCGGCGGTCGAGGCGGCGGGCGTCCTCACGACCGGCCGCCAGGATCCCTGGGATCCGGTGGCGGTGCGTGGCTCCGCGGGTCTGCACTTCGCGCTCCCCGTCGCGCGCGTGGAGCGCCTACCGGATAGGACGGGCAGACCGCTGCTCGCGCTGGATCCGGAGGGAGAGGAGCTGCGCCCCGAGCTCGTCCCCCCGCGTGCCCTGCTCGCCTTCGGGACCGAGCGCGCGGGCTTGAGCGAGGAGCTACTTGCGCGGGCGGACTCGCGTCTGCGCCTGCCGATGCGCGAGGGCGTCTCGAGCCTCAACCTCGCCACGTCGGTGGCCGCGGTGCTTTACAGCCTGCGCCTCGCACGGGGGTAGGCCCGCCGATCTTGCCCGTCCCACGCGTACGCGTGGGGCAGTCTTGCCAGAGCGCACCACCAGGGAGGCATCAGCCCGGCTCGGAGGGCATGTAGGGCGCGAGCTCGCGTCTGGCGATCGAGAGCTTGTGGACCTCATCGGGGCCGTCGGCGAGGCGCAGGGTGCGCAGGTGAGCGTAGGCCCAGGCGAGTGGGAAATCCTCGGAGACGCCCCCGCCACCGTGCACCTGGATGGCGCGGTCGATCACCTTCAGCGCGATGTTGGGCGCCGCCACCTTGATCGCGGCGATCTCCGTGCGGGCATGCCTGTTGCCGACGGTGTCCATCAGCCAAGCGGCCTTCAGTGTGAGCAGGCGGGCCATCTCGATCTCGATGCGCGCCTCGGCGATCCAATCTTGGATGTTGGCTCGCGCGGCGATCGGCTGGCCGAAGGTGGTGCGTGCCACGGCCCGCTTGCACATCGCTTCCAGGGCACGCTCGGCGGAGCCGATCGAGCGCATGCAGTGGTGGATGCGCCCCGGGCCCGAGTCGCGCTTGGGCGATCATGAAGCCGTCGCCCTCGCCGGCGATCAGGTTGGAAGCCGGTACGCGCGCGTCCTCGAAGAGCGATTTCCGCGTGACCCTCCTGGTCCTGGTAGCCGAACACGGTCAGCCCCCTCACGATCCGTACCCCGGGAGTGTCGATCGGCACGAGGATCTGGCTCTGCTGGCGGTGACGGGGGCCGTCCGGATTGCTCTTGCCCATCACGATCATGATCCTGCAGTGCGGGTGCAGGGCCCCGGAGGTCCACCACTTGCGCCCATTGAGCACATAGTCCTCGCCATCTCGCTCGATCCGCAGCGCGATGTTCGTGGCGTCAGAGGACGCCACATCCGGCTCCGTCATCGCAAAGCTCGAGCGAATCTCACCCTCAAGTAGAGGGTTAAGCCACTGCTGCTTCTGCGCCGTCGGTGGCGAACTGGTGCAGGACCTCCATGTTCCCCGTATCGGGGGCCGAGCAGTTGCATGCCTCCGAGGCGATGTGACTGCGTCCAAGGATCTCCGCGAGCGGGGCGTAGTCGCTGTTGGAGAGGCCGGCCCCGTGCTCGGCGTCCGGCAGGAACATGTTCCACAGTCCCGCCTCTCGGGCACGTGTCTTCATCTCCTCCATCACCCGCGGCTGATGATGCGGGTCGCCCGACTCGGCCAACTGGCGCTCGTACACCGGCTCGGCTGGGTATACGTGCTCGTCCATGAACGCCCTCAGGCGCTCTTGCATCTCGATGCAGCGCTCGCTCGGCTGGAAGTCCATCGTGGTCCTTCTCGAGCAGGGTGGGAATAGGATCATCGCCGATGACTCAGCGATCGGCCAACTACAAGGCGGCGGGTGTGGACTACGACGCCGCTCGACGAGGGCAAGCGCATGGCGATGGCGCGGGCGCTCGCGACCTCCCCCTTGCTCGCGGCTCGCGGCGGGGAGGCCTTCGACGCCTCGCGTGGCGAGCCCGCCTTCGCGTTCGACTTCGACGGGCGCACCCTCGCCTTCGTGATGGAGGGGCTCGGCACGAAGTCGATCGTAGCCAGGCTCCTGCTCGAGCGACACGGCCTCAACCGCTTCGCCGACGTCGCCTACGACACGGTCGCCGCGATCCTCAACGACCTCTGCTGCGTCGGCGCCCTGCCGCTGGTCGTCAACGCCTACTTCGCCACGGGCGCCTCGGAGTGGTACGCGCAGGCGGAGCGCTCCGACGGCCCTGCTCGAGGGCTGGCAGAGGGCCTGCCTCGACGCCGGCTGCGTGTGGGGCGGAGGGGAGTCTCCGTCGCTGTCGGGGCTCGTCCAGGCCCAGGACATCGAGCTCGCCGGCGCGGCCGTCGGGGCCGTGCCTCAAGGGCGCTCGGCGATCCTCGGAGAGCAGCTCCGCCCCGGCGACGAGATCGTCCTGGTGGCCTCCAGCGGCCTGCACGCCAACGGCGCCTCGCTCGCGCGCCTGCTCGCCGAGCGCCTGCCCGATGGCTACATGACCGAGCTGCCGAGCGGGCGCCCCCTCGGCGAGGCCCTGCTCGACCCCTCGGTGATGTACGTCCCGCTCGTCCAGGCCCTGCTCGAGTCGGAGATCCAGGTGTCCTACCTCAGCCACATCACCGGCCACGGGCTGCTCAAGCTGATGCGCCCCGCCAAGCCGCTCAGCTACCGCATCTCGGCGCTGCCGCCCGTGCCCGGAGGTCTTGGCGTTCCTTGTCGAGCAGGCCGGCCTCACGCCCACGAGGCCTACTCGCACGTTCAACATGGGCTCAGGCTACGCCGTCTACTGCCCCGCCGGGACGGGCCCCGCGGTCGTCTCGCTCGCCGGCGAGCTCGGGCCTGGAGGCGCTCGTCGGCGGGCTCTGTCGAGCAGGGCCCGCGCCAGGTGATCGTCGAGCCAATCGGCGTCCGATTACGCCGGCGATGAGCTCGAATTGTCAGTCCCGCGCACCCACCTGGTTGAACCTGTCTGCCGTTACGGCTAATCTTGCGGGCAAATCGCCAATGCACTCCGGACGGCTGAGACGTCCGGAGACTCGATGTCGCCGGACCGTCAATGATCCGGAGCTACCCGGATCGTAGGCGTACCTACACAAAACAGAGGAGAGAAGCTGATGCGCAGAGCATCTACCCGTTTGGCCTTGCTCGGCCTTGCCGTAGCAACCTTGGGCCTGCCAGCGACCGCGGGGGCGGCGCCGACTGTCACGCTCAAGGTCAAAGCCGTGCCGATCCCGAAGAACCCAAGTTCGGCCAACGGCCCAACCTGGCCAGGCACCGGCAACCTGCTTGGCGCCGGCGCTGCTATCGAAACTGAAATCAAAATCAGCGGCACCGAATATGCAGGGTCCGCCTTGCCACTTGTGGGCGTGATTTTCTACACGCCAGCCGGTACGAAACTGACGACTAAAGGCTTCACGACGTGCTCGAACTCGATCCTCGAAAGCCACGAAGTCCAGAAGTGCCCGAAGAAGTCCGTTGCGGGGCCGAAGGGCGAAGCACGCGGCGTGGTCAGCTTCGGCAGCACCCGCGTTCACGAGACACTGAGCGTGCAGCCGTTCTTCGAGGCCGGTGGAAAGCTCGCTTTCTATGCCGAAGGCAACGAACCAGCCTCGATCGAACTTCTTTCCCAGGGAGGCTTCACCTCGGGCTCGGGTGCGTTCGGACCGGTGTTCAACGCGGAAGTCCCGCTGGTGCTGACAGTGCCGGAAGCGCCCTATGGGTCGGTGGAAACGATCAAGGTTAAGGTCGGCGCCGCCTTCAAGCAGGGCAAAAAGCTGGTCTCCTACGGCACCGTTCCCAAGAAGTGCCCCAAGGGCGGCTTCCCCGTCAAGGCCGAATTGAAGTTCCTCGGCGAAGTAGTCGTGCCTGCCAGTGTGAAGGCGCCCTGCCCCAAGAAATAGGTAGGCGACGGAGGTAGCGACAAATGCAATCACGACGGCCGTCCTCGCCGAGGGCGGCCGTCGGCAGGACTTAGACAAACCAAGGAACAGGTGGCTCAGGGGACGCGCATTGCGCGTAGTGTCTGAGGTCTGAGCGACAGCGTGATGGGGCGGCCCGGTCCACCGGACAGGCTGCCCTATCCTCGTTATCAAGACAGAGGTAGGTCGGGTTGAGGACGCACAGCAAGGGGTTCAGGAGGGGTATGGCCGCAGCCGCGGGCGCAGCCTGCGTGGCCGCGCTTGTCGCGTTCGTCGTGCTCGCGACGTCCGCCGGAGGCTCCGGCGGGGGCTACACGGTCCGCGCGATCTTCGACGACGCCGCCAACCTCACCATCGGCGAGGACGTCAAGATCGACGGTGTCAAGGTCGGCACCGTCGGATCGGTGACGCCCACCCCACGTGCCAAGGCCGCGGTCGTGCTCGACATCTCGAACCCCGGCTTCCAGGACTTCAGGGCGGACGCCACCTGCACGATCCGCCCGCAGGCCCTGATCGGCGAGAAGTTCGTCGACTGCCTGCCCACCCAGCCGCGCGTGGAAGGCACGCCCCTGCCACCCCCGCTGAAGACGATCCCCTCAGGCCAAGAAGGCGCCGGCCAGGCGCTCCTGCCGGTGACGGGGACCAGCAGCCCGGTCGATCCCGACCTGCTCGGTGACATCACGCGTCTGCCCGAGGCCCAACGCCTCACCATCATCCTCAACGAGCTCGGCGCCGGGTTCGCCGGGCGCGGCGCGGACCTGAATGTGGTCATCCGCCGCGCCAACCCCGCTCTGCGGGGAGTCGAACGGGTGCTGGCGATCCTCGCGAACGAGAACAAGGTGCTCACCGACCTGGCCGTCGAAGGAGACCGTGCGACGGCGCCCCTCGCCGCCGACCGCTCACGGCTCGTCGGCTTCATCAACGAGGGTAAGACCGTCGCGCAGGCGACCGCGAACCACCGCACCGCGCTGGCTCAGAACTTCGCCGCCTTCCCCGCCTTCCTGGAACAGCTCGGGCCGGCGATGGAACGGCTTGGGCGCTTCGCCGATCAGACCACGCCAACCTTCGAGGACCTGGGTGTCGCGGCACCCGGCATCAACAAGACGTTCGAGAACCTCGCCCCCATTCTCCAAATCTCTCGAAGGCTTCCTGGGCTCGTTCGGCAAGAACGCGAGGACCACCGCCTCGGGGCTCAAGGCCGTCGAACCGCTGCTGCCCTTGGCAAAGGCGCTGGGCAAGAACGCCAAGCCCTTCGCGGGCAACTTCTCAGGTCTGCTCACCAGCCTGCGCAACACGGGCGGGCTCGAGCGCCTGCTCGACTTCATCTATCTCGGCGGGGGCAGCGTCAACGGCTATGACGCGCTCGGGCATTTCATTCGTGCCGAAATCTTCGCGAGTCTCTGCCTGAACTACTCGATCCAACCCAGCCCGACCTGCTCGACCGGGAAATTCATCGGCGCTAGCACTTCGAGCGCGAAGGCCTCCGCCGCCACGAGCTCCACCAGTCTCGTGATGCAGCGCACCCTCGCCGTGCTGAAAGGGATGACGCCGGCCGAGGCGATCGTCAAGTACCCAGGCTCCACCTCCGGCGAAGAAGGCGGCGCGGCCGGCGCCGGGTCTGACACCTCCGCCTCCACGGTCGCGGCCCAGCCGGTCGGTGGGGCGGCCGCGGGCACCACCTACTACGCCCCCTCCGAAGAAGGCTCCGAGGCGAGCGGCATGCTGCTCAACTACCTGCTCGGCAACTGACGATGACCAAATCATCCCTCACAGCGACGATCCCCCCGCTCCTCGTGGTGCTCGCCGCGCTGGCCATACCCGTCGGGGCCCTTGGCGATGCCCCGGCGACCACCGCCGCCGAAGAAACCGCGCCGCCCGCATCCGCGACGACGACCGTGCCCGCGCCACCCCCGCCCACCGAAGCGACTCCTTCCACGACATCAAGCCCGACCACTCCAAGCACGACGACCCCAAGCGCGCCCACCGCGACGCCGGCGCCTGAAACCACCACGGTCCCCGCTCCGGAAGTTCGCACACAACTCCCCCAGCCACCCACAGCGGTCCCCCACGTCCACGGTCGAGGCCCGGCGTCGCATCCGCCGGCACAGGCCGGGGTGGGCAGCGCGAAGAACGGGGTGCCCCCTTCGTCGCTCACCCCGCCGCTTCCCTCGACCCTGGGCGGATCGCTGTCCGGGGTTCCGAGCTTCTTCATCGACAGCTTCGCCATCCCCCCGTTCCTGCTGCCGATCTACCAGGCCGCGGGTGCCGCCTATGGCATCCCCTGGCAGGTGCTCGCCGCGATCAACGAAGTCGAGACCGACTACGGCCGCGACCTCAACGTCTCGAGCGCCGGCGCCGAGGGCTGGATGCAGTTCCTGCCGAGCACCTGGGGCCAGTACGGGGTGGACGTCAACAACGATGGCTTCGAGGATCCCTACAACCCTGCCGATGCGGTCTTCGCGGCCGCCCGCTACCTCGAGCAGGCCGGCGGCAAAACGGACATCAGGGCGGCGGTCTTCGCTTACAACCACTCCCAGGCCTACGTCAACTCGGTCCTGTTGCGCGCCCGGCTGTTGGGCGGGACGCCCCCGGAACTGCTCGGTGCGATCACCGGTTTGACCGAAGCGCGTTTCCCCGTCTACGCCGCCTCGCACTACAGCGACGGCTTCCCCACGACCGAAGGCCCCTCGCCGCACACGGTCGCCGGGACCACCATCTATTCACAAGACGGGGCTCCCGTGATCGCCGTCCAGGACGGGCGCATCGTCCAGATCGACCGGGAAGGCCCGCTCGGGCGGAGCATCACGCTCGAGGATGCCTACGGCAACGCCTACACCTACGCCGAGCTCGGCACGCTCGCGACGCTCTACCCGGTGCTCGAAGCGCGCGAATCTCCACACTCGCGTACGGGTGGGTGGGCATTGGGTCAATCGAGCTCCACGGTTGGCGTGAGCGCCTCGGCTCCCGCTTCCTCCGGGGCCACGCGCATGTTCAAGGCCGGCCCTGAGAATGTCTATCTGCACCCCCTACACGTCGGGGCGCACGTGATCGCCGGGACCGTGCTGGGCCACGTCGGCGCCGGCGTGCAGCCGCACGTCGTCTTCCAGATCCGCCCCGCCGGCTCCGGCGCGCCGCTGATCGACCCCAAGCCGATCCTCGACGGGTGGGTCAAGCTGCAGAACTCCTCCGCCATCAGAGCCAAGGGCCGTGAACCATTCGCGAAGACCTCGCCGAGCGCGGGTCAGGCGCTGCTCGAGTCAAAGACGCAGCTGGAGCAGCAGGTGCCGCGGCGACCACGACATCGAGCTGGCCTTCGTGCGAGCGGCGCCTGATCGGCGACGGCCGGGCCGACCGGCGCGTGCTCGCCACACTCGAGCTTCCTCGTCGGCCTCAGGGCTCAAGCCGACCGTCTCGCCGCGCAGCTGCGTGCAGGCCCTGGCGGCCAAGCGCCATGCTCTCCCCGCCACAGGCGCCGCGGCGACACTCTCGACATATCGGCGATCAACGGGGTACCGGTCGTGGGATCGAGCGGGCCCCCGTCGCCGGCGACCGCGGCCGTGCACAAGCTGGCCGCCCTGCAAGGCGTCATGAAACCGCTCCAGATCGCAAGCGCCACACGCATCTGGCGGGTGCCCCGCACTCCGTCGTCCTGCCGGGCTATGCCGGTGTGATCCACATCGCCTTCACTCCACTCGGGGCCCGAGGCCCGCGCCGCCGACGCGTCGAGCTCCGGGCTGACCCCCGCACAGTGGCTCAAGCTGGTGGCCCGCCTCGGCGCAGGTGCCCGACCCCACGGTCGCCCCAAGCCCTCGCCGGCGGCGATCCCCGACCAGCCGAGTGCCACGGCGGCCACGGGAAGGCAAGTAGAGCGATGGCCACCACCGTCCCACCCAGTCCCCCGCCACTCACGCCTCCCTCGCCCCCGCCACCACCCGCTCGGTCCTCCGCCCGACGCGCCAGCAACGTGCGCATCGCGGCCTTCGGCGCGCTCGCGCGCGGTCGTCATCGTCCTGCTCGTGCTCGTGCTCGCCGGCGGTGGCGGGGCCACCTACCAGCTGATATTCCCCGAAGCGGGCCAGCTCGTGCGCGGCGACCAGGTCCAGGTCGGCGGCGTGCCGGTCGGCTCGATCAAGGACATCACGCTGCTGCACAACTACAACGTGCGCATCACGGTTCACGTCGAATCCTCGCTGAACATTGCACGAGGGCACGACCGCCGAAATCAGGGTACCCTCGCTGTCCAGCGTCGCCAACCGCTACATAGCGCTCTCGCCCGGCCCCAACAACCGTGACCCGCTCCCGTCGGGCTCGACGCTGCCGACCACGGCCACCCACGGAGTGGTCGACCTCGACCAGCTGTTCGGCATCTTCAACGCCCGGACGCGCAAGGGCCTGCAGCAGCTGATCCAGGGCTCGGCCGAACAGTACGCTGGCGTCGCTCCGCAGCTGCAGGTCGACGCTCATTACTTCCCCCCCTCGCTGGCGGCGTTCGACCACGTGATCGCCGAGCTCGGACGCGACCAGCCCGTCTTCTCGAGCTTCCTCGTGGAATCCGCCAAGGCCTTCACCGTCCTGGCCGGACGCAGCCGGCATCTCACCGAACTGATCGGCCACGCGGACACCACATTCGCCGCGATCGGCTCGCAGCAGGCCAATCTCGCCGCGGGCCTGAAGGCCCTGCCCGTCACCCTCCGGGAAGGCAACCGCACGTTCGAGATGCTTCCGGCGACGCTTGCCGACCTGACCAAGCTGGTCAACGTCTCCAAGGCGGACACGAAGACGCTTGCGCCGTTCATCGCCAAGCTGCGCCCGCTCGTCCTCGCCGCCACTCCGGTGGTGGGCAACTTCAGCGAAGCGATCAGTAAGCCCGGGTCGAGCAACGACCTGACCGAAACGGCGCTCGCGCTGCCGGGACTCGCGCAGGCGCTCGTGACAGCCTCACCCAACGGTGTGCGCTCACTTGAAGAATCGCTGCCCGTGACGGCCCTGTTCGGGCCATACACCCCAGACCTCAAGGGTTTCCTGCGGGCCTTCGGTCAAAGCAGCGCCTACTACGACGCCAACGGTCACTATGCGCGCGCCGGCGGCATCTTCCCCGACTTCGAAGTCGGCTCAGAAAACACCTTGAAACCGGCCAACCCGGCGCAGGTCCTGTCGGGCCTGAAGACAGGCCAGTTGCGCCGCTGCCCCGGTTCGGGCACGCAGCCGGCGGCGGACGGCTCCTCGCCCTTTACCGACAACGGCCAGTTGGGCTGCGACCCCACGCAGGTGCCGTGATGAATCGCCGCCGCTCAAACTCTCTGGCAGGCAGCCCGCTGCTGATCGGCGCAATCACGACGCTGATCGTGGTGGTCGCCGTGTTCCTCTCCTACAACGCCAACAACGGGCTCCCGTTCACGCCCACCTACGACATCAAGGTCCAGCTCCCCGAGGCCTCAGGGTTGCAGAAGGGCAACCAGGTGAGGATCGGCGGCGAGCGCGTGGGGGTGATCAGCGGGCTCAGCCCCTATCAGGACCCCAACACCGGTCGCGTCACAGCGATCGTCTCGCTCAAGCTCGAAAAGGCCGTGCAGCCGTTGCCCGCCGACACCAGCGCGCTTGTGCAGTCGGTCTCGACGATCGGCCTGAAGTACCTCTCGCTCGAACGGGGTCACGGGACGCGCACCCTGGAGGCGGGCGCCACGATCCCCGTGGCGCAGACGCGCGAACCCGTGGATCTCGATCAGTTCTTCGACATGTTCGACAAGAAGACGCGGAACGCCAATCAGGTGAACCTCACGAGCTTCGGCAACGGCTTGGCGGGGCGTGGGATCGGCCTGAACGAAACACTCGCCACGCTGCGCCCGCTGGTGACGAACGCGATACCAGTGCTGCGCAATCTCGCCTCGCCCCAGACCGGCTTCGGCAATCTCTTCGTCGCGCTCGACCGCATCGCCAAAGAAGTGGCGCCCGTGACCAACCAGCAGGCAGCCCTTTACAGCGACCTCGATACCTTCTTCACGGCCTTCGCGAGCGTCGCCCCGTCGCTTGAACAGACGATTGAGGGTGGCCCACCGGCACTGCGCCAGGCGACCCACTCGCTTCCCTTCGAGGCCGAATTCGTGAACAAGAGCGCGACCTTCATGCACCTGCTGCGACCGAGCGCACACATCCTGCGTACCGTCGCCGCCCCGCTCGGGCACGCCTTCGAAGTCGGTGCGGTCAACGTGCGTGCCGCGACCGCGCTCAGCCCGGAGTTCGCCGAAGCCGCGCAGGCGTTCGCCGCGTTTGCCAAGAACCCGATCGTCACCGGCGGGATCGAAGACCTCACCCACACGCTCGGGCTCGGCAACCCGGTTCTCGCGGGGCTCGCGCCCGCCCAGACGAACTGCAACTACGTGTCGCTCACCTTCCGCAACCTGGCGAGCCTGCTCTCGGAGAGTGTCGGCGTCGGCACGCTGGCCCGCGCCGCACCAGTGTTTGCGCCGAAAGGACCGAACAACGAGGGCTTGCCCTCCTCGGCGCCGGCCAATGGCCCCTCCGTCGATCACACCTCGACCGCCGGGGGGCAGGCACCGAGACCGATCGACGACAACCACATACACGTCAACCCCTACCCGAACGTTGGGGGCCCGGGTCAGCCGGTGGAGTGCGAAGCGGGCAAAGAGACCTATACGCAGGGTCAGGCCGTGATCGGCAACCTGCCGGGGAACGTCGGCACCAAACACGAGGAAACCACCCGCGAACAGAACCTCTACAGCGAAAAGTACCCGAGCCAGACGCTCGAAGCACTCGGTCTGAAGAGCTCGAAAGGGACCAAGAAATGAGCCGCGTGCGCTGGTGGAAACGCTACGACGAGATGCCCGTCGTCGATCTGCAGAGGTCGAACCCGGTGCGCTTCGGCCTCGTCGTGATCGTGGTCACGGCGATCGTCATCTACTTCGGCTTCACCAAGCACATCCCGTTCAAGCACGGCTTCCGCCTGAAGGCGGTGTTCACGACCGCCGTCAACATCAGCCCCAAATCCCCTGTGCGGGTCGCGGGCGTGAACGTCGGCACGGTCAGCTCGATCAAACGGGTCGGCGACACGGGCGTGGTGACCATGGAAATCTCAAAGGGGGGCCTGCCGATCCACCGTGACGCGACCGCGAAGATCCGTGCGCGAATCCTCCTGGAAGGCAACTGGTTCGTCGACCTGCAGCCCGGCACGCCGTCCTCGCCCGCGGTCTCCTCGGGCTACACGATCCCGGTCACCCAGACCGCCGACCCGGTTCAGCTGGATCAGATCCTTGACGCCCTCAATACCGATACGCGCTCCAACCTGCAGACGCTGCTGGCCGAATACGGCTCGGCGCTCACGCGCAAGCCGACACCCGCCCAGGACGCCGAACAGAATCCCGCCGTGCGTGGTCTGAACGCCGCACAGGCCCTCAAAAAGTCATACTTCGACGCCCCGCCCGGGCTGAAGGGGGGTGCGATCGTCAGTCAGGCCTTCGCCGGCGTGGAACAACACGATCTCTCCCATCTGATCGCCGGCACCGAGAAGTTCACGGCCAAGCTCAACGTGCACGAGCAGGTGCTCGGTGAATGGGTGGATAACTTCAACACCTTCCTCGGCTCCCTCGCCGCCCAGTCGACGAGCCTCGCCGCCGCCGTCGCGCTGCTGCCCGGCACGCTCCAGAACGCGGGGCGGGCATTCGCCAACTTCAACGCCGCCTCGCCCGCGATCAGGAAATTCTCGCTCGACTTCATCCCGGGCGTCGAACAGACCCCGTCGACGATCGCCGCCGCGCTGCCATGGATCGAACAGACGCAGGCGTCGTTCGCCCCAAGTGAGCTTGGCGGGGTCGCGAAGGGTCTGAAGGAAGCGGCCCCGACGATCGCCGGGCTGATCGTGCCTCAGCCTGCCCTCTTCAAACAGACCGACCAGTTCTCCAAGTGCCTGAGCAAGATCATCTTCCCGGCCGGCAACACCAGACTGCAGGACGGTTCGAGCACGTCGGGCGTGGAAGTCTACAAGGAGTTCTGGTACTCGATGGCGGGGGCCGCCGGGATCGCGCAGAGCTTCGACGGCAACGGCCTGACGGACCGCTTCCTCGTGGGCACCGGCAGTCAGACGCTGCGCTCCGCGCCCGCGACCGCTGTTGGCGCACCGAGCGGTGGCAAGAAACTCTCCCTGCTCGCCCACACCTCTCAGCCTCCGCTCGGCACGCGCCCCGCCTTCCCGGCAAGCGAGCCCCCGTACAAGCCGCTCGTGCCCTGCTCCACGCAGACGCCGCAGGACCTCAACGGGCCCTTGGCGCAAGGCCCAGCCGACGGGAGCGGCGGATGACGCCCGACGAGCAGCATCACGGCGAGCGGGGTCTGCGCGACCAGATCGAGCGCTACCGCACGGCCTTCATCTCGGTCGTCGCGATGGTCGTGATCGCTCTGTTCGTGGGGGGCTACATCCTCTCCAACGAGCGCCTGTCGCTGCCCGGGTGGTTCCCCGTGCTCGGCAAGAGCTACACCACGCTGAAGGCGGACTTCCGGACCGCCCAGGCGGTCACGCCCGGTCAGGGTCAGTCGGTCACGATCGCCGGCGCCAAGATCGGCGAAATCGCAAGCGTCCAGTCAAACGGGGGCGACGCCCTCGTGACGATGAACATCACGCCGAAGTACGCCCGCTACATCTACCGCAACGCGACGATGCTGCTGCGACCCAAGACAGGCCTGAAGGACATGACGGTCGAGGTCGACCCGGGTACCCCAAGCGCCGGGCTGGTCCCGAGTGGCTATACCGTGCCGCTGTCCCAGACCGCTCCGGATGTCAACTTCGAGGAGTTCCTGGCGGCACTGGATGGCGAAACGCGCGCCTACCTACAGGAGCTGGTCGCCGGTGCGGGTCAGGGGCTCAAGGGCAACTCCGCAAACCTGTCGGCGACCTTCAAGCGCTTCGATCCGATCGCTCGCTATGCACAGAAGATCACCGCCCAACTCCAATTGCGCAGCAGGAACATCGAACGTGCCGTCCACAACTTCCAGCTGATCATAAGTGCGCTGGGCGACAAGGACACCGAACTCGCCCAAGCGATAGACGCCTCAAACGCCGTCTTCCAGACATTTGCCGAGCAGGACAAGAATGTGGAAAAGACGCTGCACCTGCTGCCCGGGACCCTTTCCAAGACAAAGAGCGGGCTCGGCAAGCTCGCGACCGCGGCGGGTGTGGTCGGGCCTACGCTGACGAAGCTCGAGCCATTCGCAAAGGCGTTCGCGCCCGCACAGGAAGCCTCGCGCTCGCTCTTCAAGCAGAGCACCCCGATCATCAAGAACGAAATCAGGCCGTTCGCGCGTGAAATCCTGCCGGTCGTAAATCAGCTGGAGCCCTCGATCAAGGAACTCGGTGAAGCCTTCCCCGGCCTCTCCTCGAGCTTCTCGGTGTTCAACGAATTCTTCAACGAGCTGGCCTACAACCCCGGGCCCAACCAGGGTGGCTTCATGTTCTTCCTGTCGTGGGCCAACCACAACCTCAACAGCGTGCTCAGCACGGCCGACGCGCACGGCCCGATCGGGCGCACGGTCGCATACCTCAACTGCGAACTGCTGCCCCTCTTGAAGGGCGCCAGCGAAGTCAATTCGACGGTGAGGCTGCTCATCGCGCTCTTCAACCCGCCGACCGGAGAAGAATGCACGGCGCTTGGCCTGGCCCCCGCGGCGAGCACGGCGGCCGCCGCGCGCCTACACACCCACCCCAAGGCGGGCGAAGGCTTCACGATGAAACTGCTCGGCTCCAAGCACAGCGCCTTCGGACGGCTGGCCACCGCGAGTGGGGGAGGCCGCTAGTGCAAAAGCGAGCGCCGACGTTGGCAAACATCCTTGTGATCGTGCTGTTCGCCCTGAGTTGCTTCGGGCTGCTGCTGTTCCTGTGGGAGTCCTTCGGCGGGCCGGTGCCGCTCAAGCCGAAGGGGTACCGCTTCACCGTCGCCTTCCCGCGCACGCTCGCGCTCGCCGAACAGTCCGACGTGCGCATCAGCGGGGTCAACGTGGGCCACGTGATCAGCCTCAAGTACGACAAGGACGGACGCGCGCATGCCTCCATCGAAATCGCCAGCAAGTACGCGCCGATCCCCTCCAACATGCACGCCATCCTGCGCCAGAAGACGCTGCTCGGAGAGACCTACGTACAGCTCAAGCCGGAGGGTGGGGGCGCGAGCGCGCTGCCCGACGGGGCGCAGCTCGCCAACACCCAGGTGGAAGCGGCGGTGACGCTCGACGACATCCTCGCCACGCTGACCCCTCAGACGCGTCACTCCTTCCAGGTCTGGATGCAGTCGTTGGCCGAGGGCCTGGGGGGGCGCGGTGAACAGATCAACTCGTCGTTCGCCGTCATCCAGCCGTTCGTGGAAGACGCCAACAAGCTGACCGCGGTCGCGGCCTCCCAGGAGGGGGCGCTGCGTGCGAGCATCCACAACACGGGCGCCGTCCTCGACGCGCTCACCGCACGGGAGGGCCAGTTCCGCGGCTTCATCTCAAACGGCGAGCTCGCCCTCCACGCCGCCGCCGAAGCAAGCCAGGCGTTCGCGCAGACGTTCCGCGAGCTGCCCGCCTTCGAGCGCAACTCACAAACGGCACTGCAGAGCCTCGACCGCTTCGCGACCAACACGAGCCCGCTGTACGACCAGCTGCGCCCCTTCGAGGAAGAGCTCACCCCGCTGTTGAAGGCGGTCAAGCCGTTCACCCCACCGTTCAATGCGCTGCTGACCTCGCTTGGGCCGTTGACGAAGGCCGGCAAGGCCGGTCTGCCGGACGTCAAGAAGGAGCTCGACCTGACCGTCCCGCTGCTCGGCGCCCTGAGTCCCGTGCTGCACAACCTCAACCCCTTCTTCCAGTATCTGGGCCAGTACGTCCCCGAGCTCCAAGCCCTGTTCGCCAACGCCACCGCCGCCACCCAGACGCACGAAAAAAACAAAAACATCACCGGTGGCCCGCAGCAGCATTTCCTCAAGGTGATGCAGGTGCTCACGCCGGAAGGGCTCGCCGTCTACCAGCAGCGGATCGGCACCAATCGTGGGAATGCCTACCCGCAGCCGGGGGTCTTCGGCACGCTCGCGAGCGGCCTGTCGGTGTTCAGCAGCGCCTCGTGCGCCAACTCGGCCCCGTCGCTCAGCGGCCCCCCGCTGGGGACGATCACGAAGGAAACCATCGAACAGCTGATTGAAGAACACATTGTGAACAAGCCCGAAAACGCGGCCAACGAAGTGCCCGCCCCCGCGTGCAAGCAGCAGGGCCCATTCACGTTCAACGGCGAAACCAGCCAGTACCCGCACGCCACCCCGTCGAAGTAGGCGGCGGCGAAGTGGAGTCGGTGGGCGATGAGCCACAGGCCCAGTCGCAGCCATCGGCTCAGCCGCGGGCCGTTCGCGAAGTCCTCAGGGCTCGCGCAGGCCCGCGACCGCCAGGGCGCGCTCGTGATCGAGGTAGGGGAGCAGCGCGAAGTGCGTGAGATCCGCGTGCAGCGAGGGGAGCTCGGCCGTGTTCCCCTGCAAGACGCGGCGATGCACGATCGCCGCTATGCCGCCCACGATGGCTTCTGAGGCCTGGGCCGGCAGGTGCTCGCTGTTGGGCGAGTGGGAGCGCCCCTCCTCCACCAGGGATGTGAACAGTGCCAGCGCCGAGCGGTGGCGCTCCCACGCCTCGGGCCCCGCGCCGAGCATCTCGACGAGCAGGACGCGTGCCCCATCCGGATGGTTTGCGAGCGCGTCGAGCAGAGACTTCAGAGCCGCTCGAACCCGCTCGGCCCACGGGACTGTCGGCTGGAACAGGTCGAGCGCCGAGCGTTCGACCTGGCCGATCAGGTCGTCCACCGCCTGCATGAAGCAGTCGTGCTTGTCGCGGAAATGCTCGCTGAACACCGCCTCCTGGACATCGGCGCTCGACAGCACACGGCTCACGGTCGTGCGGTCATACCCCCGCAGCGCCACCGTCTCGATCATCGCGTCGAGCAGGCGCCCGCGCGGATCGGAGCGAGGCGCGGTCGCTGTGGCGGGCGCTGTGGTCTGAAGCGCGTCCGCTGTCAACCCTGCCTCGGCGTCGTAGCGCCGCTCGTGAAACATGGTCTTACCTCCCAGAGCCCGATCGTAGACCCAATGGGCCCCGTATGTCAAGGGGATGTGTATGGCTCGGTACCAGTGGGGCTGGGGCCGCTGCTCCGTGCGGGTTGATCGGGTCCCCCCAGATCACTAGTATCTGCGCCGTGGAGGGCATCGGGGACGAGAGGGAGGACGAGCGGGCCGTTGGCCCCGACGCGGCCGTGGGCCCTGAAGCGGCTGTGGGCGTCGAGGGAGACGGCGAACACTTCCAGTACCACTCCGGAGCCGGCGACCTCGACCTGGCGGGCGAGTCCACCGACCGCAACTGGTCGATCCGCTGCGTGGACGTGGTCAAGCGCCTGGCCGGCATCCCAGTGCTCAACGGCCTGAACGTCGCGATCCCCGACGACACGATCACGGTCGTGCTCGGCCCCTCGGGCACCGGCAAGAGCGTGCTCATCAAGCACTTGATCGGCCTGATGTTCCCGGACTCCGGGGACATCCAGGTGCTCGGCAACTCGGTCCCCAAGCTGACGATGCCCAAGCTGCTGGAGCTCCGCAGGAGGATCGGAGTGCTCTTCCAGGACGGCGCCCTGTTCGGGTCGATGTCTGTGTTCGACAACGTGGCGTTCCCGCTGCGCCAGCACACCGACATGTCCGAGGGCCAGATCGGCGAAGTGACGCGTCAGCGTCTGACCGACGTTGGCCTCGCCGACGCTATGGACGACGCTCCCTCGCAGCTGTCCGGGGGGATGCGCAAGCGCGCCGGCTTCGCCCGTGCGCTCGTGACCGAGCCGGACGTCGTGATCTTCGACGAGCCCGACTCGGGTCTTGACCCGGTGCGCACGGCGCTCCTGTGCGAACTGATCAAGGAGATGCACGAGGCCCACGGGGGCACCTACATCGTCGTGACCCATGACATCGCCTCGGCGCGACGGATCGGCGAGTACATCGCGCTGCTGTGGAGGGGGCGGATCGTGGAAGCGGGTGACGCCGAGCGGATGTTCTCCTCTGAGAACGCATTCGTGCGCCAGTTCCTCAGCGGGTCGGCCAGCGGCCCCTTGGGCATGGACTGAACAGCTGCTTTCCGTGAACCGCCGCAAGCTCGGATCCAGTGGCATAGAGGTCTCGGAGATAAGCCTCGGCTCATGGCTGACCTACTCGGGCGGGGTGGAGCGCCGGCAGGCAGAGGCCTGCGTGAGGGCGGCGTTCGAGGAGGGGATCAACTTCATCGATACCGCCAACGTCTACGGGCGCGGCGCATCGGAGACGCTGCTCGGGGAAGTCCTGTCGAGCTATGACCGCTCCTCATACGTGCTCGCCACGAAGGTCTTCTTCCCGATGTCCGACACCGACGTGGGGCTGTCGGCAGCGCAGATCCACAAGCAGATCGATGCGTCGCTCGGGCGCTTGCGCACCGACTACGTGGACCTCTACCAGTGTCACCGCTACGACGAGAACACCCCCCTGGAGGAGACGATGCGGGCGCTCACCGAAGTGGTGGAGGCGGGCAAGGCCAGGCACATCGGCTTCAGCGAGTGGTCGGCGGAACAGATCGATGAGTCGCTCGCGCTCCCCGGCGCGGCGCGATGGGTCTCAAGCCAACCGCAGTACTCGATGCTATGGCGCAAGCCCGAGGCCGAGGTGATCCCTCTGTGCGAGCGCGAGGACATCTCCCAGATCGTGTGGTCTCCGCTCGGCCAGGGAGTGCTCACGGGGAAGTACCGTCCCGGCGAGCCGCCGCCGCCGGACTCGCGTGCGAAGAGCGAGAGCATGAGCGGCTTCATGGATCGACTGGTCCAGGAGCCCGTGCTCGAAGCGGTTGAGCGCCTGCGGCCGATCGCCGAGGGCGCCGGTCTCACGATGGCTCAACTGGCCCTCGCCTGGGTCCTGCGCCAGCCGAACGTCGCGTCGGCGATCGTGGGGGCGAGCAGGCCCGAGCAGGTGCGCGCCAACGCATCGGCCTCGGGAATGACGCTCGACGACCAGACCCTCGCCGCCGTGGACGAGGCGCTGGGCGACATCGTGGTCCGCTGAGCGCAGGCCGTAGCCCTAAACAGAGTTGTCTGTGCAAAGCGCGACAATGCGCCGATGGGCCTCGCGAAGCTGATCCTGTTCGATATCGACGGCACCCTGGTTGACACGGGCGGAGCGGGAGCGCGCAGCTGGGCGTGGGCCTTCGAGCGGTTGTTCGACCGGCGAATCGACATCGCCGAACACTCGACGGCGGGCATGACAGACCCGGCTATCGCACGCGTGAGCTTCGCGGAGGCCATGGAGCGCGAACCAACTGAGGAGGAGCTCGCGCGCCTGATGGCCAGCTATCAGGCTGTGCTCCCAGACTACGTCGCCTCCTCGCCCGGCTATCGCGTGCTCGCCGGCGTCAAGGAGCTGCTGGAGCGGCTGACGGAGGCGGGAGTCTTGCTCGGCCTCACCACCGGTGGCCTGGAGGCCGCCGCGCATGCCAAGCTCGGGCGCGGGGGGCTCAACCACTACTTCCCAGTGGGCGGCTATGGCTCGGATTCCGAGGACCGCGTCAGGCTCACGCGCGTCGCGGTCGATCGCGGCGAGCGCATGCTCGACGGGCCACTGGACCCCGGTAGGGACGTGTTCGTCGTGGGAGACACCCCGCTCGACATCGCGGCGGCCGAGGGGATCGGCGCGGTGTCCGTGGGGGTGGCGAGCGGGCGCTACGGGGTCGATGAGCTGAGCGCGGCCAGGGCCGACTACGTGCTCTCCTCGCTGGCCGAGACGTTCCCCGGAGAGTCCGCGTAGGCACCTTCCGCGCCACGGAGTTCGCGCCGCCCGAGGGTTTAGCGTCTCAGGGCCGTGGCCCAACAGACCGAGACACAGACGGAGACCGCACCGAGCGTCGCGCAGGTGGCGGGCCGGATCGACAGTGCCCTGCGAGGGCTCGGCGGTGGGTGGATCGAGGGGGAGGTCACGGCGATCAGCGTGCACCGTGCCTCCGGGCACGTCTATCTCACGCTCGCTGACGAGTCCGCGAGTCTCGACGCATGCATATGGAAGGGGCGGGCGTCGCACTGTCAACCGCTTCCCACTCAGGGGGATCTCGTGCAGGCCCACTACGAGCGCGTCGGCTTCTACGCGCCACGCGGTTCCACAAAGCTGATCCTCGACCGGGTCCGTCCGACCGGTGACGGCGAGCTGTTGCGCCGCCGAGCCGAGACGCTGCGGCGCCTGCGGGCCGACGGGCTGTGCGACCCCGACCGGCGCAAGCCCCTGCCGGCGTTTCCTCGTCGCGTGGGCGTGATTGCGGCTCTGGGCGATGCCAACATCGACGTCATCCAAGCTCTGCGTCGGCGTTTCCCGCCACAGGAGATCGTCTTCTGCGCCGCCTCGGTACAGGGCGTACACGCTGTTGGCTCGGTGATCGACGCACTCGGGCGCCTACAGGCCGCACAGGGCGTGGATGTGATCGTGGTCGCTCGTGGCGGGGGCTCGACAGCGGACCTGCTGGCCTTCGACGACGAGCGCCTCTGCCGGGCGATCTTCGCCTGCGCCGTGCCCGTCATAACGAGCATCGGTCACACCAAGGACCGACCCAACTGTGACCACGTCGCCGCCGCCTTCGCACCGGTTCCGGCGAAGGCGGCCGAGCTGGCCATCCGCCATTCCGCCGCGGAGCTGCTTGACGAGCTCGACCGCCACCGCACGGCGCTGGGTCGTGTGCTCGACCGTCCTCGTCTGATGGTCGAGCGAATGGGTGAGTTGCTTGAGGCCTCCCGCTCGCGCGTGACGCGCAAGCGCCTGGACCTGATCGCCGCCCTGGACCGTCGCTCCGCGGAAGCCATGCGCGAGCTGCGCCGGCGGCTTGCCACACAGCGCCAGGCGGTCGATCGCGACACCGGCCGGCTCGGCCCAGCCGCCGAACGACTGCTCGCGCTCCACGCCGAGCGAGTGGCGGCGCTCGGCGCGGTCATCGACGCGAAGGACTTTCGCCGGCGGGGATGGGTGATGGCCACAGACGAGAGCGGCCATCCGATCAAGAGCGTCGCCGAGCTGCGTCCCGCGGACAGCCTTGGATTGAGCTTCGCCGACGGCGAGGCCACAGCGACGATCACCGAAGTCAAGCAAGGGGAGGAGAAATGAGTGCAGAGGTCCTGGGCGACAGCGGACTGTCGCAGGCGATCATGTTCGAGCCGGCCGACGACCTGGAGCTGCGCGCGAGTCGCGATGAGGGCACTCGGGAGCGCGAGCGGATCACATTCGAGCAGGGCTATGAGGAGCTGAAGAGCATCGTCGCCCGCCTCGACGATCCCGAGCTCCCCATCCATGAGATGTTCGAGGGGTTCCGTCGCGGCAAGGGCCTTGAGAAGACACTGCGCGCCTATCTGCAGGAGCGCGAGGGCGAGCTCGCCGAGCTCGAAGAGGGCAACAACCTGGCCGAGTTCGAGATCGTGGGGCCATCCGCCGGCCCCGCGGGCGATCGGGGCTAGGCGCCTCGATCGCCCGCGGGGCCTGAGGGCCGATTCGGGCCTGGGAGCCGATTCACGAACAGTAGATTTGTGGCACCGCGGCGGCGCGGGCTCCGGCGTATACCTGCCTATTCCACAATCGGCGGAGGCGGCGTCACCGAGACCTGGCATGGGCCACCTTCCGAGCCCGCGTACGTACTGTCTCCCGCGTACTTGGAGGAGGCGCTCCACGTGCCCGGTTCGTTGGCCGTGGGGGTAATCGAGGCGCTCCAGGTGCCCTTTGCGTCGGTGCTCACTTCCTTCACCACCGTACGCACCGCGGGACGCGTGGGGACCGGCTGGTAGGAGAATGTCACCGTCATCTTCGACCCCGCCGGAGCAACAGAGAGCGTTCCGGTCACCGTCAGTGGCTGTTCTGTGACAGACGCGGCCGGGCAAACCTGCGTGAGCGTCGTCGGTGTGGGCGGCACGCCTTCCACCGGGACGCTCACGGGCTGCGCCCCATCGCCTTCGACCGCCACCTGCAGCTCCCCCGGCTTCACCGAGCCATCGCCAAAGGACGCCGGGATCTTCACGCTGCCATCGCCCGCAAGCGCCTTGCCGACCACCTCGCCGCCCCGCAACAGGCTGATGGGCTGGCCCGCGAGCTCCTTGGGCAAGGTCACCTCCACGCCATACAGGGGCCCCGGGTCAGGCCCGGGGGGCGTGAGCTCCGCCCTGTAGACAGCCTTGAACAGCCCCGGGTTGAACACAATCGGTGGACTCCCTCCGCCCCACATCTGCATGGAGGGGTCGCCAAAGTAGTGCCACAGATAGAGCTCCGCGCGGGTGTTCCCGTCGCCGGCAGGCGGCGCGAGGCCCGCGAGGCGAAGCTTGCCATTGATGAGCGCGTCGCCCATGCGCTGCTTGCTCGCCGGGCCCTCGCTGGGCAGCACGCTCGGAAGCAGCGCATCGACGAAGCCCAGCGCGATCTGCGAGTTGTGCCAGGAGGGCGAGTCGCGTGTGTCGCCAAACACGCCCACGGCGCCCCCATCGGGCTTTACCAGCGCGCTCTGCGCAAAGGAGGTGTCGTCGTAGTCATACGCGCCGCTCGAGCAGTTGATGCTCAACAGCACGGGCAGCTTCGCTCCATTGGTGAGGGCGTTCACGTCGCTCGTTCCAAAGCTCGGGATGCCCCAGCCGTCGGAGTAACCGTGGTCGCGGTGCACCACCATGAAGCGCCCTTCGTTCCACGCTGTGGTCACATCCGCGCCCGTACCATTCCAGGCGAACGTCGGCTTCTTCAGGGACGCGGGCAATTCCGTGCCGTCGTTGAAGCGCAGTGGGTTCGTTTCCGGGCTGTCGTCGTAGATCCGGTCCACAGACACTCCACGACCTTCAAGGCCTTTGCTCACCGTCTCGGCGAACTGGATGAACGTGCGGTTCTCCTGGCCATCGTTGACCTGTTCCGGTCCATCCTGATCCTGGAACATGGCCGCCACGGTCGCCTTCGTCAGGAAGGCACCCGTCGGTGGAGTGGTCTCATAGCCGATGATCTTCGTGATCGCCGTCGAGGCCTCTGTCGCGTCGTTGGCGATGATGCGCCCCACCGCGATATCCGGCAGCTCGTCGCTGTCGTTCTTCATCGAGTAGGGCAGATCGGAGGGGATTTCGCTGATGCCCGAGAAGGTGGGCACGAGCTTGTCGTCGCCCACGATCGTCACATAGCTGGGGTGGATGCACAGCAGCGACGTGAGCTGGCTGCGGATGAAGGTCTGGATCGCCGGTGCGGTCGTGCCGATCTGACCGGGGCCGGAGCCTGTTTCAACCACCGCGGTGCTCAGGCCCGCGGCGTTGCGCGCCGCGGCGAGCTGGTCGGCTGAGGCGCGCGTGGACGCGCTGGTGATGACGAGCATCTCCTCGCCGCAGTGCCATCTGATGATTTCGGGCCTGCCCTGGACGATCGAAGCGTTGATCAGACCACCGAGAAGACGGCGCTGTGCCTGCTCCCATGGCGAATTGAGCTGAGGGCTGAACGTCTTGGCCCCGCCCGTGAACGTGATGTCCACTTCAACGCTGTTGAGCACCTTGAGCTTGTGCCCTCCCGCGTCGTACTGCGCCGCCGGGATCTGCAGGTCGCCGAGCATCACGTCGCGCGATTCGCCCAGCACCCCTCCCGTCGCCGGCTGGGAGGGGATGAGGCCGCGATGGGAGTATGCGGAGTCGTCGATCGTGAATGGCTTGCCGGCGAACGGCGGCTTGAGGAAGTTGGGCGGCCCCGCGCTCGCCGCATCGACGACGTCCGGCTGGGAGGGGTACACGTCGACCCCTTCGAGGGTGTACGTCTCCGCGCTGTCCGCCTTCACCGCCACCGTCGCGCCGTCGGGGACCGCGAAGGTGTCGCTGACCACGGGGATCCCGGGCTTGCCGGGCGCGCCTGGGGCCTGTGTGTTGGGCAGCGAGATCTGCGTCCAGCTCTTGCCGCCGCCGCTCTGTGCGCCAAAGCGCAGGCCGGGCAGCTGCACGCGCAGGCGCATCCCATTGACATCGCTCCTGAGTACCGTCGTCCTGGCGCTCGTCAGGGTCGAAGGGACAACCCCGCCGCCGCAGCGCTTGGTGCGCTTGTCCGCGAGCAGCTTGCGGCTGAGCAGCGCCGACTGGGCACCGAGTGCCGCCAGGCGCCCATTCAGCTTTGCGCGGGCCTTCGCGCCCCTGACCGAGCGGCGGAGCTTGATCCGATGCAGGGCCTTGCGGTAGGACCCAAGGCTCTTCAGCGCCGCGCACGGGTTCTTGCGCGCCGTCTTGCGTGCCCTGTGGGCCGTCGCCAGCAGGGAGGAGCGGTTACTCACGCTCTTGCCCGAGATCGCGCTGGTGTGGCGGATCAGGGCGTTGAGCTGGCTCGTCGCGTTCACCGTCTTGGTCGACTTCGCCGCGTGGGCGACTCCACCGAAGGGCAGCAGGAAGAGCAAGCACACGCCCACCACGATCCCCCGCGCGCCTGACATGACTGCTGGCATGCTGCCCCCTCTAAGACTGTTTACAGGTCGAGTAGGGCGATCCTTCGCCCGCCGCCGGAGCATAGAGCGAGTCCAGGACACCCACGGGCTCGGTGGACGATTGTACGATCGATCGCCGCGGCCGCGGGGCGAGCGGCACAGAGCGCCCGCCCCGCATCCTTACCGTCTGAGGGGAGTTCGAGCTAGGCCCGCGCGCAGATCGCGAACACGCGACCTGTGGTTGCGCCAGTCCCGCCTGCCGGGTTCACGTACACGACGCGCCAGCCGTCGAAACTTTCACCCGAGACGGGAGGATCGGTTCCGACGCTGTTGTGGGGGCGCGAGACCGTCAGGTTGATATCGGGCGCGCTGCTCGCTTCAAGCGAAGCGCCGCCCCCGATGGCCTTGGTCCCGGCGGGACAGGTGGCGATTATCCCGGTGGCCACACCGGTGTCGGGGACCGCCGCGTCCACGCGTTCCACGGTGATTGCTCCAAAAGCGCCCGCGGGTCCCTGGATGCCCTGGAGGCCCTGGCTCCCTGTGTCGCCCTTGTCCCCCTTCGGCCCCGCGGGCAACTGGCCCGCCTTGAAGTCCTTGGCGAGCAGCGAGCCGTCCTTGACCTTGGGCGAGGTGATGGAGTTGCTCTTGATCTCTGAGGAGCCCACGCCATTGGTCTTGATCTGCGCCGTCCCGACACTGTTGTTCGGGAATTTCACGGCCGCATAAGACGTGCCGCCGAGCGCGACGAACAGAGCGAGCAGCCCGAGGTGGTTGCGTCTGAGATAGACGCCGAACCTGGTGATCATGAAGCCTCCTTGAGAAACATGTAGTCGTATATGTTGGCGACCGTACTATTGCGCGGCGGGAGGCGGCTCACGGGCGCTCTGGACATATGGCCGGTCGTATTCGCTGCGCTCGCCCGGAATGGGGGCTTCAGCGGGGTTGGACCACCAGTGCCTGCGTCGCCCGGCCCACCGGCCCGAGCTCGTCGTGCAGCACACTCTCAGCCCACCCGATTCCCTCGGGGTGGAGCAGCGTGCGGGCCTCGAGCGCCACCCATTCTCCACGGGGGCGGCGGTCCAGCGAGATCGTCAGGTCGGCGTTGATGAAGAGGTATCGATCGAACGGCAGCACCGCCGCCACCCCGTTGCCAAAGTCCGAGGTGGCCACCACACGCGCCAGCGGTGTCAGCGGCTCGTCCGGCAAGAGCGGATGGCGCAGGCGCATCCACACCGTCGCCGCGCCGCTGGGGACATGACTCGACGTGGTGTCCTGCTCGGGCAGCTCTCCCGCCAGCGGCTGTCCCTTCAAGAAGCGCATCTCCATGGCGCTCGCGGCAAAGCTCTTGCGCTCCATGTTGTCAAGCGCGAACAGGACATCGTGCCCATCCGCCGGTGAGGCGATCGTGTCGGGGCTCGCGGCCTTCACCTGCGCCTGCGCGATCTCCGGCAGGTCCTCCGGAATGGCCACGATGCGGAGGGCCGTGGCTCGACACACAGTGACCCCCTCGGCGCTCAGCTCTCCCTCGAGCGCCTGCACACGCCGTCCCGGCCGCGACATGCGAGTCGTGAGCTTCAGCGGGCCCATTGGCACCGGCCGCAGGAATTCAAAGGAGAGGCGCGCGAACGGCAGCTCGGCGCCCGGCTCCATCCGCTCGAATGTGGCCGCCATCAAGGCCGCGGGGGCCCCACCGTGCAGCGCCCGCGGGTCCCATGGGCCGCGGGCGTGCTCCGTCGGCGTGAACAGCTCGCCCTCGGCGAGGAAGATGCTCTCGCTCATCGGGCGGATCGTATTTGGAGGGTGGGACGGTGGACCCGTCGAGGTGGCTTCTCCAGCACCCGCGCCGATCTGTCGTAGTCGATCGGACGGTTGGTGACTTCTTCCAATTTGTGCTGCCCCACGCGCGCGCGTGGGACACCCGATTTTGGCGTCCTGCCAACTTCCCCGAGTCCCCGACAAACTTCCCCTCGACAAACTTCCCCGCGTCCCCGACAAACTTCCCCGCGCCCGCGGGCGTCCCCCGCCCCTCAGGCCGGCATCCGCGCGGCGAAGTCGGCCAGCTTGTCGGGGTCGCGCAGCGGGGCGCCGTGCCCGAACAGCGCGAGCGCCGGGCGCAGCGCGGCCAGCCGGCGTATCGAGGCCCGGTTGCGCTGGGGGTCGGTCGTGAACAGCGCCGGTGGCTGGTTGAGCCCCGGGATCCCGGTCATGAGGTTCATGTTGTTGAGCACGTCTCCGATGATCAGCACCCGGTCGGACTCGCGCCAGAAGGAGACGTGTCCGCGTGTGTGCCCGGGTGTGTCGAGCACCGTGAAGCCCGCCACGTCATCGCCCTCGCGCAGCGCTCTGGACACGGGATGGGGCGGCCCGACCCAGAAGCGCTCCTGGATGCGCTTCATCGAGGCGGGGATCTTGGGACCCACGACGCTGCCGGCGGTCTCCATCGCGGGGACGTCGTCCTGCCCGCACCACAGCGGGATGCCGAGGCGCTCGCACACGACGTGGCTGCAGCCCTGATGGTCGGGGTGCACGTGCGTGAGGGCGTGCGCGCCGATGGTCCTACCCTCGATCTGCTTGAAGATGCGCTTCTCCGCCTGGCGGGTCGCGGCGTCGATCAGGACATCCCCCACCACATACACGTTGATGACATTCGGCGGGAACCCCTTCAGCATGTACACGTCGTCGGCCAGCTGCCTCATCGCGTCGTCTCCTCGCACGGTTGGGGCCCCATGGTTGGGATGGGGATGGATATTGGCACGTTCTCGGGTCTCATCGACTCCCGCGGTCGGGCGCCCCGCACAGCTAGTCCCGCGCCTGCTCCCACGAGAATCCACGCACCGCGAAGTACACGCCGAAGACACCCCACAGGGCGATCACGGCGAGCGCGGACAGGTTCTCGCCAAGGCCCGCGCCGGTCACCATCGCCC
This sequence comes from uncultured Solirubrobacterales bacterium, assembly GCA_963742945.1. Classification (GTDB taxonomy): domain Bacteria; phylum Actinomycetota; class Thermoleophilia; order Solirubrobacterales; family Solirubrobacteraceae; genus Palsa-744. The sequence goes on along the minus strand of CAVUNX010000001.1, from coordinate 59,134 downwards.
CGGATAGGCCGTCGATCAGCGGCTTCAGGGGGAGCGCTTCGGCGATGTGACGCACGAAGGCAGGGGCGCTCTCGCTGTCAAAGACATAGAACGAGACGAACACCACCGGCAGGAAGATCGCGTTGACATAGGCGGCCGTGGACTCGAAGTTCGGGATGACGTGGGCGAAGGCCACCCCAAGCGCCGCGAAGCACACAACCCCTACGACCACGAAAACGACGAGCTCCCCCCAGTGCAGGGGCCATCCGATCCCGAAGAGGAGCTTGCCCACCCCGACGATGATCGCTATCTGAAGCGCGGTGTTGGTGATCGCGTTGGCCGCCACTCCCGCGAAGTAGGAGATCGTCGGCAGCGGCGTACCACGGATACGCTTGAGCACCCCTCGCTCGCGCAGGAACACGATGTTGTAGGCAAGGGCCGTAAACGTCGTGGACATCACGCTCATGCCCGCGATCGCGGGGATCAGCAGGTTCAGGTCGTGCTGTCTGCCGTGCAGGATCACTCCGCCCGCGGCAAGGAACAGCAAGGGCAGCGCGAAGTTGAAGAAGGCGGCGCTCGGGTTGCGCCAGAACATGTGCCTCTCGAGTCGGTACTGGCGCCAGCCGAGCGCGATCGCGTCAGGCATCGCTCGCTCGCTCCCGCTCAGGGGGTGTCCCCCGGGGATACCCCTCGGCGCGCTCACGGGCCAAGCCGGGCGGTGTGGCATATCCAGTCGCCGGCTCACACATCCGCGGTCAGCTCCAGGTAGACGTCCTCGAGTGTCGGCCTTCCCACGCTCAGCTCCTCCAGGCGCTCCCCACAGGCGAGCGCCTCGCTCGTCAGCTCGCTGAGCAGCCTCGTCGGGTCGTCCGTCTCGCGCTCCACGAGCTCCCCGTGCGCGTCTCGGTAGCTCACGCGGTAGTGCGCCGCGCCCACGCCCAGCTCGCGCGGAGGACCGATGGCGAGCACGCGGCCGTCCTTGACGATCGCCACCCGGTCTGCCAGCGCCTGAGCCTCGTCGAGGTAGTGGGTCGTGAGCAGGATCGTCTTGCCGAGCTCGCGCAGTGAGCGCACGGTCTCCCACGCGGCGCGCCTGGCCTGCGGGTCAAAGCCGGTGGTTGGCTCGTCGAGGAAGATCAGCTCGGGGTCGCCGACGAGGGCGAGCGCGAAATCGAGCCTTCGCAGCTGGCCACCGGAGAGCTTGCGCGTGCGCACGTCGGCCTTCTCCCGCAGGCCCATCAGGCCCAGGACCTCCTCGACCTCGCGAGGGTGTGGATAGAAGCTCGCCCAGTGGCGCAGAGCCTCGCGTGGGGTCACCTGGCTGTAGATGCCGCTGCTCTGCAACACGATCCCGACGCGCTTGCGCAGCTCGATCTCGCGCAGCCCCGGATCGTGACCGAGCACGGACACCTCGCCCTCGCTGGGCTCGCGATAGCCCTCGAGGATCTCCACCGTCGTCGTCTTCCCCGCTCCATTGGGGCCGAGCAGCCCGAACACCTCCCCACGGCGCACCTCGATGTCGATGCCCCGCACCGCTTCGAAGCTGCCATAGCGCTTGCGCAGCCCACGGACATCTATCGCCGTCGCGCCGCTCATGTGCCCGTCGTCCAGATCGGATTGCCCCGACACCCCGACCGCGCGGCGTCACTCACCAATGCACGCCTCGCATGAGGTTGGCCATCGCCAACTGCTCGAGCGAGGCCCGCTCCTCGGGACCTGTCTCCCCACGCGAGGCCGCCGAGTCGGGGAACACGCGGTAGGCCAGATGCAGGATCCGGTCCACCGCTCCCGGGGCCAGCGCGTAGGCAACCTCCCCGGCGGTGCCGAGCGAGGTGCCCAGATGCTTCGGGCGTGTGCGCAGCGCTTCGCAGATCATGTCCGCCGCCTGCTCCGGGGTGATCGTGGGGAACGCGTCATACAGTTTTGTGGGCGCGATCATCGGGGTGCGCACCAGGGGCATGTGGATCGTCGTGAAGGTCACCCCGTCGCCGATCACCTCTGAGGCCACGACACGTGTGAAGGCGTCCAGTGCGGCCTTGGACGCCACATAGGCGGAGAAGCGTGGAGGGTTCGTCTGCACCCCGATCGAGGACACGTTCACGATGTGGCCAAACCCGCGCGCCCGCATCTGCGGGAGCAGCCCGATGATCAGCTTGACCGCCCCGAAGTAGTTGAGCTGCATCGTGCGTTCGAAGTCGTGGAAACGGTCATAGCTGAGCGCGATCGAGCGCCGGATCGAACGTCCCGCGTTGTTGACGAGCATGTCCACGGTTCGGTGGTCGTCTTTCACCCGCTCGATCAGCCGGTCGATCTCCTCCATGTCGGAGATATCTGCCGCGTACACGTAGGCCACACCCCCCGCGGCCACGATCTCCGCACGCGCCTCCTCGAGCTTCTCGACGTTGCGCGCCACGAGCAGCGGGATCCCCCCGGCGGCGGCCACCTTCAGCGCGGTCGCTCGGCCGATGCCTGACGAGGCGCCGGTGATCAGCACGCGCTTGCCGGCGATCGCCTCCCCGAGCGTGCGCCCACGGCTGATGCTCGGGTCCATCTCCCGCTCCCAGTAATCCCACAGCTGCACCGCGTACTCACGCAGCGCCGGGGGACTCTCGAAACCGGAGCCGGCGAGGGCCCGCTCGGCCTGGCGCGTGTCAAACGACGGTACGAGGTTGACGTGCTCAAGCACCTCGTCGGGGATTCCCAGCTCGCGCAGGGTGAGTTGGCGGGCCTGACGCAGTGGGGGCACGCGCATCAGCAGCGACAGCGGGCCGGTGGGGATCGCGTCGAGGATGCGCTTGTCGACGCTCAGCGCGAAGCGCGGTGCGTGTGCGGCTCCCGCGATGTCGTTCATCACCTCGTCGACGCGCTGGGAGCGAGGGTAGGTGAGGTGGAAGGCCCTCCCGTCGAGGCTCGGTCGATGGGCGATGTGGTCGAGCGCCCCCGCCACCCAGTCCACCGGCACGACGTTCGTCTTGCCCAGGTCGAGCCCCACGAGCGGCATCCACTGCGGGACGACCTGACGCATCCTCTGGATCGCCTTGAAGAAGTAGTAGGGACCGTCGATCTTGTCCATCTCTCCGGTCTTCGAGTCACCGACCACGATCCCGGGTCGGTACACCCGCCACGGCACGAGCTCCTGCTCGCGCACGATCCGCTCGGCCTCGAACTTCGTGGCGTGGTAGGGCGAGGGCAGCCGTTGGCCCTCGTCGAAGCACTCCTCGCTGAACACGCCCTTGTAGGCCCCGGCGACCGCGATCGAAGAGACGTGATGCAGGTGCTCGGCGCGCAGCGCTCCCGCAAGTTCCACCGCATGGCTCGTGCCTCCGACGTTGACGGCCGTGTCCAGCTCCACGGGCGCCGTCATGTCGTAGACGGCGGCTAGATGGAAGAAGTGCTCGATCGTCCCCTCCAGCTCTGACACCTGCTCGTCGGCCAGTCCCAGCAGCTGCCCGCGGAGGTCCCCGATCACGGGATGCACGCGCCTGCTCACGGTCGCCTCCGAGACCGCTTCCCAGCGCTCGATCAGCTCGTCCAGGCGACCCAGCGAGTCCTCGCGAACCAGCACGTGGATCTTGCCCTTGCGCTCGAGCAGTCGCTCGATCAGCCGTCGGCCGATGAAGCCTGTTGCTCCCGTCACGAAATAGGCCATGGGGTCTCCTCGGGGTCGATCAGTCGAGGATAACCTCAGTGTGCCCAGCCCGGAGGCTAGGTACAGCTATGCACCGGCCCCGGCTCCCCCGCGCCCCTCCCCGGAGGCGAAGCGCTCGGCGCCGCTCACCGCGTCGAGGAACACGTCGGGGCCGGCCCTGGACTCGAGCTCCAGGCCTTCCCGCAAGGTCATGCCCAGTCCCTCGATCGCGGCGCGCCTGTCCGCGAGCATCGTGCGCTGCGGGAACTTCGCAAGGTTTCCGGCGAGCTCGACCGCCCGCTCCAGGTGCTTACCCTCGGCGACCACCTCGGTGAGCAGCCCCATCGCCTGGGCCTCCGCCGCGTCGATGATGCGCCCGGTGAGGATCAGGTCGAGCGCGCGCCCCAGCCCCACGATGCGTGGCAGTCGCTGAGTGCCCCCGTCGATCAGCGGGACCCCCCAACGGCGCTCCGGGTAGCCGAGCTTGGAGCCCTCGGTGGCGATCCGCAGGTCGCACCACAGCGCCAGCTCGAGCCCCCCGGCCAGACAGAACCCAGAGATTGCCGCGATCGTCGGCTTGGAGGGCGTCAGACGGGTGAACCCCATGGGCCCCTCGGCGGCCATCAAGCGTCCGCCGAATGTCTCGATCGCCTTCAGGTCCGCTCCCGCGCAGAATGCGACTGTGCCCGCCCCGGTGAGCACCATCACGCGTGCCCCGTCTTCGCCCTCAAAGCGCGTCAGCGCTTCGTGCAGCGCCTCCGCCGTCGGCCCGTCGACGGCGTTGCGGCGCTCCGGGCGCTCGATGCTCACCACGGCGGTCTCGCCGTGGCGCTCATAGCTAACAGGTTCGTGCGGGGACTGGGTCAGAGCAGATTGTGGGATCGGGGTGAGCGCACCCGGACCGCAAGATGTCCTGACACAGGCCCTACCAACCGCCGCGCCAGCGAGCGTCGCCCACGCGCGCTTTCTGCGCGGCTTTGCGAGCCTCTTTGCGCTTGTCCAAGCGCCACTGAAGCAGGCTCATCGCGAGCACGAACAGTGGGAAGAACAGGATCAGGATGAACCCCGCGTTGGTCACCACCTTGTCGTCGGTGGCTCCGTAGAAGCCTCGCCCATCGTTGTAAGCAAGTGCCGCGGGGGCGAGCGCGAGCAGCAGCAGGGCGGACGCGAGGAGGGTGCTCAACAGGCGACGCATGTGGATGAGATCCTATCGGAGCGCGTCCCTGACTTGCCTGTGCCTTTCAGGTGCCTGTGACCTTAAGGCGCTCATGCCCTTCGGAGTGCCCGAAGCTCGCGATCGCCTCCCGGAATGTGCGCCGGGCCGGCTGTCCCTCATGGGAACGTGTCTCTGGCCCGCGCACGCGGGCCCTACCATCCCCAACGTGGCTCTCTTGATTGCCTCGGACCTGCGTAAGGACATGGCCGGCAAGCCCCTGCTCGGGGGCGTCTCGTTCAAGCTCGAGCGCCGCGAACGCCTCACGATCGCCGGGCGCAACGGCGCCGGCAAGACGACCCTCTTGCGCATGATCGCGGGCGATGAGAGCATCGACCGGGGCGAGCTCAGCGTGTCAAAGGGCGTGCGCATCGCTCTCCACGACCAGCGCCCCCCGCGCGACCGCGGGACCTCGCTGCGCGACTACGTCCTGTCGGGATGCGTCGAGGAGCTGGCGGTCGAGCGCGAGCTGGCCAAGCTGGAGCGCGAGATGACCGCGGGGGCGAGCGAGGGGGCGCTGCTCGACCGCTATGCCCGCGCCCAGGCACGCCTGGAGTCCTACGGGGGCTATCTGTGGCGCGACCGCGCCACGGTCATGACCCACGGCCTGGGCTTCACCGACGCCGACCTCGACCGCAACCTGGACACGTTCTCCGGGGGGCAGCTCACGCGCGCCTCGCTCGCGCGGGCGCTCGCCACCAATGCGGACGTCCTGCTGCTGGACGAGCCCACCAATCATCTGGACATCGAGTCGCTCGAGTGGCTCGAGCAGACGCTCGTCGATCTCGACGCCGCCGTGATGCTCGTCGCCCACGACCGCTGGTTTCTGGAGGCGGTCGGCACGGCCGTCCTCGAGCTCTATGGCGGGGCGGGTGGGGCCTCATCACGCTCGCGCTTCTTCGCCGGCACCTGGCACACCTGGCGGCGCGAGCAGGCCGCCCGTGAGATCTCGCTGGGCAAGGCGATCGACAAGCAGCAGGCCGAGATCGCGCGCATGGAACGCTTCGTCGAGCGCTTCCGCTACAAGGCCACGAAGGCCCGCCAGGCACAATCGCGCTTGAAGAAGCTCTCCAAGATCGAGCGCATCGAGGCCGACCCGCGCGACGGCGCCTCGCTCGACTTCCATTCAAGACAGTCGAGCGCACGGGTCGCGTGATCTTCGAGTTGCGGGACGGGCGCGTGGAGATCCCCGTGGCGGGGACCGACGGCGGGGCGGATGGGGACCCGATCGTCTTGTTGGAGCACGCCGAGCTATGGCTGGAACGCGGCGAGCACGTCTCACTCGTGGGGCCCAACGGGGCCGGCAAGACAACCTTGATCGAGACCCTCGCGGGACGACGCCCCCTGGGCGCGGGCAAGCTCAGCACCGGCCACAACGTGAGCGTTGGCTACCTCTCCCAGCATGCCGAGGAGCTCGGGGCCGGAGGCCCACCGGGACAGAGCGTCGTCGAGGCCGCCCAGCGAGCCACGAGCCTCGCGCCCAACAAGGCCCGTGCCCTGGTGGGCAGGTTCCTCTTCTCAGGCGAGGACGCCGACAAGCCGCTCGACGGACTCTCCGGAGGGGAGCGCCGTCGGCTGTCCCTGGCGATCCTCATGAACGGGACCCCCCGGCCGCCAAACGTCCTGATCCTCGACGAGCCCACCAACCACCTCGACCTCGAGAGTCGCGAGGCCCTCGAGGACGCCCTGCGCTCGTTCGACGGGGCTCTCCTGCTGGTTTCTCATGACCGGGCCCTGCTCGACGCCGTCGGTACGCGCACCGTCGCCATCGAAGACCACTCGTTGCGCAGTTTTCTCGGCGGCTGGCCCGAGTACGCCCGCGTACGGGAGGAGCGCCGGGCGGCGGGAGCCGGCTCGCCTGCCCGCGCCCCTGAGGGTGTGCCCTTTGGGGTGCGCAATGGCGTTCCCACCGCCGGGCCCCGGCCGGGGCCGGTTACCGGCGGCACTCGAGCGCCGGGCTCCGCGGAGCGGGCGGGCGAGACGAGCGGTGACGGCGCCAAGCCGGCGAAGCCCCCCAGGGACGGCCTGCGCGTAAGCCCGCCGGGCCGTCAAAGAATCGGGCTCGCGAGCAGGCCAAGGCCGAGCAGGCAATCGAACGCGCGGAGGCAGCCGTGCGCGCGCTCGAAGAGGAGCTGGCCGATCCCGCGTCGTGGGCCACCAAGTACGAGGCCGCCAAGTCCGAAGCTCGCCACACTGCCGCCAAGCGTGAGGTCGAGGCTGCCTATGAGCGGCTCGAGTCGCTTGGGGACTGAGGGATGAGTGAATCTGAGGAGAAGCCTTGAGGGCTCACCAAGGCGCCCATTAAAACAGGCGCCGGGGCTCTCTGACCTGAATGACGAGTACCCCGGCGCCTGCCAACCAACCCTCGTTTCGGTCGGGTTAGGACCGAATGGGCTTACGCAGTATAGCGTAAAAGTGGACTAATGGGGGAAACGTCGCGTGACCTCTAAACCTCAAGCCGCACGTTGCGGGTTTAGGATTTGGGCTCCCGTCTGTGGTGCCCGCGGCACAGGCCGCCCCACGCTACGCGTGGGGCACTCCATTTCGCCGTTCTCATTTTCCCCCCCAACGTTTCGTCGTCATTCACCGGCCACGTCCCACCAAACGTTTCGCTCCCACGGTAGCCCAGCCATATGTGGGAAAGCCCGACTAGACTGACGCTTTCATGAGTCGAGATCGATCATGGACCGTCTGAAAACCGCCCGCAACGTCGCGATAGTCGCTCTGATCGCCGCCGCCGTCGAGTTCCTGCCAGGGGGCGGGCACGCCGTCGAAGCCTTCGCCGCCGCCCTCTGGGTGGTGTTCGCCGGCGGGCTTCGCCTATCTTCGCCTACCGGCTCTACCGCGAACGTCACGTCGACCTCACGGCCTCGGCGATCGCCACCGGGGCCTGCTCTACGGAGCGCTCGCCGTCGGATATATCACCGTGGCCGCCCAACCGCGTATGTGGCACACGGGCTTCGGCGAGTTCGTGTGGTTCGTCCTGATCGGCCTCACGGCCTACACGCTGCTCGCCGTCTACCGTCACTCGCGCACCTATTGAGCCTCGAGCAGCGCGAGTCTGCAGAGCAACGACGCGCGCTCCCCGACAAGCCTGGCGTCTACCTCTTTCGCGACGCACGCGGCCGCGTCATCTACGTCGGCAAGGCCAAGTCGATCCGCAAGCGCGTGGCCTCGCACTTCTCCAAGGCCCAGGGGTGCGGCCATTTCGAGCCCGGACACGCGGAGATGGTGGCCGCGGTGGACGCGATCGACTGCCTGGTCGTGGCCAGCGAGGCCGAGGCCCTGCTCGCCGAGCAGAGCTTCATCAAGCAGTACCGCCCCCGCTTCAACATCCGCCTGCGCGACGACAAGTCCTACCCGTTCATCGCCAGTGTCGCTCGACGAGGATTTCCCCCGCGTCTATTTCACCCGCGAGCGCCACCGCCCGGCGCGCGCCTACTTCGGTCCCGTATTCGAGCGCCAAGCGCGTGCGCTCCACGCTCGAGGTGCTCGCCAAGGTGTTCATGTACCGCTCCTGCACAGGCCCCGAGCCCGGCCGGCGCAGCGGAAGCCCATGCCTCGATTACTACATCAAGCGCTGCGAGGCCCCCTGCGTGGGATATGTCTCCAAGGAGGACTACCGCCACAGCATCGATGGCGTCATCGATTTCCTCTCCGGGCGCTTCAAGACGATCGAGCGCGATCTCGAAGCAGCGCATGCGCCTCGCCGCCGCGGAGCAGGAGTACGAGCAGGCCACGCTCGAGCGCAATCGCCTGCGCGCGGTGCGCTCCTTGATGGAGCGCCAGCGCGTCGCCAAGGAGTCGATCGGCACCCTCGACGCGATCGCCGTGGCGGTCGACGGGCGCGACGCCAACGCCCAGGTCTTCCAGGTGCGCGACGGCGTGCTCTCCGACCGCCACTCCTTCTACCTGTCAAACGAGACCGAGCGCGACGTGGCGGAGGTGGCCGAGGAGTTCATGCTCCAGTACTACGGCGGCCCCACCTCGATCCCGGCGCTGCTCGTGGTGCAGCCCGAGCTGGCAGGGCACGAGGCGCTCGCCCAAGCGCTCGCGCAAGCGGCGTGGCGGACCCGTGCGCCTGCACGCCTCCGAGCGCGGCGACAAGCACCGCATCCTCGAGCTCGCCCACCGCAACGCCCTGCTCGCGCTCGACCAGGAGCGCCTGCGCGACGAGCGCCGCCACCAGCGCCGCGCCCAGGCGCTCGAAGGGCTGCAGCTCGCGCTTGGCCTCGACGCGGTCCCGGTGCGCATCGAGTGCTTCGACATTTCAAACCTCGGCGGCACCCACACAGTCGCCTCGATGGTCGTCTTCGAGGGGGGCGCGCCCAAGAAATCCGACTACCGCCGCTTCAAGATTCGCACGGTTCGAAGGCTCGGACGACTACGCCTCGATGGCCGAGGTGCTCTCCCGGCGCTTCGCCCAGTGGGAGCAGCCAGGCCGACTTCTCCCCGCACGACCCCTCCCACGATGCGAGCTTCGCGTCGCTTCCCAACATCGTCGTGATCGATGGCGGCAAGGGCCAGCTGGCGGCCGGCCTCACGCCCCTCGCGGGCTTTCGCGAATGCGGGGTGGCCGTGGTCGCGCTCGCCAAGCGCGTCGAGGAGGTGTTCCTTCCGGGTCGCCCCGAGCCCCTCCTACTCGACCACTCCACGCCAGAGCTGCAGCTTCTGCAGCGCATCCGCGACGAGGCCCACCGTTTCGCCATCACCCACCACCGCACCACGTCGCGACAGCGCCATGACCGGCTCGCTACTCGACGGCCTCCCCGGGATCGGTCCCGCACGCAAGCGCGCCCTGCTCACCCACTTCGGCTCCCCCGACGCGATCCTCGCCGCCTCGCGCGAGGAGCTCCAGGGGGTGCCCGGGTCTGCCCGCCAAGACCGCGCGGGACATCCACGCGCTGCTCCACCGAGCGGGCTGAGCCGCCCCGAGCGCCCCTTTCCCCCGGCGCAAGCGCCACAATGAGTTTTCAAATGGCCGTCACCAGGCCCGTGCCTCCCCGTCCCGCGAGCGGACCGACCATCGAGTCGCGTCTGCAGGACCTTGTCGTCATCACGGGCTTCTCGGGCGCCGGCAAGTCCACGGCGATGAACGTGTTCGAGGACGCCGGCTACTTCTGCGTCGACAATCTCCCCCCGGAGATGATCCGCTCGCTCGTCGAGCTGTTCGTCCACGAGGGCTCCAAGGTCGAGCGCGCCGCCGTTGTCTCCGACGTGCGCGGGGGCGTCTACTTCGAGGCGCTCACGGCGGTGATCGAGGATCTCGAGGCGCTTGGCATCACCCACCACGTGCTGTTCCTGGAGGCCGCCGAGCAAACGCTCTCCACGCGCTACAAGGAGACCCGTCGCCGTCATCCGCTTGCGCCCGGAGGGCAGCGTCGCCGCCGGGTGTCGCATCCGAGCGGGCCCTGCTCGAGCCGCTGCGCTCGCGCGCCGACCTCGTGATCGACACGACCGGCATGTCCGCCGCGATGCTGCGCAGTCGTATCGCCGACGAGCTGCTCCCTCGCCAGAACGTCGGTCGCCTGGCGCTCACCTTCATGAGCTTCGGCTTCAAGCACGGCCCCCCACGTGAGGAGGACCTAGCCTTCGACGTGCGCTTTCTGCCGAATCCGCACTACGAGCACGATCTGCGCGAGCTCACCGGTCACGACGAGCGCGTCGTGCAGTACATCGGGCGCGACGGACGCCTGGACGAGTTCTACGACCGCCTTGCACTCGCTGCTCGACTTCCTGCTGCCCGAGTACGTCTCCGAGGGCAAGGCCCACCTCGTGATCGCGATCGGCTGTACCGGCGGGCGCCATCGCTCGGTGGCGATCGCCGAGCACCTCGCCGCCCGCTACCGCGACCGCGACGAGCTCACGGTGGCGGTGGCCCACCGCGACATCGACAAGCGCTCGCGCGACTCCTAGGGGCGGCGCGCGCTTGGTCCAACTGCGGGGGGGCACTGCCAGTTGCGGCGAGCGGAGGGGCAGAAGGGCCCGTGCTGGGAATGCGTTGATCTGGTGGCGAGTAGGCGTTCAGGTGGCCGTGGAGTGGGCCGCTGATAGCCTTTCCCGCCCACGCCGGGCGACGGAGCGACGCTCCCGAGGCTCGGCATCGTTCATTTTTCACATCAGGAGGCTGTGAATGCCCGTACGCGTGGGAATCAACGGATTCGGTCGCATCGGCCGGAACGTGTTCCGCGCCGCAATGGCTCGGGGGGACGCGCAGGAGATCGAGTGGGTGGCGGTCAACGACCTCACCGACTGCGACACGCTGGCTCACCTGCTCAAGTACGACTCGATCCTCGGCCCCTACCCGGGCGAGGTAGCGGCGAAGGACGAGCACACGATCGTCGTCGACGGGCGCGAGCTGAAGGTGCTCGCCGAGCGCGACCCCGGCGCGTTGCCCTGGGAGTCGCTCGGGAGTGGACGTGGTGATCGAGTCGACCGGTCTGTTCACCGATCGCGACAGTGCCGCCAAGCATCTCGCGGGCGGGCGCCAAGAAGGTCGTGATCTCAGCGCCCGCCACCGAACCCCGACGTGACCGTGGTGCTCGGTGTGAACTTCGACGAGTGCGTACGACCGAGCGGCCCACGACGTGATCTCGAACGCATCGTGCACCACCAACTGTCTGGCGCCGGTGGCGAAGGTGCTGGTGGACACGGTGGGCGTGAAGCACGGCTTGATGACCACGATCCATGCCTACACGGCCGACCAGCGCTTGCAGGACCTGCCCCACAAAGACCTGCGCCGCGCGCGGGCTGCCGCGATCAACCTGATCCCCGCCTCCACCGGCGCCGCCAAGGCGATCGGCCTCGTGGTGCCGGAGCTGCAGGGCAAGCTCCACGGCTTCGCGGTGCGCGCCCCCGTGCCCACCGGGTCGGTGGTGGACCTGACCGTCGAGTGTGCGCGCGAGACAACGCGTCGAGGAGGTCAACGCGGCGCTGAAGGCGGCCTCGCAGAGCGGGCCACTGAAGGGCCTGCTCGCCTACACCGAGGACCCGATCGTCTCCAGCGACATCGTCACCTCGCCCTACTCCTCGATCGTGGACTCGCAGCTGACCGCGGTGATCGACGGGACGATGGTGAAGGTGGTGGCGTGGTACGACAACGAGTGGGGCTACTCCAACCGTCTCGTCGACCTTGTCCAGAAGGTCCTGTGAGCCCGCGACCTGCTCGCCAGCCACGACGGCCCGCTGAGGACGGTGAGCCGGCTGCAGACGGCGATGAGACCGGTGAGACGGGAGAATGAGGAGGCCATCGACCAGCTCGACGTGCACGGCAAGCGGGTGCTCGTGCGCGTTGACTTCAACGTGCCGATGGCCAAAGACGAGACAGGGCAGCGTGGAGGGTGGCCGACGACACGCGCATCGTCCAGGCCCTGCCGACGATCGAAGAGCTGCGCGCGCGCGGCGCGAGGCTCGTGCTCGTCTCACACCTGGGTCGTCCGGAGGGCAGGCCCGAGGCGGACCTGTCGCTCGCGCCGGTGGCGGAGCGTCTGCAGGCGAGCTGAGCGGGGCGCACGTGACGCTCGCCCCGGAGGTCGTGGGACCCCGTGCGCAGTGCCTTGGTCGACGAGCTGAAGGACGGGGAGATCCTGGTGCTCGAGAACGTGCGCTTCGAGCCCGGTGAGACCGCCAACGACCCCGAGCTCGCCACATGCTCTGGCGGAGCTGGCGGATGTGTACGTAAACGACGCGTTTCGGCGCCGCCCATCGCGCCCACGCGAGCACCGCGGGCGTCGCCAAGCTGCTGCCGTGCGCCGCCGGGAGGCTGCTCGAACGCGAGGTGAGCACTCTGAGCGGCATCCTCGAGAGCCCCGAGCGACCGCTCGTGGCGGTCATCGGGGGAGCCAAGGTGGCCGACAAGATCGGCGTCATCGACCGCTTCCTGGCCCTCGCTGACGTGGTGATCATCGGTGGTGCGATGTGCTTCCCGTTCCTCTCAGCCCAGGGCCACGAGGTGGGCGACTCGCTGTGTGAGGTGGACGACGTCGAGCACGCTCGCAAGGCACTCGCGCAGGCAGCGCTCCCGGGGCAGGCGCGCCTGGAGCTGCCCAGCGACCTCGTGATCGGCGAGCGCTTCGACGACCGCGCCGAGCATCGCGTGCTCGAGGAGCTCGATGTGCCCGAGGGGTGGATGGGCCTCGACATAGGGCCGGATACCGCCGCGCGCTATGCGAACGAGATAGGGCTCGCGGGCACCGTCTTCTGGAACGGCCCGATGGGGGCGTTCGAGCTGGAGCCGTTCGCCGCCGGCACACGTACCGTCGCCGAGGCCGTGGCCGGGGCAGCGGGGGTGACGGTGGTCGGCGGGGGAGACTCCGCGGCGGCGCTCGCCTGCTTCGGGCTCGAGGGGACCGTCAACCACCTCTCCACCGGTGGCGGGGCGACGCTCGAGCTCGTCGAGGGTCGCATGCTCCCTGGCGTCCAGGCGCTCGAAGGGGCAGGGGTCGCGTGATGGCGGGGCAGCGTACCCCGCTGATCGCGGGCAACTGGAAGATGTACAAGACCGAGGCGCAAGCCGAGGAGTACATCCAGGGCCTGCTCCCCCGCGTGTCCTCGGTGAGCGGAGTGGAGATCGCGGTGTGCGTGCCCTTCACCGACCTGCGCGCGATGGTGGACAGCGCGAGGGGGTCGCGCGTGGAGGTGTACGCACAGAACATGCACCATGAGCCGGAGGGGGCGTTCACCGGCGAGGTGTCGGCGCCGATGCTCTCCGAGCTCGACGTGACGGGAGTGGTGCTCGGTCACTCAGAGCGTCGCGAGCTGTTCGGCGAGACCGACAGGGCGCTCGCGCTGAAGGTCCCGGCCGCGCTCGCCGCCGGGCTCACGCCGATCCTGTGCGTGGGGGAGACCGAGAGCGAGCGCGACGAGGGGGATACCGAGCGCAAGCTGCGCCACCAGATCGGCGAGGACCTGGCCAACGTCCCGGATGAGCGGCTCGCCGACGTGGTGATCGCGTATGAGCCGATCTGGGCGATCGGCACCGGGAAGGTGGCCACCCCCGAGCAGGCCCGGGAGGCGATCGCTTTCGTGAGGGCGCTCGTGGGGGGGCGCTCCGCGGAGGCGGCGGAGCGTGTGCGGATCCTGTACGGAGGCTCGGTCAAGCCCGGGAACGCGAGCCGAGCTGCTTGCGCTGCCGGACGTCGACGGGGCACTCGTCGGGGGCGCCTCGCTCGATGTCGAGTCGTTTGCCGAGATCGTGATTGCCGCTCAGCCATGAGCGCTGAGGGAGGCTCGCGAGCGGCGCGGGCGCCGTGCGTGTGCCTCGTGGTGCTCGACGGGTGGGGCCTTGCGGCGCCGGGCCCCGGCAACGCCGTCTCGCTTGCCAACACCCCCGTCTTCGACGAGCTGTGGGCCACCTATCCGCACACGACGCTCACCGCCTGCGGGGCGGCCGTGGGGCTGCCCGAAGGCCAGATGGGCAACTCCGAGGTCGGTCATCTCAACCTCGGCGCCGGTGCGGTGGTCAAGCAGGATCTCGTGCGCATCGACGAGGCGATCGCGGACGGGGAGCTCGCGCGCAACGAGCGTGCTGCGCAAGGCCTTCGCGGGTCCACGCATCCACCTGCTTGGGCTGGTCTCCGACGGTGGGGTGCACTCCTCACTAGAGCACCTGCGCGCGCTGATCGCGCTCGCGGACGAGCTCGCGCCGGCGGCGGACATAGTGGTGCATGCGTTCACCGATGGGCGCGACACGCTCCCACATGCCGGGGTGGCCTATCTGTCAGAGCTGGACCGTGCCCCGCGCGCACGTGTGGGGTCGGTGGTGGGTCGCTACTGGGCGATGGATCGCGATCGTCGCTGGGATCGCACGCAGCGGGCCTACGACATGCTCGTCCATGGGGTGGCCCCCCATCACGCCTCGAGCGGAGGGCAGGCGGTGCGGGGGGCATATGAGCGGGGGGAGACCGACGAGTTCATCGAGCCCACCCTCGTCGGCGAGGAGGCGCGCATTCGCCCGCAGGACAGTGTGTTGTGCTTCAATTTCCGCCCCGACCGCATGCGCGAGATCGTCAGGGCGCTCTGCGAGCCAGGCTTCGACGAGGGTATAGATGAGCTCCCGGGCTGGGAGGGGCGTCGCGGAGCCTCGCCGGTGGGGCGCCTGGCGACGCTCACCGAGTACGAGGAGGGCTGGCCCTACCCGGTGGCGTTCGCCCCGCAACGCCTCGCGGTCACGCTGTCTGAGGTGATAGCGGCGGCGGGGGCACGGCAGCTCCATGTCGCCGAGACCGAGAAGTACCCG
Source organism: uncultured Solirubrobacterales bacterium (assembly GCA_963742945.1). Classification (GTDB taxonomy): domain Bacteria; phylum Actinomycetota; class Thermoleophilia; order Solirubrobacterales; family Solirubrobacteraceae; genus Palsa-744. Next base: position 44,077 of record CAVUNX010000001.1, on the reverse strand, counting down.
CACGTCACTTACTTCTTCAACGGCGGGGAGGAGACCCCGCAGAGGGGAGAGCGGCGGGAGCTCGTGCCCTCCCCGCGCGACGTCCCCACCTATGACCAAAAGCCGCAGATGAGCGCCCGCGAGGCCGCGGCCGCGTTCGTGGGGGCGTGGGAAGAGGACCGGGCGGGCGGGTTTCGGTTTGGGGTGATCAACTTCGCCAACGCCGACATGGTGGGCCACACCGGGGTGATCGGGGCGGCGGTGGTGGCGATAGAGACGGTGGACGAGTGCCTCGGGATGGTGCTCGGGGCCGTGCACGGGCGTGGGGGGGTGTGCGTGGTGACGGCCGACCACGGCAACGCAGACCACATGCTGGAGCCGGACGGGAGCCCTAACACCGCCCACTCGCTCAATCCGGTCCCGCTGATCGTCACGGCGCCGGGTCTGGAGCTGCGTGCCGGGGGCGGTATCCTCGCGGACGTGGCCCCCACGGTACTCGAGCTGCTCGGGATCCCCCAGCCGGCTGAGATGACCGGAAAGTCGCTGATCGAGAGTTGATGGACCGGTCTCGGGTCGAGAATCCCCAAAGGCAGGAGAGACGATGGACACAGATATTCCCACCCCGATCGCCGAGCTTCCCCGCAGTAGGAAACGCTCGCGACTGCTGCTCGGCGTCGCGTTCGTGGGGGCTGGGGTCAACCATTTCGTGATGCCGCACGCCTACCGGCGGATCGTGCCACCGAGCATGAAGGACCGGGCGCAGAGCCTCGTGATCGTGAGTGGCGTGGCGGAGGTGGTGGGAGGACTCGGCGTGTTGCTGCCGTGGACGCGCCGGCCGGCCGGGCTTGGGCTGATCGCGCTGCTCGCCGCGGTGTTCCCGGCGAACCTGTATATGGCGCGCACCCCTGAGCACTTCCGCAAGATCCCACGCTGGGCTCTGTACGCACGCCTGCCCTTGCAACCGTTGATGATGTTGTGGGCCTGGAGGGCCACCAAGAGCCGAGGGCCAGACCAAGGCTGAGCAGCCGATAGCGGCCCAGTTGACAGGGATCATGGTCTTCGACACTGCTATGTTCGGTTCAGCACGCAGCTAGTGTCGATTGCCATCATGTCCACCGCAACAGCCACAGCGACAGTCCTGAAGCTCGCTCCGGGGGAGGAGCAGACACTCGGGGAGCAGGACCACCTCAGCGAAGCTGAGCTGCGCGCCTGGCGCGGTCTGTTGCGCGCCCATGCCTCGCTCGCCAAGCGCCTGGAGAGTCGCCTGGAGCGCGAGCACGGGTTGCAGCTCAGCTCCTACGAGGTGCTCCAGCACCTGATGGACGCCCCGGCCGGAAAGATGCGCATGTGCGATCTCGCCGAGCAGGCCCAGCTTTCGCGCAGCGGCCTCACACGCTTGGTGGACCGGCTGGAGCGCGACGAGCTGTTGGGACGGTGCAGCTGCGAACACGACGCGCGTGGCGCCTATGCCTGCCTCACCGATCGTGGCCGCGAGCGCTTGGAGGCAGCCCGTGGGACTCACCGCGCGGTGGTGCGCGAGCACTTCCTCTCGCACTTCTCAGAGCCTGAGCTCGAAGACTCTCGGCAAGATGTGGGAGCGCATCGCCGCCGGTTGCTGCCCGGCATCCCCGCCGGTCGCAAGCCAGTCGCGGTCCTAGCGCCGCGATCCCCTTCGCCTCTCTACCGCGTCGCCCTCTACCACGTCGCCTTTCTACCGCGTCGCCTCTCTACCTATCGGCATTGTCGCTGCGCCGAGGTCCTATCGCTCGCTCTCGACACCCTCCTCGATGTCAATCGGATCGCCCTCTCCAACGGCAACACCCGCGTGACGACTGTGACGGCGGTGGGCGATGAAGAGGCCGCCCGCCAGGAGCACGACGGCCAGGAGGCCAAACAGCCCGAATGTCTGGATCGCGTTGCCCGCGGCGTTGCCGAGGAAGTACGCGAGCAGGCCGATCGCGGTAGCCCAGCAGATGCCTCCGATCGCGTTCCAGAGCAAGAACGAGCGCCAGCGCATGTGCGTGGCGCCGGCCAGCCACGAGGCCCATACCCGCAAGCCGAGGAAAAAACGCCCGAAGAAGACGGCCTTGGGGCCGTGGCGCTTGAAGAAGGGTTCCCCGGTGATCAGGACCTGAAGGCGCTGGCGGTGGAAGCGCCCCGGTCGTTCGAGCAGCCATCGGCCGCCCTTGCGGCCGATCAGGTAGCCGATGTTGTCGCCGACGATCGCCGCGATGGCTGCCAGGGCGATCACCAGCTCGATCTGGAGCTTGCCCTGACTGGCCGCCACGGCCGCGGCAATCAAGCCTGTCTCCCCGGGGACGGGGACGCCGCTCGACTCGGCCATCACCACCAGGAAGAGCAGGGGGTAGCCGAAGACTTCGACGAGGTGGGTGACATTGATGAACGAGGCGAGCATGGACTGGAGGGCCTTTGGTGCTTGCGCCAGCGTATCCGGCGCCCGAGGTCCGTCCCATGGCACTGCCACTAGGATGCCGACTTGGTGGCGGCCCTGACGATCGAAGCGCGCGATGGCGCCACGGATGCCCGTGCCGGGCGGCTGCGCACCGCGCACGGCGACGTTCACACCCCAGCCTTCGTGCCGCTTGCGACGAAGGCCACCGTCAAGGGCCTCTTGCCGGCCGAGGTAAGGGCGCTGGGCTATGAGATGGTGCTCGGCAACACCTTCCACTTGATGCTCAATCCCGGTGGCGAGCTGATCGAGCGCTTGGGTGGGTTGCACGGCTTCATGGACTGGGACGGGCCGATCATCACCGACTCCGGTGGCTTCCAGGTGTTCTCTATGGGGCACGGGACGGTCGCCGATGAGATCAAGTCCCGCCCATCCCGTGCTCGTCGGGGTGAGGTGGCCCAGCGCGAGGGGGCGATCCTCTCGATCGAGGAGCAAGGGGTGCGCTTTCGCTCCTATGTGGATGGCTCCGAGCGCCTCCTCTCGCCGGAGGAGTCGATGCGGGTGCAGGCGTCGTTGGGCTCGGACATAGCGCTCGTGTTCGACGAGTGCACACCCTTCCATGTGGATCGCGCCTATACGGAGCGCTCCACCGAGCGCACCCACCGCTGGCTGGAGCGCTGCCTTGGTTGGCACGCCGAGCACGCCCCGCCCGGCCAGCTGGTGTACGGGATCGTGCAGGGGGGCGTCTACGAGGACATGCGCCGGGGCTCAGCCCGTACTGTCGCCTCGAGCGGCTGCGACGGGGTGGCGATCGGGGGCTCGCTCGGGGCCGAGAAGGCGCAGATGTACGAGGTGGTGGGCTACGCCGTCGCTGAGCTCGGCGGGGAGCAGGAGCTACTGCCACGCCACCTGCTCGGGATAGGCGACGTGGACGACCTGATCCGTGGCGTGGAGCTGGGGATCGATACGTTCGACTGCGCGATGCCCACACGCCTTGGGCGCCACGGCACCGCGCTTGTCCCAGACCCGCAAAACCGTTGGAAGGTGGACCTGACGAAAAGTAGGTGGCGCACATCCGAGGAGCCCCTGACCGAGGGCTGCGCCTGCCAGGCCTGCACGCGGGGGCTCTCGCGTGCCTACCTCTCCTACCTCGTGCGCTCTCGCGAGCTCACAGGCATGCGGCTGCTCACCGAACACAACCTTGCGTTCCTCGCGCGCTTGATGGCCGACCTGCGCCAGGGGATTTATGACAGACGATTGTCTGAGGTCGCCGCCAACCTACGCGGTGCGTGACAGCTGTCCGTGGGGTCCCGCGCAAGTCGGCCCCCTCGCCTCTCTGGGGGCTACTTGGTGTTTTCGTTGACGAGCTGCTTGAGCGCTTCGGCTGATTCTTTGGCGTCTTCGTAGACGACGTTGCGTAGCGTGATCTTCGTCGGTGTGGGAGCGCTGAGGACGACGATCATGGCAATCACGCCGCCGAGTGCGAGCAGCGCGAGCACCCAGAGCATCAGGCGGCCGGCGCCTGAGCGGCGCCGCGGGGCCGCGGTGGCGACCACCGCGGGCGCGGCGCGCGCGGGGCCGCGGCGGGGCTGGCGTGGGACGACGGCGCCGCGCGGGCTGGGAGTCCCGTGTGTGCGGGTGGCGCTCGCGAGCACGCTCGTGGCCTCGGTGGCACGGGCTGCACGCGAGCTCGCAGGGCGCTCCGCGGGGGAGATCCCGAGGGCGCCGTCGCTGATGGCGCGTCCCATCTCGCGCGCGCTCTCGTAACGTTCGTGGGGGTCGAGCGCGAGCGAGATCGCCACCGCTTCGGCCAGCTCGGGTGTGACCGCGGCGACGAGCGAGTCGAGCATCTCGGGCTCTTCATGCTGTTGTTTGAGGGCGAGCTCGGTCAGCGAGGCCGCCTCATAGGGCAGGCGGCCGGAGATCAACTGGTAGGTGACCACGCCAAGCGCGTAGAGATCGGCACGCGGCCCGGCCTCCTCGCCGCGGGCCTGCTCGGGGGCAAGATAGGCGGCGGTGCCGAGCACAGAGCCCACCTGCGTGATGCTGGACTGCTCGGTGGCCTTGGCGATGCCGAAGTCGGCGAGCTTCACCTCCCCGTCACGCGAGCGCAGGAGGTTGCCCGGCTTGACGTCGCGGTGGACCACGCCGTGGCGGTGCGCGTAGTGCAGCCCCTCGCAAGCCTGTTCGATGATCGCAACCGCTTCGTCCACCTCGATCCAGCCGTCGTCGCGCAGGATCTCCGCGCATGACTGTCCTTCGATGTACTCCATCACGATGAAGTACTGACCGGCGTGCTCGTCCTGGCCTGAGTCGAAGACCTGCACGATGTTGGGGTGGATCAAGCGCGCGGCGGCCTGGGCCTCGCGCTTGAAGCGTGAGACGAAGGTTGGATCCTCCGCGAGGTGCTCGGCGAGCAGCTTGACCGCCACCCGGCGCTCCAGACGCTTGTCGAAGGCGAGGTGGACAGTGGACATGCCTCCAAACCCGAGTCTGTCCTTCAGCTCGTAGCGTCCGGCGATCTCCGTGTTGCTCACTGACCGCCTCCCGCGCTTGCCCCGCCGGGCCCGGCCGCGCCGATGCCTTCGCCTTCACTCTTGTCTTTGCCTTTGCCTTTGCCCTTGCCCGGGCCTTCTTCAGTTTCGCCTTCGCCCGGCGCGGGCGGTCCCGCCGCCCTGATCTTCGGGAGTGGGCGTAGTCGGTGTGGTCTGAGTGGTTGGCGTGGTGGTCGTGGCGGTTGGCGTCGGGGGGGCTGTTTCGGTGCTTGTCGTGGTCTGCGTGGTGGTGGTCTGCGTTTCGGTCGTGGCGGTGGCCGTCGGATTCGGCTGTATGCACATCGCGAGCGCGCGCTTGCGCAGGTTGGAGATTCCTTCCTGCAGGCGCGCGTGCAGGCCACGGTCGATCGACGCCGGCAGGGCGAGGAAGTCCTGTTCGGTCTTGCCCAGCGCCGATTCGGTGGCGGCGCAGCTGCCGTTGCCGGAAGAGGCCGTTTCGGCGACCGCTTCGAAGTCCTTCTGAAGAGGGCCGGCGCTCGCGGATGGGATCAGGCCTGTGCCTGAGCTCCCACACGAGACCAGCACAGCCGCGGCGACGCCTAGTAGCGCCGCCACCACGAGGCGGATGAGCGTTTGCATCTTCATTGACCGTACTCCAGGCGCTCTGCGAGCGAATTGGGCAGGCGTGCCGCCTTGATCGCCGCAGCCGCTCCTGCCACGTCGTAGGAGGTGCGCCGGTAGACGGCCGCATCTCCGTCCAGGTCGAGCAGGAACCATGCGGCGCGGGGGTCCCCGTCGCGAGGCTGGCCGACGCTGCCGGGGTTGAGCAGCCATTCGCCCCGCGAGAGGTCGAGCTCGGCGCCATCCCGACAAGGCTCCCCAGTCGCCGCCTCGCCTTCGTGGCGCACGAACGAGGAGGCGACATGCGAGTGGCCGATCAGGCAGACGCGGTGAGGCTGGGTATCCAGGCACAGCTCGGCCAGCAGCGTCGAGAGCACGTACTCCCACACCGGGTCCCGCGGGCTGGCGTGGTAGAGGCCGATCGGGCCCTCTTCTCCCTGGGGACGCAGGTCGGCCAGGAACGCGCGGTTGGCTGGGGCGATCACTTCGCGTGTCCATAGCGCGGCGATGCTCGCGCCACGCGAGAACTCGTCCAGGGGCACCTCGCCCGACGACCGCCATGTCGTGGTTGCCCGCCAGGCAGACGGCGACATGCCGACGCACAAGCTCGCACGCAGGCGTCGGGGTCCGCGCCATAGCCAACGATGTCACCCAGGCACCACAGCTCGGAGGCCTCGCTGTCGGCGACCGCCTCGAGCACAGCTTCGAATGCCTGCCGGTTTGAGTGGATGTCCGAGACTACCGCGACCTTCATCCCCGGGACCCGCGGATCGCGCGCACCTCACGGGCGCACGGGCGCGTCACTACTCGTCGGCTTCCTCGGCCTCGGCGCCGCCGTACTCGGGCAGGTTCTTGATGCCCTCGCGGGTGCGCCACTTCGAGTAGTTGTCCTCCATCGCGTCGATCAGCTCGCGCATGAAGCGTGGGGAGAGGTTGACACGCGAGACAACCACTCCCGGAACCTCCTCGGACTCGACCTCATGGTCGACCCGGGCGAAGGTCACCGTGAACTCGTAGTCGGAGTGGCTCACGTTGGCGAAGTTCGCGTACACGCCCCCCATGATCTCGGGGGAGAGATGAATGTTTATGTGGCGCTCGGCGCCTGGGTTCTCATCGTTCACAGAGCTAGTATCGCAACCTGGGCGGAGGATGGTGTGCGGGCGGGCGCATAAGATCCCGCCGGTGAGCCCAAATACGACAGAGACAGGCCTGCACGAGACGGTCCTCGCCCTGGCGCAGGAGCTTGGCGGCGGCGCGGTCGCCCACCAGCCGATCACGCTCGAGCGCCCGCCCCGCCCCGACTTCGGTGACTACTCGACCAACGCCGCGCTCCTGCTGGCCCCCACCGCGGGCACCCGGCCACGCGAGCTGGCCGAGCGGCTCGGCGACGCCCTCGCGGCTCGGCTCGGGCGAGCAGCTCGAGCGCTTCGAGGTCGCGGGGCCCGGCTTTCTGAACCTGTTCCTCGCCGACGGCTGGCACCGGGCGGCGCTCGCGCAGGTGCTCGCCGCGGGCGAGGGCTTCGGCCGCGGAGAGGCACCCACCCCCGAGCGGATCATCGTGGAGTTCGTCTCAGCCAACCCCACAGGGCCGATGCACGTCGGTCACGCCCGCAACGCTGCCTATGGGGACGCGCTCGCCCGCGTGCTCGCCTTCCACGGACACGAGCTGGAGCGTGAGTTCTATGTCAACGACGCCGGTTCCCAGGTACACAAGCTCGGCGAGTCGATCAGGGCGCTCGCGCGCGGGGAGGAGGTCCCCGAGGACGGCTACCGCGGCGATTACGTCGGGCCGCTTGTCGCGGAGGTGGAGCGCGAGCTCGGTGGGAGCGTCAAGGCGGCAGAGCTCGATCCCGGCGAGCTGGGGGCCGCCGCGGTGAGGGTCATGGTCGGGCGCATGCAGTCCTCGCTGGGGGCCTTTCGGGTGCAGAGCTTTGACCGCTGGGCCTATGAGAGCACGCTACACGCCCCCTGCGAGGATCTGCGGGAGGCGGGCACGGGGCCCGTGAGTCCTGTGGAGCATGCGCTGGGCCTGCTCGAGCAGCGTGGCCACACGTATCGAAGCGAGGGCGCTCTGTGGTTGAGGACAACCGAGTACGGCGACGACAAGGACCGCGTGCTTGTGCGTTCCAGTGGCGAGCACACCTACTTCGCTTCGGACATCGCCTACCACCAGGACAAGCGCGAGCGTGGCTTTGACCGCCAGATCGACGTGTGGGGGGCAGACCACCACGGCTATGTGGCTCGCATGAAGGCCGCCTATGAGGCGCTGGGCGGCGATCCCGAGCACGTCGAGATGTTGATCATGCAGCTCGTGCACCTGGTGCGCCGAGGGGAGCGCGCCCAGATGTCAAAGCGCGCCGGTGAGTTCGTCACGCTCGATGACCTCCTGCGGGAGATCGGTGTGGACGCGGCGCGCTGGTTCCTGTTGTCGCGCTCGCACGACACCACGATCGACCTCGACCTGGACCTCGCCCGCGAGGAGTCGAGCGAGAACCCCGTCTACTACGTCCAGTATGCGCACGCGCGCACCGCCTCGATGCTCGCGAAGGCGGGTGCCGAGCGCGTCGCGGAGGCGTTGCGAAGCGTGGGCGAAGACGGCGAGCCGCTCGATCCCGCCGAGCGCACCTTGATCAAGAAGCTGCTCAGCTTCCCCGGCGAGGTCAGGGAAGCCGCGGCGCGCCGCGCCCCGCATCGGGTAGCGGCCTACGCGCTGGAGCTGGCACAGCAGTTCACGGCGTTCTACCGCGATTGCCGCGTGCTGGGGGCCGAGCCGGCGACGCTTGAATCGCAGCGGCTCGCGTTGTGCGTGGCCTCACTGCAGACGATCTCCCGCTCGCTGGACCTGCTCGGGGTGGAGGCGCCTGAGGAGATGTAGGCGGGCGGGCCGGTTGAGGCGATGTCGGGCAGGTGGGGGAGACCGGTCAGCGTTTGGGCCCAGGTGGCCAGGGACCGAGCGTCAGTCGAAGCGCTTGAGGTCGGCGTCCAGGCGTGCCGCGTCGCTCGCGCTGAGCTCGGGGGGGTCAGGTGAGGTGAGGGCTTGGGTGCGTGCGTGGCGGCGCCAGCTGGGAAGCAGGATGGCAAGTAGGGCAAGCAGGGCGAGCACCACGGCGGCCGGCACGAGGTAGGCCGCCAGGTCGAAGCCTTTGGCGCTCGGCAGGGCGAGAACCGCCGGGCCATACTGGCCCACGAGGGCGCTCTTGATCTGCGCTTCGGTTTGACCCTCGGCAATGAGATCGCGGATGAACGCCCGCTCGCGATCCGCCTGAGGCGATTCGGCGACGTTCAAGGGGATCTTGCACGTTGCGCACATCACCTGGCGTTCGATCACCGGTAGGGTCGTGCGCGGGGCGATCTTCGCCGCCGGCGCCCCGGCTGTTTGTCCCCCCCCTGGCGCCCTGGTCGTTTGCCCTTCCGCCGGTGTCCCAGCCGTTTGCCTCCCTGCCGGCGTCCCGGCCCTTTGCTCTCCAGCTGGCGTCCTGGCCGTTTGCTCCCCAGCCGACGTCCCCGTCGCGGGGGCAGCCGCCCCCGCGCACGCGAGGGCGATCATCGCCGGCAGGACGAGCGGGATGGCACGCCGTCCGAGGCTCACGAGCTCTCCGCCAAGCGAGACGGCGCGGCTCAGGAACGCCGTGCTTGCTTCCTGGCGAGAGATCGCCACGATGTGCCCGTGGCGGTCGATCACAAAGCTCTCAGGGAGCGCGTTCGTGCCGTAGGAGTGAGCGAATTCGCCGGTGGTGTCGTCCAGGTTGGGATAGGTGAGGCGATAGCGCTTGACGAAGCTGAGCGAATCGGGGGAGCTGTCGCGGAAGGTCACCCCGAGCACGGTCCCTCCGTGGCGCGACAGTTCGTGCTGGGCGCGCTCCAGGCGGGGGGCCTCCTGCTGACAGGGTTCGCACCAGGAGGCCCAGAAGTTGAGCACGACGACCTTGCCGCTGTATGACGCCAGCGACCGGTACCCCGAGCCCGAGAGGACAGGCAGCTGGTCTCCCGCCGAGGGGGCCGGCGGATCGGTGCGCCGAGCGACCGCCTCGTCGAGCGTACGCGTGGGAGCCTGCACCGCCACTCCGTACACAAGCAGGCCGACCAGCGCGGCGCCGGCCAGGCCGACGACGATAGGCATGTATAGGCGTTTGGGCACCGCAGGAAAGCCTAGTGCGGGACGGGGAGCACGCGCCGCACCCGCCGGCCCCGTGAGCTCGGCCACGAGTCGCTCGGCGGCGTAATATCTACCCAGCGCGGTGGTAGCTCAGTTGGTAGAGCGCAAGCTTCCCAAGCTTGAGGTCGCGGGTTCGAGGCCCGTCCGCCGCTTGGCTTGATCAAGCCAGATCTGGCTCCACGATTGGGGTTCGGGGGCGCAGATTACGGCTTGCGGTGCGACAGACGCGGGCGTTCACGGGCAAAGGGGACACGAATCCGCGGTCCCCTTCGGCCACGGGATCCGCCTGATCGCTGAGCTGCGCGACGTGTTCGCGATCACAGACGATTACCTTGTCGCTATCGGCTACGCCGAGCAGGCTGCGCATCGGCGGTCAGCAGAGTTCGTGTCGAGAGCTCTACCCCGTCGTCGAGCGGCACTGTGATCGAGAAGTAGCCGTGAGCCGGGTCGCGGACATCGGCGCTCAGATCGGCGGCCACGAGCCCGCCGGACGCCAGTCACGGCTCGATGAGGTGAAGGACCGGCAGGTAAAGGTCGTTGCGGCCGTCTAGAAAGAGCAGATCGACAGGTCCGTCCAAGTCAGCGAGCGTTTGGAGGGCATCTCCAACCGCTCCCCAGGCTTTGCACAAGTTATAAAGACTTATAACAATATCGGTTATAAACTGCTATAAGTCGATAGAACGATGGACCCGATCGGGAACCCCTATACGCCGAATGCAGGCTCTCGCCCTCATGAGCTTGCCGGTCGCGCTGGCGAGCTGGAGCAATTCCGAGTACTAGTGGGTCGTCTCAAGCGAGGGGCTACCGAGCAGAGCATGATTATCCGTGGCTTGCGCGGTGTGGGCAAGACGGTCCTGCTCAACGCCTTCGAGGATCGCGCTGAGTCCGAAGGCTTCTTGACCTACTACCACGAGCTCACCCCCGACAGCAGCCTGATCGGAGAGATCGCCCGCGATGTTGAGAGTGCTTTGGCGCGTCTGAAGCTCAGCGCACGCGCCTTGAAGACAATGCGCGGAGCGCTGGAGCATCTCGGCACGATCAAGTTGACGGGCCCTGACGGTATTGGCTTGGCGGTGGATCTTCGAAAGGCCGATGAGGGGACGATCGCCGGTGATCTCTCCGAGCTCTTCCTGCAGCTCGGCGGGGCTGCCGCCAGCAAGGGCTCGGGGGTTGTCTTCCTGCTGGACGAGGTTCAGTTCGTCAGCGCGATCGAATTTCGATCGTTGATCAGCGCGTTGCACCGCGCGACGCAGAAGAACGTGCCGATTACCGTCGCGGCCGCCGGCCTACCTCAGATTCCGCGGTTGACCGGCGAGGCACGCTCATACGCCGAGCGTCTGTTCACGTTCCCGGCGATCGCCAGCCTTTCAGAGGGAGATGCGCGAGCGGCCTTCGTCGAGCCGGCTCGCCATCAGCAGGTCGACTACGAGGAGGGTGCCGTGGCGCTCGCCCTCGCATGGACACGAGGCTATCCCTTTTACATTCAGCAGCTGGGCAAGCACGCCTGGAATCTGGCTAAGGCCGCGCCGATCACAAAGCGGGATGTGGAGGCGGCGATCCCAGTCGCGCAAAGGGCCCTCGACACGAGCATTTACGAGGTGCGTATTCAGCGTGCTACCCGAGAGGAGCGCCGCTACATGCGAGCGATGGCCGAGCTCGGCGAAGGGCCCTACCGCTCGGGACAGGTTGCGGCGAAGCTGGGGCGTAGGACCACGGAGGTTTCGATGACCCGTCAGCATCTGATCGACAAGGGATTGGCTTACGCCACCGAGGACTACGGTCACGTCGACTTCACAGTGCCCCGTTTCGATGAGTTCATGCTCCGACACATGCCCTACCGGAAGCCGAGCTCCAGCCAACACAAACGTACGTTTTGATCGTAGGCTCGCCGCCACGCAGACGCTGCTTCAGAAACCGTCTGCCGCGACGCCCAGGCTTGAGGTCGCGGGTTCGAAGCCGTCCGCCGCTTGAGAGATTACTTCCAGGTGGGTCCTGATCTTGGCTGGGCAGTTGATACCCTACGTAGGGCATGCAAAAGACATCCGTCTATCTAACCACCGAGGAAGCCGAGTCGCTGCGCAGTATGGCTGCGCGCACGGGACGTTCCCGTGCTGAGCTGATCCGCGAGGGTGTGCGACTGGTGACTGAAGACGCGGAGCCCAAGGCCCGCACCTTTTACAGCCTCGGCAAGGGGCACGGTGGAGGAGCGCCATATCGTCGGTGGGACGCTGACGATCTGTATAGCCGGAAGGTCGCTCACGGTCGATGACCGCTCTGATCGTGGACGCCGGCGCGCTGTATGCGCAGGCGGATGCGGATGAGCCTCAGCACGACGCTGTAGCCGCTGTGCTGCGTGCGGAGCGTGACTCGCTGGTTACCTCGCAGATCGTCGTCGCTGAGGCCGACTATCTGATCCTGCGCCGTCTCGGGATTGACGTGGAGTTGAGGTTTCTCGACGACCTTGCGGGTGGAACCTACGTCGTCGATGCTCTGACGCCTCCTGAGCTGACGATCGCGCGGGACATAGTTGCCCGCTACCACGATCTGGAGCTTGGTTTGGCCGACGCCTCGCTGGTGGTGCTTGCCAGTCGCTGGCGAACTCGACGCATCCTCACGCTTGACGAACGAGCGTTCCGCGCTGTCACGCCGCTGCAGGGAGGCTCGTTCGAGATTCTGCCGGCCGACGGGTGACGCTGAGCGAGCACGTGGGTCGTTGGACGCGCGGCTTTAGGGCCGGGGTGAGAGGATTGCCGGTGTTAGGTAGAGGTGGTCGTGAGCGGAGATCTCATTGCCTGCGGGCCACATCATCGAGCGAACAAGCGGTTGACGTCGTGGGCAGCCTCCTTGAGGTAGCGAAGCACGGTGCCGGGCGGCAATGCTTCGTGCCGCTCACGATGCGAAGCGGCGTTGCGTAGTTTGCGCGAGACGGCCGCGCGATGGGCGGCATTGAACCAGCCCATCAGACATTTATCTTATGTTACCCTCACGGCGATAATCAGCGCAAGCTCCAGCCACTTAAAGTGGAAGTCAACCTCCTCGAAACCAGCGTCATCACGTAGCCAGGTTAGCTGCTCGCAAAGGCCCGCCAAACGATCCGCTGGGTCATCTTCTATCCGGCCAATCGCACGCCGGAACCGCTCGTGCTGCTGTGCGGTCACCGAAGCCACGAGATCCAGGTTGGCAAAAACACCCCCCGGCACGAGCAGCGCATGGACTTCACGGAATAGCATACGCTTCCGTGCATGGTGCAGGTGATGGATCGCAAGCCCAGAGACAATCACATCAAATTGCTCTTTTATCTTGAGAGGGCGCGCGAGATCATGTGCCACAAGCTCGACTGTGGACGTAGCCTCGAAACGTCTACGCGCGCTCTCCAGCATTGGTGGCGACAAATCCAGACCGACTCCCCGTACGTGTGGATGTCGGTCACGCACCAGTGCCAACAGCCGCCCATCCCCCGTCCCAAGGTCTAGCACATGTTCAACTTGGGCCGGCAAGGCATCGAGCAACAGCTGTTCCGCGATCTCGCGGTGGGGAATGTCGCGAGCCAGATACTCGGCAACACGCTCTGGATCGGACCACTCACTCAGCACGTAAGCCGCCATACATCGCAAGAACCGTCTGAATTATCTCAGCCTTTACAGCCCCCATCACAAATCGTGTACAAGCAATCGCAGTGCAAGGTCCAACTCACTACATTCAAGGAGGTGGGAGTACCGCTGATGCCAGCTACCTGCCTCAAGGTCGCTACGTAGCCTTCTTAGTCCCTCATCCTTTTCTGCCGGATCAAGACCCGCAAATACCGCCATTGTATTCCGAACTGCCTCATCGAGATACACGTGAGGTCGCCGCCAATATGCATGGTAAAAGCCATCCGCGCAGTCGGCTGTGATCGGTGCAACAGTGACATCGCATGGACCAAGTAATTCCGCAGTCTCCTCAGCAGGGCGCCACAAGGCATGGGCATTTGGCAGATATTTATCTGTCAGCCAGAACTCATCCGCCTTAGTCCGATCTACTGTAAGGACGACGACTCGATTCTGAGCCACCCGTCGCATCTCAGCAAAGCCCCGCTTCTGATCTTGCCAGTGCCAATGGCTAGCGATACTCATTACCACATCAAAACTACCATCGTGAAACGGCAGCGATTCCGCGACCCAGCGACGCACTTCGCAGCGTCGTGACGTCTCTGAGCCCTCATCGCCTCCGATGGCTGAACAGCGAGCACCTTTCGATCATGCGGCTCGTATGAGCCTGTCCCAGCTCCTACATTCAACACCGTTGTCGCATTCCCCAACTCTCTCCAAATCATCTTTGCGATGCGCGGATCGGTAGCACGCGTGAGCGTGTAATTTTTGCCGATCTCGTCGTAGAGTTGCGACATTACAGCACAGCAAAAGATCGTCCAGCAGATATGTAGGATCATCTAGCGGACTATACATTGAGGGTAGCTGCCGGGTAAGTTCTGATCGAGAGGGACTACCTGCGCACCGCGCATTGTGCATATCTGCACTTGACCTACCCTCGCCATCCACGCCAGCCTCTGCTTGCGAAGCTGTTCGTAGCGCGAAGTTATCTGGTCAACCGGACCACCTCTGCTCAACAAACGCCCTAGCACCAGTCCGTCCTCGATAGCGAGACTGCCACCAGCCGACAAAGTCGGAGACATCGCGTGCGCAGCGTCGCCAGCGAACGCGATGCCGCGGTCACGCCACACATGAGGCCGGACTTCTCTGGCAGGTCCAACGTGGACAAGGCGCATTCCGTGTTCCGCCGCTTGACGCAAGATAACCGTCCCGCGTTCGAGTCTCACGAGCGTATCTCTCTGTTCGTCGCCATCCTTGCGTTGCAGGTACTCACGGGTGGCGGGGTCGCGGCGTTCGCGGCGACGGGTCGGCACAGAATTGAGCCCAGTGGTGCCCCGAGAGTTTGCTCATCGTGGGTCGCCACACTGTCATGCACCCTGATCGAGTATGGTTTGGTGTTGTCCGTGGACCGGATAGATCAATCCATCGGAAACCAGCGCAGGCATAGACGCTTGCTGCCTGATGCTGCCTTGACAACCACTAGCTGGACTGATTGTGATGATTAGGTCTAACGGTACAGCTGCAAAGGGGTGGATGAGGGGGCCTCTCGACTCGCTTCGAGGAACCTTGCTTGGTCTTGTCTTGGAGCGTCCCGGTCACGTGTATGACCTAGCCAACCGGCTTGGAAATCGGCTTGGCAATACGTGGCAAATCAACCGGAAAGATATCTATAGGCTCCTTGCGGAGTTGGCCGAGGATGGTCTGCTAGTGCTCCGCGAGGAACGGGAGGGACGAGGTCTAAAGACGCGCCTTGTCTATCACCCGACGGAGCTAACCGCGCATGCGGTGACGGAGTGGATCGAAGCCTTCACGCCAAAGGAGGCTATGCGTGAGGGTATCCGCGCGAAGGTTGCGGTCGCCCGCGAACGGGACGCGCCTGCTTTGTTGAGGGCGCTGAGGGCGTACGAGCGCGAGTGCCTGGACTTGTCGAAGCAGGTTCCTGCGGCGACGGAAGTTCCGGCGTGGGGCGGGTTGGTCATTGATTGCACGCGTGACGCGGTGGATGCACAACTTCGCTGTGAGCTGGAATGGGTGCGGCGTACGAGGCGTCGGATCGACGAATATCTGACGCGGCAGCGGTAGCACGATGGCCAGTTCGACTCCGTTGTTGTCTTTCGAGAACGTAAGCAAGCGATATCGCGACGGGTACCGGGAGATCGTGGCTCTCGACAAGGTATCTTTCGAGCTTGAGGCCGGGGTCTTTATCGGTGTGTGGGGCGCCCGGCGTGCGGGCAAGTCGACGCTCCTGCGCCTGATGGCGGGTGTCGAGTCGCCTGACTCGGGAACCGTACGTTTCGATGGTCGCGAGGTAGGGGCGATGCCGCTCGCCGAGCGCGAAAGACTTCTCCGTGGGGACATCGCGCTGATGACTGCTGGTGGTTGGTGCGCTCGGCCGAGTGAGACGGTGGTCGATTATGTGGCGTTGTCGCTAGGTAGCAGTGCGTCATCGGTGGCGGATGCCAAACGTAGGGCACGTCGTGCGCTTGACCGTGTCGGCATGAACGATCATGCCGACGAAGCCACTCGGTCATTGTCGTTGTCGGAGAGAATGCGGGCTATGCTTGCTCAAGCATTGGTACGCGAGCCTCGCTTGCTGCTTGTGGATGAGCCCGCTCTTGTGCCGAGTTTGGTCGAGCGTGATGCCTTCTACGCGCTACTTCGAGACGTCGGCCGTGAGTTGTGTGCCACGCTTGTGATTGCATCTGAAGACATGGCGCCGTTGCATGGCGCCGAGGTTGTTATGTCGATTGGTGACGGCGAGCTGTGCTCCACGGATGAGAGGGGCACGGTTGTCAGTTTCCCTGGTGGTTCACCGGTCGCTCGTCCTGAACCGTGAGCACGCTCGCGTTGCGCGACGTGGTCAAGTCGTACACTGTCGGTCGGGAAACGGTTCGTGTCCTGGATGGCGTCTCGCTGAGCGTCGATCGTGGCGAGTTCGTTGCGCTGTACGGTCCTAGTGGCTCTGGAAAGACGACGTTGCTGATGCTTGCCGTCGGCCTTCTATCTCCTGATAGTGGCAGCATCAGTTTTGGCGGGCGGGATATCAGTAACCTATCCGAGCGTGAGTCTGCGCGCTATCGCCGCAGGGATGTGGGCTTCATATTTCAGGCGTTTCATCTCTCCGGAGGAGCAAGCGCGCTCGACAATATAACGACGAAGCTGACGGGCGACGGCATGACGTTGCGTGAGGCTCGACGCCTAGCGCAGCCCTGGCTAGGGCGGGTCGGCCTCGGTGATCGTGCGGAGTATATGCCAAGTGAGCTCTCAATGGGCGAGCGGCAGCGAGTTGCGATCGCGCGTGCGTTGGTCAATGAGCCCAGTCTCCTTCTAGCCGATGAGCCAACTGGCAACCTGGACTCGCAACGTACACGCGCCGTCCTAGGTTTGCTTCGCGACTTGTGCCACACGCGGGGAATACCTGGGCTGCTAGTCACACATGACCCCGAAGCAGCCGTTTTCGTGGATCGTGTCCACACGCTACGTGATGGTCACCTGAAGGACGGTCTTGATGCCGACCTGAGGGCGGTGTCTTCGCTATGAGCAGCGGGTCGCGTCGAGCGATATTCGGCATTCGGGTGACGATGCTGTTCCATCTGTACTTTCGGCGTCTGCGACTACACACGGCTCAGGAGTTGCTGGCTGGCAGCGGAATCGCCGTCGGGGTTGCGCTCGTCCTTGGTGTGCTGCTGGCGAACTCAAGTCTCCTTGGCTCTACAGAAAACACTGTGCGTGGCGTTATTGGTAGAGCTCGTCTTGAGCTAGACGCACGATCAGATCGTGGATTCGATCAGAACCTCGTGGAGCGGGTGAGGAGTCTGCCTGGCGTCCAGACGGCTGCATCGGTCTTGCAGGAGAGCGCCGCTGTAGTAGGCCCCAAGGGTCGGCTTACGGTTCAGCTTGTCGGTGTGACTCCTGCGCTTGTGAGTCTCGGTGGGGCAATCACCGAAAACATCGGAGCTGGTCCGTTAGTGGTCGCTGGAGGGGTGGGTTTGACATCTACCGTGGCCAAAGCTACTGGCGCGCGACCGGAACGCTCTGTGACGGTGCTGGCGGGCGGCAACGCACATAGAGTAAACGTCGCTGCGGTGCTAGACTCGCGTAGTCTCGGCTCGGCGGCTGCGGGAAGTCCGATCATAGTCGCACTGATAGGAGAAGCGCAGCGACTAACAGACCGGGCTGGGCGCGTTACACAAATATTCGTGGAGCCGTACAGGGGCGCGGACCAGATGGTGAAGCGGCAACTAGTCCGGCTAGCGGCAGGGCGTCTAAGCGTTGTACCGGCCGACAACGAATTGAGATCGCTGCGCGCAATCGCAGCGCCGAGTGACCAGGCCACGATCATGTTCGCCCTGATAGGAGCGATGGTCGGATTCCTGTTCACATTCAACGCGATGCTATCGACAGTTCCGGAGCGTCGGCGATACCTAGCGGATCTTCGGATGCAAGGTTATGACTGGCGCCAAGTCCTGTTGATATTGGGTTTTGAAGCAGCACTGTTGGGCCTCGTGGCCTCAAGTGGCGGCATTTTCCTCGGTTATGCCTTGGCTCATACTCTTTTTCACGCGGTTCCCGTATATCTTGCGTTCGCCTTCCCGGTAGGCAGCCAACAAGGTATTCGGTTGTCTGTCATCGCGATAGCGGTTGGATGCGGAGTTATTGCCACCCTCCTTGCGTCCCTACTACCTATGTTCAATCTCAGTAGGAATCGCTCACGCGACTCGATTTTTCGACAGGTCGAAGATGTCAATGACGGAATTAATAAGCAAACGACGACTCGACTTAGTGTTGCGGGTTTGATTTTGATTCTTGTCGCGACCCTGTTGGTTCTAGTAGCCCCAAGTCTCACACTCGCAGGTGGAGTGCTGCTTGCCCTTGCAACGGTGTTTGTGATCCCGAGCACCTTTGCGGCAACGGCTGGCTTGCTGCGCTGGGTCAGCGGACATCTTCATAGCAGCGCACTGATCCTCGCCGTTAGGGAGCTGCGTACGACTGGCCTTTCGGTCGTCGCCCTCGCTGCGGTAGGAGCACTCGCAATCTATGGCAGCGTAGCTGTGGACGGGGCGAGACGTGATCTACTCGCTGGTCTGGATACAAATTTTCGCGAGTATCTTAGTACGGCCGACATATGGATTACTACGGGGGGGAATGACCTGACGACTAACAGTTTCAGGCTTGGTGACCTACAGAGACGTATAACCGAGATTTCAGGGGTTAGCTCGGTGCGGACCTATCAAGGCGAGCTGATGGATGTCGGAACGCGCCGTATGTGGATTATCGCAAGGCCGTCGGGTGATCGTACAATTGTGCCCCAAAGCCAGCTCTTGAGTGGCAATCTCGTTGGGGCAAACGACGAGATACGTAAGAGAGGTTCAGTAGCGGTATCTATCGGCTTTGCAAACCAAGATCACCTTCGAGTTGGAAACATTTTCGCACTACCGTCACCTTCGGGTAAACATGAATTCAAAGTCGCTGCAATCATAACGAACATTGGATGGCCGCCGGGCGCGATCATCATGAATGCCAGCGACTATCGTCAATACTGGAAGTCGGACGAACCATCAGCGCTTGAGGTCAATCTAGCGTCTGGAATAAATGTTGCGACCATTAGCCAGAGGCTTAGACGGGCACTTGCCGATCGTCCAAGCATCGGGATCCAGACTCGTGAGGAACGCGAATCACAGTACAAGGCGAACTCGCGCGAAGCCGTCGCGCCTCTCAGCCAGATCTCCATATTGCTGCTGGTTGCGGCTGCTCTTGCGGTAGCGTCAGCATTGACCGCCGCGATCTGGCGGCGAAGACCCCAGCTAGCTTCGCTAAAGATCCAGGGGTATGATCGCTATCAGCTCTGGCGTGCCCTTCTATTGGAGAGTTCGATTGTATTGGGCTTCGGCTGCTTCATAGGTGCGGTTCTTGGGGTTTACGGGCATGTACTGGCGACACGATGGCTCAGGCTCACTACAGGCTTTCAGGCGCCGTTTTCGAACGGAGCGCCACAGGTGCTGATCAACTTGGGGTTGGTTGCAGGCATTGCCGTGCTTGTGATCGCGCTACCAGGCTTCGCGGCGGCACGGGTGTCGCCCCGCATGGCTCTTCAGGAATGACTATTCACATCACAGCGCGCACGCGAAGCTATTCGCGTGGCGAACTTCTGGGCATATCGACTGGCCAAAAACACGGCGTTTCTACGAGCGGCTATCTGCTACTGGGGTCGCGTATTTCCCTTCGCATGCCGGGAGATCCGAAGGTGGGAACGTTGCGCTCGTATTATTCCTGATCCAAAGCTTAAGACCGTCGCGCTCCGCGCGTTGCAGGATGAGCGTGGAAACCTTGAGGGAGCGACAGCCTTCGCAACATTTGTCGACCGCTCACACAGAAGGATGGTCGCGCGGGCAGCGATTGCCTTCCAAGCGGCCTATGACTTTGTCGATGCGGTCTCCGAGCAGACCGAGAGTAGTTGGGAGGGCAACACACGTCAGTTGCATATGGCACTGATGATCGCTGTTAATCCCGAGTTATCTCACCTAGACTATTACGCACTTGAAAATCTGGGGAACGATGGTGGCTACCTCGCTGATCTGGTGGATGTCTGTCGAGAATCGCTAGCTCTCTTGCCCTCGCACGCACAGGTTGCAGAAAGCATTGGGCGAGCGACTCGTCGCATCATCGACTATCAAGACTTTAATCATCGAAGCGACGATTCCTGGTCCTTTGAATCGTGGGCCGAAAGAGAAACTCCTTCCGAAACGGACCTCAGATGGTGGGAGACTGGTGCGGCGGCAGGTTCGTCACTGGTCGTGTTTGCGTTGATGGCCGCTGGCGCCCAGCCTGGACTAATTCAGGATGACGTGGCAAGACTAGTGGACGCATACTTTCCTTGGGTCGGCGCACTACACACTCTCCTCGATAGTCTGGTCGACGAGCAAGAAGACGATATGACACATCAGCGCTGCCTGATTAGTCTCTACTTGAGCCGCGAGGAAGCGGCGAGCCGAATACAAATACTGGTAGCACGGGCTGGGCGACAAGCGCTTGATCTGGGGAAGGGTGAGTGCCACATGCTGATTCTCGCGGCGATGGTGAGCTTCTATCTCTCCTTACCGCAAGCGAGGGGATTGAGCGCGCAGCTCTCAGGTCAGCGAGCACTCGCCACGTTGGGGGATTACGCTGGCCCTCCGATGCTCGTGCTTCGCACAAGAGCGGGGATGAGCCGGATCGGCAAGCAAGCGCTTAGTAGTGCTGCAATGTTAGTCAGATTTAGACCATTCAGCTTTGGACTAGCGCGACGGAGACGGTGATGACAGAGTTCACGATGTGAACGCGAGACACCTAAAGGCACTACCGCGTCAACTAAGCACTGACCTGATGATCGCTAAGTTTTCCGTGACCGCTGCAACGCTTGATTTTCCGATGAGCAAGGCTCAATGAGCAACGGCTTTGCACAGTCATCCCGTAGCGATTGGTCCACTTTGGAGCAGGACCTGTACGTCGCTGTCACGGTAGCGTGGTATCAGATGTGCTCTCGCGAGGAGCGGCGCAGACATCCGCTTAGGCGATACGTGCAAGGTTCGCGGTTCGCAAGATTTGTAGCGGACGCGTCGGTGGAGAGAAGCCTCGTAGCTTCTACATGTGCGGAGGTAGCCCAACGACATACGTTGCAGCGCGGCGAGTCTCTGCCATCCGGACTGCATCCGCGTGAGGCACTCGATCCCGCAGTAGCTTGGTGGCGTGAACTTTTGGAGACGGGTGGCCTCGGCATCCACTATGTGGAGCTCGGAGGGGGCACGCTCCAGTTCGTCTCTCTCGCCCGCAAGGAGGAACAACCTACTGCAGCGGCAGGGTTTCTATGAGCCCACGCATCGCCCCAGCTAAGCCACACAGCGGTATCCAGCAGATTCCTAGCCTTCGGGATCATCGCTATTCGCAGTCCTTGGAGCGGGGTCTCGCAATTCTGGGCTGCTTCAAGCCAGGGCGCTCAGTGCTCGGGATCGCGGATATCGCCGATTATCTTGGAATGAGTCGGTCGACAACTCATAGGTATGTCATCACGCTCGTTGCACTAAATTTCCTTGAGCAGGATGAATCGCGCAAGTATCGCCTGGGGCTGCGAGTGACTGATCTAGGTATGTCGGCCCTGGGTTCGACTGGACTCCGGGAGCACGCCCGTCCGCACCTCGAGGAGCTGCGGCGGCGCACGAGCTATACATCAAATATCGCGGTGCTCGATGGTCCGGAGATACTGTATGTGGATCGCGCGCGTAGCCTCCGTCGCGGTCAGCACAAGATTGACCTGAACCTGCAGCCAGGTTCGCGGCTTCCCGTGTATTGCACATCGTTGGGCAAGGTACTCATAGCGTACCTTCCTGATATTGAGCAACGGGATCTTATCGCTACCACGACACTCGCAAAGCGTGGGCCTAAGACAATCATGAGTAAGAAGACCCTGGTTGCTGAGCTCGAACGTATCCGTGAGGACAGCGTGGCAATAAATGATGAAGAGCTCGCGGGAGGTCTTATCTCGATCGCGGTTCCCGTACGTAGCGAAGGTGGCAAAGTCGTCGCTGCAATCAACATGGCGGCTCATACCGACATGATTCGTCTTAAGGACTTGATGGACCAACTTGGCCCACATCTAGTCGCAACAGCAGACAACATTTCGGCCCGCCTTGGATATCGACGGAACGACGAGGTGAACCTATGAGACAATGCAACGGTTCACTCAAAGCGGCGTAGACGATTATCGGAATAAATGGCCGAAATAAGAAACACCAATAGAATTTTCTAGCAGCGCTCACGGGCACCGAGATATCGGGTTTGGCGCTGAAGGAGCCGACCGTCGCGGTCAGGATATCCAGTGCAAGTGAGTTGAAGGCGCGGAAGAAACTCGGCCGCTTTGTCTCCGAGCAGGTGCTGGCGTTGGGGCAACTCGCAGACGTCGATGTCGTCATTGAGCTGCTCCGCCAGCGCCGTGTCGTGCCCTTCGAGGCTTCCAAGGCAGCCATTTGCGCTATGAATGCTTTCGATCCGGGGCCGGACGCGTCAGAATCGCCAGACGCAGAGGATGCCCAAGGGCGACTTATACTCGCGCTGCTTGTCGGCTCAGGTCGCCACGAGGAGGCCCGCCGCGTGCTCGCGGAATATGATCAGATGGGGTCAGAGCAGGCCTCGTCGCCGCGCGAATACCGCCGGTTTGTGCGCCAAATTACACGCTTGCTCGACATGGATAGGGGGTTCTCTTTGCCCAAGACCTCTCTGCGGTGGCCGGCTCACCCTGCTAAGCCCGAGCCGCCACAGAGCTTCCGGCAGGTATTCGCTGAGCAGCGCCCCGTGGCCAGGGCGCGGCAGCTGCGATCAGACCGGTGTTCCCCCGTATGGCAGACACCTGTCGCCATCTCGCCGGAAGGAGACAGTTGGCTCTGGCCGCAGGTGGCGGTAGGGCAAGCCACACGTTTCGATTCATCGAGAGGGCCTGTCTTCGGACTCGACTTTTGCTGAGGCCAGGGCGGAGATGAATGGTTCGCGTACAGCGGGGTCGCAATGTTGCGCTTCGAGTGCTCGCTTGTCGGCGTCCGGGTTCTTCCCCGCCGGGTAATCGCGCCCCGGTCCACAGGCGAGCGGGAGGGAGGATCGGCCGTCCCATGCCGGCCCCGGGAATGTAACGTCGATCTCGACACGCCCACTACTTAGCTTGAGGGCGAGGTAGCGGTGGACGTCGGTCAGCCCCTCGTCGGAAACGAAACTGGCGACGGTCGCACCGAACAGTTTGTGAGCGAGGGCGCGATCGAGCGTGTAGACGCGGTGGACGATCAGTGGCTCGGTGTCGGGGAAGCGCTCTGCCAGTGTTCGCGCGAGGAA
Source organism: uncultured Solirubrobacterales bacterium (assembly GCA_963742945.1). Lineage (GTDB taxonomy): Bacteria > Actinomycetota > Thermoleophilia > Solirubrobacterales > Solirubrobacteraceae > Palsa-744. The sequence goes on along the minus strand of CAVUNX010000001.1, from coordinate 20,977 downwards.
TAGGTGCTTGGTGGAGCAGGTGCCGCGTCGCTCGCGCAACATTCCCTCGACCGTGCGGTCGCTCGGACGGCCATAAGGGAGAGCGCGTACAGCCTCAATCAGGTCCACCAGGGATGAGGCGGGATCGTAGAGAGCATCGCTTGACCGGGCGGTCTCAAGCTCACCCATCGTGAACAACGAACGCAGCTCAAGTCCCTCGCGGGCCAAGTTCTCAACGCCGCCCACCTCACGGTCGATCACGCACAGGACGGTCACGATCTGCGCACCATACTCGTGCAGTGCGCGGCAAGACTCGATCACTTGGCCGCCCGAGGTGACTACATCCTCGAGTATCGCCAGACGTCGCCCCTTCACGGCTCCGCCCTCTGCAAGCTGGCTCGTCCCATAGGCCTTAGCCTGCTTGCGAACGAACAATGTCGGCAGTCCAGACACCTGTGAGGCGACTGTCGCAAGCGGTACGCCGCCCAGCTCCAGACCGGCGAGCGCATCGACATCATCGGGCAGGAGCCTGAGGAGCGCGCAGGCGACCTCATGCAAGAGCACGGGATCTGACTCGAATAGGTACTTGTCGAAGTATGTGCTCGCTTTGACGCCTGAGCGCAGGGTGAACTTGCCGGTCAGGCGTGAGCGCTCGTAGATACGACGCGCAAGCTCAAGTCGCCCGACCTCAGTCCCTCGGATCCGTCTGTCCGATACCGGCATTTGCCCGCATCAATCTACTCGGCTTGCCGACCCGCAGAAGGAGTGGCTAGGCGCCCGCGGTGAGCGGGCGGCGGCCTCTGAGGTTCACCTGCCAGTTGGCCAGCGGAAGCAGGAGCAGGATGGCTCCCAGAGCGATCAGGAGAAAGCCGGCAAGCGTGGCGATTGTGCCGACCAGCGACCATCCCCATGCGTTGAGCAGGAGGCCGCGCAGGGTCTCGCCTTGAAACAGCGTCGCCTTCTCTGCGGCCAGCTTGGCGTTCGTCGGCGCGGCCAGCGCCGCAGTGCTGACTTGGGCGTAGGTCTGGCCATCGGCGATCTTGGAGAGATGCACGTTGATGAAGTTGTTCGCGTACGCCTTGGCTTGAGCGCCGTTGACGAGCTGTTGGCCCGCGTACTGCTTGACGCCCGGCAGTAGTGCCGGGCTACCAGTGGCCGGGAAGAAGATCTTCTGTGGTACGAGTTGATCGTGTACGACCTGCTTGTCGTAGTTGCCTCCCACCACGGCGAGGATGCCGACGACGACGATGCCCGCGGCGGCAAGGGTGGCGATCGAGGTCAAGCCGGTGATCCTCGCCAGCAGTGGGTTGCGCGGGGCTTGGTTTGGCTGCTCGTCGTGGTGGGCTGCCTTGGATACCGGGTCGGCGAGAGCGGGAGGTGTTACGCCGTTGCCGATGGTGTCGGCGGGTGTATACGGCATGACTGAACTGAACACGTGGGCCTCATTTCGGTGGGTGTGCGCAGGAGCGCCAGCGACCGATAGGGCACCGCGGACCTGAACAACATAGCATGAAATAAGTATCTAGGAAATATAAATCTAGAGATGCTATTCTTGGCACATGGTTGAAGGCGCGACTCCCCGCTGGAAGTTCTTGACGAACCACGCACAGGTCCTTGTCTGTATCGCCGAGGATCCAGGGGTGCGTCTGCGGGAGATCAGCGAGCGAGTTGGAATCACCGAACGCGCCGCTCATCGGATCGTCAACGAGCTCGCGGTCGGCGGCTACATCGAGCGAGAGCGCAACGGACGGCGCAACCGCTACACGATCAAATCCAACGTTTCGTCTCCCGACCGTCTCGGTCGCGTCGAGCGGATCGGAGACCTGCTCTCGATTCTCGTCGACACGGACGGTGGGGCTGTCGATTCGACGGTCCTGTCAACAGTGCCAAGCCGCAGCGCCGGTCAGTAGCCATGTCCGGCGACTCCAGCCCCAACGTGTCGGATCTTTCGCATTCCCGCAAGCTCCGAGTGGTCATCGTCGGCGGAGGTGTCGCCGCCTTGGAGGCCGCGCTGGCGTTGGCCGATCTTGCGCCCGAGCGCACCGATGTGACCGTCATCGCGCCCAACACCGAGTTCGTCTTTCGACCGATGGTTGTCCGTGAGCCATTCGCCTATGGCGCGGCGCACCACTACCCACTGGGGCCGATCGTCCAGGACGCCGGGGCAGCGCTGATCACGGACAAGTTGGCCTGGATTGACAGGGCCACACGGACGATTCAGACCGAGGCCGGTGAGTCGCTCGAATACGACGCATTGATGCTCGCGCTTGGAGCCAGCATCAACAAGCGCTACACCCATGCTCTCACGATCGACGACCGCGATCTGGATGAGACCATGCACGGCCTCATCCAGGACATCGAGGGTGGCTACGTCCACAAACTGGCATTTGTCGCGCCCGGACGCATCGCCTGGCCGCTGCCCTTGTACGAGCTGGCGCTAATGACGTCCGGCCGCGCCTATGACATGGGCATCGAGATGCAGACGACGATCGTCACGCCCGAGGACGGTCCGCTGGCGATCTTTGGATCATCGGCGAGCAGCGCCGTCGCCGAACTTCTCGCCCATGCGAAGGTCGAGACGATCACCTCCGCCTACGCGGAGGTCCCCAGCTCCCGCGAGGTGGTAATCAGTCCCGGCGACCAGCGTCTAGAGGTGGATCGGGTGATTGCTTTGCCCGAGCTCCACGGACCTGTCGTGCGCGGTATCCCGCTCGGGGAACACGGCTTCATCCAGGTAGACCCGTATTGCCGGGTGTTCGGTGTCGAGCACATCTACGCAGCGGGCGACGCGACCGACTTCCCCATCAAGCAGGGCGGCATCGGCGCGCAGCAGGCCGACGTCGCCGCGCAGTCGATCGCCGCCGTGGCCGGAGCTTCTGTGACGCCCGAGCGCTTCAATCCCGTGATCCGCGGCATGTTGCTCACCAATGAGCAGCCGCGATATCTCACCGCCCACATCACCGGAGGGCAGGGATTCAGCTCGGAGATCAGCGACACGCCGACCTGGTCGCGGCCAGGCAAGATCGCCGCGAAGTACCTGGCGCCTTACCTGCTGGAGCGCGACCGCGAGAACTCATTGACATAACGCGGACAGCGACCCTGTGCCAGCTGCGAATAGCTGGCTCGTGAAGACAACCATCAAGTGTGGGGCTCTACAGGGTGCGGCGGCGCGCTCGTTCTTACCGGATCATCTTTCGGGTCCATGAGGCTGGCGACCCCGTCTGTCCCGAGCCGACACCATACGCCTCACAAGGACGACAAAACAGACAAGATGTAGGCCGTGTCGCTACCTGTTGGTACTCACGACGCTTCCGGCCGGCATTGCCGCTTCGCGGCGCCGGCCAGAGAGGACGGAACATGAGGGGACTGGAGAGCACGGTGGGTCGAGCGAACAGGGGGTCGCTTTTGGCGATCGCGCTCCTCGTCGGGCTTGCGCTCGCCGCCGAGCCGGCGGCAGGGGCACTCGTGATCTCACCATCGAACGGCACCCCCGACGCTTCGCCAGAGACGCAGGTCAGCTTTCTGGGAATCCCGGCGAGCGAGATAGCCTCGGTCTCGGTTGTCGGTGCTCAGAGCGGTCCACACGGCGGACGCCTCGTCCGCTACGCGAGCGGTGCGGGCGCGAGCTTCATCCCTGCCCACTCATTCATTCAGGGCGAGCACGTCACGATCTCGGCCGTGGTGGGCTCCGGCGAGCACGACGGGCAGGTCAGGAGCGCTTTTACCGTCGCGCGGCTCGCGAGCTATTCGCCGTCTCCCCTGGCGGCGGGAGGACCGGCCAAGCCGGGTGCCGTCCAGAGCTTCGTCTCCCAGCCGACCCTGGCGCCACCCAGTTTGCAGATCACCACCGCGTCTCCGGCTGCCTCCCCCGGGGACATCTTCCTTACGACCACCCACGGCCAATCGGGCGCGATGATCATCGACGACGGGGGCCGCCTCGTTTGGTTTCACCCTGTCCCCAAGGGCGAGCAGGCCATGGACCTACAGGTCGAGCGCTATGAGGGTAAGCCGGTGCTTGTGTGGTGGGAGGGTCATATAGCCAATATCGGCGTGGGCTTCGGCACGGATGAGATCGTCGGCACGGACTACAAGCCGATCGCCCGCGTGACGGGCGGCAACGGCTACCGGGCGGATCTGCATGAGATCCAGATCACTCCGCGGGGCTCGGCCTACATCACCGCCTATTCGCTTGTTCGCGCTGATCTCTCCTCCGCGGGTGGCTCGCGTGAGGGGACGTTGGTGGACGCGATCCTGCAGGAGGTTGACATCAAGACTGGGCTTGTGATGTTCGAGTGGCACGCCTACGGCCATGTCGCGCTCAACGACTCCTATTCGAGGCCCGTCTCAGCGACACAGCCGTGGGACTACTTCCACATCAACTCGATTTCACTCGATCCCTGGGGCGACGGCAACTTTCTGATCTCCGCGCGCAACACATGGGCTGGATACGAGATCGACCACAACGGCGGCGGGGTGTTGTGGCGACTCGGGGGGAGACATCCGACTTTCAAGATGGGCTCGGGCACCGGCACCGCCTGGCAGCACGACATCCACTGGCAACCTGACCACACGCTCACGAGTTTCGACGATGGGGCGGCACCGAAGGAGCACTCCCAATCGCGCGTCGTTCGCACGCGTATCGACTGGACGCACCTCACGGTCCATCTGGAGGGCCGGGATGTGCACACACCCGGGCTACTTTCCGGAAGCCAGGGAAACAACCAGGTGCTCCCCAACGGAGACTCGTTGGTGGGCTGGGGTGAACTGCCCTACTTCACCGAATTCAGCCCGTCGGGAGAGGTGTTGTTCGAGGGGCACATGGCCTACCCGGGACAGTCCTATCGTGCGTACCGCTTCACCTGGAGCGCCACACCTGCCTCGACTCCGGTGGCGAAGGTGAGGCGAAGCGGCGGAGAGGTGACGGTATACGCGAGCTGGAACGGCGCTACGGACGTGAGTGCCTGGAGGGTCCTCGGGGGAACAGGCCCGACGGCTCTCACCTCCCTCTCAAACGTCGCCCGCAGCGGCTTCGAGACAGCGTTCACCCTGAGCGATCCCCGTCCCTACTACGCGGTGCAGGCGCTTGACGACTCCGGCCGGGTGCTTGCGACGTCCCCCGTCGTCCGCCCCTGACTGGCCGGCCGCCACCCGCGGGCGTGTCATCGCCACAAATTTCTTGAGGGGATCCGTGAGACGAGCGCTCAGTGGGCTCGCCGGGCGCTCATCTCTATGGCGTGGCCTTCGCCCGCTCGTTATCCGACCACGTACTCGAGCCCAACCTCAGTCTCCAGGTCAGCCATCATTGCCTGCAGGGAGACGTCCCAGGTTTGATCGCCCACGATACCGTCCGCGGTCACGCCGCCCCATTTCTGAAATGCCAGGACCGAAGTGCGGTGTTCGGCCCGAATTCACCATCGATAGTTCCTGGCCCGGTATTCCACAGGCCCGCCCCGTTTGTGAGTACTGTCTGCAGGCCGCGAACGGCATCTCCATGCGAACCTTGCTGCAAGGTCGGCATCGGGCCACCGTCAGGGAGGGCGTTCCACGTCGCGGGGCCCACCACGCCGTCGACAACGAGTCCAGCGCCTTCTTGGAACTCCTCAACCGCCTTCTCCGTCTGAGGGCCGAAGATGCCATCGACGACCAGACTTGGGTTAGGAGTGCGACGCAGCCCTCGTTGCGCCCGCTTCAGGGCATCTCCCTTTGCGTTGAGCCGGATAGTGGGTTGACCAAAATTTGGCATTGGAAATACCTCCATTGGATAGCGGCAAGAATATCGGCTGACCAGACAGTACTATTCTTTCAAATCTTAGGTAGAGACGCGTGTAGATTTGAGAACGAGGCAAGACGCGTCGATTTCGCGCCCACCAGGCATATGAGTACAAAGCTCATATGCCATGCTCGGGTATCGAGCTCGCAGGGCGACCGATGACTTTCGGCTGGGCCAATCGTCTGAGTAGCAAACGACAACGAGGAGGGTGATCGAGATGGGAAGGATCGTGGTAACCGAGTTCGTATCGCTTGATGGCGTCATGGAGGACGCCGGGTGGCGCCGAGGACTTCGAGCACGGCGGGTGGACATTCAAGATCGATCGTGGGGCAGAGGGCAACAAGTTCAAGCTCGACGAGGTCCTCGACGCAGAGGCCCAGCTGCTCGGAAGGGTGACCTTCGAAGGGTTTGCCGCGGCTTGGCCGTCGATGCAGGGCGAGTTCGCGGAGAAGTTCAACGAGCATGCCGAAGTACGTCGTCTCCTCCACCCTCGAGAACCCCGAGTGGAACAACTCGACAGTGCTCGAGGGTGATCTGGTCGAGGAGGTTTCCAAGCTCAGGGAGACGTTGGGTGGGGATATCCTCGTCGCCGGCAGCGCCCAGCTGGTGCAGGCGCTCATCGAGCACGATCTCGTCGACGAGCTGCGGCTGATGGTGTTTCCGGTCGTTCTCGGGAAGGGCAAGCGGCTATTCGGCGAGACAAGTGGGAAGAAAGCGATTTCGGCTCGCCGACTCAAGGACTGTCGGAGAGGGCATCTCGGTGCTCATCTACGAGCCTGCGCCGGACTCGCGGTGATCCGCGAGGGAACCTCCGAGTCGATTACCTGACGGATGGCCGTTGGCCCGGGCCGCTGAGTTTTGGCTCGCGGCTCGGTCCTACTGGCATGGCCACGCACGAGCGGAGGACAATCACGTTCGCGATCACAAGCCCGATCACGCGTGCCGACCTGCCCGGACTGTTCGCTCGCGTCTGCCGGCTGCTCGCAGGCGGTGCGACGCTCGCCCTGTGCGATGTGAGCGAGGCCTGCGCCGACGCGGTCACCGTGGACGCCCTCGCGCGACTTCAGCTCGCCGCTCATCGCAGTGGCTGCCAGGTGAGGTTGCTGAACCCCTCGCCTGAGCTGCGCACGCTCGTGGCGTTCATGGGCCTGCGGGACGTCCTGCCCGATTGAGTTGCCTCAGGCAGGCAGCGCGGCGGGGAGGCCGAAGAGCGGGAACAGGCGCTCGGTGCTCAGGAAGAACGTGAGCTCCACGATTCCCCCGTCAGCGACCTCGAGCACCTGTAGCGCCCACGGTTCGTGGCCGCTACCCGACTCGCTCGGCTTGTACTGGCCGAACGCCACCGAGCCGTTGGCGGTGACGGTGGGCACCAGACGTGACCCCTGGCAGCCGATGCCCGGGCCGAACCACCACGTGAGGATGTCCTCGCGGCCATGCAGCCACATGTCGTAGGGAGGCATCGACTGGCTCGCGTCCTCCTGGATCAGCGAGGTGAGCGCGTCCACGTCGTAGGCCTCGAAGGCCTCGACATAGCGAGCGAGCAGCTCGCGCTGCGCGTCGTCCATGCTCGCCGGCTCGGTGTCGGTCGAGCTGACCTCGCGGGACTGAAGCGTCGCGCGAGCACGTCTGCAGTGCGCTGTTCACCGACGCCACGCTCGTATCGAGCAGCTCCGCTACCTCCTTGGCTTTCCAGCGCAGCACCTCGCAGAGGATCAGCACCGCTCGTCTGCCTGCGGAGCCAGGTGTTGGAGTGCGGCGACGAACGCCAGTCGCAGAGTCTCACGCGCCAGGGCCGACTCCGCCGGATCGTCCTGTGGAGGCGACGATGTTGCCGGGGATCGGGCTCGATCCAGGTCACCTCGGGCAGCGTGTTCAGGTTCGTTGCCTCCGGGGCCTGGGCGCCTCCGATGTCCATCGGGCGCGCCCGCCGCGCGCGCCCGCCCAGCATGTCGAAGCACACGTTGGTGGCGATCCGGTAGAGCCAGGAGCGCAATGCGGACCGACCCTCGAAGCGCTCGAAGCCGCGCCAGGCGCGCAACATCGTCTCCTGCACCGCGTCCTCGGCCTCGAACGGCGACCCGAGCATCCGATAGCAGTAGCCGGTCAACTCTCGCCGATGTTGCTCAAGCTGACGCTCGAGCTGCTGGTCGGGGGTGACGGTCGGAGAGGACTCAGCACGAAGTTCATCGTAGGCGAAGACGCGAGAGAGAAGGAGCCAGAGCCCGCGGGATCGCGAAGAGCCAGGTTCTTCGATAGATCGGCAACTGTGAGTACAGACCGTGGCCCGACAAGACTCATCGGTCTCGAGGATCGTGGGCACGACATCGCGCCACCTGACGTCGTCGCTCGGCCGTTTAGGAGAGAATCCCCGCAATGCATGTGACCGCCAAGGCCGACTATGCCGTGCGCGCCGTCGTGGAGCTTGCCGCCGGCAGTCAGGACACACCGCGCAAGGTCGACGAAGTCGCGCAGGCTCAGGGCATCCCGGTGTCGTTCCTGGAGAACATCCTCACGCAGCTGCGTAGCTCCGGGATCGTGCGCAGCCAGCGTGGCCCCGAGGGCGGCTACTGGCTTGCCCAGCCCGCCGCGCAGCTCAACCTCGCCCAGGTGATCCGCGCGGTTGAGGGCCCGCTTGTGGGCGTGCGCGGTCAGCGTCCCGAGGAGGTCGAGTACCAGGGCTCCGGCGGAGTCCCTCCAGCAGGTGTGGATCGCCCTGCGCGCCAACCTGCGCAAGGTGCTCGAGCACGTAACCGTCGCTGACGTGGCCTCCGGCAAGCTACCCAAGGAGCTCGTCACGCTCACGCGCGAAGAGGAAGCCTGGACGACCCGCTAGGCGAACACGCGGGGGGCGGGTAGGCGGGCGGCGAGGATCTGCCCCTCGGCCAGCTCAAGCTCCGGGCGGTCTCGCGCGTGACCTGCGCCCAGATGTCGCGTCCGTCGGGGAGCACCAGCTCGACGCGCACCTCGAAGCCGAGATGCACCACGCGGCGCACGAGCGCCTCGACCGTGCTCCCGTCGGGGTGAGGCACAGGATCTGGATGTCGTGTGGCCGCAGGAGCGCGTCTCCGAGGCGATTGACCGGCCCGATGAACGACATCACGAACTCGTTGCGCGGGTGCTCGTACAGCTCGCGCGGGGTGCCCGTCTGCTCGATCGCTGCCGCCGTTCATGACCACGATCTGGCCCGCCACGTCCATCGCCTCCTCCTGATCGTGGGTCACGAAGATCGTCGTCACGTGGATCTCCTCGTGCAGCCGGCGCAGCCACTCGCGTAGCTCGCCACGCACCTGCACGTCGAGTGCCCCGAACGGCTCGTCGAGCAGCAAGACCTTCGGCTCGGGTGCGAGCGCGCGCGCAAGGGCCATCCGCTGTAGCTGACCGCCCGAGAGCTGGGAGGGATAGCGCTTGGCCAACCCCTCGAGTCGTACGAGGCCGAGCAGCTCGTTCACCCGCTCGGCTTACCTCGCCCTTGGGGGCAGCGCCGCACGGTCAACCCGAACGCGACGTTGTCATACACCGTCATGTGCTTGAACGGGGCATAGTGCTGGAAGACGAACCCCACACCGCGCATGCGTGCGGGGGCGCTCGTAACATCCTGCTCGGCGATTGTCACCTCGCCCGTGTCGGGGGTCTCCAGACCCGCGATGATGCGCAGCAGCGTCGACTTGCCGCTGCCGCTCGGCCCGAGCAGCGCCATCAGCGCACCGTCCTCGACTCTCACGCTGACGCCGTCAAGCGCGGTGAAGGACTCCGAAGCGCTTGGTCACATTGTGGACCTCGATCGCCATCAGACCACCGTGTCCCTGTGTGTGCGCTTGGCGAGCAGGTTCATCGTGAGCAGCGTCGCGAAGGCGAGCAGCGCGAGCACCACCGCGGCGGCATAGGCGCCGGTCGCGTCGAAGTTCTCGAAGCGATCCTGCACGTACAGGGGCAGCGTCTGCGTCTGTCCCTCCAGGCGTCCGGACACGATGCTCACGGCACCGAACTCGCCGAGTGCGCGGGCTGTCGTGAGCACGACCCCGTATACAACCCCCCAACGGATCGCGGGCAGCGTGACCTTGCGGAAAGTCTGCCAAGCGCTCGCACCGAGCGTGGAGGCAGCCTGCTCTGCGTCGGTCCCGAGCTCGTGCAGCACCGGCACCGTCTCGCGCGCCACGAATGGAAGCGACACAAAGGCCGTGGCAAGCACCATTCCCGGGATCGAGAAGATCACCTGGATGCCGTGGGTGGTGAGCCAGTCCCCGAACCAGCCGGTGCGTCCATACACGAGCACGAGCGCCAGTCCCACCACCACCGGGGAGATCGCGAACGGGAGGTCGAGCAGCAGGCCGAGCAGCGCCTTGCCGCGGAAGCGCCCGCGCTCGATCAAGAGCGCGATGCCGATACCGAAGACGGTGTTGAGCGGGACGACGATCGCCACCAGCTCCACCGACAGCCAGAACGCGTGCATCGCATTGGGTTGAGTCACCGCGTCCCACACGGGAGCCAGGCCATGCTCGAAGGTGCGGTAGAAGATCATCGCCACCGGTGCCCCGAGGAGCGCCAGCAGGTAGCCGAGCGCGACGAAGCGCAACCCCAGTCGCCTGGCGGTGGCCGCGCCGTCGCCCTCGCGGCCTTGCTCGCGCGCGCGTGGCGGCCGGGTTAGCCTTGCGGCGGGAGCGGCGGGCCGCCCGATCGTGGCTGATTCACTCGCCGACATCGTCCCACCGTGGTTGCGGAGCGGGGCTATAGGACATGGCGGGCCCCCCGACGCGACAGCCAGGTCATCCCCGCGAGTACCACCAGCGCGAATGCCAGCAGCACCACAGAGACAGAGGCGGCGGCGCTCACGTTGTCGTTCTCGACCTGGTTGAAGATGTACACCGACCCCACCTCCGTCTTGAAGGGGAGGTTTCCGGAGATCAAGCACCACCGAGCCGAACTCGCCGAGGGCGCGCGCGAACGAGAGGGCGGCGCCGGAGAGGATCGCGGGTGTGAGGTTGGGCAGCACGATCCGCCGGAACACGGTCCAGCTGCCGGCCCCGAGCGAGCTGGCGGCTTCCTCCATCGAGCGGTCCAGCTCGATCAGCACCGGTTGGACCGAGCGCACGACGAACGGGAGCGTCACGAACAGCAGCGCCAGCCCCACGGCGGCACGGGTGAACGTGATGTCGATACCTGCCGGTCCCCCCTTGCCGTAGAGCGCGAGCAACACCACCCCGGCGACGATGGTGGGCAACGCAAATGGGAGATCGATCAGCGCGTTCACGACCCTCTTTCCGCGGAACTCGTCACGCACGAGTACCCATGCGATGAGGGTGCCGAATAGCGCGTTCAGGACGACCACGATCGCCGAGACGATCAGCGTCAGCTTCAGAGCCGCGATCGCCTCCGGGCTCGACACCGACTTCCAGAACGCTCATGTCCCTCCGCTCGCGGCGCTGTCGAGCAGCGCCGCGATGGGCAGGAGCACGAGCACCGACAGGTACACGCCCAAGCAGTCCCCCGCCCAGGGCGCTGCCCGCGCGCCCGCGCACGAGGCCACCCCCCGGCGAGCGTTTGCCCGCGGGGAGCCGGCCGAGCGCTCGCCGACCAACGGTGGGGCGCCCAAGCGCCCGCGATGAGGGGCTCGAGCGCCTTCGCCGTGGGCCTCGAGCTCATTTGGCCGTGGACACCCCAAGCGACTGCTCGATCTTCGTGACGATCCCCGCGGTGCCTTCGGTTTCGAAGAATTCCTTGCCCACCTTCTTCCACCCGCCGAGCGAGTCGATCGTGAACAGGTCTGCCGGCGTGGGGAACTGGCCGGGGGAGGACACGCCTTCGATCACCGGGCGGTAGCCCTTTTCCGCCCAGATCTTCTGGCCGGCGGGGGAGAGCAGGTAGTCGACGAACTTCTGTCCTCCGGCTGTGTTGCCGCTGCTCACGACGGCGATCGGGTTCTGGATCAGGATCGTGGCCTTGGGGATCACATATTCGATCGGCGAACCCTTCTTCTGGTCGGTGATCGCCTCGTTCTCGTAGTCGATCAGTGCGTCCCCGCGCCCGGCGAGGAACGTCTGCAGGGCGTTGCGCGCCGAGCTGTCCTGGCTGACCACGTTGTGGAACAGCGAGTCAAGTAGGCCTGTGCTTCGGCCGGCGTCTTACCTTCCTTTATCTGCGCTCCATAGGCGGCCATGATGTTCCAGCGCGCGCTTCCGGAGGTGAAGGGGTTCGGGGTGAGCACCTGCACGCCGGGCTTGACGAGGTCGCTCCAGCCGGTGATGTGCTTGGGGTTGCCCTTGCGCACGATGATCACGGCGACCGAGTTGGTGACGAAGCCGTGTGTAGCGTTCTGGTTCCAGCTCGAGGACACGAGCCCGGCCTTCACGAGCCGCGTGACGTCGGGTTCGAGCGAGAAGTTGACCACGTCGGCTTTCAACCCCGCGGCCACGGCGCGGCTCTGATCGCCGGAGGGGCCGTAGGACTGGCTGAACTTGATCCCTTTGCCTTCGCTTGTGGCTTCGAATGCAGGTATCAGCGACGCGTAGGCTCCCTGCGGGGTGGAGTAGGCGGCGAGGGTCAACTGTTTGCTGTCGCTAGTGGAGCTGCAGGCGGCGAGAGCGAGGACGGCGCCGAGCACGGCTAGGAGTGGACAGGACGGTGGGAGTTGTGCGGTTGTGCATAGCCACTTTCTGCATCGAAGACATGAGGATGAGGATCGCACAGTAATACCACAAACTAGATCGGATTTAGCGATTAAGTTGCTTGGCGGGCCACTGGGCGGGCCATGTGATCGCGGCGCGCGCTTGCCGAACGGCTTGGGGGGCGGACTTGCCGCGCGCGGGGGTATGTGGCTCTTGCGGACTACCCGCGGTGAGCGCCAACGGAGGCGAGCACAGCGTCGATGCAGGCACGCTGGACGTGTACCGCCTCGATCGGAAACGGCTCTGGTATGCCACCCGCGGCGGCGCGCACGCCTACCCCGATGCGCGCGAGGTGCATAGTGCCAAGCGTCTGGGCATAGAGCAGGTTGGCTGTGAAGTCGGGATCCTCGACCGTGAAGACGCCCTGCTCGGCGCCCTCGGCAAGGATTTGGGAGAGCTTGCCAAGGCAGGCCGCCATGTTCTGTCCGAGGCGAATCCAGATCGCGTCGGAGATCGCCTCGCGCAACTCCTCGGCGGAGCGGCGCATCAGAGAGAGGCCACAATCGAGGAAGGCGGGGTGCTCGAGGCAGAAGGTCGTGTACCGCACCCACCCATCCTCCAAGCGCGCCACCGGGTCGAGCTCAGTCGGGACGTCCTCGAGGCGCTCGGCGAGATCGGCCAGGTAGCTGGAGAGGGTGAGCACGTAGAGCTCCTCCTTGGAGGAGAAGTGGCGGTAGATCAGCGCCTTGTTGATCCCCACCGCGCGCGCGATGCTCTCGATCGGGGCGTCCTGGAGCCCACGTTCGTCGAACAAGAGGCGCGTGGCGGCGATGATCTCGCGCTCGCGCTCGCGCCGGCGGCCGGCACGGGTGGTCGCCGGTGAATCGCTGTAGCTGGACGATGTAGCCATCTCCAAGCGACTATACCGCGAATGTAAACGTCGTTCAATCTTACATTTGACAAGCGTTTACCCTTTGCTAGGATTTGTTTGACCAATCGATGGGTCCTTCTACCCTGTTGGGTTGGGTCCCGGCCTGTGAGGCTGGTGGAAGCGAGTCCGTAAGCGAGGTTGGGCGGCACTCGTCGTTCAAAGTCCATACGCACCTTGATGCACACCCAGAGAGTTCAGCCGCACCGCAAGACGTCACCGAGCCAGCAAAGGAGCAGTCGTCCCATGTCAGCAACCGACGTAACCGCCGCCGAGGCGACCGGGGCTGCCGAGGCCGCCGTCGAGGCGATCACGAGCGCTGCCAACAAAGACGTGACGTTCTCGATGGCCCTCACGCAGGACCAGAAGGACATCCGCGATTGGGTCCACGGCTTCGCCGCCGACGTGATGCGCCCCGCGGCGCACGAGTGGGACGAGAAGGAGAAGACCCCGTGGCCAATCATCGAAGAGGCCGCCAAGATCGGTCTCTATGGCTTCGAGGGGCTTGCACAGTTTTTCGCCGACCCAACCGGCCTGACGCTTCCGATCGTCAACGAGGAGCTCTTCTGGGGCGACGCGGGCATGGGCATGGCGATCATGGGCACTTCGCTCGCCGTGGCCGCCATCTTCGGTCAGGGCACCGGGGAGCAGATCGGCGAATGGATACCGCGCTGCTTCGGCACCCCCGAGGACATCAAGGTCGCCGCCTTCTGCTCCTCTGAGCCCAACGCCGGATCGGACGTGAGCGCGGTGAGGACCACCGCCAAGTTCGACGAGGCCACCAAAGAGTGGGTGCTCAACGGTCAGAAGGCATGGGCCACCAACGGCGGGATCTCCGATGTGCACGTGGTGATCGCGACCGTCGATCGTTCGCTCAACTCGCGTGGGCACGCCGCGTTCGTGGTCCCGATGAGCGAAGCCAAGGGCATCTCCGAAGGCGCCAAGGTCTCAAAGCACGGCCTGCGCGCGTCGCACACCGCCGACGTCTACCTCGATGACTGCCGCATCCCCGAGGGCTACGTGCTCGGCGGCAAGGAGAAGCTCGACGAACGCCTCGCTCGGGCCAAGGAGGGCAAGAAGAACAAGTCAAACGCTTCGATGGCCACCTTCGAGGCCTCTCGCCCGACGGTCGGCTCGCAGGCGCTCGGCATCGCCCGCGCGGCCTATGAGTACTCGCTCGAGTACGCCAAGGAGCGCGAGCAGTTCGGCAAGAAGATCATCGAGAACCAGTCGATCGCCTTCACGCTCGCGCGCATGAAGATGGAGATCGACGCTGCCCGCCTGCTCGTGTGGCGGGCCTCCTGGATGGGCCGTAACCAGGTTCCGTTCGAGAACGCCGAGGGATCAATGAGCAAGCTCAAGTCAGGTGAGGTCGCCGTGTGGGTGACCGAGCGTGCGATCCAGATCCTCGGTGGCAATGGCTACACGCGCGAGTTCCCGGTCGAGCGCTGGCATCGCGACGCGAAGATCTACGACATCTTCGAGGGCACGGCCGAGATCCAGCAGCTGGTCATCTCCCGCGCAATCAGCGGGATGCACATCAAGTAGCTACCAGGCCTGGCGGGCGCCGCAGTGTGGGCAGCTCACACTGGTGGAGACCGGCGCGATAAAGAAATACCCGCATGCGCACGGATAGCAAGCTTCGTCGGTCGGGCCGCCGGCGGCCCGTGTGCGTCGCACGGAGATATCGGGGGCTGCCGGCGGGATCTCGTGATGGCGCCAGGCAGTAAGTGGGTGAAGCAGATTGGATCGCATCGGTCTCTACCAATAAGACGCTTGGGATGCCCAAAGGTTTCGCCCTCGCACGGATATCTCCTGGGTGGATGACGTGGCGGCGCTGGCCCCCGGCACGGGAGCGTGGGCGCTTCTGGGATAATCAGAGTCGATGAGCCCCGCCCGCAAGCGAACGGTGCGGCTGGTGGTGGCGTTGAGCGCCGCGGTGGTGCTGGCAAGCGCCCTGATCTACACCAGCTTCAGCGCCGCCAGCCCGACCGTGACCCCCGGTCAACTCGTACGCGAAGGCGTGGCGGGTCGCAGCTACCAATTGACCGGCAAGGTTAAGTCCGGGTCGGTGCGCCACGAAGGCGAGACCCTGTACTTCAGCGTGCAGGACAGGACCGGGGAAACCATAGTCCCGCTCAGTTACACGGGAGAGGTGCCCGACCCCTTCCGCGAAGGCCGCGAGGTGATCGTGACGGTCGAGAAGCAGGGCCAGGGATATGTGGGCCGGCGCGACTCGCTCATCACAAAGTGCCCGTCGAAGTACAAGGTGGCCCCGAGCAAGCACAAGCCCTACTGATGCCCGAGCTGGGTCGCGCCTGCCTGGTGCTGGCGCTCACCGTGTGCGCATATGGAATCGGGGCGTCGCTGTATGGCGTAAGGGCCGGGCGCCACGAGTGGTCGGAATCCGGTAGGCGCTCGGTGTACGCGCTCGCGATCATCCTGACAGTGGCGTTCGGGGTGCTCGAGCTGGCATTCCTGCGCAGCGACTTCGGTTTCAACACGGTGGCGGAAACCTCCAGCACGACGACGCCGACCTTCTACAAGGCGGCTGCCGTGTGGTCCTCTCAGGAGGGCTCGCTGCTGTTGTGGGCGTGGCTCTTGTCGCTGTGGTCGAGCCTCGTCCTGTTCTTGACGCGCAGGCGCCTGCGGGAGGTCTCCGCCTACGCGACGGCGATCCTGCTCGGCTTCGGCGGCTTCTTCGTCTCACTGATGATCTTCTACGCGACGCCGTTTGCCACCACCAGTCCCGCCCCCGCGGACGGGGCGGGGCTCGACCCGCTGTTGCGCCACCCGAGCATGATGATCCACCCGCCGATGCTCTACTCGGGCTACACGCTGTGCGTCGTGCCGCTTGCGTTCGGGATGGGGGCCTTGATCGCGCGCAAAGTGGACGCCGAGTGGATCCGCGCCACCCGTCGCTTCGCACTCGCCGCCTGGCTCCTACTCGGGGTCGGGATCATGCTCGGTGCGCGCTGGTCCTATGCGGAGCTCGGCTGGGGTGGCTACTGGGGCTGGGACGCGGTCGAGAACGCGTCGCTGATGCCGTGGCTGACGGGAACGGCGTTCCTGCACTCGTTGATGATCCAGGAGAAGCGCGGGATGCTGAAGGTGTGGAACGTGTCGCTCGTGCTCGCCACGGGGACGCTCGCGATCATGGGGACGTTCCTGGTGCGCAGTGGCATCCTCAGCTCGATCCACGCCTTCGGAGGGGCCACCCTCGGAGTGCCGTTCGTGGCGCTGATAGGGGTTTTGATTTTGGGGTCGATCTATCTGGTGTCCTCGCGCCGAGAGATACTACGTAGCGAGCACCGGCTCGACTCATTGCTCTCGCGCGAGTCTGTCGTTCCTGGCCAACAACGTCGTGCTCGTGGGATTGTGCTTCGTGATCTTCTGGGGCACATACTTCCCACTGATCTCAGAAGCGCTCACCGGCCACGAGGCGTCAGTCGGGCCGCCGTGGTTTGATCGCTACACCGTGCCGCTCGCGTTGGCCCTGGTACTGCTGAGCGGCATCGGGCCGGTGATCGCCTGGCGCAGGGCGACGCTTGCGAACGCGCGGCGCAACTTCCTGGCGCCCCTGCTGGTCGCTCTCTTCACGCTGATGACCTTGCTTGGCACGGGTCTGAGCACCGGAAAACCGCTTGCCATAGCGATGTTCTGCTGTGCGGCGTTCGTGCTGGGGAGCGTGGGGCAGGAGTATTGGCGAGGTGTGCGGGTGCGTCGCGCGAGCGCGGAGGAGCCCGTGCCCGTGGCGCTGCTGGCGCTTGTAAGGCGCAACCGCAGGCGCTACGGCGGCTACGTGGTGCACATCGGCATGGCGGTGCTGTTCGTGGGCGTGGCGGCCTCCTCTTCCTTCCAGCACGCCTCCGAGCTGAGCCTCTCGCCGGGGCAGTCGACGAAGGTGGGGGCCTACACCGTGCGCTACGTGCGCCCCAGCGCCACGATCACCCCGCAAGTCAGACACTGCTCATACAGGCGCCACGCTCAGCCTCGGGGCGGTGCTCGACGTGAGTACCGGATCCCACCCACCCCGGCACGTCGCGACGCTCTTCCCGAGCGAGGGCTTCTACGACTCCGGGGACCCGAGCCAGGGATCCGTCGGTCATCTGATCGGTGGTCAGGCGGTGAGCCATGTGAGCATGGACGCGGGGGTGACGCGTGACGTGTGGAGCGCGATCGCTCCCGACATCGATACGCCACGATCTGAAGCGGATCATGGCGATCGCCAACCGTACGATCCCGATCGTGCGCCCCGACGAGGGGATGATCGCCCTGGCGGTGATCGAGCGCGAATACCTGAAGACCCGCACCGCCGGCCCAATTCCACCTGATCGTCTCGCCGCTGGTGATGTGGATCTGGATCGGCGGCGGGATCGTGTTGGGCGGTGGGTTGATCGCGACTGTGGCCGGCGCCGAGCGTCGTTCGCCGCCGTGTCAGCGTGCACGATCGGCGATCCACGGGACAGCCGGGCCGCGCACGGCCTGGCGCGTGCCTGAGTAGTCGCGTATGAGCGTGCTGGTGCTGTGCTGACGCTCGCGCTGCTTGCGGCGGTGATCGTCGTCGTGAGCTGGCCCCTGCGCGCCGGCGCACCCCGAAGGGCTCGCCTTCGAAGCGCGAGCAGGTGGCCGGTCGAGCCGGAGGCGCCGGGGCGAGCCGAGCTGGAGGCGGCACGCGAGGCGAAGTACAGGGAGATCCGCGACACCGAGCTCGACTACCGCACCGGCAAGCTCTCGCGGGAGGACTACGAGTCGGTCAACGGGGCGCTGCGCGCCGAGGCCATCGAGATCCTCGACCGCCTGGAGGCGCTGGGGGAGGGCGGTGATCGAGAGGAGTTCCCAGACGAGCCGGCCAAGCAGGAACCCAAGCAGGACCCAAGCAGCAGCCCGAGCAGCGTGAGCCCAAGCAGCAGGAGCGGGCCCCGACCCGAAGTAGGCTCTGTGCCGCCCATCAGGGTCTCTTCAGCGGCTCGTCCATCCCTCAACACGCGCCGCTACCGGCGCGCGCGGCTATCACCAGGGTTTCTTCGAGCAGCAGGATCGTGTTCAGCGCGAAGGCGATCGCGAAGGCGACCGTCCAGCGATTGAGGTTGCGCTCGACCATCGAGCCCCCGCCGAGTGGTCCTTGCCCGCTGCCGACGCCGAACGCGCCCGAGAGCCCGGAATCCTTGCCCGAGTGCATCAAGACCAGGAAGATGAGTCCCACGGCGATCAAGACCTGGAGGCACGAGAGAATCGCTTCCATCGGCCAAGCGTAACGTCTTTTGCAAGCGAGCGTGCGCAAAGTCGGCCAATTCGGCCATGTTCGAGGGCTGACGCCTCGGGCATCTGTACAGTCCGGTCGCTCTGCCGCTATGGTGATCCAATAGCGCATCTCCGTCGCCACACGCGGCTCGATTGCAACTTCGATTACGAATCCTTTACCAAGGCATGCTTCCCTGCCGATATGAATAGGGTCAGGGGGCGCTCGGGGCGTTTGGGTGCCCTGCTCCAACGCGACCATGGGACGAGATCAAGATGAGCAGGGGCCAGAGCATGCCCGGCGTGAACAGCGCTCGCACAACCGCGCGCAGGGTGATCCTCTCGGCGCTCGCGGGCGGCGGCATGACGGCTGTCGGGCTGGGTGGACCGCTATCCGGCGGTGCGCTTGCCGCTGATCCCTCCACGGGGCTTGGGACCTCCTCGGAAACGTCGACTACGCCCGCGCCAGAAGCGCCAACGCAGTCGACGACAAGCACCACCACCACGACCACCCCCCCCGCGACGGGCACGACCACGGTATCGACTCCGGTGGAACCACCCCCGACGACCACCACGCAGAGCGCGACCACGACTCAGCCCACCACACAACCACCGACACAGACGACCTCCACAAGCCCCACAAGGCCTCCACATCTACCCACAAGCAATCCGCGAGTCGTCGTTCAGCACACGCAACAGCCCACCGAAGGCGAAACCACCGACACAACGACAACGAGTGCCGCGACTACGCCAACGCCGGCACGGACCCCCGCTACGGGCGCTGGCAACATTGCCGTCGCGCCGCAGCTTGCGGCGGCCCAGCAGAGTGCGCTTGCCGCGATGATCGCCGGTTCTGCGGCCTCGACACGGGCACTCGACTTCTACAGGATTCCGCTGTTTCTGCTTCCGATCTATCAGGCGGCGGCCGTGCAATACGGCGTGCCGTGGCCGATCCTCGCGGCCATCAACGAAGTCGAGACCAACTTCGGTACCGACCTCTCCGTGTCGACTGCCGGAGCAGTGGGATGGATGCAGTTCATGCCCGAGACGTGGCTGCAGTACGGCGTGGACGCCGTCAACGCCGGCTATGCCGATCCCTATAACCCCGTCGACGCCATCTTCGCCGCCGCACGCTACCTCCACGCCGCCGGTGCCTCCAGCCGACTTGCGCACGGCGATCCTCGCCTACAACCACTCCGACGCGTACGTCGAATCGGTGCTGCTGCGGGCACGCCTGTTCGCGAGCTACCCACCGTCGGTGATCGCAACCTTGACCGGCCTGACCGAGGGCAGCCTGCCTGTCGCGGGCGCACAGCTCAGTCCGACCGCGAAGATCCCGCAGGTCGCTTTGGCTCCGTCTCTCGCCGGAGCCTCCAGGCCCGACTGGGAGCGCTCCAGCACGCCGGTGCGGTCGACTCACCCGCACCCTGCTGCAACCACCCGAAAGGCACGAGGCGACGTCGCCTTCCCTGGCTCGACACCGGCACCGTCCCCGGCTGTGAGCGCTGCCCGCGCCGAACGGCGCTCTGAACGCTCCCGCTCCACCCTCGCAGCTGTCCGAGCTCCTGGCTCGCCCCAAGGCACCGGTCGTGGCGGTCGAGGATGGGCGCATCGTCGGGATCGGTGTCTCGCGTCGGCTCGGTCGCTATCTGGTGCTGCGCGACACCTACGGCGATCTCTTCACCTATGCCGGCCTCGGCAGCATCGCTCCCCGCTACCGCCTGCCCAAGCCGACCCAGGTCAAGGGTCCCGACCGGCGCCTTCCGAGTGGGGAAGCCGCTAACGATCCCACCCCCAAGCAGGCGGCCAGCGCCGGGCGCCAGCTGCCCGTGACGCTTGCACGTGGCCAAGAAGAAGCCGACTGTCAAGAAGGCCAAGCTCAAGCAGTTCAGTTCTGCCCTGAGCGCCGGGGGAGAAGAAGTGGCGGGGGAGCAGGCAAGGTCCGTGTCTTTGCGCATCCCGACAACCCCGATGCGATCGTCGCCATCCACATCAGGGAACGGCCGCTGAGCGCCAAGACCCCAAAGGCTGGACGAAGCTGAGTCGTGGCTCGGTAGTGGCGCAAGGCACTGTGCTCGGCCATCTCGCCTCCAAGGGCGTCAGTCCGGCGAGCATGCGCTTTGCGATTCGTCCCGCCGGTGCGCAGAGCGCGATCGACCCGCGGCCGATCCTCGCCAATTGGCGCCAGCTGGATGTCGCGCTCCATCCGCAGGGCGCCAAAGACGGTCCAGTGCTCGACGGGGCGACCGCAAGTGATGCGCTTCTGCTCTCCCAGCCCGAATTGGAGCGGGCCGTCCTCGCCGACCCAGGCATCGAGCTCGGTCGCTGCGATCGCACGCAGGTGGCAGCCGGCAAAGTGAGCCGCCAAGCGCTCGCCCTGCTCGTGTTCCTCTCGCGCAGCGGGCTGAAGCCGACCGTCGGAGAGCTGCGCTGTGGCCACATCCTCTCCACGGCAAA